>NZ_UPPP01000096.1 GCF_900476375.1 Allolucifera butyrica | reverse complement strand
GGATAAATATGCCAATCCGGTGGAACTGGATATGATGAAAGCGATTAAAAAGGCGCTGGACCCGAACCTGATTATGAATCCCGGTAAAGTAATCGCCGTGGACTAAAGAAGCAGGCGGAATTGCCTGCAGGGTGGCAGGGCACACAAGGGATGGCTGATGAGGAGAGTTAACCAGTGAATTTTGTGTCAATTAAGCCGAAGAAGTTGTACCAGTGTGTCATCCAGCAGGTAAAACAAATGATTTATGAAGGCCGCCTGAAAAAAGGGGACAAATTGCCGACGGAGCGGGAGCTCTCGGCGCTGTTGGGAGTAAGCCGGACAGCGATCCGGGAGGCGGTGAGCGCATTGGAAATCATCGGCATTGTGGAGAGCCGCCACGGCGACGGCATCTTCGTGTGTTCGGACCCGCTGAAGCACAATATTATGGAACCGCTGTCGATGTTATTCATGCTGGAAGAAAACGTGCAGCCCCAGTTGATCGGGGTGCGGAAAATGCTGGAGGCGGAGTGCTCTTATTTAGCGGCGCAAAATGCCCGGCCGGAGGAACTGGCGGAGATGACGCGGTGTATCCGGGATTTTGAGCAGAACACGATGGACCAGGTATTCAGCGGGGAAGTGGACCGGGATTTTCATTTTGCCGTAGCCAAGGCAAGCGGCAATATTTTGTTATATCATTTATTCGTGGCCATATCCGATGTCCTGGAACGGCATATTCGGATGATGCGCCTGAGTATCAGCCGGGAACCGGAGAATATAAACCGGCTGCTGGAGCAGCATCAGCGGATTTATCAGGCAATTTGCGGCCACGATGCCCCGGGAGCGCGCCGGATGATGGAAGAACACATGGAATTTGTTAAATCGTTCATAGAATGAAAAGAGGGGTGTACGTAACTATGTGGCATGTCGTAGCGCATCCGTATGGAATCGGACTTTCGGCTTTGCTTGCGTTTATTCCTTTAGGTTGGTTATTTCTCAGTCTGGGAGTTTGGCGATGGCCGGCGCATAAGAGCTGTTTTATCGCGTTATTGGTTGCTCTGGCAGTTGCCATACTGGGTTGGAAAATGCCGCCGGTGCTGGCTCTTGAAGGAGCTGCCAATGGTGCCGTGATGGCGATTTGGCCGATCATGTGGGTTATTTTTGCTGCAATTTTCACGTACAATATAACATTAAAAACCGGGGCCATGGAAAAAATTAAGGGATTCATGGCCAGTATTTCCAATGACCGCCGGGTACAGGTACTCCTTATTGCCTGGGGATTTGGCGGCTTTCTTGAAGCGGCGGCCGGTTTCGGCACCGCTGTGGCAATTCCAACTGCGATTTTAATCAGTCTGGATTTTGATCCCTTTTTTGCGTCCGTTCTTTGTTTATTGGCCAATACGGTGCCGGTAGCCTTCGGCGCGGTCGGGATTCCGGTTATTACCCTGGCCAAAATCGCTGATGTTAACCTGATGCGCCTGACCCTAGACGCAGTGATCCAGTTGACGCCGTTTGTTCTTGTTCTCCCGCTGGCCCTGATTTGGGTTATGACCAGAAGCCTTTCCCAGCTCAAAGGGGTTATTGGGACAGCGATCGTCGCTGGATTAAGTTTTGCGATACCGCAGCTGTTAATTGGCGCTTTTATGGGACCGGAGCTGGTTGCGGTCGCCGGTTCCCTGTGTTCGATGATTGGCGTTGCAATTTGGGCTAAGATCTCACCGCCGGTTAAAGAATGGCATTTCCCGGGTGAAAACCTGGCTGCTAAAAAGACGGTGGAATATCATACCTCAACGGGTGAACAACTCGTTGCCTGGGCACCGTATATCTTTCTGGGAGTTTTTATTATCGGCTCCAATCATGCGATATTCCCCGCTCTCGCTAACGTGCTGGGTGCAATAAAAAGTTCCTTCCGCATTTATAATGGCCCCGGCGGTACGCCGATGGTTCTGCCCTGGATTCTGACACCGGGGACGCTGATTATGCTCGGAGCGGTTCTCGGCGGTCTGGTGCAGGGAGCTTCCCTGAGTGATTTTACCACTACGGTTGCTAAAACAGCCGGGCAACTGCAAAAGACAACGCTTACCGTGGTGACCATTGTGGCGATGGCCCTGGTAATGATGTATTCCGGCATGGTTTCGGCCATTGCCGTGGCGCTGGCCATGGCTACCGGCGGTTTTTACCCGGTGATTGCGCCGATTATTGGAGCCATGGGGACCTTCCTTACCGGGAGTGATACCAGTTCAAATGTATTATTCGGGGCACTGCAGAAGCAGACCGCTATTCAGATTGGCGCCGATCCGACTTGGATTACCGCTGCCAATACGGCCGGTGCGACAGCCGGCAAGATGATTTCGCCGCAGAGTATTGCCGTCGCTTGTTCCGCTACCGGACAAACCGGTGCCGAAGGTAATATTTTCCGGACAATGATCGTCTATTGTATCGGCTATACATTAATATTGGGCTTGTGGGTCTATTTTGTAAACGCTACCCGTCTTTTCCTGTAGCAAAAAAAGACAAGACCGCTGTCCAACCGGGCCGCGGTCTTTGCCTTCCGGATTACTCCGAAAAAACGGGATCGCCGCGCTCCACTTCGTTGCGCTCGCGATGACAGTTCATAGATTGTCATTGCGAACGAAGTGAAGCAATCTTACGCAAATTTCATTCTTGTTGCTGCATCAGTTAAGGTGCAGGGGACATCTCGCAAAGACGCAGATGGAAACGAGCTCCGTAGATAAATCACAATATGTCTGTAAAAGGGAGGATAAAACATGGCCACAATAAGAATTCCTTACGCCAAGACGTATATGGAGGCCGCCATTCCGGATGATAAATTATTGGCCGTATTGCACTCGAAGGCGCATAACTATAAGGCTTCGGCAGGAGAAGGCGCTATCGTCCAACAGGCCCTGGAGCAGCCCGTCGGTTCACGGCGCCTGCGCGACCTGGCTAAAGGGAAAAATAAAATTGTCATTATTACCAGCGATCATACCCGGCCGGTGCCCAGCAAAATTATTTCCCCGCTGATGCTGGAGGAAATCCGGGCCGGCAACCCCAATGCCGATATCACTTTTCTGATTGCGACGGGTTTTCATCGCGCCAGTACGACGGAAGAACTGATTCATAAATTTGGTGAGAAAATTGTCAACGAAGAAAAAATTGTTATCCACGATTGCCGGGATGCGGCCAATATGGTGAATGTCGGTACGCTGCCGTCCGGCGGTAATCTTGTCATTAACAAACTGGTTATGGAGGCCGACCTGCTGGTAGCGGAAGGTTTCATCGAACCGCATTTCTTTGCCGGCTTTTCCGGCGGCCGCAAAAGTGTTCTGCCGGGAGTCGTCAGTGAAGTTACCGTGCTGGCCAATCATTGCGCCCAGTTCATTGCTAGCGACAAAGCCCGTGCCGGCATACTCGACGGCAATCCCCTGCATATCGATATGATGTATGCCGCTAGGCAGGCCAAGCTGGCATTTATTTTAAATGTGGTCATCAATGCGGAAAAGAAGATTATCAAGGCCTTTGCCGGCGATATGGCCGAGGCTCATGCCGCAGGCTGTGCATTTGTCGGGGACCTGGCCGCTGTGCCGGCAGTACCGGCCGACATTGTGATTACTTCCAACGGCGGCTATCCCCTTGACCAGAATCTGTATCAATCCGTAAAAGGCATGTCCGCTGCCGAGGCTACCGTTAAGCCCGGCGGTGTGATCATTATTTGCAGCGCCTGCAACGACGGGCACGGCGGCGAGGATTTCTATAAATGGTTCACCGATGCTCCCGGCGGGGCGCGGGAAGTTATGGATAAGATTATGCAAATTGAAGCCTGCAATACCATTGCGGACCAGTGGGAAGCGGAAATACTGGCCCGGGTACAGTTAAAAGCAAGTGTCATCGTTGTGACCGATCAATGTGACCATAAAATCATTGAGAACATGCATATGAAAGCGGCGCGAACCCTGCCGGAGGCCATAACCATGGCGAAAGGCATTGTTGGTGAAGATGCTGCCTTTACGGTCATCCCCGACGGTGTATCCGTGATTGTAAAAGAATAAGTTTATATTATAAAGATTACGTTACGGGAGTGTAACCTAAGTGTAACCTAAAGTAAACACTTAGGTTACACTTTTTTTACACTTGCCAACGGGCATTCGATCATGATTTATCAGTAAATATTGAAAATTTGGTACTTGTTCCGCAGGGAGACAAGGGCGGTTTATTTTAGTGGATTACTTGGCACGGGAATTGCAAATATTAATGTTGAAATATAGTTCCGGCGTCCGGATTCATTACGGCAGGCTGGATCAGCCGCGGCCCGGCAAAGTGTCCGGTCCGTGGGAGAAAAAGGAATACAGTGCATTACCAAGGATGGTGTGGGGGAGCAAAGCGCTGTGTTCTTTTTTCGGCGTTTTGCTTTTTTTAATTTATCTGGCTAAGGAGTGAGCGCATGAAAGTCGTGCCGGTGTACGAAGCGGAAGGAATGGTGCTTTGCCATGATATTACGGAGATTGTTCCCGGCAAGGTAAAGGGCAGGGCCTTCAAAAAAGGCCACATCGTAAGGCGGGAAGACATAGCCAAATTGCTAAATTTAGGCAAGGAACATCTTTATGTCTGGGAGGTTAATGAAAATACCCTGCATGAGAATGAAGCGGCGCTGCGTATTGCCGGGGCCGCCGCCGGCTCCGGTATAATCCGGACGGAACCGTCGGAAGGCAAAGTGGAGTTGAAAGCGGAGCGGACCGGCCTGTTAAAAATCAATACGGGCGCCCTGGAAAAAATTAACGGGGTTAATGAGGTGGTACTGGCTACCATCCATTCCAATCAACTGGTGAATGCCGGCCGGGTAGTTGCCGCCTGCCGGGTTGTTCCGCTGGTAATTGACGCCGACAGAATACGCAGCGTGGAAAAAATCGGCCGGGCCAATTTTCCCGTAATCGAAATTAAACCGCTAAAAACGTTGAAAATTGGTGTCGTTACTACCGGCAGCGAGGTTTATCACGGTCGCATCCCGGACCGGTTTGGTCCGGTTATGCAGGAAAAAATAACAGGATTAGGCAGCCGGGTTTTGCGGCAAATTCTGGTTGACGACCAGGTTGACATGATTGCCGGCGCGATCCGGACTTTAATCGGGGAAGGGGCCGGGATGATCATAACCACCGGGGGAATGTCCGTTGACCCGGATGATGTTACCCCGGCGGGAATCAGGGCGGCCGGCGGGCATGTTGTGGTCTACGGGGCGCCGGTACTGCCGGGATCCATGTTTATGCTGGCTTACATCGGGGATATTCCGGTGCTGGGATTGCCCGGCTGCGTAATGTATCACAAAACAACCGTTTTTGACCTGATTGCCCCCCGGATTCTGGCCGGTGAGGAAGTCGGCCGCCAGGATATTATCCGCCTGGCTCACGGCGGACTTTGCGGTGTATGTGATCCCTGCCGTTATCCCAATTGTTCTTTCGGCAAAGGAAGTTAAAAAATTATCCTTTGCATTTTGGTATTGATAAATTAAGCGGAAAGGCGGGTGAAAAGTCAATTAGCAGATCCTCCAAGGGAACGGATAAATAAAAAGAAGGAGAGAAAAACATGCAAAAGAAAGTCTTGATCATCAATGGATTGCCGAGAACTCTGGTTGTTGATCCCGAGTCCAGTCTGGCAAGCGTACTGAGGGAACAACTGCTGCTGACAGGCTGCAAAGTCGGCTGTAACCAGGGCCAGTGCGGTACCTGCTCCATTATTATGGACGGGAAAGTTGTCCGTTCTTGTATCGTCAAGATGAAGCGGGTAGCGGATGAAGCGAAAATTACCACCATTGAAGGGATCGGCACACCGGAAAATCTCCATCCCCTTCAAGTTGCCTGGATGGCTTACGGCTGTGCGCAATGCGGTTTCTGCAGCCCCGGCTTTATCCTGTCTTCCAAAGTGTTGCTTGATACCAACCCGAATCCGACCCGGGAAGAAATCCGCGATTGGTTCCAGAAAAACCGCAATGCCTGCCGTTGCACCGGTTATAAACCGATAGTGGACGCGGTGATGGCGGCTGCCAAAGTAATCCGGGGTGAAATTCGCAAGGAGGATTTGCTGTATACTCCGGTGGGCAATAAAATTTATGGAACGACTTATCACCGTCCTTCGGCGCTGCAAAAAGTTACCGGCACCTGGGACTACGGCGCCGATATGGCTTTGCAGATGCCGCCGGGAACCCTCCGTCTGGCCCTGGTGCAGGCGGAAGTATCCCATGCGAATATTTTAGGTATTGATACGGCGGAAGCGGAAACAATGCCCGGCGTTTATAAAATTGTTACCCATAAAGATGTAAAGGGCAAGAACCGGATTACCGGCCTGATTACTTTCCCAACCAATAAAGGGGACGGCTGGGACCGTCCCATCCTGTGCGACGAGAAGGTATTCCAGTTCGGCGACGCCATCGCGATTGTGTGTGCCGATACGGAAGAACATGCCCGGGCGGCGGCTAAGAAGGTTAAGGTAGACCTGGAAGTGCTGCCGGCTTATATGAGCGCGCCGGCCGCCATGGCACCGGATGCGCTGGAGATCCATCCCGGCACGCCCAATGTCTATTTTGAGCAGGGAATTGTAAAAGGGGAAGATACTAAGCCCATTATGGATAAGGACGGTATCGTGACGGTCGAAGTCGATACCTATTCCAGCCGGCAGCCTCACTTGCCGCTGGAACCGGATTGCGGCAGCGCTTATTTTGATGAAGAGGGACGGCTGACAATCCATTCTAAAAGTATTGGCCTTCATCTGCATCATGCCATGATCGTCGCGGGAATTGGCGTTGAGCCGGAAAAATGCCGTATTGTGCAGAATCCGACCGGCGGTACCTTCGGCTATAAATTCAGCCCGACCATCGAGGCTTTGCTGGGGGTGGCCTGCATGGCGACCGGCAAGCCGGTGACGCTTAATTTCAATATGTTTCAGAATATAACGTATACCGGCAAACGTTCGCCCGGTTTTGTCAAATGCAAGCTGGGTGCCGACAAGACAGGAAAATTGCTGGCGATGGAAACCGACTGGGCCATCGATCATGGTCCGTATTCCGAATTTGGCGACCTGCTTACCTTGCGCCAGGCCCAGTTTACCGGCGCCGGCTATGATATCCCGAACATTCGCGGCAAAGGCCGCACCGTGTGTACCAATCATGCCTGGGGTTCCGCTTTCCGCGGCTACGGTTCACCGCAGGCTTTCCTGGCTTCCGAAATTGCCATGGACGAATTGGCCGAAAAGCTCGGCATGGATCCGCTGGAACTCCGCTTTAAAAACATTTACCGTCCCGGCTCTACAACGCCTACCGGACAGGTGCCGGAAGTATTCTGCCTGGAAGAAATGCTCAACAAGCTGCGTCCTCTTTGGCAAGAGGCGAAAAAGCGCTGCCAGGAACTCTCAACGCCGGAGAAGAAACGCGGCGTCGGTTTGTCACTCGGCATTTACGGCTGCGGCCTTGACGGTCCGGACGGATCGGAAGCGTGGGCGGAACTGACGAAAGAAGGGGTAACTATCGGCAATTCCTGGCAGGACCATGGGCAAGGCGCCGATATGGGTACTCTGGCTATTTCCCATGAAACACTGCGGCCCCTTGGCATTAGGCCGGAACAGATCAAATTGATTATGAATGACACGGCGTATACGCCGAACAGCGGCCCGTCCGGCGGCAGCCGGTCCAATGTCATGACCGGCAATGCGGTCCGGGTTGCCTGCGAGATGCTCTTAAACGCCATGCGCAAGGCCGACGGAACCTACCGTACCTATGATGAAATGGTGGCCGAAAAGCTGCCGCTTCACTATGACGGCAAGTGGACGGCTTCCATGTGTACCGATTGCGACCCCGTAACCGGGCAGGGCAAGCCATTTGCGATTTACATGTATGAACTTTTCATGCCGGAAGTGGAAGTGGACATGAAAAACGGCAAGGCCAAAGTCGTTAAACTTACAACGGTTGCCGATGTCGGGACAATTACCAATAAAACGGTTTGCGACGGCCAGATTTACGGCGGGCTGGCGCAAGGGATCGGTCTCGCTCTGACCGAGGATTTTGAGGACCTCAAGAAACACACCAGTTTGGTCGCCTGCGGCCTGCCGTTTATTTATGATATACCCGATGATATGGAAATCATCTATCACATTACACCGCGGGAGCATGGACCGCATGGTGCCGCCGGCGTAGGGGAAGCACCGCTCACTGCGGCGCATCCGGCTATTTTGAATGCCATCTATAATGCCTGCGGCGTACGGATTTACGCCATACCCGCCTTACCGGAGAAAATTAAGGCCGGTTTGGATGCCCTGGCCAAGAAAAAGTAACGTTTTTTCCGTATATTCCGGGTCTTACAACGCATAACCTAAAACGGACCGGGAGGCTTTGCCGCTTTCCGTCCGTTTTAGGTTTCCCTGTTCAGGGGGAATGCCCCAATTATAGGAAAGAAACGGGAGAAGAGTATGGAACAAAAACAATTGCGGGAACGGGAAGCAAGATGTGTCCAGGAAAATCCGCCCGGCTGCAGTGCCGGCTGCCCGGTTCATGTGGATGCGCGGGGGATGATCGCCGCCATTCGCCGGGAAGATTATGCGGCGGCAATGGTCCTGTTTCGCAAGATGGTTCCCTTTCCTGGGATTATCAGCCGGGTGTGCGACCAGCCGTGCCGTCAGTCCTGTAAACGGAAAGAGATTGATGAGCCGGTTTCGATTAATGCTTTAGAAAAGGTTTGTTTTGACCGGCATCAGGGACCGGTTCCCAAAATTACAATCCTGCCGGCCAGAAATAAAAGCGTGGCCATTGTAGGCGGCGGTTTGAGCGGTTTAACGGCCGCCTTCGAACTTAGCTGCAAGGGATACAAAACGGTGGTTTTTGAAGCGACAGACCGGTTGGGGGGAAGCCTTTGGGATATCCCGGCAGACAAACTGCCCCGGGAATTGATGGCCGGTGATTTCGCTGTTTTAGAGCAATTGCCTGTTGAAATCCGTTATAATGCGGCCATTGGCAATCGCGGGGGCTCCCTTCGATCGTTTAACAGTTTATGCGAGGAGTTTGACGCCGTTTATGTGGGTATTGGCAGTAAGGAAAAGGATTCGCTGGATTTAGAGCTGGCGACAAAGCCGGACGGAGAAATTGCGATGGATCCGCTGACCCTTGCCACCAGCCATCCCCGGGTATTTGCGGGAGGCAGTCTCCGCCGGAGAGGAGACTGCCGGTCGCCGGCCGCTTCGCTGGCTGACGGAAAAATGGCCGCCGTATCCATTGACCGGCTGCTGCAAAATGCCTCTCTTACCGCGAACCGGGGAAAAGAAGGCGCTTTTACTACATCCCTTTATACCGATATCGAAGGCATTGAACCGGCGCCGGTAGTGCGAATGACGGACCCCGGCAGAGGCTATACCCGGGAGGAGGCTCTGGAGGAGGCAAAGCGCTGCTTGCAATGCGAATGTATGGAGTGCGTGAAAGCCTGTGAGTATTTGGCCCATTACGGTTCTTACCCGAAACGGTATGTACGGGAAGTATACAATAATTTATCGATAGTAATGGGAGTTCATCATGCTAATAAGATGATTAATACCTGCTCTTTATGCGGACTTTGCGAACAGGTTTGTCCGGGTAATTTGAATATGGGGGATATTTGCCGGGAAGCGCGGCAGATGATGGTTAAACGGGGAAAGATGCCGCCGTCGGTGCATGATTTTGCTATACGGGACATGCAGTTCAGCAATAGTGACCGGTTTGTCTTAGACCGGCATCAGCCGGGTTTTACGTCCAGTGAGACCGTATTTTTTCCCGGCTGCCAGCTGGCGGCATCTTCCCCGCAATCGGTGAAGAAGATTTATGAACACTTGTGCGCCAAGACGGCAGGCGGCGTGGGACTGATGCTGGGCTGCTGCGGTGCTCCGGCCAATTGGGCGGGCCAGGAAGAGTTATTTCAGGAGACGCTGCAAAACATAGAAAGCCGGTGGCGCGAATTAGGCAGTCCCAAAGTAATTACCGCCTGTCCAACCTGTTTCAGTATGTTTGAGCATAATTTGCCGGCTATGCCTGTGGAGATGTTATGGACCCTGTTGGAGCGGACCGGCTTGCCGGACAGTGCGGCTGCCGCGGTTTCACCGCGAAAAGTAGCAATTCATGACAGTTGTACAACCCGGCATGAAACCGGGTTGCACAATAGCGTCCGGCAGATAGTGAGCAAGCTGGGCTGGGAGATTGAGGAACTGCCGCGGAACCGGGACAATACGGTATGCTGCGGTTATGGCGGCTTAATGATTTACGCCAACAGAGAGGTTGCCCGTAAGGTGATAAACCGGCGCATTAAGGAAAGCGGCACCGATTATCTGACCTATTGCGCCATGTGCCGGGATAATTTCGCCAGTCAGGGTAAACGGGTGTATCACCTGCTGGATCTGATTCTGGGGACGGACGGGGAACAGTTAGCGGAACGGGAACCGCCCGGCTATTCCGAGCGGCAGGAAAACCGGGCCCGGCTTAAACGGTCCCTGCTGCGGGATGTTTGGGGTGAAGACGTGGAAGCGGAAAGTGATAGTAAGATAACGATTCCGGAAAACGTAAGACGCGTAATGGAAGAGCGGATGATTCTGACGGAGGATGTGGCCGGAGTGATCCGCTATGCGGAAGATACGGGCAATAAAATGAAAAATACCGGCAACGGACATTTTATTGCTTATCTGCAGCCGGCCGGTGTAACCTATTGGGTTGAGTATTCACCGCAGGAGGACGGATTTTTAGTCCACAATGCCTACTGTCACAGACTGGAAATCGAAGAATGACGGGGGGAGACCGATGAGCCAACAAGCAGGCCGGCAAGAAAATATGATTTGCAATAAATGCCAGATTCCATTGACCCTGGGGAAAGTCACCCTGTCTTATCTGGGCAGCAAATTTCCGGTTGAACTGTTCCGGTGTGCGAAGTGCGGGCTGGTCTATATTCCCGAGGAATTAGCCCGCGGTAAAATGCAGCAGGTAGAAACGGCTCTGGAGGATAAATGATGGGCCGGCAGCAGGAAACCGGTGATATTCATCCGGCGGCAAGCAGTCTTACCGTTTTTGAACGGCGAAGTTTAACGAAACTGCCCGAAGGGGTCATGCGTCCCGGCGGGCTGGCGCTAACCGGACATTTGGTTGATTGCTGCGCCTTTCCGCGCGGGGCCAGGGTCGTTGATATTGGCTGCGGTACCGGGGTTACCGTGGAGTATCTTCGCGAGCATGGCGGCCTGGATGCAATTGGTGTCGACCCATCGGCTATGCTGCTGCAACAGGGACGGCAGCGGTCGCCGGATTTGCATCTGGTCCGGGCAGCGGGAGAAGATTTACCGTTTGCCGCGGCGTCAGTGAATGGAATTCTGGCGGAATGCAGCCTATCGGTTATGCCGGATACGGGCAAAGTTTTAGATGAAATGAACAGGGTCCTTGTTCCCGGCGGGAAATTAGCGCTTACCGACATTTACATCCGGGAGCAGGCAGCTTCCCAGGACCGGCCGGAAAGGACGGCAGGGGCGCTGACCCGGGACGAATTGGCCGGAATGCTGGCGGAGAGCGGTTTTAACGTAATTGTCTGGGAAGAATGTTCGGCCTTATTGAAAGAGTTTGTTGCCCGCTACATCATGGAGAATGGAGCCGTGGAAGAACTTTGGCACTGTCCGTCAACGGGAGGGAACGGCGGGCCGCTGCGGCGGCGGGACGGCAAAAAGGTCAAATTGGGCTATTTTTTGCTGGTGGCGGAAAAGCTCCATGCTGTTCGAACCTGAATTTATCCGGAGAAAGGATGATATACCTTGACAAATGCATGCCCCCAATGTGGTGCTCAGATAACCAACCATCTTTTGTATAAATGCATGAAATGTTTTACGGTATACTGCAAGGAATGCGACCGGACCAACGGGGGGCGGTATTGTCCCCGGTGCGGGATGTCCCATCGGATCTTGCTGACGACGGAAGAAAAATAAGCAAGAAGCCGTCAGTTGGGTCAGCAGCCGGGTCCGGGGTGCGAATTTTGGCTGGAGGCGATAGGATGAACAAGGAAGGGAATTCCGAAGAACAATTGGATAAAATTGAAGCGGATTCAATCACGGTGGAAATAATCGATAAAAAAACCGGCAGAATGTTTCGCCGCAACCTGCCTATAAGATATGTTGAGACTGACAATGGATTGATCTTATCGGGAGAAACAATGGAAGGAATTCCTTCCCAGATTGCTTTTTTTTCCGAAACGGCTCTCAACCGGATGAAAGACCTGTTTGGCAAAGGACCGGACACGCATCGCTGCGGTGATCAATGAAAACATAACGGTAGATATTTATGATTCATTTAGCAGTACTCCTTTAAACGGTAACAACACGGCAATAAAGTGAGGTGGTCAAGATGAAGGCGGAATCTTCCGGTGTACTGGGTCATACTTATCACCAATGGGAGGAGTTTATTGCCGGCAAAAACTATGACGCCGGTGAAGTTCACCTGCATATCGTTGAATCCTGGCGCCGATGTTACCGGTCGGGGGTCGATCCGTATAGCATGGAACCGCATCCTTCCTTAGACCGGTGGACCTTGAATAAGGTACTGAAGGAAAAAGAAAGGCTGATAAAAATAGCCAAGCCGTTTATGACCAATCTCTATAAGTTTGTAAAAGGGTCCGGATTTGTGGTTGTATTAACGGATGAAAACGGCTATATCATGGAGATGTTTGGCGACGAGGACACGCTGCAAAATCCGATGACCCGGGATTTTTTCTGCGGAGCCAGCTGGCGGGAAGAGGCGGCCGGAACGAATGCGATAGGGACGGCCTTAATTATCCGGGAGCCAATCCAGGTTTCCGGCGCGGAGCACTTCTGTCATAAACATCATAGTTTGACCTGTTCCGCCGCGCCTATTTTTGATCTTAACGGGGAAATTATCGGCATTTTGGATATGTCCGGCGCATCCCATGCGTCGCATTTGCATACCCTGGGAATTGTGGTGGCTGCTGCCGAAGCGATTATGGCCCAGCTTAGCATCCGGCAAAAAAATTACGAACTGGCTCTGGTCAATAAAAGACTGACTAATTTTTTTAATACCGTATCCGATGGGGTGCTCATTGTTGATAAGGAGGAAACCGTAATCGAAATAAACCCTGCCGCCAGAGAAATGCTAAGCAAACCGGAACAAGAGGTCCGGGGGATGCCGGTTCATAGCCTGTTTAGCCATAAGTCCTGCCCCGCCGGGAAGAAGCTGACTATTAATGAGCCCTATACGGATGTGGAAGTCATGATTGACAGAAGGGACGATGTATGTCATTGCGTAGCCTCCGGCGAGCCATTTATTGATGAGCAGGGAAAAGTCACCGGCGGCATTATTATTTTACGTCCTATTAAACAAGTAAAAAATCTGGTAAACCGGTTTGGCGGATTTTACGCTACGTTACGCTTCAGCGACATTATCGGACAAAGCAGTGAAATCCGGGAAGTTACACGGCTGGCAACACTAATGGCGACTACGACGTCCAATATTCTGCTGCAGGGAGAAAGCGGCACCGGCAAAGAGATATTTGCCCAGGCGATTCATAACCGCAGTTCACAGCGCAGCGGACCGTTTATTGCGCTGAATTGCGGGGCTATCCCCCGGGAATTAATCGGCAGTGAGTTGTTTGGTTATGAAGATGGTGCTTTTACCGGGGCAAAACGTGGCGGCAAACCGGGGAAATTTGAACTGGTGGGACCCTGTTTCTTGATGAAATCGGTGATATGCCGCTGGAACAACAGACGGCCCTGCTGCGTGTAATTCAAGAAAAAAAGATAGCCCGTATCGGCTGTGATAAAATGATTCCGGTCAGTGTCCGTCTGATTTGTGCTACTAATAAAAATCTATTGAAGGAAGTGGAAAAGGGAACCTTCCGCCAGGACTTATTTTACCGGCTGAATGTAATGTCGATTACGATACCGCCGTTGCGTAACCGGATTGAAGATATACCGCTTCTTTTTAGATACTTTCTAGAAAAAATATCCCGTGACCGGGCAATGCAGTTTAGCACGGAGCCGGAAGTGATGGAATGGCTGAAAAAATATAATTGGCCTGGTAATGTCCGGGAATTGCAAAATGTAGTGGAAAGGGCGGCCAGCCTGGCTGAAAACGACACAATTACTTTACGTCATTTACCGGTTGATTTTTATGCGCCTTCTTTTTATTCAGCCAGTCCTCCCGCGGCTCCGGCGGCGGACCTGCTGAACTGCCGGGAACAACGGCGGATGCTGGCCCAGGACGCGGAAAAGCATAAGATCCTTAGTTTGCTCAACCTGCACGCCGGCAATGTCAGTCAAGTAGCAAGAGAACTTGGGGTATCGCGGAAAACTCTGTACAATAAGATGCGTGTCTATGCTATCCGGAATTAAAAACAGATGTTACTTGACTGTGTAAAATGTGTAACCCTTGCTAAACAATAAAGTGACGCAATTTTTACAGTGAATCGCACCGGATCATCAGGCGGGTTTTTCCGCGCCCTGCGCCTTGGGGCACGAGCCGAAAGACCGCGTCAGCGGTTTTTCGCAAACTATTGGCATGAAAGTTGCGATGAAAGAACTACAACCATAAAGAATCCGGTTTTTCGGGATCCAAGCCCTACGCCCCGAACCGAAAAAAAGCGTCAGATGGAGGGGGTCTATGAATAAGTTGTTTCGAGAGATGACCGGTCTTTTAGAAATGGGGGAAAGTTTTGTCGTAGCGACCATTTTTGATAAAAGCGGCTCGGCACCCCGGACTGCCGGGACAAAAATGGTAGTCCGGCCGGACGGTTCGATTCTTGGCACGATCGGCGGCGGCCGTTTGGAAGCCGCCGCCATCAAGCTGGCGCAAGAGGCAATGGGCTCGAGGCGGACAATGCTGCAATCCTTCGACCTTACCGGGGAAGACGTTGCCGGGATGGATATGATCTGTGGCGGCAAAGGGGAAATACTGCTGGATTATATTGACGCCGGCGATGAAAATAACCGAATTATTGCTGAGCAAATAGTAAAAACTCTGGACCGCAGGGAGAAAGCCTGGCTAATTACCGTTTTAAACAATAACGGCACCGACTCTTATTTAAGCCGGCAACAATGCCTGGTAAAAGCGGACGGAATTCTTGTTGGCAAGGTTGACGCCGATCCTTATTTGCTGGCGAAGCTTATAACCGGTCCGGCTAAGATATCCATTCACGCCGAAGTATTGGCGAATCAACGGATCTTGGTAGAACCGGTGCGCTACGGGGGTATCGTCTATATTTTCGGTGCGGGCCATGTATCACAAAAAATTGCGCCGCTGGCTGAGACCGTCGGCTTTAAGACGGTTGTTCTGGATGACCGCGACGAATATGCCAACCGGAAGCGATTTACCGGACCAACAGAAATTATTCTCCTGGCGGCGTATGAACGGCTGCCGGAACTTGCCGTGGACGAAGACAGCTATATTGTAATTGTTACCCGGGGACACCTGTATGATAAGACGGTTCTGGAGCAGGTTTTGCGGACCCGGGCCGGTTATATCGGTATGATCGGCAGCCGCAGAAAACGGGATAAAATTTTTGAAGCACTGCTTGCCCAGGGATGGACAAGGCAGGATCTGGACCGGGTTTATTCGCCGATCGGTATGGCTATCGACGCGGAAACACCGGAAGAATTAGCGGTAAGTATTGTTGGTGAACTAATAAAAGTAAGGGCGGAACGGGAAAATGGTGCTAAGAAAGAAAATAACGGCTCTGATACTTGCTGCCGGCTATTCGTCCCGGATGGTGAGATTTAAACCATTACTGCCGTTCGGAGATACCAATATTATTACGAAAGCGATAGAATGCTTCCGCCGGGCCGGCATTGAAGAGATAACGGTAGTGGTAGGGCATCGCGCTTCGGAATTGATGCCGGTACTGGAGAGATTGCAAGTACGCCATGTTTTTAATGCCGAATATGACCAGGGTATGTTTTCCTCTATTGTTGCCGGTTTGCGGACATTTTCGCCGGAAACGGAAGCCTTCTTCCTGCTGCCGGCAGATATGCCGCTGGTGCGGAGTCATACTGTACGCCTGCTGGTCCGGGCTTATCAAAAAAACACGGCGGATATCGTCTATCCTGTCTTCCGGGGGCGGAGGGGGCATCCTCCCCTTATTTCTTCCCGGCTCTTTCCCGTAATTTTAGCGTGGCATAATCCGGCGGGACTGCAGCAGCTTTTAGAGCAGCAACAGGTTAAAGCTCATGAGGTAAAAGTACTCGATGAGGGAATTTTACTGGATGCCGATACGCCCGCCGACTACAACCGGATGACTTTATTGCGGCGGGACATTCCTACTTTGCCGGAATGCTATGCGCTTTGGGATAAAATGAATGTGCCGGACAGCGTCATCCTTCATAGTAAGACGGTAGCCGCTGTGGCCAGAAATTTGGCAGTTCGTCTGAATCGGGCCGGTGTGGTGCTCGATGCCGATCTTGCCACGGTTGCCGGCGAATTGCACGATGTAGCCAAAGGCCAGCCCGACCACGCCCGGGTTGGCGCCAGATTATTAAAAAAAATGGGCTGCGGGAAAGTCGCTGCGGTTGTTGCGCAACATTCCGATCTGGATTTTAAAACGGGCCGGCCCCTTGATGAAGCGGCAATTCTCTATCTGGCGGATAAAATGGTTAAAGGCAACCGGATTGTGACCATTGACGAGCGGTTTCGTGAGCCAATGATGAAATATACCGCCGACACGGCGGTCTTAGCAACCGTTCAAAAGCGTCTGCTAACGGCGCAAACCATAGCGAAAGCCGTAGAACAGGCGGTGGGGGCCGGCCTGGCGGAAATCTTTACGATGGAAGGCAGAGCCGGTTTTTATGAAAGGACGGAGAGGTGGGCGACCGGTGAATAAGAGCGGGGAAAAAGAGATAGAAATACTGGGGATGACGGAGAGTATCTGTCCGGTATGTCTTAAACGGATTCTTGCCAGGCGGGTCCGGATTGAAGACCAGGTTTATCTGGATAAGATATGCCCGGAACACGGCTATTTCAAAACGGTTATTTGGCGGGGGCAGCCGTCGTATGAATCCTGGGCCGTTGCTAAAGTGCCGTCTCAGCCGCCTGTCTGCGCAACGGATGTCAACCGGGGATGCCCTTTTGACTGTGGCTTGTGCCCGGCTCACCGGCAGCATACTTGCTGCGTTCTGCTGGAGGTTACCCAGCGCTGTAATTTATCCTGCCCATTTTGTTTTGCCGCAGCCGGCAATGAGGAACAGGAGCCGGATATAGCTGCCATCGAAGAATGGTATTATATGCTGCTGGCAAGCGGCGGACCTTATAATATCCAGTTATCGGGGGGGGAACCGACCCTGCGGGATGACTTGCCGGAAATCATCGCTTTGGGCCGGTCGTTAGGTTTTCCTTTTTTTCAATTAAATACCAACGGCCTGCGGCTGGCCGACGACCCCCACTATATAAAGGAACTGAAACGAGCCGGGTTATCCTGTGTGTTTTTACAGTTTGACGGAACCGATGATGCAATTTACCAAAAGCTGCGGGGCGGCGCATTACTGGAGCGGAAAGAAGCGGCGATCCGTCGCTGCGCCGAGTATCAAATTGGCGTGATTCTGGTTCCTACTCTGGTACCGGGAGTCAATACGGAAAATATCGGCGGGATGATTCAATTTGCCGTTGAGAGGATGCCGGCCGTACGGGGCATTCATTTTCAGCCGGTCAGTTATTTTGGCCGTTATCCTGAAGCTCCC
>NZ_UPPP01000035.1 GCF_900476375.1 Allolucifera butyrica | reverse complement strand
GGATCCACGGACTGGAAAAGGCAATGGCGGGAGAACTGCTGGAATTTCCGGGCGGAGTCTACGGCATGGTGCTGAATCTGGAGGAAGATAACGTCGGCGG
>NZ_UPPP01000119.1 GCF_900476375.1 Allolucifera butyrica | reverse complement strand
GGTCAAAGCCCCTGCACCGGCCAAGGTAATTACCATCTTCAGCACCAAAGGCGGGATCGGCAAGACGACAATCGCGACGAATCTGGGAACGGCGCTTGGCTTTGATGAGGACAATAAGGTTTGTATTTTGGATTTGGATCTGCAGTTTGGCGATGTGGCATTATTTCTGAATGTAGTTCCCAAAGCGACCATAGCCGATCTGGTCAAATATGTGGACAACCTGGACGGCGGCGTGCTGGCAAGTTATATGACGGCGTACAAGGATAACGTGAAAGTGCTGGCGGCGCCGTCGCGGCCGGAGCAGGCGGACGGGATCAGTGCGGCCCAGGTGGCGTCAATTATTAAGGAACTGCAGTATAACTTCGACTATATCATTATCGATACGGCGCCGTTGTTTAATGACATAACCTTTGGGGTGCTGGACCTGTCGGATCTGGTCATGATTGCAACGTCCCAGGACCTGCCGACACTGAAGAACGTCAAGCTCTGCCTGGAAATCCTGGAATCCCTGAATTATCCGGCGGAAAAGATCAAAGTACTCCTGAACCGGGCGAATTCCCTGGGGGGATTGAATATTAAGGACTCGGAAGAGTTGCTGCGGCGGCAGTTTTTGGCCTTGCTGCCGAGTGACGGCAAGACGGTGGTTACGGCAGTGAACCAGGGAGTGCCGTTTGTAACGGGCAGTCCGGAGACGGCAGTGGCGCAGAACCTGCTGCGACTGGCCAATTACGTCATTAGCGGCGATGAGGCATATATTACCACGGCGAATAAACCGCAGGCCAGGAAAGGGATTATTAAGAAGGCGGCCCAATTGTTCAGCCGTGGCGGTAGCGGCAGTGAGAAGAAGGTCAGTTTAAAGGAAAGCAGTGAAGAGACGCTGGACCGCTCGATCTGGTCGTTGTCTTAGTCCTTGGGAGCGGCAGTCCCGAACAAGGGAGGAATGTTAATTGAATTTGGTTACAGTTGCGTTATATGTTTTTATCATAACGTTCTTTGTTTTGCTGGTATTGTTTCGTTTTTTAGCCGGCAGGCAGAGAATCCGGGAACGGGTTGATTCCGTTGCCGAGGATATGAAGGATGCGCCTTCAATGTCGGGATTGCGGGGGATTATCGGTCAATTCAGCACCTATTGTGAATCGGCGTCGTGGGCGCGGCAAAAGGAAGATTTACTCGTGCGGGCGGGAGTTCCGTTCAAGGGTTCCGAGTTTATGGTAATTTCAATTGGTCTGGCCCTCATCGGCATGTTGTTGTTGCTGCTAGTTAGCCGGGGATCGTTCGGGCTGGCAATGGCAGGCGGAATCGCTGTTTTTTATTTGCCAACCTTCATTGTCAGGCGAAAAATTAAGAAAAAACAGTCGCTGTTGAATGAACAGCTGCCGCCGGCCCTGGCATTGATGGCCAATTCCCTGCGCAGCGGCAATAGTTATATGCAGGCGATTGACTTGGTGTCCCAGGAGATGCCTTACCCCATGAGTGAAGAATTCGGTACCGTAATCAAAGAAATGAATTTGGGGATGAGTACGGAGGATGCCTTTGTGAACTTGGTCAAACGGGTTGATACGGACGATATGGACTTGACCGTCACGGCCTTTTTGATCCAGCGGCAAGTAGGCGGAAATCTGGCGGAATTGCTTGATAATATTGCCCAAACCATCAGAGAACGAATTAGTATGAAGCAAAAAATTAGCACAATAACCGCCCAGGGCAAAATATCGGCAATTGTGTTAAGTTTTTTGCCGGTAGTTGTCGTCGTTATGCTGTATTTGGTCAATCGCGAATATTTAATGTCGTTCTTAAATCATCCCATTGGAAAACTGATGACAGGACTTGGACTGGGGCTGCAGGGAATCGGCGTTGTTTGGATGAGAAAGATTGTCAACATTGATGTATAACCTGGTCATCCTAGTTTAGGCAGGTAGAAGAAAATGAAAAAAGATGAAATGACGGAAAAAAATGAAATGCTGTTGCACGAGCTTGATGGCCTGGTAAATGACATTAAGGAAGGAATATGGTCCGGCGGGGATGAGCTTGAACAGGTCGCCCAATCAATCCAGACGGAAATGGAACATGTGGAAACGGTGCTGGATAAGCTGGCCCAGGAAATGGCGGTCAGCCGGACAGGGATTCAGGAGCTTGCGGCTAGGGAGGCAGAGAGCCAGGCCGGTTTAAGGGAGCAGACAGATCAGGGCAATGGCTGTCTGCCGGCTGTGGAGGCGGCGTACAAGACGGTTCTGGAAGACCAGGTGCAGCTGGCGGTTGCGAAAGAACGGGATTTTTATCTGCAGCGAAATTATGGCGAACTGCAAGCGCGCCTGGCGGAACTGCGGGAACGAAAAAGCCAAATGGCGGCGCTCACTTCCCGGATGGGAAGACTGGTGGACAATGTGCGCTGCATGGTGGAACTGGCGGATAAAGTTCAGGCGCTGGTACAAAGCCAAAGTTTCGGTTTCAAGGTGATTATGGCCCAGGAAGAGGAACGGCGGCGGGTGGCCCGGGAAATGCATGACGGGCCGGCCCAGGCCATGGCCAATGTTATTTTTTTGGCGGAAGTCTGTGAAAAACTGATTGAGCTGGATACGGGCCGGGCCAAAGAAGAGCTACATGAGCTGCGGCAGCAGATTTTGGGCTGTCTCAACGAGACGCGAAAAATTATTTTTGACTTACGGCCCATGGCGTTAGATGATCTTGGGTTAATCCCTACGGTGAAACGAATTGCCGATATCTTAAAAGAACGCAAGGGCATAAAGGTCAGTGTCAAACCGTTGGGGCACGCGGAAAAGCTGGAGTCCCATATAGAAATCGGCCTGTTCCGGAT
>NZ_UPPP01000094.1 GCF_900476375.1 Allolucifera butyrica | reverse complement strand
ACTGCTCATTCGGTATTAGCACCCCTTTCGAGGTGTTGTCCCCAACTAAAAGGCAGGTTATCTACGCGTTACTCACCCGTTCGCCACTAAGGTTCCATTGCTGAAACCTCCGTTCGACTTGCATGTGTTAGGCACGCCGCCAGCGTTCGTCCTGAGCCAGGATCAAACTCTCCAATAATGTTTTATTGAAGAACCTTGATGGCTCTTTATGAATTAAAGAATTCTTGGTTGTTTTTTGACGGTATTACTTCCGTAATACCTGTCCGCACATCTGGCTTTTCACCTTACTTACATTGTTTAGTTTTCAAAGAACAGCTTTTATAGTTTATCACGTTTCTTTCACCGTGTCAACTTTTTTTTCGTCGCCGTCGTTCTTGGCTGACGGCCGACAAGTTCATATCTTACCAAAGCCGTGGCTGTTTGTCAACTGCTTTCGCTTTGGTATTTTTTGCCGCCGTTTTCAGCGGCTTTTATATATTAACACAAAATTTTCAATTATGTCAACCAGTTTTTCATTTTTGAGGAACGCCACTTTCTTCGTTTGACAGAGGCAACGGAAATTGCACATAAGTCTGCGGTACTTCGCCGACAACTACATATTCCGCTACCGGTACCTGCGTCTGTACACTAACGCTCTTACTGACCAAAGGCACTACGATTCTGATATCGGTGGTTGCTAATAAATATACCATATGCCGGGTTTGATTGATGCCCGCCTGCTCAAATTTATCAAACACTTTGACTTGCACAGTTCCCACCGGAATAATTGTAACAGTAATTTCAGGGCCTAAACTGGCCAATAGCTGGCTTCCCAAAACCTGCCCTAAGGGTAAATTTACTTTTTCCTCTTTAATTGCTTTTAATGCTTCCTGAACTTTAATTGTAGTATCTGCCGCCAGCCGGTTAAATTCCATCGTATTGGGCTGCAACAACACTACGCGCCCCCGGTTATCCAGTTTAACATTGACCAAACTTTGCGGATCCAGGCCCGGACTTACTTGTTCATTAATTACTTTGTTAATTGCCTCCGTGGCCGCCAAAGTAGCTTTAGCCTCGGCAATAGCCAGCAACGTCGGCTTTAAATGAGTTTCTACCGTCCAGAATGTAAAAAGAAACGTCGTCAACAACAGAATTACGACCAGCAGCATAGAAGGAATGGTGCGTCTTTTTCTAACGGAGAACCGCATAGTTCTCCCTCCCCCGGTCCGATTTACTTATTATATATATGGCTTTCATGGTATTTTCGTGCAAATCTCTTTGACTAAAATTAGAATTGCAGGATTTAATCGCTTTGGTGTTTAATTATATAGAAAGCAAGAAAGCCACGGAGTGTGTTATAATTGTAGTATTGTATTTCTTTATGAAATGTACAAGTCTATGCCCAGCAATTAACTGTCCAGGAGGGGTCTTATGAATAGTAACACTCGCAATAGCCGCCGGCATTCCCAAAGCGGCTATGCCAAAATAGTCGCTCTAGCAATTATTGTATTCATTGTTCTTGTCACCGGCGCCGGCCTAGGATTTCTAACCGCAAGTCTAAACACAATGCCTAGTTTAAAGGGAGAAATTCGTCCTGCCGCATCTTCGGAAATTTATGATGTTCACGGCAATTTGATTACTACGATTCATTCTGTGGAAAATCGGGTCCCCGTATCGATTAATAAAATCCCGCAAAATCTGCAAAATGCGTTTGTCGCTACGGAGGATGCCCGTTTTTACCAGCATATCGGTATTGATCCGCGGGGTATATTACGGGCAGCATGGGCTAACCTGACTCACCATGAGGTTGAGGAAGGCGGCAGTACAATTACTCAGCAGTTAGCCAAAAACGCCTTACTAACGCAGGCTCAAACCCTCAAGCGTAAAATTCAGGAAGCTGTACTGGCACTGCAAATTGAACGGCAATACAGCAAAAAAGAAATACTGGAAATGTACCTCAATCAAATCTACTTTGGCCAGGGCGCATACGGGGTACAGGCGGCGGCCCAGGTCTACTTCGGTAAAAATGTGCAAGATCTGACATTGGCTCAATGCGCAATGCTGGCGGGTATTCCCAGGAGTCCTAACTACTACTCGCCTTTTAATAATTTGAAGGCCGCCAAAGAACGTCAGGCAACTGTGCTTGAGCAAATGGTCAAATATGGCTATATTGATTCCACCACCGCTGCCAAAATTAAAAAAGAAGATCTTCACCTGGTCAAGCATTCCGTTAAAAATAATACCGTTGCCTCTTATTTTATTGATTATGTGGAACAACTATTAGTCGATAAATACGGGGCGGACGCCGTTTATAAGGATGGCCTGAAAATATATACGACCCTTGATTTAAATATGCAGCGGGCCGCAGAAGAGGCAATGAAACGGCTTCCCACAGTCAGTACTGATAAAAACGGTATAAAAGAGCCACAAGGCGCTTTGGTTGCCATTGATCCGCATACCGGTTATATTAAGGCAATGGTTGGCGGCCGTGGCAATGACCAATTCAATCGGGCCGTTTTGGCAGAACGTCAGCCCGGTTCGGCGTTTAAACCATTTGTTTATTTAGCTGCTATTGAAAGCGGTATGACGCCGGCCACCGTCGTCGACGACAGTCCCGTTACTTTTGGAGATTGGTCGCCTACGAACTATGAGCATGAATTTAACGGCCCGGTGACCTTACGAACGGCTCTGGCCGATTCGTTGAACGTCGTTGCCGTAAAAGTTGCTAATAAAGTAGGTCCTGACAAAATATTATATTATGCCCAGCAGATGGGAATTACAACGCTGGTATTAAATGGTGCCACCAATGACCGCAACCTGGCCATGGCTTTGGGTGGTCTGACCCGCGGGGTCACACCGCTCGATATTGCCAGTGCTTATGGGGTGCTGGCTAATCAAGGCATCCGGGTTGAGCCGACTGCGATTCTTAAGGTCGTTGACCGGAACGGGAAAGTTCTTGAACAGCATACACCGCGCGAAAGAGTGGTTGTTGATGCGCGAAGCGATTATATTCTGGTCGATATGATGCGCAGTGTCATATCGGAAGGGACTGGAGTCGCCGCCAATATCGGGCGCCCCGCTGCCGGTAAAACGGGAACAACCAGTGATTACAAGGATGCCTGGTTTGTTGGCTTTACACCGGATTTAGTCGCATCGGTCTGGATGGGGTACGATAAAGGCCAGTATATGCATGGTATTACCGGCGGCAGTATTCCGGCTGAAATATGGCATTCGTTTATGGTTAAGGCATTAGCCAATGTTCCGCCCCATGACTTTGTAAAACCGGGCGGGATTGTTTCCGCCACCGTTTCCAACAAAGACGGATTACTTGTAACCGACCCCAAGAATAAAGACAGCCATACGGAAATATTTATTGAAGGAACCCAACCTACTAAATTGTCTGTCCCGGCTGAGAAAAAGAAAACGCCGGATCAAACAGCCCCGCCTAATGGTCCGCTTCCCGGCGGCAGCACCCTGCCGCCGCCGCCCAATAAGACCGACAAGCCGGCAACTCCCGATGCCACGGTGCCGATTCCTCCGGTACCATCGGATAAACCGGCAGTAGAGAAAAAAAATTGATATCAAATTAAAACATAAAAACACGCGAAAAATACGCGTGTTTTTTATTTCGACTGCATATACATTATTACACACAACTTACAGCGGTTAGTTTGACGGAGGTGGTGTTGCGCAAGTAAAAACGTTAGGAACCTATAAGGGTGTTCCTAACGTTAAATATTTAAGAAAAAGATGTATTGTCTTCGAAGAAAAATAATAGAATGATAATAATAATAATCCACCAAATACCAAAACCGCCGCCAAACCCAAAACCGCCGCATCTCGACATTAGAATACCTCCTTTAAATTTCACTTTAGTAAATATTGCACTTCTTAATAGTTAGTATATAGACTTCAGCCCTAACCGGTTATATGCAAGCAATATGCAGCAAAAATGATAACCTTTATTCATCCGGCTTCAATAATTGACGAATTTGTTTTGGCGCTTCCGTGGCTACTTTTACGGATTGCATGGTATTAGTGATAACATCGGTAATATTACGCACTTTGTCTACAGTGGCAGTGACATTGTTAATCCGTCGTTCCATCGGTATATTATCTGACGCCAGGGTCAGTAAAATTGTCATTACTTGAACTGAAAAATTGGGATTGTTTATAATTTGCCTAATAATTTTAGCGGGTTTTGAGGCCGTAACCGGTTTAGCCTGCTTGACTTCCGTTCCTTTGTTTTCATCTCCCGGTACAGAAACTACTTTCCCGGCATTTCGTCTTTTATGCCGTATACGCATATCTATCACCCCCACTACTTACTATAATTTATTCGCCGGGATAGGGAACGGCAACCTGCGATTAAAAATATTTGCGCGGCCAAAGCCGGTACGGGTGTGC
Organism: Allolucifera butyrica; assembly: GCF_900476375.1. Taxonomy (GTDB): domain Bacteria; phylum Bacillota; class Negativicutes; order Sporomusales; family UPPP01; genus Lucifera; species Lucifera butyrica. The sequence goes on along the minus strand of NZ_UPPP01000094.1, from coordinate 239,790 downwards.
GGACCGCCGGTCAGTAACCCCGTCTCATCTATTCAACCCGGAAAGTTCCTTTTCGGTATATGCAAAAATTTAGGGGAGGTGATAGTCATGTTCGAACAATTCGGCAATATAATGGACCTGGTAAAAAAGATTCAGCAAAATGTTGATACGTTGCAAGATGAATTACGGAATAAGCAGATTGAAGTATCCAGCGGCGATGTAATCAAAGTCGTTGTAAATGGGCAGCAAGACATTGTATCCATTGATTTAAATGAAAAATATCTTTCCGCCGATAATGCCGCTTTATTACAAGACCTGCTTACGGCAACAATTAATAATGCTCTCGGTAAATCGCGGGATCTGCATCAAGAGGCGATGAATAAATTATCAGGCGAACTAAATCTACCGAAAATACCCGGCCTTTTTTAGGGGGGGAGTTATTATGAGTGACACTCCTGACAAATCTGTTTCGCTGATCCAATCGATAACCAAAATTTTAGATAACGTAGCCAATAACGGCGCTGGTTATGACGCACTAATCAATATAATGTCCCTGATGTGCCTGATAACCATACTCAACCGCAGTCAGCCGGCCGCACTACCGGTTGCCGCTGCAAATAGCAATTCCGCCGGCATGCCGGTAATTCAGAAGTTGTTAGGGGATTTGCTTAAAAATGAAGGCGGCGCAGGTCCCGGCGGCGGCGGTGGTGGCGGTGCTGATGCATTAATGTCTTTATTACCGCTGTTAAGTAATTCGCAGCTCAAATCAAAATTAAATCCGAGTAATATGGCAACAATACTCAACCTGGTAAACAGTTTAAGCGGTTCCTTGGGTGATAAACCCGCCAAAGCCGACAAGCCGGCTAAAACGGAACTTAAAGAGGTCCAGACCGAACCGAAAGCGGATGCGCCTGCCGCTGCCATTACTTCAACCCAAGCCGAACATGTCTCCGAGGTTTCTGCTTCTATTCTCAATTATCCTGAAGAATCGGACAAAAAAACCAGCGGCAAATATCTGAATTGGAAAAGCAGTTTTTAAAGACAAATCGGGGGTGCAGGATCTTTTCCTGCACCCCCGATTTGTCTTCTCAAGTCCGGTCATAAAACGGGTTTTTACCTGATACACTGAGCGGAATTCCATAAGCGACCTTGACGTCTTCTTCAAAGAGGTCCAGATTTAATGCCGCTTTCCCAATACTGAACATAACCCGGTTATCAACATGATGGGAGGAAGCGGTACTAACTGCCGAACCGACGGCAATTCCCAGGTCACCGATACTAATGGCACACAATCCTTTATTCTTCACATTCTCGGCACAATTGTCAAAACCGCAATAGCCACACGCCGGAACTCCCAGCGGTTGGACCTTCTGCCCTAACAATAGTACCAAAGAAGCTTTTTCCACACAGAGAGCATCCCGTTCAAAAAACTGAGCCCCTGAGCTTTTGGCAATCCGCCGCATTTCCTCGACCAACTGGTCCTTTTCCCGCGCCTTAACGGTCAATATTACCAAATTATCCACACCTCTGGCTTTGGGTGCCGTTCTGGCGGCCACGCACATCAAACCAGCCACCGTTTCCATCATTCGTTCTTCGAGCTCCTGACTTTTACTAATCATGTTTCTCCCTCCCATTCCCATTCATTGGCTAGCGTAAACTCACAACGGTCGCACCATCACCACCCTCACCCGCTTCACCCAGGCGAATTTCTTTAACATAAGGATGCTCTTTGAGATAAGAGCGGATTCCCTTGCGCAATGCTCCCGTCCCTTTGCCGTGAATCACAATCACTTCCTTTAATCCAGCCAGCACGGCATCATCCAGATATTTATCTACGATTGGTTCCGCTTCTTCTACCGTCATTCCCCGGATATCCACCTGACGTGCTGTTTCCTGGGTCTTTGATAAATTGATAATTTTCCCGCCGGCTTTTTTCTCCTCGTTTCTGGCCGGCAAAATGCGGCAATTCTGAAACGGAACATTCATTTTCATGATTCCGAGTTGTACTGTGGCCTCATTGGTCCCTACCGCTAAAATCGTTCCATTCTGCTTCAATGTGGTTACATACACACTCATGCCCGGTTTTAGCATATCGGCGGTTACTTCAACGGCAGGTTCCGCGTCCTCTTCCAAATTGTGCAGGGCGTTCATCTGCTCCCTGAGCTTTGTTCGGGCTTGATGAATGACGTTCTGGCGTGTTTTCGCATCCTGGCTGGCAAACTGGGACTTTAGTTCATTAATAATAACTTCCGCTTCACGCCTGGTTTGACGTACCAAAGCCGCGGCATCATTTTGTGCCTTAGTTAAAATCGCCGTCCGTTTGCCGGTTAAGGCTTCTTTTTCTTTCATTAAGGTCTCTTTGATTTGGGCAACCTGCCGTTCCAAGGCAGCGACTTCCTCCTGTTGCTGGCTTAACGTTCTTTTTTGACTTTCCAGGTTGGAAAGCACTGTCTCAAACTCGGCATAATCCTTATCCACCAGTTGTTTTGCCCGTTCAATTATAGATTCCGCCAGTCCCAAACGCTTGGTTATGGCAAACGCGTTGCTGCTGCCGGGAAGACCAATCAGTAAACGATACGTTGGCCGCAGTGTTTGTATATCAAATTCTACGCAGGCATTTTCAATTCCATGTCTGGAATAAGCAAAAGCTTTCAAATCGCTATAATGCGTTGTAGCGATTGTTTTGACCTTATCGGCAAGCAAGTCCTCCAAAATTGCCATAGCCAAAGCGGCGCCCTCGTCCGGATCTGTTCCGGCACCAATTTCATCAATCAGCAGTAAGTCATTCTCCGAAACCCTGCTTAGGATCCGGACTAAATTTGTCATATGCGCCGAAAAAGTGCTTAAACTCTGTTCAATACTTTGTTCATCGCCAATATCGGCAAAAATATTCTGGAATACCGGCATTTCCGAGCCGGAAGCAGCGGGAATAAACAGACCGGCCTGCGTCATCAGTGCAAATAAACCGACTGTTTTTAGGGTAACCGTTTTCCCTCCCGTATTGGGGCCGGTAATTAATAACATGTTGAATTCTTTTCCCAGCCAAACGTCGATCGGCACCACCTTGTCGCCGGCGATTAGAGGATGCCGGGCTTTTTGCAGATAAACAATTCCGGCATCATTGATTACCGCCTTGCTGCCCCGCATATCCAAAGCCAGTCGGGCCTTGGCAAAAATAAAATCCAATTTCGCCAAAATTTCCGTATCGTTTTGAATGGTAAAGGAAACCCGGGCGATTTGCGATGTTAAAGCATTTAAGATCCGCTCTATTTCATGCTTTTCTGCTGCCATTAATTGTTTTATGGCATTATTAATATCCACTACTGCCATGGGTTCAATAAAAACGGTGGCACCGCTGGCCGACTGGTCGTGGACGATTCCGGGGAAATACTGGCGGCATTCCTGCTTAATAGGAATCACATACCGGTCCCCCCGCATCGTGACCAGGACATCCTGAAAGTATTTCTGATATTCTCCGGAATGGAGAATGCTATTTAATTTTTCTTTTACCCTGTTTTGCGCCTGCTTAATTTCCCGCCGGATATGCAGTAATTCGGCGCTGGCATCATCCCGTATAGCACCCTGCTCATTTACGGTTGCCTCGATGGCTTTTTCTACGCCCGGTAAGGCAATGATCCCCTCGGCCAGAGAACAAAGACCGGGCGTCTGGTCCGTCCACTCAGTAAAAAATGCTTTCATGCGCCGGGCTGTATAGAGGGTGCTGCTTACGGGTAAAAATTCGTGCGGTTCCAGGATTGCTCCCAATTCCGCCCGCTTTATGATTGACCGGATATCGCGGCTGCCGCCTAAAGGCACTTGAACAGCCGCGGTCTGAATCCGAACGGCTTCCTCAGTTTCATTCAGCCACCGGCCAACTAACTCCCTGTCATTGGTCGGCGTCAAACCCGCCGCAATTTCCTTACCCGCCACGGAGCCCGCCCGCTCGACCAGCATCGTCCGGATTTTATCATACTCCAATGTGGTTAAAACTGCTAAATCCATCTCGTCTCTCCCTTACAGAACGCCACGAAAATAATGGCCCCGGGTAATGTTCCCCGGTTCAACCGTATCCAACTTGTCCTGCCGGAACAGGGGATGCTCTTCCCCTTGTTCCAATACTTCTTTATAAAGCCTGGTAACTTTGGCAACCTGTTGCGGCGTACTCTTTTTTCCCTCGATCCGGACCCGTTCCACACCCATTTGCATTAGCCTGGGCAGGTGAGCCAACATGCTTAATTCCTTAGCATTGAGAATATGCATACGGCAATATTGATCGGTAACAACCGGAAACACTTCTTCCTTCCGGTCTTTTAACCAGTATGGTCCTTTCAGACAAGGCGTCGTGCAGCGGCCCGTATGCAATCCGCCCAGGAAACTGCCAATGGCACAGTACTCGGAAATCATCAGCGTTAGATAACCATGAACCAGGCATTCCAGTACAGCATGATAAGGAATCAGCAGTTGCTCAACCTGAGCCAGATTGAGTTCCGGGGAAGCGGTGAGGCTGCTCAGCCCCTGGTGCCGGAAAAATTCGACCGTTACCGCGTTATAGATATTTAACGGATAATCACCATGCAAAGGCAAGGAACAATGCTCTTTAACCATTTGTAAGGTTCCCAGGTTTCCCACCGAAACCGCATCCGGCTGCAGTTGGTTGAATAAAGCCAAATCTGCCAGCAGACCGCTCTTTTGACCTTCTTTAACAATTCGCGGCGTACTGAATCGAATTTTCTTATCATGCTTTCGAACCATAGCAAGCACTGCCTGGTAATCTTCAGCCAAGAAAGGCTTATGATTGAAGCTTTCACCGCCAAACATAATAATATCGGCACCATTCTCCAGGGCGGCTTTTACTTTATCCCGATGATCCACATTGACGACCAGTTCGGTTCTCCCACCGTCATCCTTCTTTTTCCTCTGGTTCGCAGCCGGTAAAAAAACGCGGGATGTTTCCGGCAGCGGCGGACGTTCAAAGCGTTGCAGCCGCGCCCGTTCCAGTTCCTCCACCGCCCGCCGTCTGGCATCATTGATTTCACTGAGCGGTACCATGACTTCCCCCTCAATATGGCACCCAAGCTCCTGTAGCACAAATATGGTTGTACCCAAACGTTCAATCTGTTTGGCAATTGCCTCCCGGGTCAAAGGGCGTTTCAATGCCTTTTCGGCAATAAAACCGGTTTCCGCCCGGCCGCTAAATCCGTCCTTATCCTGAAGCAGAATGGAAAGCGGCTTTCCTGGCGCCACCTCTACCGTAGCCGTTACTGGCAGCGGATGAACAGTTTGCGCGCCGCTAAAAAAGGATCGGGCCCGCGTCATCAGTTTCGCATCAAACGTTTTAAAAACCCGGTCATTTACCTTAACCGGCGCCGTTACGGCAACTTCCACTGCCATTCCCGGCGAAGCGCCTTGGACCGGACAACCGTCGGCGCTCATCTGAGAAACATGCGCAGTAACCCGTCCGCCTACTTTCACCCAGAATTCAATCATATCTCCCTGGTTTAGTGTTTCATCCAGTTTAATAACGGCCGTTTTCCGGCCCGGATTGTATTGAATTACCCTGCCAATACGTACGCCCCGGTTATTAGGCCGGCGGTCGCTCATCATCTTGCGGCCTTGTTTTCCATATAAATAGGCCGTCGTAAAATCCCGGTTGAAAATTTGCGCCAAATCTTTTTGGTCCGCCTCATCGACAATATATTCTTGTTCGCCGGCTGTCAGCCTATCGACAGCCCGCCGGTAAGTATCGACGACAACTGCCACATATTCCGGCCTTTTCATCCGTCCTTCAATTTTAAATGATCCTACGCCGGCTTGGATCAATTCCGGTAACACGTCCAGCGTATTCAAATCTTTCGGGCTTAAAAGGTATTCGCCGGCGTCTGCCTGCTGTAAAACATTTTGGCCCTGCTGGTCAATCAAAGTATACGGCAGACGGCAGGGTTGGGCGCACCGCCCGCGATTGCCGCTTCTTCCGCCGATCATGCTGCTCATTAAGCACTGTCCCGAATAACAGACACAGAGGGCTCCATGTACAAATACTTCGATTTCCAGCGACGATTGCCGGCAGATTGCCTGGATCTCCGCCAAGGATAATTCCCTGGCCAGAACTACCCGGGTAAAGCCGTTCGCCGCCAGAAATCTAACACCCTCAAGATTATGAACGGTCATCTGCGTGCTGGCATGCAGCGGCAAACCGGGAGCAACCTCCTGAATAATCCGGGCCACCCCCAGGTCCTGTACGATAACGGCGTCAACTCCAATATGATATAAATGCCTGACATAGGCGGCAAGTTCTGCCAGTTCGCTGTTATCAACCAGGGTATTGACCGTAACATAGACCAATACACCTCTAAGATGGGCGTATTTGACCGCTGCCGCCAATTCTTCCCCGCCGAAATTCGGTGCGTAAGCTCTGGCGCCAAATGCCTTGCCGCCCAAATAGACAGCGTCGGCACCACTCTCCACGGCGGCAATCAGGGCTTCCTGGCTGCCAACAGGAGCTAATAGTTCAACCACACGATTCATTCCTTTCCAAAAAACCTAAAATACCGGGAGTTATATCCGTCAAATCTTTAATCTGTAAGGCAAATTCCCGGGAACTCCGTCCCCATAAGATGGTCGGAACTAAATTGGTTGTATGGGTTTTTATGCTAAAATCTTCAAAGTTTCCATGATCACTGGTAATAATCACCAGCGTGTCCGGCGGCGTGTGCCGATAGAGTGCCAGAAAAAATTCATCCAGTGTCATGACTATTTTGCGGGCATTTTCCCAATCTCTTTTATGACCACAACGGTCAGTCTGAAAGTACTCAAATAAGGTAAAATGGTGTCTTCCGGCGATCGTCAGTAAACGCTGGCCGGCTGTCGCCGGGGTAATTACAGGTACATTCCGGACTCCAAGCAGTGGCAGCATTTCATTGGTCAGATCCTGATAAACGGCCATGCCTTTCTCCATTTCGGCAAGGGAGCGCAAAGGCTCACCGGCGCTTAGGATTGTAAGCGTGGTTGCGGCATGGCGCCTTTTACCGGCGGCTGCAAGCTCCATATAATCAGAAGTATACATATTGGCAGAGGTAACCCGGAAATTTTTTTCTTTTAGCTGCTTCATAATACTATATTGATGAATTAGCCCTGTCAAGCGGGGACCCGGAAAGGCCTGTATGTGCCGCCCCATAAAATGTGGCGCATTCACACCGGTAAAAAGTGCGGCCTGTCCTGTGGCGCTCTGCGGCAAACCGGGCACTCCCAACGCAGCGTCGGTGGGAATTACGGTAACATCCCCAACTGTGCCCGGCAGCACCCGTGTTAAGGGCTGATCAAAATGTTGGGAAAAAAACCGCATTGGAAAACGGCATAACGGATTGATAGCGGGGTCCCTTTCGCCTAGTCCCAGCCCATCGATAAAGATTAACAGAACCGGCATATGCCCAAGTTCCCGTCATATATCATTCCACACACTCTCCTTATTTCCTAAAAGAGCCTGCTTAAAAAGATGCAGATACTAGGCGGGGCGAGCATTCGAACGAAGGCGTACTTAGGCGTACGTCGAAGTGAGAACGCACAGCCGCAACAACGTAAGGTCCCACATTTCGCAATGATTCGAGTGACCGGGGACTACGAAAAGTGGGATTGATACGCTTTTTACGCAGGCTCTAAAAAAGAAGAAGGGTCGCGCCCCTCCCCCTTAGTGCAACTCTTTCGTATTGCTTGTTCCTGTAGACTGACTGTTTTCCGCCATAATCGTTTCCTGTTGTTTAAATTTTTCCGTTAAATAACGCATATCATTCATGAACTGTTCTATCTTTCCCCAGTCAACTCCGGCCTGGCTTAGCGGATTCTCATGCATTTGCTGGAAGAAATCCTTGAAGTCACGGCGGGTTATCGGTTCGGCGTCAGCCACTTTTATTACGCTAAACGTGCCGCAGCTTTCCAGCCGGCCGAGTTTAATATCCTGCAAATTGCTAATATCCAATCCTTGGCGGTGAAGCTCCTGCCGCAAATCATCATAATTAAACTGCGTCTTAATAAAATTCTCTTTTAGCAGTTTTCCGTCCTGGACCAATACAACCGGCTTTCCTTCAAACCATTTGCGTAAAGTGACGCTCTTGAGGGCCAGACGGGATAGTATTTGCTGCAACACCAGTAATGCCACCAAGCCCTCGACGCCTGTCATCAGTGTGCTGTTTTTATCCATAGAAGCCGTAATAATAATATCGCCAATACCAACCATAATGACAAAATCAAAAGGTGACAATTGGCCAACCGTGCGATTTCCCATCAGGCGGACTACCAGCAAAGCCGCTCCAAATAAGACAATCAGCCGCAATAAAATCTGTCCGACACCCTCATAGCCAAACACGTTAACACCCCTTTTCTGCTTGTTATTATAAACAAACAGCAAGGGTGGTATTCAGATTACCGCTCCGCATCCTTTACCATTTGCATGAGTTGTTGATAATCCTGATCCAGCCGCAAATATTCATCGGCTATATTCAAAGCGGCCAATACCGCAATCCGGGCCGAAGACAGCAGCGGATTGGTCTTGGCTATTTTCTTCATTTTATCATCTAATAAAGCCGCAGCTTGCAAAATTCTTTCCGCTTCTACATCCCCTTTAACCGGGTAAGTTTCGCCGAAAATTTCCACTGTGACTCTGCATCGTTTTTTGTTCATATACTCACCTAATAGCACATTATACCCACATTTCACACCCTAAACTGCAAAAAATGGGACATATCATCTTTTCTACAACGGGTAAACTTATTCCTGCAATGCCGGGAAAAGGAAAAAGACAGCTCAGGAGTTCCTAAACTGTCTTTCATAAACCTACTCGTTAATAACCGCTGCTGATTTATTCAGTACACTTTTCCGGTAACCATACAGGAAATATACAATGAAACCGATGCCGCTCCAGACAAAAAAGCGGACCCAAGTCTCTGCCGGTAAATTATACATTAAATAACCGCAGAAAATAACAGCCAAAGGCGCCACTAACGGCACTGCCGGACATCGGAAGGGACGGGGTATATCCGGTTTGGTGTGCCGCAGGACAAACACACCGATCGCAGCCACCACAAATGCAAATAATGTACCGATATTCGTTAATTCCGCAATAATCCCGATCGGGGTAAACCCGGCGATTAATGCTACCGCAATGCCCGCAATGATAGTTATAATGTGAGGAGTTCCATATTTAGGATGCACCTTGCAAATTCCCGCCGGAATCAAGCCGTCCCGGGACATGGCGAAAAATATACGGGTCTGGCCATACATTAAAACCAATAAAACAGTTGTAATGCCGCAGATTGCACCGGTACCCACCAAAGCCGATCCCATATTATAACCGATCGCCCGCAAGGCATACGCGACCGGCTCGGCATTGTTCAATTGCTGGTATGGCACCACTCCGGTCAATACACCGGCTACTACAATATAAAGCACTGTACACGCAATCAAAGAACCGATAATCCCGATCGGCAAATCCCGGTTTGGATTCTTGCACTCTTCCGCTGCCGTAGCTACCGCATCAAAACCAATATAGGCGAAAAAGATAATGGCCGCTCCGGCGGCTACACCGGAAAATCCAAAGGGCATTAAGGGTGACCAATTAGCAGGATTCACTTTGGGACCCGCCAAAAGTAAAAAAATAAAAACAGCCGCTAATTTAATGACTACCAGGATTCTGTTTAATGTAGCACTTTCTTTTGTACCGCGTACCAGGAGATAACTCAAAAATAAGGCAATAAACATGGCCGGCAGATTTACAATACCGCCGTCGGCAGGAACCGCCGTAAACATCTTGGGTAATTCGATCCCCCCCGCTTTCAGCAATCCGGTCACATAACCGGACCACCCCGCAGCGACGGCACTGGAACCTACCGAATACTCCAGAATTAAATTCCAGCCCACAATCCAGGCGACAATTTCGCCTAAAGCCGCATAAGAATAAGTATAGGCGCTGCCGGCAATGGGAACAATCGCCGCCAGTTCCGCATATGCGAGAGCCGCAAAAGCACAGGCAATACCGGAAAGTACAAAAGAAAGCATAATGCCGGGACCCGCATATTTAGCCGCTGCCACGCCGGTCAATACAAAAATGCCGGTGCCGACAATGCAGCCGATTCCTAAAAGCACTAAGTCCGTAGCGCCCAGAGTCTTTTTCAGGCCCTTTTTTTCTGCTCCTTCTTTCAATAGTTCAATACTCTTGGTGCGAAAAACACTCATCCTCTTCCCCCTCTTTACTAAAAATACAATACATTCCACCAATCGTCCGTCCTGGTTAACAGTGTAACACAAAATCCGGCCCAGGTAAAGTCATAAATGTATTTTTAGCAAAGACGTTTCTGCTTTAGGTCCGCAGCTTAGCCGTCAATGTATCTTCTAAATGAACAATTATCTTTTTGTAGTAGTCATCAACTTCGTTATCGGTCAATGTTCGATCTAAAGCGCGGAAGGTCAGGGAAAAGGCCAAACTCCGTAACCCCTGGGCTACCTGTTCCCCGGTATAAACGTCAAAGAGCCGGATAGCCGTCAGCAACGTCCCGCCACAGGCTTTTATCGTTTCCACGACCTCTGAAGCTGGCGTAGTTTCCGGCAGCACCAACGCCAAGTCACGCTGAATGGCAGGATATTTCGGCAAAGCACAATACGGTTTGATGAAGGATGCATGCTTAATTAGCGCCTGGAGATTCACCTCAAAAACATAGATTTTTCGGTTTATGGCAAATGCACTTTGCACTTTCGGATGCACTTCCCCCACAATGCCGATTTCTTCGCCATGAAGACAGAAAATAGCTGTTTTCCCGGGATGCAGGGACGCGTGTTCCCCTGCCGCAACTTCATATCCGGTAACGCCAAGTTGTTCCAAAAGCGTCTCTATGGCACCTTTGGCATCATAAAAATCGACCGTATCCCGGGAACTGTTCCAGGCGGTTTCCTGGCGTTTTCCGGTCAATGCCCCGCAGAGCATCATTCTTTCCACCGGTAAATCCGTTAAAGGCAACGTATCCGGCCAATAAACATTACCAACTTCATAAATTTTAAAATCATCATTCTTCCGGGAAAAATTACGGACAGCTGTTTCCAGAGTTCCGCCGAGCAAAGTTGTCCGCAGCAGCGGATAATCGTCCGTAATCGGATTCATTAACGGAATAGCGCAGCGCAGCCGGCTGTCTTCGGGAAAATTCAGTTTATCATAGATCGAAGGATGGGTAAAACTAAAGGATATTACTTCATAGAACCCGATGCCGGACAAAATATCCTTAATTTGGTCAATGGCCGTCTGATCACTGCTTTGACTGCCACGCGCCATATTACTGCAGGGAGTAGTGGACTGAATCCGGTTGTAACCGTATATCCGGGCAATTTCCTCACTAATATCGGCGGCCCGGGTCACATCCCCACGCCAAGACGGTACGGTCACTACAATTTTATCACCCTGCGCATCGGTTTCAAATTCCAGTCTCCTTAGAATATCTACCATTGCTTTTTTCGGTATATCCGTTCCCAGATGGGCGTTGATTTCAGTCGGTGTAAACGTGACCTGCCGCGGTAATGCAAGACCGGGATAACTGTCGATAATACCGGGACAAACCTGACAGGCTCCCATTTCCTCCAGCAACTTGGCAGCCCGGTCCAAAGCCCGGACAATATTGGCCGTATCGATACCCCGTTCGAACCGTCCCGACGCTTCCGAGCGCAAGCCCAAAACCCGGGAAGTTTTGCGGATACTCACCCCTTGAAAAGCAGCTGCTTCCAATAGCACATTTTTGGTGTTGGCCGTAACCTCCGTGGCGAGTCCGCCCATGACCCCGGCAACGCCAACTGCCTGTACCGCATCGGCAATAACCAGCATATCCGGATTTAATTCGCGTTTCGTTCCATCCAGAGTAGTTATCTTTTCCCCTGGATTCGCTTTCCGGACAAATAATTCATGGCGGGAGACCAGGTTGTAATCATAGGCATGCATCGGCTGCCCCATTTCCAGCATAACAAAATTGGTTACGTCGACTACATTACTTATGGGCCGCATACCGGCTGCCTGAATCCGCTGCTGCAGCCATAAAGGAGACGGGCCGATTTTTATATTCTGCAGGACCCGGGCGGTAAACCGGGGGCATAAGGTCGGTTCCTCAATGGTAACGGCCGCTAAGGAAGGCGCCTTTTCGCGTCCTTCTTCCCGTAAAGTCAGCATTGGTTTTCTCAGTGTGCCGCCTGTCAGAACGGCAATCTCTCTGGCCAGACCCAGGACACTGAAGCAATCGGCCCGATTGGCCGTCAGCTCAAATTCCAGAACAAAGTCGTCCAGGCCGAGAACACTTCTTATATCAACTCCCAAACGGGTATCGGAGGGTAAAATATAAATTCCGTCCCGGGCTTCCACCGGAATAATTTTAGTATCCATATTTAATTCTTCCGCCGAACACATCATTCCCGCCGACGCAATGCCCCGTAGATCAGTCAGTCCGATTTCCACGCCACTGGGTAATTTAGCCCCTACTAAAGCAACCGGTACTACATGGCCCTGCCGGATATTCGTTGCCCCCGTCACGATCGTTAAAATCTCTTTTCCTGTATCGACCTTGCAGACAGACAGTTTATCGGCATGCGGATGCCGCTCCAGAGCAATGATTTTCCCGGTTACCACATTTTCAATTCCCTTACCTAATTCTTCAACATACGCCACAGGCACTCCGGCCATGGTAAGCATATCGGCCAGTTCTTGCGGCGATTGAGAAAATTCCACATAATCTTTTAACCATTTAATTGATGCACGCATACTGATCCTCCTGTCTAAAATTGACCCAAGAAGCGAATGTCGTTGTCATAGAATAACCGCAAATCATCAATTTCATATACCAGCATAGCAATGCGTTCCACTCCCATGCCGAATGCAAAACCGCTTACTTGCTGCGGGTCATAATTGCTCATTTCCAGCACCCGGGGATGAACCATACCAGACCCGAGTATTTCCAGCCAGCCTGTATTGGAACATACCCGGCACCCTTTGCCGCCACACATTACACAGGATATATCCACTTCCGCACTAGGTTCGGTAAAGGGAAAAAAGCTGGGGCGAAACCGCACTTTTACATTTCGGCCAAAAATATCGTGAATAAACAATTCCAAAGTTCCCTTTAAATCGGCGAAACTAATATTTTTGTCGACTACCAGCCCTTCAATCTGGTGAAATATGGGCGAGTGCGTCGCGTCGTAGTCACGGCGGTAAACCTTGCCCGGAGCAATGATCCGGATCGGTTGATTCGGTTCGGCTGCTTGCATGGTACGCACCTGTACAGGCGATGTATGTGGTCTTAATAAAATTTCTTCCGTTATGTAAAAAGAATCCTGCATATCCCTGGCGGGATGTTCCGAAGGCAAGTTCAGCGCTTCAAAACTATAATAATCTGTTTCAACCTCCGGTCCTTCGGCAACATCAAATCCCATTCGCATAAACGTTTCCTTGATCCGGTTTAGCGTGAGGGTCAAGGGATGCTTATGTCCAACAGCACTCCTGCGGCCGGGTAAAGTTACATCAATTTTTTCGGCAGCCAGTTTCCGGGATAATTCCGCTTGTTTTAACTCTTCTCCCTTCCGGGCAAGGGCCGCTTCCAGTTCCGCCCGGATTTCATTGACCATTTGACCGATGCGGGGACGGTCTTCCTGACTTAATGCGCCCAATCCCCTTAGAACCCCCGTCAGACTACCTTTTTTCCCCAAAAACTTGATGCGAATCTCATTCAGCTTTTCCAGGTTGGCTGCTTGGGACAAATCTTGTATCGCCGCCTGTTTTAACACTTCCAGTTGTTGTTCCATAGGATACCTCCTAGATCTTAAAAAATTAAAAGCTCCCGCCCCCATAAAGGGGCGAAAGCTTGACTTCCGCGGTACCACCCTAATTCAGTACTTTGTTTCCGTTAACGTGGAAAAAACGTCCGAACCTACCCAGGAAAACCCTTCAGTCCGAATACTCAGGAGTGAATTTCTGCCAACAATTTCAGTGCCGCTCTCAATCTTTGGCGGCAGCCTCCCTGTAGAAACAGCACCGGCATACTATCTCCGTCATCATAATTTTCATTATTGAGACTGCTTAAAAAGTGCATCAATCCCACTTTTCGCAGTCCCCGGTCACTCGAATCATTGCGAAATGTGGGACCTTACGTTGTTGCGGCTGTGCGTTCTCACTTCGACGTACGCCTAAGTACGCCTTCGTTCGAATGCTCGCCCCGCCTAGTATCTGCATCTTTTTAAGCAGTCTCATTATTGTAACATTAACCGTTTATACAGTAGATACACAGCAATGGAACCGGTAGCTTCGAATATTTTCCACAAGAACTCGGCGGTCACCACATGAGACACACCCTCTCTTCCGATCATCGTTGGAATTTCAGGTCATTGCTAGATGTATTATAGCATATCACCCTTAAAATTACAAGTTAACCCGGCGCTGCCGCGCCGCTTCATAGAGAATTACCGCAGCTGAGGCAGCGACATTTAAAGATTCGGCTTGTCCATATAGCGGAATATGTAATTTAACGGCGGCTGCCGATAACATTTCGTCACTGACACCTTGTCCCTCATTGCCGAGAATAATGGCTAACGAATCCCGCAGGTCCGCTTCAAAATAAATATCGGCATCGTTCAAAGCCGTAGCGGCCAGCTTAATTTTCTTTTCCCGCAACATACTGATAACCGCAGACTTCGGCATCGCTTCTACCACCGGTAGGTGAAACAACGACCCCATACTGGCTCTGATGGTTTTACCCGAAAATAAATCTGCACAACCCGGTGTAAGGATAACACCGTCGCAACCGGCGGCATCCGCCGTCCGGATCACGGTTCCCACATTTCCCGGATCTTGCAGTTCATCAAGGACAATAAGCAAAGAAGTCTCCTTATTGTTAAAAACTGCCTTTATATCTGCTTGTCGTTTTTTTATCAGTAGTATAACACCCTGTCCCTGCTCCGTATCGGATATTTTATCATATAGGGAACGGGAAATTTGCAGCATACGGCAGGAACGGCTTTGCAACATTTCAATAATTTTACCGGCCCGTTCATTTTGGCTGTCTTCTGCCGTAAAAAAGCAATATTCCACAGGCCAGCCGGATTTTAGCGCCTCTTCCGCCAGACGGCTCCCTTCAACGGCAAATAATCCGTATTTGTCTCTATTCTTTTTCTGTTTTAAAGACGCCGCCATTTTAACAAGCGGGTTTTGTGGACTTATTATTTGTTCTGCCATTTCTTGTCCTCTTCTTGCAGTAATCGCTCATATAGGTTTTATTATAGCGAATCGTTTGTTATCCGTCCAGTATGAGAAAGACCGATATGCGGTCTTTTGGCTCGTGTCGCAGGGATCAGGGCGCGGAAAAACCATCTGAAAATCATTTTGGGCGGCCGTTTCGTCAGAAGGAGTTGTGTAACGAGCGGAGGTTAAGTGGCAACGGCAGTCGCATTTCCCCCAAAAGAAAAACCGCTAACGCGGTTTTTACCTAGGACCAGGCGTTATATTGCTTTGGAAATGCAGTCGAAGGATAACATATAGCGGCGGACCGAGTCTTTCACCCCTTTTTTTACAATAGACATGAGATGAATATAATTGGCTCCCGGACTTTTAGCCAGCTCATTCTTCAGGTTTTCCGCCGCCGCCAGGGACATATCCGTTGCAATATTAATTTTGGCGATCCCGGACTGAATGGATTGACGGTATTCCTCTTTTTTAAGTTTTGATCCGCCATGCAGCACCAGCGGAACATGGACGGTTCCGGTTAATTCCGTAAGACGTCCCAGATGCAGATGTGGATTGCCCCGATAGGTTCCATGGTTATTTCCTACCGCAACAGCCAGAGCATCAACTTTCGTTTTATCCACAAAATCGGCTGCCGTAGCCGGCTGCACCAAATTTTCCTCCTGAATATCGACAGTGCCGCAACAACCAACATAGCCCAATTCACCCTCGACTGAGATACCGAGAGAATGGGCTATGCGCGTAATTTCCTTCGTACGTTTTAAGTTTTCAGTAAAAGACAAAGAAGAGCCATCGAACATAATTGAAGTAAATCCCCAGCGAATTGCCTTCATCATCCCTTCATAGGTGTATCCGTGGTCCAGGTGCAGAGCAATCGGTACGGACGCTTTTTGCGCGGCCCGCACCATCGCTGCGCTCAATGTATCGACATCGACAAACTTAAACAGACGTTCGGGAATTCCCAATACTAACGGCGATTTTAATTCTTCTGCAACTTCAACAACAGCTCCCAGCGTTTCAAAGTTAAAAACGTTAAACCCTCCAACTGCATACATTCTTTTCCTTGCATCCTGAATAATTTCTCGCATCGTTACCAAAGCCAAGGGTTAACTCCTCCTTTTTACATATTGTTAAACATTGCCTGAAGTTACTATATCATATTCGCGTTTCCCGTTTAAAAACCTGCAGAATTGCCACAAAATTTGCAAAAATTAAAATTCAGCGTTCAAGCCAACCGGCAAAGGTTATTTCAAATTATTTCCCCTCTCATAAATACTATACCTAAAAAATAGAAAAAACTCCTGAAATTTTCATTTCAAGAGTTCTTCTCCTTATTTCAGTTGCTCTTTCGCCGCATCCACCAATTTCCCAAAAGCGACCATATCTGCTATCGCCAAATCGGCCAGCATTTTCCGGTTGACTTCTACGCCGGCTTTTTTCAAGCCGTTAATCAACTGACTGTAAGAAATGCCATTAATACGGGCTGCCGCATTAATTCTGGCAATCCACAATTTACGAAACTCACCCTTTTTAGCCCGGCGGTCACGGCGAGCATAATAAAGAGCCTTCATTACGGTTTCATTGGCTTTCTTAAACAGTTTGCTCTTTGAGCCCCTGTATCCTTTGGCTAATTTTAAAATCTTTTTATGCCGTCTATGTGCAGTCACGCCTTTTTTTACTCTTGGCATGTATATTACCCCCTTAATTCATATGTATACTTAGGCGTAAGGAAGCATCTTCGCTACGCGATCGTGGTCGGCTTTACTAACCAGGCCGGCTTTACGCAGGTTGCGTTTCCGGGCTGGCGACTTTTTCTCCAGAATGTGGCTTTTAAAAGCCTTGGCGCGTTTAAACTCACCGGTACCGGTTACATGAAAACGCTTGGCGGCGCTTCTACGAGTCTTGATTTTAGGCATTATTCTTCCCCCTTCTAATTGTGTATCTTAGCGGCTAAAATCATAATCATATTTTTTCCTTCAAGTTTCGGTTCCCGCTCAACATTGGCTATTTCTTTCAGTTCGGCTGCCATTCTGACCAGAATTTGCTTACCCAGCTCAGGATGCGAAAGTTCCCGGCCCCTAAACATAATCGTAGCCTTCACTTTGTCGCCGTCAGCTAAAAAGCGCTGGGCGTTTTTCAGCTTGACGTTATAATCATGATCCTCAATGTTAGGACGCAGTTTTACTTCCTTAACCGTCACAATCCGCTGTTTCTTCTTGGCTTCTTTGTCTCGCTTTTGCTGCTCGTATTTAAACTTACCAAAGTCCATAATACGGCATACCGGTGGTTTGGCTGTCGGTGCCACTTCAACTAAATCCATCTGTTGTTCAGTCGCCAGCCGCAGTGCATCTCTCGTCAACATAATACCTAATTGTTCATTCGTACTGCTAACCACCCGAACCTCTCTTGCCCGGATTTCCTCGTTAAGCTTTAATGTTTCTTTGCTAATTGCCGCTCACCTCCTAAAATAATCCTATAAATAAAAAACGGATGGTCTATACCACCCGCATGAACGCATATTTCTACTCTTGCGTTTAAGTTAGCAACCCTACTGACAGCCGGAGCGTCGTAAGGTGAGAAGCGGATGGCTTCTGCTTACATTTAATTACTTAATTATATTAGCATCTAGAGACAGCCGTGTCAAGCCATTAATTTAAGATTTATCGGCGATTTGCTGCAGAAGGCCGGCGGCAAATTCATCAACCGTCATTGCGCCAACATCACCCTGACCCCGTTTTCGTACAGACACGTTGCGATTTTCCACTTCCTTGTCCCCCACAACCAACATGTACGGCACCTTATCTATTTGCGCCTCCCGGATCTTATAACCGATTTTTTCATTCCGTTCGTCTACTTCCACCCGGATTTCTTTATCTTTCAGTATCTTAGCTACGTCCCGGGCATAAGCGGCATGCCGTTCCGTAATTGGCAGAATCTTGACTTGTACCGGTGCCAGCCAAACCGGAAAGGCTCCGGCATAATGCTCGATGAGAATACCGATAAAACGTTCCATACTGCCATAGGCCACACGATGAATCATGACCGGACGATGGCGCTGTCCGTCTTCCCCGACGTACGTTAAATCAAACTTTTCCGGCATTAACATATCCAGTTGTATAGTGCCGCACTGCCAGGTACGACCAATGGAATCCTGCAAATGAAAATCAATTTTAGGTCCGTAGAATGCCCCATCACCCTCATTGACTTTATAAGGCATTCCATAATCTTCAAGCGCTTCCCGGAGAGCAGTTGTCGCTGTTTCCCAAACCTCGTCGGAACCCATGGCCTTTTCCGGCTTGGTGCTCAATTCTGCGTGATAGGACAACCCGAATACGCTGTATACCGTATTGAATAAATCAATAACGCCTTTAATTTCCGTTTTAATTTGGGACGGCAGCATAAAGATATGAGCATCATCCTGGGTAAAACTACGAACCCGCATGAGCCCGTGCAGAGCGCCGGAAACTTCATGCCTGTGAACAAGTCCCAGTTCACAGGTTCTCAGCGGCAAATCCCGGTAACTATGATGCGACGCCCGGTATACAAGGATGCCACCGGGACAATTCATCGGTTTAACGGCATAACCTTCCCCGTCGATATTGGTAAAGTACATATTTTCCCGGTAATGGTCCCAGTGACCGGATTGCTGCCATAAGCGCTGATGCAAAATAATCGGTGTTTTAATTTCCTGATAACCATATTTAACATGCAATTTACGCCAGAAATTTTCCAGTTCATTGCGGATGACCATTCCTTTCGGATGAAAAAAGGGAAATCCGGGACCTTCCTCCTGAATACTAAACAGATCCAGTTCCCGGCCCAATTTACGATGATCCCTTTTCGCCGCTTCTTCCAGCATGTGCAGATAAGCGTCCAAATCGGCCTTTTTTTCAAAAGTCGTACCATAGATTCGCTGCAGCATCTTGCGTTTTTCATCACCACGCCAGTAAGCGCCGGCCAGACTTTGCAATTTAATGGCCTTTACTTTTCCCGTGGACGGAACATGAGGACCGGCACACAAATCGACAAACTCACCTTGTTTATATAAAGAAATGGTCACGTCTTCCGGCAGATCCCGGATCAATTCCAGTTTATAGACTTCTCCCTGCGCGGCAAATTGCTGCAGGGCTTCTTCCCGGCTGACTTCCAGCCGCTCAATCGGTAAATCTTCCTTAACAATTTTCTCCATTTCCGCTTGAATCTTCTCTAAGTCTTCCGGCGTAAAGGTATGGCTGGTATCAAAATCATAATAAAATCCATTGGCAATGGAAGGACCGATTCCCAGCTTAACATCGTCGTACAAGCGTTTTACTGCCTGCGCTAAAATATGGGAAGCGCTGTGACGTAAAGCATCCCGTCCTTCAGCCTGTTCGAAAGTAACAAATTCAACGCTGCCATCGGTCAGCAGCGGTTGCTTTAAATCTACTGTTTTGCCGTCAAGTCTGGCGGCCAAAGCATTCTTAGCCAAGCCACGGCTGATCGACCCTGCAAAATCAAGCAGCGTCGTTCCCCGCTCGACCTCACGTATCGCCCCGTCTTTTAGTGTAATCTGCAATTTTTCCATTCTGCATCCTCCTCATTCATTGGCAAAGTTTCCTTTTTGCATCGAGCCTGCTTAAAAAGATGTGGATAATCAAAAATAAAAAACTCGTCCCTAAATAGGGACGAGAATAATTACCCGCGGTTCCACCCTGATTGGCCGAAGCCCATCTTTGACTTGATAACGGGAAATGTTCTCCCGGCGCCGCTTACTAAACCGTTCAGCATGGCAGTTTGGAAATGGTAACAATCCCTGGTTTGTGTAAAAATGCTTGCAGCCTATAACATTTTCTCTCTAAACACCTAACAGGACTGTCTTGTTTTCCGCTTTACTTTTTCAGTATTAAATTGTTTTTATTATATCTACTTTCCTGACTAATTGTCAAATAGTTTATTTTCCTGGCAAAGGTCACAGCCGCCACATACAACAACGCGTCCGTCAAATACATTTTTAATAGTCTCCACAACCTCCTGCGCTTTGGCCAAATTATTGCCATGCACCATAATCGTATAGGGAGCAATAGTGATCAAGGCGCTGATCACTGAATCTTCATAATTAATTTCCTCCGTAGTCTGAGCAACCAGCATCGAGTCCAAATACTGATTTTGGATGGCCTTTCCCTGGGCATCCAGTATTTTAAAACTATTACCGTCGATAATAACAACATGAACCTCCTCTATAAGCGGTTCCTGAACATCGACAAAGTAGCGAAGAACCCGGATAAACTCTTTATATTCGGCGTCCATCATAAAATCATCCACCGCGGTATCAACCACTTTGGAAAGTTTTTCGCGATAGTCTTTCAGACGAAAATTAATGAACCCCTCGACTACTAATTCATGGTGGGTATCCAGGTATTCACTAATTTTTGCCTCAATCATACTGCAGCGGGAGAGAAAATTAAATTCGTCGGTCTCGTTCCCCCCATTGTTCAACAGACTGATTGCATTACCATAAATTACATTTTTCTCCTCTTCGCTGAAATAATAATAGTTCCGTTCAATTGCCTTGCGGACAAGATTTTTTTCTTCTTGCCGGACAATCAGTTCCGCCAGCATTTTAGCCGCATAATTCTTGATTAACCCTTTTATCCGTTCATAATTGCGAAATGACATTTCCCCTTCATTGATATTGCAGCCTAAAAAGGTGTAGTTTCCTTTATTTATCTCGTCAATGCCTACGCGAAAACCATCTTGCGCCAATGTATAACAATCCTGCTGGAGTTTCTCTTTTAGTTCGTCGGTTGCGCCGATTACCCCAACGGTGAGTAATTTCACCACCCTCACTCCTTTCTTCGTTATATTATATGTGTCAAAACTTGTTTGCATACAAAACAACAATCTGGTAATAGGAAGTTGGAAATTGGTAATTAGAAATCCAATAATCAAAGAAAGGGTTGTCTAACAAGTGTTTAACACTTGTTAGACAACCCTTTCCATTCACTGTATTCTATCCATCTGCCGTGTGATGTCCTGAAGCCATTCGTCTCTTTGCCCCATTATAAACTTAAATTTATCCTCATGCCGAATACTGGTAACAATTAACACATTGGGAAGGATAAAAAAGGTTTTGGCCGCTTTCAATTCTCTAATATGCACCAGTGAGAGGCTGAGTATGTATTTACGGGATAAATTCAGCATATAACCGACAAAAACAAGGCGGTCGGTAGTTAAATATAATGCTCCGTTAAAAGTGGATTCTTCACACTCCAGGCTGGCCATTCCCTTTTTTAAAATCCGCTCATTCTCTTCCATTGAAAAACTATACATTTCTTATCGCTCCCCCTATAGGAAAACCGCCGGCGCAGTCTTTCGGCTCCTGGCGCAAGGCTCAGGACGCGAAAGCCGTCTCTGCAACATGCCTCACCCCGTCAGAAGAATCGTTTTGTTATAAGTGGAGAGGTAACGGAGCAACATTGATAAGGCATTCTCTAAATCTTATAAAAAAACCCGTAAGCATCGCCTACGAGATTTACGTAATATATTACCTTGGTGCGGTTGGTGGGATTTGAACCCACACGGCTGTTCACCGCCACCCCCTCAAGATGGTGCGTCTGCCAGTTCCGCCACAACCGCATAAAACGAGGATGTCTTGTTACAAATAAAACTGGTGCGGTCGAGTGGATTTGAACCACCACGAGGTTGCCCCCACTAGCTCCTGAGGCTAGCGCGTCTGCCGTTCCGCCACGACCGCATAATTTACCGCTTCATCAGCAACAAAATTATCTTACCATAACACAAGGTTACCGTCAAGAAAATTTTATTCAAATTCTTATTATTTTGCGTTCCATCCCCATTGCCAGGCATTCCACAGGCTCCCGCCCGGAGTTGGAGCCGGCTTGTAATTCGCCACCGTATTCTTAACCGCAGCGACATTAGCATGAAAATAAAGTGGAACAACCGGACACTCCTCACGGATTAACTCTTGAATCCGGAAGTAGGTTTGTCTTCTAGTCTCCAAATCAACGGCACTACGCCCCAGTTCTGTTAACCGGTCAATCTCGGCGTTGCGCCATCCCGGATAATTTTGCCCCTCATAGCCATTGCCGGCGCCGGGAATTTTCCCTGAATGCCAAAGACTTAAATCGTCCGGGTCAACGCCTGAAGCCCATGCATACATAGCAACATCAAACCGACGTCTTTTCAGCAGGTCATTAAAAAACACAGCTGGGTCAACCGGACGCAATTCTGCTTCAACGCCTGCCTCTTTTAACTGCTGGACAATGGCTTGTCCGACCAGTTCCCGCAATTTGTTACCCTTGGTAGTAACTAGAGAAAAAGACAGTCGCCTGCCATTTTTAGCAAAAATACCGTCATTTTCCGGTTGCCAGCCATCTTGAAGCAATAAATTCCTGGCGCCGTTACTATTCCTAACCAGCGGTTTCACAGCAGGATTATACGCCCAGGACAGCGGCGACTGGTCGCCGGTTGCCTGGCTGGCGGCATTTTTTAAGATTGTATTGATAATAGCCGGAACATCAATCGCCATAGCAATTGCTTTCCGGACCTGAACATCCCGGAACAGAGGACGGTCCAAATTAAAATCCAGGTGCTCCCAGACCATATTGGGGGTAATCACAGTTCGAATCCCCTCAATTGCTTTTATCTGGTCCAATTGATCCCTGTTTATGTCCGATACTATATCCAGTTCTCCCGCCTTAAGCTGAGTCAGTAAAATATTAGTATCCGGCAAAATCCGGAAGTCAATTCCATCCAATACCGGCTTTCCGCGAAAATAGGCCGGATTGGCATCTAATACAATTGCTTCTGCCATACGCCATTCTTTAAACTTAAAAGGTCCTGTTCCTACAGGCGCACGGTTGAAATCAGCTTTGTTCGGATTATCAACATTCTCCAAGATATGGCGGGGTAATATGGTCGGAAACAAAGTCAAATAGGGCGCGTAATATTCTTTAAAATGCAGCACTACCGTATGGGGGGCGGGAGTGGTAATGGAAGCGAGCTTATCATACCCGTCACGGGAAACAACATTGACTTTGGGATTCATAATCAGCTTCCACGTAAATACAACGTCATCTGCCGTAAAAGGCGCCCCGTCATGCCAGGTGACTCCCTTACGCAGCTTATAAGTAACGGTAAGCCCGTCCCGACTGACTCCGCCATTTTGCACGGAAGGCACTTGTGTGGCCAGGTCACCGATCCATTCGCCCTTATCATTCATTGTCACCAAACCACTAAAAATAAGGCTGCCGACTTCGGCGGTAGCCAGGAGATCCGACAATAACGGATTTAATGTGTTCGGTTCCTGCAGGCTGCCGTAAACCAGTCTGCCACCGGTAGAAACCGTTTTTTTCGCTGACGGCGGCAAAACATTTTTCTGACCGCAACCGGCTACAACAAATAACAAAACAATCAAAACCCAATGTATCACAATCTTTCCGAAGGTCATCCATTTCCTCCTATCTGCCGTATAAACTGCGGTAGCGCGCTCTGTCCCGCAGCACTTTCCGCACATATTCCCGGGTTTCGGGAAAGGGAAGTTGCCGGGCATCCTGAAACGACATTTCCCAGCCATTCTGGCGCATCCACTGTCTGACGTTTCCCCTGCCGCCATTATAAGCAGCTAAAGACAACACTTCGTTACCTTGAAATTCCTTGATTAAAGAAGATAAATACCACGTTCCCAAGCGAATGTTTACCTCAGGATCTTGTAATTGCTTAGGATCAAAATTCGGCTCATCCATCCTCTGGGCAATCCAAGCTGCCGTATCCGGCATTAACTGCATCAGTCCCATAGCTCCTTTCCGGGAACGGGCCTGGGGAATAAACTTGCTCTCTGTCCGGATAATACTGGCCACTAAAAAGGGATCAACCTCATTTTTCAAGGCGTAGCGAAAAACCATATCTTGGTAGGGAAAGGGATAAACGTACTTTTTTTGAAACCAATCACTGTTATAAACAAAATAGCTGCCTGCCACTGCCAGGGTCAAGCCGACTACCAGGATTTTCATCCAGGCCGTGCTACGCAATGTGATCACTCCATCATTTATCTTCTGAATTAATTATCAGCAAATTATTATTAATACGGCGCCAAGCCGTGACCACTTGTTCCGTGGTTTGTGCCAAATTGCCGCTATTATCAATCACAACATCACCGTGACGAACTTTATCTTCTAAATTCATTTGGGCTCGAATGCGCTGTTGGGCCTGCTCGCAAGGTATCCCGTCCCGCTTCATTAGACGGGACCGCTGCGTAGCGGAATCCACATATACAACCCAAACTTCATCGGCCATATGCCGCCAACCGGCTTCAATCAGTAAAGGGACATCCAGAACAAGAATACGAATTCCTTTTTGTTCCGCTTCCGCCATTTCTTGCCGGACACATTCCAGAATGCGGGGATGTGTGATCTCTTCCAGGCGCTGCCGAAAATTGCTGTCTTTAAAAACAATTTCTCCCAGCGCCTTGCGGTCGATTGTGCCATCCAATGCTAAAACCCGTTCGCCGAAACATTGGACAATTTCCCGCCAGGCCGTTTTTTGCGGCTGAACGACCTCGCGGGCAATTCTATCGGTATCAATTATATATGCTCCCAGTTTCGACAAAATACCTTCCACCGTACTTTTTCCGCTGGAAATACCACCTGTCAAGCCGATAACAAACATCATTCGCCAACTCCCTTAGTGCTGGCAATGGGGACAATAATGCGTTCCCCGTCCGCCCACTTCCGTACGTTCAATTTTACTGCCACAGATCGCGCACAACTGGTTTTTTCGCCCGTATACCCGCAAATGGCGCTGGTGGTCGCCGCTTTTTCCTTCACCATTGCGATAATCCCGGAATGTTGTACCGCCATGGTCAATTCCCGCTTGAATTACCTGGTTAATTGCCTGAAACAGATTTTTGGTCTCCTCATCCGTCAGGCTATTGGCGGCCCGTTCCGGATGAATTCCGGCTAAAGCAAGACTTTCGTCCACATAAATATTTCCCAAGCCGCCAATCAGATTCTGATTCAACAGCAGGGATTTTATTTTGCCTTTTCTTTTCGCCAAAATGGTCTGTAAATAACTGAGAGTAAATTCAGCCGAAAGCGGTTCCGGCCCCATTTGCGACAAACCGGAAATTCGCCATAATTCTCCTTCCGGCATAACATAAAGTGTTCCCAAAGTACGGGTATCGGCATACAAAAGCTCATCCCCATTTTCGAAGGTAAATACCAAGTGCGTAAACCGGTCACGGGCCATATCCGGTGTCCGGTAATATAGCCGCCCGGTCATGCGTAAATGAACAACCATCACTTGCCCCTCAGACAGGTAAAACAATAAATATTTTCCCCGCCGCGCTAAGTTCTTAACCGTCTTATGCGTAACTACGGCCTGAAATTCCGGCGCCGACGGCCACTTTATCAAACGCGGCAATAAAATCTCCACGCACCGAATTGTCTTTCCCTGTACTTTTTTACTTAATGTGCGGCGGATCGTTTCCACTTCCGGTAATTCCGGCACTGTAACTCCTCCCTTTATTTCGCTTCCGCCCAGTTTCGTCCAACTTTAACATCAACAAGCAAAGGAACCGTCAACTGTACCGTTTGCTCCATAGCTGTTTTGACAAGTTCACTCACTAGCGCTAATTCTTCCGCTGCAACCTCAAGAACCAGTTCGTCGTGTACCTGCAGCAGAATCCGGCTGCGCAGTTTTTGCGCCGCCAACGTTTGCGCCACATCCAGCATAGCCTTTTTTATAATATCCGCTGCCGTTCCCTGAATCGGCGTGTTCATAGCCGTTCTCTCGGCAAAGGAACGCTGATTGAAATTACTGCTGTTAATATCCGGCAGATTGCGCCGCCGCCCAAACAAGGTTGTGACATAGCCCTGATGGCGGGCTTCCCTCACTACCGTATCAATATAATTTTTCACGCCCTGGTATTTTGCAAAGTAACTCTGAATGTATTCGCCGGCCTCTTTACGGCTAACGCCGATATCCCTTGACAGGCCGTAATCACTGATGCCATAAACAATGCCAAAATTAACCGCCTTAGCCCGTGAACGCATTTCGCCGGTTACCATTTCCATAGGTACGCCGAAGACTTCGGCAGCCGTCCGGGTATGTATGTCCTGATTGTGCAGAAAGGCCTCCGTCAAATTCCGGTCTTGCGAAATATGAGCCAAAATCCGCAATTCAATTTGGGAATAATCGGCGGCTACCAGATAGTCCCATCCGTCACCGGGCACAAACAATTCCCGGATACGCCGCCCCATCTCCGTCCGGATCGGTATGTTCTGCAAGTTAGGATCCGAACTGCTTAACCGCCCCGTAGCCGTTACGGTTTGATTAAATGTCGTATGGATCCGACCGGTAACCGGATGAATTAATGCGCTGAGCCCGTCAAGATAAGTAGACTTGAGTTTCATTAACAAACGATATTCCAATAGTTTATCAATAATCGGATGTTGCCCGGCTAATTTCTCCAGCACTTCCGCATCGGTGGAATACCCGGTTTTAGTTTTCTTCACTGCCTTTAATTTTATTTTATCAAATAAAATCTGTCCCAATTGTTTGGTAGAATTAACGTTAAATTGTTCACCGGCGTGAATGTAGATTGCTTGCAGCAGTTCTTCAATTTTTGCCGCAAATTCCCCCGACATCGCCTTAAGATGAGCCGCATCCACTTTAATCCCCGTACTCTCCACCGCGGCAAGTACACCTGCCAGCGGTAATTCCACTTGAAAATATAGCGTGTCCAGTTCACTTTGGGAAAGACATTCACCCAATGGGGGATATAATTCATGGATGGCGAAAATTGCCGCAGCCCCATACTCGGCAGGATCCGTTACCGCCGGCCACGTCAGCTGTTTCTGCAAATATTTGTCCATGAGCCTGTCAAACTGGTATTCCGCCGCCGTTGGCTCTAAAAGATACGCTGCCAGCATGGTATCAAAAACTACATTATTAATTTTAATGCCCTTGCTCCAGCCATAATTATATAAGCTTTTAACATCGTGAGTCACTTTCTTTGTTGCCGAATCCGCTAAAAGGGAGACGATTTTTTCCCAGCCTGGGACGTTCGCAGCTGCATAAACCGGTCCCGCAGACAGCCAGCACACAATTCCCGCCAGTTGAAGCTCAGGAATCCGGCCTGTAACGACGGGATACAGCTCAACACTTCCCGTCCGGATGATTTCACTCACCGCACCGTCAACCGCTTCCTCTGCCGTTAATACAGTCATCGGCGGCAAACAAATTCCGGGCTTGTCCGCCTCGCAATCCCCCTGCGGCAATAATGCATTAACTCGCATCAGTAACCCTTTGAATTCCAGGCGGGTAAATAACTCCCGCAAGCGGGTTCCATCGGGGTTATAACAAAAAGTTTCCGGTAAAAAGTCAAGTTCCATCGCACAGTCAATTGTGGCCAGTTTCTTGGATAAAATGGCCAGTTCCGTATGATTATACAAGTTTTCCTGCAACTTTTTACCTGCAACCTGTTCAATATGATTAATCAGATTTTCAATCGAACCAAATTGGGCAATCAGCTTACCGGCAGTCTTTTCACCAATGCCTGGAACACCGGGGATATTGTCGGACGCGTCTCCCATTAATCCTTTCAAGTCGATGATTTGTTTGGGAGTAACTCCGTATTTTGCCTGAACCGCCTTGCAATCCATAACATCCATTTCCGATATTCCCTTTTTGGTCAGCATAACCTTAACCTTTGCGTCTATAAGCTGCAACGCATCCCTGTCCCCGGTAACAATCAAAGCCTCATAACCCCAGCCGGCAGCCTTTTGCGCCAGGGTGCCGATAATATCATCCCCTTCAAACCCTTCTTTTTCCAGCACGGTAATACCAAATGCCTGTACCACTTCCTGTACCAGGGGAAATTGTTCGGACAATTCAGCAGGCGTAGCCTTCCGGTGAGCCTTGTAATCCGCATATAATTCCGTCCGGAATGTGGTCCGGCCCTTGTCAAATGCTATGGCCACTGCATCCGGCTTAATATCATCCAAAAGTTTCATCAACATGGTAGTAAAACCATATACGGCATTGGTATACCGTCCGCTTGTCGTAGTTAAAACGGGCAAAGCATAAAAGGCCCGGTGAACAAGGCTGCTGCCGTCAATAATCACAAATGTACGGGACATATCTACACCCCTTTATTCAAATGAACCAAATTAAGACAAAGTAAATTGCAAAGTATAACAGGGGAACAAGATCCCCTGTTATATTAGTGGTCTGTAAACTCTAAAGCTAGAGGGTTTACAGACCACTAGCTCTTTACTATATTGGCTAAACAAGCCAAAAATACCTTTCTTATTTTATCATATCCGGAATCGGTTATGTATGTTAAATCTAAATCGGACATACTAAACTTAAATCATGATTCAGATGGCGAGGAGGTTAAAAAATGCAGAAAATTTACCATTTTTGGAACGGCAAGAATATTGACGGCAAATCGACCATTGGTCTGGAATCATTGTTAAGAGAAGAGAGTCGCACCGCGCCGGCCGAAATGAAATATGAAGTCGGTGTGGAAACCATAGCCGCGGACGATTTGCAAAAAGGAGTCGACTATTCGTAAGAAAGACCGCGTCAGCGGTCTTTCCTACGCCCCGGCGGGATATGTCAGTTCGATGCGCCGCATCGGTTCATTCCAATATACAAAGGTATTGAACGCCTCATTAATCCGGGTAATTTTTATATATGGTTCACCGTTCAAAAGATCAATGGGAATTTTATTTCCCTCCGTCCCGCGCAGAAACCGTTCCCCTTGATTCCAGACAACGTTCTGTTCTAAAGCATTGGCTAACGGCAAAACCTGCACTGCTAAGATGCCGTCGATAACCTGAACATCAGGTTCGATTACTTTGCCATTTAAGAATACTGCCAGCCGGTAAATTGATAAAGCGTGGTCTTCTTCCTGCCAAATCTGCTCCCCTCCAAACAAAAGTTTGCTGTCAGCCAAGGTCACGTAAATGATATCCCCCTTAATCATCGCGGGAACCACCCGGCCCTTGCTGCAAACACGGGAAGTTGATTGATCCCACTGAATCGATGTGGACAGAGCCCCCGCCACCGTCCATACCGGAACGTATATTATACCGTTTTGCACCAGTACCCGCTCCGTCTGTAGCTTACCATTGATTTTAAGACCAGCGAACTGTCCAAGAACGGTCTGTTTATCCGGCTGCGTTTTAATGAGGTTAAGAAGAAATTTATCGTCTACCAAATTATTATAACCGGATTCAGCTAACACTTCTTTCAAATCAGCCAGGGAAATGTCGCCGCGACCATAAATATCCGGATAAATACCCAAAGAAACAGTCCCATTCTCTTCTTTGCATAATTTGATCCGGTCATAGGTTACCTTTACCGGTGTACCGCAGTTTACTACGGCGAATAATTCTTCCGCGTCTTCTTCCTTCATCCGGACACAGCCATGCGAAGCCGTCATGCCGATCTCCCATGGAGCATTCGTGCCATGAATGCCATACAGCGGCAAAAAGCTCATCCAGCGGTACCCTAAAGGATTATCCGGTCCGGACGGTATCGAATTCCCGCCCCAGGGCGGATACCACCACGGGTTTACTTCTTTGCTGAGAATGGAAAAATCGCCCAACGGCGTAGGCGACGAAGGCTTGCCGACAGCAACCGGGTATTCCTTTACCAGTGAATTCCCGGAATACACGTCCAGAGTCCGGCTCGGCAAATTAATAACCAACCTGGGATTCGTCACAGTCAATACCTTGGGGCCTGCCAATACAGGCGCGGCTAGCACAGGCAACAATAAAGCAAGAAAAAACACCGTTTTTTTTAGCATGCGTATCCCTTCTTCGCCAAAGTTTGAAATATACCGTTTAAAGCAATAGTATGAAGGGCATTTAGCATGTATGACAAAAATCCGCCGGCTCTTGGCAGGCGGATTAAACCAGTTATTGAAGATTGAGGATTTGTTGATGTACCAAGGTCAGGTGACGAACCCGGTCGTCTGTAGCCGGTAAATAAATATGTACCTTTGTACCGCGATTATCATCGGAACTGATATTAATAAACCCGCCGTGCTCGGCTACAATTCGGTGGGCAATCGGTAACCCAATCCCCATCCGGTCCAGTTTGGTCGTATAGAAAGGTTCAAAAATCCGTGCCAGTATTTCCGGGGCAACACCGGAACCGGTATCCCGGATCGCGATAACTAACATGTTCAGATCGGCATGAAGCCATGATTTTATACTCAAAGTACCCTCTCCCGGCATGGCTTCGATGGCGTTCTGCATAATATTCATCATAACCTGCTTCATCAAATTCCTGTCCGCATTGATTAGCGGCAGGTTGGAGGCTAGTTGTTTCTCAATAATAATATTATCGCCGTCAAGCTCCTTAAAAGTTAAAAACAATGCTTCTTCCAGGACTTTGTTAATATTAACCCCAGTTTCCTTGGCAATCGGCGGTTTAGCAAATAAAATCAATTCTTTAACAACATTATTAATGTAGGAGACTTCATCCAATAACGTCTCCAGTACATCGCGCCGCACCGTGTATTCATCATCCTCCAGCCGGCCCAGCATCACCTGTAAATACCCGCTGATCGTTGTCAAAGGAGTCCGTACATGATGGGCGACCCCCGCAGCCAGTTCACCAAGGGACATTAGCATTTTCGTGGTTTGAATCTGTTTTATAGCGGCCCGGACCGCCGACACATCCTGCATGACAATGAGAACACCGCCGGTATTGCCGAAAGAATTGGGCAGCCGCAGCGTATCAACATGAATATAAACCATCTGCTCTTTCAATTTAAATTTAATGTTAGCCGAATAAAAATCATCATATTCTGAAATGGAAAACATCTTAAGAAATGGTTCGCCGTAATTTTGAAACACTGCCTTGGCTTTTTTGCCGATCACCTGGGTCCGGTCTATGCCACAGATTTTTTCCGCTTCCCGGTTTAAATTCTTTATATGCATAGAATGGTCTAAATACATAATACCAATTTTGGTTGTTTCAAAAAACTCCCTATAATCATCTTCCCTAGCCAGATACATCACTTTATTATCACATACTTCGGCGGAATACATAATTCGCCACCCCTTTTACTACAAGATTCCAAATTAAGGTGATGACTATTTTCTTGTAAATATTTGTATTTCCTGCCAAAGTAGCCCAATAACTTTTCGTAAAAATACGACATAATGTTTATGCACCGGATACGACTATGTCGAAATGTCAGTCAAATCAAGTGTAATACCTGTTGGAACAAGCTTTTATATCCATCTCACATTCGACATAATACTTAGCATCCGGTGTTCAAAAGACAAAGGCCTGATGTTAAAATCCCTAAATAGTAACTATTTATTTACAATATCATACTTAATTACCATATATTTACATTTATTTTAATCTATCCTTCGCCGCCATATTTCTGATAATAATAATCCGGATTGATTATTTATTGAAAGTGCTGGTAGTAGAATGCCCTTATTTATGCCACTTATGGCGCAAATTTGAACGTCGCGGGCCCCCTCCCCTGTCACTGCCGCCAACTATCATCCAGAGCAGCAGGGCAAGAAACAGAATATTTCCCAGCATGCTGCTTAACACTCCAAGATCAATTAAAATATTTACAGCGGTAATCCCACCTAAAAACAACATGCTTTTTTTCATATCAATATAAGGATACCGCTTTAGCCGCCAATAACAAGCCGCCAAAACAACAAGGTCAATTAAAACCCAGAACATTATGTTAAGAAACCCTTCTTTAAAAATACTGCCAACCATCATAATTACAAATAATTCAAGCCAGATGCGACTCATTTTTTTGTCTCCCTTTCCAAATTTTAAAGCAACCTTAAAAAATGCCGAAAAAACGCCGTTTGGGAACCGATTGAAGCAAACCGGAGGTTAGCGCCAGCATCGTGGCATAATCTTCCGCCTCCAGCGTTACTATCCCTGTTGCCGAAGGACATTGCCACATACACCGGATACGGCCGTCGTTCAACTTAGTCAATTCATAATTTCCTCCCATTTGCTCAATGACAAATTTCACTACTGCATCACGATATTCCTGGCACTCCGACCGGACAACCGTATTATGGCGAAAGCAAATTTTATAGATTGTGCCGTCAATGGCGGCAACAAAGGATTCAGAACATTTCATCCCACAGAGCAGATTATCGGTAATCCAAAAGAATTCTTCTTTTTTATACTGCCGTTTGATGCCGTATGTAGCCATTAATGCATAGGATTCCCGGCCAAATAAGCCTAATTCATCCTGGGAATACTCTTCAATCCTGGAGTTCAGACGATATTGCCCCAATTTCATAATCATTGCCGGCATCCCTCCCTATCAAGCATTTCTATATTATTGCTGTTTTTCCTTTACCAATAACAGTCCGGTGTCTCAATTTCATTTTTTATCTGGTTATAGTTCTTCCTTCTTTGCGGCAAAATAAGTCTGGGAGGTGATCTAATGTCAAAAGTAGTAAAATGTCTGTGTGAAGAATGTCACTATAATAATAACCACGAGTGCCATGCGGACGGTATCGAAGTCCGTTCCAGCGGCGATCTGCAAGTAAAAACGTCTGATGGCACAAGTTGCCATACTTTCAAAGCAAAATCGTAAGAAAATTTGCGAATGCCTCTTCGGAACTATAGCCGGAAATCTTAATAAAAATGACAGGGCCTTTATCATCCTAGGCCCTGTCATTTTTCATGTATTTTCCTGAACTCCTAATTAAGCCATCCTGTTATTAAGAACAAAAAAAACAGAGACTTGCGCTATTTACAAGTCTCTTTACTCTCTTGGTGCCGAAGGCCGGACTCGAACCGGCACGGCCTTGCGACCGTCTGATTTTGAGTCAGGTGCGTCTGCCAATTCCGCCACTTCGGCACATATTAGGTTTTCGTCCGTACCGGACAATAAGTATCTTACCATTAACATAAAACATTGTCAAGCCTCAAAATCAACTAAGTAAAATAATATTTTTGTCTTTTTTACCAGGCAGGAATTTAGGGTGATTAAGGCCAATTTATTTATAATACACCAATGGAAAAGGATTGCTCTATGCCAAAAATATGTATTGCTAACCGGGAAATAACATATTCCCTGATTTATAACCGCAAGCGAAAAACGATTCAAATCAAAGTAATCTCGCCCAATCAACTGTCTATTACCGCACCGGGCAAAATATCCGATCTTTATGTCAAGCAAATACTGCAAACGAAGTCTCAATGGATTTATAAACAAATTACCTATATGGAAAAACTGACTGCCAATCCGGTTAACCAGTCACTGACTCCCGGTTCTGCGCTTCTTTATCTGGGAATACCGCGTATCCTGACAGTTTCTCCGCACATTACCGGCAAAAGCAGTGTCAATCTCACCGGAAACAACCTGGTCGTTACCCTTTCAAATCAAGAGTATGAAACAGTTAGGCTGGAAAAAGTACTAAAAAAGTGGTATCTTCAATCCTCAGCCGCATTACTGCAGGAAAAAACCGGTTACTGGTCTCAAAAACTTGGCGTATCGCCAAAATCGATTTGTCTCAAAGACCAGAAAACCCGTTGGGGCAGTTGTTCGTCCCTGGGGACAATCAATTATAACTGGCGTATTATCATGGCCCCCATGGAAGTAATCGACTATTTAGTCATCCATGAATTATGCCATTTACAAGTGCCCAATCATTCCCGGCAATTTTGGCAGCTAGTGTATCACTTTGCTCCGAATTTTAAGCGATGCCGTGAATGGCTGCGCCACAATGGAACTTTGTTGACCCGGATACTCTAAATTTACTACGGAAAGGAAGAACATCCCTTATGAAACGTCTTAGCGTATTGATTCTCATTCTGATCCTGTTACTGTCTGCCTCCGCTCTGGTTCACGCGCAAAGCGCGGCAATAAATAACACCTCCCCCGTAAGAACCCTTACCGTCCAAGGCAGCAGCCATCTGGAAACCGTCCCGGACGAGGCTTTTATTACCATTGCCGTCATTACCAATGGTAGTTCAGCCAATGCCGCCGCGGCGGAAAACGCCCGGATCACTGCCGCTGTCCAGGACAAAGTTATGTTCCTGAATATTGATAAAAATAATATTCGTACCACTCAGTATATGGTATCGCCGGTTTATAACAACGATGCCGGTAAAACTGACGGCGCTCCCGCCATTATCGGCTATAAAGCAACCAATGCGATTCAGGTCAAAGTGGATGATATGACCTCTATTGGCAAATTAATCGACAGCGCTTTATCGGCCGGTGCCAACCAAGTTACCAATATCCGGTTCAGCAAAAAAGAAGAAGCGGATTTGAAGCAGCAAGCTCTTAAAGCCGCAATTCGTGATGCCAGTCAAAAAGCAAGCGCCATTTCCTCCGCCCTTGGTACTCATTTAGGCAAACCGATAGCGGTAACAGAAGACAATATCTCGCTGCAAAATCCCGGTGATTCCTTGATGTTTAAATCACTGGCGGCTGCTCCGGCAACGCCGGTCATGCCGGGAGAATTACAAATCAACGCTTCTGTCACGGTCGTTTATGAAATCGAATAGTAAGCAAATTCGGCTCATGGCGCAGGGCTCAGGGCGCGGAACCCCCAATGCTTAATTTGAAGAATTTGTAGCCTCTTAAATAAAAAGAAAGACTTCAGAAAAACACAACTATTTTTCTGAAGTCTTTCTTTTTAAACTATTGAAAGTTTAAGTTTTAAAAACAAATAATTTTAGACGGTTTTTCCGCGCTTTGCGCCTCTGCGCCCTGAGCCGAAAGAACGCGCAGCGGGTCTTTCTTATTTACAGGCTCAATTTTAACCGCTGAATCAACAAAATTGCCAGCATCCCGCCCAGAATCCCTGTTACAAGCTGCGGCCAGCTCATGATAAACAGAATTCCCGCTGCCATTTTTGGTGGAATAGCAACCAACGACATAAGCCACCGGAAACTTTCCCATAGGAACAGAGTTTTAACTATAGCAGCAATTCCGGTACCAAGCCACTGCCGCTTTAGTAAATGAAACATTCCCGCATATAGTGTATTTCCGATTGCTATGGGAATGATAAATACCGGCAACGGCAAAAGCTGCTGAAAATAAGCCACTAGCGGCGTTATGCACGCAATCAGCACCGTTTCCCATATCCCCAGAAAATACACACTAACTAAAAGCACCGCGTTTACCAGGCTGCCGATTAAAAATGTGGAGAAAAACACGGGAATCGGCAATATAAAACGCAATGATTGAAACAATAAAGCCAGTGCCGCCAGTAGAGATAATCTAGTCAACTTTTGGCTATCAATCCCTTGCATTAGAGTTCCTCCTCTTCATAGCTTTGTTAAGGTTTAAAAAATCAATTGAATAGGAACAATACAAAAATTAATTTTTTTCTATAAATAAATGATTTATTGGAAAAATCATGTTTATAGTTTTTCCATTTTGAGCATACTTTTAGTAAAATAAATTTGCAAGGAGTGTTACTTATGGATTTTTCCTTTGCTTTGTTTGAACCCAAAAAAGCCCGGACGCTAAAATCAGGCGCCCCAACAGTTGAAATCACTCCCAATGGCCGTATTGTTTTCAACAAAAAAGCAAGCGAACTATTGGCCAATCATACCTTTTGCATGTTGGGCTACGACAGTGAACAAAAGGCTCTGGGAGTACTTCCGGTTAACGAACGCCAACTCAATTCATTTCCCGTTCGTTATGCGGCGAAAGGAGCTTATATTGGCGCCAAGAAATTTTTCAAGCACTTTGATATTTTACCGCCTCAATTAACGGCAAATACGCCATTTCAGTCAAACGGCTTTATTGGCATCCAATTATAAATATCTCTGCCAAATTACCCCGCATATTATTTTAATAGCGGGGTATTCATTTTTTTAGCTATGATTTCAATAAATCAGGGGCGATGACTCATATAGCCTTTCCGGTTCAGGGAAATCAAGGCGGCAATGGCGGCAAAACCTGCACCAACCAAGAGTGCTGCCTGATAAGCCGCTAAAAAGGCACTGGCTTCAGACCCAATGCCTCCCTGTAAAACGGCATGGCGGCGAAATTCAAAAACAGAGATGGCTACAGCAATACCGCTTACCATTCCTACATTTCGCACCAATGCGCTAATACCGCTGGCCAGTCCCAGTTTCGCCGGATGAACGGAACTTAATACACTGTTATTATTGGGCGATTGAAAGAGCCCATTACCCGCTCCCAGGATGGCCTGGCCCAGTGCAACCTGCCACATGGCGGCGAAAGAACCTAAATTGGCCAGATAGACTAATCCTATGGCCATAACCCCCATCCCTGCAGTTGTCAAAAGCATCGGATTTATTTTTTCAGATGCATAGCCGCTTAATGGAGCAACCACTGCCATTACAATCGGAAACATGGTCATTAGTAATCCAATTCGGCTGGGATTTAATGCCAAAATTGTGTGTAAATAAAACGGCAACAGCATCGCATTCGAAAACATTGCCATAAAAGACAAGAGTCCTGACAAATTACCGGCCAAAAAGGGCCAATAACCGAATAGTGACAAATCAATCATTGGGTGTGCCGTTCTTCTTTCATGGTAAATAAACAACGTTAGCATGATGACAGTCAAAACACTGCCAATACCAATTAAAGGGGACTGCCACCCCCATTCCTGCCCATGGCTCAATAGGAACAACAGACTCACCATACCGGTAGCAAACAAAGCGGCACCGGTAAAATCAAAGGTTTCTCCCTGACGCGTTCCTTCAACAGGCAAAAAAATCTGCCCCAATGTATAACCCAAAAGACCGATGGGCAGATTCAAATAAAAAATGGATTGCCAGCCCCAGGCCCCTACCATAAGTCCGCCCAAACCGGGGCCAACCATACTGCCCAAGGCTACTACTGTCCCGATCATTCCCAAAGCGCGGCCCCTTTCCTTGCCGGGAAAGGTCGTACTGACAATGGCCGGTGCATTGGCCATAAGCATGGAAGCTCCAATTGCCTGAATTACCCGGGAACCAATCAACATCCAGATTGTGGAGGACGTGCCGCAGAAGGCTGAACTGCCTGTAAAAATGAGAAACCCCAATGTATATATCTTTTTCCGGCCAAACATATCGCCAGCCCGGCCAAATAGCGGCAACAAACTGGAAATCGTGAGTAAATAGGCCGATACAACCCATTGAACCAAGGGTAGATTGGCTTTAAGACTCCCGGAAATAATCGGCAAAGTCACATTTACGATACTGGCATCCAATGTGGCCATGAAGGTTCCGGTAGCGGTTACGCCGAAAATTAGCCAGCGGTGATGCGGTAGCTGCTGTGCTTGTTCCACTTTTCTTCCTCCTAAATACGACAGCAAAGGAAAATCTCCTGTCTGATGTAAGAAAAGATGGGCAGTTTGAATTGCCCATCTTTAGTTCCAATATAGTACTTTCTTTAAAAACATTCCCGTTCAATTAAGTTCTTATACGCTGCTTGAAGCTGCCGGGTAATTGGTCCAACCGTACCGTCATTGACGGCTTTGCCGTCAATCTTTACGACCGGCATAACCTCTGTAGTTGTTCCGGACAGGAACGCTTCGTCCGCCCCCTGCGCAAATTCCACGGTAAACGGCTTTTCAATAACCGGCAAACCCAGATCCGGCGCAACCTTCTCCAATAGCAAAGTTCGCGTAACTCCTTTCAGAATTAAATTGGTAGCCGGATGAGTCCAGAGTACACCATCCCTTACCAGGAAAAAATTGCTGCTTGTCCCTTCGGTGATCATGCCGTCGCGCACCAAAACGCCTTCAAAACAGTTGGTTTCTTTGGCCCGTTGTTTACCCAAAATATTGCCAAGAAGATTCAACGATTTAATATCACAACGCAGCCAACGTTCATCGGGCAGACAGATTACTTTGACACCGTCCTGCCACATCTGCCGGTTCGCCGTATCGGCCGGCCGCACCGACATGGTCAGCCTGGGCACCGTCGTTGCCGGAAAACTGTGGGTCCTTGGCGCGACACCACGGGTAATTTGCAGATACACCGCCCCTTCTTTAATACCGCTTTCCTGCAACAGAACAGCATGAAATCCGGCCAGTTCCTCATAGGTGTAGGTTACGGGGATCTTTAGCTCCCGTAAGGAACGATACAAACGCTCCATGTGATAGGGTAATGCAAAACATTGTCCATTGTATATTTTAGTGACTTCATAAACTCCATCACCAAATTGGTGCCCCCGGTCTTCCATAGGAACAACATTTTCAGTCAAATCAACCAGTCTGCCATCCACCAGTCCAAGAGGACGCATGAAAAAACCCCCTAATAATAAAAGATTTATTCAATGTATATTCCAGCCGCGATTCTCTCATTCCTGCCGGTAGATTACGGGCAGGAAAAAAACAGGAAAGCGAGAAATATATCTTTCTACACTAACAGGAACTTTTCCCCTTTTGCCAATCCACATTACAAGGGAGACTCTAAAAAAAATGCAACAGAAAAGCATCCTTGCCAAACAAAGCGACACCAAAAAAGAATGGTCCGTCCGGAGTCTATGATGGCCAAGCAACGTATTACAGCAATCGAATATATCCGGGGTATTGCCATGCTCGGGGTAATCGGCATCCATACCGGCGCCTATTCTTTAAGCAATCCGGCAATCAATATTCATTTATTTGCGCTGCTGGAGATTGCCAGCCGTTTTAGTGTTCCTGTTTTTTTCTTTGTGTCGGCCTTTGGTCTATTTTTTAAGCAAAACCTATATTCCGGTTTCAATTATGCCGATTTTCTACGGCGCCGGTTTAAAACAGTCCTCATTCCTTACGTTGTCTGGTCTTATATATATATGCTCCATGCCGCCTGGGTAAGTGGAGATCCCACAGTCTGGTCCCTTGCCGCGACCGGTGAATATCTGTTATTCGGCTTAGCTTCGTACCAATTGTACTTTTTGGTTATCCTGCTTTGGTTCTATTTACTAATGCCGCTTTGGCGTCAAATGATACGAATCATTTTAAACCACCCGGTACGCTATCTAAGTATTATTTTCTTCTGTCAAGTTGCCTTTAATTATTATTCCAGTTATCGGTTGGAAGCAAACTTTACCAACTATTATCTCAATCTGGCGATTCAATACCGTTTAAGTTACTTATTCCTGCATTATCTTTTCATCTTTCTTTTCGGCGGTGTATGCGCTCTTGAATACAATCGCTTTCAAATATTGGTAATACGGTACAAGCGTCCGATCCTCGCCTTTTTTCTCATAGCCCTTTGTGGTATGCTGGCCCATTATTATTATTTGTTGTTCATTGATCACTATAGTCTGGAAGAGGCGGTGAACATCGCTCATCAGCTCAGTCCCATCGGCGTCCTTTATACGCTGGCTGCCGCCCTGTTCTGGTATATGCTGTTCAGTCTCTCCCCTCTTCCGGCGGTCTGTACCGCTGTTCTGCACAGTCTCGGCGAATACTCTTATCCTATTTACCTGGTACACCCGCTCGTTATGTATTACCTGTCCGCCTTTCTCACCCATAACGGCTTTATCATGACCAACACAGTCACCATGATCTTCTATCTTACTGCAGTCGTTTTCAGCCTGGCTTTCGGCATCTGGCTGAAAAAAGCCGGCAACTATCTGCCATGGCTCAGCTTGCTGCTTATAGGCCGGCGCCAGCCGGTAAAATTAAAATCCGAGACATAAGTCCCGGATTTTTCTGTGCCCCATCTTTTTCCAATTGCCGATTTCCCAAAAACCGCACCAGCGGTTTTTCTTAAATCCCCAGTTTTTCCTGTTCCTGTTCGGACAATAATGACGGCCGGCACAATTCGTCATAGACCGGCATTCCTTTTTTAGCCTGGCGCGGACGAACTTTCGACCAATACACCAGCAAAAACCGGCAAAACTTTTTAATGGATTTGGCATGACTGGCGGCCGGTGGATAGGCCAGCCAATAATGAAAAAGTTCCACAATTACATCGCCGGCGGAACTGGTCATGCTGCTGCGGGAAACAAATTCAATAACCGTTAAGCACTCGCGGGTAATAAGATACAAATCATTTTGCCGGGAACGGCCCATGTGTTCCAGACTGGAAAACTTTAATTGGTCTGTAAATAGAATCCGGCCTCGATTGAGTAAGACATAAAATACCGGAAAAGCATCCTTAAGTCCATGCAGCGATATTGCCAGGCGAGCCGTCTGTCCCACGTTGCTTACAGCGAGGTCCCACGGAATCCCCGCTTCAGCCGGGGCACCAAACCGTAAAATCTGGGTGGTCAGCAGGCTTCCCATAGAACTGTCCGGATTCATACAGGCAACTCCCGCTAAATTTTGCCATTCCCTGAGCCAAGCAGACATGGCCGCCTCGCCAAACAGCCCCTGTTCCACTAATCGGGCTATCATATCTTCCATTACATTGAATAGCCGCATATCATCTATTTTTACGATACGGTGCATCCAGCCAACCAAAATATGCAACAGGTCCGACGGCATGCTGCGGGCACAGCCTTTGCCGCTCCATTGTACAAATTGATTGCTGATATCGCGAAAAAAAGGTTCATCCCGCCGCCGTAAAATTAAATAGCCAATAATCCGGAAAGCCCGTAAAGCGGAGTGAACAACACCGGCATTCTCGCACCATTCACCATGGCTCCAAATAAAATAAATATGGTCCAGTGCCTTGGACGCCAGGAAATTACGCCTCTCTTTCAGTGATATAGCCGCAATCAATGTTAAATGTCCTGTTACCTGTGGTACATAATCAAGCGGTACAGTCCGCAAAAGCGGACTGTACGCATCCATAACCATACCGGCAATATCAAACTGCTTCCGGTCCAGAGCCTGCAAAATCAGAGCAGTCAACCGGGTGAGCTCTGTATCCCGCATAAGACCCTCGCCATAGGCCAGCTTAAGCAAATCAACAGTTTTATAGGCGCCCGCAGAATTTTGCCGGTCCATGTAGGCTTGCAGCAAAGCAAACAATTGCTTCAGCAACTCTTTAGTCTGGGTCTTGCTACAGTTCTTTTTCCGGCGTAAAATATGAGACAATTTTGTACTTAGCCGCCGGAGCCGCTTGTCCAAATTGCGGGAACGGTACCAATACAATACGATTATAATCACAAGAATGCCCGTTATGGACACCGGCACAATGAGTGACATAAGCGCCTCCCGGTCGGTAAATAGTAAATCTATCTCGCGTTAATTTCTCCCTGGTAAATCAGTCCTCTTGCCGCATCCACCGTGACAATCGCGCCGTCGGCCAGACGGTCCGTTGCTCCGTCCACCCCGACAATAACGGGCATACCGTAATTGATGCCGACAATTGCAGCGTGTGAGGTAAAACCGCCCTCTTCCGCTATAATGGCCGCTGCCTTGGCAGCATACGCCGCCGTTTCTTCATCGACACTTTCTACAACCAAAATATCTCCCGTTTGGAACTTATTGTGCACATCCTTGATCGAAACGGCAACACATACTTTTCCCGTTACCGCCCGCTGTCCAATGCCGGTACCCCGCATTAAAATATTGCCAACCACATGAACCCGGATCATATTGGTCGTACCGGACATTCCCACGGGAAGACCGGCTGTGATTACAACTAAATCGCCATCTTTCACCAGCCCCGTTGATAAAGCTCCTTCCACGGAATTCGTTACCATATCATCGGAGTTCTTCGACGCCGGTCCCAGAACAGCATGAACTCCCCATAACAACTGCATACGGCGAACGGTTTTTTCTTTGGGAGTAACTGCCACAATAGTTGCCTGAGGACGGTACTTGGAGACCATCCGGGCCGTATAGCCGGACTCAGTGGCCGTAAGAATCGCCGCAGCCGCCAGTTCATGAGCTACCTGGACTGTTGCATGGCTAATTGCGTCGGTGGTCGAACGCTGCGACCGAATACCACGGGAAAGAAGCAGCTCGCCATAGCCTAGAGCCGACTCTGTACGAATCGCAATTTTAGCCATCATTTCCACAGCTTCTACCGGATATTGTCCGGAGGCAGTCTCGCCGCTTAACATAATAACATCCGTGCCGTCCATAATGGCATTGGCGATATCACTTGCTTCCGCTCGGGTAGGACGCGGATTAACCAGCATGGACTCCAGCATTTGCGTTGCCGTAATGACCGGTTTGCCGGCTCTGTTACATTTTTCAATCAACGTCTTCTGGACAAGCGGCACTTCTTCTGTCGGTATTTCCACGCCGAGATCGCCCCGGGCCACCATAACGCCATCGGCAACTTTCAAAATTTCATCAATATTTTTTACTCCCTCGGCATTTTCAATTTTCGCGATAATTTCGATGGATGCATTAGCTTCCTCCAGGATTTTGCGAATCGCCAAAAC
The DNA here is from genome assembly GCF_900476375.1 of Allolucifera butyrica. Lineage (GTDB taxonomy): Bacteria > Bacillota > Negativicutes > Sporomusales > UPPP01 > Lucifera > Lucifera butyrica. Next base: position 197,290 of record NZ_UPPP01000094.1, on the reverse strand, counting down.
ATCAGCAGCCCGCTGCACAAAAGACGCGGCAATAAAATCCATATCCTGCTCAGCGCCGAATAGAATGTCTTTTTTGTCCTGATCCGACAAAAAGGGCAAATTAACATTTACGCCCGGTGCCGCTACGCGCTTCTGATTACTCATAGCACCGCTGTTCAGCACGGTGGTAATAATGTCCTTACCTTCAACCGCTTCTACCCGCAAGCTCACTAAACCGTCCGACAGCAAAATAATATTGCCTGGAGCCACTTCCTGCGGCAATAATTTGTGATTAATGGATACAATTTCTTTATTTCCTTCAATATCCCTGGCAGTTAAAATAAACTTCTGTCCGGCCTCCAGCATTACTTTACCTTCGGCAAATTTCCCCAGACGCATTTCCGGTCCTTTGGTGTCAAGCATAAGGCCAACCGGTTTGCTCAGTTTAGCGGCAACGGTCCGCACCATTTCGATCCGTTTGTACTGTTCCTCATGGGTTCCATGGGAAAAATTAAACCGGGCCACATTCATGCCGGCCTTTAACATTTTTTCCAAAACTCCTGGTTTCTCTGTACTGGGTCCCATAGTGCAAATAATCTTTGTCTTTTTTACCAAATTGAACACTCCTTTAACAAGGTAATTTGCGATAGTGGCAGCTTCTATTTAACTGCATACTGACAGAGGACAGCATGGGCTTCATTCGCTTCCGATTCCAATACCAATATTTCGTATAATCCATCCGCAAGCGTAGAAACATTGACCGGCCTTGTGTTTGCAAGCACACCTTCGGTGCGCAGCACATTTTTCAGCATCTCGGCCTGGGCGCGATTCGCTGCAATGTATACTACTGTCCACATAACGTTGCCTCCTCTTCGGTTGTTTTCAACGTTTTCCTAACATGCTTTTTTCTCCGTACCAGGCAAGATTCCTGCCGGATTTGGAAATTGCTCACAAATATAAATAATAAGACCATCATCACATATGCCGCCAACAAAAGCCGTTTCTATTCTATCATAAAATAGCCGGCTCAGGCGATATCTTCCGGCATAAAAAAGACAAAAAGCAAAAAATCTCCGCATATTTTTTTAATGCATACAGAGCGGAGAAAAACATACTTATTATGTATGTTCTCAAAAAAATGCAAACATTATGCTTTATCCTGTTTATGGACCGTCTTATCTTTCAACTGACTTTAACCGTTCCTTTACCCAATAACTGTTCAATAGCGGCAATTGCTTCCCGGGAAGAATTCAGCCAGTACTGGCGTTCCGTTTTAATTAGGCGCCGGCTGTCAGCAAGGTGCAAATAAACGACATTTTCCCCTCTGAACCGTGCGAATATTTCTTTCAGTTCGGCAAATATCTGAGCATTTTCCTGATCCTTCCGGATTGTAATTCTCAGTTCACCGCCGGAGTTTGCCAACGGACGAATTTCATCGGCAATAATCTTGCTGCTCTCTTCACTTACATTAAGTCTTCCCGTAACACTTACGGCCGTATCGGGAACCAGCAACCGGTTGCTACGCTCAAAAACACGCGGGAACACAACCACTTCCATACTGTCGGTAAAATCCTCCAGCATCAAAAAGCACATCATATCCCCTTTCTTGGTTGTAAGCCGTTTCGCGCTGGCGATCAATCCCGCCGCCCGGACCTGCGCCCCGTCGGAGTATTCATCGTTTTGCAGTTGTTCAAGAGATTGGTGTGAATTTATAATGTCACGATACTTTTCCAACGGATGACCGGTAACATAAAAACCGGTCATTTCCTTTTCCATGGCTAATAATTCGTCCCGCCCCAATTCCGGTATATCCGGCGGCAGCAATTCATCCACCACCCGGATTTCTTCCTCGCCGAACAATCCCAACTGCCCGCTGGCCATGTCCTTTTGCCGGTTAGCGGCAACATCGACGGCCTGCTCCAGCACATGCAGCATTTGAGACCGCATCCAGCCCAAAGAATCAAAAGCCCCGCATTTGATCAAACTTTCGATCACCCGTTTATTAACAAGCCGCATATCAATGCGGGTGCAAAAATCGACAAGAGAAGTAAATGGTCCCCCTTCACTCCGGGCCTGGATTATACTTTGAATGGCGTTTTCCCCCGCATTCTTCACACCGGCCAGACCAAACCGGATCGCGTTTCCGTCAACACTAAAATTGGCTTTGCTGGCGTTTATGTCGGGCGGCAATGTTTGAATTCCCATACGTCGGCATGTTTCAATATAATATCCTACCTTATCATTGGTCCCCATGATGCTGGAAAGCAACGCGGCCATAAATTCCTGCGGGTAATTAGCCTTCAGGTAAGCCGTCTGATATGCTACCAGGGCATACGCCGCACTGTGCGACTTATTGAAGCCGTAATCGGCAAAATGCGCCATTAAATTAAATATTTCCTCCGCCAGAGCCGCATCGATATTCCGGGCGGCCGCCCCCTGTAAAAAAGAGTCCTTCTGGGCAGCCAAAACTTCATGCTTTTTTTTGCCCATGGCCCGGCGGAGCAAATCAGCCTGTCCCAGCGTAAAACCGGCCATTGCCGAAGCAATCTGCATAACCTGTTCCTGATAAAGAATCACGCCGAACGTATCTTGTAAAATAGGCTCTAAAAGCGGGTGAAGATAGGACGTTTTCTTCTTGCCGTGACGTCCCTCGATGAAATCCGTCACCATCCCGCTTCCCAATGGTCCCGGACGGTACAGGGCCACCAGAGGAATTAAATCCTCAAAATGTTCCGGTTTTAATTCTTTCACCAAATTGGTCATGCCCGCCGACTCCATCTGGAAAACACCGGCCGTATCTCCGTTAGCCAGCATTGTACAGGTCGCTTCATCATCAAAGGGAATCTTATCGATATCCAGCTTAATTCCCCGGTTTTCTTTAATAAACTCCAAAGCATCCCCAATTACCGTCAGGGTCCTTAACCCTAAAAGGTCCATCTTTAAAAGCCCCAGCTCTTCAATCCGGTCCTTATCATATTGGGTTGTTAGAAATCCTTCCGACGAATTTTGCAAGGGAACATGCTGGGTTAATGGATTCTTGGCAATCACCAGACCGGCGGCATGGGTGGATGCATGCCGCGGCAATCCTTCGACGGCCATCGCCAAATCAACCAGTTTGTGAATCTTTTCATCGCTCTCATAAAGTTGACGCAATTCGGCATTGATGCTGAGCGCCCGTTTCAGGGTGATCCCCAGTTCATTGGGAACAAGCTTGGCCACCTTGTCCACTTCGCCATAGGACAGATTGAGAGCACGCCCCACATCCCGAATGGCCGCTTTCGCAGCCATCGTACCAAAGGTAATAATTTGGGCCACCCGGTCCGAACCGTACCGGTCTGATACATAGTCAATCACCTTATTGCGTTTAACGTAACAGAAATCAATATCAATATCAGGCATACTAACCCGTTCCGGATTTAAAAAACGTTCAAACAGCAGCCCATACTTTATCGGATCAAGATTGGTAATTCCTAACAAATAGGAAACAACACTGCCCGCGGCCGAGCCTCTACCGGGACCGACAGGGATCTCATTCTGTCTGGCATAATTGACAAAATCCCAAACGATTAAAAAATAACCGGAATATCCCATCTTGCGGATGACCGCCAATTCATAATCCAGCCGCTCCCGTACTGCTTCCGTTACTTCAGCATACCGTTCCGGAAGACGTTCCTCACATAGCCGGCGAAGATACTCATCCGCGTTAAGTCCTGCCGGAACCGGAAACTCCGGCAGCAATAACGAACCAAATTCAAAGTCGACTTGACACCTTTCGGCAATGCGGCATGTATTCTCAATGGCTTCCGGACAGTGACCAAACAGAGCGGTCATTTCGCCTAGGTCTTTAAGATAAAATTCCTGGGAGGGAAAACGCATTCTTCCGGTATCATCCACGGTTTTTCCCATCTGAATGCACAGCAGAACATCCTGACTTTCAGCATCTTTCTTGTATACATAATGAAGGTCATTGGTTGCGACTACCCCGATATCCAGTTTGCGGGCCAGTTGCATTAAGCCGTCATTCACTATTTTTTGCTCCGGCAAACCATGATCCTGCAGTTCCAGAAAGAAATTTTCCCGGCCAAAAATATCAACATATTCCCGGGCCATCAACTCGGCACCGGCAGCATCCCCTTTTAACAGCAAGGCCGGTATCTCGCCTGCAATACAGGCGCTAAGGCAGATCAAACCCTCATGACATTCTCGCAAAAGCTCTTTGTCCACCCGGGGTTTATAATAAAACCCTTCGGTATAACCACGGGAAACCAGTTCAATCAAGCTTTGATACCCTTTATTATTTTCCGCTAACAACAACAAGTGGTAATAGGCTTCCCCTTCAACGGCACTCTTCTCCCAACGCGACCGGGGCGCTATATAGACCTCGCAGCCGATAATCGGCTTAATCCCCTGTTTTTTAGCTTGCTTATAAAAGTCAATAGCGCCATACATTGCCCCGTGGTCGGTAATGGCTATCGCCGGCATATTCAGTTCCTTGGCCCGGTTGACCAAATCGCCGATACGGCTGGCACCATCTAAAAGACTATACTCTGTATGTACGTGCAAATGAACAAAATTCGGCATATTGATTTCTCCCCAACTTAGGTATTATTTAATTTATTCGGTGCATTCCCTTACATCTCCTTTAAACAGTCCTGTTAACGAAACTCTTTCCACCGGTTAAAAAATTACGTTCTGTTAGCCGTGCATCCTTCTTAGCGGTTTATTTCCCCGTCGCAAATTCTGCAACTCCTTCTCAATCATTAAGCGGGACATATGTACCTGCTTTTGCTTTTCCAGGGTTCCCAGCCTGACTGAATGGGCAGTAAAAACAAGCATCGCCGTAAAGATCCAAAATACTGCTAAAGCGACTCCGGCCTTCGATACCAAAAACTCCGGCAACGCCAGGAAAAAGATTGCCAGCATTGCCGAAAGAGCAATTAAGCTAACCAAAGAGACAAATTTCCCATTTCTTTTTTTATACAGTCTTTTCATTATCGCCGCTCCTCGCTTTGTTAATAAACCGTCTGCCGTCAGACAGTTGATTATTACAGTATATTCATTTTCTTAGGATACTTTCCAAACTCATAAAAAAAGACCCAGCCTTTTCGAAAATTCGAAAAAAGCTGAGTCTTTTTGTCAGACCCGGTTTATTACTCTTTCTTCTTCACATAAGTCGGAACAGCAAACGAATATAATTCTTTGCTGACATCAACATTGGCCGGCGTATAGATCAAAACATTTTCTGAAATTCGTTCCGCCAAACCACCGATTACATAGCATAAACCGGTTAGAAAATCATGAATCCGCTGTTGAATGGCCTCATCTACATGTTCATAGTTTACAACGACACTCGTGCCGGCCCTTAAATAATCGGCCAATACCTTTACATCGTCAAAGGATCCAGGTGTTCCCACAAATACTTTTAATGAACTGGAAACAGGCTGCAATTTCAGGTGAGTTTTTTTCTCCCGGGCAACAGGAACTTCCGTCATAACCGTTTCTGTTTCTTCTACGGGCATTAAAAAATTTGTCAATTTATCAATGAGACCGACCGCCATATGACTCGCCTCCAAGACGTAATATCCCACAACAATACATAAAAACTGATTATTGATTTCTTTTCGACAGATTTTCCAGGGTTCCTGCAATTATTATGCATTTTTTTCTACATCTACTAAAATTGGGTAGAAAGTCCTATATTGCATGGGACAAACGGTCTATTCAGCGCCCGTTCCTAGGCATTTTTTCGTTCCCGGCCCCGTGTCTGCCGGTCAAGAACCATCTTGCGCAACCGCAAACTTTTGGGAGTAACCTCCAGTAATTCATCATCATTAATCCATTCCAGGGCTTGCTCCAGGCTGAAAATGCGCGGCGGCGTCAGGCGAATCGCTTCATCCGAGGCACTGGAACGCATATTGGTTACGTGCTTTTTCTTGCACGGATTAATGTCCATGTCCATTTCCCGGTTGTTTTCTCCTACGATCATCCCCTCATAGACGGCCTGACCGGGAACGACAAACATCGTACCTCGATCCTGCAGACTATGAATTCCATAACCGGTTGTTTCCCCATTCTCAAAGGCTACCAGAGCACCGCGGGTACGTCCGGGAATGTCCCCCTTATGCGGTGCATAACCGTGAAAAACATGGTGCATAATGCCGTTTCCTTTCGTATTGGTGAGAAACTCCGAACGAAACCCGATCAGTCCCCGTGCCGGAATAGTAAATTCCATACGTAAATATCCGGCCAGTTCCGTCATATTGACCAGCTCTGCTTTTCTCGTCCCTAATGATTCCATAACGGCTCCCATAAATTCCTGAGGAACATCAATTGTTAAATACTCCATCGGTTCGCACTGTTTGCCGTTGACTTCCTTAAAAATAACTTTCGGTTTGCCGACCTGAAACTCATATCCTTCCCGCCGCATAGTTTCGATCAAAATGGAAAGATGCAGTTCTCCCCTTCCGGCCACTTCTAATGCGTCGGGGCTGTCGGTTTCATTAACGCGCATACTGACGTTAGTTTCTACTTCTTTAAATAAACGGTCCCGCACATGCCGGGAAGTAACGAATTGACCTTCCCTGCCGGCAAAGGGACTGTTATTGACGCTGAAAACCATCGATAAGGTTGGCTCATCAATATTGATGGCCGGCAAGGCTTCCGGCTTTTCCGGATCGGCTATGGTATCCCCGATATTAACCGAATCGAGACCTGTAACAGCGATAATGTCACCTAAGGCCGCTTCCTTTACTTCGGTCCGTTTCAAGCCCTGATAAGTATATAAACGGCCAATCTTATTCTTTGTTTCTGTATCACCGTTGATTACCGCAACGGTTTGTCCATTATAAATCCGCCCCCGTATTACCCGGCCGATCGCAACCCGGCCAACGTATTCGTCATAGTCCAGGGTGGTAACCATAATTTGCAGCGGACCGTCTATGTCCCCCTGGGGCGCGGGAATATTGGATACCAGGAGTTCAAACAAAGGTCCCAAATCCTGGTTTTCATCTTCCATTTTAAGTTTCGCAATCCCGTCACGGGCTGCCGTATAGACAACAGGAAAATCCAGTTGTTCATCATTGGCATCCAATTCAATAAATAACTCCAGGACTTCATCGAGAACATCATTTACCCGTTGGTCAGGGCGGTCAATCTTATTAATTACCACAATCGGCTTCAATTTTTGGGCCAATGCTTTCCGCAACACATACTTGGTTTGCGGCATAGGCCCTTCAAACGCATCCACCAGCAGCAAAACTCCGTCAACCATGTTGAGCACCCGTTCCACTTCCCCGCCAAAATCGGCATGGCCCGGCGTATCAACAATATTAATTTTAATGTTCTTATACATAAGCGCCGTATTTTTAGCCAGGATGGTAATCCCCCGCTCCCGCTCCAGGTCATTGGAATCCATCACGCGTTCCACAACTTGTTCATTGGCCCGGAATATGCCGCTCTGTTTCAGCATCGCGTCGACCAGTGTTGTTTTTCCATGGTCAACATGGGCGATAATTGCAATATTACGTAAATCTTCCCGCTTCATTAATAATTCCTCCTGCTCAAAAGAAAAAGGATGCGACATAAGCACCCTTCTTAGTGTCATATTTTATTTAATATATTATACTATCCTAAAAATGTCAATCGCAATATCCGCTTTTATCGTAAATTATCTAAGTTTTTTCTCACAAAATCGCGAATTTTATTCAAGCGGCGGATAATTTCCGGAATTTTGCCGGCATCGGCGGCTGCCAGTTGTTCAACGTATTGCTTGTAGTCGCCGTATTCACTTTCCATACTGTCAAAGAATTCATGCAGCAGCAGCAAAGAAGACGTATCAACCGGTTTAATGCCGGAAGGTTCTGCCTTCCAGGTACGTCCGGTAATGACCGCGGCATCACCATAAGCAGGAATATAAGCGGAAAAACCCAGCCGTTCCCGGACCAATTCCGCAAACGGCTCAGACATAGCATGTTCCCCATGAACAATAAAGACATTGGCCGGTTTGGCCTTGAAGTGAGCAAGCCAGTCGAGCAACTGATTCTGGTCCGCATGGGCTGAAAAGCCGTCTATATTGTGTATCGCTGCTTTTACACTAATGCTCTCACCCATTATCTTGACTTTCTTGACTCCTTCCAGGAGCCTGCGTCCTAAGCTGCCTTCCGCCTGATAACCCACCAAAACCACGCTGGATTCAGGACGCCATAGATTATGTTTCAAATGATGCAGAATTCTGCCGGCATCCGCCATACCGCTCGCTGAAATTATAATGGCCGGCCGGTCGAGAGAATTCAGCGCTTTGGATTCCTCCGCTGTTTTTGTTATGACCAGATGCGGCAGTTTCAACGGGTCTTCATGGTCTTTATAAAGCATATCATGGGCTTCTTTATCATATTCCTGCGAATTGTGCATAAAAATTTCCGTTGCCGAAATGGCCAGCGGACTATCCAGTACTACCGTAACATCCGGAATTTTACCGTCTTTCATGAGCTGGTGCAAATAATATAACAGTGCCTGTGTCCTGCCGACGGCAAAGGCAGGAATAATCACATTGCCGCCCTGACGGATTGTCTCATTTACGATTCCCGCCAGTTTCTCCACCTTGTCATAATGTTCATGGGTACGGTTACCATAGGTGGATTCCGTAAGGATATAATCGGCATCATCAATATAAGTGGGATCTTTTAATATCGGCTGATCCGGCTGGCCCAAATCGCCGGAAAAAACCAGCTTAACCGTCTTATCCTCTTCCGTTGCCCAAACCTCAACCATCGAAGATCCAAGAATATGGCCGGCATCCTGAAAACGAATTTTAATTTGCGGCGATAATTGGAGCTCCGTATTATATAGGGCCGGAGAAAAATGCTGCAGGCACGCATAGGCATCATCCACCGTATACAATGGCTCTACGAATTTTCGACCAGCCCGCTTCCCTTTACGATTTTCAATTTCGGCGTCAAATTCCTGTATATGAGCACTATCCGGCAACATAATACTACACAATTCCGCAGTCACCTTTGTCGCATAAATACGCCCTTTGTAACCGGACTTACAAAGCAGGGGCAGCAATCCGCTATGGTCAATATGGGCATGTGTCAGAATGACCGCATCCAGAGCAGTCGGATCATAGTGAAACGGACGGCGATTCAAAGCAGTAATAGCTTTTGAACCTTGAAACATACCACAATCCACCAAAATTTTCTGTTCACCGACTTCCAGGAGATAAGATGACCCCGTAACCATTCCGGCCGCACCTAGAAATGTTAATCGCACGACAAAATTCGCTCCTTTGCAACAGTTTGGTTTAGCATATGACAACTTCCTTACTATTGTACCATTCCACACTCCCCTTTGTTTTACCTTCTTAAAAGAAAAACCGCTACGCGGTCTTTCGACTCACGCCGCAGGGCTCAGGGCGCGGGGAAACCATCTGGAAAATCATTTTGGGCAGCAATCCAGGCAGAAGGATCGTCTTGTCATAAGCGGAGGTTATCCCACATTTCGCACCCTGAACTTATGGCGACAATATTTCTCCCCATCCGTAGCCACAAAGTAAACAATGACCTTATATTTTGCTTAAATTCACTAAGTTTATCTTTTCTCAGGAGATTTATTGTCGAGTGAAAGATGACTGCGAAAAGTGGGTTTAGTGGTAACAGCGGAGCGTTGATAAGGCGATTCTTCTGCCGTTAACGGCTATCACTCGACTTAAAGTCCCTTACATTCCAGTAAGAATAAAAAAAGAGATGGTCTAAAAGCATTAATACTTTTAGACCATCTCTTCTCTATATTATGCTTCGCCGATAATACGCACTTCCGGCTGAAGCAAAACACCGAATTGATCATTCACCCGGTGTTGAATTTCTTTAATCAGAGCCAGCACGTCCTGCGCCGTCGCTCCTCCCGCATTTACTACAAATCCGGCGTGTTTCAAAGATACCTGGGCCCCGCCGATTTGCAATCCTTTCAGACCGGCCTGCTCGATAAGCGTTCCGGCAAAATATCCGGGCGGCCGCTTAAAAGTGCTGCCGGCACTTGGCATTTCAATGGGCTGCTTAGTCTGGCGTTTTGCTGTATATTCCCCCATTTTACAGTGAATATCCTGATGAATGCCATCACACAATGCCAATTCCACTTCACAAATCGTACAATCATTATCTTGGAAGATACTATGCCGGTAACCAAAGTCAATTTCCGCATAGGTAAATCGCTTTATACTACCGTCGGGACAAACACCGGTCACAGCATCAACCACCTGACTAATTTCCCCTTCATAAGCGCCCGCATTCATAAATACGGCTCCGCCGATACTACCGGGAATTCCAATGGCAAATTCCAGGCCGGAAAGATGGTGCTGGGCGGCATAACTGGAAACATCGCTTAATAAGGCACCGGCTCCGGCAATTACCTTTGTACCATTACCATTATGCCGGATATAACCCATTTCATTGCCAAATTTGATAACCATTCCCCGTATGCCGTGGTCCAAAACCAGCACATTGGAGCCATTGCCCAATACGGTGACAGCAATCCCGTGTTGCCTGGCAAGGTCCAGGGCGGCGGCAACCTCATGAATCGAATTGGGAAAAACGAGAAAATCCGCCGGTCCGCCGATTTGGAAGGTCGTATGCAGCGTCATAGGTTCCTGAAACCGGATGCGGCCGGGTGGAATGACCGACAATAATGCAATTTTTAATTTTTCGTACAAATCACTTTTCACCAAAAAAATCCAGTCCTTCGGCGACTGATTCGCCAGTAATTTTGTATAAATCAGCCATGACTCCTAGAGTCACTGTCTTTACAGTTCTCTCCATACTGTTCCCCTTTTCATACAAATATTATTATGCGGCAATCTCCTTTAATAATACACTTCCCTTTTCCAGCGCAAAGTTCCTTCCGGCCTGGTAAATTCCTTATACCACTTATCTTTCTTCCAGGCGCGAGAGGTAATATGTCTGCATAACCGCAGCGTCTTCGGCCTGGGTACCGGCTGATTCACAAATGACCCGGGGTGTATAATGCTTCGCCGCAATCAGTTGCAGCAACGCTTCATGGGGTGGCCCAAAAGGATCTTTAAATGTCCAATGTCTCTTCTCGCCGGCTTTGGTAAATTCGATCTTACTAAAATGAATGTGAACATTAGCGGCAACGGCAGTCCCCAATTGTTCCTCAACCTGATTAAACACGGTTTCATATTCCTCAAATGTGGTATACCGGCCACCGGAAACAGCATGTAAATGTCCAAAATCCAGTGCGGGAATCACCCGGGAGGATAATGAGCACAAAGAGAGTACCTCCGGCAGCGTTCCCAGTTGGTTTTGCTTTCCCATTGTTTCCGGTGCCAGATAAACTCCCGTCAAGCTCCGCCGCTCGGCTTCCTCCAGAATACGGGCAAACCGTTCTCTGACCCGTTGCATCGCATTGGCACGTTCCAGCTTGCCCGGTCCGCCAATATGAAAAACAATGCGGTCAGCCCCCATCCAGCGGGCGGCTTCCAGCGATTTGAGAAAATGATTGGTTGTGTTCGCCGCTATTAACTCATCCTCCGTAGCCAAACTGATATAATAGGGCGCATGAATACTTAGCTTCACATCATATTCGGCCGCCTTTTCCCCCAACATTCTTGCCGTCTCCTCACCAATGTGGACGCCTCGGCTGCATTGGTACTCATAGGCTCCTAACTTCTGACCGGCCAGCCAGGCCGGCATGTGAACCGACGCTTTAAATCCCGCATTATAAAAGGCATCCGGATTTCCCGCCGGACCAAACAGTGCTACTGTACTCATTCGAATCACCACAAATTCTTAAAATTTTGCTGCCGTAAGGCCTCATAAACCACAATGGCTACCGCGTTGGACAAATTTAAGGAACGGGCCTCATTTTCCATGGGAATACGTACGCAATGCTCCCGGTTGGCTGCCAGTAAGTCCGCCGGCAAACCGGCCGTTTCCTTGCCAAAAACCAGAAAGTCATCTTCCCTATAATTCATTTGTGTATAACTCCGGCTTGCTTTCGTCGTATTAAAATAAAAGGAACAAGCCGGATACTTTTGTTGAATCTCCGCAAAACTGTCATGTAAATGGACCTTAACTAAATGCCAGTAATCCAGTCCGGCCCGTTTTAAATATTTATCTTCCACGGAAAATCCCAGCGGCTTGACCAAATGCAAATCACAGCCGGTCGCAGCGCATAACCGGGCGATATTACCGGTATTACCCGGAATTTCCGGTTCCACCAGAACAATATGCAATGTAAAAACCTCCTATCCTATAGCATTCACCGGAAGAAAACCTGAAATGCAGATAGATTAAAAATTAGCTATTTATTCCGGAAGTTTGTAGCCGGATACACATACATCATAAATACCATGAGTCCTAACGTCCATAAAATACCGGTGGATTGGGCATTTAAAATCCAAATTCCCTTGCCATGATTGCCAAATTGCAGTCCTACCGTTACTAATACACCAGTGACAGCGCACAAAAAAGCGGCGGCTATAGACGGGCGGCGGGAAAATAAACCAAACAGCAGCGGTGCCGTCAGCGACACCGACATCAGCGAATAAAAAATGGAAAGGGCTGTAATAATATTTGGCAGTAAAACCGCCAGCGCAACACCGGCCAGTCCGGCAATCACAGTGACAATACGGCTCATTTTCAATAATTGTGTATCCGAAATGTCCGGATTAATAAACGATTTATAAAGGTCCTTGGTAAAGGACGACGTAATCATATACAGCACGGCATCGGCAGCACTCACTTCGGCGGAAAAGATAGCAGCCAAAGCAATGGCTGAAGCCCAAAACGGCATAAAATCCTTCATAACCGTTGGCAAGGCCAGTTCCCTGTCCGCCAGATGAGGAAAAACCGCAAAAGCAGCCATACCCAGTATAACCGGTACGATAGCAAATAATAGTTGTACTCCCGCATTCAGGGCCGTTGCTATCCTCACGGTCCGTTCATTTTCCGCTCCGTATATCTTGCCGATTAATCCCGGCGAAATAAAGAAAGAAGGCGTCAGCATCAGGAAATATCCCAGGATCATACTGACTCCCATGCCGTCAAAGTGAAAATATTGCCCGGTCAGAACTGCGTCGGACAGGTTTTTAGCAACCGCTGCCTGCAGCCCTCCCCAACCGCCCACATAGGCTAATACAAGCGGTATGGCGATAAGAAAACCGAAGAATTTCACAACAATTTGAATGATATTTACATAAGCCGCCGATAGCAGCCCTCCGGCGGCAAAATACAATACCGCGACAATGGCGCCAATTAAAATACCAACCTCTTTTGTCGTACCGGCGACTGCCGTCAATATCCAGGCAATGCCCATGAGTTGTCCCGCAAAAATAGACAGCGTTCCCACCGCCATCATAAACGAAATTAGCCCCCGGAAACTCCGGTTATAACGGTGCTCCAAATAATCTCCCAGTGTATACAAATTCCGTTTTTTCGCTTCCCGCCATATCGCCGGCCCAACCACAAAGGCCAGAATCAGAGAACCCAGCGCAGAAGAAGCGATCCACCACCAGGCGGAAAGACCGAATTTATATCCCAGTCCGGCGACGCCCACCGTCGACCCGGCGCCAATATTCGGCGCAATCAGCGTTGCAAACAGTAATGCCGTGCCGAGCTTTCTGCCTGCAACAAAAAAGTCAGAAGCTCCCTTTACATATCTTCCAATCATCAGGCCGGCTGCAATAAGAACCACTGCGTAAAGTAAAATCACTGCTAAATAACCGTTCACTTATTCTTTTGCTCCCTTCATTTTCCCCTCAGGAATAACATGGTCGCTGAAATTGATTCTGCCTCGGCGGCAAAAATCCTGCTCAACGCCCCATTGTTTCCCACATTTCGTATCCTGGACTTAGTATAATAATAGAAACCGGTCAGTTGGCTAAATTTCAACTAACCGGTTTCTTTCATCCTGACAAACCATCTGTTATTGCTTTTCCGGTTGGGTGGGCAGCGAGGCAACCGTCCATTTTCGGTTTCAACCAAAAGCGGTACAGTATCGTATAAACCAGAGTATACATTCCGGCTGCTGTGAAAACAGCCGGATAACCCCAGGTACCGGCTACAAACCCCATACCGATGGCTCCCACTGCCAGTCCGCTATCTACAGCCATGGCGAAAAAACCAAAGGCCGTACCGCGGTTAGCCGGTTGCGTACAAGTCGTTATAATAGTCGCTAACGTGGGATAAGCCAGTCCATAACCGATGCCAACCCCCGCACCGCACAAAACGCCAATCCACCGGCCGGAAATTTGGCCGGTAAGGACCATTGTGCCGCCAAACAAAATCATAATATACATAGCTAATCGCTCCGGTGTCAGCCAGCAGCAAAGTTTTCCGACCCACATACGGGAGAAAATAACGGCAATCGAATAAGCAATGTAAAATAAACTAAACTGATTCATACCTTGAGACAGCATTAGCAAGGGAAAAAAGGTCATTACACTACCGAAGCAAAGGTTTACAGCCGCTAAACTGAATGTCGGCACATATACGCCCGGATGAGTTATTACCTTTTTCAACGGTAACGACTGGCTTTTTACCGCTTTAATTTTTAAATGCGGCTTTTTCGGGAATAGTAACAACGACAACAACGTCGCCACCGCACCAACGAGAATAACCGCCCCGATACCGCCATACTCATACAGTCCGTAAGCGCTGCTGGCCGCAATGCCTACCCCGATCATCGTCGACAGGGTTAAGACAGACAATACTTCCGTCGCATACTCTTTCTCATACATCAGGGAAGCCATCGTCATCGAGGCGGCGGCAAAACCGGTTATTCCCGCGCCATGAACCAGCCGCGATAACGTCGCGGTTATAAACGAACCGCTGACATAATAGGCTGCGATGCCAATCGTTGAAATAATAATGCCGATGGAAATTACGGGAGTACTGCCATACCGGTCCGTAGCTTTGCCGGCAAATACCCGGCAGGCGATGGCTCCTACAGAATAGGCGCCTACGGCCAGACCAACCTCATTATCGTCCATACCCAGATGGTGATAATAGAGCGGTAAAACGGGTAAAAAAACATTTACGCTCAGCCAGAAAAATAAATTTGCCAGTAACAAACTAATAAATTGTCTGCTATAAATACTGCCGCCGTTCAAATCGTCATCTCCCTGAAAAGACCCCTTGAAAAACAATAGAGGAATTTTGGCGTTGAATCGCCAATTTCTTTTATAATACCACTGGATATAAGCAGGTGCATATCATTGAAACGTTCGATTTTGGCTGTTTTTATGCTAACCATGGTTCTTTGGGCTGTAGAAAATACGAATATTGCCGGATTGGAACAATTTAAACCGGATTTGACGGCAACGGTCTTTGCCAATGAATATATACTACATTGGTCAAAACTGCCCTATCCGGCTTATTATGAGGTGGAAGTCCTCCGCAGTCCGCCGGCAAGCGACCATTCGCCAGTTCCGGCGCAGCAAAGAATTACCAGTTATCATACTTGGCAGAATCAGCTTGTTATCAACCGAAATTTTCCCTTTCATACATACTGGCGGGTGTCGGCGCAAGGTCTTTTCCTACGGCCGCTGGGGCTGTATTCCGACCCCATTAAGTTATCAGAAATCGCCGGCGGCAGCTCCGGTGAAGAACTTTCTCCCATAAAACCCTTGCCAACTTCCGTCTTTATTCACGGCAAACCGGTTCCGGACAAGCCGGTGTTAACTTGGACCTCCGTTCCCGGCGCGGTTTACTATGAAATTGAATTTTTAAGTTCCCTGCCGGAAAACCCGAATGATATCAATCCGTCCCGTTATCAGATCGCTTCCTCGCGGGAAGTTTTCACTAACGGTTATAATGCCGACCTGTCCTGGTACGCCGGCAATAAGGTCTATTGGCGGGTACGCGCCCTTGATTATGACGGCAATCCCATCGGCGTCTATTCGGATGCCTCCCCTGTTTATATCGACCATACGCTTCCCCAGACTCTTAAACCGGTTATTACTACCGTATTCAATCAACATGGCACAGCAACCCCCCTGTATCCGGTTTATTCCTGGATTCCCGTTACGGGGGCCGTCTCTTATGAAGTGGAAGTTATGGATCAGCCGCCGGAGAATCCAAACGGAACCGAACCGTCCCGGCATCGCATCTGGAGTAAAGAAAATGTCACCGGCTTTGATTGTTATGATGAAGAACCCCGTCTTACATCCGGTATCTACTACTGGCGGGTTAGAGGCTTTGATGCGCAGGGGAATGCTGTCGGCATTTTTTCCGACGCCGGCCGGTTTGTCGTCGATCTTAATAAAGGAAATTATGCTGCCACGCTGGGTGACAGCATTACCCATGGCGGCGGCGCCATATCGTATTCACCGGCCAACTGGGAATACGACTATCAGACGTATTTGGCCTTTCCGGCGGTAAATCTGGGCCGCAGCGGCGATACCGCCGAAGATATGGCTAAACGGTTTGACCGGGACGTACTGCCTTTCAAGCCAAGATTCCTCTTGATTTTAGGCGGGACCAACAGCCTGCGGGGCGGCGTTCCGGCCGGGGAAGTCATCGACGAACTGACATTAATTCGTGACAAAGCGTTCCAGCATGGCATACGGCCAATTTTTCTGACTCTGCCGCCCATTAATCCCGCTGCAATTGCGAAAGCATTCAATGAAGAAACAGCGCCGGACTGGCGGGAAGAATTTGACACCGTCAATGCATTTATCCGCAGACAGCGATACTACATTGACCTCGACCCTTATTTTTGTGATGCCGCCCGTGAACTGCCGGACCGCTATGCCATTGATGGTCTTCATCTGGATATAGAAGGGAAAAAATTGATGGCCCAAATTATTAATGCCAATTGGACCCGGGTTACTCAATAACCCCATTATAATTGAGCTTTCTTTAGCAATTCATCCCGCCGTTGTTTAGCCAGGCAAAAGTAGTTATGGAGGGCCGGCCGTTTTTGTTGGCGTATATCCTCGATAACCTGATTTACGATAAGCTGCATTTTTTCGAGGCCGTCAATAATAGCCGCTCCATTGGTGAGACAAATATCGGCCCACATGTCAGCATTGGAAGACGCAATCCGGGTAGTATCCTGAAATCCGCCGCCGGCCAGTTTACTTATCGTATCCGGTTCCGGGTAGCAATGTAAAAGGTTTACCAGCGCCGCCGCCGCAACATGTGGTACATGACTAATGACAGCGGCGCAATGATCATGTTCGTCGGCGTTCATCAAGTAAATAATAGCGCCGGTCTTTTGAATAAGCTGTCTCACCCGTTCCAATGCCCGAATGGATGTATTTTGTTCCCGGATTAAAATATAGCCTTTATTGCGGAACAGGTTTTTATCAGCGGCAGTAATGCCGCTTTTTTCACGCCCTGCCATGGGGTGCCCACCGATATATTCAATATAAGCCGGAAGCATTGCGACAATTTGTTCATTTAATCGCTTTTTGGTACTGCCTACATCCGTAAGAATCGTACCGGCCTTTAAAAACGGTGCCATTTTTTTCACCAACCCGGTCATCTGCAGGACGGGCGTACACAAAAAAACAACATCCGCAGCGGCGATTTTCTCATCAAGCAATGACAGAGCCGCGTCAATCGCTCCTGTCGATAAGGCTGTCGCCAGTGCCGCTTGATCATTGTCCACTCCCGTAACCCGCACCTCTTCCCCCCATGCTTCTTTCAACGCCAATCCCAAGGAACCGCCGATCATGCCGATACCTACGATTACAATCTGAAGTGAGCTCATTATAAGCTCCTTCCTATTGCCCGGGCAACCGTATCAATTTCTTGCATCATGGCGCTGAAGTTTTCCGGCGTTAATGACTGCGGTCCGTCGGATAAAGCCTTCGCCGGATTGGGATGAACTTCCACCATCAGCCCGTCGGCGTCAGCCGCCACTGCGGCTCTTGCCATGGGACGAACCAGCTTCCAAACTCCGGTTCCATGGCTTGGATCCACTATGACCGGTAAATGGCTAACCTGCTTAAGCGCAGCAACAGCACTTAAATCCAACGTATTACGGGTATAATTTTCAAAGGTGCGGATTCCCCGTTCACAGAAAATGACATTGTAATTTCCTTCGCTCATGATATATTCCGCTGCATTTAGCCATTCTTTCAGAGTAGCCGCCATCCCCCGCTTCAACAAAACAGGCTTATCCGTTTTCCCGACAGCTTTTAAGAGCTGAAAGTTTTGCATATTGCGCGCCCCGATTTGCAAAACGTCCGCATAAGAACTAACAACGGACACAGTCTGTACATCAACGACTTCCGTAACAATTTTAAGCCCGGTCTGTTCCCTGGCCTCCGCTAATAACTCCAGACCTTTCTCTTCCAACCCCTGAAACGCGTAGGGCGAGGTGCGCGGCTTATAAGCCCCTCCCCGTAAAAACTGAGCTCCGGCATTTTTCACAATAAAAGCCGATTCCAATAGCTGCTCCCGGCTCTCTACTGCGCAGGGACCTGCCATCACGACCAACTGTCGGCCGCCAATTAATATTCCATCTACGTCGATAATGGTATCTTCCGGTTTGAATTCCCGGCTAACCAGCTTATAGCTTTCCGTAACCGAAATCGCCTTTTCAACTCCGGCCATGGCTTCCACCGGCAGCTCGGCAATTAATTTTTTTTCCCCAATTACACCAATAATGGTACGAAAGCTGCCTTCCGATAAGTGCGCCTTAAGTCCGACCTCCGTAATTCTGGCAACAACTCCTTCAATCTCTGTCTGACTAGCCTGCTTATTCATGACAATAATCATTTTTAACTTCCTCCCTGTATTATTTGAAAATGCAAAAATCCCGTCCCCAAATCAGGGACGGGATCAATTACCCGCGGTACCACCCTGCTTGCTATTGCAAGCCATCTTTCTTCCGGTACAGGACAGAGTTTTTTCCCCTCTCCGATACCCTAGCCTATGATAACGGTGGCATTCCGGCCCGGTCTACTCGGTTTAAGCTTTCGACCTGCTGCTCACGGGTGTATTTCAATCGGCACATTTACCGGGTTACACCATGCCCCGGCTCTCTGAAAAACGCTACCGGCTTACTTCTCCCGTTCATTGCAATTTCTTATTGCTATATTATTCTTAATATATCAGAACTGTAGAATGTTGTCAATCTTTTTTCAATAAGCCTTCCTAATTCCCGCATTATTTAGTGTCATTTATGGAAACAAACTAATATGATCTCCATCTTCCAATACCTGTTGTAAATCGCTGGTTGAACCATTTACAACAATTGTCTTAATTTCCGTATAATTGATTTCCAACTCGTTTAATAATTCTTCTACCACAATCCCGTCAGGCACATCCACCGCCAACATCCCCGTAGAACTGGTTGGCGCATATCTTCTAAGATCCGAATACAAGTGCACTTCTAAAACCATCCATCATCACCCTCTTCTCCCTACTTAGGCAATTCCAAGAACCGGCAGGTGCGAAAACAAATAAACAAATTCGTTTTTCCTATTATATTCCCCCAAAAAATGTAAATCTATTCATCGATCAATGCAAAATTCCATCCGTTGGCATTTCTATTCCGGGTGTATATAGTAGTTTAGCCACGGCAAGAATAGTACATAGTATTCTGTAAAGTTCCAAATAATTCCTGCCTGATGAAAAAGAAAAACGATTACTGCAAAAAAGAGAGTCTAAAAAAACAACTTTTAGACTCTCTTTTTTACTCTATAATTCTTTCACCATGGCAATTTCGTCACAATTAGGAAACTTAGCACAATTGATACACTCTTTCCAAACCTTGGGAGACAATTGTTCTTTAGGGATTTCATGAAAACCTAATTTTTTAAAGAATCCCGGCTGATACGTCAGCGCAAACACCGTTTTGGCCCCCAGCTCTTTCGCTTCCTTTAGCAAAGTTTCCACAATCCGTCGCCCTACACCTTGCTGCGTTGCCTCCGGCGCCACTGCCAGCGCCCTGATTTCAACCAACTCATCCCAAACCAGATGCAAAGCGGCGACACCGGCAATCTCACCGTCATTTTCCGCAACTACCATATCGCGCAGGGTCTCATACAGTATATTTCGTGAGCGCCCCAGCATTAAACCCTGTTCAGCGTATGTATTAACCAATTTATGAATGGATTCAACATCCTGAAATATTGCTTTGCGATAAATCATATCATCCCTCCTAGTTTGTATAATTATAACAAATATTATATATATATACAACCAGGAATGTTTATGACTCTTTACTGGGACATAATGGCTGTAATGGGCAAATGGAACACGCCGGATTTTGAGCCCGGCATACCTTCCGGCCATGCCAAATCAGCCAATGATGCGCGTCCCCCCAGTTCTCCCGGGGAATTACTTTCATCAGGCCCTCCTCCACTTCCCGTGGCGTATCCCCCGGAGCCAAATGAAGACGGTTGGCTACCCGGAATACGTGAGTATCCACCGCAATGGCCGGAACCCGGAACAACTGGCTTAAAAGCACATTGGCCGTCTTACGGCCCACCCCTGGCAACCGGATTAACGCGTCAAACGTATCCGGGATTTGTCCATTTTCTCCGTATTCCCGGCAAAGAATCTCACAAGTTGCCAAAATATTTTTTGCCTTACTGCGGAATAACCCGCAATCCCGTATCAATTCTTCCAACCGTTCCCGTCCCAGGCTCAAAAGCTTGGCCGGTGTATTATATTCAGGAAACAAACGGGCCGTAATCAGATTTACCCGGATATCGGTACACTGAGCCGACAGTATAACCGCAATTAATAATTCAAAAGGAGCATTATAATTAAGCGCGGTTGTCGTATCCCGGTAAGTTTCCTGCAAAATAGAAAGCATTTGCTGTTTAACCGCCTTTGTGATACGCATAATTCCTCCATCGAACCCAAAATTAGAGATGTAAAATCTCCTGATAATCCTCCTCCGTATCAATATCGCGAAATACGTTTTTATCCTCCCATTCGACTTGCCATACACTCTCCGGGTGCTGCAAAATAATTTTTCTGGCGCCCTCATCCCCCGTCAGAGAAAGCAGTTCCCGGCGCCAATGGGGAAGGTCAAACAAGACGGGGGTTCCTCGTTTCCCCTGATAAACCGGCACAACGATCGTTTCCGGACGCGTTCGATAGTTTACTAGTAAATGATTCAAAAATTCAACAGTCACCAACGGCTGGTCGGCCAGCAGGAATAAAACCCCCGCGGCCGCAGAAGATACGGCCTGGATGCCCGCCACTACACTGCCGGCCTGCCCTTTAGTCCAAGCCGGATTGTAGATAATTTTTACCGGCAAATCCCTTACCGTTGCCATAACTTCCCGGCTATAGCATCCGGTTACAATTACGCATTCATCCACCGCCGACAGGCAGGCTGTCTCGGCCACATGGCGTATTACCGGTTTTCCCGCCAATGGGAGCAACTGTTTGGGAGCCCCCATACGGGAAGCTTGTCCGGCAGCTAAAATTACAGCGGCAATCACGATGATTTTCCAAAGGAACAGCAAGGATACGAACAACGGTCACAGGACCGGCAGAATCCGCCGTAACCCATGTTCGCAATGTCTGCTTTATTTAAACGTTCCCCTGCTAGTAACCGGGGCAAAACAAGGTCAAGCACCGTTATTTTCGAATACATGCCACAGGCAGGCATTCCCAAAACGGCTGTATCCCCGAAATAAGCAAGCATAAACATCGCCCCGGGAAGCACCGGTGCGCCGTAACTGATGACCTGAGCGCCCGAAGCCCGGATTGCGTCGGGTGTGACATCGTCCGGATCGACGGACATGCCACCGGCAGTAATGATAAGATCTGCCCCTTGCTGCTTATATGTTTCGATCGCCGCTGCAATTCTGGCGCAATCGTCGGGCAAATAGACCGTCCCCATAAGCGTGGCACCATACTTTGCCAGTTTCTCGGCAAACACAGCGGCATATCGATCCTGAATTCTGCCGAAGTATACTTCATTGCCGGTAATGACGGTTCCCACTTTCAGCTTTTGCAGCGGCTTTATATAAATAATACTGCCGGAACAGGCGGCCGCAATCTGCTCAACGGCGCATACGGCACTTTCCGCTACTACCAGCGGCACCACTTTCACTCCGGCCAGGCTGTCTCCTGTTTGTACAACCATGTTTTCATGAATGGTGGATAACACCATATGCTCAATCCTGTTAATTTCCATTACGGCATTACGCCGGATTTTTAATAAACCGCTTCTGGCGGCGCGGATGATAATTTTGCCTTCTACCGGCACCGTAAGCTCGACATTCTCTCCCGCGACAGCACGGGCAATCCGGGCGACGGCTTCATTCTCATGCAGTTGTCCTGCCGCTATTTCGAGGAGATAGATATGTTCTTTGCCAATATCCTTCAGATGCGGAATATCTTCAGCCCGGATGATATGACCTTTCTGAAACAGTGGTCCTTTATATTCTCCCGGAACAATTTTCGTCATATCATGGGCCAGAACCATTCCCACCGCGTCTTCCACTCTCACTTTTTTCAGGGCCACTTTATTTTCCTCCCCGGAAACGAAAAGTTATTCCCTAATTCGTCAGACTCCGTACAGGAGCCGGAATGCGTCCGCCGCGGGCGATAAAGCGGTCCGATTTAAAGGAACTAACCGGCAGGATAGGACTGTAACCTAATAGGCCGCCAAACTCCACCTTTTCCCCTACCGTCTTGCCGGGTACAGGAATGATTCGCACGGCTGTCGTTTTGTTGTTAATCATGCCAATAGCCGCTTCATCGGCAATAATGGCCGACAGGGTAGCCGCCGAAGTATCACCGGGAACCGCAATCATATCCAGTCCCACGGAGCATACACAAGTCATTGCTTCCAGCTTCTCCAGACTCAGGCTCCCCCGCTCTACGGCGGCAATCATACCGGCATCCTCGCTCACCGGAATAAAGGCACCGCTCAATCCTCCCACATAGGAGGAAGCCATAAGCCCTCCTTTTTTTACGGCATCATTCAATAATGCTAACGCTGCCGTAGTACCGGGAGCACCGCAGCTTTCCAGGCCCATCTCCTCTAAGATATGAGCAACACTGTCCCCGACCGCCGGAGTAGGAGCTAAAGATAAATCGATAATTCCAAAGGGAACACCAAGCCGCCGGGAAGCCTCCTGAGCTACCAGTTGTCCTACCCTGGTAATTTTAAAAGCAGTCTTCTTGATAGTTTCCGCCACGGTACCAAAATCCATTCCCCTGACTTCTTCTAAAGCCCGTTTAACCACCCCGGGGCCGCTTACTCCCACGTTAATCGCCATCTCCGGTTCGCCCACACCATGAAAAGCGCCCGCCATAAAAGGATTATCTTCCGGTACGTTTGCAAAAATCACTAACTTCGCACAGCCCAAGGCATCTTGCTCTTTGGTTAATTCTGCCGTTTTCTTGATCACTTCTCCCATTTCCCGGACACAGTCCATATTAATGCCCGCTTTGGTAGAAGCCAGATTCACGGAGGAACATACCCGTTCGGTTTGGGCCAGCGCTTCCGGTATAGACTGAATCAATATTTGGTCGCCATGAGTATAGCCTTTTTCCACTAACGCGGAGAAACCGCCAATAAAATTTACGCCGACCGTTTTGGCGGCTCTGTCTAAAGCCTGGGCGACTGCTACAAAATTATCGGTATGGCAGCTTTCCGCCGCGATGGCAATCGGGGTTACGGATATTCTTTTATTAATGATGGGAACGCCGTATTCCGTCTCGATATCTTCCCCGGTTCGCACCAAATTTTCCGCCGCGCGGGTAATTTTTTCATAGATATTGGCACAAAACTGATTTACATCCGGATGAGCACAATTGCGCAGACTGATTCCCATCGTAATCGTACGCACGTCCAATTTATTTTCTTCAATCATACGATTGGTTTCTGAAATATCGCGTATGGTTAGCATCCCAATCTCCTCTTTTCCTCTGATTTTACCGCTGAAAAACTGCATTCATTCCGGAGAAAACTGCCCCCAGGCGCTAAATCCGGTGCATAATTTGAAAAATGCCCTCATGCTGGACTTTAATATCCAAACTGATGGCTTCTCCCTTTTCCCGCAGTATTTGCTGCAAATCTTTCAAACTGATTGTCGCTTGGGTCATATCGGCAATCATAACCATATTAAAAAACCCTTCCAAAATATTCTGATTAATATTCAAGATATTCACATTATAACTCGCCAATATGTTACTCACCATCGCAATAATACCTACCCGGTCTTGTCCCACAATTGTTACCACAATTTTCATCGTAAACCCTCCATATCATTTAAAATAGCATAAAACGGCGTAACCAAGTTTGACATTATTATATTGAACTCTATTATACACATTTCACCGAAAAAACCAAGTACCCTGTTAACGTTCAAGATATAAATTGTCGATATATTCCAGATGCCGATTCCGGATACTGCCCAGTAGAATTCCCTCCGGCCTGATACCCGGCAGTGAAAAGGAAGCGAAAAATTTTCCGGCGATCCGCCACGCTGCTTCCCTTTGCTCCGGAGATTCCACTTTATTGAGAAATGGAATTACTTTCGCCCTTTGGGGACAATTATGCAAATATCCTTCCGAATGAGTCAGAATCCGGACAATCCTTTTTTCCGTAACCGGATCCCCTATGGACATACCCGTCAGAAAGGAAAACCGTTCGGCCCGATGTACATTATGTTCATTCAGCGGTTTACCGATGATATCCATACCGATTACCGGAATAACCCAGTCCGACCGCGACGGAATTACCGGTTCATAAGAAGCATGGGCTTTCAGTGACTTTCCGGCCGCCCCGTCCCCTTCTACAATACAAACAAGATTTTCCGACTGCTCCAGTATTGTGTCAATCCATCGAGGATCAATGCCGGTAATCTTCCGGGAATCGTGCGGATCAAATCCCCCAGCCAGCGTAATGACCGTATTTTTATTCTCCGTTTCTGCCAAGACGCGAAAACAGTCTGTCCGGTTCTTTACGAAGTATGTTGGCCGCTCCGGGGCGGCGGAATAATATAATTTAGTTGTCGTAATGGTAACAGGACGCCGTCCCATGGCCCGGGATGCGTACGCCAGATAGTACATTAAGCTGGTCTTGCCGCCGCCGCCAATCAGGGTAATCATATAGGAACGGCTTGAAACCATGTTAAAAGCCTGATGAAGAATATGAATTTCCGGTCCGGATTCAGCGGCAACGGTCATGTCTTTTTACCTCCTTCATTCCCGCATTTCGCACCCTCCCAAAAGAATTATTGCCGAATGACAGAGGACGCGAAAAATGGGATTATTGGATGATCTGAATGAAAACTTCCATAATGCCGCCGCATACCATACCATCCTGGGCAGCAGCCTCATTGACCATACGGACTGTATACAGAAATGACCGGCCCGTGTCCAGGCCCGTCAAGGCCTGCTGCCGCACCTCCGCTTCACCGCAGCCGCCGCCAATGGTCCCCTGAATACGGCCGTCGGGATAAACCAGCATTTGGCAGCCCGCTTTGCGCGGTGTCGAGCCGCGGGTTGAGATTATGCTGACCAGCGCCGCCTTTTCATCATTCTTTTGCACTTCACAAAGGAAAGGAAGCAGTTGGGATTCCATTATTCTTTCACCTCCCCGGAAGACTGAACCCGTTTCCCGGGTAACGTGCTTAAGGGCATACAAGAAGCGCCCCGCAGAACCGATAATACCTCGGCTACGACACTGACTGCGATTTCAGCCGGCGTTTGACTGCCAATATCGAGGCCGATCGGCGCTTTTAACCGGTTAAACAAGGCCGGTTCCGTTCCTTCTTCTGTCAGCAAATCCAGAATGGAGCGAATCCGCCGCCGGCTGCCAATCATTCCCCAGTAAAAAGGGGTTGTACCGATGGTTGCTTTTAAGCACTCTAAATCATAGCGATGACCACGGGTAACAATAAATACAGCTGTCTGTTCATCAATTTTTATCTGTTCAAAAGAGGATGTAAAGGGAGCGCAAATCACTTGTCCGGCCATCGGAAAGCGGGCTGTATTGGCAAATTCCGGCCGGTCGTCAACAACTGTGATTTCGAAATCAATCATCGACAACAGTTGTGCCAGAAACAGACTAATGTGGCCCCCGCCAAGTATTACCGCATTCATTTTACTTTTTAGCCGGTCCCAAAAAATGCGATAGCCGCCCTGAAATTCCAATACGACCGGACCGTTCCAACTGGTATTCCGGCAAGTTTCCAATACGGTTTGCGTCAGGGCTGCATCGGCCAAACAGCCCTCTGTCCTTCCGTCGGGGTAAAGCAGCAGCATTTGCCCTATCTGTTCCTGTTGACCGGCAATAAGGGTTAAAACGGATACCGTTAATCCCTGTTCGGCGGCGCTGCGCAACTGATCAAACTGCGTCAAAACTGTTTCCTCCCTAACAATCAAATTAGCTTGTCCCATTTTCAATTTCTCGCATTTATAATATCACAGATTAAGCAGAAATAACGTCAAAATATACGGGTGGCCCGGTGCTAAAACGTCCATACCGGCTCTCGGGGAGAGCCGGTATACATCATCTTCCCCTGATTTCTTCCGCCGATTACGGTTTGTAAAGCAAATATTCGTACGCTACCAAAGCGGCCTTAGCTCCCTCTCCCGCCGCAATGACAATTTGCTTGTCCGGACCATCGGTTACATCCCCGGCAGCAAATAAACCGGGGACATTCGTTCTGGTGCGGCAGTCGGCAATAATTTCCCCATGTTTATTTAAATTCACCAAATTTGCTACATATTCCGAATTCGGTATAAGTCCAACTTCCACAAAAACGCCCTGCACTGCCAATTCGTTTATTTCCCGGCTGCTTTCGTGCCGCAGGATAAATTTTTCAACGCTGTCGCTGCCATGAATAGCCTGGGAAGTGTAGCCAAATAAGGATTCAATATTGCCGGCCTGCTTGATTTTATCAACAACAACCGGATCGGCGTGATATTCATGGCGAACAATTAAATATACCTTTTGCGCTACCGAACTTAATTCAACGGCCGCCTGTAAAGCCGAGTTCCCGCTGCCAACAACCGCTACGGTTTTACCGTCATATAACGGACCGTCACAGGTTGCACAATAACTGACTCCCCGGCCGGTAAACTCTTTTTCGCCGGGCACATCCAGACGCCGGGGACGTTTGCCGGAGGCAACAATTACAGTCTGGCTTTGAAACTCGCCTTCGTCACTTAGTATCCGGAAAGTTCCATCCCCATTCAACATCAACCCGGTTACTTCACTGTATTGGATTTTTATGGAAAAGCGCCGGACCTGTTCCTCAAATTTGGCCATTAATTCCGGCCCGGTAATAAATTGATATCCCATATAGTTTTCAATTTCGGCGGTCCACATGGGTTGACCCCCGAATTCCTTCGTTAAAAGCAAGGTATCTATTTTTTTTCTGGCGGCATAAACCGCAGCTGTCATTCCTGCCGGCCCGCCGCCGATAATTACAAGTTCATGCATATCCGCTCATCCTTTCTTTTAGAGTCAGTCAATCTTTCCGCGCAGCTCTTGTACTTGCATATTGACTTGTAATTTGATAGTATTTTTTTCATGGGATAGGAAAGTATAACTTTTCGGGCTGTTTCTAAATATAATGTGCTTTTCTTCTAAATATCGAACAGTAAAATACTTTCCTTCCATTTCAAAGACCCTTTAGGTCTTTCTTATATAGGAAGCTTAGGAGGATACTATGAGTACACCAATTACCCCTGAACTGATAAACCGGATTAACGAATTGGCCCGCAAGCAGAAAACCGCTGGGTTATCGGCAGAAGAGCAAGACGAACAGGCACGATTGCGGCGAATTTATATTGACAACATTAAAGAACAGGTCAGAGCCCAATTAGACGCTGTTAGAAAAGACCCTCATCCTGACCACTGCGATTGCGGCTGTCACCATCAGCATTAACCCAGCTGAAAGGAGATCTTTGCTTATTATTCCTCAAATATTTACTGCATTCCTTTCTGTTTGGGTTCCATTCCTTTAACCTATTATATTCCTGAAAGATTATCCCCGTTACAGCAAAGACCGGAAGCTAATGCTTCCGGTCTTTGCCTGCTTTATTCTGCTTCAAATGTATTGCAATTAGTATCCGGCGTTTTGGCCGCATTTGGTCCGGCAATATGAATCTCCCTTGCATTGCAATAATTGCCTTGATCCCAATATTTACAGTAATTCACATAGCATTCCACCGCCGGTGTAATTTGCTTGCCATCCATAAAAGCCGCTTTTAAGGTACCGCTAATATTGGCGTTATGCAGCCCCCCCACCATATCGCCAATGCCGCTGTTAAGGTGGAACGATTTGCATTGTGTATCGGACCTGGCAGTGGATTCGCCGGCAATTTCATCGTTGTAAACGCCGATCTTGGCCGCCATGCATTGATCACCCGGCATATAATGGGTACATTGATCCACCGTACACTTGACTGTCGGATTGGACATACTGAGGTTCACCTCCACTATTATTGATACCTTAATTATCTCTTACTTGCCCCGTATTTATCCACGAATATTCTATTTAACAATCATTGTCCAGGCTTTTCGTTTATCGTAATGGCAATAAGAACAATAAAGCAAGTGAATACAAAAACAGCGGTTCCGCTCCACTGCCTCCGTATACGGTGCATACGGGCCGGCATAATTGCGCAATGCGCCACCATCGGTCATCTTTTGACCACAACCGGGACATATCTCGCCTACTTGTTCCAGTCCGTTGCAGAGTGGACAAATCATCTCCATGCGAAATCCTCCTTATTTCTAGCATGCACCGACGAATAAAAAACATACCGCCATGGTGTCGAAACGGCAGGATAAAAACCGCTTCGATTGCCAGAATAATAAAAAATGCTAATTACAACAGGAAAAGCGCTAAATATGGCAAATATAGTCATACATTGAATTTAATTTTTGACAAGGTGGTATTCTTATGACCGATCAGCAAAAATCGCTTAATATCCGGCCGCGTATCCTTTATCAGGTTGCCAAAGCGGCGTGGGAAGGAAATTTATTTGAACGCCGCGAGGAAATATGCCGCTTAGTCCATCAGGAATTTCAGGATCGCACCACGCGCCGTCAAATTGCCAATCAGATCCGGCTTGCGATGGGATTACCCCCCCATGATTCCGATACCGTGATTCAGGAACATGATGAAGAAGCGTTGATGGGACTGGAAGACGGCTCCGTCATCACCATTGACCCTTCGGCCTGCGCCTTGTGTCCGCCGGAAGACCGGGCCTGCGAGAAGGCCTGTCTTTCCGGCGCAATTTATCACGACGAGTCCGGCCGGACCAAGATTGATCCTGCCAAGTGTCTTGGCGACGGGCACTGTGTCCAGGTATGTTCCTTCGGCGCATTGGCTGACAAATCTCAGTTCGTTCCCTTAATCCAATTGCTGCGCCAAAAAGAGCAGCCTGTATACGCTTCGGTCGCACCGGCTTTCGCCGGGCAGTTTGGTCCCGGTGTAACGGCCGGTAAATTCCGTTCGGCACTCTTGAAGCTGGGCTTCACTGATATGTTGGAAACCGCCTTGTATGCAGACCTAGTCACCATGAAAGAAGCTTTTGAATTCGATGATCACGTTAAAACGGCGGACGACTTCATGATTACCAGTTGCTGTTGCCCGGTGTGGATCAAATTAATTGAAAATAAATTTCCCGAACTAATATCTCATATTTCACCTTCCGTATCACCGATGGTAGCTTCCGGCAGAGTGATTAAAACCCTGGAGCCGGAGGCAAAAGTCGTTTTTATTGGTCCCTGTGTAGCTAAGAAAACCGAGGCTCTGCTGCCGGAACTGGCGGGAGCAATTGATTTTGTACTGACTTTTCAGGAGTTGAAAGCGATCCTGGAAGCAGCTGGAGTTCGGCCGGAGGAAGAACCCGACGCGGAAAATGCTGTTGCTTCCTGGGGTGGCAGGGTCTATGCCCGTACCGGTGGGGTCAGTGCCGCCGTCGGTACCACCCTTGCCAAACTGGTTCCCCGGCGCGCCCAAAGCTTTACGCCGATTCAAGCCGATGGAATTCCCGACTGCCAGAAGGTGCTGGATCAAATCAAGAATGGTCATTTAGAGGCCAATTTTATAGAAGGAATGGCCTGCAAAGGAGGTTGCGTCGGGGGACCGGGGCGTCTTCTAACGCCGGAAGCGGGTACGCAAAATGTCAATCAGTATGGGGATTTGGCTCCTGCTCATACACCGGTGGAAAATCCCCAGGTCTACTCCATTTTAACCCGTCTCGGACATAACAACGAAGTACCAGCCCTAACCGGGGAAAGTCCGATGGCTGTACTGCTGGCACGAAAATTAAAACAACCGTAAACAAAATGAAATTTAAAAACAAAATATTGCCAAGCAGAATTCTTTCCTATATAGTTTGATTATTATTGTCCAAATAGTGTGAGGAGGAAACTTGTCATGTCCAATAATAAACCGGTCAAAATTGTAGAAACTGTCTTGCGGGATGGTCACCAATCGCTGGCCGCAACCCGTATGCGCACCTCCGATATGCAGCCAATGCTTGAACAATTGGATAATGTCGGTTATTTCGCCTTGGAAGCCTGGGGTGGAGCAACCTTCGACAGCTGTCTCCGTTATCTGAATGAAGATCCTTGGGAGCGTCTCCGTGTTATAAAGAAACACTTGAAAAAAACGCCGATTCAAATGCTGTTGCGTGGTCAAAACGTGCTTGGATACAATCATTATGCCGACGATGTGGTAGCCGAATTTATAAAACGGGCCGCCGACAACGGTGTCGGGGTTATCCGTATTTTTGATGCTCTTAATGATGTGCGCAACCTGGAAATAGCCATGAAAGCAGCCAAAGAAGCCGGAGTTCATGTACAAGGCGCTTTCGTGTACACGATCAGTCCCTATCACAGCAATGAGTCGTTTGTAAAGGTTGCTAAAGACCTGGTATCCCTGGGAACTGATTCAATCTGCATTAAAGATATGGCCGGCTTGTTGACTCCCTACAAAGCTTACGACCTTGTAAAAACATTGAAAGCGGAAATTAAGGTCCCTATCAACCTTCATACTCATTACACCAGCGGCATGGCTTCAATGACTTATTTAAAAGCCATTGAAGCCGGTGTAGACATCATTGACTGTGCTCTTTCCCCTTTTGCCCTGGGAACTTCCCAGCCGGCTACCGAGGCCATGGTTGCCACCCTGGAAGGTCATGAACGCGATACGGGGATCGACAAAACTCGTCTTTTTCCGATTGCCGACCATTTTCGTGCCGTTAAAAAAGAAATTGCCGAAACGTTCAAACTGAATACCAACATCGACATTGATACGAAAGTTCTCTCTTTCCAAATACCGGGCGGTATGCTATCCAACCTGCTTAATCAAATGAAAGAACAGGGTATGGCCGACAAATTCCCCGAGCTGATTGAAGAAATGCCACGCATCAGAGCGGAACTGGGCTATCCCCCGCTGGTTACGCCGACCAGTCAGATCGTAGGCTCTATGGCCGCGTTCAATGTAATGCTGGGCCGCTATAAAATGGTTCCCCACGAAGTAAAAGATTTAGTTCGCGGCAAATACGGCCGTACTCCGGCCCCGATTGATCCTGGATTCCGCCAGTCTATTATCGGTAATGCAGAATTTATTGAACACCGGCCGGCCGACGACATCCCTTACCAAATGGATTCTTTTCGCCGCGAACTGGCCGACAAGGGATATCCCAATGCTTCGGTCGAAGATATTCTTTCTTATGCTTTATTCCCTGATGTAGCCTTAAAATTCTTCGCCGCCAACCGTTAACTTCGGACTAGTTTTCCAAAGCCTTTTAAAAAGCAAAATCCCCGGCCGTCTGACCGGGGATTTTGCTTTGCTTCCTTTTCTTAATAAAAACAAGATTGACCGATAAACTCGCGCAAAATCGAATTAGGTGGAACTTCCGAATCATCGGCGCACATAAAATACTCGAGGAAATTCAACATCCGTCTGGCTTCCGCATATTCGGGCCGGTCGGACCCAATTTTCTCCAGCAGCGGCTGGGCATATTTTTTTAATACCGCTAACTCATAAATCAAGGCGGAATTAAACATCATATCCGCTTCTTCCTGGAAAGGAAAGATATTCTTTTCTTCTCCCCGCCGTACAGAAGGCCACAGGAACAAAGTTCTCAGCGCATCATACCCGCGAAACTGATTGTCTCTGACAATACGCCGGATCAATCTGGCGTCGGTTGTCGGAATCCGGTTATGACGGTCAATAGACAACTGGGTCAAAGCACTAACGTAAATTTTAACTTTATAATCCCGGGAAACGGACTGGGTAAGACGTTCATTCAGGCCGTGGATTCCTTCAATAATCAAGGGTTGCTCCTTATCGATCTGAATCACGTTTCCCCGGTATTCCCGCTGACCGGTTGCAAAATTAAAGCTTGGCAACTCAACAGGCTCACCGCTTAATAGACGGGTAATATGTTCATTAAATAATTTTAAATCAATGGCTTCAATGGCTTCGAAATCAAAGGCTCCTGTTTCGTCCCGCGGCGTATATTCACGATTAACAAAATAATCATCCAGCGAAATAGGGACCGGGCGCATTCCGTTTACCCTTAACTGAATCCGCAAACGCTGGGCAAAGGTCGTCTTACCGGACGAAGACGGGCCGGACACTAGAATCAGCCGGGCTGTTTTGCGATGCTCCGATATAAAATCGGCAATCTGGGCCAGCTTTTTTTCATGCAATGCTTCGGCAACCCGAATCAAGTCTTTAATATTATTCTTTTCGATGTGTTCATTTAAATTTCCAACATAGCCGCAATCAAGAATTTCCCCCCATTGTTCCGCTTCGCTAAAAATCTGTGCCAATTTGGGCTGGTCTTTAAATGGCGGCAAGGAATGAACATTCTCTTTCGTCGGGAAACGTAAAATGAATCCCGGCGGATAATAACTAAGTTCAAAAATCGGCAAATAACCCGCATGGGGAACCATATTACCATAAAAATAGTCACAAACATCCCCGCAATAATAAATACTGACTTTATCACGGTTTAACCGCCGCAGCAGTTTCACCTTTCTCTCCCGTCCGGTTGCTTCAAAAAGCTCAATTGCTTCTTGAATCGGCAACACCTTGCGCACAAGCGGGCGTTTTTCCGCTACGATTTCCTTTACCCGCTGCTCTATATGTCTCACATCTTCCGCTGTCACTTTTCTTCCCAGATAAAGCTCACAATACAGGCCTTTATCAAGGGAATGCTCTACTGTCACCTCGCCCGACGGAAACAATTCGCAAACGGCTGTAATCATAACAAAACACAAACTGCGCTGGTATACCTTCATACCCGGATCGGTATTCAAATCAAGAAAATCAACATTGCAGTCGTCCTGTATATCTACCTGGAGATCCTTGTATTCGTTATTAACCAAGGCAACCACGATGGGTGAGCTGAATGCACCGGCCATATGGCGGCTAATTTCCAACAAGGTAGTTCCGGCGGCATATTGCTGTTCCATACCATTGGCAAAATGAACTGTTATCATTTTTTGCATAAATGCACCTCCACATCTTTATTATATACGTAAATGAGCCCAAAAGGAAACCGGCCGGTTTAGTAATTGGGATTTGGTGTTGAAATTGGATATTGGATGTTAGATATTGGGGTTTGAGGCTGGATTTGGCATAAAAAGGGAAAAAATAAGCGGGTATCGGCAGGCTTGTATCCCGCTAATACCCGGTTTTCGGTGATTATAAAAATATAACCGTAATTAATTTATAAATAATAGCGCTTACGACTGCTGTGGAAGGAATGGTCAATACCCAGGCCATTACCATCTGTTGCGCTACTCCCCAGCGAACGGCATGGATCCGTTTCGCCGACCCGATTCCCATTATGGAGCCGGAAACAACGTGGGTAGTACTGACCGGCAAATGAAGCAGTGTTGCTCCGAAAATAACTAAAGAGGAATTTACATCGGCGGCAAAACCGGTAATCGGCTCTAATTTAAATATTTTCCCCCCCATAGTCCGGATAATCCGCCAGCCCCCGGCGGCCGTCCCACACCCCATCGCGGTAGCAGCCGCCAGTTTTACCCAGAAAGGAACTTCAAACGTAGGAAGATAACCGGAGCTAACCAAAGCTAAGGTTATAATCCCCATTGCCTTCTGGGCATCATTAGAACCGTGGGAAAATGACATCATAGCCGCCGACAAAACCTGCATCTTTTTAAAGCGGAAATTAAGCTTAGCCGGAGCCATCCTGCCGAAAATCCAAAATAAAGCAATCATAATAATCAGACCGGTAATCATGGCGATGACAGGAGAAAAAATTAAAGAGCCAACAATCTTTAAAATTCCTTCGATATTTAAAGCCTCACTGCCTTTACTAATCATAACAGCGCCGATAATCCCCCCGATCAGCGCGTGAGAGGAACTACTGGGAATGCCAAACCACCACGTAAGCAAATTCCAGCAAATTGCCCCCAGCATGGCGGAAATAATCGTATGCTCGTTTACCAAATGAGCCGACTTTACAATATCACCGCCAATGGTTTTCGCAACTCCGGTGCTATAAAGCGCTCCCAGCAGGTTCAACCCGGCGGCCAGCCAGACAGCACGGCGCGGTGTAAGCGCCCTGGTGGAAACAGAAGTGGCGATTGCGTTGGCGGTATCATGAAACCCGTTAATATAATCAAACGATAAGGAACAAATAATAACCACAATCATTAAAATATCAGGCATATTTCATAACCACGCCCCGCAGCAAGTCGGCAATATTTTCACAATGGTCAAGAGCGTCCTCCAAGTGTTCCAAAATTTCCTTCCACTTAATAATTTCAATCGGATCGGGACAACTGGTAAATAAATTGGCAACTTCCTTACGGTAAATACGGTCACCTTCACTTTCGAGTACGACGATTTTTCGCGTATGGTCCAGGATTTTATGCTGGTTCCCCTGAATGTTTCTTAGCAGATCAAAAGCTTTTACCAACTCTTCCGTACAATCGGCAATCAGCCTGGCTAATTCAGCCGCCCCGTTAGAAGGTTTGCCGGTATGATAAAGTACCATTCGCTCCATGGTGCCCTGTACAAAGTCAACCACATCATCAAGCATTGTGGCGATTGCAAAAATATCTTCCCGGTCAAGCGGCGTTATAAAGGTCTGATTTAATCTGTCAATAATGGCGTCGTTCAGTTCATCCGCTTCATGTTCCAAATCAGAAATCACTTCAACCTGCTCGGCCAGCTTGGTATGATCATCCATAATGTCCTTCAATATGTAGGCACTTTTACGCGCCAGGCGGGTACTTTGTGAAAACAGTTCGAAAAATTTTTCTTCCTTCGGTTTCAAATGAAACATAATTACCTCCTGTCAATCAGTCCCATTTTTCGCAGTCCTTTGTCGCATAAGTTCAGGATGCGAAATGTGGGTACAATGTAACCCTCACCTACTATACCATAAAATGCGAAAAGAGTGAACTTAAAATGTTCACCCTTTTCGCCGGTCAATGATGTGTCAACATGCGTAAAAACCGGTACGCAACCATGGGAAACGGTGCACGTCGAACCGCAAAGCGCATACCCATGAAAAACAGCAATACAGCTCCGATAAAATGAATTGCCCAAAAACCGCCGCGGGGAAATTCCATAATCGAATCATCAATAAAATTCTGACGACGACGTCCCATATCAATCACCCTCCCGAAAATAGTTTTTCCGGCAGAGTCTGTTATTAACTAGCCATTTTCTACTATGTCGATTGCCCGTTTCACTTTTGCGGCCATTCCCTTAATTTTCAAAGCCGGCACGGCACAAACTGCAATACGGACCCCTTTGGCCAAAGGTACGGCGAAAATATTATCGTTATGCAATTCATCACAAACCGCATCGGTGTTCTTAGCCGGAACCGACAAGAAAAATCCGGCCACATAGGGAAGCATCTTGAGCTCTACATTGCTGGCTTCTGCCATGAAAATTTCCGCCCGGTCCCGGATCATCCGGTATAGAACTTCCCGTTCCTGTTCCAGTTGCGCCGAAAGAAGTTTATCCTGATGAATCGTTGCCAGCAACCGCATACAGCCGCGGTTAATATTGGACCAGGTAGCCCGGCTGGTATACTGGTTAATTGCTTCGAATTCCCTGATCACATCCTGACTGGAGGATACGCCGATCATGGCGCCGGTACGCTGTCCATACATAGTATAACCTTTTGACATGCTGAAAGCCAAAACAGTCAGGATATTCTGCGGCAATCCACCAAATTTTCTTAGAAAAGAACGGCAGGCGTCTTTTTCACCGGCATAATCCATATAGGCCACATCCACCAGAACAACAATCCGCTTGCTACCGACTTTGGCACTATCTTTGCAAACATTCAGGACACTGTCCCATTCCGCGTCGGTAAGACTGTACCCGGTGGGATTATGGGCCGGGGTATTAATAATGATCAACAAACTGTCCTGTTTGCTTAACAGAGATTTTACTTTCGTTTCAAAAGCGGCCACATTAAACGCTTGCTGTTCGTCAAACAGGGCATAGGTATCCAGTTTACGCAAGGCATCCTCACAAAGGACTTTATATGGCCCCCAATACCAGTCGGCAGTTAATACCGTATCGCCAATCTCAGAATAGTTCCATATGGCATGGTGAATCACACCCGAACCGCCGGCAGTAGCAACGGCTCTTATGTATGCATCCGGACGGTGGGACCCGCAGCAAACATCAACGGCTGCTTCTAAAAAATCTGGCAACCCGGCGATGGGCGCATAATTAATTACCTCATTCATGGGAATGCCGCGATAAACCGTCTCTACAGTCGGGAGACAAATCAGCCTCTCCTGATCGTCTAAAATAGCTCCTATCGTAGCATTAACCACGTTCTCTTTTCCATATTGCGCCACAGCTTTTCCGGCCGCAGCGCTGGCGCCAAAAATTTTATCCGTGGCCAATTTTCCCTTGGCATGGGATGCAGCCAAACTAAACATCATACTCTATCCTCCTGCCTTTACTTGCGGAACCGCAATACAATTTTATAAGCCGCCCTAGTCTTTTATTATCTTAAGGATACATTTTATGCAGCATCCTCGGGAACGGGATGGTCTCCCGGATATGTTCCAAACCGCAAAGCCAGGCTACGGTACGCTCCAGCCCCAAACCAAAACCGGAATGCGGCACCGATCCATATCTTCTTAAATCCAGGTACCAGGCAAATGCTTCTTCCGGTAATTTATGCTCCGCAATCCGTGCCTGCAAAAGCGCTAAGTCGTCAATACGCTGACCGCCGCCAATAATTTCTCCGTAGCCTTCCGGGGCCAGCAAATCGGCTCCTAATACGACCCGCGGGTCTTCCGGGTCGGGTTTCATATAAAAAGCTTTAATCTCCGTAGGATAACGATGAACAAAAACCGGCGCATTAAAATGACTGGAAATAATGGTTTCATGGGGAGCGCCAAAATCATCGCCCCACACAAACTCTTCGCCTGCCTGCTTGAGAATTTCAACCGCTTCCGTATAACTAATCCGCGGGAAAGGCAATTTTATTGCTTTTAGTTTTTCTACGTCCCGGTCGAGGATTTTTAATTCCCGTGCGCAGCGGTCTACTACTCTCTGAATCACATAAGTGATCATTTCTTCCTGCAACTGCATATTATCATTCATATCCAAATAAGCCATTTCCGCTTCAATCATCCAAAATTCCATCAAGTGACGCCTGGTTTTTGATTTTTCCGCCCGGAAAGTAGGCCCAAAACAATAAATTCGCCCCAGGGCCATAGCCGTTGCTTCGTTGTATAATTGGCCGCTTTGGGATAAATAGGCTTTTTCCCCGTGATAATCCAGTTCAAATAACGTCGTGGTTCCCTCACAGGCTGCCGGTGTCATAATCGGCGCATCGGCAAGAACAAAATCGCGCTCGTAAAAAAATTGACGCAACGCATGTTCAATCTCCGAACGAATGCGCAAAATCGCCATCTGCCGCGGCGCGCGAATCCATAAATGGCGCCGGTCAGCTAAAAAGTCAACGCCGTGTTCTTTGTGGGTAATCGGATATTCCTCGGCAATGCAGATTACCTCCAAACCTGTAATCTGCATTTCATAGCCGCCGACCGACCTGGGCTCTTCTTTAACAATCCCGGTCAACCTTACAGAACTTTCCTGGGTCAATTGTTTTCCCAACGCAAACAAGTCCTCGCCAATTTCCTGTTTAACCAGTACGCCTTGTACTAAGCCCGAACCATCCCGGACAATCAAAAACAAAATTTTACCCGAAGACCGCTTATTATACAGCCATCCTTGCACTGTGACTTCCTTGCCGATATGCTGAGCAAAATTCTTTATTAGTACCGCTTCCACAAAGGTCCTCCTTTTAGTAAATAGTTTTCACTAGAATGTTTTATTATTTCTGGCTCGATCATAGTATTTCCTGTTTATAATCTGCCAAAATAGCTAACTTTAACAAAATTTTCTAAGAAAATGCCAGGAGAGCAGACCTTACGGCCTGCTCTCAGCAAGTTACGGTTTCCTATTGGCATCATATTGGGAAGTTAAGGTCTTCCCTTGCTGATAACTGTTAGTAATACTATTGGTGGTAGTATTAGTGGCACTCATGGTTCCGGTGGTGCCGCCAGAAAACTGCTGTTCCTGAGATTCGATCATTTTACGTACCATATGACCACCGACCCGGCCATTATCGGCTGAGGTCAAAGCACCTTTGTAGGTGTTTTTGTAGTCTTTTAAACCAAGTTCGCTTGCCGTTTCTTCTTTCAGGCGGTCAAGTGCCTGTTGTGCAGAGGGATTTACAGGTTTTCTACTCCTTGACATTACGCAAAACCTCCCTTTTTAGATTATTTGGCACCCATTTATAGAATGGCTTCAAACACTGCTTTCATGCGTTGAAAATTTTGTTAAAAATTAAGACGACCCTTTGCCGGGCCGTCTTAATTGGGACAAAATTTAATTCAGTAAGGTTAGAAATTATAATCGTATTCTAC
Organism: Allolucifera butyrica; assembly: GCF_900476375.1. Classification (GTDB taxonomy): domain Bacteria; phylum Bacillota; class Negativicutes; order Sporomusales; family UPPP01; genus Lucifera; species Lucifera butyrica. The sequence goes on along the minus strand of NZ_UPPP01000094.1, from coordinate 158,437 downwards.
GTTAGTACGTTCATGATTTCCAGATCCGTCATGATGTTTGGCAAAATCCTGATAGAGAGTAATGCTGGAGTTCTTACTCAAGCCATAGCGTGCAGCCACTTTGAAGCCTTTGGAATCAATGTAGTTGGTGTTGGTGGTATGCACGTCAATAGCCGTCGGTTCAATATCACGGTAGGAAACGGTATAATTCCCCATGGTTACACCGGCCATATAACCGTTATCACTGGTAGTCGTATTTTTTACATATTCAACATTCAGGACTGCGTCGCCAACTTTGGTATCGGCATTTAAGCCATAGTAATGATCAGCACCATATTCCATATAGTTGGCGCCAAAATTTACATCGCCGAAAGCGGTTTTCATTTCTGCTATATTGGTTTTGACTCTGCCGCTATCTTTACCATAAAATCCGTTTAGTTGCACGCCGTCCAAAGCAGCACCGGCCTGAATACCGTTGAAGCCATCGTCATCCATCAACAGGCCTTTACCGGAGTAGAGTGACATTTTACCGGCTTTCAAATCAACATTGTCCAATTTTCCGCCTACCCAAGCCTGGTCGAATTGTACTTGGCCATTTTCAGAACCAACATAAGAAGTTGAAAGGTCTGTAAGCGTTTTTGCCCGAACGTGAACATTCAGGACATTGTCAACAGTCCCGTCAATATTCAGGCGGATCCGGCTGTCGAAACCATTATTGCCGCCCGTATCCCCTTGTGTATTATTGTATTGCAAGTAACCGTCGCCGGAGAAATTAATCGGAGTGGCAGCGAAAACAGCGGAAGCGGAAAGAGTCATGGCCGCCATAATAGCAGCAACCAGCAATTTCTTTTTCATTGTGTTTCCTCCTCAGTAATTTTGGATTATTTCTTATGGGAAGGCATTCTATCCATAACCGCCTTCGCTTCCTGAGGGGTAACATTATGAGTTTCCATGTTTCCTCACAAGTTTATCCTCTGTCTTATCCCGGCGGTTATCTTATTACGCTGTCGTTCTGCGGCTTACTGAGATTTCCCCCCTTTCTTTCCCTGCCACAGAAACGGAGCGGAAATAAGCTGCTATGACTTTCTATGGTTGTAATAAATTCTACTAAGTATACATAACTCCTCCTAATAACTAAGAATATCATGGCGGTAATTCTTTCTAACTATCATATTTCAATACATTATTTCTAACGATATGTATACTTGTTATGTTATTAAATAAAAAAAACGCAATACCGCATTAGATAATAATACGGTTTGCGTTTCAGACAAAATTTTATAAACAGTGATTATTTCTTTTCCGGGAAAAATCGATTATGAATCGCATTCACTGCCTGCTGAACCAAATCAGCCCGGATCAGACAGGAAATGCTGATTTCCGACGTGCTGATCACTTCAATATTAATCCCGGCGTCCCCCAGGGCTCCGAACATTGTTGCCGCAATACCGGGGCTTCCCAGCATGCCGGCACCGACAACCGATACTTTAGCTACATGATCCTCTACAATTACACCGAGTATGCCGATTTCTTTTCCCAACTGTTCAATGATACTTTTGGTCTGGTTCAGTTCCGGTTTGGCAATGGTAAACAAAATATCGTTAATATTTTTATCGGTATTGCGAATACTTTGTACAATCATATCTACATCAATATTGGCAGCCGCTAACGCGGAAAAAATTTTATAAGCTACTCCCGGATGGTCCGGTACTCCCAGAATGGCAATTTTAGCCACATTGTTATCATGTGTGACACCTCTAATGATAAATTCCCGTTCTTCCATAGTATATTCCCCCCTGATAAATGTCCCCGATTCCTGGGTAAATGTTGAGCGAACATGAATCGGTACACCGTAGTGTTTTCCCATTTCTACCGAGCGCGGCTGCATAACCACCGCCCCCAGTCTGGCCATTTCCAACATTTCATTATAAGTAATTTCCTTCATCTTTCTGGCTTTGGTTACAATCCTGGGGTCAGCCGAATAAACGCCATCCACGTCCGTATAAATTTCACAGACATCCGCTTGTAACGCCCCAGCCAATGCCACCGCCGTCGTGTCCGAGCCCCCTCTTCCCAGCGTCGCAATATCACCACCCGGCGTTACGCCTTGAAATCCGGCTACCACTACGATGTTACCCCTATTTAATTCTTGCGAAACCCGGGCGGGGTCCATATTCACAATTCTAGCCTTGGCGAAATTTTCATTCGTGCGGATTCCCGCCTGATAACCGGTCAAAGAAACAGCCGGATGTCCCAGCTTTTTTAAGGCCATTGCCAAAAGAGCAATGGATATCTGCTCACCCGTTGATAGTAACATATCCATTTCCCGCCCATGCGTTTCATCGGTAATCGCTGTACATAAATCAATTAATTCATCCGTAGTATCCCCCATAGCGGATACTACAACCACAATCTGATCTCCTTGCTGTTTTTCCCGCAATATTCTTTCGGCTACCCCTTTAATTTTATCGGGAGTCGCTACAGAACTGCCGCCAAACTTTTTTACTATTAGAGCCATGTCCATCCCCCTGTAACCAATAATTAGCACAATAACACTTTCTATTCTTCACAAAAGAACAAACTCCTCCCAGAGACGGACATTAGGGATATAAAAAAATCCTGACCAGCACCAATCCTGCCAAAATCATTTCCCAGCAGCCACGTGTTACATCCAGAACCGTATCATCCTGCTCATAACACCACTGAAGAAAATTGGTATGTACCGATTGCATATCCTTCAACAGCGCAATCGTCGTCAGGATCGCCGTCATGGCTGCTGCTGCATTCAGCCCGTAAGTGTCAAAATAGACACTTACCGTCACAAAATAACCGGTTAAAATTAACCAGCCAAAAACTAAAAAAAATAATACCAGATAACGTATTCCTTTTATGCCGGTTTTCCTCGCCAAATCCATCAGCAACAGCCGGTAAGCCCTCTTCCCGCCCGTCCTGGTTCCCGCTTCATATTCCCTGTATCGCCTTGGAATCGAGTAGTTCCATAAAGTAGAGAAGATAGCAAAAAACAAAAATACTTTTATCACGTATTCTCACTCCAAGAGCAAAATGTTCATTTTCAAGAACACAAAATGTTAATATTTATTATATTTTAACAGATTTTCATCATTATAGTGCATTTTAAACACAAAAAAATCCCGGCATCACCGGGATTTTTTCGGAGCGGATATAACTCCACGACCTTATTATTAACTAACACGTTCTTATCAAGCTTGCACCGTAATGGTTTTTGAGCTTTCCCATAAACCATGAATGTTGCAATAAGCGGCTGCCAGCAAGGTGCCGGAAGCGCTCAACTTAATAAAGGCATTAACAGCCGGCTCGCTATAAACCGGGCCCTTATTCGGCCCTTCTGCGGATTCCCCATGAGCATCAAACTGGTATGTACCTAATTCATAAGCAAATTTGCCGTTGTCCGGTTTAAAGTACAGCTTAATCCAGCGAATATGATGTTCGGTAGTATTGGGATGAGCAATCTCTTTTCCCACGCATACCTCGACATTAAATTTTTCTCCCGCCTTAACCGTTTCCGGCGCACTGATTACAGGCACATGCTTTTCGGCTTTCCAGTCCGCACTTTGAATCACATCTGTAAACTTCATAGAATTCCCTCCTCATTTGTTTCTCTGTGGAATAAATTGCATATATAGTATACTTCTCCGCACAGAAATAAATTCCTCTTTGTTTGTTAATTTGTTAAAAATAATTTTTATTTAAAAATCTTTACATGTAAACTCCGGAGCATATTATGCTCAGCCTCTCCCCATTCTTCCGGCCAGCGAGCCTTTTGCGGAAAAAAATTCAGGGACTGGTCATAATCAAATTCAGCCTGCAGAGCCTTTAAGGCAGTTATACCACTTGCTGCACGACAGGCATCGATTACCGCCTGGCGGTCAAACCTTCCCATAACGATGCATTCGTCTTCCGGACCGTCCTTGATCATCCCCCACACATAACCAACATCAAAGGAAGGAATATTCCCGTAAACAATGGCGAGAATCCGGCTAATAACAGCCGAACAGAGTTCCAAATACTGCTGATTAATTTTTCTGATTTCTTTGTCCTCATATTGAATTCTGCCGGAGGACAAAAGAGTGCTCCGCTGCCTGGGAATGACCATTTTGGCCGGCAACCAGATTCGCAGCAAAGGAATTTCCTTATGAATATCAATATCCACTTCAATAAGTACAGGCATTCGTAAATTCGTCAATACTTCATCCAAACGTAAAATAACTGCACCCAATTCTCCGTTTAACAGGCGGTTAATTGCCGCAATCCGCTCATTTTCCGTATTCTCATGGGCTTTTTTGGCTGCTTCATTCTTTTTCCGTTCTTCTTCTTCTTTATTTTTCACCTGTAACTGAGCTTCGTTTACAGCTGTCACAATCATTTTTTTGCGTTCTACGACCTTCAAGTATAATGAGACCGCCAAGGCGGTTCCTGCTGTACCGGCAACCCAAAAAGCAGCCGCATTGCCACTAATGACAACGATCGTCAATAAAAGAAGCAACAGGCCGGTTCGTACGGCAAGGGGCATAATATAGGCACTCTCTGCTTTTAATTGTGCTTCCTCTACTAAATAAGAATAATCGGTTAAAGGCGGTTCCTTCCATGGTGTCCGGACTAAAAAAGGCTCATAGTCGACCGCTTCATAACTAAATTTACTCAAAGCAGCTAATTGATTTTCTATCTCCTGATTATGTTCCTGTTCACTATGCCACCGTTCCAGTTGTTCGGCTTGTTTTAAATGACGTTCTTCGATGCGCTGCTTTACATCCATAAAAGGTACCCACCCTTCTCATAAATAACCTTACGCCATTCTAAGATGGCTTTATTAAGACAACAGAGTGATTATCTGCTAGCAAAAGAACTTCCGACGCAGCGGAAGTCCAAATCGTTATGACCGGAAATTGACAAATTGCAAATCAATTCCGAAATCAGCCTGTTTCAATTTAGCAATAACATTTTGCAAATCGTCCTTATTTTTACCGGAAACGCGAACTTGGTCATCCATGATCTGTGCTTGCACCTTCAGTTTCGGATCCTTAATTGCGGCCACTACTTCTTTTCCCTTTTCCTTACTGATTCCCTTTTTTATGGTTATCAGTTGCCGAACCGTTCCCTGCGCAGCCGGTTCAACCCGTCCATAATCAAGGCTCTTTAATGATATCCCCCGTTTTATTACCTTAGTCTGCAAGATATCAATCACGCTTTTTAGTTTATAATCGTCATCAGCAACGATCTTTATTTGTTCCCCTTCCAAGCTGACATTTGCTTTACTGCCGCGGAAATCAAACCGTTGACCGATCTCCTTAGCGGTCTGATTTACTGCGTTGTCAACTTCCTGCATGTCTACCTCGGAAACAATATCAAATGAGCAATCTTTTGCCACGGAACCGACTTCCTCCTTTTGCCTTACCTATTTTCGAAATGTAATCCGAATTGTTCTTCTTGCTACGATATAGCAAAAAGCCAATACACCGCCAACTGTAAAAAAGAATGCTACCGGTTTAACCATCATTAATTCTGTACTGGCAGTTAAACTAAATAGCAATGCCACCATATACGCTAAAAAAGACTCCCCATATTGAGGACTGTTAATTTTTGGCGCAATACAGACCCAAACAATAAACCCCAGCAAAATAATATTACCATGTGTTAACAACCCCATGAAGCATAATCTCCATTTCTTACCATAAATTTAAAACTGGTTTTATAAAACAAATGAGCAAGGGCAGCAAGAAATACGGAAACTTTAATTTTTTTATTCGCGGTAAATTATCAATTTCCTGCACACTTTAGCAATCTCCTACCATATTATAGTTACACAGGGCTTTCCAACCGCAAGTTTGCCGGACTCTAAAAATAGCATCGGTACTTCACAAAAACCGTCTCATTTCTTCTATTTCATTCCCTTACCAAGTGTAGCATTATGTTGCGGCAATTCATATGATATATCAGATATTAAGAATTTATTATTTGCCCAATCGACAAATAAAGGAGGATGTAAAATCAATGGACAGCAAATATCCACATTGGTATCACGGAGAAGATAAAATGGAACCTTGCTGCGACTACATGGGCCCCGAAATGATGTGTGAAGAAGAACATATGCCGCAAAAAATGTATTACACGGAAACATTTCAAGACCGTATCATGACTTTATTAGGAGACGAGGTACTGTTTTCCGTAGATGCGAGAATTGGCCGCCGCGAATCATTTTGCGGTACACTCTGTTATGTCGGCTGCAACTTTATTATTGTAAATGTTTGCCTGTGCGGAAAATCCCTATCCATGCATATTCCCATTAAATGTTTGCGCTTTATCGCTCCCTACAAGTCTCATCGTCGCTAGGTGTGCGCTTATGCACACCTTTTACATAAAGGTGTCATAAGAAAAGCGCAACCGGGGGGCAAGGAGGGGAAAATATGTAATGAGAAAACCGTTTACCCGCAAAACAATGGTACTTGATGCGGAACATATGCGCACCCTGCATCAAGAATCTATTGACCAGTTGGAATTAATGCGTACCGTCTTAGAAACTGCCGAACAAGCAAGCGGGGACATGCGTGAATGTTTAGATGATATGGCTTTTAACCACTGGCAGGCTTATATGGATGTGCTGCATATGGTTTGCATGCACGATGAATCAATGAATACAACTATCCGTAAATATCGTTTGGAAACGCGTAACACAATCGATACGGTCGACCGCAGTGCCGGCTTAAATCGCGGGCTACTGCTGTTGTTAACACAAGCTTTACTGCGTCGTCACCGCCGCTTTGCAACGATTCTTGGTGCTCGCGGCACTCCTATGGATGACTACCTAAAAGAAACATTGCTTATGGAAAGAGAACATATTGCCGAACTGGTGGCTATGATCCAAAATTCATTATAATCATAATCGAAATCCTGCTGCTCTTTTCTCGACAGCAGGAATTTTTTTTTTCAAACCAGAAAGAATATGATAATAGAACGATAGAGGAGCCTGATTATGCTGGTTTTTACCGTCCCCCCTTCTCTGACAACAGTCCCTGTGGGTGATTTTCTACGGTATCAGTGTGGAATTTCACTCACCTTGTGGCGACGAATCAAAAGAAACGGAATTTTAACGGTCAATGAAAAAACTGCTTTGCCCCGCACCCTGGTAACGGCCGGCGATATTGTCCGCATCGAGTTGACTCCGGACCGCACACTAACCCCGGCGGAAGTGCCGCTTGATGTCCGTTACGAAGACGATTTCCTATTAATAGTAAATAAACCGGCCGGATTGCTGGTCCACCCTACCGTACGGAATGAAACGAAAACATTAGCCAATGGTGTCATTTTTTATTATCAGCAAAAAAACCGGCCCTACGGATTTCATCCGATTCACCGGTTGGACCGTAACACTTCCGGTCTTCTGGCGATTGCTAAATATCCTAACATTCAGCACCAACTATCCACTAAAACAAACAAACGATTCCAACGTTCCTACCTGGCAATCGTTCACGGCGTACCCGGTAAAGGCTCGGGAATTATTGATTTTCCGATCGGCAGGGCACCGGACAGTATTATTGAACGCATGGTCCGGCCTGATGGCCAAAGTGCCATAACGCATTACCAAGTACTAAAAAATATGGGACAAGCCAGTCTGTTAAAGCTAGAACTGGAAACAGGCAGAACGCACCAAATCCGGGTCCACCTGGCCCATATGGGGCATCCAATTCTCGGGGACGACCTCTATGGCCCCCCTTCCACTCTGATTCACCGGCAAGCCTTACACGCTTTCCAGCTGAATTTTTCTCATCCCGTTACTGCCCAACGTATTGTCACCGTTAGTCCAATTCCTGACGATATGACTTTTTTATTACGTTTTTATCAAAATAATGGGAATTAACTCGCAAAATCACAATTGCGGGTTGACATACATCCTTTAGAATTTTATAATGAATTCTATGCAAAGAAATTATTTCCAGGAGGTAGGGATTCTATGCCATTAGTTACAACTAAAGAAATGTTCCAAAAAGCTTATGATGGTCAATACGCCGTTGGAGCATTTAACGTCAACAACATGGAAATCATTCAAGGTATTGTCGACGCGGCGAAAGAAGAAAATGCCCCCCTTATCCTGCAGGTATCGGCAGGCGCCCGTAAATATGCCAAACATGTTTATTTGGTTAAACTGGTTGAAGCCGCTTTGGAAGATACAGGTTTGCCCATCGCTCTTCATCTTGACCACGGTGAAGATTTCGAAGTATGTAAAAGCTGTATCGACGGTGGATTTTCTTCTGTCATGATTGACGGTTCGAAACATCCTTTTGAAGAAAATATCGCCGTCACCAAAAAAGTTGTTGAATATGCGCATGCTCGTGGCGTAGTGGTTGAAGCAGAATTAGGCCGTCTGGCCGGGGTTGAGGATGCTGTAAAAGTAAATGCAAAAGATGCCACGTATACTGACCCTGATCAGGCCGTCGAGTTTGTAGAACGCACCGGCGTTGATTCGCTGGCTATCGCAATCGGTACCAGCCATGGCGCATACAAATTCAAAGGCGAACCGTCTCTAGATTTCGCCCGTCTGGAAAAAATCTCCAAAATGCTTCCTAATTTCCCCTTAGTACTTCATGGTGCATCTACCGTTCTTCCTGAATTTGTTGCTAAATGCAACGAATATGGCGGTGAGATCCCCGGTGCTCAGGGTGTTCCGGAAGATATGCTGTTAAGAGCCGGTAAGCTGGGTGTTTGTAAAATCAATATTGACACCGACCTGCGCCTGGCAATGACTGCGTCCATTCGGGAACATTTCGCCAAACATCCTGGTGATTTCGATCCTCGCCAATACTTGAAACCGGCGCGTGAAGCAATTAAGAGTATGGTAAAACATAAAGTTAAAAACGTTTTAAACTGCAGCGGTCGTGCATAACAAAAAAATATCCCTCTCAAAATTTGAGAGGGATATTTTTTTGTCCAATATAAAAAGCTCTTAGCCGCCTAAGAGCAATTTAATATAACCCGCTTAGCAGTAACTAACAATGTACTCTTCCGTCATTTCATCCAAAACACGCCGTAAATCATTTAAACTCTCGGCAGAAAGCTGCTGGGTCAAATCCTCGCTATGCACAATGGATGCCAGCTTTTGAATGCGGTTCAGCAGTTCAAGCTTTTGCATTGCTAATATACGTCCTTTCATTAAAATTGCATTTATTATATTAACAATGAAAAAGCGAATTGTAAATAAGCTCATAAATACACAGAAAAGCAAGTTTTTTGCGAATTTTCACAGATAATTAGCGAAGTCCGGTTTGATGCATAATAATTCGGGCCTGCTCTGCCTTATTCATGGTATATAAATGAATGCCATCCGCATGATTCTCTAACAGATTGTTAATTTGCCGGCACGCATATTCAATACCGGCCTTCTCCATATCCGCAGCCGAATTTGCATATTTTTCAAGGATCCTCTGCAAACCGTCGGGAACGGATGCGCCGCACAAGCTGGTCATGCGTTTAATTTGGGCGGCATTAAGCACCGGCATGATCCCCACCACAACGGGACAGTAAATTCCCTGGGCGCGGGCCTTATCCAGAAATGTAAAAAATATATTATTGTCAAAAAACAGTTGGGTAATTAAGAAATCTACCCCCTGGTCTACTTTTGCTTTCAAATGGCTGAAATGAACATTCAAATCCGGACACTCCAAATGACCCTCCGGATAGGCCGCCGCCGCAACGCAAAAATCAGTCCGTTCCTTTATATGGGCTACTAAATCCCCGGCGTATTTATAGCCAGGGTTCGAAGCCGCGAAGCCCGCCTGTCCCTGGGGCGGATCCCCGCGCAGAGCCAGTACGTTTTCTATATTGTGGTTGCTAAACCGGTTTAGGACCTTTTCGATATCGCCCCGCGTGGAACCGACACAAGTTAAATGGGCTAATGTTTCGATATGATATTCATTTTTAACCTTGTCGGCAATTTCAATGGAACGTTCCGTACTGCTGCCGCCTGCGCCATAAGTAACGCTGATAAAATCCGGCTTAAGTTCTTTTAAGCCATCCAGCGTAGCAAAAATTGTGTCCAGGGAATAATTCGGCTTGGGCGGGAATATTTCAAACGAAACCACTGCTTTGCCGGAACCAAATAACGAATGAATCTGCACAATAATCTCTCCTCGTCTTTACGCGGGAACAAATTCTCCCCCAATATACAACATTTACACTTTCATTATACCAGATATCTGATTCAATGTAAGAAGTTACAACTAATTTACAAAAATTTTTGCACCGCCCTCCCCTGTAAATAAATACAGCGGCGTCCCTGACAGGTATCCTTTGCTTCTAAAATTTGTTCAATCTTATCCCGGATTTTCCACCATCCCGTTTGCCAGTTGGCAAATAAGGTACTTTCCGCCGGCGCCCGGCCGATAAGCCGCTGCACTACAATATCGGGATGGAGATATTCCAGAAATGTCACAACCCGTTCAATATATTCTTCTCTGCCAATGATCTGTATCGCCCCGCTTTCATACCACTCTGCCAACATTGTTCCTTTCACAACGTACAAAGCGTGCAGTTTGACCTGGTCGACGGTAAGGGCGGATAAAACCTTGGCATTCTCAATTACATCCGTCTCATTATCCCATGGCAAGTTTAAAATTAAGTGAGCACAAGTCTCCAAACCGTATCGTTTGATCCGCAACACCGCGTCAATAAATTCCGCCAACGTATGACCCCGGTTAATTTTGTGCAGGGAATGATAATTAACGGTCTGCAACCCCAATTCAATATTGATATCTACCTGGTACCGCCTTTTTATTTCCGCCAGAATCTCCAAATACCTTTCATGGATACAGTCCGGCCGGGTAGCCAGCGCCAGGGCAACCACATCGTCTTGACAGGCCTGAATCAAATATTCCTGTAATTGTGCCGGCGGCAAATAGGTATTGCTAAAATTTTGAAAATAAGGAATAAACTTTTTTGCTTTATATTTGGGGGCGATATGATTCCGGTTCGCCGCAATTTGTTCCGCGACTCCCAGAGATGCAGGCAGGTTTTCATAACCGGCGCCAATTTCGCCGCAAAACACGCACCCGCCGGTACCGCAGGTGCCGTCCCGGTTAGGGCAGGTAACAGGCAGGCTCACAGGCAGTTTATATACTTTCTCGCCGTATCGCCGGCGCAGATATTCAGAATACACATTATAGCGCATCATCGGTCGCAGTTTCCCCTTCCAGCCAGAAATCCCGGTCAGGCAATAATTGATAGGACGCTTCTTTCCCGGCATACGAAAATAAAAGGGCCGTCGGTTTGTAAACCACCGTACCTGACCGCAAATATTCCGGGATATCTACGTCAAAAACTTCGATCAGAAATTTCTTTTTATTGTCACGCCAGGTAGTAAATGAATAGCCGGGTAAATAACGCTGCAGGCGGTTCTTGTCCCGCCAAAAATCATTCTTTTCTCCAGCCCACTTTTCTCCATTCCAGGCTAACAAATCAGGCCGGATGGTTCCCTGGTCGGTTAACAACGCATCCATCTTCAACAGTTGCTCCCATAACCTTTGCATCTCCCCATAGGCATCCTGGCAAAAGGCAAAGAAATGCCGATAAAGAGATTTTGCACTATAAGCCATCATAAACAGCTCCTTTTCTTCCCAGTACCGGGCCAGCCGCGAATAGAAAGAAAATGCGTTTTTTTCCTGAGTCCGGATAATCCAGGCGGTAGTCAGCCGCATTCGTCCGCTATTATAAAATAGATTAAATACCGTTTCCATGTTTTTCAGCTGCCGGACCTGCTCATAATTTATATAGTTATTGGCCAAAACCTCATAAGGTGCCGTATCCATCGCTACATAACCATACTGTTTAGCCGCCTTGTGAATGCCCGACCCCTTTAAGAGTTTCAGAAAGCCAATCTGCAGCATATCCGGCTGTAAAGCATATACAGCATTAAAGGAACCGGCAAACCGCTCGTAAGTTTCCTGCGGCAGTCCGGCAATCAAGTCCAGATGCATGTGGATATTGTTATAAGACTGAATCCGGTTTACTTTTGCAACAATGGACGGCCAATCGTTATGACGGCAAATGGCATTAAGCGCCGGTTCATAGGTCGACTGAACGCCGATCTCAAATTGAAAACGGCCCGGCGGAATCTGGCGTAAAAATTGAAGAGTCTCTTCATCCAAACTGTCAATTGCCATTTCAAAATGAAAATTAGTCCGGCAATCCTGACCGGCCAGGAACTGAAAAATGGGCAGATAATGTTCTTTCCGTGCGTTAAACGTGCGGTCCACAAACTTAACCTGCTTGACGTCATGGCGAATAAAAAAGGCAAGTTCTTGCAAAACTTGCTGCCGGGAGCGGTACCGGACTCCCTGCGTCGCGCTGGATAAACAGTATTGGCAGCGGAAGGGACAGCCCCGGGAGGATTCATAATAAATGATTTTATCCTTCAACTGCTCCATATCTGCCTCGTCGTAAGGAAACGGCAGGGTATTCAAATCGTTAATTATTGCCGGTGCGCCGTTTACACCGGCAACCCCGTTCCGGCGGAACGCCAGTCCCTCGAGTTCCTCGACACTGCCGCCGTCTTTTAACGCCAAAATAAGCTCCCGAAATCCCTTTTCCCCCTCCCCCGTTACGATATAATCCACCCAGGAATGCCGGTTCATTGTTTCCAAGGGATCAAAGGATACCTCCGGACCGCCAAGAATAATTTTAGTTTGGGGCAAAACCTTGCGTATCATTTGGGCCAGACTTAAAATTTGCTCAATATTCCATATATAACACGCCAAGCCAACGACATCCGGTTTTTCCCGGTAGATATCACCCAGAACTGCCAGTGGTTCATTATTAATGGTGTATTCCTTAATCTTTATCTCAGCGCCGGCGTCCCGACAAGAGACCTTTAAATAACGTAACGCCAGGGAAGAATGAATAAACTTGGCATTTAACGTGGTTAATACTATCTTCAAACAACTCACCTATCTTCTCATAGTGTCAACAGACCGTACTCTAGTATTTTCCCCATGCAAGCGTCAATATCCTTGCCCGGCCAAATCACTCCCCTAAACTTTGTTGAATAAGATAAACAAAGTAAAACGAAAAAGGGTGTGAGGCTATGCAAATCATCATAGATGGGCAGAAAATCCCGGTAAACCCCCGGGTCACCAAAGATATCCTCACTACACTGAAGAGCATGGCGGAAAAACTCCGCTGGGGGATTGCCTATGATACCCGCCGGGGAATTGTCTATATTAATACCCGGAATCCGTCCTTGTTCCTGTTTACGCCGGACCGGCTTTCAGCGGACAATGCGGAATCCGCCGAAAGTGACCGGCTGGGGGGAAAAACAATCTGCATTGATCCCGGCCATGGCGGCGGCGACTCCGGCTCTGCCGGTCCTGCCGGTACATTGGAAAAAGAAAATACCCTGGCCATTGCCCAACAATTATGTTATAAACTGCAAAAAAACGGTGCTTCCGCCGTAATGACACGCGAGTCCGACCAGGAGGTTTCCTACGCCGGGGCGCCGGTTGCCGAAGAACTGGCATCCCGTATCGATATTGCCAATAAAATTAATGCCGATCTTTTCATCTCCATTCATAATGATGCATTTAACGACAGTACGGTATCGGGAACAACCACTTTCCATTATGGGGGTACGGAATCGATATACCTGGCTAAGGCAATTCAAAAAAACCTGGTAGGACAATTAGGAACAACGGACCGGGGTGTCCGTTTTGCCAGTTTTTTTGTCATTCGTCATGCCCGCATGCCGGCGGTACTTACCGAAGTTGCTTTTATTTCCAATCCGGAAGAAGAAGTTCTTCTCTCAAGTACGGACGGAAGGGAGAAAGCGGCCGATGCTATTTTTGAAGGAATTGTAAGTTATTTTAAAGTATAGAAAAATATCGGGCAAGGGTATGCTATAAGAGGAAAATCAGACCTTTTATGCCAATATATTTTAGATCATTCTTATAAAGGAGTGTCTCATATTGAAAAAGTTCATCGACGCATCAGAGCGTTATTTTGCTAATGACGGGTTCACGCTTTCCTCCCAGGTTCCCGACCGCAATGAAATACCGGCAAAATACCAATGGCATTTAAATGATATTTATGCCAGTGACGAGGCCTGGCAGGCCGATTTTGACCGTTTGAAATCATTGTTGCCGGGAGTCGTTCAATATCAGGGGAAATTAGCCTCCGGCGCCCAAAATCTGCTTAAATGTCTAAAAGCCCGTGATGAAATCGGGATCATCAGCGGCAAATTGTTCGGCTTCGCCCGGATGCATAAAGACGAAAATACCGCCAATACCAAATTTCAGTCCATGACCGGCAAAACCGAGGCATTATTGGCGGAAGCCGGCGCCGTCACCGCTTTCATTGAGCCCGAGATCCTTGCTATTCCCGAAGCCGTATTAAATCAATTTCGCCAACAGGAAGCCGGTCTAAAGGAATACGGTTTCTATTTCGACGACCTGGCCCGGCAAAAAAAGCATGTTCTTTCTCAGCCGGAGGAAGAAATTCTTTCCCGTTCTGCAGAAGTAACCCAGGCACCGGAAAACATTTTTAATATGTTAGCCCACGCCGATCTAAAATTTCCCTCCGTCACCGACGCCAACGGCAAGGAAGTACACCTGAGTGAAGGGCGGTACCGGACTTTAATTATGTCTCCGGACCGCATATTACGCCAAAAGTCGTTTACAGCTCTGTATAACACCTATAACCAGTATCGAAATACCTTTGCCGCCACCCTTGGCGGCAGTATCAAAAAAAATATCTTTTATGCCAAAGTCCGCAAATACAAGTCTACCTTGGAATCGGCTCTGGAAGGCGATAATGTTCCCATTGCCGTATATGAAAATTTAATATCCACCGTCCACGACAATTTGGCTCCGCTGCACCGCTATGTAGCGCTGAAAAAGAAAGCCTTAAAACTGGATACAATTCATATGTATGATATGTATGCTCCCCTGGTTGCCAAAGTGGACTTCACCACTCCCTATGAGGAAGGCCTGGGTCTGGTACGTCAGGCTTTGGCACCGTTAGGCCCTGAATACACAGCCATCCTGGAAAAAGGATTTTCATCCGGGTGGATTGATGTATACGAAAATAAGGGAAAACAAACCGGCGCTTATTCCTGGGGAGTTTACGGCGTTCATCCCTTTGTTTTGCTGAATTACAGCAACCGTTATGATGATGTTTCCACTTTGGCCCATGAGATGGGGCATGCCATCCATAGCTACTACAGTTATGCAACCCAGCCCTATGCGACGGCTTCTTATACCACATTTTGCGCAGAAGTAGCTTCTACTACCAATGAGATCCTGCTCTTGGAATATATGCTAAAAATCACCAAAGACAAGCAGCGGAAAATGTATCTTTTGAATCAATATTTGGAAGCCGTCCGGGGAACCGTTTACCGCCAAACCATGTTTGCCGAATTCGAAAAACTGCTTTATGATAAATCGGAAAATGGGGAAACCATTACCGCCGATATGCTGGACGCCTTGTGGCATGAGCTGAATGTCCGGTATTATGGTGCCAATATAGAAATCGACAAGGAAATCGATGTGGAATGGGCCCGTATTCCCCATTTTTATTGGGATTTCTATGTATATCAATACGTAACAGGCTATTCAGCTGCAACCTCTCTGGCTGGACAAATATTGCAGGAAGGGCAGCCGGCGCAAAAACGGTATATTGGCTTTTTACAAAGCGGCGGCTCGGACTATTCTCTCAGCATCCTGAAAAAAGCCGGCGTTAATATGGCTTCACCGGAACCGGTTGAAATTACCTTACAAAAATTTGCCGGTATGCTGGGCGAATTGGAAAAATTACTCGCAGACTATTGACAAACGCCGGGAAAATACGGTA
The DNA here is from genome assembly GCF_900476375.1 of Allolucifera butyrica. Classification (GTDB taxonomy): domain Bacteria; phylum Bacillota; class Negativicutes; order Sporomusales; family UPPP01; genus Lucifera; species Lucifera butyrica. Next base: position 142,591 of record NZ_UPPP01000094.1, on the reverse strand, counting down.
TTATGAGCTGAAACGAAAATAATTGCTCGTGGTTCGCTGATAGATCATGTCACTGACCAACCGCCCGCAATTGTTGGAGTAATTTACTAAGGAGGTTGGTTGACATGACCTACCAAGACAAAAATCTTACCTGTAAGGAATGCGGTGCAGACTTTGCTTTTACTGCTTCGGAACAAGCTTTCTATGCAGAAAAAGGCTTCCAGAATGAGCCTTCACGCTGCCCTTCCTGCCGCGCTGCCCGTAAATCCCAAAATAATGGCCGTTCCGGCGGATTCCGCCAACCGCGGGAAATGTTTGAAGCCACTTGCAGCGATTGCGGTGTAACCACGCAAGTTCCTTTCAAACCTACCGCCGGCAAACCGGTTTATTGCCGGGACTGCTTCCAGGCTCACAAAAGCTACTAAAAAGAAGAATCACTTAATGCAGTGATTCGGGCGGAGTTAATACTCTGCGAAAAAATGATTGGAAAAAGTTAATTTCCGATACAAACAGACCGAATTTCCGGTCTGTTTTTTATTTATCGCTGTAATATTTTTGTCGTCAGGAAAAATACTACTCTCATGAAGCCATTTAAATTTTCGCAATTGAAACCCATGCTGGCAACTCCATCTTCCCAGCTTCCCAATAATGACGCCGAATTTGGCTATGAAATCAAATGGGACGGATTGCGCGCTCTCATTCTCATCGACAACTCACTGTTAACCATTCACAGCCGCCATCTAAAGGATATTACCAGCCATTATCCTGAACTCTTACCCTTAGCGGGCTGCGTATCATCCGCCCCGGTTATTCTGGACGGAGAAATTGTATGCATCGGCCCGGACGGACGACCCTCCTTTTCCCGCCTGCAGAACCGCATGGGAATTACGTCGCTCAAGCAGATTGAACAGAGAAAAGACCAATATCCCGTTACCTATATGATTTTTGACCTGCTATTCATCAATGGTTCTTCCATCCTGCATCTTCCTTATTCTGAACGCCGCTCCCGCCTGGAGAACCTGTCCCTTTCCGGCCCGTCCTGGCAAACCCCTTCCTTCAAAGCCGGCCACGGACAAGAGGTATGGCAAGCCAGCCGCCAACTGGGCCTGGAAGGAATTATCGCCAAACGCCTGGCAAGTACCTATCAACCGGGAAAACGCACCGGTGACTGGCAAAAAATCAAGAATCAAAAGCGGCAGGAACTCTTAATCTGCGGCTGGACACCCGGCCAGGGCGCCCGCTCGGGACAAATCGGCGCCCTTATCACCGGCTATTACGACCGGACCGCCGCGACGCCGCAGTTGCTATACGCCGGCAAGGTAGGAACCGGGTTTTCCCGCCAAACACTAAAACAACTGGCCGACCTGCTCCAGCCGCTGGTACGCTGTTCTTCCCCGTTTTCACAAATGCCGCAGTTGCTGCCGAAAGATACAATCTTCGTTGAACCCCGCCTGATCGGTGAATTTGAATTCACCGAATGGACACCGTCCCATACCCTGCGCCACCCCGTCTTCAAAGGATTACGCTTTGATAAGGATCCGCAAATTGTTGTTAAAGAAACCTAAAGGGGGAAATTTATGTGCCACGTCCTATCTGGAGCGGTGCCATCAGTTTCGGCCTGGTTAATATACCGGTAAAACTATTCAATGCCGTCAAGAAAAAAACGCTGCATTTTCATCAACTTCGCCGGAGCGATGCCTGCCGGATCCGGTTAAAGCGGGTTTGCGCCCTGGACGACAAAGAAGTGCCTGCAGAAGAAATTGTAAAGGGATATGAGCTGTCTTCCAACCAATATGTAGTTGTCACCAATGAGGAATTGGAAGCACTCAGTCCGGAAGCTTCCCGTGGCATTGAAATTGAGGATTTTGTTCAGTGGGAGCAAATTGATCCGGTTTATTTTGAACATTCCTATTATCTAATTCCGGACAAAGGGGCAGGTAAGGCATATACTTTGCTGCTCTCGGCGATGCAAAAGACAAAAAAGGTAGCGTTGGCCCGCTTTATCCTGCGCAGTAAACAGTATCTTGCCGCAATCCGGCCGGCGGAAAATCTGCTTGTCCTGGCTACCATGTTTTTTGCCGACGAAGTGGTTGCCCGGGAAGAACTGAATGACCTGCCTGCCTCTGTTGAACCGCCGGAACGGGAATTAAAAATGGCGGAGCAATTGATTGAATCCTTAGCAAGCGATTTTGCCCCTGCGAAATACCAGGATGAGTACAGGGAAAAAGTACTGGCCATGATTGAACGCAAAGCCGAGGGAGAACAAACGGTAACCCAACCCGCCGCACAAGAGAAAGGGAAAGTAATCGACCTGATGGCTGCCCTGGAAGCCAGTTTGGCAGCGATTAAAGATACGCCGGCGGCCAAACCGAGGAGGAAAAAAAGCCGTGCCTGAAAAAACAAATCTGACCGTCAATGGAGTTACATTACAACTGTCTAACCTCACCAAACTCTACTATCCTGCGGCCGGCTTCACCAAAACCCAGGTAATCGATTACTATATCCGGGTTGCTCCTTACCTTTTGCCTCACCTCCATAACCGGCCTCTTACCTTGAAACGCTATCCACAGGGAGCCTCCAGCCCCTTTTTTTATCAAAAGGAATGCCCCGCCCACCGTCCTGCCTGGCTGCGCACTGCCCCGGTCTGGAGTGAAAAAAACCGCCGTCATGTTAACTTCTGTCTCGTCGAAGATTTGCCGTCCCTCGTTTGGGCCGTTAATCTGGCCGCCCTGGAACTTCATACCTCCCTTTCTCTCGCATCGGCCATTGCCGTGCCTACCACCCTGGTTTTCGATCTGGACCCCGGCCCGCCGGCCGGCATTCTTGATTGCTGTCAAGTCGCCCTTTGGCTACAGGATATTTTCACATCCTATCATCTGCAAAGTTTTCCGAAAACATCCGGTTCTAAGGGGTTACAAATCTATGTCCCTTTAAATTCTCCGGTCAGTTACAGCCAAACCAAACGTTTCGCTAACACGCTGGCCCACTTACTGGAAACCCGGTACCCTCTGGCCGTCATTTCCAACATGCGGAAAAATCTGCGAACCGGCAAGGTCTTTGTCGACTGGAGCCAGAATGACAGTCACAAGACAACAGTTTGCGTTTATTCCTTGCGAGCCCGGGAGCAACCAACCGTTTCTACTCCCCTCACCTGGCAAGAGATCGAATCCGCCTGGCAAACTAAAGCCAAAGACCGTCTTACCTTTACGGCACCGCAGGTTCTTGAGCGGCTGCAGCAGTATGGCGACCTGTTTGCTCCCCTGCTCACCTTGCAGCAAAGTCTACCTGCGGTGTGAGAAAAACCGCTATGCGGTCTTTCGGCTCATGGCGCAGGGCTCGAAGCACGGAAAACCCGTCTGAAAATCATTTTAAGCGGCTAATCCAGGCAGAAGGATCATCTTGTCATAAGCGGAGGTTAAGTGGCAACGGCGGAGCGTTGATAAGGCGATTCTTCTGCCGTTAACGGCTATCATCTATGGGGCAAAATCCGGCTCTCGGAAATTCGAAATATAGCAAAAAGCTGGCCTCGCGGTCAGCTTTTTAAAACTTGCTGCACAATGTGCGGCATTTCCTGCTTTTCACATATAGTCCGGTGCAAAATTTTCTTGTTTTTCAATATGGCCAGCCCGGCCGGGACCGGCCATCCCGTTAACTGCGACAATTGCTCCAGCATGGCAAATTCCGAAAAGCCCTGTACGGACTGCTCACCGTTTACGGCCTGTAAAACGCTGGCATTAAACTTAAAGGGACTGGCGGTAGAAACAATGACTGCCGGCGTTTTATCTCCCGTTTGCTGCCGGTACGTTTCACACACCTTCCAGGCTACCGCTGTGTGGGGATCCATGACATAGCCATAACGGCCATACACTTCCTGAATGGATTGCAAGGCGCTCCTGTCACTGACCCAGTCGGCCCAGAATACCTCCTGTATCTGCCGCAGCGTAGTTTCATCCACCCGGTACGACCCGCCGGTCTTCAAGTCTTCCATCCAGTGCCGGACTTGTTCCGTGTTACCCCGGGTCATGTGATATAAAAAACGTTCCACATTGCTGGAGATCAAAATATCCATGGACGGGGAAATCGTTTTGTGAAACGGACGCTGCCGGTCATAAATCCCGGTCCGTAAAAAGTCGGTCAATACGTTATTGCTGTTGGAAGCGCAAATCAGCCGCTGAACCGGCAGTCCCATCAGCCTGGCATAATATCCGGCCAGAATATTACCAAAGTTTCCCGTGGGAACGACAAAATTAACAGCCTGTCCGTTTACCAGCCGTCCATCCCGAACCATATCGGCATAAGCGCTGAAATAGTAAACGATTTGGGGCATCAAACGGCCCCAATTGATGGAATTGGCGGAAGACAGCTCAAAGCCATCCTGCTGAAGCTGCCGGTTAAAAAGCGGGTCATTAAATATATTTTTTACGCCCGTCTGCGTATCATCAAAATTGCCCTGGACGGCAATAACGGCAACATTATTTCCCTCCTGACTGACCATTTGCAGGCGTTGCATCTCGCTCACACCGGCGTCGGGATAAAAGACAATAATGCGGGTCCGGTCAACATCCCGGAATCCTTCCAATGCCGCTTTACCCGTATCGCCGGAAGTGGCCACTAATATGACCGTTTCCCTGGTTTCACCGTTTTTTCGCAAGGCATGAGTCAACAGATGCGGCAGCATTTGCAGGGCCATATCCTTAAACGCACAGGTCGGTCCATGCCAAAGTTCCAGCATATAGTCGGCACCAACAGGCACCAGAGGAGCGACGGCGGCACAGTCAAATTTAGCCTTACCATAGGCTTGCCGGACACAATCATGAATCTCTTCCGGCGAATAGTCGTCAAGAAAGGGTTGCAAAACAGCAACCGCCCGGCGGCAATAATCCATAGGCACTAATTGGGCCACAAAATTTGAACCGAAGCTCGGAACCCTGTTGGGAACAAATAAGCCGCCATCGACGCTAATTCCCTTTTTTATTACCATGGAAGCGGAAAATGAGTCCTTTCCGCCGCGCGTACTAATATACATAAAACACCTCTTTATTGCGGCATCATGCATGGACAACTTTTTTTTCTACAATACGGCCGCCATTATACTTAACAATCATATCACCGAAAAATTCCATAATATTGTTTAAACCCGGTTCACCGATTTCTTCATCAGCAAATATGACGGAAAGAAGATTCCGGGTGGATAACGTGACAGCGGTTCGCCGGGAATCGGAAGTAGGATTGCCGAAAAATCCCAAAGAATCAGTCAAAAAGGGTTTCTGATCTGTTGAAACCTGCTTGCCGGCTATATTAATATATGTTCCATTTTCCGCCAGACAATAGGTTACGTCCCCTGCAATCTGGCCGGCGTCATAAATTCCAAAAGGAAGCAGGAACTTGATTGAACAATAATTATTTACATCCACGGCGCTATTTACATAATACAGGCCCTTTCCCTGCAAAACCCGCCGCACCAGCGCCTCCGACGCCGGACGGTAGCGGGATGGATCGACATCCAGCTTCTTATACATATTACGTACGGAAGCGATCCGGGGAATCGTCGGCAATACCTTTAAATTATAGATTTGTGCCATTTCCGCCTGTAAGTCCATAAATTCACGCGTTAGAGGGGGTGGCGTTCCCCGTACGATAACATCCTGGATCAATGTGCATCCCAAACGGCAACAAGGAATACTGTCCTTAATACTTTCATGAATCGTGATATTCATAGTTCCTCCACTACCAAAAATCGCGCTACTTTGCATATTTTCGCTTCAACGGCCCTGGCTAATTCGCCGGATGCCACCAGAATCTGATGACCCCGCATTCCCGCACTAATGGATATGAACGGCCAATGGGAAGCACTCTCGTCAAGAAATACGGGATAACGTTTTTTGGCTCCCAGTGGCGACACTCCGCCCCGAATATATCCGGTCAGGGGCTGGACTTCTTTTAAAGATACCATTTCCACTTTTTTATTGCCGCTAGCAACCGCCAATGCCTTCAGGTCCAATTCGGCAGATCCGGGAACGCAAGCCATCAATACTCCTGTTTTGTCCCCCCGCGCTACTAAGGTTTTAAATACTTGTTCCGCCGGAAAACCAACTTTGTCCGCCACATTCTCAGCGCTAAGGTCGCCTTCATCCACAACATATTCCCGTAACTCATATTTAATCTTGAGCCCGTCTAAAATCCGGGCTGCATTTGTTTTCACTGCGTATCCCTCTTTACAATTTGATCAGTCCGTCCATTTTCTTTAGCAGGATCTGTTATTTTTCTCAACAGTATATAATTGTTTTCCTGCCCTGTCAATCCAACAATAACAATATAATAGGAAAATAACAGCAAGCGCGGTTACCCGCGCTTAGAGAAAACGTACAAAAACGAACAACGATTCAGTGTTCCAGCTAAAAATCAAGGGTCATATACTTCACTTTGACATTGGGAATCACCTGTAATTCTTTTTCCAATTGCTGCAGCGGGACGTTATCGCCACAGAGCTGCAATAAAATGATTCCGCTGTTAGTACACGTATCCACGCCGGAATCATGCAGCCCCAACCGGATACGAATGTGACAACCATATTTTGTTAATACATCTTGAACCTTTACAGCTGTTTCGGTACGATTTTCCTGCAGAATAGCCATAATTGCCGAACAGTTGGTCATGATTTTTTCACCTCGCAAAGAATCATAGTAATTTTATTCCATATCATGACCCAAAATCCTCTTAATTATCAGTATAAAATGTAAAATTAGGCTAAAATAAACAGGAAAATGTTTCTTGGCAGGCGAAAAAAGATATATGCTGATAAATCGAGGTGCTGTATGGAGATAAAAGAACGGGAAGACTCCGAAATGATTGAGCAGGATATTGCCCTCCTGGTTCCCGGTATGAAACTGGCTGCCGACGTATGTTCTGCCGACGGCAAGGTTCTTGCGAATAATGGCAGCATAGTCAGCCGGCACACGATCGAAAAGTTTACGGCCTGGCAGATTAGCAAAGTTTTCATTGCTGCCGAAACTCCGGTAAATCCAATTACCGATCTGAACATCCGGCAATTTATTAACGAATACAACCAATCCGTAACATTTATTCAAAAAGCATTTGACGATATTCGCACAACCGACCAGATTCCAGTCGCCTCTTTTGAATGCGTGGCCGGCGGCTTAGTCGAAAAAACATCCGGCTGCGGCAATATTATCGACCAGTTGTATAATCTTCCCCGTTGTGATGATTACACGTATTTCCACAGCGTAAATGTCAGTATCATTGCGTCGATGATTGCCCGCTGGCTTAAACTTCCCCCGCATATTATGAATGCCGTTTCCATGGCGGGATTATTGCATGACGTTGGCAAAGCCCGCCTGCCGGCCGATTTGTTGCATCAACCCCATAAACTTGCCGCTCCGGCTTATGAACATTACCGGCAGCATGTTGCCTACGGCTATGAATTAGCCCGGCAGTCGACCCAAATCGCCCCCAGCATTTTAGATGCTATTTTACAGCATCACGAACGGGAAGACGGCAGCGGCTATCCCTACGGACTGAAAACGGATAAAATCCATCCCTATGCTAAAATCGTTGCCGTAGCCGATTTATATGATGAAGCTTTAACCTTAAACCATGATCCCGCCGACACTCATTTTACACCCTATTCCAGCCTGGAAAAACTGCGGGACCGTCTGCATACGCTGGATCCGAAAGCCTGCCTGGTATTTATCGATAACATGCTCAATTGCCTTTCCGGCAATCAAGTCGTGTTAACCGATAAGCGGCAGGGACGGGTCGTGTTTTTGAATACCGAGCAGCCATCCCGTTCCATGGTACAGCTTAACGACCAAACCGTGCTGGATTTATCGGAAGACCCCGATGTACGCATTCAGTACGTTCTCCGCTAGTTTATATGTTATATAGCATATAAAGGATAAGAGCCCAAATTTTTGAACCATAAGCTTTTGCTTTTTACGGCATCGACTGCGGCGCGTACATTGGCATCGTTTAAGCTGCCTTGCATATCGAAGAAAAAAACGTATTCACCAAGCCCGGTCCGGGCCGGACGCGATTCAATTTTAGTCAGGTTGACCTGCCGCTGTGCAAATTCGAGCAGTACGTTGCACAAGCTGCCCGGGTGCTGTCCGTTAATCCGGCAGACGATGGAAGTTTTGCGATTCGCCGGGAAGACGTCTGCGTCCGCATCTTTCTTCAATACAATAAACCGGGTGCTATTATTCGGATTATCCTGGATATCGGCAGCCTGGACGGCCAAATTATAAATCTGGCCCGCTCTGGCACTGCCTACGGCGGCATGATTTTTAGCTCCCGACGCCACGAGATAAGCTGCCGATGCGGTGCTGTCCATAATTTTTATCTCCGCGTCCGGATAATGGGTCGTAAGATAATGCCGGCATTGAGCCAATGCCTGCGCATGAGACACAATCACATCAATTTTTTGAGTTCCCGGCTTGACGAGAAGGTTATTGCGGATACTCAGCACAATTTCCCGGGTAATGAACAGTTCCACTTCATGGGCCAGATCGTCCAGCGTAACGTTCACCGAGCCTTCCAAAGAATTCTCTACCGGCACGATACATTCGGAAACTTCCCCTTTTTCCACGGACCGGATCACGGCGTCGATACTAGTATAGGGCATAAAAAACAGCCGTCCCGTTTCCAGTTGATAGAGTTTGAGGGCTACTTCTTCGCTGTAAGTGCCCCGGGGACCAAGATAACCTACAACCCGCTCATTAGCCGGTTCTAACACTGCCATACTCTTTCCTCCTAACAAAAATTAAACCTCCCGTCCTTAACTAAGGACGAGAGGTTTTCTCGCGTTACCACCCTATTTATCCGCAAATTGCGAATCACTCAACGAGTACGGGCCGAAGCCGATACCCTTCTTCCTTAACGGGGAAGAAGCCGGCGCAGCCTACCATCCGGCCAATCCGGACTTCAGCCCGCAACTCCCAGGAGAACTTCGACATATAGTCAGCACCGGCTTCCACCAGCTCCGGCTCTCTGTAGCTGAACATCTATGTTTACTTTTCCCGTTCATCATCATTCTTTTTGCTTATTAAATTGAAATCATTGTAACATAAAAAGCAATCCGTTTGCAAGTAAAAAACGATTGTCTTTTATCCAAAGTTTATTAAGCCCCGATAAACAATACCGCGGGTAATATCAAGCGTTATTAGTTCATTCTCGAACAACAATTCCGTAGCATCGGCTGCTCCGGCAATTACCGGCTTTTGCAGGGAAAGGCCAGTAATTGCCGCATGCGAAGAAAGTCCGCCTTCCTCAACAATTAAAGCGGCTGCCTGTTCAATGAGTTGCATGTGTTCCGCTTCGGTAGCCTGAATCACCAGAATTTTATTTTTGCAGAATTTGGCAATGTCCGTCCGGTTCTTTATAATACTGACCCTGCCGGAAATAATTCCGTCACCGATGCCGATTCCTTTGATGACGATATCCCCAACTAAAATCAATTTTACAGCATTATCCGTACCCGGAACGTCAACACTTCCCGATACACCGACTACAGCGTCTCCTTCTTTTAAACAATTTGCCCGCAATGCGGTATCAACCGCCAACTGGATACGGTCTTCCTGGCGAATGGCCCGTCGCGATAAAAGCGGCCGGACTCCCCAGACCATTCTGAGACGGCGAATCACCTGCAGTTGCGCCGAAACGGCAATAATCGGCACAAAACAACGAACTTTCGATAATAACCTTGGCGTAAAGCCCGTATCACTGGGTATGACAAAGGCACCGGCCTTCATCACACCGGCTGCTTGTACCGCTGCCAAACACAATGCATGGGTTAATGGGCTTCCCAGCCGCTTTTCCTCCGGCCGCACGCCCTCTTGCTGTAACTTCTCTTCTGCCTGACGTACCCCCATTCGCACCTGGCTGACAGCTTCGCCGGGAAACTGCCGGGCAGCACCCAGCATGGTCAGAAGGATCCCGTCACACCGGGCGGCGATGGCTTTATCTACGACATCATTGCCTAAAGAAGCGTTCGTACCTGCAGTTGCGGTTACCAGACAAGTCTTGCCGTTGCGGTTGCACTCTTTAATCACCTTTACCGCTGTTTCATAACATGCCAGAAGGCCCGAGCCCTCAACTACTAATCCGTCCACCATACGCAACCCGTCTGCCGGATAATTTGCCAATGGGTCCAACCGCAATAAAACCGGCATATTACTGTCCATCTCATCTAAAATACGCCGGACTGTGATTATATCGCGCATATCCTGTACGCCGGTTAGAATGAAACCGTCCATATTCATCGTAACGGCTCGTTCAACAATCTCCGGCAAATGTGGCGTTTCCTTTAACAAAATGGCGGCGTAAACAGCCGCTCCCGTTCCGGCGGTATCCTGTGCAGCCTGTCGGATTATCCGTACCTGCCTCATCCAATCCTCACAATCACCGGTGAGGCAAAGACTAATTCCGTCGACTCCATTTTCCAATAGCTCTTTTAATGTTTTAGCCGACCAGTTTGCTTCCAATACACACATAATCTTGCTAAAGCACGGACTGTCACTTTCCTGTCCCGGCAGCTCCGGATTGCCGGTCACATAGTAGCCGCTCCCGCCCCGGGCATCGATCATTCCCACGTATTCCAGCGCGCTTAAGGCTTCCCGTACCGAAGAGCGGCTGGCCTTAAACTGACTGCATAATTCTTTTTCACTGGGCAGTTTTTGTCCATACCGGTATTTCCCCGCTTCAATTTCCCGGCGCAACGAGTCGATAATCATTCGGTAGGTCTTTTCCATAACCCGGCCTCCTAATATTACCCGATTTATTTTATAAAGTTATTGCCCCGGAAAAAAAATCCTGCCTGGACGAAAAACCATAAATATACAATATACAGTAATTTGTCAAAAAAAAAAATAAAATCCAGGCAGGCAATTCCCATATAATGATATAAATAATCATTATATTTAGTCTGATAAATTTAAATTTTTAGACTAATCAACTTTTACTTTAAAGTGTAAAGGACGTGAAAAAATGGCAACATCAGTTTGGTATGACCTCCGGCAAAAACACACGGGCATTATTCACATCAATCTCCCCATTCCCAGATTGGTTGAGCTCTCCCTGCAGCACGGCGAGGGACACCTGACAGAATCCGGCGCACTCAGAGTTTCTACCGGAAAATATACCGGCCGTTCCCCGAATGACAAGTTTATCGTCGATACCCCGTCCGTCCATGATGAAATCTGGTGGGGAAACAATCAGTCCGTCTCCGAAGAGGCATTCGGCCGTCTTTATCACAAAGTCTTGGATTATTTGGGCGACAAAGAACTTTTTGTCTTCAACGGCTTTGCCGGCGCCGATCGCCAACACTCGCTGCCGGTTCGTATAATCAACGAGTTAGCCTGGCATAATCTTTTTGTACAACAGTTGTTTCTTCGCCCCGAAGATACAGGTTGGCCGGTACCGGAAGAAGCCGGATTCACAGTTCTCTGTGCTCCCGGGTTTCAGGCTGTGCCGGACGAAGACGGCACAAACTCGGAAGCCTTCGTCATACTGCATTTTGAACAAAAACTCATTCTAATCGGTGGTACCTATTATGCGGGAGAAATGAAAAAGTCTATATTTTCCATCCTGAATTATTTATTGCCGAGGCAAGGCACGCTATCCATGCACTGCTCGGCTAATCAAGGTTCGCGTGGCGATGTCGCGCTATTCTTCGGGCTGTCCGGCACAGGCAAAACTTCATTGTCTGCCGATCCCGAACGGTTTCTCATCGGCGATGACGAACACGGCTGGAATGACAACGGTGTATTTAATTTTGAGGGTGGCTGTTATGCCAAGTGCATCCATCTGACCTATAAAAATGAACCCCAAATTTGGGACGCAATAAAATTCGGCACGGTCCTGGAAAATGTCGTATTTGACGAACAAAAACGGTCTCTTGACTTCAACAGTGAAGAAATTACGGAAAACACCCGGGCCGCCTATCCGGTCAGCTACATACCGGGCAGTATCTATCCGGGCACCGGCGGCCATCCGGAAACGATTCTCTTTTTAACTGCCGATGCCTTTGGCGTCTTGCCGCCCGTTGTCAGACTCTCTCCGGACCAGGCCATGTATTATTTTCTTTCCGGTTATACCAGTAAACTGGCCGGTACGGAACGGGGCGTGACGGAACCGCAAGCCACTTTTTCCGCCTGCTTCGGCTCACCGTTCCTGCCTCTTTCCCCGGTGGTTTACGCCAATTTATTAAAAGACAAAATCGCCGCTCATAAAACCAGGGTGTTTCTCATCAATACCGGCTGGCAGGGAGGCCCCTATGGAATCGGGAAACGAATCTCCATCCAGCACACGCGGCAAATGGTATCGGCCGCCATGGCCGGTGCTCTGGACCAGGTCTGTTATACCACCCACCCGGTCTTTAATTTGTCCGTCCCGCTTACCTGCCCGGGAGTGCCGGCGGACATCCTGCAACCCCAAACTACTTGGTCTGACCCCAAGGCCTATGAAATAGCCGCCTTAAAGCTGGCCGCCATGTTCCATAAAAATTTTGCCAACTTTGCCGGCATGCCGGCAACAATCAGCGCCGCCGGTCCATTTCCCGGTTTATAACGGTTCCAATCATCCGGCCCTGCGAGCACGCAGGGCCCTTTCGATTTTATTATCGAAATTTAGAAGGACATGGCAAATCCATGCAGAATATTTTATTTTTAATCATTTTCATTGTTTTGCATCATCCCTGGAAAAATAATAAAGAAATCGTTGTTCATAAGAGGTGGGTATTTTGTTCAAAGTAGCTTTAGGCCAGATGGAAGTCATACCCGGCAGACCCGATCTGAATACTGCGGCCATGTTATCAATGACTGAGGAAGCCCGCGCCATTCACGCGCAGATGGTCATATTTCCCGAAATGGCCATTCCCGGTTACTTTTTGGGTGACATGTGGGAGCAGGAAGCCTTTTTGCGGGATTGTGAAGAATACGGCCGGGCTGTCATTCGCGCATCGGCAGACCTTTGCATTATTTTTGGCAATGTGGCCACAGATTGGGATAAGGTGGGCGACGACGGCCGCGTCCGCAAATATAATGCCTGCTTTATTGCCCAGAACGGACAATTAAGGGGCAGTGAAAACTTTCCTTACCCGTTCCGCCTAAAAACGTTATTACCGAATTACCGTGAATTTGATGATACCCGCCATTTTTATAGTTTGCGCAAACTGGCGGTAGAATTGGGTACTTCCATCGAAAATTTAATTCAACCGGTTCATTTGACTTTGAACGGCATCGCCATGAAACTAGGCTGCCTATTATGTGAGGACGGCTGGAGCGATGATTATGCCGTGAAACCAATTTCCGTTCTGCAGGCGCAGGGTGGTGTCGACCTTTATATAAACATTTCAAGCTCCCCTTTCACCCTGGGAAAAAATAATAAACGCAACCGTGTTTTTTCCAAGGAAGCCAAAGACGCCGGCGTACCGCTCCTCTATGTAAATAATACGGGGATTCAAAACAATGGTAAAACCCTTTACACTTTTGACGGTTCCAGCACCCTTTACAACAGCCGGGGGGAAATTGTCGCCGCCTGTCCTCCCTTCACCGCTACCCTGGCCGGCTTTGACATTGATATAAAAGCCGGCGCCGGTAATCTTCCTCCGGTAGCAATTACGGAACCAAGTGATATCGAAACCATATACCAGTCTCTCCATTACGGCATCTCCCATTTTCTGTCTTCCATCGGCATGAAAAGAGTTGTAATCGGCATTTCCGGCGGTATTGACTCCGCCGTAGCCGCAGCCCTGTATACCAAGGTGGTGGGACCGGACAATGTTTTACTTGTAAATATGCCCAGCCGGTATAATTCACAAACTACGAAAGATCTGGCCGCTAAACTGGCAGAAAACCTTGGCACCTTATACACGGTTATGCCGATTCAGGACGTGGTCGACTATACGGTGGACCAAATCGGCCGCACTCCCATTACCGATCTTGCGGCCAATACTTCCCGTCATTTGTCTGTCAGTTCGTTTGTAAAGGAAAATATACAGGCCCGGGACCGGTCATCCCGGGTATTGGCAGGCATCGCCGCTGCTTTCGGCGGCGGTTTTACCTGCAATGCCAATAAAAGTGAATTGACCGTTGGCTACTCCACCTTATACGGGGACCAGGCCGGTTTTTTAGCCGCTCTGGCCGATTTATGGAAACATCAAATTTATGCCCTGGCCGCGTTTATTAACGAGCATGTATACCCGCAGCCGGTCATTCCGCAGGAAACGATCACCATTGTCCCCAGTGCCGAGCTCTCCGCCGAACAATCGGTCGACGCCGGTCAAGGCGACCCGATCATCTATCCCTATCATGATTTTTTGTTTCATTCTTTTATGGAACGTTGGAATAAAGCAACGCCGGAAGACATTCTCTCCTGGTACCAGGAAGGAGTTCTGGAAGCAAAAATCGGTTGCCGGCCGGGCCTGGTCCAATCACTTTTTGCCTCTCCCGCCGCCTTTATTGCCGATCTGGAACGGTGGTGGAATTTATATAACGGCATGGCCGTGGCCAAAAGGATTCAGGCGCCGCCTGTTTTGGCCGTAAGCCGCCGAGCCTATGGGTTTGACCACCGGGAAGCCCAAAACGGAGTGTACTATACAGCCCGGTACCAGACATTAAAAAAACAGCTCCTGGCAAAGGGAGGTTAATTTAAGATGATTTTTGACACAGCGGAAGGGATGGTCTTTCGTCCTCCCAGCGAGGCCAACAGCTTGATTTTACGGGTTACCATCGGCTGTTCCCACAATGCCTGCACCTTCTGCGCCATGTATAAAGATGTTGCATTTCGCATCCGCCCGCCGGAAGAAGTGTCCGCCCTGATCCGGCAGGCGGCCCGGCTCTATCCCCAAACGCGCCGGGTTTTTCTGGCGGACGGGAATGCCTTGGTTCTGCCGCAAAAACAGTTGCTGACCATTCTGCATTGGCTGCGGGAGTCGCTGCCTAAATTGTCCCGTGTTACCTGCTATGGCGGCCCGAAAGATATTCTGCGCAAAACACCTTCCGAACTGCGGGAATTGAAAGCGGCCGGACTCCAGCTCATTTATCTGGGCATCGAAAGCGGCGATGAGGAAGTCCTCCGGCGCGTAGGCAAGGGAGCAACGGCAAACGAAATGATAACGGCCGGACGTAAAGTGCTTGATGCCGGCATGAAATTATCGGCTATGGTAATCCTCGGACTGGGCGGCAAAGAACTCTCCCGGGTTCACGCCGCCCATACCGCCCAGGTAGTTAGTGCCATTAATCCCACCATGCTCAGCGCTCTTACACTTATGCTGCCGGAAGAAACCGCTTTACGCGCAGAAGCCGAGCAGGGAAATTTTGCTCCCTTATCCCCCTATGAACTCCTGCAGGAATTAAAGTGGCTGCTGGAAAATACCCGGATGAGCGAACCATCCATTTTCCGCAGCAATCACATCTCCAATCTGGTTGCGCTGGCCGGCTCCCTGCCGGCAGATAAAGACCGGCTGCTTGAAGAGGTGCGGCAAGCACTGGAACGTTTCAGAAACGAAACTACCCCAACCTATAATGAACGGGAAACATTCTAGAAATGGATATTGCTGAGCGGCAAAATGATCAGACAGAAAAGGCTGTGGTAAGCAAACACTTACCACAGCCTTTAAATTTTCCACTTTAAAATTTACCGGCGCCGGAACAGAAACCAGATCAAGCTGCCTGCCACGGCCAGAAAAACGGCCAGCGGCAGTGCTATCAGAATAATGCCCGCCAATATAGCGCCAATTAATAACCTTGTCCAAAAGCCGGTCCGATTGGAACCGAACTGTATATGCCTGACATAAATCCGGTTACCGCCGCTGTTGTTATCTTCCTGGTAACCATTTGAGCCGGGATCCGGTTCTCCCTCAATGGTGACGCCCTGAAATCCTTCCCGTTCTTCCCGGCTTAAGATTTGCACTTCCGTTTCTTTGCGGCCGCAATGGGGGCACTGCTCTTCTATCGTATCTTTCTCGGCGCCGCAATAGTAACAACGCACGTTCCTTCCTCCCCTCAAACGCCTTTGCGGACAAATTCCTTTTCCGTGCCTGGCAGGCAATGGAATTATGTCGAAAATAAAGAAAATAAAAACCCTTCCTCGCTAAGAAAACGGGGGTCAAATTTCTCCAGTTCCAGTACTTTATAAAGCCGGTTACGGTTGGTATATACACTAGAAGCCGATACACCAAACACTTCCGCCAAACTGTCGGCCGAAAGCACATGGGATGCATTAATAGCGGAATAGGCATGAACTGTTGCGGCGGCCCAGACTGCCGGTTTACGTACAACAACCGGGTTTAACTGATTAAACTGATGCCATAACTGCCCGGCCAGTTTCACATCATGGGCGGAAAAACCCAGTTGCCGCATCTGACCGCTAAGTAAAACCATGACATCCTGATTTACCGCTTTCGGCGCGGCAATTTCCGGAAAAACCCGTTCCATTTGATTAAATGGTGTCACATTGACCTTGGCCATGGTGCCGAATACATCAAACGTATGCCGTACCGTAATAGCATGGCGGGAAAAAAACTCCTCCCAGGTAGCGCCCGGAACTTGGATTGAAAAAATCTCCTTTTGCCGTGTCACTTCTTCTTTTATACGCCGGCGGAGTTTCGGACTGATTTCCATACTGGTAACATAGTTAACTATGACCATTCCTTCCGAAAATACATGGCCATAAAAAATCAACTTTTTCATTTTTTTATAATCAAAATCGGGATGGGGCAACTTGATATGTTCCCCGGTAAAAAGATTGACACAATCCACCCAGTCCTGATTAATTACTCGGGTTATATAAAAAACAGTAAATTGGGCCTGCAGGAGGTCTTCCAGCATCCGGCGCTCCTCAACGGATACATTCTCCTTATAGGTCTTATAGAAATGGGTCAACGGCGTATCGTCGTTATTCAACAGATGATAGTCAAATAAAAAATAATCCCAGAAGCCCAGCCAAAATTCATCATATTCATCATCGGGCACATTTTGCATCGGTCCTGAGTATAGAAGCATAGCCCGTTCAAAATCGTCGATAAACTGTTCCTGCTGAAAACAGTCGCCCAGCCGGTTCATTAATGTTTCCACCGTTTCATCGTCGGCAGTATCCCAGTCATCGGTTATGATTGTATGCGAGGCGGGGAGCATGGGGTCGACGCCGACAACGTTCAAATCCAGTTTACTGCCGCCGGCGATGGCTTGGGCCGCTTCTTGAAGGAGTCCCATATTATTGATGATTTTTTTACCGGCTAAATATTGATAAAAGCTCAATAATACGCTAAAAAACTTTTTTACCGGTTTTAATGTAACATTAAAACCCTCCATGTATTTTCCCATCCATGTAACAGCCTGACTGTATTCCTGCGGCGGCATCACTTCCAGTTCGCCGCTGTAGCTGTGGCCGGCATACGTTAAATATTGCAAAAACATTTCCAAGTTGCGCCAGTCATCCGTAAGCTCTTTATCGTCTGCCCCTTGCCAGGCTTTTTGGCGTAAATATCCTTCCACCCATTCCCGCTTCACGGCACTTGTCCAGGAGTCCTCTTCATAAAAGAGTTGCACCTGGTCATACACATTCTTCATAATCAGCTAATAGTCTCCTTTTATTTTCGATCCCATACCAATATGCCATTATAACATCTTTAATGCGAATCGGCCAGCTCCGGTGTAAACGGAAAAGACCGGTCAAAAGTCAGGTGCGGTTTATTACCGACAGACTCCATCCGCCGGCACCATCCAGCGTCAGCTTTTGCTTATGGTAGTTGTTTAACGTATCTCTGTGCCCGACACTGACAATGGTCGTTTTATTCAGCCTTTCCTGCAGCAATTGGTAGAGAGCCTTTTCCGTAACTTCGTCCAAAGCGGAAGTCGCCTCATCCAGGAACAGCCACTGAGGCCGCTGCAAAAGCACCCGGGCAAAAGCAATTCGCTGCTGTTCACCTAAGGACAAAATCCGGGACCAGTCTTCGGTCTGATCCAGTTTATTGATAAAACCGTCCAATTTGCACCAGGCCATAATCTGCTTGATTCCATCCTCGCTGACCGACCCGGCCGGCTGCGGGTATAGCAAAACGTCCCGCAGTGTCCCTAAGGGCAGGTACGACTTTTGCGGCAAAAACAGAACGGTCTGGCCGGATGGCTCTAAGATACAGCCTTCCCCATAGGGCCATAAACCGGCGAGGGAACGCAGCAAGGTGCTCTTGCCGGCACCGGACGGACCCGCTACCAGCAAAGCATCCCCCTCTTTAAGCTGAAAATCCAGGTTATTAAGAATCATTCGTCCCGACGGCAGACCCAGTTTCAAGTTCTTTATTGCCAGTAAACCAGCCTGTCCATCCCGCCATTCGATTTTCTCTTTTCCCGTCGCCGCGGCCTGGACTGTCTCCATATGCCTCACAAAGCCGAGAAGACGGTCGACAACTGCTTTCCAGGCGGCAATGTCGGTGTAACTGTTCACAATAAACGAAAGCGATTCCTGCACGTTGCCGAAGGCATTCGATATTTGAATTAACCCACCCAGTTCGATCTTTCTGGCAAAATAGCGTGGTGCCGCTACCAACGTCGGAAAGATAATAGCAAACTGAAAATAACTTAACGTAAACCAAGTTAATTGTTTCTGTTTTTTCATAATCTGCCAAAAGTTATCAAATACGACTAAAAAACGCTTGGTAAAATGAACCCGCTCCTGATTCTCACCCCGGTAAAAAGCAATACTTTCACTGTTTTCCCTCAACCGCACCAGACTGAAACGAAAATCAGCCTCATACCGCTGCTGATTATAATTTAGGCCGATTAAGGGCCGGCCGATCTTGACCGTCAGCCAGGTACCGGCAATGGTGTACCCCACCGCCGCCCATACCAGATAGCCGGGAATAGTCAGTTGATAGGATCCCAAAGGTAATGTCAGAATACCGGACAAACGCCATAAGACAACAATAAAAGAACCCACGGTAACAATCGCCTTTAATAAACCCAGCGTCAATTGCAGTGTGGCGGAAGTAAATAGATTCAAATCCTCGCTGATACGCTGGTCCGGGTTATCAGTGCTGTCCCCCAGTAACTGCATCCGGTAATAAGTGCGCCGTGCCAGCCAACTGTTCACATACCGGTTAGTCATCCATTTTCGCCAGGCGATTTGCAGCATTTGCCGCAAATACAGTCCATAGACACCGGCAGCGATATGAAGAAAGGCCAGAGTCGCGAATAAACTGATATCGTGCAAAAATTCACTCTGGCGATACTGCTGCAGAGTGTTGTAGAACGTATTGTACCACTGGTTTATAAGCACCGCAATATATACATCAAACAGAGTTAAACATACAATTACGGCAAGGAGGCCTCTTGCCTTCCACTTTTCCTCCGAATACCAGTAGGAATGGGTTAGTTTCCACATAGACCGGAAAAACTGCTTATCAAAATGTTTCGTCGACTGTTCCATCTGCTCCTCCATTTATTTTTGTAATGTAGGTTTTATGGGAATTTTTCTATTTATTCTGGATGAGACAACAATAACCCTTTTATCACGGGCGAATTTAAAATAAGATTTTTCCCAAGGCTCCCTGTTTTGAATAAACAAAAAGAGGCGCAGCCGCACCCCTTGCCAAAGCAACTATAAAACCATTTTCATGCCCGTTCCAGACCTAAAATACGGGAGAGTTCAGCGGCCGGCATTCGCACCATTTTCTCATATTCGGAAATATTGCCGATATCCCACCATTCGTAGTCCCGTACAAAACTGTAGATGGGAATCTTCTCTTGCAGCAGCACCGGAAAAATATCACCCGGTAAATCTACTATTTGCCGTTCCGGGTCAAACCGTTCGACATAAGGCAAAATATTCTGGTCCAGCACATAAGCCCCCGTACTGACCGGCCGGGAAAGATTGGCTTTCTCATAAAAACCGGTAACCAGGTTTTGTTCATTCACGGCCGCCAGTCCGACTTCCAAGCGGTAGCGGGTGGAAAATGCAACCGTAACCAAACTGCGGTAACTTTCATGAAAAGCGGTCAGTTCCCGGTAATCAAGCCGGCTAACCGTATCTCCCGGTACAATGAGAAAATACTTTTCGCCGCCGATAAGCTTTCTCGCCCGCCATATTTCTCCGGCCTTTCCCGCCGGGGAAGCCCCGGAACTATACTGAATGTTTATACCCCAGCGGCTGCCGTCGGCAAAATAATTTTCAATTTGTTCGGCAAAATAGCTGACCGCAAAAACGTAATCCCGAAAACCCTGCGCAATCAATTGGAGCAGAATCCATTCCAACAGCGGTTTTCCCTGAATCGGTACCATGGGCTTCGGAATAAAGTCGGTAATCGGGCGTAACCGGGTCCCCTTACCGGCTGCCAATATTAGGACTTTCACTGCCTAACCGCCTCCCGGGCCGCAATTTTTTCCGCAAGGAAAGCCACCGCCACCGCCCCGCCATATTTTTCTCCCAGTGCTTTCAACCGTAAAGCTTGCCGGCGATAGCGGGAATCCCCTACAATTTTTTGGATTGCTTCCGCCAGCAGAGATGCGGTTAGTGTCTCTTTCTCAAGAACGATACCTGCGCCGTTATGCGCCAAAACGTCCCCATTATCCTCTTGTTCCCCCATGGAGGGAATTACCACCGCCGGCGTACCGCAGGCTATGCAATTCATCAGGGTTGATGAACCGCCGTGAAAGATAGTCACGTCACTGGCCTTAATCAATTCCGTGCCGGGTACAAAGCCCCGTACTTTTGTGTTGCCGGGGGGATTAAAGGACTTTATTTTCTCCGGCGAGATGGCAATGCCGGTGGCGATAATCCCCGTTAGCTGCGGCAACATCTTTAGCGCCTCCAGGACAATTTGGAGAAACTGCTCGCCAATGAGCGCCGACCCGCCGCCGATCGTAACATACACCAGGGGTTTATCCGCGGCCGCGCCGTGCTTCTCTCTGAGTACTTCCCGGGATGGCATCTCATCCGGGTATTCGGTTAATAAGGGTCCGCTAAAATGAATCTGGTCCTGCAGCTCCACTGCATTTGCTCCCAGGCTGGCCATAGTAACTCCGCCGCTTATTTCCGGCATGCCTTCGAGGATAATGAGGCTTGCCGCCGCCAGCGAACCGGCCAGTTCGCTCTTTGCTTTACTGTCCTTGAGACGCTCCGTAAATAAGGCCAATGTTTTGGTTCCGTGCGGCTGTAGAAATGTCAACAGTGAAGGAATACCAAGCTCCTGCCCTACCTGTGGCCCGCTGATTGTGCCGCACAGGAGAAGGTCCGGTTTTTCCCGCACTGCCGCCTCGGTTTCAATTTCACGCAACCGGCCCATAACCTGCTGCATCTTCGCCAACAGCTCTTTCCGGCAGCGCGGATCGTCCAATTGGTCGCTTAACGGATATTCATGCTGCGGCATATCGTCAATTTCAATCACGTCAATACCAAAACGCCGGATAACAGGAATCAGCTTGTCGCCTGCCAGAAACTTTATTTCATGTCCACGACGCTGGAGAGCCTTGGCTATTGCCACGACTCTCATAGTTTGCCCCATGACCGTGGCCGTGCCCATCTGAGCCGTGCAAAGAACTTTCATCCGTAGAACCCTCCTTAACTTCTTGTACGATTAAATGTTCCTGGGTAAGAAATTCGTCAAGTAAAGTATGCAGATAATCGCGATAATGCTGGTAAACCATTCCCCGTACTTCCGGCCTGGAAGGAAATTCATTGATGGCGGAAAGGGAAGCCTTTACCGAGCCGAACGTATTGCCCAGTACTACGGCCAGCAGCGGATTATGCAGCTTCGCGTACGAGTAGATAAACCCGGCCGACGCAGAGTCGCCGCAGCCGACAGTATCCACTACCTTGCCCACATCCACTACCGGGACATTGGCCCAGAATATCCGCTCATTTCGCCGCCAGGCAACCAACGATGACTGGTCGCCGAAAGTAATCCAGCATACCGACACTCCCATGCCGACTGCGGAAGCTGCGTAATGGGCATAATCCTCCTGGCCTGGCAGCGGCTCTCCCGCAGCCCACGGCGCTTCCTTATCGTTCATCTTTAGGAAATCAATGGATTCGAACCACTCACCGGCTTGTTCCCAGGCTTTCTTAAAACGTTTTCCGGCGGCATCAACATCTGTAATCAGTCCATGCACATCCAGAAAAATCTGAGCCCGGGAAATCCGCCGGAACCGCCGGACCGCATCCAGTGAAATATCGGTAGCATTGAGCGGCATCAATATAAGATAATCACAATCGGCCAACCGTTCCAACTCGTCCGGCGAAACCGGCGTCATCGTCCGCGTCTGATGGCTTAGCCGCTCGTGAGCATCGACATGGCTCAATTCGATCCGGGTCCCATTGGTATACGCTGTGTCGACATCAGGAATGCTGATGTTGGGATGAGCCAGGAAGGCGCGTACTTCCTCACTGTCCTCCCGGGATAAGTGAGACAGACATATGACCTGGTCGTTTGTTCCTTCAAATAATTTGGCAAATGCCAATGCACTATAGGCCACAGCTCCCCATCTCATCTTAATATTGCCATCCGGCAAAATCATCAGATCCTTCGATATGGGCCCTACAATGCCGATCTTCATTCCTTTCACCTGCCCGTGCAAACTTTTGATTCTATTATTTCCCCACATCTAAAAAACAGACCTGGAAATAAATCAAAACCGTTTCCGGCTGGTATCGCCATCGACTAAGTCAGGTACCAGTTCAGCGGAAATTTCGTTCTCGGTGGCAACCCCTTCGGCCAGTAATATAGTTCCCGCATCGTTATTGCGGGGACCCGCCGTTTTTGCGGCAACCGGAATATTGCCGAGACATAAGCTGAAACCCACACCGGCCAAAGCAATAAACATAGCCGCCAGGAATACTACCCGCAATGATTCCGCCAAAGCATTCTTCAAAAGAGGCAGCAAAAGTTGCTGAAGACCGGCAGGAATCACGGCCAGGGCTTCCGGACTAAGCAGCAGGTTAAATATACTATGAGGGTCTGCATGAGCTTTGGCCAGAATTCCCTGTACCGCTCCGGTTTGTAAGGCAGGAACCGCTGCGATCATAGGAAAAAAATCTCTTCCCATGACTTGCAGTGAATAATCATTAAATAAAACGCCAAGAATCGTCATGCCCAGCGTGCTGCCGATACTGCGGGAAAACTGGGTCGCCGACGTAGCCACGCCCCGCACTTCCTGAGGAAAAACGTTTTGTACGGACAGGGTAACGGTCGGCAGGATTAATCCCATGCCAAACCCCAGGATAATCAGATACAAAACTGCAACTTTCAAGGGGGTGCCAACGATCATTGTACTTAGCAAATAAAAACCGCAAGCCATAAAAGCCATACCGGTTGCAAACATTGTGCGGAGACTGGCGCGGTAGACCAATTTTCCTCCGAGTACGCTGGCTGCGACATTGGCAGCCATCATCGGCAACATCATATTGCCCGACTGGGTCGCGCTGGCGCCGATCACTCCCTGCCAGAATAAAGGAGTAAATATCAGTGCCCCGAACATTCCTAACCCCATTAGAAAGCCGATAAGATTGGCAATTACAAATATCCTGTTGGCAAACAGCTTTAAATCTAAAACCGGTTCCTTGGCCTTTTTTTCCACTGCAATAAAAATAGCCCAAAATAAAAAAGACAGCCCGAATAGCAAAATAATTTGCCAGGAAGACCATGCATAATCCGTTCCTCCCAGGTTCAACCCAAGCAGCAGACAAAGTGTAGCCAAAATCAAACTTATCGCTCCTGAATAATCAATTGACACCTTATCATTCCGTCTTTTTTCTCCCTGCAGCCCGACATAAATTGTACCCGCCGCCAGAACTCCGATTGGCAGATTAATAAAAAAGACCCAGTGCCAGGAAGTGTAATCGACGATCCAGCCGCCTATCGCCGGCCCTACGATCGATGAAAGCCCAAACATGGCTCCGATAATCCCCTGCCACTTGCCCCGCTGTTCCGGCGGAAATATGTCGCCTACAATGGTCATGGCCAGCGGCATCATGATCCCGCCGCCAATCCCCTGTAACCCGCGATACATAATTAACTGAGTCATATTATAACTGGTTCCGCACAGAGCCGATCCGGCCAAAAATACAGCGATTCCGCTGACGTATACAATACGGCGGCCATATAGGTCCGCCAGTTTGCCGGCGATAGGAACGACGACCGTTGAGGATAGCATATAAGCCGTAGTCACCCAGGTCATAATGCTTAACCCGCCCAAGTCACCGATAATTCGCGGCATGGCGGTGCCTACTACGGTTTGGTCAAGGGATGCAAAAAAAAGGCCTGTAAATAAGCCTGCCAATAATACTTTATGCTGTGTTCCCGGATACATAATAAAACCTCCTGCCGTTTATGCCAAAAGGAGCATTAAGTAATAATCTTTAGCTCTTTATCAGGACCTGGGCGCCGACGGCAGATTATCTGCCCGTTTATCAACATACAGTCTCCCCTCCGGCGTAATTAAGGCTACCGTAATGTCCTTTAGCTTTAAGTCTCTCATTTTTAAATTATCTAAGATCCATTCCCGGTTAATTCCCGCATGCTGCAATGTCTGCTCAACGATCTCGCCGTCAACGATAATTTCCTGCCCCGCCAGATGAACCGGTAAGTTATTGATCCCTTCCGGGTATAGTTGATAGGAATTACTTCCTTCCCCCTTGTCTTCCTGTTTTTTAATTAAACTTAATTTGCCATCCGATTCAACAATACCAACCCGGATCATGCCTGGGTCAAATACCCCTTGTTCCCGCAACACTTCAAGCAGGCTGTCAACGGTATAATAATTTTTCCGCAAATTCTCTTCCAAAATACAGCCGTCATAAATAATCATTACCGGTTCATTTTCAATAAATTTCCGCACCGGCATATTTCTAAGAGCAATAAAATTAATAGCAAACATCCATACTGTACAGGTCAACAAGCTCACAACGCCGTCAATTACCGGAATGGATTTGTCGACTGCGAAAGTGGCGCCAATATTGCCAAATACGAATCCCAATACATAGTCGTATAAGGTTAGTTGGGCCACTGACCTTCTTCCCATGATACGGGTTAGAAAAAGTAAAACGCCGAGAGCGATAAACGTCCGCAATATGATATTAAGCAATTCCGCTTTCACCCTAATAATTCTCCCTGTCAACGTATTGGAATTAGTCTATCTCCATTTTGTGGCAATCGCTATTTTAATTAACTGATTGGACCGGGCTATGTAAAATATAATTTCCCTCATTCCGGCAGGGTATACGATACAACCCACACGAAAATAGACAAAAAAAAACGAGCCTTCGCCCGCCGGAACAAAAAAGGATCAGTTGACACCATTTATCATATGGGACGGCTAGTCATGAGTAATATGCTCAATCCCCTGGGACAACAACTTCGCAACATGGTCATCATTAAGGGAATACCAGGCCATCTGCCCTTCTTTACGGAATTTTACGAGTTTTGCGTTACGCAACAGACGGAGTTGATGAGAAATAGCGGATTGCCCGATAGCGACAACGGCGGCAATATCGCAAACACAAAGTTCTCTGCGGGAAAGGGCATGTAAAATTTTAACCCTGGTGGCATCTCCTAAAATTTTAAAAAGGTCAGCCATTCGGTAAGCGTCCTCATTGGGAATCATCTCCGCCTTGGCAAGGCAGACCGTCTGGGGATGTTCGCATAACTGTTCGCACATATCAAATTCACATTCCAGTTGTTTCATAGTGCCTCCCACAAGTAGGTATTGTTATTAGTTCAATCATATTTCGGCCATCCTGTATTGTCAAGACACGGCCGCCTTACAACCTTTGGTCTTCCCGGGGCTTAACCTGCAGCAGCCGCAGACTGTTTAACGTGACACTAATAGACGCCCCCATATCGGCCAGTATTGCCAGCCAGAGAGTAAGCCAGCCCGGAAATACGGCAAGAACGGCTATCATTTTGATTGCCAGTGAGAAGCCTATATTTTGACGGATAATTTTCAGCGTATTGCGGCTCAGGCGGATGGTAAAGGGCAGCATACGCAAATCATCGGCCATAAGCGCAATATCGGCCGTTTCCAGCGCCGTATCCGTTCCTGCTCCCCCCATGGCAATTCCGACGGTTGAGAGAGCCATGGCCGGTGCGTCGTTAATCCCATCCCCAATCATGGCCACTTGGCCGTACCTTGTGAGCAATTCCTGGATAACCGTTACTTTATCTTGCGGCAACAGTTCGGCCCGGAGTTCATCCACTCCTACCCGGGTTGCTATCGCTTTGGCGGTTGCGGCATTATCGCCGGTAAGCATGATGGTGTGACGGATCCCTTCCTGTTTTAAGACTGAAATTGCCGCAGCACTGCCATCCCGGACTTCGTCGGCAATCGCAATGGTACCGTAAAACGCTTCCTGCGTACCGGCAATGATTACGGTTTTCCCCTCGCCTTGCAGGCGCCTAATTTCTATTTCCAATGGTTTTAAAGAAACACCAAGCTCACTAAAAAGCCGCGGGTTACCGATATATACAGTTTGATCAGCGAACCTTCCCTGGGCGCCGCGTCCGGGAATTGCTGAAAAATCCTTCACCGCTACTATTTCAAAGCCGCGGGCTTCCGCCGCTTTTACGATCGCTGCAGCCAGGGGATGTTCGGACCTTATTTCCAGTCCGGCGGCCATTGCCAGCAAATCGGTTTCGGTAACATTACCAAACGGAACAATATCGGTTACTGCCGGCTCCCCTTTTGTCAGCGTACCGGTTTTATCAAAACCGATCGCAGTGAGGGCACCGAATTTCTCCAGATAAACACCGCCTTTGATAAGAACGCCGTGCTTAGCGGCGTTACTGATGGCACTGACTATGGCCACCGGTGTCGATACCACCAGCGCACACGGACAGGAAACGACCAATAGCACCAGGCCGCGATAAATCCAGGCTGCCCATCCATAACCGAACATGAATGGCGGCACGATCATGACGCCGACTGCCAGTATCATCACCACCGGAGTGTAGACTGCGGCGAACCGCTCGATAAAAGTTTGCGAAGGGGCCCGCTGTTCCTGCGCCGTTTCAACCATGTGAATAATTTTGGCAATCGCTGTATCTTGAACAAGTTTGGTTACTTTTACTTCCAGCGCCCCATGGGTATTTATCGTACCGGCATAGACCGGTTCCCCGGGTCCTTTTTCCACAGGAATCGACTCCCCGGTTATGGCCGCCTGATTGATGGCGGACACGCCTTTGATAATAACACCGTCCATTGCCAGTTTTTCGCCGGGCCGAATGATCATCACATCACCAATGGCAATCTGCTCTACAGGAACCTCTGCCTCATTGCCATTTTGCCGAATCCGGGCGGTACCGGGTGCAATGTCCATGAGTTCCCGGATGGAGCGGCGGGCCTTATCCATTGTCCAAGCCTCCAGCATCTCGGAAATAGCATAGAGAAATGCTACGGAGGCCCCTTCTTCGTACTGGCCGATGGCCAATGCGCCGACCACGGCAATGCTCATTAGCACACTCATATTAAAATTAAAACGGGGCAGAGCGCGGGCTGCTTTCTGAAAATTACCCCACCCTCCCAGGATCATCGCAACAACATAGAACGGAAGAAAAATCATGGAAGAAGCACCAGACTTTTCTATCCCATAAGCAACAGACAGGGCAACACCGGACAGGACCGCCCGCCGAAGTTCCCACTTGGGTTTTGTCTCATTTGTCTTAGATGCCGGTAATATTCGGTCCGTCAGCGGTGTAATGATGTAATTCTCCCCGGCGCCTAACCGGCGAATGCTTTCCAGGTCCGCCTCCCCTTTCACCGTCAGTTTGCCCGTAACGGTATTCAACGAGGCCTTAATTACTCCGGGCAATGCCGCCACTCCCTTTTCAAACTTGGCGGCACAGTCCAGGCAACAAATACCATCCACTTGAAATATATGCAACTGGCCGGCACCGCTATTCAAATACCCGTTCACCTTATTTCCCCCTTTTATCAATGCTGTGCTCCACAGATTGTTATATATGATTATATGTTCATGTATATGTTACATTATCATGCTATCCACGTCAATCAATTTTTCGACCCGGCCCCAGGGCTCAGGAGCAAAAAAAATAAAGCTCCTGTCCGTCTGTCGGACGTGAACTTTTTTACTTTGCTTTATTGGAATTGTCTAAAATACAAACCCCGTTCCCCCCGGCTTTCTTTGCCTTGTACAATGCTTGGTCCGCTTTTTCGATAATCTCTTCTAAGTGGACCGTGCTTCCCTGCTGTTCTGTAACTACACCAAAACTGGCGGTGATTTTTATTTTTTTCTCTCCCGCTTCCACCGTCATGGATTCCACCGCACGCTTAAGTCTCTCAGCTAATTCAACAGCTCCGGACCGGTTCATCCCCGGTAAGATTATCACAAACTCGTCCCCGCCATAGCGTCCAAAAATATCCTGTACACGCAGATTCTGTTGGCATGTCAAGGCAAATTGAGCTAAAACGGCATCGCCTGACCGGTGTCCGTGAGTATCATTAATTAGTTTGAAATTGTCCATATCCATGATAATAAGCGAAATTACTCCCTGCTGCCAGCGAGCCTGGGATAGCAAGGCTTCGCCATCCGCCTGCCAACGGTAGCGATTCCAGGCTTTGGTCAACGGGTCAATGGTCGCCTGGAGCTGCAACCCTTCCATAATTGCCGAAAAATGAGTGATATCCCGGAGAAGCACCATAAATCCGGCCACAGATCCTTTCCGGTCATACAGCTCAATACGCTGCAACTGAAAGTTAATCTTCCCGCCGTCCGGCTCCAGCCATATCGTACTCTGCTCATCCGTAGGTCCGGCAAGAATATTCATCATCGCCGGATATTCACAGAACAACCTGATTCCGGCCTTGCCTTTTGTGCCGCCGCGCAATTCCGGAAATGCCCTGCTGCCGGCGGCATTAAAGTCGGCAAGACAACCCTCCCGGTCAAAAACAAGTACGCCGTCAGAAAGTCTTTGAAACACCGCTTGCCGGGCAATCGGGGTAATTTCAAGCATATTCAGGTTAAATGTGGCCCAGGCATAAAGAATTCCCGGCACAAGAAAAGCAATCGGATTCGGATCAATTCCCCAGGGAATCAGCTTTAACAGATAGATAATGTATACTACCCAGGGAAACAGGGAGCCCAGAAAAATAGTAAACGCCTGCTGACTTTTATCGGAAGATGATTTCAACCATACACGGGCGTAAAGAATATTGCCGAAAAGAATCGCCAGGTTAATGAAGGCAGTATGTATCCAGTACCAAGGCCCCGGCACAAAAGTTACTACCGGAAAAGGAGCCTCTGGATTCAATCGCAGCGGACCATAGTGAAGATGATGAAATTCCGAAGTATTACTGAGAATGAAAGTAATCGTCGACAACATCAGCAAAACCGCCTGCAGTTGAGGCCAACGTCTGTTTTGTATGCCCGTATGACGAACAGCAAGCGTGACCCAGGCAGTCGGTAAGAAAGCAATGCCAACCGATTCAATACGAAGCCAGAAGCGAATCGCCGCCAAAGTATTACTGGCAAGTTCGCACATGTAGCCAAAGGTATAGAAACTCCCTAACAGAGTGAATAGAAAAAAGACACGTCCCAGCGGACTCTGCCGCCGCCGCCAGGCCAGCAGCGACAAAAAGCCCATAATCAATGTGCTCAACGCAATTAAAGCCACCAGTGCCCATCTTTCAGAAAACAACGGCAATCATCCTTTATTGCGAGTAGTTGCTTTTTAAATCAATGCGATTTTATCATCATATTGTCCCGCTGGCAAGCTAAATGTTATGTGTTAAATGTTAAACAATAAGATCAACTGGGTCTCCTAATGCTTCACCCGGTATTTTCTGCTAAAAAAACGGCTTGGACGACTAGGCACCCAAGCCATGAGAAAAGACCGCTGACGCGGTCTTGGAATACAGGGTTCAAGAGATTTTGAATTGCCCGGTGAAAAAAGCCTCGGCCTGTCTGACACGGGAGAAAGCTATTATCTCGGTTTAAAGCTATTACACTCTGTCTGAGTATAATATTCCGCGCTTTCTCCTCTAACCTGAATGCTATCTAACGTACATAGATTATTCGTATTGTAACGGCATGTCTCGACCGCACAGGTCAAACAGTCGCATGACCCTGTGCTAAATATATTGTTTGTCAATTCCGAATAATGAAGTCTGTTCAGGAACGAGCCACACGCAGTGTCACAATCTTTATGCGCCGAACTGCCTACTATATCAATACAATTCGCATAACATACTCCTGACCGGTTATGAGAGCAGGTCGTTGCGCCACATTCAATTTTAGCCATTTTTTACTCCTCCGTATTGTTTAAAGTATCTTTCCAGCAAACCCTTGAAAGCACATCCATGCCTGGCCTCATCCTTGCACATCTCATGGACTGTGTCATGGATGGCATCCAGGTTATGCTGTTTGGCTAACGTGGCAATTTTTTTCTTGCCTTCACAGGCTCCATATTCCGCCTCGACTCTTACTCTTAAATTAGCTTTTGTATCGGGCACTACCACTTCACCCAGAATTTCTGCAAACTTCGCAGCATGTTCGGCCTCTTCCAGCGCAATCCGCCTGTAGGCCTCGGCAACTTCGGGGTAACCTTCCCGGTCTGCTTGGCGCGACATCGCCAGATACATGCCAACCTCGGTGCATTCACCCATAAAATTGGCTCGCAAACCGTCTAAAACCTCAGCCGGAATGTCTTTCACGATGCCAATTCTATGTTCATCGGCCCAGGTTAAGTCTCCGGTCATTTCTTTAAACTTATCCCGGCCCGCTTTGCAAACCGGACATTTTTCAGGCGGTTCATTTCCTTCATGAATATAGCCGCAAACTGTGCAAACAAACTTTTTCATCTGCTTGTTCCCCCCGACTCATATATAGAACGCTGCCTAATAGTATGATATGATCCTCCCAATTTTATACACTATCTTTTCTGCGCAGACTTAGTAAGAAAAGCATCATTTCCATATTATTCCATCAAAAATTACCCTTTCTTTTGCATGTTTGCCTTTAGACAGCGATATACTGTATTGCCTCGGCTTGGTTCAATCACTCGAAGCCGATACGTGAAGGAGGAAAATTGAATGAATATTTTACTGCGCTATAAATGGTTACTGAGTACAATAGCGCCCAAAGTTAATCAATTCCCCCAAAAAATAATTGTGTCTGTTATGCAGTTTGTAAAATGGTTTAGTAATTTAATCTTTGGCTCATCCCAACCTGCACCAGTTATTCCATCATTACCCGATCAGCTTAAGCAAGCAAAGTGCGAATTCTTTTGGGCACAAAATTATTATAACACTGTTACGGACCCCTATCTGCTAGACTACGCAATGTACCAAATGCTGGCCGCTCAAAATAAATATAATTATCTTTTAAAAAAAGCACGCACAGAAGGCGTCACTCAAAACTTAGAAAAATCATCAATCATTGGTGTTTATTAACCCTAAAAGGAAGATTTATTTTTCCTGTTTTAACTGAGCTGCAATAATTTTCTTCGTTAACCACCTGAAAACAAACGAAAATACAATATAAAGTATAAAAGAGAAACAGAATGTCCAATGATACAATTTATAAAGACCCAGCCACACAAGAAAAGGTTCCATAACAAAGGCAAAAAAAATAGCTATTGCAACAGTCCCCCCAGTGAACGATTTTATCGTTGAACAATACTGGTAAACAAGCATGAAGGCTATTGGGATCGAGGTCAGATTCGCTGATAGATCTTTATTTGAGTATGGAAGTATTGTATATGGGTACTCCCATAATAAAAAGGATGTACCGACGAAATCAAGATAACTCGCAGTGGTCGCCCATAACAACCCGTATAATACCGTCTCTACAAGCTGTGACCGTTTATAAAGTTTTATCCATATCCAAACAAACCCCAGAGGTACAAATACACTAAACCACCATTGAAAAGAAAATAATGCATTTGAGTACCAGTATTGTGTTCTGGCTTCCCCCAGATGAACCTTTATTTGCATAATCGTTTCAAACCCGGACGGAATTGGCAGCATGGATTTCCTCTCTTAAATAATGTAATGTATCTTTGCCATAGATTATCCAAAAAATGCCAACATAATGCCTGACTCCTGAAAATATGCAGACGCAACAATGCCGGTCCCATACTTCTATCAGACTACGGGCCATTCTTCCTGCCGCAGCGCATTTAAGAATTCCGGTCCGACGTGTAAATTACTCGCAATCAGCTCGGGAGGGTTAACGGCCATCATTTGTTTTAACGACACTCCCTCAAACCGGTCGCTCTTGAACGCCTCTAGAAACCATAACGTTTCATTCCCGGTATTTTGAACATAATGCACATCGCCAACGGGTACATAACCGACATCACCAGCCCGATAATCAAATGTGCGGGCTCTGCCATTTTGCGCAAATACCGTCATACGTCCCTGCCCGGTAATGTAATATTGAAACTCGTCATTGTTCGGATGCCAATGAATTTCTCTCATCGCACCGGGCTTAATTTCAACCAGCGCCGCAGCGGTGGTTTTGGCAACGGAAAAGTTAGAAGTGTCCGCCACTCGTATACTCCCACCAGGCGATATTACCGGTTTTTGCGCTAATAA
The DNA here is from genome assembly GCF_900476375.1 of Allolucifera butyrica. Classification (GTDB taxonomy): domain Bacteria; phylum Bacillota; class Negativicutes; order Sporomusales; family UPPP01; genus Lucifera; species Lucifera butyrica. Next base: position 110,054 of record NZ_UPPP01000094.1, on the reverse strand, counting down.
CTGATACTTGAAGCTTTGGGGAACGCTTCCGTATGGGGATTGGACCGCCTCATATTCCAGCGGACCCGGAACGGTGCCTTGATAGATATAAACCTGTCCTGAAGAAAGACAGTTAAAATCACTCACTGATACACCAAAATTAGCTGCTAAAACATCTTTGGGATAATGCGCAAATAAATCGGAAAGAGAAAACGTATTAAGGTCAGAAAAATTTCCGTCGTCGAAAAGCAGCAGAAATTCGCAGCCGTCTTTCAAACCCTGAATCGAATGAGGCAGGCGCGGAGCAAAATACCAAAGATCCCCCGGACCGATATCAGCAATAAAATTCCGGCCACACTGGTCGACCGCAGTTACGCGCGCACTCCCTTTCAGCATGTAAGACCATTCCGAGGCTATATGCCAATGAACCTCACGCACGCCGCCAGGTGTCAAACGCATATTGACGCCCGCCATGGTGGTTAAAGCCGGCAGTTCCCTGGCGGTAATCTCCCGGGACCATCCTCCCATTTTTAATACCATGCTGGTGTCAGAAAAAGAAAATTTCAGGTTAGGAAGCAAACCGGCATCCGTTTCAGGTGGAACCAGCATATCAGGATTTTCAATATCCCGCCAAATATCTCGCGGCCCCGGATCCGTCGCCCCGGCCCCATCATATCGGATCGGTTGAGGTATTGGGTATTCTTCTTGATTCATTGTCCAACCTCCATTCCAATTAACTATTACTACATCTTATGTAAATTTTATAATATGTGTGCGTCTAAACCAGTGAAAAGGGCTAAGCGGAAAATTGCCGGTTATTTCCTGTATAATGCAGATTTTTTAACCAATAATAATCATGTAATCCCACGTGAAAGGAGTGTTGTCTTTTGTCGCAGTTAAATCAAATGGAGCTTCAAAGTTTACGCCATATTATCGGCGGTCACGCAACGGTGGCTAATAAACTGGAAGCGTATGCCCAGCAATGCAATGATACGCAGCTTAAACAAATGTTTCTGGAAGATGCGGCGGCAGCGAAAAGCGCCAAACAAAAGCTCATGTTATTTTTACAATAGGAGGGAAGACTATGAACGATAAAGACATGCTGAATGATTATCTGGCAATGATTAAAGGCAGTTTGACTACATATGCCAATATAATTGCCGAAACGGGCAATTCCCAGTTGCGGACAACCTTCCAGCAATTGAGAAACCAGGATGAGCAGCGGCAATATCAAATTGCTCAGACAGCTCAGCAAAAAGGGTTTTACAAACCAGCCGCACCGGCTGCACCGGCGGATATCCAACGGGTAAAATCCGAATTGACATCAATGTAAGGTTAGACCACCCACTTTACTAACTAATCAAACTCGTGGTAAAAAATAAAACCCGTTTTCCTGGCCCTTCCCCTTTCGGCCGGAAAAACGGGTTTTGTCGTACCCCTGATAATTTTACTATTCTATTTTCCCAATAACATATTCAAACCCAAAACGTCCGTAATCCTCCCAAAAAAGGCGGCGGTTTTCAGGAAATTGGGACGGTTCACGCAGGCGTTTTTGTTCGTTAAGTGCTTCTTCCTTGGGGCGTTCTTCTGCAAGCAGCTCTTGCCGGCATTGGTCAAAAAAGTCTGCGCCTTTCGGCGAATTCACCAAAATCAGCGAGACTCCCAGGGGGGCAAACCATTCAGGGCTGTATTTTTCAATACCAAAATAATCCGCGATCGTCAAATCCGAAACGCGGTGAATATCGGTAAAGCGGCACTGCGAACAGGAAGGGCGGGTGATGGCACCAACTTTAAAGAACAACTGGTAAAAACGATCATCTTCTTGTATTTCCGTGGTTTTGTCTGTAGTAAAGAGAAACCCTTTATTACTGTTTGCACGGCTCCAACCGTGTCTCTTCGAACGAAATTGCACACTGACAAGTTTCCCGCCTTTTTCCCTTTCAAGTAACCGTTTATACTCCTCCCAGATTAGCGGGCTTGGAATACTGTGACAAATCAAATCACAAATATACAACCTGTCCGTAAGCGGTGAACTCCCCATAAATCCGCGCAGCCCTGCGGCTTGGCAAGGGGTTCCGGTGAAAAGAACCTTGCGGCCCTCTTGCAAATCGGCTTTAACCTGAGCATAGGTATCTCCCATGTCACTCTGCACATATTTAGAAATCCGCATCCGGTCCCGCTGCCCGGGAATTTCCGCCCGCCGATGAAGAACATGAAAGTCCTCGTCATAATCCGCGCCATAAATAACGCCGTTCTGACGGAGTATCGCATCAGAAATAGCAGTAAAGGCGCCCCCGGATGTCGATTGCCGCAAAACCGCCTGCGATTTATGGCGCGCCACGTAAAAGCGTGGCGTACTACTTTTTTTGTAATTGCCTTTATGTATCATAGGACAGATTTCGATACAATTGCCACAATCAATGCAGCGGGTTTGATCAATTTCCGGATATAAAAAACCCTCCTCGTCCCGACTCATCACAATAGCGCTTTGAGGACATATTTGCTGACAAGCGCTGCAGCCGCAGCAATCTTCCCTATTAGAAAATACTGATATCATCGGTAAGCTCCTTAAGAATGTTTATATTTCCTCATGGGCAGAAATCTGCCAATTGACAATTTCATCTTCTGATTGGTAATGTATACGCCTAAAGTAACCAGAAATCCGCCTAAAGCAATATATCCCGTCATTTGTTCATGAAAAACAGTGAATCCCGCCAGGGAAGCCATAATGGGGGTAAAATAGTTGAATGCCGCTGTTTTTACAGCGCCAATTTTTGAAACTCCTAAATACCAGATAAAGTAAGAATAAACTGAGCAGAAAATAGCAAGATATGCCGATGCCAAAATAGTACTCCAACCAACTGCCGGAAGCTGCTGCCACAAAGATATTTCAGCCAGAGATGTCGAAATAAAGGCAAACGGCAATAATAAAACTGTACCAAAGATATGAATATAAGCCATGGCAACAAATGGACTGTATTTTCCCAAAACTGTTTTCCCGTTAAGAGTAACCCACGCCCACATCATGGCATTTAGAATAATTAAGCTATCCCCTAAAAGCGTTTTTTGATGATAGAGGCTGCTAATTTTCCCTTGGGTTATAACCAATAAAACCCCAATAAAAGCAATACATGTCCCTAAAAGGCTGTGGCTCTCTACACTTTCCTGTTTAGTAAGTATACAAAACAAAGCAACAAAAATCGGGCTTGTCGCCATGATAAGGCCGGCATTTGTGCTCGTTGTATATTGTAACCCCGTATAATGAATGTAGTAGAAGAAAGTAATGGCCATAAATCCAAGTAAAAAAAACTGCGGTATATCTTTCTTATCAAGATAAATATCTTTCTTTTTTAATAAAAGAATCAGACTAAAAAGTAAGGAAGCAATTACAAATCTCATAATCGCTAGATTCAAAGGCAACAAATCGCGCATTCCTATTTTGGCTGCAACATAAGATGTTCCCCAGAATATGGGTACTGTCAGTAAAAGCAGATGAATATTATATAGCTTCTTCAAACCATTTCTCTCCTCCTAAGAAATCCTCTTCGTTATTTCTTGCATTATAGCATACCTATAAATATAATAAAATTATCAAAAATACATGGCTAATATAACAAATAGGTATAGTTAGGAGTCGATTATGGATATCCGGGACATGAGGTATTTTTATGCCATTGCCGAAGAAGGAAATATCAGCAATGCATCCAAACGGCTAAATATCGCCCAACCTGCGCTGAGCAGACAAATGAAACAATTGGAAGATAATCTGGGAGTTCAGTTATTTGAGCGCGGCAGCCGCAGAATAAAGCTGACGGAAGCAGGACAGTTGATGCATTCGCGGGTAGAACAAATATTAGAATTGGTTGAAGGTACAATGAATGAAATCACTGAACTCAATTCCGGTGCCGCCGGAACAGTTTCGCTGGGTACGGTAACTACCTCGGGAGCTGTATTACTGCCGGATTTGATTAATCGATTTCACGACTTATACCCCAATGTTACCTTCCAATTATGGGAAGGTGATGGCTTTCGCATCCTGGAGTTATTAGATAAAGGTATTATCGAAATTGGTATAATACGTGCCCCGTTTGATTCGGACATTTATCAATCCATTACCCTGCCTGATGAACCATTAGTTATAGCAATGAAACAAAATTGCTGCTGTGGAGTAGACCCTAAAAATATTCGGCTGATTGAGCTTGCTAATCAGCCGCTTATTGTGCCAATTCGATGGAAATCTATGTTTGCTGACTGGTGCGCTAAAGCCGGATTTAAGCCAAACATAGTATGCTTATGCGATGGCATTATAATGAATATCCTCTGGGCTAAAAGAGGGATCGGCATGGCGTTAGTCCCTAAGTCTACAGAAGGACTTATTGCAGATTCCACCTTGATTTACAAAACAATTGTTGAACCCACCGTATCCACGCAAACGATAATTGTCTGGTTACGAAACCGCAGATTGTCTGCTAACAGCAAACACTTCTTGGATTTAGTGACATACTCCCACCACCTACGCTAACGCTTAGAGGTGGGTGCTTCTTGGGACGTACCAGCTAACGCCAGTATAATTACCAAGCTATCCCCGTTTGCCCAACGGTTCTATATCATTTATTAGGCTATGCCGAGCATTCGACAGCCTTCATTTTTGATATTGATGGCGGCGTTTACATCGCGGTCTAATTTCTCGCCGCAATAGCTACAAGTCCATGTTCTATCTGATAGGGCCAGCTCTTTGTTTTCATTGTTGCAGAACCTACACTTTTTACTGGACGGAAACCACTTGTCTATCATGACTAGCTGTTTCCCCTGTTCTGCAAGTTTGTACGCCAGAAATGTTTTAAACATCCCAAAGCCATTGTCGTTCGTGGACTTTGCCAGATTAAGACTTTGCGCCATACCACGCATGTTTAGGTCTTCGATTGCAACGGTTGTATAGGCATTGGTTATCTGCCTTGACAGCTTATGCAAGAAGTCTTTACGCTGGTTGGCTACTTTCTCGTGGAGTTTAGCTATTTTACGGCGTTGCTTATCACGGTTTTTACTACCTTTTTGTCGTTTGGATAGTTTGCGCTGTGCTTTCTTTAGTTTTTCCTCCGCCTTGCGGTAAAACTTTGGATAATCGGCATTGTTTGCTTGGCTATCGACAAACAATGATTTTGATGAATAATCCAAGCCAAGTACTGTTTCTGGCGTTGGTATTACTGGCTCTATATCGGATTCATACTCAACCAGTACGGAAATATAGTATTTGCCGGTAGGCGTTTTGCTTATGGTTGCAGACTTTATAACTGCTTCCTTCGGTAGTTGCCGATGTAGCTTAATCCGTACATCTTTTAGTTTCGGCAATCGGATTGTTTTACTGTCAATAAGCCGGATTGTACCGTTTTGATTGTTCGTGGTATATGATTTTCTGTCATGGTGCTTACTTTTGAATTTTGGAAAACCTATTGATTTATCTCGAAAGAAATTCTTATAGGCGGTCTGCAAATTTAGTTGAGCATTAGCCAAAGCCAGACTATCAATTTCTTTTAGCCACTCAAATTCTTTCCTGAAGTCTGCTGGGAGCAAATACTTCTGCTGTTTCAAGGCTTCCTTATCATCCTTGAACTGCTCATAAACCTCTTTGCGGTTAGCAAGCATCTTGTTATAGACAAACGCACGCATCCAAAGGTTTTGTTAATAAGAAATTCCTGCTCTGGAGCAGGGTATATGCGGTACTTGTAAGCCTTATTCATATCTTCTCACCTTGGCTTTCAATGTATCGTTTTACAACTTCAATCGGTACACCACCTGTTGTTAGTAAGCAAAAACTTCTCGACCAGAAATATCTTTTCACAAGGATTTTTTGATTACAGGATATTCTTTCTTAATGAGGCACGAAGACGCGCTTTTATAGGCATTGATGAACTTTGATAATTCGCTATTTGGCTGCGCCTTGAACAGAATATGTACGTGGTCTTTGTCGTGGTTCCATTCCTGCAAAGCAATATTGTAATTTGGCGCAATATACTCAAAAATTTCTTTTAGACGGTTAGATATTTTATCATCAATTACTTTTCGGCGATATTGTCTAACCTTGTGTTTATCAGTTTTATTGATATATTTCCTTCCTCTCCCACAACCGAGACTTTATCATCCAGCGAAAAACCAAGTTTGTACAGCCATTTTCCCTGCAGACGGATAATTGGGATTCTTTTTTGATCCTGAATGATGTTATGCACGGCAAGAATTTTGTCAACTTTGGATATCATATATATTCCTCCTAATTTTACGCCGATGAGGATTTCACCCATAGGGCAAAATCCGGCAAACAGCGTATTCTTAGGAAGAAATTGCAAAGCGCATGTCAGGTTTTATTTAACCTACACATGCGCTTTGCTTCATCGTTTGCAATTCAAAATAACAGGCTCACGTATTCTTAATCCTGCCTGTTATTTTTGAATATGTCAATTAAATGCATGCAGTCGCTAAGCCCCTGCCAAGACTGCCATCCTACTATACCCGAACATACCGTCGCTTGTAAATACAGGAAGATACGGGTATAATATAGATCATCGTCATGGACAGCTAGCTGTTGCGTGTAGGTGGTTCCTTCACCTGCATGAGCCCGTAAGTGCTCGTAACACTTACGGGTCATGGCGATTTTCAATTTCTTTCCCGTTATTAATTATAGGATGATTTTGGGATTATTGCAAGTAAAGGAAAAGGTTTTTGCAGAATTGCTTAAATCTTCGTTTTAAAGGCACATACATCCTTGGGAAGCCCCAGTTGAGAAAAAGCGCACCATGAGGTGCGCTTCTACTCGACCGGGGCTTCCTTTTATGTTATTTCTTTACAGGAAAGTAGATTTCAGTGACAGAAGCCACGGGGACGGTGGTTGTGTCCGCTCAAATTTTTTCAATAATTCCTTTACTTACCCCAGTAATTCTGGCCAATTGCCGTATTGATAAACCTTTTCCCTTCAGTTCCTTAATGAATCTATTTCGATCCTGAATGTCTAAATATAAAAAATCATTGCTGCTTTCTGTTCCACAAACTTTTTTGACAATCATTTTTGCTTCAGCATCTGTCATCCTAAAATTATCTTCTTTGATATCCAAAACAGTTTCATTATCGGCTTGATGATGGAGATAAATAAATTCATCTATCCCCATCATCCCAAGAACTAATTCGGTGTCGACCAATGATGCGAAATGAATGTACTGATTATAACTATTCCATTGATATTGATCAACCGACACACTCATTCCCGCTTTGACCGGATTATTATGTATATATCTTAATACGGTTATTAAGTAATCTTCATTTTCTACTGGCTCACTTTTAAATCTGTCTTGAAACAAGTGTCCACTTCTTTTGTATTTTTGATTGAAGTAATATACGTAACGCGCACCTAGCCTTTTAAAGATTTGTTCTAAACCTTCTTTTTCAACTTTTAGCAGCAGATGAATATGATTCCCCATAAGGCAATAGGCATATATTCTATAACCGCTTAGTTCCTTACAAACCTTTAATACTTCTAAAAATTTTTTATTATCCTCATCATCTTCTAATATTACCTGCTTATTTATACCTCTAATCATTACATGATAGATACTACTACTACTTTCTTTCCGGGCAACTCTTGCCATTATAATCACCCCATGGAAATTATACTGCTTTTACTGCCACTCGCAAGACACAACCACCGTCCCCTCGTCTTTCTTAGTTCCCTCTTCTGTTTCTTTTTTATAAACAAACATTTCAATAGACCCTTCTTCTCTAGGGTCTGCGTATAATGAATATCCACCATATTCCATTATAAAGGTATGCTTTTTTTCATTAACATGATGATGAAATCCCAAATCGTTAAGCCTGCTTAAAACCCATTCGAAACTCTTCTGTCCGCGTAATCTGGCAATGTCCTCATCGTATAACTTTCCTGTTTGGTCAGGTCCAAGAATATAAGTTTCTTCTATCAGTCTTCTTTTGTCTAATTCATCTTCTTTTAGTTGATGTAACTCTAAAAGTTTTTATCGCTAAGCCAAGGTAGCGATGAACGATTATATGGATTTTCATTTCTTAGAGAATTGATCTTTCGATACACATAATTTATAAATGGATCATTATTACCTGCAGAAATCCTCGAAAGCCTATCCTCTAGAACTTCATAAGTAATTTCAGAAGCTAATGCAGGAAATAATTCAACAAATTCTTCTCTGTCATTTGGCAGCATATATGAATGCACATTTTCACCATAATGTTTAATTAGTTGAGCCAACAACACATTTTCATCATCATAATAGCAATTATAAACTTTTGCACCGACTCTCTCCATAGCACAAATTATTGAAGCGTATTTATTCTGTTGAAAACTGTCTCCATTACATATATCAACAATTACTGTATCAATTTTTTGTGTTTTCACATCATCCAACAAAATCTGTAGATTAGGTAGCTTCTCTTTATTTTCTGTTCTAGGAAAATTAATATCAATATAAATTCCTTTTATATCAACTTTCTTTTCCAGTTTATTTTCTAATGCTTCACAATATCTTAATATCCTAAGATATTGCATCTCGATTATTCTTGGCTCTCTATAGGGTCCGTGTCCAAACAAATATAATGCTGCTTTCATGGAAATCGGTTTTTTTGATGGAAATTGATATATTTGCTTGTCCGCCATCTTGCAATCCTCCATATTTGTAATTTCATAGCAAAACTCAACAAAATATGTCAATTTCATTTTATTATCTTAGATGAAATATAGCAAGGAGGTAACGAGATTTGGATGTATTGAATTCAGGAAAGCCTTGAATTTACACATTTAAGCTCTTTGTCATCTTTTTTATCTCTTAAGGGTTACCTTACAATCGCTAAAGCTTCAAAACGCCTGAACGCCTCGATTTATAGGCATTTTATCCTCTCAATCTTCACAACCGATTCCACATGAGCCGACGCTATGATCAGGATACAATTTTTCAGCCTCATCGGTCATATCTGAACACAATTTATCAGCAATAGCAGATTGATGATTTGACGTTAATTTACTTTTTGCATTTTTCCTTATAGGTCTGAAATTTCCACCTTTTAATTTGCTCTTTAACCCTGTCTTGTACACAAAAGTTATTTGAGCAGGATCTTTATTACCATCCTCGTCAATTCCTCCAATAATTACTTTCTCTACAACACTTTCAAAAACATAGCGATCAAAGGTATCTAAAACTCCATTCTTCTCTAACACTTTTTTAAACTCAGACATTCGCCTCTTTATACCTGCTTCATCCTCTAAAGTAGATGCCAACTGATCTCTTGCTTTTAATTTTATTTCTAACTCCTGGAGTAACTCTGCATATTTCGTATCATATGTTTCTTTATCCAAAGTTTCTTCTAAGCGCATATCTATGAGCTTATTTTTTTTGCCTTCTATTGTCTCTATCGACTTTTCTATTTTTAAAAGTTCTTTTTGAATAGTAGTACCATTTAAAGTATCTGCAATCTTTTTCAGAAAATCTTCTACCACTTCTTTATTATCACTACATAGGAGGCGATAGCTTTCAACAAAAGCCTTCTCAATGGCCTCCTCAGAAATAGCTTTACTGTCAGGACAGAATTGTTTGCCCATTTTCGTGCTTTTTACACATTGCCATGTGATTTTATTATATATTGTACCACTATGCCAACTTCGTCGTGTCAGTGTACTTCCACAAAAACCACACTTTATCATGCAACTAAAAGCGTATTGTCTACTAAACTTCTCTCTTTTACCACCATTCTGTACAACCCTAGACCGTACGACACTTCTCTTTAGTCGTATTTCCTGAGCCTGCGCAAACGTTTCAGCACTTATAATCGGCTCGTGATGATTTCGGACATAAAACTGATCCTCTTCCCCAAAATTCTCCAGCCTTCGTTTAGAAATGGGATCTACTGTAAACGTCTTTCCCTGTAGAATGTCACCCTTATATTTTTCATTTTTTATAACACCCATTACAGTACTAATTGCCCACGTTGCTGTCCCTTTCTTTGTTTTGGCACCTAAATTTTTAAGTTCTCTGGCAATTATACTTCCTCCGGCTCCTTCAATATATCTTTGAAAGATATATTGAACCGTTTTTGCTTCCTCTTCATTAACAGTGAGACTTTTATCTTCTGGATTGTAATCATAGCCAAGGCACCCTTGAAAGCCAACTAGCTCTCCCCGTTGCATTTTCATTTTTAATCCTTTTTTTACATGCGCAGAAATATTCTCAACTTCCTGTTGCGCTACAGAACTTAAAATGACTAAAAGCAGTTCTCCATCCATAGTCAGGGTATTAATGTTTTCTTCCTCAAAAAAGACTGCTATATTCTTTTCCTTTAACATGCGGACATATCTGAGCGTATCCAATGTATTTCTGGCAAATCGTGATATAGATTTTGTAATAATCATATCAATGTCGCCATTTAAACAATCATTGATCATCCGTTGAAAATCTTCCCGCTTCGTAACCATAGTACCTGTAATTGCTTCATCAGCATAAATATCGACTAATATCCATTCCTTCTTTTTATTAATAAGGTCTTTATAATATGTAACTTGAGATTTATAACTGTCTAACTGTTCCTCATCATCAGTACTAACTCTACAATATGGCGCAACCCTTAACTGCTCAATTCCAATTCCCCTTCTTGGAACTAATAAGTCCTGTCTTGCTTTTATAACTTCGACTTCAGCCACATCCAACCACCTCACTTTGTATTTACTCTATACTTATTTTATATTTTCTTTATATCTCTAATTATAAATATAAAGTAGATACAATTCAAGCCATAATGTCAGATGTAATCCCATAATCTTTCATTAATTTACTTTTGATTGCCTTATACTCATCTGCTGTAATCAAGCTACGGGAAAGTAACTGTTTTAACATTGCAATCTGCATGCTATATTGGATGAGCTCTTTCTTCATTATCACTTCCTCCTTGCCAACTATGCCTATAATATAGAAAAACTTTGCGGACGGCATCTATGCCCACGGGAATTCCACCCCTGCACCTCCGTGCAGCCGTACCTTCGCCTGCGACAGTTTCTCTCTGCTCGGACTAGAGCTATACGGGAGTTTCATTATCTTGTATCCGCAAAGTTTATACTGCGCATTTGCGCTTTCTTTTTCAAAGAACATGCTTCTTTTACATGGTACGGAATTTTAAAACTCCCGCGATCAGCTTATTTTGCAGTTCTGTCTTCAGCTCGTGATCCACGCAAGTATATAAATTTCCATACCGATCATATAATTCTTTGGATGCCAGCCGCGTTATATAGCGTTCATAGTACGTTAATACCTGCCTTAGCGCAGGTTCTTCTCCCCGTACAGCAGCTAAAATAACTTCATGCGGAAGTAATGAGCGTTTCCATTTCGATTTCCTCAATTTAGCATTCTCTTTTTTCCTCATTTGCCAAATCCTCCAAGTACTTTTTTAGTTGCTTTAGCGTAGTGCCTCTGCGATATGATACGGACCGCCGGATAAGATGCAAGTATGCACCAATCTCGCTGTCCGTCATATCCAAAAAGTACGACAGTAAAACAATTGTTCTTCGTTCCTCGGATAATTCTTGTAAAGCTTCGCCGAGAAGTACATCTTCCACGCTCACTTCCATATCCAATACACGAAATACATAAGTATCTTGAAAAGGTGCGACAGAAAAAAGGCGCTGAAATCTTTTGTCTTCGCAAATATCTTCCGAGAAACATTCTCTTTTTCTGCGACGGCGTAACATTTGATCGTAGTTGTGAGCATGGTTCCGTAAGACGGTTTTACAAAAACTATCAAAACGCTCCTGGCATTCCATCATATCACCTCCCTTCACAGCAAAGAGAGATCTATGCGAATGCACGTCGTCCTAATTTATTTGTGTCCGCAAAGACACTCTCCACATTTTCCCTTCATACAACTAAAACAGTTGAAAAATACATTTGGGCAATTTTGCCAGACAAATTATCAAAAAATGTAAAAAACTGCCTTAGTCCTCATGCTTCCCAGAAGACTAAGGCAGTTTTTTACAATGGATTTACCCGATATCCGGTTTTCCCCGTTTATCAAAATATCTTGTCTGGCAATCAGGATAACACGAACATCCCCAGAAGTATGTTCCCTTTTTCTTGCCGCTGCGCCGCTTCAAAAATCCCTTTTTGCAAACCGGGCATAGGATTTGCCCTTCCATTGCCGAAATGGTTTTTCCCCTAGCTTCCCGAAGCAGAGTTTTGACAAAATCCGTGGTCGCATCAAGAAAAGCATCTGCCGAAAAGTTGTTTTTAGCAATGCGTGCAAGTTTGTCCTCCCAAATTGCCGTTATATCGGGGTAAGCCAGTGATTCCGGCAGCGCGTCAAACAGCTTTTCTGCAATATCTGTTGCATAAAGCATGTTTTTTTCGACCCGCAGGAATCCTCCCTGTACGAGTTCATCTAGAATTCCTGCCCGTGTTGCCTCTGTTCCAATACCGGAGCATTCTTTCATCTGCGCCTTGAAGGTCTCTTCCCGAACAAAATGGTGAATGCTCTTCATGGCTTCAATAATGCTGGAAAGATTGAAGCGCTTTGGCGCCTTTGTCATTTTCTCTTGTAAAGACATTTCCCGTAAGTTTACTACATCCCCATTTTTAAGATCAGGGAAAACGGCTTCCTCCTCTGACTTTTCATCATCTGGTTCCGCCTTATATAAGGCGCGCCAGCCTTGTTCCAAGACCACTTTCCCGGTCCCCTGAAAAATATAGTTGCCTATACGGATGCGAAGAACCGTCTTAGAAAAGCGATGCGGCGGATAAAATTGTGCAAGATACGAGCGGGCAAGTAAGGCGTAAATATCTTGCTGCTCTTTCGTAAGTTTTGCCTGATCGCACGGGAGGGTTGTCGGGATAATTGCATGATGCGCCGAAACCTTTTCATCTACCCAGGCCCGGCTTTTTCTGCTTACATCCGCGCCTGCCACTTCTGCCTGCCAACCCGCCCGTGCCAAATTCTCAAAAATGACTTTTGCATCTTTGAATTGAGCTTCCGGCAAGTAATCGCAGTCGGAGCGCGGATAGGTCGTCAGCTTCATTTCATATAATTTTTGCGCTAGATCCAAGACCTGCTGCGGCGTATATCCGAGCTTGCCGGCTTGAATTTGCAGTGCAGATAAGCTAAGCGGCAGAAGGGGCGCTTCTGCCGCTTCTTTTTTTGCCGCGTCTTCGACCCGAACGACTTCACCATTGTTTACGGACTGTAGAATCTCATGCGTAACGCGCTCTACAAGCTCTCGTTTTAATATCCGCCCTTCACTGTCGCAGCCGGGAAAATCCTCCGGTATAAGCCACACTGCCGAAAAGCATTTCCCCTTTTGTTCCAGGCTCACTTGAATTCCATAATGCTTGGTCGACCGAAATGCCCGGATTTCCCGTTCACGTCTCACGACAAGCGCCATTGTCGGTGTCTTGACCCGGCCAATCCGCATGACCACATCGTAACCCGCTTGCTTGGCCATTGCTGTATAGGCGCGTGTTAAATTCATACCAATCAGCCAATCCGCGCGGCTGCGGGCAAGCGCCGAATTCTTGAGCGGCTGAAAATCGGCATTATTTCTCAAATCCCCCAAAGCCCGGTTGATAGAGATTTCATCGAGAGCATTCAGTAAAAGCCTTTTCACCGGCTTTCTATTTTTCAAATACTCCAGCAGCTCGTCTACCAGCAGTTGGCCCTCACGGTCGGGATCGCCGGCGTGAACGATTTCGTCCGCCCGTTTTAACAAATCCTTGATCGTCTGAAACTGTTCTTTTGCTTCAGCCTTGACGAACAGCTCCCATCTTTGGGGCACAATCGGCAACAACGCAGGCGACCACGAATTGTAAAGCGGATCATACATCTGCGGAGTTTTCTGCTGCAGAATATGTCCAAACAGCCAGGTGACCACATCGCTTGTCCCTGCAATTTCAATGTATCCACTCCTTGGCGTCCCCTTCCCCAAATATTTGGCCAGTTCACGCCCAACACTCGGTTTTTCGGCAATCCAAACTCTCATTCGGTCTCCCTCCCGTCTTCCGGGTTAAGCGGATTTTCCGGCAAAGGAGAATCTGCCGGCCGGGCGTATTCGCCGCGGTTTGCCGCAACCATTTGGGCGACCTTTTCCATATCCACCTGCCCCGGGGAAAGATTTGCCTGCGCCAAGCGCAAACCGAAGTCTCGACACTCGCGGGTAAACTTTGCCTCTTCTAACTCCCTGATTTTCTTTTCCACTGTTCTCATTTCCGCAGTCGACTTTTTCAGCCGCTGCTCCGCTTTCTGCCGCCGCCTGTAAAGAATGCCAAGCCGTTCCTCCATCTCTTCAATCGTTTTCGGTTTTGCCGCTGTCATCACCCATCCCCCTCTTTCTTTGCTGCTTTGCCTGCTGCAAAGTGCAAATAAAGGCGGCGGTCGGTTTCAGAAATAGCACGGCATTTTAAAGCACGCAGGAAGCCGACTAGCAAGGAAAATTCCTCCTCGCTCCATTCCTCTTTACCCTGCCAGCCGGCCTGTCGCAACGCATCGTGGAAAATACGTGCGTTATATTTATGTAGCAAGGACCGGCACGCCTTATCCACCCGCTTTAAAGTGATTTGCCTCTGCTCGATTTTCTTCTCAATTACCGCTAGGCTATCCATGCTTTTCCACCGCCTTTTTTTCATTATACGGAGCCCGTATAACCAGGAATAGACGGTGTGCGCAACTCCTACAGCAGCGTGCAACATGATTTTCTCGCGGCCATGCTACAATGAAAACGAAACAGCAGCCCGAAAAAGAGACAGGCGCACTTATGACTTGACGGTTTCGTCAAGTCGCGCCAAACCCATCTGCCGCTTGCCTTCGGCTGCGCTGAACCTGCGGTTGGCAAATTTCCTTTCAGGGGGTATCCGGTCATGGCGCTTTACCACTTTACGATCAAAGACAACAAAACACCGGGCGGACGCATCATCCTGGCCAGCGACCACGCCGAATATAATCATCGCGAGGGGAAGTATGCAAACCTTGATCAAAAGCGCGCCGGACATATCGCTGCCGCCGATCACCTTGCCTATATTGCGCGGCAGGAAAAATACAGCCAAAAAGAAGGTTTTATCTGCGGCGGACATCACCTCCCCGAATGGGCGAAGAACTCACCGAAAGCCTTCTTCCGGGCCGCAGACGCTTATGAAACTTCTGTGCATACCTACAAGGAAATCGAATTTGCCCTGCAAAGCGAATTGACGCTGGAACAGAACCTCGCACTTGCTCAGGAATTTATCGGCAAACATTTCGGAACAGACTATTATTACTCATATGCCATCCACAACAAGCTGGCCGCCATGGGCGAAGGCGAAGAAAACCTGCACTGCCATCTCATGTTTTCACCGCGAAAACTGGATGCCTTGGAAAAGGAAAGCGAACGCCAGCCACGTTGTTTTTTTCAAAAAGCTCGCCGGCTCTATACCCGTAAGGACGGAAGCATCGTGGACCGGCGCCGCGAAGGCGGCTGCGCCGTTGCTCCCGTCTGGAATAAACAAATAGAAGGCCGGAACCACCTGTTATATCTGCGCGAGGATTTTGCCAAATTGACGAATGCGGCGTTAGAAAAACATGGGCATGCGGAATGCGTCGACCACCGCTCCTATCGTGCACGCAGGCAGGAGGCCGCCCAGAAGGGGGATGCCTTGACGGAGAGGCTCTTTTCCCTGGAACCGGAAAAACACATCGGCCCAACGGTTGCGAATACTCCCGATCACCCGCTGGTGATCGCCATAAAAGAGCGCCGTGCTCTCCGTAAAGAGCTTTGCCAGTTAATAGAATCGGCCGACCGTCTGCAGAAATTACAGAACTATAAAAATGGGCGAAAATCAAAAAAGCTAACCGAGCAAGTGGATGTCCAACTACACAGCACATCTGATGAATCCCCCCTGTCTCCTCCCCTTGACCTCGCCACTGCGCAAAAAGCAACGGATCTTGCCTGCCGAAACATCCGGCATTTTGGCGAATACCTGGCGGCCGAACGTTTTTCCGAAATGGGCCAACAGGAAAAAGAGCTTTTTTCCACGTTAAAAGGTGCACACCGCGACCAGCAATCTTTATCCATTATCCTGGAAGCAGTACGCGAAAAATGCAGTGAAGAAAAAGACCATCTTGCCAGCTTACAGAGGCAGGAGAATAAAACACTGTCCCAACAGATCGCGTACTGCGAATCAGCGCTGGCCGTCTTGCAGTTTAACGAAGAAGAGACACTGCTCTGCCAGACCATTGAAAACTGTACGGCGAAAGCGCGTCAAGCGGCACAACCGCTTCGTTCCATTGCCCCCCTCACGGATAAAAAAGATCGACTGGCCAGAGCTTGTCTTGCCTATTTGCACCAGGCATCACGGCTCGAAGAAGTTGAGCAGGCCACCCTGGTAGAGCTTCCTTTGCAAAAGGAGGAACTTAAAAAGCGGGCCGCTATTCTGGCCGATATGGAAAAGAATCTGCTTACCTATCCGCAGGCGATCCGCAAAGCCCAGGAAGAATACATCAGGACACTCAATAATCCGGATTTTGAAGCCGCATGGCAAAAAGACACTCAGCTCTCCGAGGATCTTTTTGCCCTAAAACGCGCTCAAAAGGATGTCAAAATCCGGCTCAAAACGGCTTCTTCACCAAAAGAGACAACCGCACTTCTCGCCGAGCAAAAACGTTTGGGAAATATAGCCCAATCCCATGCGGCACAGCGCAAACAGCAACGCAATATACTGCAGGAAATCCGCCAACACCTTAACACACCAAAGGCCAAATCCTCTGTTACCCGCAAAGTCAATGCGATTCTGCTGGCGCAAAAAGCCCAGCTAACCGCCTACCGTATGATGCAGGATAAGCTAGGCGAAACAACAGACCGTATCCGCCGACTCACCCTTCTTCGCTTAAAGCTAATAAGAGAAACCGCTCTGGTCAAAAACAAATTCTCGCATCTGCCAACCAAAGAAACGCCGCATAAACAGCGCTATACCGCGCGGGAAGTTCAAGGCATTTTGCGTACCGCCTTATATTCCTTACGCGCTGAACAGAAGCGCACTCTCCAAGAGATAGAAACGCTGCGCCCCCTCTACATTTCCGAAAAGCGCGCCAAAACGATTGCGCTCTATCGCCTGAGTGAAGGAAAAATGCAAGCTCTGCAAAAGCTGAAAAAAGAGTTGTCCAGATCAGAACGTGAAAAACGCAACGCAGAAGATTCTCTTCTTTCCCGCGAATACGCATTGACCATGCTAGAAAAACCGAAGTGGTATGACAAAATGCTAAGTACCCAAGCACAACACCAATACCAGGACGCTCAAATCGCTATCGAAACACAAAAGATGCAAACCCTTGCCGCAGCACAAACGTATACTGCCTTAAAGGAACGCATCTCCTGTCTGGAAAAAGAAATTGAACAATTGACTGCGACGCCACAGGCTAAAGAAAGGCTGTCCGCCATCACAGCCGGTATTTTAAAGAAAAACCAATCCGTCGGAAAAGAAATGCAGCGCCTGACCAAGCGGCAGTCCGAACTAAGAAACCAGGAAAACGAGCTGGCTCATCTTCTTGCTGCCACAGAAAAACAGGTACTTACCGACCAGCGGCAAAATATCCGCTACGCTGCCAAAGGCATATCCACTTCTGCTGATGCAGTTTCCCTAATTGCCCGTTCCTTCGCTGCCGAACCGGTCGCCTGCGCGGCTGTTGCCAGGATTTCCGAAGAGGATAATTGCCTCTTTGATTCTTCGGCCAAAACGGCAACCGAGCGTGAAGAAACTCAGCGTAAAACAGCTTGGGAACATAATGAATTTTAAGTCTCTGTTAATCCCCAATTCTTTTCTTAAGACAACCAACATCGCAATATCATCCTGATTATCATCATTTAGCAAATCCAAGCTTTGCCAACCACTGTTGGACCTCTGGACGTACGCTGTCCGGTTTTTCCTGTGCACGTTTGCCTTCAATACCTAGACCTGGCAGTATCTTGGCACCCTTCGCATAGTTCGGGATGCTGCTTTCCTTGCCCGTCAACACATCACCAGCCGAGGTACAAAATGGAATGATGGTCTTGCCCTTAAAATCATAACTTTCCATAAAGGAATAGATTGCCATCGGCATATCACTCCACCAGATTGGGTAACCAAGGAAAATTACATCATAGTCCTGCATATTCTCCACTTTGGTCGTAAGCTCCGGCCGTACATTATCTGCAAGCTCCTTTTTCGCGACCTCTGTACATTCCCTATAGTTTTCTGGATAAGGCTTTACGGTTTTCATCTCAAATGTATCTGCTCCCGTCGCTTCGGCAATCATGTCGGCTACAATATGCGTATTGCCCTTAGAAATATTGCCTACCGCATAGTTATCGCCCGTACGGGAAAAGTATGCTACAAGGATTTTCTTACCCTGCACTTTTTCTGGAGTAACCGCCTGCGCGCTGCCCGCTGACGAAGCCTGCGTTGCCGTAGAAACTTTCTGGTTCGAAAAGCTACTGCTATTTCCCATCGTACTGCCACAGGCTGCAGACAGCATCAACACAACAAGGGACAGCATGGCAATAAATAACTTTTTTATATCCGCATTCTCCCAATAAGAATTAAAATCAATGGGTTTCCTTCAGGTATTGAAGATCGCCGTACCAATAGGACGCCGTCGTACCTCCATCGATGAGGTAATCCGCTCCTGTAATGAAGCGACCGCGTTTACTCATAAGAAACTCAGCAAGCTCACCCACTTCATCTGGCGTGCCGGCACGTCCTGCCGGGCAAAGGGAAAGCATCTTGCGATAGCCTTCACCGCGTGGACCATTCAGTTCATCATTTGCCAGTGGTGTAATGATGACCCCTGGACTGATGGAATTAATCGTTGCTCCCCGCTTGCCCCAGCGAGTTGCTTCATACATAACGCGCAGTACATTACAACGCTTCGAATACTGATAGGCCTTGAGCGTATCAGTGATATCCTTGATAAACGGAAGCTCTAGAAGTTCTTCTGTCGGTGTTGTTGCCAGCTGCATGTTCTCCGCCTCAGAAAGCGCCCCGAGCCGATGACCCGACTGCGAGGAAATGATGATTCCCGAGCCGCCATCAGCGATGACCTTGCTGAACTCCTCCAGCAACATTGCCGTGCCATAGAGATCAACTTTCAAGATAACCGGTACAGAAGCCTGGGATGGCGATACACCCGCTGCATTGATAAGATTCGTGATAGGCCCGTACTCCTGCGCATGTCCGATGAGCTTCAGAATTGACTCACGAGAGGAAATATCCACAGATATTGTACTAACCTCAAACCCTGCGTCTACAAAGACCTTTGCTGCCGCATCGGCATTTTCCTGATGCAAATCCGCCAAAACCACATGCCTGCCAGCTCCCAC
This sequence comes from Allolucifera butyrica, assembly GCF_900476375.1. Lineage (GTDB taxonomy): Bacteria > Bacillota > Negativicutes > Sporomusales > UPPP01 > Lucifera > Lucifera butyrica. The sequence goes on along the minus strand of NZ_UPPP01000094.1, from coordinate 90,712 downwards.
CCTGCGAGCAATGGCCTGTCCAATAGAACCAGCACCAACCAATACTACAACATCTTTTTCCTTTTTACTCATTCTACTTATCCCTTCATAATTTGTATTTTTTACATATAGTTTAATCCTTCATTATTTTTGATAGGTCAGCCATAGTCCGTCGTCGTTTAGCCGCCTTGCTTCTTTCAGCCGAAAGGAAGCTACGTGCATGTTGCTGGTTTGATATTTGCCTGTTTTAAAGAGCGAAACCGCATTTTCCGAACACTCGGCTTCGGGCACTACCACAAGGCTGATTTCATCAACCAGTTCCTCTTGCAGAAAGGAGCCGTTGACAATGCCGCCGCCCTCCAGCAGCAACCTTTCAATGCCAAACAGCCGCTTGAGCTTTTGGGCGACAAGGGCGAGGTCCAGCTCGGTTTTACCGCCGAAGAGATAGGAAACGCCCTTTTTCTGCAAATGCACTAAAAAGGCGTCGGAAACGCTCTGTGTCAACACCTCGATGACATGCGCACCATCATAACCCTCATCCTGGTCGGCAATAGCGCGGTTGTCCCACCAAATCTTGCCCCGCGGGTCGATGGCAACCGCGTAAAACGCCGCCCTCTCCGCGACATAATCCTCCCGCGCAATGGGCGATCCGTCGTACACAGCCGATGGAACGGGCGGCTGGGGAAAGCTGCCCTCCATCGTCACCCTGCCACAGAGAAAGCCGTCCGCATCGTATTCCCTGTGAATCCTGTAGTAGTCTCCAATGAGTCCACTGTATGCGCTTTTTCCTAAAAAGTCTCCGGTGACCTTCCCGTCCAGCGATGTCACCATATGGCATATGATATACGGTCTGTCCATGAGCGCACCTCTTGATTATTTCAGCTTGCCGTATGCTTCGTCGTCCACCGGTTCCAGCCATTCGTTGGCAGCCCCCTCGGCAGGAATCTCCACCGCCAGATGGGCAAACCAGCTGTCCTTTGCCGCGCCATGCCAGTGCTTAACCTCAGGCGGGATATTAACCACATCGCCCGGTTGCAACTCTTGGGGTTCCTCCCCCCATGCCTGATACCAGCCGCGCCCCTCGGTGCAGAGCAAAATCTGCCCGCCCTTGTGGTGTATATGCCAGTTGTTGCGGCAACCCGGCTCAAATGTCACGTTAAAAATTGGACCGCCCTTGTCGGTCAGCGGCTGCAAATAAGCCTGACCGCTAAAGTATTGGGAAAACATTTCAGGCAGCGGAGCGCCTGTCTTAAAAAGCTCGTTTCTTTCGTTGTTCATTTGAAATTCCTCCTTTATTTGCAGGCGTCATTGACACACCGGAGCGCGTTCAGGCTGCGGGGATAACCGATATAGGGGAGACACTGAGATATGATTTTTATCAGAAACGCCTTATCATTGCCGATTCTCATGTTTGCCGCCGCATGGCTAGTGAGTTGTGGTTCACAGCCGCCCTGAGCCGCAAGGAAACAGAAGGTGATCATCTCCCTATGCCTGTAGTTCAGTCCCTTGCGGGTATAGTAATCGCCAAAGCAGTTATCCGCCAGCCAGTAATTGATATGGCGGCTCTCCTCGGGACCGGATTTGTAAAATTCCCGCATATTCTCACCGAAAATATCCACCTGCGCCTGAATGCCCGCCTCCAGACGATTTTCCGTCGTGGTAGTTGCCTGGCCTTCCAGCGGCAGAGAGATTCCTTTTTCAGTCAACACCTCGTTTGTGATTTTCAGGAATGGAAACACTCGCCCGATCCCCAGATAAGCTGTCGCCTGATAGACGATTTCCTTGATCTCCACCGGCGTTACCCCAAAGTTCATGGCAGCAGTAATCATGGCGCGGAACTCGTCCGTTCCCTGGCAGCCCAGCAGCGTGGCCACAATCGCCATAAAACGGGTCTTGTCGTCTAAGTCGTCGCAATTGACCACCTCGTCGAAGGCGAAGTTGTCAAACCGTTCGATAAATTCTGGGTCGGTGGCAAGGAAGCCGGACACATAGCCAGGAAACATCTTTTCGTGATATGCTTTTGCTTTTTTTGTAATTGCCACAATAATGCCTCCTTAGCTTTTGCAAACTACATTGATCAACTCAATACATGTTCCGTTAAAACTATTTCTCAGGCTTTTGTAATTCTTTTTCTTTTTCAATTACCGTCTGTTCATATACTGCGATTTTGTAATCCAAGCGCTCCAGAGTTTTCTGCATGTCTTCCATTCTTTTCAAAAGCCGACTACGCTGCTCGACAAAGAGTTCTTTTCTTGCCTCGATAGTCGAGTCGCCTTGCTGAAACAGTCCGACATACTCGATCAAAACTTCAATCGGAAGGCCTGCATTTCGCATGCACTGAATAAACTCAACCCACTTGCAGTCTTGTTCGGTATAAGCCCTGATTCCGCTTTTATTACGGTTTACTCTTGGAAGTAGTCCGATGCGTTCATAATAGCGAAGCGTATCTTGCGGAATACCAAATTTTTCACTTACTTCAGAAATCGTCATGAGGGTTCACCTCCCGATACCCGTATTATAACGTCCCAGCTCTCAAAGAAAACACTCACATCATACCGAGCACCGGATGCGGCACATATGGTTCTTCCAACAATGCAATTTCTTCAGATGTTAACTTAATTGCAAGAGCTGCTACCGCCTCTTCGATATGAGAGATTTCCCTAGTACCGACAATGGGAGCTGTTACTGTATCCTTTTGCAGCAACCAGGCAAGTGCCATTTGCGCCCTTGATATGCCCCGTTTTTTTGTTACTTCTGTTAGTCGCTCAACCACTTTTTGATCCAGCTCTTTTGTTTCATCAAAAACCATTTTTGCAACTGCATCTATTTTCGTACGAGGAGTTGTTGCCTCCCAATCATGTGTCAATCTTCCTGCCGCAAGCGGACTCCACGGAATCACGCCGATTTTTTCTTCTTTACAAAGCGGCAGCATCTCTCTCTCCTCCTCACGGTACATGAGGTTGTAATGATTCTGCATAGTTACAAACCGGGTCCAGCCATTTTTCTCAGCTATTTTGAGTGCCTTCATAAACTGCCAGGCGTACATGGAGGAAGCTCCAATGTATCTTGCTTTCCCCGCCTTCACAACATCATGCAAGGCTTCCAGCGTCTCTTCAATGGGAGTATTGGCATCCAAGCGGTGAATTTGGTATAGATCCACATAATCTGTTCCCAGGCGTTTAAGGCTTTTATCAATCTCACTCATAATGGCCTTGCGGGAGAGCCCGGCGCCATTTGGACCTTCATGCATTTTGAAATAAACCTTCGTCGCAAGGACAATTTCATCCCGATTGGCAAAATCCTTCAGAGCCCGACCGACAATCTCCTCACTCGTTCCGTCTGAATACACATTCGCCGTATCAAAGAAATTGATACCTAACTCAAGGGCTTTTTTGATCATAGGCCGACTGTGCTCCTCATCAAGCGCCCATGGAAATAATCCCCGTTCTCCTATACCGAAGCTCATACAACCAAGACAAATCCTGGATACATCCATGCCTGTGTTTCCAAGTTTTACGTATTCCATTTAACTGTTCCTCTCTTCCCTATATTGCAGTTTTATTCGATTGAGCTATTGTGCTCACAGTGACTTCTGTATTGTTCATGGTATCAAATCAAGTTTTTTAGCCAGTCTGCGACGTCTTTGTCCGCTCTGCCGACGTTGCCGCCGCGGATCGCTAAACCGGACAGCACTTTTGCATCTGGGCAAAGCTTCTTGATATCGCGCCCGCTGCTGCCCATTCCGCTACCCTCGTGAGTGCAAAATGGGATAATGGTCTTTCCGAAAAAATCATATGACTCTAAGAAGGTGTATACCGCCATCGGCATCGTGCCCCACCAGTTCGGATACCCTAGGTAAATCACATCATATGCATCAATATCAACAGTTGCTGTAAGCTCAGGCCGGGCATTTTGCCGTTTTTCCGCCTGGGCTACATTTGTCGTTTCTGTATAATCCTCCGGGTAAGCTTTTACTGTCTCGATTTCGAACATATCGCTTCCGGTGATTTTCCGGATTTTTTCTGCGATTACTTCTGTGTTTCCAATCGGCAGGTTTACGATGTTGCCACCGACATAGTTGTTTCCTTTGCGTGAATAATAAGCGATAAGGCTTTTCGGATTTGCCATTTCCTATTCCCCTTTCTAATACAATCATCTTTTTAGTTCGTATTAAAGATTCTTACTAAAGAACTCCGCAAGTTTATCTACTGCCTGTTGTACATATTCCGGTATATCATACAAAGCGATATGCGTTGCTCCCTCAACCAAAAATAGCTCTTTTAGCCCTGTTGCCAGTTCGAAGGCTTGTTCGCTGAAATAGCGTGTGTCAGATTCGCTTCCCGCAATGACTAATAGCGGCTGTGTCAGCAAAGTGCTAATCTGGCTGTAGGCCGAGAAAGCCATGATTTTATCGAAACTGCTGAACAGAAAACGATTGGTCGAATTAGGATGGTGCGCCCTGGAAGTCCTGTAGTATTCATAGGCTTCACGCATAAGCATGGGTGTTTTTTCATCGAAACCATCAGGTGAATCAGGTACATATGGAACCAACAATGGCGCTTCTCCTTTTGCTTCTGCTGTACGCTGCTTTGCCACCATTTTAAGGGTTTCCAATTGTTGCGAAACCGAAGTTCCACCGCCTAGCCCATTTCGGAATAAATCACCGATATCAACAGCACTGATACTTGCCACTGCTTTGATCCGCTTTTCGGTCTGAGCTGCATTTATAGCATATCCGCCGCCGGCGCAAATCCCCAACACCCCGACCCGTTCTTCATCAACAAGCGGAAGTGTGATCAAATAATCTATTGCACAACGCACATCTTCCACTCTGGATGTAGGGTCTTCGAGCAGACGTGGCACACCCTCGCTTTCCCCCTGGTGGGATGCATCAAAGGCCAAGGCGATAAGACCAAGTTGGGAAAGATTTTGTGCATATAAACCCGCAACCTGCTCTTTTACGCCCCCGCCAGGATGAACACAAACGATGGCAGGATATTTTTTACTTTCATCTATCCCTTCCGGCAAGTACAAGTCTCCAGCCATCTTCAGATTCTTATTTTTGAATGTTACCGATTTTTTCATAGTGTACTCCTTTCGTATTGGACTTTATCACCATTCCGTGAGTCATAATCCAGCCTATCACTTGGAGTTCAGTCCAGGTCAAGTGTTTTATATAAACTATTAGCGATTTATTTTGGGGGAGTAACACTACAATGAAACTCCTTCTCTCCTATACATCTATTATTTGTGGATAAATGATCCAACGAGGAGCACAATTACTCCTCGTCGGGTACAGATCACCAGTTGAAATTAGACAATCACTAAGATTAATCTAATCCCTTCTCCTTAAGAAATTTAGACAGGAGGTCTGCGATTTGGACATTGTTCATGTCCGAGAAGGGAAAGTGCGTATTGCCGTGAATGCCAATTTCGGGTAAATGCACTACGGTGACGTCGCCGCCATGGCGATTCACGGCGTCCGCCCAAAGCCTGGCCATCGCCAGACGCACACGCCAATTGTCCTGGCTCGGATTTGCCGAAGGTTGATCCGGAATGTTGTCGCCGTAATAGATGACAATCGGAATCTTCGTGAGCTGCATGAAATCTGACAAAGGTACGCTTGACGCTTCAAGCGGGCCAGCGGAGCTAGGCATCGGAGAAGGTACCTCGCCTTCTGGGAAGATAAATCCGCTGCCAGGCTCATAGGCAACGACGGCACGGACCTTTTGGCTCTTGATAGCCGTGATCCAACCCGGACCGCCACCTTGGGAGTGAGTGACGAGAATTGCTGGGCCGATTTTGTTAAACAGCGCGGCAACCGCGTCCGAAATCACACCGGCATCGTAGGGGCCCGTGTTTGGCGTCATCTGACGAAAGTATTGGTTCAAGGCTTCCGGGTCGCGAGGAAACTGGACACCCGGGTAAAAATCAGGCCAATTGCCGACGCGGAACATACCGAACCAAAACTGGTCGTCGGGCGTAGCCGTAATTGTGCTTGGCAGAGTGCTGCGTCCGGCATCGCCGCGACGTGGCTGATCGATTAAGTAGACCCCGAAGCCGCGGCGCAGGAAAATGTTCTGAAAACCCTCACGTCCATCCGGCGTAGTTTCCCATGTCTTTGAAAACTGCCCGGCGCCATGCAGGAAAACGAGTGGAAGTTTACGGGCATTCACCGGAATCTGGTAGAATACATAAGCATGATCGCCATGTAGCGTTTGTCCCTCAGGCGTTCTTTTGATTGGATCGAAGGTGCCAGGATTACTGATTACTGTTCCGCCTACTGCAAAACTGCCTTGCTCCTGGATGACCAACGGTTTAGGTTTGGCGCTGTCGGCCGCCATTACGTTTCCCGACCATATCACGCTGGCAGAAAGCAAGAGGGCGGCAAATAGTTTTTGATAATTCATGCTCAATCCCCCTATAAATTATGAATATCAATGGTTAGTCTATCGATTAATTGCTTTGGTTAATGCCCCAATGTATTCTGATTTGGCTTTCTTACTGATTTCCGCTTGGGGAATAAAAATTTCAAACCCGTGAAAACACCCTGGATAAATGTGCAATTCGGTAGGTACACCTGCTTGCATCAAGCGGTTAGCATAATCAATTACTTCATCGCGAAAAACGTCAAGCTCACCTATCATAATAAAAGTCGGAGGAAGCCCTGATAAGTCAGTGGCCCTGGCCGGCGCAGCGTATGGAGAAACCTTCTTTCCGTTTCCATTTCCAAGATACATTCCCCAGGCTTTTACATTATCTTCTCTGTTCCATACCCTTCCATCAGTTACTTGGTAACTTGAAGCTGTAACATTGCGATCGTCTAGCATGGGATAGAGCGGCATTTCGAAACAGATTGACGGTCCTTTTTCATCTCTGGCTTTCAGCGCAACGGCCGCAGTAAGTCCACCTCCGGCGCTTGTACCGGCAACAGCAATGCGTTCCGTATTAATCATCAAGTTATTTTTGCTGTTATCGGCCATCCATTTTAATGTAGCGTAACAGTCATCAATGGCTGCAGGAAAAGTATTCTCAGGCGCCAACCTGTAATTAGGAGCAACAACTACACAATTCCCTTCTTTTACAATACGTAATATGAGTCCTTCAGCAGCCTCAGCGCTACCAAGTATGTAGCCCCCACCATGAATCCATAGGACGGCAGGCAAATTTCCACTTCTCGTCTTTGGCTGGAAAGTCCTTACTTTTAGATCTGGGATACCTTCATAACCGGAAATTGTTTCTTCCCTTACTAATACCGCGTCATCAGTCGGAAGAGTTGTTGGACTAACTTTATGTGCTTCACGAAAAGCCACAACATCCTTTACATAATCTAACACCGGCATTCCAGAGAAAGCTTCCCTAAGCTCAGAATTAATTCGATTATCAAAATTATAAACTTCCACTTTCTTGTCTTGTGTCACTGAAGCCAATGCTTGACTAGAATAGGCCGTTATCATCAAACTTAATACCAAAATTCCAATACGCAAAAAGAAAGTCTTTTTTCCCATTTTTCACTCCCCCCATTTATTAATAAAGAGTTTTTATGGAAATATCGTTAGCGTTTGGAGTTAAGTCGAGATTTTGCATAGAGAACCTTGGATCATTCCCGAATGAAATTCGTATAGATGTTTTCTTCTCTCACAGGGAACGGCACGCCCGCCTTCATGCCAGCCTCCCTACATTTTAAAAACCAGGCCATATTCCTTGCCAACACGCGCATAGTCTGCAGCCCTTCCAAATCTTTTTTAACATCTTCCGGCGTAGCGCCGTGAACCATATTCCAATAACGCGACGAAATGACAGGCATCTCCGATATAGCGAAATACCTGTTGAGTTGGTCAAGGGTGGCAGTTGTCCCGGCTCTTCTGGCGGAAACTACGGCCGCAACCGGTTTTAAATAAAAAGACTGACTGCCTGCAAGCAAGTCTGCATAAAAGGCACGATCCATGAAGGCAGTAATTTTACCGGTTGCGGCTGCATAATGCACAGGCGAACCAAATACAAAGCCATCGGCACTTGCCGCAATCGCAAGAAAGTCGTTGACTCTATCGTCAAATACGCATTTTTTCTTTTCCGCACAGGACTTACAGGCAATACAGCCAGACAGAGGTTTATTGCCAACCCAAAAGAAATCCGCTTCGATACCTTCTCTTTCCAAAGTATCGGCAACTTCCATAAGCGCCGTATAGGTGCAGCCCTTTTCATGCGGGCTGCCGTTAACCAGCAATACTTTCATCTTTTTCACTCTTTCATTAAAAACTTATTGATGCCATGAAATGATGTAGTGTACCGTAAAAACTCTATTTTCCTACCCGTTTAGCCGCATCGGAACCTGCCGGATAACGATCCCCTGACACCTTGATTTTATCGAGCGCTTCATTTAAGGCAGTAAGTTCCTGCTCAGACAGCTGTACGTTTGCAGTTCCTAAATTTTCTTCCAGGCGATTCATTTTACGGGTCCCCGGAATCGGAACAATCCACGGCTTCTGCGCGAGTACCCAGGCGAGCGCAATCTGCGCCGGCGTTGCATTCTTAGCAGCGGCCACTTCTGTTATGATGTTTACAAGTTCTTGGTTTGCCGCAATGTTTTCCGGCGCAAAACGGGGAACAATACTGCGAAAATCGGATTTGTCGAAACTCGCATCCTTTTGAATGGTTCCTGTCAGGAATCCCTTTCCTAACGGGCTGAACGGAACAAAGCCAATTCCCAGTTCTTCCAGGACAGGCAACAATTCTTCCTCCGGTTGGCGCCACATCATAGAATATTCACTTTGAATCGCCGTTACAGGACAGACTGCATGGGCCCGGCGAATCGTTTGGACTCCGGCCTCCGAAAGTCCCCAATAGCGAATTTTACCTTGCTGCATCAGTTCCTTCATGGTTCCCGCCACTTCCTCAATGGGAATATTTGTATCTACCCGATGCAGATAATAGAGGTCGATTGTATCAATCCCCAAACGTTTCAGGGACTTTTCCGCTGATTTTCGGATTTCTTCCGGGCGTCCATCCACCACCTGTTTCCCGTTGACGTTTTTAATGCCGCATTTCGTTGCGATTACTACATTATCACGATAGGAAGCCAAAGCCTCACCTACCAGGATTTCATTGTCATCGTAAACTTCTGCCGTATCAAAAAAAGTCACTCCCAAATCAACTGCCCGATGAATGACTGCGATTGCTTCCTTTTTATCAGAGGCCGGACCATAGCCGTGGCTCATGCCCATACAGCCAAGCCCAATTGATGAAACCTCTAAACCGCTTTTGCCTAACATACGTTTTTCCATTTTTTCAGCTTCTTTCTTTTGGTTATAATTTTTGGGGGCATTTCTTAAATACCGATTTACTCAACGCATACCGATTCTGGTCAGCCATGGCTCGATTTTATTAGCATCATTAGCTGTAAGTCCTTCCAGGATGTTTGAATTGGGGCAGAGGCTCTTAATGGCGTCCATGCTTTCGCTGATATCGCTGCCGCCGCTTGTACAGAATGGAATTACCGTTTTGCCGGAAAGATTATAGGATTCCAGGAAGGTGTAAATCGGCATTGGTGCTGTATGCCACCAGATGGGATACCCTACAAAAATGACATCATAGCTGGCCATATTGTCTACTTTAGTAGAAAGTTCCGGTCTGGCATTTGTTTCTTTTTCCTTTTTGGCAACTTCGACGCATTCATTGTAGCCTGTCGGATAAGGGGTTACCGTCTTAACCTCAACGATGTCGCCGCCAACAAGCTTGTGGATTTGTTCAGCGGCTCTTCTTGTGTTTCCGCTTTGGGAAAAATATGCTACAAGTATTTTTTTACCCTTCGTATTCGCTGTTTTAACCTCCGAAGTCTTGGCACTTGCCGAGTTAGCTTTGTCTGTGACAGTCTCTGCCGCCTGCTTTTGCGAAGAGGCGGAATTTGCAGCATTACTGCTACCACAAGCAGTCAGTGAAAAAATCATAAGGCTGGACAGCGCCAGGATAAATAGCTTCCTCATTTTTTCTCCTCCTATCCGTTATTTATAAGATTTCTCATAGATTGCGATACAGTCTTCTTTGGTCAACTGTACACGGTCGCAGGCGAAGAGTCCGCCCATCGGGCCCATTGCATTATCGGCCATCTTCGGAAATTCATCCGGCGTAATGCCATAGTCGCTCATCTTCAGATCCGCTACGCCGCAGTCCAGCAAGAGCTTTTCCAGCATTGTGATGAAATCCATCGGATTATTGGCATCCTCCATACCCATGGCTTTAGCCATGCGGATGAAGCGTTCATCGCATACATGATGCTCAATGATGTTCGTAAAATAGGCGCGGCTGAGCATAATGAGACCTGCGCCATGCGGCAGATTTTCATGATAAGCCGATAAAGCATGTTCCAAAGAATGCTGACTGGAAGTTGTGCCTACGCACATGACCGTACCGGACAGGATATTCCCGAAAGCCACATGTTCTCTGGCTTCCATATCGCTGCCGTCCTTGACCGCGCGAGCCAAATAGCGTCCGACATTTTCAATCGCCGTGATGGCATACATATCGCTCATGAGGTTGGCAAATTTGGAAACATAGCCTTCAAGGCTATGGCTCAACGCATCAAAGCCCTGATAAGCCGTAAGCAGCGGCGGTACGCTCTTCATCATCTCCGTATCCTCGATGCAGAGCTTCGGGAAAAGTACCGGTGTCTTAATGCCGAGCTTTTCGTTCGTTGCCGGGTTCGTAATTACACAGCCCGCATCTGCCTCGGAGCCTGTTCCCGCCGTCGTGCTGATGGCGACAATCGGCAGTGGCTCATTGACAATTGGTTTTTTCTTCCCTGTGCCACTTGCGACATAATCCCAGAGATCGCCGTCGTTTACTGCCATAATGGCAATTGCTTTGGCCGAGTCGATGCAGCTACCGCCGCCAAGCGCAACCACGAAATCACAGTCATTTCCCTTGGCAAAAGCAGCGCCTTCCATTACTGTGTCCTTCACCGGATTCGGCTGCACCTTATCAAACACAATAGCTTCCACACCAGCCAAACGAAGCTGTTCCTCCGTTCGCGCCAAATAGCCATTAGCTCTTGTTGACTTGCCGCTGGAAATAACGATCATCGCCTTTTTACCCGGCAATTCCTGTTTGTGAAGCTCATTGAGCATTCCTGCACCAAATAAAATTTTCGTAGGTACATACATAGTGAAATTCATAGTTTTAGACATCTCCTTATTTAGACATATGTTTTTCCCAGAACGGAATGGCATACCCGATCCAGCCTTCGGCATCTGTCCCAATACCGAGCCCAAAGCCATGACCGGCGCGCTGATATTTACGGTACTCGACTTCGACTCCTGCCTTTCTCATGGTATTTACGCGCCGTTCAACAGTAGAAACGCTGGCGATTGGATCATCCTCGCTTGATGTAACAAAAGTCGGAGGATCATTTTCGCTAAGCGTTGAATGACCGGTATAAGCCATGACGACAGTACCCGGTTTCGGGAGATCGCTGCCTCCAAAGTAAGCGGCTCCATAGGAACCGATATTGGCCGCCATCCTTGCGCCCGCCGAGCTGCCCCATAAAGAATAATTTTTAGTGCTGACTCCTAACATATCCGCGTTCCTAAAAATATAAGACAAGGCTGCTGCCAAATCTTCGCAGGCCGTACGCTCTCCGCCCACGCGGTATTGTAAAACGAAAGCATTATACCCTTTCTTGCTCAGTTCGATCGCGTGCGGGAAACCTTCATGGACGGAGCCTACATAGGAAAAGCCGCCGCCGGGGCACACAATGGCAAACGGCGCTCCCGGCTTTCCGCGAAAGAAGAAAAGACCAGTAGACTCTTTGGTGGAATCCTCCCGCTTTTGCTGTTCGGTGTAAAAATCGTAGAATATGGTTTCACCGCCGCCCACTTTGTCAATCATGTAATTGATTGTGCCCACAACTGCGTCAGGGTCCACATGCCCGTGATACGGCAAAAGCGAAGCCACACGATTCAGCTGCATGTTCTTGTCGTATGTCCCACGATCGAGCGGCAGTATAAATTTGCCAAAGCCTTTAAATGCCGGGTGATTCACAACATCACGGACAGTATCATTGGTTTTTACATGGGCAAAGCTTCCCATCACGTTTCCTTCTTCATTTAAGATTTCGTTACCGGCCGAATTTGATATAGCCGTCGGATCATGAGGCGTAGCACGAATAAGAATCTCTTTATCCTTACCGCCTGTAATGAATATCATCAAGACCAACAATTGTCCAATAATGACGATTAGTTTAGTCTTTTTCATTTATAAGCACCTCTGACATCGTGATCGCAGTAAGTATCACTCTCTCTTTGAACAGCCCCAATGCTTTTATATGTCTCCTTTTATGCGGTCTTTCACCCTACCGGCTTACTTCCTCGACTGGCACCTGCAATACCCCTGTATCGCATCCGGAGACGGGTTGTGCACCCTCTTAATCACGCGCTATTGATAACGAGCGGGTAACGCCAAAGGAGAAGACTGCGACACAGGCCGCGAGCGTGACCAAGGCAGCACCGATCCAACTGATCGCCATTATTGACGAACTTCCCACGGCGATTCCCCCGATACCGGCGCCGGCGGCAAAGCCGAGCTGCACGAAGGAACTGTTCAGGCTCAGCATAATACCGGAGGCTTCCGGGGCAAGCGAGATTAGGTTAAAGTTCTGGGTCAGTCCGAACGTCCAGGCTGAAGTCGCCCAAAGCATGATCAACATGATGGTGACGATTACAGAACCAGAGGCAGCGGACAAGAGCGCGAGGGCGAGGGCTTGGACGGTCATGCTGCCGACGAGCGTACGAGTGATGCCGATTCGATCCGCCAGGAAGCCGCCAAGCTTGGAACCTATCAAGCTCGCGATGCCTAAAGTGAAGAGAATGCTACTCATTTCCTGTTCACTCATCGGCCTGATAGAAGCCAGAAAAGGAGTGATATACGTATTAACCATTGAATAGCCGATAAACACTAAGAATGTCACACCAAGGGCAACAGCTATTTCCGACTTCTTCAAAAAGGCAATTTGCTTACCAAGGGGGACAGGGGGTTCGCCCACCATGGCCGGAATTGTTCTCGCAACAGCAAAAATTCCCACTAAACCGAAGAAGCCGATGCCCCAAAAGATCGCCTGCCAATCATACACTGCAGTAATAACACGACCGAGCGGGACGCCGAAAACAAGGGATGCGCTAAAGCCCATTGAGATGTTGGCCATCGCTTCGCCCTGATGTTCGGGAGAGGCTAGCTGCGCTGATATAGCATAGGCGGTGACGACAAAGACACCTGTTCCGACCCCGAGTATGGCGCGAGAGGCCAAAAGGAAGCCGAAGCCTGGGAAGGCGAGCGTTGCGACGATGCCAAGAAAGAAGATAGCGAGAGCCAGCAGTAGCTGCCTGCTCTGGTTCATCTTGGCCGTCGCCATGATAACGATAGGCGTGCCGATCGCAGTTGCGAGCGCAAATATGGTAATAAGCTGCCCGGCTGTCGAGATAGATACACCGACAGAGGCAGCAACTTTATCCAAAATGCCCACGATGACGAATTGTGATGTTCCAATCAAGAAGCTGAGCATGGTCAGCAAATAAATTCTCCATGTACTACTCATGATGTCCTAGATACTCCTTTATCTATATTTGATAAATTAACTCATAATAATTCATGAGCCAATTCAGTATCTTCATTATGCACCAAATGAAATACTGACCGTTATCTCATTCGTGCCAAATGATTGCCTAATCCTATCTTCATAATCAGTTACACAACAGATGAATATTATTCTAATTGTAGATCAGTCATTTCATCAAAAACTGGAAGGCACATAAATCCAAAGCCTAATTTCTTCACATGAATTAAATGCCTTTTCCCTTATCGAAAGCTTCTTTCATTGCTTTGTTTCCTTGGATATCACCCTTTTGCCATGCGTCAGCACCATAGATAAGCCCCCTGACCTTAGCGCCAGGCAAACAATCGGTAAAACCCCGAAGACCATCCATCGTACGCTCCATAGAAGCTTTTCCTGCAGCCGCTGTTGCGATAAAGTAAAAATCCTTGTTACGGATTTCCGTATATCGTGGTAGTGTACGATCAATCAAGGTTTTCAGCTGTCCATCCATCGAATAAAAATAAACGGGTGTCGCGAGTACAATAACATCGGCATCAACCAGCTTATCCATGATGGCAGACATATCGTCCTTCTGTATGCATGCTTTTGTCTTTTTACAAGCATAACAGGCCATACAGGAACCAATCGTCTGATTATGCACATATATTTTTTCTGCCGTGTTTCCGACGGCTTCTGCTCCTTGTATAAATTGGTCGCATAGCGTATCGGAATTGCCTCCTATCCGGGGACTTGCTGATAATACTAATACTTTTTTCGACATTTTCTATTCCCTCTTTCTTCGTTTGTGTGCTAAGAGCACGATTATTCTATCGCCCCACACTGTCGTCAGATGGCCGCCTGATATTATTAGGTGACATATGCTTTTCTCAAAATTGAACCGCCGCATCCATCCACCCATCCGCCGGCGTGCCAATGCCAAGTCCAAAACTATGACCAATATTCGGATACTTGTGGAACTCAACATCAACACCTGCAGCGTTCAAAGCATTCGCACGGTTTTTCATAAGTACCGGACTGGCAATCCCATCATTTTCTCCAACCGCGACAAAAGTCGGCGAATCTTCCTTGGTATAGGCGGAGTGCCCGGTATAAGCCATGACAACCGTAGAAGGTTTTGGAAACTCATAATAGCCAAAGCCGGAAGAACCATATGATCCGATATTCGCTGCCATCCTTGCCCCTGCAGAACTGCCCCATATAGAGTAGTCTTCTATACCAACACTCAGCAATTCCGCATTTCTAAATATGAAAGAAATAGCGGCTGCCAAATCTTCGCAAGCGGCTTTCTCGCTTCCTACACGATATTGAATGACAAATGCATTGTATCCTTTCTGACTCAACCGTAATGAACCATTGTGAAACTACAAAAGAGACTGCTTGCGATAATTAGGCTAACAAATTTCATTTCAACATACCTCTATAACACCGGTATCCCTTGTTATCTTCATTATGCAGCCAACCGGCAAATGCCCGGTAGCCCATTTGTGTCAAATGATTGCCTAATCCTATCGCAGCCAGTTGCAAGCAGATAAATACATATTATAATAGACTTATTAAAGGCTGAACGAACAGGAGGATCTCATGTCTGAATCAATAGATAAACAGCAGGCTGAACTCGCCGATTTCATTGAACGATATTCCGGACAGGACGGTGTTCATCCGACTGCTATTCCGTCTTTATTTTTTAACCGCCAGTCTGTGATTGCCGGACCCGTTTATGGAGTTTTCAAGCCGTCCTTATGCATTGTTGTTCAAGGCGCAAAGGATGTCTGGCTGGCCCAGGAGCGCTTTCGGTACAGTCCTGCCGATTACCTTGTTGCATCTATTAGTGTGCCCGTTATAGCTCAAGTTGTAGAAGCCACCCCCGCCCTGCCGTATCTGTCCCTCAAACTGGAATTTACACCAAAGCAAGTTTTAGATGTTCTCAGCAATTTAGAAACTCGCATTGTCACGAAAAAACATTCTAGTCATGCTATTTTTGTCAGCCGGATTGAAACCTCGTTGTTGGAGGCCGTACTCAGGCTGGTTCGTTTGTTAGAAAACCCCGACGATATTCCGGTACTTGTTCCTCTCGTTACAAAGGAAATTCTCTATCGGATTCTGCAGGGACAGCACGGAGAAACGTTAGAACAGATTGCCGTCGAAGGAAGCTATACCTATCGAATTAGAAACGTCATTGAACGGCTCATGAATCGCTATGACCAGTCTTTTCGGATTGAAGATCTTGCAGAAATGGCAAATATGAGTGTTTCTTCTTTTCATCGGCACTTTAAAGAGGTAACCGCCATGAGCCCTCTTCAGTTTCAGAAGCAACTGCGCTTACATGAAGCAAGACGCTTGCTGCTATCCGAGTCAGCCGATGCCGCTGAGGTCGCATTTCGGGTCGGCTATGAAAGTCCATCACAGTTTAGCCGGGAATATTCTCGCATGTTTAATCTTCCGCCTAAAGAAGATATGAAGCGCATGAAAGCCAATTACAACCAAAAGGCAGATGCGTAAAAACCATTTGGGGGAGTGCAGAAAAAAACTGCATTCCCCCAAATGGTTTTTTGATGTTTGCTACAATTAGGCAATCATTTAAGAGAAATGAGATACCGCGCTACCTTCTTACTTGTGCATAATAAAATTACAAAGCTTATTTCACAGGAAGCATAGAATAGAGAGGAGGACCTATGAATGAAGAAAACTTTAACTTTCGTTTTAGCTTTGATTATTATGGTAGCCAGTTTTGCGGGATGCGGCAGCAGTAAAAATCAGTCCAACAATAGCTCACAGCCGCAGCCTTCCAGTACCGAACAAACCAAAACAACATCTCCCCTTGCCGAAGCCTCATCTGCAAATAAAAAAGGCAAGAAAGCTTTGGTAGTGTACTTTTCCATGCCGGAAACAACTAATCCCAATAATATGACCCAGGAAGAGGCAAACAGCACAGTAGTTATCAATGGTGAAGTTTTAGGCAACACACAATATGTTGCGTATTTGATTCAGAAAAATACTGGCGCCGATATCTTCCGTATTGAACCGAAAACGCCGTATCCTACCAATCATAAAACACTGGTAGATTTGGCCAAGGCAGAACAGAATAATAGAGCAAGACCAGAGCTTGCGGCAAAAATAGAAAATCTTGATCAGTACAATGTGATTTTTCTAGGATATCCCAACTGGTGGAGCGATATGCCAATGATTTTGTACTCTTTCCTTGAAAGTCATAATCTGTCCGGTAAAACCATCATTCCGTTCAATACTCACGGAGGAAGCGGATTTTCTAATACGATCAGCACCATTGCTACCTTACAGCCGAACGCCACCATCGTTAAAAACGGCTTTACAGTTTCTAGAGATACTGTGCAGAATTGTGCGGATGATGTTGCTGTATGGGTGAAAGAATTAAAATATTAATGATATGGATGAGTTGATTCTTGAATTTTCATTATGTAAGGATTAAATAAGTAACAACTAAAAGAAGAAAGAAGGAATTTCTATGAGCTTGAAATTAAAGGTAAGTATAGCAATGCTAACATTGGGGTTAATGGGCATTGGAAGTGGCGGGCAGGAAGTCAGTGCACAGCAGGTGCAGCGAGGCAGCCATCCTGCAGTGACAATGGAAAAGAGAACATTTCAGGAAATAGATCCAAGCACCATCAAAAGCCCGAATGAAAATCCGTTTGGTCTGGTTTATCAGGGAGCAATTACCCAGAATGTCCCCGGTCAGGTGAATATTCATCCAATAACCTATGATTTGAATGGCATAAAGGTTTCAGCCAATGTGTATACGCCAGCAGACTATGATAAGTCAAGCACGAAAAAATATCCGGCACTTGTTGTCGCGCATCCTAATGGCGGAGTTAAGGAACAGGTAGCGGGCTTATATGCACAGCGTATGGCCGAAAAAGGCTATATCACCATTGCGGCAGATGCCTCTTTCCAGGGCGCAAGCGGCGGGCACCCGCGCAATGTTGATAAACCGGCCTATCGGGTTGAAGACATTCGTGGTATGGCAGATGTCATTTCTTCTTATCCTGGAGTTGACGCAGAGCGCCTGGGAATTCTGGGAATCTGCGGTGGTGGCGGCTACACGCTGAAGGCAGTGCAAACTGACAAGCGTTTCAAAGCGGTGGCAACGCTCAGTATGTTCAATTCGGGCATTGTTCGACGTAACGGTTTCTTGAATTCGCAAACGGATACCATTCAAAAGCGTTTACAGCAAGCCTCGGAGGCCAGAGCTAAGGAAGCTGCTGGCGGTGAAGTACAATATACTCCGGACATGCTGGATATGAAACTGAGTGAGGAACAGCTTGCCAAAATGCCGGTTTTGTATCGTGAAGGCTATGAGTACTATGGCAAGACGCACGCACATCCGAATTCCACATTCCGCTACACAGTGAGTAGCAATCTTGACTTATTCACGTTTGACGCGGCCAATAATATGGATTTGATCAACCAGCCGTTACTGATGATGGCCGGCAGCAATGCGGATACCTTCTATATGACCGAACAGTGCTTTGCAGCAGCAACTGGCACAAATGATAAGGAATTGTTCCTGATCGAGGGAGCAACCCATATTCAGACGTATTGGGTGCCGAAATATGTGAACCAAGCCGTTGATAAATTAACTGAGTTCTATGGAGCACATTTGTGATCGTATGTTCCAGTATATTGCCATTATGCTGCCGGTGGGAAAACATCGGCAGCATAATGGCATCTGGCTTTGCGGAAAATGACTCCGACGAAATCTACGGTTCCGTTCACGAATGTCTTTATTTTTTACAACACTTCACTATAAAGCCAACAAAAAAGATAATTTCGAAAGGAAGGATAAAATGAGATTATTAACCGCCATGGTCATTTCAGCCTCTTTGCTTATTTCAACGGGCATCACAGAAAAAGCACTAGCAGCTGAAGCAAACAATAATTTGCAAACAGTAATTACCAAGGCTGGCTCCTCGCCTTCCGTCAAAGGCTCATCCCAATACTTTACCGGTAATGTACGCGTTGACCCCCTATTTACTGCAAACGACTCGGCACACTTTTCCGGTGCTTACGTAACGTTCGAACCGGGAGCCCGAACCTCATGGCATGCTCATCCCGCAGGCCAGCGTCTGATAATTACGTCCGGTGTTGGTTGGGTACAGGAATGGGGCGGTCCGATTATAGAGGTTCGGGCAGGCGATGTAGTCTGGTTTCCGCCTGGCGTCAAGCACTGGCACGGAGCCTCCCCCACCACTGCCATGACGCATATCGCTATCGCGGGAGTACTCAATGGCAAAAGCGTTGAATGGTTGGAAAAAGTGAGCGATGACCAATATTCCGAGTAACCCCCTTTATGCATGCATCTTTCCTTTTAGCGGGTAAATACTACTCGATAAGAATGAGGTGGTACTATCATGAATAAGATCTCAATAATTTTCACGAGTATCTTTCTCTCGATACTCTGCTTTACATCCATTTCGCAGGCGCAGCCAACAAATACTCAAGGCTTAGATGCCAAGCAGCGGGGCATCGTCACTATTGCCGCTTTTACTGCCAACGGCGATTTGGAAAAACTGAAAACTGCCCTGAACGAAGGACTGGACGCCGGTTTGACCGTAAATGAAATAAAGGAAGTTCTGGTGCAGATGTATGCCTATACAGGTTTTCCCCGAAGCCTAAATGGTATCAACACCTTTATAGCCGTCATGGAAGATCGCGAACGCAAGGGCATCCATGATGAGCTTGGCCGGGAAGCAAACCCACTGCCCACCAACAAAAGCAGTCTGGAACTTGGAACGGAAATTCAAACCCAGTTGGTTGGAGCACCGTACAAGTCTAAAATTACTACTTTCGCCCCTGCTATTGACCAGTTTTTAAAAAGCCATCTTTTCGGAGACATCTTCGGACGCGACACCCTTGATTTCCAGAGTAGAGAGCTTGCAACCATCTCAGCTCTGGCCAGTATCGGGAACGTCAATCCTCAACTACAATCGCATCTTAACGTCGGGTTTAATGTCGGACTGACCGAGGCTCAGCTGAGAAGCTTGGTATCGGTTCTTGAAGACAAAGTTGGCAAAAAAGAAGCCGATAATGCGGCCGCAGTGCTGAACAAAGTTATAAGCAGCAGAACCCCCTAATACCTCGCTCTATAATCTATTGCGGCAGTAGATAGGAAAATCCGATTAATAAATCCTTATGCAAAAAGAGAAAGCACATCGTCAGCAAGTGAAGTTAACGATGTGCTTTCTTTATCCAATAACGCCCTCACTGTAATTAGGTCTAGTCGTCAATGGTATCTAATATGCACTGCAAATTAGGAAAATTTCATTCAATTAATCCCTTCCCACCAGTGTGAAAAAATTTGCTGCTGATTTTCAATTTCTACCTTCTCCCCAATCTTAGGCGTAATCAACCTATACTTTCTATTCTGGCTGGCAAGCGTTATACGTTTTAACGGTTCATCCCAAGCATGATTGGCCAGTGAAAACTTTCCTGAATGGGCTGGCAATACAACCTTGGCTCCCACTTCTTCAGCCGCTTGTGAAACTTCTTCCGGCATCATATGTATGTAAGGCCACCGTTTGTCATACTGACCATTCTCCATAATAGCAAGATCAAAACCAGAAAACATTTCGCCGATTTTCTTGAAATGAGGCCCATATCCACCGTCACCGCTATAAAATATCCGGCGCTCGGGAGTGACCAAGGCAAACCCTGCCCACAGTGTCTTATTTTCAGTGAGCAAACGACCAGAAAAATGACGGGCCGGAAGAACATAGATGGTAAGGTCTTTTTCTATTTCTACTGCATTAAACCAGTCCGCCTCTTGAATACGCTTTTCTTCAAATCCCCACTGTTCAAAATACGCCCCTACACCCAATGGACACACTACATATTTTACTTTGGGTTTTAATGTAATAGACGTGGGATAATCCAAATGATCCCAATGGTCATGGGAAATGATCAGATAATCAATCTCCGGCATATCATCCGCGGTGTATGGATTGGTTCCCGCAAAGGCCCTATTGGCGAAAGAAACAGGGGCTGCATAATGGCTAAAAACAGGATCAATCAGCATCCTTTTGCCGCCAAGCTGCACAAAATAAGAAGAATGTCCGAGCGAAATAACGACATCCTGACTTTGGTCCAAGGCCAGCAAATCGGTTTTTACCGACGGAATGTCCTCTGTTGGCGCCAGCCGTGCTTTTTTCGCAAATAGAAAATGCCACAGCATAGAAGCACTACTAGTTTCTTCGGCCAACCGAGGCGTGGGAACTAAATTTTGAAACTGGCCATCGACATAATTGGGTGAACTTTTGATTCTTTCAAGGTAGGGGCCGTCCGGCAATTTTCCGAACTTAGGCTGCTGAAGATAAAGGCCTATACCAAGAGAACCTATGACAAGACTTATTAACAGGACTATTAGCATTTTTCTCAACCGCCTTCTCCTGCCATTCGCCCAAAATTGATTTTATAGCACTTAATTGATAATTTATTCATGTAGGTAAAGTCTGTATACTTATTCATCCGTGAATGACGCCTTAACAAAAATCAGCTAATTGGGTACCAGGATAGCCGCTTTACCATATTGGCCGGCACCAAGCATTGCTCGCCGCAAAAAAGCACAAATCCCCCTCAGTTCAGGCAATGCAACGCTGTTTAATCAAGTGCCGACCAGCCAATCTGTACCTTTTCCATAGGGGGCTCGGTCAGAGACCTATGTTGTTAATATCCGCTGCCTCAAGGATTTGTTTGGGAAAACCCTTTTTAGCCGCTTTAAGCATGGCGCGTCCTAGTATTTCCGTAGTTGTGACAGACTTAGGAAATAGCAATTTCAATAGCGGGTATAAATTCCCAAGTACTTTATACATCACTCTATACAGTTTAGTCTTCGATACAATACCGTTTAGCGGCTGAATATATGCCGGGCGGAACATGTGCGCGGATTTGAAGGGCAACCCTAGCAGCATATTTTCGGTCTTCCCCTTGACTCTTGCCCACATCTGGCCTCCCTGCCCGCTACTGTCAGTCCCCGCGCCTGAAATATAGCCGAAGGTCATAGCTGGATTAAGCTTTACCAAAGTTTCCGCCGCCGCCCGAGTAAAACCAAACGTGATGCGATGGTACTCTTCTTCGCTCATGCCCGTCGAACTTACGCCAAGACAGTAAAGACAGGCATCATATCCCGCTAAAATATCTTCAATGGCCGAAAAATCCTCAAAATCATCGTGCACAACTTCGCAAAGCTTATCATGCTGTACCCCCGTCACACTGCGACCAACTGACAACACTGTTTCGATTTCATCATCTAACAGACATTCCCTCAATACACCTTGCCCAATCATCCCCGTAGCTCCGAAAATAATGACTTTCATAAATACACTTCCTCTTTGTTTTTTCGAACTATATATGGAATTTACAAGGACAACCGCTATCAATTCATTGACGTAGGTTGTCCTTGATATCAAAATCTCCCATGTAAACATATCACTAATATGCATTTCCTATAACGAAGTTTTTCAAATAATTCGTCACATCTTTCCTTGACAACGGAATGTCGCTGCTGTATACGCTCAGTGGATCTACCACCTTTCCCTTTGCCAGCCCTCGCAACACTTTCACGCTATCACCTGCACCCCCACCGCCATGAGTTACGACTGGCACAATGGTCTTCTCCTCGAAATCATATGCCTTCATAAAACTGGCCACAGGCCTGGGAAGTGTCCCCCACCACAAAGGATAAACTAGTACAATCGTATCATACTGTGCCAAATCCAGCGGCTTATGCTTCAGAACAGGAAAGCTTTGATTCGCCAGCTCATCCCTTGCAATCTTAGTGGTTTCATTATAACTGGCAGGATAGTTTTCCTCTGTCTGAATAGACGCAATATCTCCGCCTATTGCATTCTGTATCATCATAGCTAAAACCTGAGCATTTCCTAAAAGAGTTCCATTTGCCTTCACTAAAGAAGCACCCGATACGGCATCCACTTGCGCAGAAAACTCCGTATTACCTACCCGGCTAAAATATACAATCAACACATTGCCAGAGAAATCAACTTTTTCACCCTCAATGCTCTCTTGCAGGTTTATACTTACCGGATGATACCAACGTTCGATATAGGGCAGGCCAAAGATGCCGCTAATCATCAGCACAAGTGCCAATCCGGTCAAATAATAGAATTTTTTCCCCTGTATATACCTCCCCATATGCATGAGCACATGGAAAAGCAATGCTGCCATGGCAGCAATTGCAGCACTGAGATGAAGAGTGCGAACATTCCAGTCAGAAAGAAACCTTATATTAGGGAACAACTGTGTCGACATTGCTACTCCACTAATTCCCAGTACCAAAACACTGATACCAAAAATGCCAATTACAACAATGCCTGCTATCCTTTTACGACTATACCGACCTCGTCCAAGGTTCATGTAATAGCCTTTATTGAGCGCATTATGAATAATGAGCAGAACAAAAAAGACACAGCCCAATATTTCATGAATACGGCTCGCAGAAGCCATACTACCGGCCTCATAAAAGAACAGCCCCAACAATATCACATCGACAAATTTCTTAATAGCATTTTTCCCCATATCATCATCCTGCTAAAATACTTTACCCGTACGCTTTTCTTGACAACTTCATAAGGTCTTACAAATATTAAGCTGAAAGGAGCTTCACCGGATAAAATTTGTAAAAACATACTCTTCCAATTTAGGCAGCGGAACCCCAGCCTTTTTGCCCGCTTCCTTGCATCTGAGGAAGTAGGCCATATTTCTTGCCAAAACGCGCAAGACATGCAAGCCCTCCATGTCTTGCTCAACGTCCTCCGGAGTATTACCATGCACCATGTTCCAATAGCGGGATGAAATTACAGGCATTTCTTGAATGGTAAAATATTTATTAAGCTGATCAAACGTCGCTGTCGTCCCGGCCCGTCGTGCAGAAACCACGGCAGCGGCTGGTTTCATGTAGAAAGTTTTATTACCGTTTCCGGCAAGATCAGAAAGGAAGGCCCTGTTCATAAAAGACGTTATTGCTCCGCTTGCAGCGGCATAATGCACAGGACTGCCAAAAATAAAGCCATCTGCACCTTTTGCCAACTCAAGGAATTCGCTCACTTTATCGCCTTTTATCACACATTTCCCAGTTTTCATGCAGGTGTAACAGGCAAGGCACCCGGAAATAGCCTTGTTGCCAATCCAAAAAATCTCGGTTTCGATATCCTCTTCATGCAAAGTATGGGCAATTTCCACCAAAGCTCGATTTGTGCAACCATTTTGATTGGGGCTTCCATTAATCAATAATACTTTCATTATCTGTTCTCCTCCGTTTCACATGTATATTTTTCAGAACCCCGAGGACTTTTCTCCACTTTTATGTATTTATCTTAACGACAATACTATTTCCCTTACCCAGCGCCCAACAGTTAATTTTTCAACAATACGTTCATGCCACCCGTATTATTCATATTGCACGCATGAATAAACTGCACAGCTTGTTCCAAGTAAGGTCGGTTGTGTTCAATCGTTTTTGCGAAAATTTGGATCAGATTTACTGCCTGTTCGGTTCCAAAATCCGTCTGATAATAAGCGGCGGTGCCAATCAGCAATGATTTGATTAAGGAATAATGAAGCGCTAATAATATGTATTCATCATATATACTTTGGGGTTCAAAAAAACTATTTTTTTGCGGGCCGAACGGAAATAAATTTTTAAATACGTAATTGACAATGTAATTTTCCAAGATATATTCGTGTCTTTCCAGTAATGGCTGATAATACTTACTATACGCTTCTGCATATCGTGCGACGGCATCCTCATCCGGAGCGGCTTCCCCAATACCAAGCCCTTGCTTAAACTCGTTGATGCAAGCAAGAAAGCGATTACTCACAAATCCCACCCTCAAACGATGGTCAAGCAGAACTTTCACTACCTGAATCTGCATTTCTAGGTTAGTCTCAGCTTCGCTCATTGCTGCCCGAAATTCGCCTTCCCGAATTTTAGCGTTAAAATAAGAAAGAAGGCAGGGAATATCAGTTTCATAGTTTTCCGCAATCACTTGTTCCAGTCTGCCGCAAAATACACTTAGAATAATTAGCCGCTGCCATAACGGATATGTTCTGTCCTGCAAAAGGGCAACAATAAAGTCCCGTATTGCGTAAAAATACTGGTACGGTTTGTTTTGTGCGCTGCTTTGCGTGTTTAATAAAGGAACTTCCGGATTACGAACGCCGACAACAAATTCATAACTTTCAAATTGCATTGGATCTTCATTTAGAAGAGCTAACCGAGCCGCCTCCGGACACGATAAATTAAGAGATCTCTCCAACACGCCGTTGACGACATTAAAAGTACGTGGATAGGTGGCACAGGTCATGGATAGCGCTGTTTCATCCAGCGTCTTTTGAATAATACAAAGTTTCCTACTTGTCAAAAACGGGCAAATATACTGATTTGTTTTTACAAGAGCATACGGGACGTAAGTTGAATTCGCGACACTCTTATCATTTATTACAAGGTTTTCTTGAAAAAGCGGTTTTAAGAGCGGCTCCTGGCAATTCTGATAAGCGACATAGGTTTCTTTGTCAATAGCAATATCCCATCCGGTACAGCAACTATCCAGACAATTGCCTACGCTGCAATGAAAACTTTGAAAATATTGCGGTTCAAATGTTTTTTCAAAAGACAGCATTAATAAACTCCTTCCCCAAATAATACGCTGACTCAATTAAGCCATGGGCCCAATCCAGTTTGTACTAGATTAAAATTCTTAAGGGATCGTTTTCTTGTCTTGACAGAGGAAGATCGGACATCCCACTTAGTACCATCATGATTGCCCATGAGGGTACGGACATGTCCGGATGATAGCCTTTAAATAATTTTTCTGCTTTCTCAGGTACTTGCGCAAGTGTACCGCCTTTGACAGGTTCCATCACAACAATTGGTTTATCATGTTTTCTTGCTACCTCGTAGCATTTTCTTAACTGAATGCTTTCATTGTCCCAGCCCAGATAATTAATCTGCAACTGGACAAAATCCACTTCCAGATGCGCGGTCAGGATTCTATCTAGTAAATCTGCATGATTATGAAAGGAATATCAGAAATTGCTGGGCAACAACGGCTTTTTTTGCAGTATGCGTCACAAGGGCAACTGTAAACCAACGGTCAAAGACTTGTTCGGTAGCAAATCATTGACCGTTGGTTTACAGACGTAATCATATGGACAGCAATCTGCTTGCTTATGAGAACTTATCGCAGCTTCTAAGATGCTGCTTGTTAAAGGTTTTTAGCGAAAAATCCATCTAATTTGTTGATGGCTTGATCTACATACTTAGGAATGTCGTATAGGTCTACGTGAGTAGCACCCTCTATCTTAAACATTTCCTTTTTACACTTCACTCTTTCATATAGTTTTTCCGAATATCCAATTGTATCAGCTTTACTTCCTGCAACCAATAATAATGGCTGGGTAAGTAGACTTTCTGTTAATGTAAATGTTGAGAAAGCAATCAACTTATCTAGTGATGTCATAAGCACACGATTTTCTGAATTTGGATGTTGAGCTCTAGGTGTTCTGTAGTAATTATTTGCCTCCTTTAATACCACAGGCATATCTTCGGTTACTACATCCGGCACATATGGTCCATATACCGGCTTTGCTCCATTTGCTTCTGCAGTACGTTGTTTCCCAACGCTTTCCAGCAATTTGATCTGCTCTTCAACAGGTGTTTTTCCATCAAGGCCATCTCTAATCCATGAACCCGGATCTGATAAGCTGACACCGGCAACTGCCTTAATACGACGTTCTGTCATAGCGGCATTCACTACATATCCGCCACCGGAACAAATTCCTAGTGCTCCAATGCGTTCTATGTCTACATAGGGAAGTGTTGTTAAATAATCGACTGCACAGCGAATATCCTCTACTCTTTCCGTTGGATTTTCAAGATAGCGCGGTTCACCGCCGCTTTCCCCCTGATGAGATGTATCAAATGCTAATGCCAGAAATCCTTTCTGAGCCATTTTCTTCCCATATAAAGAAGGGGATTGTTCTTTTACCGCACCTGCTGGTGCAGAAATAACAAGTGCTGGATACTTCTTTGCTTCATTAAAATCATCTGGCAAAAACAAGATTCCTGCCATTTTAATTTGATTGTTGTTAAAAAATACTTTTTTCTCCATTTCATCTCTTCCTTTCATTCCATTTCCTAAATGACTCCTAGCTTCTACTCTAATACCTTCCCTTGTCCATAGCCCCGCAATTCCAGCCAACCCCAGTAACCCAGCGCCGATGGATTTAATTGCCTTGCGTCGACTTATTTTCTTCATACTGACATCACCCTATGCAATGCTATTTTAACTTCAGAACATTTCCAACTTTTCCATAAATATAATGAAAAATTGAACCGTTTATTCAAAAATACACTTACGGTTTTAGCTCTCAACGACAATTTTCATAATAAAATTACGCCATTCTCCAGGTTCGTCCGGATTATAACCCAATACCGGCTTATTCGTATCCAGACTTTTCAGTACATTCATGTCATCTGTCGTTAGTTCAAAATCCCAAAGACTAAAGTTGCTCAGAATTCTATCCGGATTAACAGATTTAGGAATAGCAATCGATTCTTCCTGTACATGCCAGCGTAAAATAATCTGGCCGGCAGTTTTCTCATATTTATCGGCAATTTCTTTGATCGCAGGGTCTGTTAACAAATTTTCATGTCCACTTGCTAAAGGACTCCATGCTTCTAAGCGAATGTCATGTTCTTTCATAAAAGCTCGCAGGTCTTTTTGCTGAAATAGCGGATGGAATTCTACTTGGTTGATAACCGGCATAATTTTTGCAGTTGCCATCAGTTTTTGCAACTGGTTAACTGAAAAATTCGATACTCCAATGGCTTTTATTTTTCCCTCTTCGCAAGCTTCTTCCATCGCTCTCCAGCTGCCAATGTAATCTCCAAAAGGATGGTGGATCAAATACATATCCAAATACTCTAGTCCCATACGAATGAGTACGCGATCAATTGCGCTTTTCGTTCTTTCATACCCCATATCTTGAACCCACAGTTTTGAAGTGATAAATAAATCTTCGCGCTTAACTCCTGATTTTTTGATAGCAGCGCCAACTGCTGCTTCATTTCCATACACCGTCGCCGTATCAATCAAGAGGCAACCTAACTTCAGTACATGTTCAACTGTACTTTCACAAAGCTGCTGATCATCAATCTGCCAAACACCAAAACCCATAATCGGTATCTGAGTGCCATTATTTAGATCGTAATATCTCATCTCTTTATCCACCTTTTGAAATTCGTTTTGTTTCATTTAATGCGCATTACCTTTACAACTAAAAGTTTACTATTGAACATCGATTCCTTAAATATATCAATCTCCGATAACCTTATACATTTTACAGATGTTGATATTTCATAAAAAAATAGTTTGTATAAGTTTTCAATACTTATACAAACTATTTATTCTCTCATCCATACAATTTTCATTTTCTAAATGACACTGGCGACATGCCCGTCTGGGCCTTAAAAAACTTAGAGAAGTGAGATGGATATTCAAAGCCAAGCCTGTATGAAATCTGATAAACTGGCTCTGATGTGTTGAGGAGTAAAGTTTTGGCCTTCTCTACAAGATGCAGTTGAATATGTTCCTGTACATTCTTACCTGTCTCCTTTTTTAATAAATCACTTAAATAATTGGGAGAATACCCCAACTCATGCGCCAAAGATTTAACACTTGGTATTCCTTTTTCTTCCAAGCATTCAAGATCTATTTGATTTCTTATCAATGTTTCAAATTGACTTACAACATCTTTGTTTATTGTACTTCTAGTAATAAATTGCCGTCCATAGAAGCGATTGCAATGATTCAGCAGTAATTCGATATTTGAAATAATAACATCCTGGCTATATACATCAATATTTTGGCAATACTCATGTTCTATAGATCGAACGATACTAGTCACAATATTCTTTTCGTATTCAGACAAATGAAGCGCTTCATTCACGTCATATGAAAAAAAGCTATACTCATTTATTTTGCTGCCCAGTTTACTTTTCCTTATTAGATCCGGATGAAAACAAAGCATCCAGTTTTCTTTTCCATCTGTTATCACTTTGTCATAGCTGCCATATTCAACCATAGTCACTTGTCCAGGTGCCATAAAAACTAGGCTTCCTTCATCAAAATCATAATATTGCCGTCCATATTTAACATCACAGTTAATCCCGTTTTTCAACGATATCGTATACAATCCAGTTACTACCTGCATATGTTGGTATTTGCTTACCGGGCTGATATGAGTTAAATCGATCAATGATATCAATGGATGTTTGGGCTTATCATAACCAAAAATTTCATGCAAGAGCGATATTGATTCTACTCTCAATATATTTCCCATAAAACACACCTTTTCTTTCAGAAATTTGTATTTTCAACTCATCCACAATTCTACAATGTGCTTATACAATAAAATACCACATTAAATATGATTATTGAATAAATAAATCTCCGATAAATTTGAACATTTTACTGATTTCTCTACGCTTTGACAACACCCAGAGGACAAGAGAAAGCCTGATTATCTACTTAGCGTAAGAAAATCGGGCTTTTATTTTCCAAAAGTTGTCTTAGTCTTAGCATATAACATTCACTTTTTGCCGTCAGTTAATACAGGATTTCATTAGTGAGTATTTCCTTTAAAATTTAGTAGCACTACCCCCATAACAACCAATACAATTCCCAGAGCACTATATACCTTCCTGCCAAAAATCTGACCGCAAGAGCCACAGATGACTCTGACCCGCAAAAAGATTATCTGTTGTCGCGTACTCCACTTCTGAATGCCATACCGCAGCACAAAATTCCGTCTGCGCTCCATCTCAATCTGTACCGCTTCCCACATCTCTTTGCAATAATTGCGGGATGGCTGTCTTCCACATAATACTGCGGCACCTGGCCATTGTTATATGCCCGTTTCTTGC
Organism: Allolucifera butyrica; assembly: GCF_900476375.1. Classification (GTDB taxonomy): domain Bacteria; phylum Bacillota; class Negativicutes; order Sporomusales; family UPPP01; genus Lucifera; species Lucifera butyrica. The sequence continues at coordinate 61,157 of NZ_UPPP01000094.1, read as the reverse complement.
TCAAAAAATCAACGGTGTAGGTTTTCTGAAGCAGCGCGTCGCCCTTTATGTTCCCACATCCCAGACTGTCTTGCTCAGGTCTGTATGATCTTACCCGGCATGAATCCTTTCGTGGCAACTCCAGCGCAAAGTCACCCGATTTGACACTCTGTTGACTTTGTCTATTGGCAACTAGGATTAATATCTCTATTTCCAGCTTCACCTTATCTTGCCAAACTATGAGGTTCTTTTGTTCTTTCACGCATCTGCACGGTTTCCTGAATAGCCTTCGCCTTCTCGATCACACTTTTCCCCTTAAATTCCGGCAACTCCAGCACGGCCAGTTTTTTCTCCAGCATCGGGCCCGTAATCCCCTTCGCCGCCAGGCTATCTGCCGCTTGCGAAAGGGACGCGTATTCCTGTTCTTTCGGTTTAATAAGGCTTGCCGGATCTTTCTTATACGCGCGATACTGCGCCGGCGATATTTCCTGAACCTTATTGTCTAAGACCAATGCATACCGGCTCTGTGTTTTCGTTCCATCGGTACGAGCCTGGCCATAGGCAACGACCGTTCCGTCTTTTGCATCGTGCAGAATGATCTGTCCCCCTTCCGCCGCCGAGCCTTTGAATTCGGCAATACTCTTATCTTGAACGAAGCTCATACGGTCCTTTTCATTTTGCAGCATAATGTAGGGCGTTTTGAAACTTTTTGCATCATACGCCTCTAGTTGGGCAATCACCAACGATTTTCCCTTGCCTCTGGAGCCTGCTATACTCCGATCGATCTCTTTTTGCTCCTTTTTCATTTCAACCTGAAGGTCTTGGAGCCGTTCCTTCATTTGGGCCCTTTCTTCTGGAGGTACTTGACCGTTTTGCAATTTTTCCACAATCGCCTCCAACTCTTTTTCCGGCTGTTTCACGCTTTGTTCCGGCTCTGGCTGCTTCGCCGCAAGTTCTTTTGCGGTTTCGCGGTCGGTTTCAATAAAGTTTCCTTTTTGATACTGATAATAGGAAACATGGGTTCGCAGCGTCTGGTAATTTTCCTGCACAACAGCAAAAACCATATCTTCCTTGGGTTCATAGACAAACAAAGTGCCCGGCTCACCCAGGCCGTCCCGTCCGGTATAGCCGCCCACCCGCTGCGGATGCCCGTAAGCATTCTGGCCGTTCATAAAAGAGAAACTGCCATCCTGACGCAACAGGGCTACGGACGGATTGCCAAACCGTTCTTCATCAAACGCCGGCACTTCCTTTAAGACCACCTTCTCCCGCGCTTTCTGCAAAATCGGCTGTTCATGCATTTCTCCATTCATGAACTTCATGCGCGCCGCCATCTCCGTCTGTTTTTCCGCCAGATCCTTTTTCCATACGACATAAATTGCATCTTCTTCCGGCTGGTTGATGTAAAATTGTCCGGGCTTTCCTTCCCGACCGCCGGAATAGCTGCCATAAAACTGGCCCTCTTGCTCACCGCTCTTGCAGGTTCGTTTCCCGTTTTCCACCACCTCTTTCGCTATCCACATTTGATAGCGGTCAGGTTCGTACCCTTCTGGCATGTTCAAAACTACTTTGCCTTTGTCCTCGACTTCAAACGGACGGAATTTCCGCTCATAACCAACGCTTTTTTCGGCCTCCTGCCTGGTCATTTCCACGGCTTGCCCATTCTCCACCCGATAAAAATGCAGATGATGCTTATCCATCTGTAAATCCTTCTGTCCAACGACAAACACCTGCTCCGGCGTCGGATTGACGACAAAAGCCTGTTGAAACTCGCCCGCCTGTCCAACCACTCGCCCGACGACTTTTCCTTCCGGATTGCCGGCCGCATTCAGTTGGATTCCCTCTTGGGTCAGCTCGCACACCCAGGGCTTGCCTAGCTTTTCCGTCGAATAGGTGCCAAATTCCTTTATCACGACAATTTCATTAAATTTTTTATAGCGTTCCAGTTGCTGTTCGACGTTTTCCTGCGCTTCCTGCGCTCTATTCGTCGATCGCTCAGCCGGGAGGACCGCATAATAGCGGTCCTTCATCTCGACGATAACGTCTTTCTCCACCGTATCAAAACTTTGCCCGTTAAAATTCACATATTCAATATTGCTTTCCCGCGTCTGGTAATCTTTCTGCCCGGTTGCATAAATTCTTCCCGGTTCCGCTTCTTTGATATAAAGAACGCCCGCCTCCCCATTTTCCATATCCCCGCTGTAGGTCGAAGGAATATTAAAATCCAGTTTCCCGCTGTCAAGCACCTTGGCCGCCCAGGGCTTCCCTTTTCCCTTGGTGTCATACGCTTCAAACGTACGAATTTCAACATCCGCCATTTCACTCGCTCCTTTCGGTTATCATCAACCGCTCATCTTTACGCTACCAGGAATCCATCCGCATGACACACCCTTTTCCTGCAAAAAAACGCTATCAGGCCATCATTCGGAAAAATCCGGCAGGCCCGGCGCCTTGGGTTTCGCAAACACCTTTGCATCACTTGCACTCTTAGCGTAAGGCGAGGCAAACTGCATATTGAAGTTGCGGCGATTTTTCGCCTGAACCCGCACCGTTTCATCGATTTTCGCCTGCTCCCTGACGGCAATGACCGTGTTCTGCAAACCGATTAAACGGTTTTTCTGCAAACTTTCGGCCGCCTGTATTCCCCCCAGACCGGCCTGTGCCTGCGTTGCCGCCAATTGGCCTTCGGCCACGGCAGAAAGCGCCAGACCGCTTTCAATGGCGCCCGTACTCGCCCCGTAGCTCTGCCGGTTTTCCTGGCTGTAGGCGAGAATGTTGCGATACAGGGTATCAAGATAACGTAGTTTATCTGCTTCCGGCTTTGCAAGATCGCTGCCATTTTTATCGGTAGTGGAAAGCAGCGCTTCCGCGTTCTCATGCTGCGTAAAAATCGCCTGGTCCCTTTGGGATGTGTATGGCTCGGCCAGGGACTGCCAGAAACCGTCCCAGGCCGCAGGCGTCAGGTTTTTTATTTCTTTTAAAAGCTCGTCAATCCGTCTAAGCTGCTCAATCGTAGTTTTTAGCTCCTTGAACGTATCCTGCCCTTCTTCCTGATAGTCATGGACAGTGCCGCCCTGCCGTGCAAGGTCAAGCAGCGTAAAGACCGAAGGCTTGGAATCCCGCCAGGAAATAGCGGTAGGGCTGTAATAGGCAGGCGGATCGTACGGCCGGGTTACCCCCGGTATGCTCCATGCAAAGGCAATCGCCTGCGATACACCCAAACTGCCGGCAAGTGCGCTCCATAGACCGATTTGTTTGATCCATGCTTTAACTTTCATAGGTTTCTCTCCCCTTTTTTAAGTGCTGCGCCAGCGAAATCCCTCGCCGGAGAAGGTGCGCAAGATCACTCCGCTTACGCGGCTGCCGATCAGGGCCGCCAGCAATACAAAGAAAAATCGTTCGACAGCCAACACAATATCAAAAACCGTACTTTCCCCGCCGCCTTTTCGTTCCAGTTTCTCAAGATAATCGACCGTTTCTTCCGGCAGCACCTTGCTGCCTATCCAAGCTTCGCCCGCGTTCCAGGCAATCGCAACCTCCCGCCAATCCCCATACCGCTCATAATACTTAAGCATCTTATACCGGGCAACACGGTCCTGATTGGCAGGCGTCCACGGCGAACCGGCCGGAAGCCCGGCCTCCTCGCACCACGCATCCCAGTTCGACTCCAGAATCTGATATTTCCCCTTCGCGCCATACGCATTTGGCGGCACGCCATAATCGCCGCCGGATTCGATGTCGCCGATTGTCTCCATAAAACGGTCCAGCGTCATATCCTCGGTTCCCGTGTGATTTGTTACAAGCCCGTCCTGGGGAATAAGCTGCACCATCAGCGCCAAAAACATCGCAAAAAAGGTCATCCACATGAGTTTGATGGCCGATGCCAACAGCCCGTTAATGCCAAAATTGGCCAGCGGCAGATCCGACGTATACCTAAAACCGGCGAGGGTTACACTGACCACGCTGCATACGCCCATCAGGTAAAATTCCATATAGGCAAGCATGATTTGTATGCCGAGCAGCAAAAATATCGCTACTGTTAGTACTCCCAACAGAAAGGCAACCGCGATAAGGCCCTTGTTGAAAAAAATCGCAATGGGACTGTGAAAGCTTTCGATGTAATTAAAGTAAGGCGCCGTCAAATGCATTCCCTGCTGAATGACAGTCGTCGGATCAGAAACAGCCGCCACCGCGGTTTCGATATCTTGATGAAACATCAGGGCCGCCGAGCTTACAAAATAGTTTCGCAGCAAATCGACCAGGCTGCCCCATTTCTCAATAAAGAACAGTAACATCCCATAGACTACGCTTTTGTGCAGCAGAAACTCGAACATTCCCTGGGCGCTGTCCTGTCTGAACATGCTCCAAAGAAACGCCAAAGCCAAATCCATGGTAATGAGACAAAGAAAGAGCGCCAGCATTTCCTGCTGTAAGATCTTCAGCCCGCTCGTGCAGGCGGCCGCCATTTTCTCCATCATAGCGCGCAGCGGCAAAGCAAAATCATAAAAGACGGAAAAGTCGACCGGCACAAACAGTTCTTCCGCATCCCCGCCGGCACCGCTCGCCATCGGCAATCCGCCCAGATAATCCTCCGGATTGACGACTTCGCCCGTAAGTCCGCCATAGCCTGTACCATTTCCCAGTCGCACCTCAAAATGCAGGCAAGCCCCCGATACCGTCCCCGTCGCACCGGAATAAGCAATCAATTCCCCCTGCTCCACATGTTTCCCGGCGAAACTGCCAGCAAGATTACTTAAATGCGCATAGCCGGTGCGGATAGTTCTGCCGCTATCGTCCTGGCCGTGATTGATGAGTATATAATAGCCATATCCAGAGATCCAGCCGCTGTATTCGATAATGCCGGCCGCGGATGCATGAACCGCCGCGCCCTCGGTCGCCCCCAGGTCGACGCCGGCGTGCAGGCGGGGCGTGCCGTAGACAGGATGCATCCGCCAGCCGAAATCGCTTGTTTTGGGCGCCGCCACCGGATACTGCATGGATAAATTGGCATAAGCCAGGGAGGGGACCAGGAAAAATAGCGCCAGAAAAAGGAGACTGCGATAAAGCTTCATGGAAGGCACCTCTAATCATCCAGGTCGACGGCGTACGGCGGCCGTTCATAATTATACGGCTGCGCATAACGTCCGCTGCCCCAGGTTAGTCCGGAGCGGTGCATCCGATCTGCTTTGTCGTTTTTTATTGCCCGGTACTGACGCCTGGCCGCGGCCAACGGTCCCGTTGTCGCCCAGGCATTTTGCGCCCGCTGCCATAATACTTGCCCCCAGGACGCGCTGCTGCCGCCTGCCATCTGCCGGGCAATCTCCATTTTCGCGACCTGCGACATGCCGATAGTGCCTGCCGCTATGCCAGCTGCCACCGCTGTCTTCACCGGTTCAAAAATATCCCCGGAGCCAAGCGACGGGTGTCCGCTCATCAGTCCGGCGATGACCTTCGGCAGCTGCATGACCATGCAAGCCAGCACAATCCCGCCGAACATCACCTCGGCCGCCGCCGCCAAATCGCCTAATCTGCCGGTCGTATTGCCGTCTTTCAGCGGTTCGGCTAAAGAGAGCAGCGTTGGCTGGATCACCGCTGCGATAAAAGAAATAACCGCCATTTTGATTCCTAAATTTAAAACCGCGCCGGTGGCTTTCTCAAAAAGGAATTTCGACTTATCCCAGACGCCAAACGGGATCAAGACGGTGGCCAGCGTGACAATTGTCCAAAACTCCACCCGGCACATGAACAGCGCAATCGCGGTAAAAATAACCGCGGCCAGCGTCACAACCAAAATCGTGAGACTGGCCAGGACGCCGCCGATATTCGACCAACTCAGCGTCTTAATGCCCTGCCATGAAGCATCCAGGATTTCCAGGCCATTGCTCCAAATGGCATCCGGCTGGAGCGGCAGCGAACTGCCCGAGGCCAGCTGCCCGGCCCGTTCAAAGGAGGTAAAAACTTTTGCCGCAAGCGCCATTCCCTCGGTCCAGTTGCTCAATATCCACATGAAGATGCCGTATTTTATCGCCTTGGAAAGCAGGTATTTCGGCCCGACCTCGTTTAAGCGAAACATCGCCGTCCAGGAAAAATCAAGCGCCGCCAGGAAAATCAGCAACTTGAAGGCTGCCGGAAAGAGCGCCGCCGCCCCGCTGTGGCAAACGGAAATGTAATAGCGCATCATGGAACTCAAAAAATCCGTTCCTTCCCCCGCCGCATGATGCGACTTAAGGGTTGGCGGACTGACATCCACGTAAACAGCGGACGGATCGACAACTTGAAAGAAGGTACTGTTTAACCAACTGCCGACAAGCAGCACCATACTCGTTCCCAGTATCATGTTTAACGTCGTCCGGGCCAGGCCGCCGACTTCGCCGAACATCAGCAGGAGTCCCGTTACCGCAATCGACACAGTACAGATGATGCGGGCGACGCTGCCGGTCAATTCGGCGTTCGAGGTATCAATGGAGAACGTTCCGCCGGAAACGCTGACTTCGCCGATCAGATGCGTCAAAACCGTATCCCAGGGAAGCGACGAAGCCGCCGCATGAACCGTACCCATGCCAGGCAGCAAAAGCAAGAAGAACGCGGCAAAAACAACGAATGGTTTCGCTAAACCAGTTGCCTCCGTCCTCATTCGTACTCCTTCGCCAGCCAGCTCGGATATATTTTATTCAAAACCGTCTGCGGATCAGTAGGCTGCCGGACAATCGCGTTCTGTACGGTCCGATGCGTATTGGCGGCGGAAAGCTCCAAAATGGCTTTGGCTGCCGCCTTTTCCTGGTTTTCTCTTAGGTAACTTTCGGCCATCATGCCTGTCTGCTGCGCAATCAGCTGCGTTTCCTGCAGCTGCGAAGCCGCTGTAACGGCTGCAACCTGCGTATCCGCCTGCTGGGCCTGCTTTTGCCCTTCAGCCTCGGCTGAATTTTTTAAAGCTTGCCGGAGTACCGTCGTATCGCTACTTATCTTTTGCACGGTTTTCGCAAGCTGGATAGAATCGCGGAACGTTCCTTCGAGCGCCTTATACGACGAGCCGGATACGTTCAAGTACGTGCCGACATCAAAAGAACCGCCTAAAATGTCTTCGATGCGCCCGCCTTTTTCATCCCAAATGCCCGCCGAGACCTGGCCCATAATCCCTTGAAACGCTTTCATTTTTTCTTGCAGGCTTTTTTGCCGGCTGGCGATTTCATCGCTGTATTTACCGAGAATGCCGCCGTCAATCCCTTTGATGTTGAGTAAATCGAGCGCCAGCTGCTTAATGAGATTCAGCGACGTCAACTCCGTATTGGCCGCCGTTTTAGTGTTGATGGCAATATTTTTCACGTCGATGACAGCGACAGCCGCATTTACCGGCAAACTTGCCAACAGCCCGGCGGCGCCTGTTCCCACTAAAACCGCACCGACAATCAGCATATGCTGTACGGATTTTTTCATAAAGCATCCCTCCTGCTTTTCTACTTTTGCAAAAGCGGTGGTCAAATTGACCACCGCTTTTGCATTTTGGCGGCCTCCTCCGGTATAAAGGCGAATGAATCACCGTTTGGGACCACAGAGTATGCCGCTTCCGTCGCTGTCCTGGCTTTCGTCAGCACCGCCATTAAAAACGGCTCCTGATTTAAGCTCAACTGCGGCGGATAAAGAAAATAAACACCCTGCACCTTGGCCACCCGCATTGTTTCTTTTTCCATCACGCCACCCGCTCCTTATCCTTAGCATATCTGCCAACACCCGCGAAATAGGCTTCCGCCCCTTCGACGTACTGGTTCGCTAAGGCGGTAAGAATACGGTCCTCTTCCTGTAATTCCTGTTGCATAAGGTCGATGTAGACTTCGCGATGTAGCGGCAAGGACGGATCGACCTGTGCTTTCTGATCTTCTTCCTTTTCTTCCGAGCTCAATGCGCCATGCAGCGTTTCATAGATTTTTAGATAATAAGCGTCGCTTTTTAGCTCCGCCTGCTCTGCCACGGCCTGAAGAACACCTTCCCGATAGACAAGATACTCTTTACCATAAGCAGCTTCCGCTGTCTGTGTGCGAACGGCAAAATCGCGCTCCGCCTCTTCCTGCAGAACCAATGCAGCAAGAGGCGTTTTCTTTTTCTGCGCTATCGCCAGCCGCTCTCGTTCCGCTGCGGTAAAATTTTGTCTTTTACCGAAAGCACTCCGAAGTTCTGTGAACTCCTCCAAAGAGCAGCCGGCCGCCCGAGCCTCCTCTGTCAGCATTTCCTCTCCGGCCTGTTCGGACAAACCGCGCAGGTATTCTTCCGGAACTAACATGCCGTATTCTTTTGCGGCAAAAGCAAGTTCGATATCGCTTAAGGCATTGGCAAATAGTTCATAGGTATATCGCGCCCGCTCCCCTTTTGCCCAGGCCGCCGCTTTTTCCCTTATGCGCCTGATTTTTGCTTCGCCTTCATAGACGCGCAATTCTTCAAAGTCAAGGAGCGCTCTTTCATCTTCACGGGTAAGGGAATACGGTTCTTCTTCTAAATCAATGTGGAAACAGGCCGCATACATCCGAAGAAACATGTCCTTTGGTATCGTGTTGAACTCCACTACTTGCATGATCATCCCTCCTGTCGGTTGCTTTACAAATTCACTGTAACAAAAATAGACAAGCAAATTCATACCCGTTTCCGGCAACCTGTCTCGTGCTTTTTTCGCTCTCATATTGCCCTCCGCCACTGCGCCCGGCAAGGGTGAAGTGCACGCTGCCGCGCCCTTGCCAGCCACAGCGTCGGAGGGCATTTTTTGCCACGAGAAAAGCACAAGACAGTGCTTGGAAAAATTGATGCTGTAAAGGAGAAATGAATCATGAACCAAGTAAGCTTAGTGGGAAGACTCGCGCGGGAGCCGGAGGTATTCTACAGCCAAGCAGGAAAAGCGGTTGCCAAGTATTGCCTTGCCGTTCCGAAAAGGATCAATGGCGAAACAGGCGCGGATTTCATTAATTGCGTGTCCTTCGGGAAAACTGCCGAAACCATCGGCAACTACGTAACCAAGGGTCAGCAGATTGGTGTTACCGGCCGTATGGACCCCGGTAAATATACTAATAAAGAGGGCAACACGCGCTATTATCCACAAGTGATCGTACCGAGCTTTACCTTCGGTGCAAGGCCGAAGACAACCAGCCGGAACACACCGCTGGATTCGGAAGAAATTCCATTTTGAAGCGATATGCATAACAGCGCTTGACGTAAAAAATGACGTCAAGCGCTGTTTTTCTTGAGAAACGTAAAATTCTGGCGCAACTAAAGGAGGTTGTTTACGATGGCAATTGCCTTCAAGGTCATTGGCGAGGTGCAGAAAGTGGTTGACACCAAAGGAAGGCAGCGAGGCTTCGGCGTGATGTTGGAACTATATTTCCCGGACGGCCAAACACGGCAATACCGCTACACGGGCCGCAGGAAAAAAGATGTCATTGCGGCCATGCATAACGGCAAAATGGCAAGGTGGGTCGATTGCGCCCGCCTGGATGAGCACGGCCATCTGGTATTTGAAATTCAGCTTTATTAAGAAAAAATGGCCGGTACAAAACGGCCAGGGACCCTAACAAATAATTAAAAATAGGAGGTTGAAAAGCTATGTCAGGTTTAGTCACTAAGTTTGGGCGAAATTCCTTTGGGCTCCGGTCGGATACCCCGCTCACGGATGAGCAGCTGTATCGGATCGCCCCCAGCATCTTTGCAACCGACAAACACCAATCCCGGTCGGACCGGTATACCTATATCCCCACCAGCGAGGTGTTGGCCGGTCTCAGAAAGGAAAGATTTCAACCTTTCATGGTCGCCCAGTCCAAATCCAGAGTGGAAGGCAAGTCGGAGTTCACCAAGCATATGCTCCGGTTACGCCCGGACGGCCTGATTCAAAACCAGGAAGCGTACGAGATCATTCTCATCAATTCCCATGACGGCACGTCCAGCTATCAGATGCTGGGCGGAGTTTTGCGGTTCGTCTGCCAGAACGGATGCGTAGCCGGCGACATTATCGAGGACATCCGAGTGCCGCACCGGGGGAACATCACCGAAAACGTGATCGACGCCGCCTACAAAATCGTCAATGACTTCGGCGCGGTTGAAGAATCGATAGACAACATGAAGACAACCCGTCTGGCGCTGCCAGAGGCGAAGGCGTTCGCGGAAGCAGCGCTGTCGCTAAAGTACGATAGCAAGGATGCCGCCCCGATCCTGCCGGAGCAGCTTCTGACCGCCAGACGGTATGAGGATCGCAGCAAAGATGATTTATGGAACACCTTCAACCGGCTTCAGGAAAACCTCTTAAAAGGCGGTTTGCGGGGCAAAACAGCGACGGGCAAGCGCACCACCACCCGCGAAGTTACAGCCATTGATACGAATATAAAATTGAACAGGGCTCTTTGGATATTGTCAGAACGTATGGCTGGGCTGAAGGCGGGCGCTGACGATAGGCAACAGGTCAGGTGGACGCTCACAGACAAAGTAAAGAAAGCGAGTGATAAACAATGACACTTATAGAAGCGTTAAAAACATTAAAAAGCAAAGGAATCACTAAATTATCCGGTATGATTGGAGAAAGCGACATTGATAAATACATTGACAATGCAGTACAAAGCCACGAAATCAGTGCAAAGCTGGCTCATATCCCCTGTCACAAATACCACCTGGACCATGAGGATGACCACTATATCGTCGAAACCAACGGGCATTTTATCATTGCCACGCATTATGACAATTTTGATATGGCTACTTACGGTAATTACGACACGAAGGAAGAAATGTATGCCGATTTTGACGAATATATAATCATGAAACAAGCTGAAGCAATTGCCGACCAAAAAGTGAAAGCTGGCAACGATTTCCCCCGGGCCGTATGGTTGGCCATAGCGATTAACGAACTCAGGCATGCTTATGCCGCAGCAAATGCCGCCTTTGAACGTGAATACGGATGCTGCGACCCAGGACGTGATGAGGAAATGGCGGGCAAAATCTAGAACTCCCGTTTTAAATGCTATACGCACAACAGCGCTTGACGCAAAAATGACGTCAGGCGCTGTTCTTTTTTGAGAACGTAAAACTACCGGCTTATCCCGCCGGTAGTTATTCTATAGCAAGAAAAATGGAGGTAAGGATATGGACATAATGGAACAAGCCATCCATAAACTTGATACGGAACTGGAGACAGCAGCCGATGATCGAGGCTATCTTTTCGCCATCAATCAAATGGTGCGCGCACTGCTGTTGGAAGATGAAAGCTACGCTGAAAAGGTATTGGAAGAGCCACACACGCTAAAGCGCGCCTACAAAGTCATGCGGCATATTGCGCAAAAAAATCGCGGGGGCGCCGCTTGCGTATGCATTGCGCCTGACGAAGCCCAGGATATTATCGGCAGATTTTACGGCTTTTGGGGCGAACCTTTTGACTTTGATCCGGATGAGGCCCCCAAACGCCCGATTCCCCCGGCGGCAAAGCGCACGCACGCGCCTACCGTTCTCAAAAGCCAACCCATTCCGGCAGCGGCGAATAAGCCGGCTGGCCAGCTCAACCAGATCGATCTGTTTTACGGGGAGGCTTAAGTCATGCTGCCACAAACTGCCGAACAAATCTTATCTCATTTTCGCCAAGCGCCGGTCACGAAAGATTTACAGCAATTCGTCCGGAAAAACGCCTTCAACCAGCAGTACTTATTCATCCGGAAAAAAGGCGATACCACAGGTTATTGCTCGTTCTGCCAAAAGGATGTGCCGCTCAAAGACCGTTCGCCCCTGTGGCACAATACAAAAACCACCTGCCCGCGCTGCCGGAAGGAAGTCGCCGTAAAGCATGTCTGGCGTGGTATAAAAAATATCGCCGATGTGGCGTATGTGTATCATTTTGCGCGTTCTGTGAAAAACAAACAGCTGATTACCTGCCAGACCTTCTATGTCTATCGGTTCTTAGACGGCAATCCCTGCGCGATAGAATACTCTCCTTCCTGCTACTATGTGTTATCCGGCCAGGGCGCCAAGATGATGTATGTCCAGCCTTATACCCGTGAATATATCTTGGCCAAAAGTATTTATACCAAGAATCCAAGCGGTGATTTTTATCATTACTGGCGCGGCAAAATATCCGCAAATATGGCTAGTCTCGCGCGGGCGATACCCCATACCCCGTTTCAGTACAGCGCCTGGGAAATTTACACCGATATGGAGGAACAAATCCTGCGTTACCTCGCCCTGTTTGCCAAATACCCGCAGTCGGAATATCTCAGCAAATGCGGCCTCAGCGCTTTGCTAAAGTCCTATCTGGACAAGCTTCCGGCCGCTCGCGGTGTTTTAAATTGGCGCGGCAAGTCGCTCAGAAAAGTGCTGGGCTTTCAACCGGCCAAGCAAGAACTCAGCCATGCCGGTAAAGCGGATTTAGCCGGGGGGAAGCTGGCGCACTGGATTGCCCTTAGAAAAAGCGGCTGCCAGATTCTACTGCCGGACTTGGACGCCTATGGCTGGCTCAATGAAACTTCGGTTCTCAGCAGTTTAAGAGAAATCGTTCCGTTTGACAAACTGTTTACTTACCAGAAGCGACTGGAAAAGCGCGGTGAACTAACCGCGTATTTTTTTCGCGATTATCTGGACTATTTGCGAGAATGCCGGCAGCTCGGCTACGATATGTCCCGCAAAGAAATTCTCTACCCAAACAAGTTGGCGGAAAAGCATATCCAGAACCAACTGCGAATCAAGCAAAAAAGAAACCGGCAGCTTGATCAAAAAATTAGCGAGCGGTATCCCCACTTAGTAGAGAAATACGGGTATGCCGCGAACAATTTTTGCATCGTCGTCCCTAAAAGTTCCAGCGACCTCATTGCCGAAGGGCACTACCTGCGCCACTGTGTCGGCAATTACATCGACCGCTATGCAAACGGGTTCACAGACATTGTCTTTTTACGAAAAGCGGCGGAGCCGGCTGTTGCCTTTTACACCCTGGAAATTTACGACGGCGAGATCCTGCAATGCCGCGGGTTTAAAAACTGCAGCCATACCAGAGAGATTCATGCGTTTTTAGAAGAATTCAAACAGCACCGTCTGACGAAAAAACGAAAAAAACAGGCGGTGTAAAGGGGGGATTGGCCTTGAAAAAGAAAGAGGCTGAACTTGATTACGCTCTGCATACCCTGCTGTATCGCTGCTCCCTTTATGCACGAAGTCGAAATCTAGCGCGGAAATATCGCCTGCTGATGGAGCAGTATGGCGCGGTCCTTAAATATTCCCAGGAGGAAATCAATCGACATATCCAGGCGGAGCAGCGCCACGTTCTAACCGTGCGCAGGCGCAGGGAAAAAGCCGGTATGAAATATCCTAGCAAACCGGCGTAGCAGGCCGAAAAATAGGCGTTAGGCGAAAAGTTGCCTGCGCATTCTAAAGAAATAGAACCCTCCGAATTCATTCGGAGAGTTCTATTTCTTCTATGCCTTCAGGGCCACCCATAATAATCGTCCAATTTCTCTTGTTGTGTAAAATACGATGTATCTCGATAACTGACCCGTTCCAGACCCATAGGGCTGAATAGTTTGTGTGTACGGAAAACCGCAGGTATCCTTGTTCCGCTAAAAAAGGATACGCCCTAGGCGGTAAACAGATATTGGGACTGTTCGCTAAAACATTGTTTATCCTAGCCTTTACGTCTGCGACAAATTTTCTGGCATTCGCAGGACTATCCTGAGCTATATACATTGCTGCATCCCGGAGGTCTTTCTTAGCCGTAGGTACGATTTTAACCTGATACTTGCTGTTCTCTGTCGCCATCTTCCCGCTCCCTTAATTCAGCGTCTAATTCGTCCAAGACATCATTAACGTCTTGGCTTTCGCCTCTACGGCTCTCGCCTGCCGCTTGAATAAGAGATTTATACAATTCATTTTCTTCTTTAAATTTTTCTAGTTCGGATATTAGATTTTCATAGTTTTCGTGACCAAGGACAACTAGTCTGCCAGTGCCTTTTTTCGTGATATATACCGGCAGGCTTTGTGTAATACAAAAATGTTCAATTTCGTCCATCTTTTTTGCCAAATCCGTCATGGGACGAATGATAGCTTTCATATTTTTTCACCTCTTTATGTTAGAGCTCTACCTATATTATACCCAATCAGTCAATGAAAAATCAATCTAAAATCAATTTATAATCAATATTTTTTGGTAAAAAACGATGTGTCAGTAGTGGTATCAAAATATCGGCTACAGTGGACGTTGGCTTGGAAGCAAGCTGGCAGGATGATCAAGCTGCCTTCGCGGTACTGGTTTAGCGCTCACTTTACCATACACCACAGCCCAAAGCAAGGGTACGCTTGCGCCTTCCGCCCTTGCTTTAGGCTATGGTGAATGGTTTTTTTCACGCATAAACCAGTACACGAAGGCAGAAAGGATGGATGAGAAAATGGCTCAATTGGCGAAAACACGCCAAGAATTGGAAGATCAGGTGCTGCAGCAAATTACATCGAGCATGGCGGCCTGGAAAGCTTTTTTGGGGACAGTCGGAAGAATGTACAAATATCCGTACACCGACCAGCTCATGATTCATGCGCAGCGTCCGCAGGCCCACGCCTGCGCCGAAATGGAACTCTGGAACCGCCGCTTTCACCGGCGTATTAAACGCGGAGCAAAAGGCATCGCTTTATTTTTCCAGGATGGACGCTGGCAAAAAATCAAGTATGTCTTTGATCTTAACGATACCTACATTCAGAAAGATGCCGATGCCCCGCCGGTCCTCTTATGGACCTTGGAAGAAGCCAGCGAACAGACGGTTTGCCAGGCGCTAAAGGACCTATATCAAAGTACGGAAACCGACTTTCTGCCGCTGATTGCAGATGTCGCCGCACGGTTGATTGCCAAGTTGGCTGACAAAAAGAACTTGCTTGCCAGCCTGCCGTCCGGCTTTGTCAAACAGCCCGATGAACAAGAACTGGAATGGCGCCTGCGAAAGTTTATCATTGACAGTACCTGTTATGTCATATTTTCCCGCTGTCAGAAAGAACCTGTCGTATCGCTGGCCGAATATGAGACACTGCTGCCTGCTGTTTTAACAAAGGACAGCATCTTGCGTATCGCAGAATCGGTCAGTCATTGTACGACCAACCTGTTGCGCGCCATCGAAAATGCCATTAAAGCGCCGCAGCCGGTTGAGCCGGTTGCGGCATCACCTGTAAAACTGCATGTTGTGGTGAAAACTGAAACGCCCCCGCCGGAAGCGGAAACCGGTACGCAAACGCCAGTAGATCAGACGAAGCCCCCGCAGCCTTTGTCGGCGGAAGCGTCAGCGCCGGCAATGCCCCTTCCTGCCGCTTCCGACGAGAACTTTGATTTAACAGTGAAAAGTTATCCGTCGGGTGCAAAGGCCCGCTATCAACGCACGGTAAGCGCCTTAACACTCTTGAAGCAGTTGGAAGCGACGAATAGGCAGGCAACCCGGGAAGAACAAGAAATTTTAGCCGGGTACGCCGGCTGGGGCGGACTTTCCCAAGTCTTTGCGCCGAATAATCTGACCTGGAAAAAAGAATATCAGGAAGTTCATGATCTATTGACCGAAAAAGAATACCGGTCGGCCCGCGCTTCCATCCTAACGGCGTTTTACACGCCGCTGCCGATTATCCAGGCCATGTATGACGGTGTCCGCCGGCTCGGATTTCAAGGCGGTAAGATTCTGGAACCTTCCTGCGGGATTGGCAACTTCATCGGCGCGGTGCCGGAAGCACTGAAACAGACTTCCTTCTTTTACGGCGTAGAAATCGATGAGCTTACCGCCCGTATCGCCAAACAGTTGTATCCGGCGGCAGCGATTCAAAACATCGGCTTTGAAAAAGCCAAATTCCCGAATGACACTTTCGATCTGTTAATCGGAAATGTACCGTTCGGGAATTTTGCTGTTTATGACCCAACCTACAAGGATAAATTGTCCATCCATGAGTATTTTTTTGCAAAATCATTGGATGTATTAAAAGACGGCGCACTGCTGGCCCTGATCGCCAGTAAATTTTTGCTTGATAAAAAAGGCTCCGCCTTCCGTGAATACCTGGCCAAACGCGCGCATCTGCTAGCAGCTCTCCGCCTGCCGGATACGGCATTTCTCCAGGCTGGCACCAATGTTCCCATGGATATTTTGTTTTTCCGGAAAACAGCCGCCGCCCCGGAGCCGAATTGGCTGGAGCTGGGTGAAACCGCGGACGGAATTGAAATCAACCGCTATTATCTTGAGCATCCTGACCATATTTTAGGTGCGCTCACCAAGAGCAATCACCGCTTTTCCGGCGGCAGCACCTGCATGCCCAAGAAAGCAGAACTGACCTTGCTATTGGCCAACGTCATGGAAAGCTGGCAAGCCTGCCCTCCCCAGAGTCAAGCTATCGAAATATCTAGCCAGTCCCCCCCTCCTGTCCATGACAGACTTGCGGACAGTTGCCCCGAACCTCAGAAAACCTCCCTGTTTGACCTGGAAGCAAGCCCTCTTATCCCGGAAACGCCAATCGAAATGATGACGTCGGCGTCGGATATCGTTACACCGCCTGTAAGGAAAGAAGCCCCTTTACCTCCAGAGCAGCCCTTGCAGAAGCCGGCGACTCCGTCCGACCTGTTTGATCAGGAGGAGGAAGCTGTCCCTAAAACGCTGAAAGCGCCGGACAACATCCGTAATTTTTCTTATATGATCCAGAACAAGCACCTGTATTACCGCGAGGATAATGAGCTTGTTTTACAAGAGGTCTCAGACGGCACCTATCGCCGGATTGAGGCGCTGATTGCCCTGCGGGATATTGTCTATGACCTGTTATTTGTGCAGATGCATTCGCTGGATGCGGCTTTGATTCAAGCAAAGCAGGCGTTATTAACCCAACGGTATGATGCTTTTGTCCGCACCTATGGCTTGATCAACAGCCGCGCCAATAAACTTGCCTTTGTCGAGGATAGCTCTTATTATCTGCTGTGTTCGCTTGAAATACTGGACGAAGACGGCAACCTGGAGCGCAAGGCGGATATTTTCACCAAGCGGACCATCGCGCCCCACCAGCCGGTGACGCAGGTGGAAACGGCCAGTGAAGCGCTCACCGTATCGATGAACGAAAAAGGGAAAGCCGATCTACACTTTATGGCAGCCCTGCTCAGCAAAGAACCGAATGAAGAAAGCTACAAGGCGATCACTGACGATTTGCAGGGAACGCTTTTTTTCGACCCGGCGGCGAAAAACTGGCAGACGGCGGATGAGTATTTATCGGGCAATGTCCGTACTAAACTTCGCCTTGTCGAGCAGCTGGCCGAAACCGATCCGGCCTACGCCTCCCATGTGGCAGCATTAAAACAGATACAGCCGAAAGAACTCACGGCAGCGGAAATTGACGTCCGGCTGGGCGCGGTATGGATTGATGCAAAGTATATTCAGGAGTTTATGTTGGAAACTTTTCAAACACCAACAAACCTCCGCCAGCTCATCCGGGTGGAATATGCAGCCTATACATCCGAATGGAATATTTCCGCCAAGACCCAAGTGTCGGGAGATGATGTCGCAGCCTATACGACATATGGCACTAAGCGCAGCAATGCTTATCAGCTCCTGGAAGAAGCCTTGAATCTCAGAGATATAAGGATCTATGACACCATCGTTGAGAACGGCCAGGAAAAGCGGGTATTGAATCAACAGGCAACAACCCTGGCCGTCCAAAAACAAGAAGCCATCAAACGCGCTTTCCGCGACTGGATTTTCAGGGATGCCGAGCGGCGTCAGACACTTGTTTCGCTATACAATGAACGGTTTAATTCCACACGGCCGCGCGTTTATGACGGCAGCCACCTGGTGTTTCCGGGCATGAGTCCGGCGATTTCGCTCCGCAAGCACCAGAAGGATGCCATTGCCCACATCTTGTACGGAAACAATGTTTTACTGGCCCATAAAGTCGGCGCCGGCAAGACCTTTACGATGGCGGCGGCAGCAATGGAATCCAAGCGATTAGGACTTTGTACCAAATCCATTATCGTGGTTCCCAATCATCTGGTCGAGCAATGGGCCGTTGAATTTTTGCGGTTATACCCGGCAGCCAATTTACTGGTTACCCGCAAAAAAGATTTTGAAAAAGCCCACCGGAAACGGTTCTGTTCCAAAATTGCCACCGGCACCTATGACGCGATTATCATCGGGCATTCACAGTTTGAAAAAATACCGATTTCCCCTGAGCGCCGGGAAGCGCTGATCCAAAACCAAATTGACGATATCACCGACAGCCTGGAAGAGTTAAAAAGCGAAAATGGCCAATCCTTCAGCATCAAGCAAATGGAAAAGATAAAAAAGCAACTTGAAGTCCGCCTGGAAACGCAGCTCAAAACCGAGCGCAAGGACGATGTCGTAACCTTTGAGCAACTGGGCGTAGATCGCCTGTTTGTCGATGAGGCGCATTCCTATAAGAACCTGTTTATTTACACCAAAATGCACAATGTGGCCGGTCTTTCCACGACCGATGCGCAAAAATCTTCGGATATGTTCGCCAAATGCCGTTACATTGATGAAATCACGAACAATAAAGGCATTGTATTCGCAACCGGCACGCCGGTATCCAACTCCATGACCGAGCTGTACACGATGAAGCGCTATCTCTTATATAAACGGCTGGAGGAAATGGGGCTGAGCCATTTCGACTCTTGGGCGGCAACCTTTGGTGAAACGGTTACGGTGATTGAGTTGGCGCCGGAAGGAAAAGGCTATCGCGCCCGCACGCGCTTTGCCAGATTCTTTAATTTGCCGGAATTGATGAATGTATTCCGGGAAGCGGCGGATATACAGACCGCAGATATGCTCAAACTGCCTGTCCCTGAAAGTATTTACGAGACGATTGTGGCCAAACCGACCAGCTATCAAAAAGATATGGTCGACGCCTTATCAAAACGCGCCGAACGAGTTCATAAAAGACTGGTCAAACCCCATGAAGACAATATGCTTAAAATCACCGGCGACGGCAGGAAATTGGGACTTGATCAGCGCCTACTCAACCTGGCTCTGCCTGACGACCCGAACAGCAAAGTCAATCAATGCGCACAGAACATCCTGAAATTCTGGCTTAGTGGCAAACTGCAAAAATTAACGCAGCTGGTGTTTTGCGACCTGTCCACGCCGAAAGCGGACGGCAGTTTCAGTATTTACAACGATATGAGAGAAAAGCTCATCCAGGCAGGTATTCCCTGCGAGGAAATCCGCTTTATTCACGAAGCGGAAACCGATCAGCAGAAAAAAGACCTGTTTGCCAGAGTGAGGGCCGGCAAAATACGCGTTCTCTTTGGCAGTACGCAGAAAATGGGCGCCGGTACGAATGTACAGGATCGGCTGATTGCCATCCACGACCTGGATTGCCCCTGGCGTCCCGGCGATCTGGAGCAGCGCGCCGGCCGTATTGTCCGGCAGGGAAATAACAATGAGACGGTTTATATCTTCCGCTATGTCACAGAAGCTACCTTTGACAGCTACTTGTACCAGACTATCGAGAACAAGCAAAAGTTCATTTCACAGATCATGACCAGCAAAGCGCCGGTACGGTCTTGTGAGGATATTGACGATGAAGTGCTCTCCTATGCGGAAATCAAGGCACTCTGCGCCGGCAACCCGCTCATTAAGGAAAAGATGAATCTGGATATTGAAGTGGCCCGCCTGCGGCTGTTGGCGGCAGATGATAAATCCAAACGGTATCAGTTGGAAGACAAGCTCTCGAAAAATTACCCGGCGCAGCTCAAAAGCGCGGAGGAGGCCATCGCCGCTTTACAAGAAGATCTGAAAATGGAAAGGCAACATGCTATCGTAAAGGACACATTCATTGGCATAGAGATACTGGATACCTTCTATACCGACAAAAACGCAGCCGGGGAAAAACTTCTTGCCATTTGCAGCGAAAAAAGCGAATGCGAACCAACCCTGATTGGACAATATCGCGGTTTTCTGCTTGCCCTGCGTTACGACCTCTTTGACAATGAATTCAAACTCCAGTTAAAAGGAAAACGAACGCATGAATGCAGTATGGGAACCAGCGCAACCGGCAATTTTACCCGTATGGATCATTTACTTACGGACATCTCTAAAAAATTGTCCGAAACGCAAGATAAACTCCAAGGCATCCATATGCAAATCGTCGCCGCACAAAAAGAACTCGAAAAGCCATTTGCGGAAGAACAGGAATTAAAAGAAAAGGAAGCCCGGTTGATTGAACTAAATGCGCTGTTAAGTACGGACGCACAGGACGGCTCATCCCAGCAAGCAGCAGACCAGCTCGAAGAACAAATCGCCTAGCTGTATAAAGTTTCTATGCCGCGCAGGATAGCCGCAAAAGAAGGACTGGCAAAGGGATTACTTCTCCCTTTCCAGTCCCTTTTTCATTTTTCAAGTATAAGGAGGCATTCATTATGCTCATAACTTTTCAAAAACTTGCGATCGTAAAAGAAGAAAAAAAACGGTATTCCCTGGAACCCTTCATTCAATCGCCGAACGAGGCGGCCCACGCCTTTCAAGCCATATTTGAACTTGAAAACGCTGCGGAAGAGATTTTCTGCGCTTTATTCTTAAATACGAAGAACAAAATCATCGGTGCCGCCGAAATATCGCATGGTACTCTCAACGCCTCGCTGGCCCATCCCCGTGAACTCTTTAAAAAAGCATTGTTTCACAACGCCGCGGCTGTCATTATCGGCCACAATCACCCAAGCGGCGATCCGGAGCCAAGCCGTGAAGATATTGAATTATTAACAAAGTTGAAAGAAGCCGGTGAAATACTGGGTATCCGTATTCTTGATCAAATTATTATCGGCGACAATGGAGGTTTTTATAGTTTTTCATTACACAAGCCAATAATAATTTAATGCTCGCTGTTTTTTGCTTGCATCAAACTCCAACCGCCGTTGCTCTCTTTTATCTACAGGCTGGCACACCCAAGAGGTGTGCCTTTGTGCTTTAAATCATTTCTTATCCCTACTGTAATCCTTTGTATTCGCGCCATTTCTGCACAAAATTTGCCTTGCCGTATTCGGCTATAATCCGCCTGCAGGTGATTAGATCCTGCTTATTGACTGCGCAATAGGCCAGAGCTTCCCGCTCCAGGTCCAGATCATAAAGGCGGCAGCCGAGTTCCGATACATAATAATATTCTTTCTTGGGTGTTGCCTGCGTGAGAATTTGCAGTTGTTGATCGTTCAAGCCAAAAGCCCTATACAATTGTTTCGAACGTTCCTCAAACGCATTTTTATTGGGCAGGAAGATGCGCGACGGACAAGATTCAAGAATGGTAGAGAAAATCGGCGTATCTACTATATCCGCTAACGACTGTGTAGCAAAAATAACCGACGCGTTGCTTTTACGCAGCACTTTAAGCCATTCGCGAATCTTGGCGGCAAAAGCCGGGTTGTCAAAAAAGATGTAGGCTAAGCATTCAGCGCCTTACCATGTCACCATGGCAGGTTTCCAAGTACTCGCCTCCGAACCGTACTTACACCTCTCGATGTATACGGCTCTCTATCTATACATCAGCTATGGATTTTCTCAAAACAATCGTGGCATACAACAAGCGTCTTCCGGTGTTTCTCTATCATTCGTGCTTCCCATTCGACGTTTGCTCGCAATTCGCTTAACTTTCGCACCTGATATACCTTGGGCAGACTGTCTTGTTCCCCACACAGTTCACAGTGACCTTTGAACATCCGACCAATCAGCTCTCTTGGCTTAATGGTGTAAGATTTCATTGGTTGGGGTAAGATATCTACTCTCTTGTCTCGGGATAGCCGTTTTTGGCGGAAACCGCCGTCATAAAAGGCTATGCGTTTTTCTATGCCCTTCGATGTCGTGTATGGAACAGTAAATTTTCCGTCCTTAAAGAACATTCGCTTCGCTTTTACCAACGAGCATCTGTACTTACAGGCAAATGTTTTGTACATACTGTATTCCATCACGTATCGATATTTTGAAAGTACCGAGACGTTGCTTGCCAAAGCATAGTAGTTATAGAGTCCTCGGATTTCTGCGTTAAAGGTTCCCACGATGTCATCCGGAGCCTTGTAAAGCATATCTTTTCTGGCTACCGGCATCCATCGTTCCTGGCCGTTCTCATCTTTCTGTATCCACAAGGAGCTTTTGTCCAACAGGTTCTTTACCCATTTTTCTTTGGGAACATAGAGTTTAATAACTCCTGTTGGCCGTCGGCATATAGTGCCATTGCATTTTTGGATCGTTTCTGAGGACGGTTTTGATGTCGTAACATCGTATCCGAGGAACCTGGCTTTGTCCGTGGCATGGGTGACTAAGGTTTTCTCTGAGGAAAGCTCTAGTTTCAGCCGTCTGGCAAGGAACTCTTTTATGTCGCTTTTGATTCTTTCCGCATCCGTTTTGCTCCCAATGATTCCCACCAGGAAATCATCGGCATAGCGGCAATACATGATTCGTCGATACGAGCCGTCTTGGGGGTTCATGGAGGGGAGTACTGCCCACATCTTACGTTTTTCATTTACTGCTTGGGCAACCCGTTCACGCTCTTCTAGATTGAGCGTGTTCCAGGTCTTTTCCATCGACATTTTGGCCACTTTCCACTTGTAATGTATTTTTAAGTATTCTGAATTAACTGCTCTTTTTTGCCCTTTGTCGAAGGTGACTTTGTACTCTTCCATGTAACGGTCTAGTTCGTTCATGTATATATTGGCTAGAATCGGACTGATGACTGACCCTTGAGCGGCACCCGAATAGGTTTCGTTGTATCGCCAGTTTTCCATGTACCCCGCTCTGAGGAATTTCCAGATGAGCCCTAGGAAATGTTCATCTCGGATTTTTCTGCGCAGGATATTAATGAGTGTATGCTGATCGATATTGTCGAAACATCCGGCGATATCTCCTTCTACAAACCACTTGATTCCCGTGAAGGTTCTTTTTATTTGGTCGAGAGCTGTGTGACAGCTTCTCTCCGGTCTGAATCCATGGGAATACTTTGAAAATGTGGGTTCGTAGATGCTCTCCAGGATCATTCTGACGACTTCCTGTACCAGTTTGTCGTCCGCGGACGGAATGCCTAGCGGTCTGAGCCTTCCATTGGCTTTCTTTATGTATTGACGCCGGACGGGATTGGGTTGGTAGGTATAGTTTTTCATTTTATTGATGATCCGGTTGATTCGTTCCATTCCCATTCCGTCCAGGGTTTTTCCGTCAATACCCTTAGTCATGCTTCCATGATTGTCATAAATATTTTGGTAAGCAATCAGGTAGAAGTTTGGGTTGTACAGGTTTCTGTATAACCTCTCGAATTGGTAGTTCTCGATTGTCGTTTTTGATTGTAAGCTGTTTAATACCTCATTTGGACTTCTCAAGTGCCTCACGCACCTTTCCTAATATCGGTATTAAGTATAGACTGCTTCCCTTCGCCATGTGCCGGGCTTTCCCCGGCTCAGACTACTACGGAAGCTCCGTTGCCGTATCGAATTTTCAGGGGCTTTCCCCATAGCAGTTTCCTGCGTTTCGACTTAGGCAATCCCCGTTTAGTCAGAAACAGACATAGCACCTGTATTGTCGGATATGACGTTCGCCATTTTTCCACTCACTGTGGCGGTCAACCAGGGACACTTGTGGGATTTTTGCTGGTTTAACACCCCACCGCTGGTTGCATAACGTTTCAATCAACTTTCGTTATGGTTGACGATAGAACCCCTCTGGCTGTCATTCAAGCAATTCAGCTTTTATCCTCATATACAGTTTTCATCTCAGCATTCAGTCGCTGCCTGTTGACTGGCAGACTCATGTCTTTACTAGCGTGCTGTTGTCGCCGTCCGGTTTCCCTTATCGGCTTAGCTAGTTGATGATGGGCCATTGTGTCACGCCCAATGCCTTGCTATCGGCATATTCTGTCTCTGCCCACGTCCTGAAAAGTCAGGACTTACGGGCGCACCCAGCACTCGTCCAAATCGATCAACGTTGGTTTGCCATCAAGGGCCTGCTCAATGCGATGGAAAATATACATCAGCGCCGGTGATAAAATCGCCGGGGTATTCATCAGCGTTTCCATTTCAAAGGTCTGCCAGCTGGAAAAGGCGAGCCTTTCTTCCGCCGAATCAAACATTTTTCCATAAGCCCCTTCAATGGTTAGCGGCACCAATGCATCTTTCAGTAATTTATCCTGCACGGTGGTTTTTAAGGTTGAAATCGTACGGTAGCCCTCCGGCAGCGCTGCCATGGACGATAAGGCCGTCCAGGTATGTTTCTTAATTTCCGGCGTAATCGTTACATTCTCCTGCCGCAAAAAATCATAAATCCATTCGGCAGCCCACATTCGCTCTTTCTCGTCATCAATCTGCCGAAGCGGCTGAAAAGAAAGTTCTGTTTCGTTGCCGAGGTCAAAAAAATTGCCGCCGACGGCCTCTGTCAAAATGCGGCTTGATGCGCCTTTGTCAAAAATAAAAATCCGGGCGTCTTTATATTTGCGAAACTGCGCCGCAATGAGATTGAGGTGCACGGATTTACCCGCGCCGGTCGGCCCGATGAGCATCGTATGCCCGACGTCGCCGACATGAAGGTTCAAACGAAAGGATGTATTTTCTCCGGTTTTCGTGTAAAGCAAAACGGGAGCTTTTAAATGGTCATTGCGTTTTTTCCCCGCCCAAATATCGGTAATCGGCAACAGGTGTATTAGGTTTCCCGTTGACAGCATGGGGTGGCGTATTCCATAATACACGTTGCCCGGAATGCTGCCGAAATAGGCTTCCAGGGTGTGCATCCCTTCTATTTTTGCGGCGATAGACCCCTGCTCCATATTTGTAAAAAGCTGCACGATTTCCTCAGCGCATTTCTGCAAACGAATTTTGTCATCGTCTGCCAGGAGCAACATGGCGGAGTAATAGCCGCAGCCTACAGCATCGGATTCAACTAGTTGCTCCATAGCACGGATTTCCTCGACCTTTTCCACCGCATTCTCATTCACTTCATTGCCGGCAAAACCGGTCAGCAGTTCCTTGATCGTTGCCGTAAACGGTTTTACCTTTGACCGCCACCCCCGCGCAAACGTCTTTATTTCGCCAAGCGCGTCCTGCTTATCCAGGAAATAAAAGCGAGTGATAAACCGGTAGGAAAACGGCAGCGTATTTAAGATATTGAGCATGCCAAAGCTGCTGTGGTCCGGATATTTTACCGGCGATACGGCCGCTAAATATTTCGCGCCAAGACGGGGCTCCATACCGCCGTAAAGCGGAGTATCATAGAGCAGCCCGTCCAGAAGTATGGGATTCTTGGGTAATTTGAGCGGAACATACGTCAAGGAAATCGTCGAATAAAGATAGGAGAGGAGGTCATCCGGTCCCAGCCATTCGGTTTCCGGCATACCGACCACAGAGCAGGACGCGAAGAGAAGTGCCAGTTGTTTTGTATAGTCCTCAATATATTCCGCGGCATCGGTAGGCGCTTCCGTCTTCTCCGCCCCCTCGACAAAGAAGTTCTTGAGCTTGCTGATTGTATCAGCAGGCGGCATCCAATACAGTGAGAGATAGTAGCTATTTTCAAAGTGCTGCCCGCTCTGGAAATTTTTCCGCCGCTCGTCATCAATGGCCTGTGTTACTGCGTCGGGAAAAAACACATCCGAATCGTAGCTGACCGAAGGGGCGCGTTGCGCCTCGGCATACAGCACCCATCCGGTCCCCAGCGTTAATAGCAGGCTGTTCATCTGCCCGGTCATCCAGGCCAGCGTTTCTTCGATTGCACTATCTAAGTCAGGCCCGCGATAGCGCAGGCTGGAAAGAAAGGCTCCATCTTTCAACACGCACACCCCTGCGCCGTTCTCTAAATACAAGATGCGCCCAAACGGCATGACATCCTGTAACAGCGCCCGCTTTTCCCGGTATTTTTTCAAATGAATCATACCGGAGCCCCTTCTTCGCCCAAAAACAGTACTCTCAGGTCGTCAATCTGAAGCATTGGCGCGACAAGGTAGGCGCGGAAATTCCCGGGAATAGCAGCAAACCACAGTTCCGGCTGGGCATGTTCGCAGTGGGCAAGCTGCCCCTGCGCTCTAAGAAACTCCTTGATCAGCATACTTTGCCGAACGAGTTTCTCCTCTTCAGTACTCCAATGCACTAAAAGATGGGCGTAAAAGCCACAAGGCTTCTGCGGATTGGCTTCATAGGCTAAGAGTGGCGCGATTGTCTTATGATTCTTGCACCACCCAGCCATATAGCGGTTTGCTTCTTCGTCCGCCTCGGCTGCGGTGAGCAGTAAAAAGCGGCGCACGGAACGAAATGGAATGGCTTTTTCTCTTAAAAATGAATACAGCCTGCCGGCGCATTCTTCCAAAAATCCGTTCAAAGCGAGTACCGTCACCGGATATCCATCCACGTTAATTTCCTGCGGCTTCAGCTTATACGTTTGCCCCAGGGGCAGCAATGTATCTAAATACATCGGTATGTCAGGGAATGCAATTTGCTTTTTGATGGCAATGCTCTCAAACAGGTATTGCAACAATTCTCCTGCGTATAAACGTTGCAACGGCAATTGTTCGGCCAACGTCGTTAAGACCCGGTCAAAGTAGTGGCCGGCCGCGTCGTCACTCGCATCCTGCGGCAGCCAGGAGAACGCCGCGTAACACCGGCCCTGCCGGTTCTCGGACCATATTCCCCAGCCGGAACCCAACGCCTGAAGTTGTTGGCTCAGGCAAGCGCTATCAAAGACCGCGTCACAAGGATAAGAAAATGCCCCGAGAAAAGAATGGTCTTTATTTTCCACAACGCCTGCAAGCGGCATAGTAGCCCACGGCAGCCATTCGGCCAGTCTTGTCAAATCCACCTGATATTCCTGAAATGTTTTCATTCGTCCTCCTCATACACCGTAGTAAGATTTCTTGTGCAGATAACGCCGTAAAATATCGAAGAATTGTTCATCTTCTTTGGTCAAATATACCGCAGATAGATGAATCAGCAGATTGACCGGCACAATCCAGGGAATATGCAACGCCATGAGAAAAATGGCGGCAAGGCACATATTGAGAACAATCATGCCGCGCGGCGCTCCTGCAACCAGCAGTTGTCCAGTAAGGGCGCGAAACAGCGGCTGGACGGCGAGCGTGCCCCCCTCCGCTTTCTGCGCCATCAAAATAAAACTCCGGCCGATACGTCCGGCGCAAAGACCTGGATAACCTGCGGCGCCAAGAGGGCGATGCCCGTGCCGATGCAAATGCGCATAGCCGTGCGCGTCATTTGTCCTTCGCCAAGCATGTACATGGCGCCGCCAACCGCAATGGCAATCGTCCCGCCAATCAGCGGAACCGTGCCCGTGAGCTCCGTGTACATCGTGGCCAATGCCGTCTTATATGGCAGTTTCATACTGCCCGCATCGGTTGCCATGCCGGTGCCATGTAAAAGAAAAATCCCTGCCGCTACCGCCACCAAGAATAGATACCGGCCACTCCTTCCTGCGTTTTTCTTTCGGCCTTTCATTACGTTCACTCAACTCGCCTCCTCGAAATTCCATTCCGGTTCCGCTTCGAGCATAATAAAAAAAAGGCGGCTGCGCGCCACCCTTTTTCCGCATTTCATCTTTATTCACAAGCCTGCTCGTTCTTAAGCTTTTTATAATGCCTGTGTTGTTTTGCTCTTTCCTTGCAGATGTCGGAACAATACCGTGTACTACTTCTGGCGGGAGTGAAGTATCTGTGACATTTATCATTCATGCATTTACGGGGCATTTTTCCGGCTGTGATATCAAGAGCAAGCATGAAATAAAGTTGTGATATCATTGGCCCCGATGTCCATGCCAAACTCGGCTGATTGCCATTTGCCTTATCCCGCCACATAATACATGGGCAAATGTCAGAAAGGTAATGTTGAAACAAGGCATCAACATATTCCCGACCCAAGTAAGAAGGCGACAAATCAAATATGTTAACTTTGCTGAACAAATCTTTTATCTGATCACTAACACCTTCGGTTATTTCCTTATAGCCACAGATAGACCCTGGTATATACCCATTATATTGTTTAACAATATCAGTCATGATCGCATCGATGCTTTTCGCGCCAGATTGCAGGGCTTCGATAACAGTAAGCACATTATTCATTTCCTTGACGTGTTTTGCAAAAACATCAAGGGGATAATAGCATTCCGCTTGAGCATCAAACCGAACGTTGCCATCCGGAGCTCCAAAATGGGTAAACCATTGCACCACTTGTTGAGGATTATTACTGTCTATGGAGGCAAATAGGGTATATGGATTCAACTTGTCGGGTGCCGTTTCGCCGAAAATTGCGGTTATTATTTTACGGGGCATTGGATGTTCGTAATATTCAAATAGGTTGACAATATGTTCCTTTGATAGAGTAAGGCTCCCACAAATACGTCCATCTTGAAGATGGCACAGGGGGAAAGCTGGGTAATTTCTGATAAAATTAAAACCAGATTTTTGAATAAGTTTCTCGCCGACCAACAAGTTTTTCATTGGTTGCACATTCACTCCCTTCTTCTCCATGAACTAATACTACCACACTAATTCTAACATAAATATGTTAAAAAGGGGTTAGAATGTATTTTTCCGCATTTCATCATACGCATAAAAATGGGACTGTTACCTCCAGCCCCAATAAGGAGTTACTTCAAGATATTTTCACAGCTTCAGCACTGATACGTCGGCTTTGATACCTTCATTTCCCAAATGCAGGAAACCTATCCTTTTTGCTTTCCCATAGACTCGATCCAGTTCGTTTTGATTAACTAATACAGTCGGCCATGGCCCCAGTTTCATACAATTCTTCGGGCAATAAAAGCTGACCATGTCCTTTGCATTGACTTCAATCATTTTTTGATCGCAAACATGACAATGGGCGTGCCAGTTCATTGCATCTTCCTGGGCGCTGCCAACCGCAATACGGTGCAGAGCTTTTTGCAGGATTTCCAAAGTACAAGGTTTTACGATGAATGCGTCAATGCCGAAACGGACACAGGTTTTAATGATATCCTCCGAATTCCTGCAGCTGCACATGATGATTTTGGTCGCAGGCTGGGCTCGCCTCACTGCTTTCAGCACAGCAATGCCATCCACACCCTTCATTGTAATATCTAAAATGACTAGATCAAATAATTTTTCTTTTATCTTTTCCAGGGCCGCTTCGCCACTGCCGGCTTGATGAATTTGCCTTCCGTCAAACCCCATATCGGTCAACTCTCTGGTGATGATAAGTCGAGCAAAAGTAGCATCGTCAACAACCAATATTTGCGCCTGTCCATACGCTTGCATAATTCTATCTCTTAGTTTTTCATCCACAATAAACCCCCATTCCAAAATACCGTATTCCGTTCAATTCGCATTAGCCTGTCCACGCTATCCACTTCTCAGTTGCAAGGTGGTCAAATTGACCACCTTGCCTTTAAAGTTCCCGGACCAAATATTCTTCTTTATTGGCATCCCACCCATCCACCGCCAAAATCTGTTCCACGCTCCGCTTCAACCCGCTATAGCGCAGATACACGATAATGTCGATGGCTTCGCCGATCATATACTGGTGCGCTCGGGCCTCCGCCCGGGCCGTAAGCTCCTCCAGGCGGCGCAGCGTCTGCCGTGCGCTGTTGGAATGGATGGTTGACGCCCCGCCTTTATGGCCGGTACTCCAGGCATCCAGTAAGATAAGTGCTTCCGCGCCGCGCACCTCGCCGACGATAATCCGTTCCGGCGTAAGGCGCAGGGTATCGCGTAAAAGGTCCTCCAGCGTCTTGTTTTCTGTCGTAAGCAGTCTGTCCATATCCGGTGCCGCGCATTGCAGTTCCTTGGTATCTTCCAGCAGGACAACCCGGTCACTGGTCTTGGCGATTTCGGCTAAAACGGCGTTCAAAAAGGTGGTTTTGCCGGACTTTGTGCCGCCGGCCGCCAGGATGTTTTTGCGGGAGTAGATTGCGTCAATCAGCACTTGTTGCTGCCGCTCAGTCATGATTCCGCTTGTTACATAGTCCTCCAAGGACAGAGCCCCAGCACAGTGCTTGCGCATATTAAAGGCGGGTTTCTCAACAACACGCGGCAACAGCCCCTGAAAGCGAATGCCCTGAAACTCAGCGGCAAGCGTCTCGTTCGTATCATTACAGATTTTCCCGGTAAGGTCTGCAATCGTATAAATGACATTGGCCGCCGTCTGTGCATCCATCATTTTTCCCGTGGCCACTCTGCCGCGATCCTTGGTGTCGATCCAAATCTCATCGGAATTGGAATTAAGATACACTTCCGTAATATTATCATCGGCGAGGTAAGCGCGGATGTCGTCGCCCAAAAGATAATACAAGGTTTCTTCCGTGCGGCTTTGTTTAGTCAATAAGCGTTCCTCCCTGTCTACTCTATAAATCGAAACTCCTCCCTGGCTGCCGCCGGCACGATTTCTTTTCCTGCTATTTCACCGGCAGCAATGTCATCGAGCATTTTTATGGCTGCATAGGAGGCGTCCAGCCATTCGGCAAGCTGGTGTTGTTTGCCTTCAAGCTCGGCCAGTTCCTCCTGCCTTGCTACGGCGTTATCGGCGGTCGGAACCTGCATGCCCGGCGGCAGAAGGTCCTCATACGAACGAACGACGCTCGCCGTATCCGAACGCAGGTTAAGTGCCTGCGCCTGCCCGCAGCTTTGGATCTTTTTCATGAAGAATTTTTCTTTGAAATAAAAGAGCTTGTCGGCCAAAATTGGCCGGTTTTGCGCGACAAAAACAAGCTCCTGTTCTTTGGGTAGCCGCTTGACTTCATCGGGCGTCATCAATTCTCGCCCGGTTTCCGAAGTCGTATACGACGCCGTGCCAATTCCCTGACCGCTGTTTTTACTGTCGACGCGGATAGTCTTTTTCCCCAGGGATCTACTGAGCATTTCCGCCGTTCCATCCTCGTTCGGAGTGAAAAAAACCCGCACATGGCAATTGGCGATGATGGAATTATCCTTCGTATAGGCTTTATCCAGTTGGTGGATGTCCTGGGCGATAAGCAGCGCTTTTAAGCCATACCCGGCCATGACCGCCAGACCCAGTTCCACTGAATCCATGCGCCCGAACTGGGGAAATTCGTCAAACAAGAGCAGGCAGCGCTGTTTCTGCTTGTTGCCAAAATCCATGTGTTCTACGTTTCGCTTAATGACGAAGTTCATAAATAAACGAAACAAGGGTTTGATCGTGTCCAGATCGCCCGGCGCCGTAACGAGAAAGACCGATACCGGGTAATCCGGCCGGAGCAGGTCAGCAATCTTAAAATCACTGGCACCGGTATTTTTGGCGATAACAGGATTGCGGTACAGCAAAAACGCCTTGACTGCTGATGAGAGAACGCTGGATTCCTCCTTTTCCTCGCGGTTCCCCATCTCCCGCGCGCCCTCCAGCACCTTGGGATGGACTAAAAGCTCCGCATAAGGCATCTGCGTGAAAATATCCGGATTTTCGCTATAACGTTCTTTCATATAGGCACGTACGTCTTGCAGTGTTTTCAGCGCTTCGACGGCCTGTTTCTCCGCTTGGTCTTCTAAACGGTCCGCCACCTCTCGTTTCCAGTTGCCGATGTCAATGTACTGCGTGTCCGGCAGGCTGTAGATTTCATCGAGAATGTTGGTATCGCTCAAGAATTCTTCCGGCGCAATATGGGGATAGACTTTCATTTCCGCAATAATGGCTTTGTGGGGCAAAGACAAAAAGGTGGCAACTTCCATCATCGTTGGCGGCAGTTTTCCTTCCTGATGCTTTTTGTACATCAGATGCATGATCACGGTGCGCATGAGCGAGGAAGCCGTAATGACCCAGTGCGCGCCGTCGCCGCTAATGTCCTTGCCGTCGGGATTGGCGAGCATGTCGGCGATGATTTGCACGTCGCCGAATTCCCGCACGGTCCGATACCGGATTTCGACGAGGGGGTTCCACCTGGCGCCGGTCCCGTCAATGCAGCAGGGTTCAAACTTAATGACCCGGTTCTTGAGCATTTTCCGGCGGTACGGGGCGGCAAAATTCCAGTTTTCCGCCTTTACGTCCGTGACCAGCATCGAATGTTTCCAGACAAGGCATGTCGGGATAATCACGCCGACGCCCTTGCCGCTGCGCGTTGGCGCCAGCAGCAGAATATGTTCCGGCCCGTCGTGAAACAGAAATTTCTTGGTATAGGGATTGCGGCCTAAAATAACGCCTTCTTTTACGCAGAGGCCGCTTTTCTTGACGTCGCTGCGGTCGGCCCAGTCGGCGCTTCCATGCGAATCGAGCGGTCTAAGCTTTGTTTCGATGTAAAAACTCAGACCGACTCCGCCCAACAGACCAAGCAGCAGATATTTTCCGGCCAGGGCCGATAAATGCGGCACCACGGCTGAAAATTTCCAGCGCCAAATGAAAATATCCCAAGGGAAATAGAGCTTCGTGCCGTCGCTGACGGGAAACGCCCAGCCTAACAGCGGATCATAGTCGCAGCGCCTGGCGAACCACTGTGTTGTCAGCCAGCAAACCACCAGCATAACCAATCCGACCGTACCCAGGAGGATCAGGATACGCCTTTTCTTTTGCTCGTCCATTGCTTAGTCGTCATACGGGCGAAGCGACAAATTATCGGCAACGCGCAAGAAAAAGGCGGTCCCCGGCTCAGCGGTGATCGTCGGCATGCGGCCCATTTTTTGCTCCATGAGCTTGCCTGCCACATTGAGCAAATTGCTGGCGGCCCCCTGTGCTGCCAGATTCGAAGCGCTGTAGCCGTCCCCGCTGGATGACGTATTGCCGGCGGCAATCGAGCCAAGAGCGCCAAGCGCCGTTGTCACCAGCCCAGCCGAGACAACCTTGTCGTCGTGGTTATCCACTTTGCCCAGAATGCCCGGATAGCCGTCCATGCCTGCGGTTACGAGGGTATCACCCATTTTGTACGAGGCTCCGTTGGGCAGCAGCATACGGCTCCAGCGGATATTAACCCGGGCCTCGCCCAGCTTGGCCCCGCCCTCATAGGCGCCCACAAGCCGCGTTCCCATTGGGATTAGCAGCGTATCGCCATAAAGAGAATCATAGACGTCGGCGGTAAGCTGCGCCGTAACCTGCCCGCCATTATCGGAATTAATGCCGCTGATCAGCATGGCCGGCAGCATTGTGCCCGGGGCAAGCGTGTTTTTCCGTGCCGACTGGTAGGTATTTGCGCGCTGTTCCGCAGCGCCGCCCTCCTGCCCCTCCTTCTTGACCGCAAAAGCGATCGCCGAGCTCCATACTTTTTCCCGCAAACTCTGCGCCCGCTCCGCCGTGTTCCTTTCCTCCGTTTCCCTCGCCCGAAGATCGCCCGGTAAAGTCGGCCTGATTCCCGGGTCGGCTGTCTGATATACCGTCCTTGCCGGCGGTTCATCTTGCATTCCCGTCAGCGCTTGCTGCCTGCCGGAAGCAGACGTTCCGTTCCCCGTTGGCACCTTCGGTTTCACGTCTTTTTGCGCCAGCCGCGAAAGGTCGCTGTAATCGTCGGACAACTGCGGCACCGCAAGTTTTGTGTCCGCTGTCTCGACCGATTTTTTCTTTGGCTTGGCGACGTCCTTGGAAAAGGCAAAGAAGGAGCCGATAAACGAAATCAGCAGCAAAATGCAAAGCAGGTACACTTTCTTTTTATTGACCGTGCGGCTCTTTGCCGTTTCTAACTTCGTGGTTACCTCCGCTTCTTTCGCGGCTGTCGTCCCAGGCGGCGTTTCCCGTTTTCGCCCCGCCCGTAATTGCTTTATACCTTCCTGAATTTTTTCCAGCATATCAGGATGCACCGCCTTTCCGGTTCCCCTGCCGTACAATATCCACTTTTTCGCCCTGCGCGCTCTGCAGCCGCGCCCGGTCCAGGATGCCGTTCACAATGAAATATTCGCCTTCGCGCTTATACTGTACCGGAGCGGTCCGGCCTTTTTCCTGGAGTGCGAACAGAATGGGAAGTTCCTTTTGAGTATCGCCGAGGTGGATATAGGTATTCTTGCCATCGTCCCATACGTCGCGCGGCAGCCATCCGGGCGTCGCTTTCCCCTGTACCCGAACCTCATAGCGGGATTTGGAATTCCGAGGCAGCGGCAGTTGCTTCTGCGCACGGTTGTCGGCCTCATATTGGGCGATTTCTTCCTCGGTACGATACTCCCAGATGATAATCGGATTATACCAGTCCACCGCCATAAGCAGCACGTGATACCTATGCCGGTCTGTATTGACAATCAAATTCGTTTGGGCATCCGTCTTGAGCGGTTTCACGTAGATATGCGGCGTGTCCTGCGCGGTACTCGAATCTACCATCCACTGCGCCGTATCGCCCGCCGCGATATATAGCACTTGATCACCGGGATAGAGCGCGATATCCGTCAAATAACCGGGGCGGCAATAGACGGTATAGACGCTTTCCGGATTATAGGAGAATATCTTCTTGGTTTTATCCTTCGTATCGGCGGCATCATAAAACTCCCCGTAGGAAAACATGGGCGGCGCCGGGGGAATCTCTATAGCCTCCGCACGGGCAACTGCCATTGTGCTTTGAAAAGACAACAGCAGACTGAAAATCATAGCAAGCTGACGACCTTTAAGCTTCATCCCTTATTCTCCTTTCACGCTTTCTTGGGTCCAATTGAAGTCGGCAATGAAAATGCCCAACGGATTAATTTCCAGATCCTGTTGCTGTTTCGGCGGCTGCAGACGAATGGTGAAAATACCGCTCATCGGAATGCTTGTCTTTTTCCCGGAAGCAATATCATAATGATCTTCCGTCCACCGGATCTGATACGACGAACTGCCGTCCGTCATTTCCAGCATGCTCCCGATCCTCACTTGCACGGTTTCTTTCCCGAAACGTTCCAGCGGATTTTCGTTTTGCAGTTGTACGTTCATTTTGTTTGCCGCCTGCTTGGTCAAAAATCCATACGCCGCCTCCATGTTTTTCTTGTAGACGACCGGATCAAGCGGGATGGAGCGGATATTACGAATAAACTGCGAGAGAAAGTATTTCATTTCCGCTGCCTGCGGCGTGTACTCCTTCGCTTCGGCCAATCCGGCATTTTTCACCACGCCGGTTGTACTATCCACCTCAACAACATACGGAACTACGCTTGATTTTAACGATTGCACCACAAGCCCTGCAGAAATCACCAGAAGGACCAGCCACGACAGAAGCAGCAAGCGACGCAGGTTATAGTTTTGCACAACGATATGGCCTTCGCGCCTGTCCCATTCTTCTTTCGCCTGATCAAACGGCGTTTTGGGCGTGGAACTGTTGGCATACTGCTTCGGTCCGGAAAAAAATTCCCCGATCTTCATGAACTGCGCCCTCCCTGCCTTGTGCCTCTCCTTTCCCTCTTGTCCATCAATAAAACACCTCCAAAAGTTTCATTGTGAAAAGAGGATACACATGCTTATAAACTGTGGTGAGCGGCAGTTCTCCGAAATAACGGCCGTCAAAGGAACTGGGCCGGTACGTGGCCAATGGAAGAAACTGCCCTGGTTTTACTTGAAAAGTACCGCGAAGTTGCGGCAAAGGCTGCCCTTGCCGGTCTACAGAGGCAACCGGGCCAGCATACCGGCCGTTAATGTAAATCCCGGTGTCGGTAATGGTGTACTTATCGCCTTCGACCGCTGCCACTTCTTTGAGCCAGTAACGTTCCCCCGCCGTCCAGCCGCGGTCATTGGCCAGCTGCCAAAGTTCCTGCGGCGGCGTAAAGACAACGATATCTCCAGCTTTTATGGGCCGGTCCGGTAAGATGACGTAGAAGCCCAGTGGCATAGATTCCGTATCATTACGGATAAACAGCCCCGGCATCTGCTGCCGGAACAGAAACGGCAATGCCAACACCAGCCAGAAGAATAGTGTCAAAACGCATTTTCGGCGGGACAGTTTTCGCATGCGCACCCTCCTTTCTGCTTCAGCTTAATAAAAAGCAGCAGAGGCCAGCGCACCCTTTTCCTGCATGTTTCTTTGGACGATGCTTTCAAAAAAATACAGCTTTTGCACTGCGTTGTTGTACGGCTGTTGTAAAGCTGCTATGAAACAACAAAAAAGGCTCTGCGAA
Organism: Allolucifera butyrica; assembly: GCF_900476375.1. Taxonomy (GTDB): domain Bacteria; phylum Bacillota; class Negativicutes; order Sporomusales; family UPPP01; genus Lucifera; species Lucifera butyrica. The sequence goes on along the minus strand of NZ_UPPP01000094.1, from coordinate 25,232 downwards.
AATATCGCAAAACCTTTGAAATATCTCTGTGATAATGCAAGAAAAAAGATTTCTCACTTTTTCTTATAATGAGTACCTGTTTAATAAAATGCTAACGGGCGATATGGATGCCGATTTCCGGAGCTGCCAAGGAGTATCAGATAATTCATTGGATACTTTATCCCCCTGCTATTTCCCTTTATGCTTATGGTAAAAAGCCTTTGAGGAGGCCTTCGTACGTCATCCAGATAATGCCATCGCGCAATTCCCACTTCCATCTTAAAATCTCACTACACTACATCAACGCAGGAACTCTATAACAAGACGACCTCTTCCTCAGAAAACCACTTATTTGCAATTGAAGTTTTCTTTACTGCATCTTGATCTTCTGTATAAGCAATAACTGCTAAACTCCTCTGAGCCCGCGTACACGCAACATAGAAAAGCCGCGTCGTTCGCATGATGCTTGTATCCTTGCCCTCAAGCTCATTTTCAATGTCTGTTTTCGTTTTAGCTTTTGCGCCAAATAGCTTTTCATAGCTGAACAAAAATCCCTTTGAACCAGCATCATCCATAATCACCATAACCCGTGGAAATTCCAATCCTTTGACACCTTGATGCGTTGCAAACCTAGTGTTATCAGTCACATATGCCGAATATCTCTGCAATTCTTTGAAAGATACCTTCAAAGACCTTCTTAGTGCTGCGACCTTTTTATCATCCGAATTTTCAGCAGAATCGTCCAGGACATCACGTGCTCGGCTCTCCAGCTTGAACAGTTTTGTTTTCTGGATTGATTTTAATATATCCAAACAAGATGGCGTAGTGCCATCTTTCCAAAGGCTTATCATATCCTCAACTGCCGCTTCGGCTTCCCGCAACAAATCAGTCTGGTCAGTTTTATCAGTAAAAGCTTTTTTGTCAAGAAGCGGGGAATGCCGTCTCACAATCTTTGATACTTCAAAATCATCACCTTTTTGATATGCTTCAACAAGCGGAGATACGATATTGGACAATAGAGATAACTCCGCTATTGATCCATCGCGCAAAGAAGTGTCAAAAACTCCCGAATCATTAAGCGGCTCATATAAATTGAGAAATCCAAGCCGGTTCCCTGCCATGTGATGCTCCAATATCAGGCTCTTATAGCCTGATTCATTACGCCAGTCCTTATCGCCTGTTTCCTTTGCCATAATTTCAGCGGCTTGCCTCTCAATATCTTCTTTGCTTGATGAAGAAGACACTATAAACAAACGAACCATGCCAGTCTCCGCATCAGAGCGAGGCCGCTGGTGCTGTTTGTCAATTGTACTCCTAACGACATTAGCTAATTCCACAATCCGCTTAGCACTGCGGTGGTTCATTACTTTTGCCGGCTGCACCCAATCCCTCGGGATACACTCTGACAGATTTTCTTTTCCATCCATATAGATTTTTTGCATGGTATCGCCAAACATACCGACTATAAAGCTATCTCCATGCTTTTCATAAACTGTAAACAGGGCATCAACAAGCTCTTTTTTGGTGTCCTGACTTTCATCGATCAGCAGGATGGGGTATTTCCCCACGAGAATTTCCTGCATGGTTTCTTCTTCGGAAATAAACTCTGATCCCATTTTTATGACTTCACTATGGCTCAGAGAATCATACCCAACGTTTTCTCCATTCGGATTATATGAAAACTTCTTTACTGTATTGATTCTGGCCAGACGCTCGGTTTTGCGTTTGATATCTTCAGCCCTTTTCTCTGCGGCATTGCCTCCTCGCCCCCTGTTCTGCTTGTCCTGGAGATCTGCGATGTCCTCTCGAATTGATTGTGCAACCCACTCTTTTATATCTGCCTGATAGCTTTTGATAAGCTCCCATAGAAAGCTGTGTATCGTTGAAACCGCAAATATCGGTTTATATTGAAGCCTCCTCATTATTTCATCACAGGCGGCATTGGTGTAGGTTATGACGGCAATCTGCTTTGCATGTGCAGACAGGTTTTTCCCCATCTCATTATCTAAAAATGAGAGCGCATTAATCAAGCTTCTGGTTTTGCCGGAGCCAGCCCCAGCAAACATAAAGAAGCTTTTGGGATTATCCTCAGAAAAGCACTGCTTTAGCTCTTTATCTACGTGATCGTCCACATGATCATCTGGTAGCTGTGTTTTCTCATTTTTCATTTCCATCATCATGAGATTCCTCCGGATGCAGCAGATTTTGCAGCCACTCCAGTCCCTCTGCAATATAGGCTGGAACAATAAGCTCACTTGGATCAATGATATAAATCAAGTCAAGTGCAAATTCCGCCTTCTGATCCGACTTGCCCTCCCGCAACAGACGGAATATTTCCTTATGGAGTTCGCTAAACGATTTTTCTGCACTAATCGCAGCATTCACCTTTTCAACCAGACTACCCGTGTCATCCACTTTAATATCCTTTAATAATTCATAATTGGTGTATACCATGCAGTCTTCAAAGGTTCCGGACAATGCCTCCGTTTTCTTGCCGTTATATTCGATTGTTACAGGAGTTTGGTAGGCAATGCGGATGGGATGCTCATAAGAGGTTTCATTATTTATCACTTTTTGCTCTGCTGGCAGATCAAGGAGCTTGTCTAAATCTTTCTCCTTAACTATCCAACCTGTAACAGCATAATTCCCACTGATTAAGTTCTTCTTCCGCTCAGGTCTGGCAGACTTATGATGACCGTCCAACTCAACTGAATCTAGATCGGCGATGATAAGCGTAGGCAGACACAGTTTTTCAATCAGCGGGCTTAGGCGATGCGAATGCCGGCCATTAATGCTGAGTATGGAAATGTACCTCTGGTGCAATTCAGGGTACTTGTTGCGGATAAAATGCGGCACCAACATGCTTTCAGCAGAACCCTCTACCAAAATGGCTGCATCAGCGAAAAACAGATCGCAGTGTGTTGTCTGCAGGTATCGTGTCACGAATTTATCCGTAGCATCTTCTTTGCCGAAAACATCAGAGAGATTAATAACTTTTGCCGTTGCAACACCGCACTCCGCAGATTCCGACAACCTCTTAAAGTAACGCAAATCCGCAAAGTCTGTCTCGCGGGCAATATGGCTAGAATGTGTGCTGATTATAAGTTGAGTGGCAAAGTCAATGTTCTTTTTGAGGAACTCTCGATTCCGTAGGACAGAGTAAGCTTTACGAATAAAGACCTGCTGCACCTGCATGTGCAGATGTGCTTCGGGCTCTTCAACCAAAACCAGATGCAGCGGTTCAATCACGGCATCATCGCCATTTTGAGACTGCTTAGCCTTGCCCATGCGCATCCAGCCGTCACGGAATCCCATAAGATCAAAAACCATCGAAATCAGGTTCTGGTATCCAAGACCGTTATATTTCTCGGGGAGTTTCATGTCCTCATTACTTTTGCTGAGGGCATACTGCACAGCAGATTCGTGTCTTAATGTTTCACTTGTGCTGACTTTGGTCGCAACCGTAATTCTAGGATCGGTCACGCCCGGATAGCCTAAGCTCTCCAATTCCCCAATTGCCGGGCCGAACTTTATTGCCAGATTTTTATCAAAGACATTTTTTGCAACTTCTGTGACTTCCAGTATTTCCAAATCTTCAGGAGATGGCATCTTCTCTGGGTCAAGGTGTTTGTCGTAATAGCTGCGCATCTGAGCAGACAACTGTTTTCTGGTTTTTTCTCCACTATCAGAGGAATCTGGATCTGCAAATCCCCGCTGTGCATCAATCATATCAACCCTTATGATTCCTTTTAATGGATTGTCCGTAAAGCACTCCATGCCAAACGGTGTTGGCTGGGGTATTTCCTCCTCAGATTGGGCAGGATTGAGGACATATGACTTAATAGAAAAATACGTTACCAGTTTTCTTTCCAGAAACTCACACAAATCTTTGGGGTATAGGTTTATTGATGCGCCTAATCCAGGTTTTGCAGCTTCGGTTTTACGGGCGGCAAAATATGCTTCTCTATATTCCGTAAAAAGATTTGACACTTCTTTAGGCTGATATATTAATCGAACTCCCAGTTTGCCTCCACGCCATTTTAATGTCGGAATAATGCCGGAAACATAGTGGATTTCCTTACGGGACACATCCAGCCAAATATCCATTTTCGGCAAAATGTCTTCCCATTCTGCCACATCTTCCGGCATTTCACACTCTGCCACAGCCCATGTCGCACCAATTGCGTTGATTTTTGTGCGGTTGAATATTGTAAAGTCATTAAATACAAAGTTGCGACCTGCCAAAAATTTCCCCAGAGCATCCATAGCGGACGTCTTCCCACTGTTATTGGCTCCGACAAACAACGTAGTTTCTCTGCTGAAATCTATCCGGCATTGCCAGAGCTTTCGAAAGTTTTGTACATGTATTGATGAAATTCTCATGCCGATTCCTCCCATGAAAGTCAACAACTAATAACGGGTGTGATTGAGCAGAATACGTCCAAATATAGTGTTTTTTTGTAACATTTACCTTGGTCATTTGTTCTACAAAATTTACCAAATTCCTGCCAAAATATCACAGTTAAAACAGCCTTTGAAACTTTCTTAGAACCACGCATTTATTCTATCAAATTCTTTCAGATATAAATCTACTAACAAATCCACGTATCCAGCCTTGCGTTAAACTAAATAGCTCATTACAATACAGCATTTGTAATATCCTGGTAATCATAAGGCAAGGCTACTTAAAGCATTTCTACCGTGATATCCAAGCGAACACAAATTCAGCAAAATCTATCACGCTTTTCCCCTGCATTCTCCTTGCGCAATGCTTCCCAAAAAATAAACATCGCGCCTTTAAAACGCAGCACATATCTTCCCGCTGTCGATTCCGACACGTAAAACCGCCCGGCGAGCTCGACATAGGTGAGACACGGGTCATTGCACCAGCAAAGTAAAAGCTGGCGTTCTTGCGCATTCACATTTTCCAAATACTGCTCCATATATAGCCGCAACTGGTAAAGAGAATCCCTTCTGTTTTCCAGTTGCCTGATATAGACGGGATCTGCATATTTCGCTCCCTCCGCCAGAAAAAAATCTGAAATGGTATTGAGATAGCTTTCCACTGCGCAGAGTGCCTGCGGGGACAGGATAAGATCCCCTACTATACCTTCCCGCAGAGCATAAAGCCGTTCCAGGATTTCCGCATTCCACGCGCCTGCGACTTTAGGCGAAATATAGAGCTTAGGTGCAACAAAAACCAGCGGCATGGTTTTTTGATAGCGGAGGCGGAAAAACTCTTTCTTTTCTTTAGGCAGCAGGGCAATCATGGCGCCAACCAAAGCGACGTCGGCCTTTCGTTGAACAATTCCCTGGCGCAGCTTAAAAACCAGGCGGGGTTGATTGAGCTTCCCTTGCATATACTGCAAAGCACTCTCCAAGGTATATATTTTTTCCAGTGCGTAATAATCGGCAATCATTCGTAATAATCGTCCCTTGACGAGAAATAAGTTCATCAGTCTTCCTCCTTATTCTCTTTATCCGCTTTCGCTTTATCTGGCGTTTGCTTAAGTATTCTATCCAGCATTGCCTGAAATTCCGGTGAAAGAGGTTGTTCCTCCCTCTCCTCCGGCGGCGGTTGTGGAGGAGGCTGAACGACTGCAGGCTTCGGCTTCGGAAGTGGAGTATCATAATCCTGTTTCAATGCCTGAAACAGCCAGGCAACAGGGTCATGCACCTTGCCTTTTTGGGATTCCAGATAAAGAAGCTGAACGCGGATCTTATCTCTCGGATAGCGTTTGAGAAGTTTTTCAATGCTTTCTTCTGGAATGCGGCACCGGTTCGCGATTTCTACGAGCTGCTCCAGTAGAACATCTGCGCTCGCATCCTTTCCCTCTTGTTCATTGTTTTCTTCACCAGAAAACACACCGGCATCGCTTTGTTGTGTGTGTATTTTCTTTTTCTCTTGTTTTGTAGGATACGTATTTTGTAGTGGCTGATTTTCCGTCGGCGGTTTTTCCGTCGACGGTTTTCCCGTTGACGGAAAATCGGTAAATGGTTGATTTTTCTCGGAAACAGCCGTTGACCGATTTTCGGTGAATGGTTGTTCTGCCTGTATTTGTGGCTCTTCATAAAGGACATATTCCGTGCCGGTAAATTTGCCGTTATTATCGTGCAAACGCCTGCGCACAAGATAACCGCAAGCTTCTAATTCGTGCAGCGCCGACTGAATAGAGCTTTTTCCTTCACTGCCGATCACTTTCACTAGCCCGCTGACGCTGTACGTCCAGTTGTCCGGCAGGCTCAAGCAGTAGGTAATAAGGCCGCGCGCCTTTAGGGACAGGCGGGCATCCTGCAAGGGAACATTGCTTACACAGGTGTATTTGCGTTGCTTTTCTACCCGGATGATGCTCATGGCTCCTCCCCTTTCCGCTCAAGTTTTTCTACACGTGCTTCAAGATTTTTAACCAGCAGCCGTAAATCGATTAGCTCATCATCTTCTAAAAGCTTCCGCACGTCGATCCCATAAAATTGCGCAAGCAGTGTGAGGTTGGCCAGGGTTGGCGTCGTTATTCCTTCCTCCCACCGGTAAATGCTTGTCCGGTCGACGCCGACGTGCCGGGAAAGCTTGGAAATGCTGTAGGCGTTTTTTACTCGCAAACCGCGAATTTTCTCTGCCAATGTCATATTAAGCACCTCCTACTTGAGCAACTCATCAAGTTGGCGTGCGCCGCTGTGCAGGCTGTGAATAATTTTTTTCAATATATTCCGTTCTTCCAAACCCACTGGAAAGTTCTCAAATTCCACAGCGATTTGTTTTAGCCGAGTCTGTAAAATCGCAAGGAAATCTGCGGCCAGCATGTCCAGTGACTGAACACCGGAAAAGGACAGGATATATCGCAGGGCCTCAACCTCTTGTTCCAGCTTCCCGGCATGGGCTTTTATTTCCTGATAATCCTTCGGCTCAATAACTTGCTCGACAGTCAATACGCCGCACTCGTTTAACTCCGTTTCCAAGACCATAATTTTCTCTTGCAGCGCGGCAATTACAATTTCTAATTCTTCCCGGCTTGTTTTCTCCACGGGACTCCCTCCTTTAGCAGCATGAAAAAAGCGGCAGAATCTCTGCCGCCAGTAAATAGAACTTTATCCCTTATCCCACTATGCTCTTTTCCAAACTATCCAGATGTGAAAGTAACTCCTTCCATACGGCGATTCTGCCCACCATCTGTTTCGAGGTATCTTTTTCTTCTACCAAACGTTCGGCTGTCTGCCGCATCTGATTGCCGCAAAAATCCGTCACCCACAGGATGCTCTTTTTTTGAATCTGTACGGACAGGCTGTAAAAATCCACTGTTTCTATTTGTTCCTTTGCTATACCATCTACTTCATCTTCTTCGGAAACGGCCGCTGCAAATTGTTCATGAACATCTTTCGGCAGGGGTTGAGTTGCATGTATCGGGGATACGCCGCCGGGTTCCTCTTGGGAAGGACTCTCTGCCTTTGATTCTGACTTTGGTGAAGGGTTTTTCTTACTTTTCTTGCTGTCAGGAGTGTCTGGCGTTTCCCCTTCTACAGCAAGCTCCTCCTCACCAGCAGCTTCTTCCCGGGCAAACGCCGAAGGCTTCTGCGCCCGGATTCCCTCTTTCACCTCAATTGCTGCCTGCACACTCCCGTCTTCCGGCAGGGCATGTTCCGCCTCTTCCTGCTCTTCCGGCGATAGGCCGGTTAATTCATACGCTGCCGACAACGGCAGTTTTCCTTCTTTTAGACGGTTCAAGAGTGCCGGTGAAAGCTTCAATAGCTCCAGCTTTCTTTTCAGCGTTGACTCGGACAATCCCAGCTGGCGGGCAAAATACGCGCGGAACTTCCCGCCTGGCTTCTCTTCCTCAAACCGCCTACGGAAAATGGGCTGTAAATATTTCAGCTCGTTGAGTTCATCCTCTATGGTTTTGTCGCGTTGGCAGTTGGCCGAAATGATTGCTTCTATTTCGTCTTCTTCTGATTCATAACGGCGTATGATGCATGGGACTTTCTCCGGAACGGATTCTCCCTGAACTTTTAGATACTTTAAAGCGGCAAGGCGCCGGTGCCCTGAAATCAGACGATAGGTGACTCCATCCTGCTGCATGACAACTTCAAGCGGCTGACGAATCCCGTTGCGCGAAATGTCCGCCGCCAAAACCTCTATATCGGCGATACTGTAAAAGTTTTGTTTATTCTCAGCAAGCGCGGACATATCAAGCAGGTGTGTCAATTCCGGCAGTATCTTCGGGCTTTGTGAGACCCGATTGAAATAGGCGTTCATATCAAGTTTTTTTGCCATCAGCGTTCCCAACTTTCTTTCGTGCAGAACAACTCTTCCATAAAATGCTTAAAATCCCGTGAGAATCCGCAGCTTGGCGAAAGTGTTTGAACAGAAATTCCACGCTCGGCTGCTTCACTCAATCGTTTTGCTCCTGTTTTGGTTAAACGAATGGTAGTTGAAAAAGTGGGTATTTTCTTCTGGATACGTTCCAAAATTGGGACAGAATCCGGCGTATATTTGTTTAGCACACACCCCCGGAAACGAAGGCGCCGGTCCGGCAACAATTCACTATATCCCTGGTCCATCGCGATTCGATCATTCTTTACCGCTTGCAGTTGCTCGTACATTAAGTCCATGCCATCGCAGGCATAGCAATCCGGTGTCGTTATGAATATAACTTCATTGGCTACCATCAATGCATTGTAAACGCTGGTATTGATGTCCGGCGGATTATCTATAATACAAAACTGATATTGTGTACGAACTGGCTCTAATGCCTCTTTGAGTAAGAACTTTTGATTGCGATTTTTATATTTATCGGAAAGCATAATGTCAAAATTCACTGCGGCTAGTCCCATATCCGCTGAAATAATATCAAGGTTTTCATATGCGGTTTTTTGAATTGCCTGTGCTGCCGAAATGCTGCCATCTAAAACTTCGGATAAAGTATTTTCTGTCTGCGCTTGAAAAAAGCGGCTGGCATTTCCTTGTTTGTCATTGTCAATGAAAAGTACTTTGACTCCTAGCTTTGCCAAGGCGCAGGCAACGTGCGTAGAAAGTGTTGTTTTTCCCACGCCTCCCTTGAGATTCATGAAGCAGAATATAATCATACCGGTACTTTGTTCCATGGAATTGTCTCCTCCCTTTTTGAAATAAAAAATAGACGTCCAATGCAAAAATTGAACGTCTAAACCATCTTTAAGAAATGTTTTTCCTTAAAAATCCCAATCTTCTAACTGCTGACTTTTTGTGTCTACACACTCCATATCTATAACCACAGAAACCCGGATATACTTTTTGAGGACCTTATTTCTTATTTTTTCGCCTTCTCCCACAAACACGAAATGCTTGTAGAAGTATCGGAAATTAAGGATTTCTAGGTAGTACGGCGTTGTAGCAACGCTATAGCCTCGACGTGGTACGTGTTCGGAAACATATCAACCGGTTGAATCTCCGCCGCCAGATAGCCGGAATCGGCCAACAGCGCCAAATCCCGGGCCAGGGAAGACGGATTGCAGGAAACATAAACAATGCGCTCCGGTTCCATGGCGGCGAAGGTTTCCAGCACCTTTGGCGCACAGCCGGCCCGCGGCGGGTCAACCACAACGGTTTTCGGCCGGATTCCCTGACGGAACAGTTTGGGCATAACCTCGACTGCGTCGCCAACAAAAAACTCTACATTACTCACCCCATTGTGGCGGGCATTTAACCGGGCATCTTCGATGGATTCCGGCACTACTTCAATCCCATAAACACGGGCGGCCTGCTTCGCCAAAAACAGGGTGATTGTTCCCGTGCCGCAATAGGCGTCAATCGCCACATCCTGCAGCGACAATCCGGCATACTCGAGCGCCTGATTATATAATTTTTCCGCTTGAACCGTATTCACCTGGAAAAAGGAACGGGCCGAAATCCGGAACGTAAAATCACTCAAACGGTCGGCTATGGTATCTTGCCCCCAAAGGGTCCGGGAATGGCTGCCTAAAATTACATTATTCCGCTTCGAATTCACATTTTGTATAACACTAACCAACCCAGGAATTTTTCCCCGCAGGGCCGCCACTAATTTGTCACTTTGCGGCAACTCCTCCGTTGCCGTAACCAAAACGACCATAACCTCACCGGTAGCCGTTCCTACCCGTCCCAAGACATGCCGCAGCACCCCCCGGCCTGTCGTTTCATTATAAACGGGAATCTTCATAGCCGCCGCTAATTCTTTTACTTGGCGCGCAATGCTGTTATTGATCTCATTCTGAATAAAACAGGTTTCGGTTTCAATAATTTCGTGGGTTCCCTGGGCATAACAGCCGACAGCCGTTTCTCCCTTCAAAAGGCCAACGGGATACTGCATTTTATTCCGGTAAAACCAGGGATTGTCCGCACCTAAGGTGGGATGTACCGTAATACCGGCCAATTTGCCGATGCGGGTGACGGCATTCATCACGGTTTGCCGTTTTACAGCCAGTTGAGAAACATAATCCAGGTGCTGCAATTGGCAGCCGCCGCATTGATAAAATACCGGACACCGCGGTTCAATCCTCGCCGGCGAAACCTTTACGATTTCCAACAGGCGCCCGGCGGCGTAATTTTTTTTCACGGTTTCAATCCGGACTTTGACCTGTTCACCGGGCAGTGCATAGGGTACAAAAACAGTGAAATTTTCAAACCGCCCGACCCCTTCCCCGCTATGTCCCAAATTTTCGATATCCAATATATAAGTATTTCCCGTTGTGACGGGTTGTTGCCAATTTTTATTCGTCATTCTGCTGCTCCCCTGCTCTATGTTGAAAAAGGCACCCCGGACGGGGCGCCCTTGCTATGACTTTTGTCCTTCTTCGGCGGCTTTGCCCAATTTGATGAGCGTGTCCGTATATTCCCTGAGTTTCCGGGTAACAAGACCATGCACTGAATCCGCGGGATACCTGCCGTCGGCATTTTTTGCCCCGGCCGGTCTGCCGGTCAGAATTTCAATGCCCTGGTCAATGGTTTCCACAGGATAGATATGGAACAAACCCCGGCTGACAGCGTCAACCACTTCGTCATTCAAATTCAGGTTATTTATATTTTGATGCGGTATCATAACCCCCTGTTTACCCGTCAATCCTTTTAGTTTGCAAACAGAGAAAAAGCCTTCTATTTTTTGCGTTGCCCCGCCAATGGGCTGAACTTCCCCCTTTTGGTTGACCGAGCCGGTAACGGCAATATCCTGTTTAATAGGCAAGCCGGATAAACTGGATAAAATGGCATACAGCTCGGTGCTGGAAGCACTGTCGCCGTCCACACCGTCATAGGTCTGCTCAAAAGTCAGGCTGGCCGCCAGGGTCAGCGGGTAATCCTGGGCGTACTTCTGTCCCAGATAACCGCTTAAGATCAACACGCCCTTGGTATGACTCGTACCGCTCATTTTTGTTTCCCGTTCAATATTGATAACGCCGTTTTTGCCTAAATACGTATTGGCGGTAATCCGGGACGGTTTGCCAAACATATACTCGCCAACCGCCATAACCGCCAGGCCATTAACCTGGCCAACCTTTTCCCCGTCCGTATCAATGAGCAACTTGCCTTCGGCAAACATTTCCTGCAGCCGGTCTTCATATTTATTGGAACGGTTCCGCTTTTCCTCAATCGCCCTGCGTATATGCCGGTCCATGACAAGCTCGCTGCCTTCCAGAGTGGCCCAGGCATCGGCCTCGCACAAAAGCTCAATCACTTCATTAAAACGGGTCGTTAATTTATTTTGACTGTCCGCAATGCGGCTGCAGTGTTCTGCTATTTTGACCACGGCGGACCGGTGAAAATGTTTTAATTGGTCCTGCTCCACGGCGGAACTGATAAACCCGGCCAGCTTTTGGATATTAGAAAATGTATTGTCCATTTGCACATCGAAATCGGCATGGATTTTAAACAGTTTCCGAAAATCTTCGTCATAATTATAGAGCAAATAGTAGATATACGGATTGCCGACCAAAATAACTTTCACGTTGACAGGAATGGGCTGGGGCTTAAGCGATGCCATGGCTAACATGCCGAATTGTTCGCCTAAATTTTCAATATGCAGTTTCTTGGTCTTTAAAACCCGCTTTAACGCCTCCCAGGATTGAATATTGGTCAACAAGTCCCGGGCGTTCAAAATGAGATACCCGCCATTGGCTTTATGCAGGGCACCGGGTTTTATCATAGTGAAATCGGTACTGACCACACCCATACGCGTTTCATACTCCACCCGTCCAACCAGATTATAATAGGTCGGGTTCACTTCGATAATGACCGGAGCCCCTTCGGTATCATGATTGTCAACCAGCAAGGTAATATTATACTTATCTTTCACGGAATCCTGCATATTTTTCTTGAAAATAAGAAGCGGGTTTTGTTCTTCTTCCGTCTGCGGCTTAAAATCACCGATATTTTTTACTACATCCTGCTTAACTGCTTCCAAATAAGTGATTACGTCTTTATGCTCGCTGTATTTTTCCCTGAGTTCATCAATCAAATGCCCGACGGCAAACAAACCCACTTTGGCATCCAGACTTTTCAGTTCTTCCCGTACTTCCCGCTCGACCTGCTGTAAATGGCGGACAACTACCAAGGCCTTGTCATGTACGGTAAGTAATTTTTTTTCAATTTCGTCCCGCTGCTCTTTATCCAGTTTTTGATATTCTTCCGGGGTCAGCGGCTTCCCGTCCACTACGGGCAGACCGACAAAACCGGTTGTCGACCATTGCGGCAGGATCCCCACCTGTTCGGCTTGCTGATTAAATTCCTCGATAACCGCCGAGCGTTGTTCCTGATATTTTTTGGCAACGGTGCTTTTAGCCTGTTCATAATCATCTCCGCTGAAAACTTTGGGGATTTCCCGTTTTAGATCTTCTACCAGTTCCTGCATGTCCTGCCGCAGAATACTGCCTAGTCCCGGCGGCAGGGATAAAGCAATGGGCTGGCCCTGATTTTCAAAATTATTCACATAGCACCAATCGTTAGGGACTTCTTGCTTCTGGGCAACTTTGTGGACAGCCGATTTGGCATAAGTAATTTTCCCCGTGCCTACCAACCCGGAAATAAAAATATTGTAGCCGGGAATTTTGGTAAACAAGCCGAATTCCACGGCTTTGACGGCCCGTTCCTGCCCAATCATTACATTCAGCGGCGGCACACTCGCGGTAGTTTCAAAAGAAAGCTTGCTTTCATCACAAACAAAACGCAGTTTTTCTACCGGTAATTCCTGGTATTTGGTCATGTAATCAATCCCTTCTCTTTTACTTAACCAAGTGGCCACACCCGATCAAGCACTGTGCAGTAAGCCGGAGCAGGTATGAGGGTTGCTGCAACGCTATGATATTATCTGTTACATATTTCTACCAAATAGCGGGAAATTCCTTGCAGTGATTCAGTTATATATATTATGCAGGACTTTCTCCCCAGTCAACTTCCTGGCTGCCGCAATAGAGGCAAATGTCAAAAAAAGCGGCGGGATTATCCAGGGCGGCGGTCGTAACCTGCTTATCCGCCCCGAGACTTCGGGTCCTGACAATTTCATTCCCGTTAAAATCGCCCGCCAGTCCTGACAAGGGTCCGTTAGCCGACTGAGCCGGCGGAGGAATCCTGCTGGAACCAAAACTGCTAGTGTTGCCGCAAACCCGGCATCGAGGCATAGTCTCATCCCCTTGCGTGAATTTTTTACGATAATGGAAATCCCCAGAATAACAGCAGAATCTTGCTGGTATTGATAAAAGCATGCGCCACAATCGCGCTGAACAAGGAACCGGACCAGTAATATACCATGGCCAGTCCCATACCTACGATCACCATCTCGGGCAGCCAATACAAATTAAAATGCATGAGGGCAAAAATTATTGCGCTGATAAATGCGCCGCCCCACAAGCCCCAGCGTTCCTTCATCGGCAGAAAGGTAAACAGGCGATATAGCGTTTCCTCGGCAACGGGAGCGGCAATTCCCGCCAAAACGAGAGGGACGGAAAGCTCCTGCCAGGTAGAAGCATTCTTTACCAAAACGACTAAAGGGTGCTGCGCCGGTGTTAAAAGAAGCGCCGTAGCATAAATCCGCTCGCTAAAGATACTGACTCCCAGCAAAATTCCCCCTGCCGCCAGTCCCCAAACCAGGTTGGGCCAAAATCGAACGCCGCTCACTCCCAGAAAGACAGGATTTACGCGGTATTTACGCAGGGCCAGACCGACAAGAATCAGGATTACAACCCGGTCGGTCAGTTCGACCGTAAACGGCGTTGCCGTAAATAGAAGGGGATATACAAGACGGACCAGCAGTAATCCCACTGCCAGACGCAATAGGTGGATGAACAGCACATCTTTTAGATTCCAGGGAATATTTGCCGTTAGCATCGCGTCAACCTCTTTTTAAGGCGTATCAATACCATTATGTACGGCCAGGAAATCTTTCATGCACTAAAACAGCTTCCAGCTTTGTCAATAGGTCAGGTAATTATTAGAATCAAAAAAGAAAATCAGGAAATTACTCCTGATTTTCTTTAACAGGTTGATGTTTTTACATGCGCTCCCGCAGCAATTTGTTTACCAGTTCCGGATTCGCCCGCCCCTTGGTCTGCTTCATAATTTGGCCGACCAAAAAACCGATGGCCCGGTCCTTACCGGCCTTAAAATCGGCTACCGACTGGGGATTGGCCGCCAGAACGGCATCGACAACCGCCACAATAGCCCCTTCATCGCTAATCTGTACCAAGCCTTTTTCTTTCACAATGGTCTCGGCATCCTTGCCGCTTTCCCACATGTCTTCAAATACGGCCTTGGCAATTTTGCCGGAAATAGTTCCTTTTTGCAGCAGTACAAGCAACCCGGCCAATTTTTCCGCTGTCACCGGGCTGTCGGCTATACTCAGCGCCGCAGCGTTCAAATGCTTGGATACATCACCCATAAGCCAGTTAGCCGCTGTTTTGGCCTCAGCACCCAGCTCTACAAGCACATCAAAATAATCGGCCATGGCCCGGCTGGCGGTAATAACGGCGGCGTCATAGGAAGATAAGCCGTACGCTTCCATCAGTCTGGCCTGCCGCGCGTCGGGCAGTTCCGGCAAATGGCGCCGGATGTCTTCCACCCATTGGAGATCTACCACAATAGGCACTAAATCCGGCTCGGGGAAATAACGGTAATCATGGGCCTGTTCTTTGCTACGCATGGACAGGGTCATTCCCTTGGCTTCATCCCAGGAACGGGTTTCCTGGATCACCCGGCCGCCTTCAGCCAGAATTTCTGTTTGACGCAATACTTCATATTCCAACCCCCGTTGGACGGAACGGAAAGAATTGAGATTTTTGAGCTCGCTTTTTGTCCCCAATTGAGTCTCACCCCGGGGGCGTAAGGAAATATTGGCATCGCAGCGCAAACTTCCTTCTTCCATTTTACAGTCGGAAACATCGATATACTCAAGAATGGCCTTCAGTTTTTCCAGATAGGCTTTCGCTTCCTCCGGCGAGCGCAGGTCAGGCTCCGAAACGATCTCAATCAACGGCACACCGGTGCGGTTGTAGTCAACCAGGGCATATTCGGAGTTGGAAATTGTGCCGGAATGGACCAGCTTGCCCGCATCCTCCTCCATATGAACCCGCGTAATGCCGATCCGCTTGGTTTTCCCGTCGACTTCGATATCAAGATAGCCGTTAACGGCTATGGGCAGGTCATATTGCGACGTTTGGAAGTTCTTCGGCAGGTCGGGGTAGTAATAATTTTTCCGGTCGAATTTACTAAAAGGAAGAATTTCGCAGTTCAAGGCCAGCCCGGCCCGGACGGCAAACTCCACCACTTTTTCATTAATAACCGGCAAAACTCCCGGCAAGCCAAGGCAGACAGGACAAACATTGGTATTTTGCTCCGCCCCGAATTTAGTGCTGCAGCCACAGAATATTTTCGATTGGGTCTTTAATTCCGAATGGACTTCCAGTCCAATGACGACTTCATAATCCATGTTATCGAACCTCCCCCAGCGGAGCCAGCCGCTTGTGGTAGTCATTACTCTGTTCAAAGGTGTAGGCGGCCCGCAGAATGGTTTCTTCCCCCAATGGCTTACCGATAATTTGCAGGCCCACCGGCAGCCCGTCTGAGAACCCGCAGGGCAGGGAAATGGCGGGAATACCGGCCATATTTACGGGTATGGTGCACACATCTGCCAGGTACATCGCCAGCGGGTCATTGGTTTTTTCCCCCACCGGAAACGCCGTTGTGGGAGCCACCGGCGTAACCAGCACATCCACCGCGTCAAAGGCTTTGTCAAAATCCTGCTTGACCAGGGTTCGCACTTTCAGCGCCTTCAGGTAATAGGCGTCATAATAACCGGAGCTTAAAGCATACGTTCCCAGCATGATCCGCCGTTTGACTTCTTTGCCGAACCCTTCGCTCCGGGCCCTTTTATACATGCTGATAATATCATTGCCATCGCTCCGGTAACCGTAGCCTACGCCATCGTAGCGGGCCAGATTGGAACTGGCCTCGGCGGTAGCTACCAGGTAATAGGCCGATAAGGCATATTCCGTATGAGGCATTGAGATTTCCCGGTACTCCGCTCCCAAGGCCACGAATTGATCAATAGCCTTATAAACGGCCTTCTCCACGGCCGGGTCCATGCCGGCGACAAAATACTCTTTCGGTAAACCGATCTTTAAGCCTTTGACGTCCTTCACCAGGGACCGGGTATAATCAGGCACCGGCGCATTAATGGAGGTGGAATCCCGGTGATCATGGCCGCTGATTGCGTTGAGAACGTAAGCGCAGTCCGTCACGTCCCGGGTAATGGGTCCAATCTGGTCAAGGGACGATGCAAATGCCACCAGACCGTAGCGGGACACCCTGCCATAGGTCGGCTTCATACCGACAACCCCGCAATAGGCCGCAGGCTGCCGGATCGAACCGCCCGTATCGGATCCCAAAGCCCAAACCGCTTCGCCGGCGGCCACCGCCGCAGCCGAGCCGCCGCTGGAACCGCCGGGAACCGTATTGATATTCCAGGGATTCCTCGTAACCTGAAATCCCGAATTTTCCGTGGAGGAGCCCATGGCGAATTCGTCCATATTGGTTTTGCCAAGGATCACGGCGTCTTCCGCCGCCAGCTTGTCAACCACCGTAGCATTGTAAGGCGGCACAAAACCGGCCAAAATTTTGGAAGCACAAGTTGTCTTGATTCCCTGGGTGCATAAATTATCTTTCAGTCCGGCGGGAATTCCGGCTAAGGGGGCAATGGCCGCCCTGTTTTTGATCTTTTGGTCGACAGCCGCCGCCTGCTTCAGCGCCAGCTCCCGGGTTTGCGTAATATAAGCCTTAACCTCCGGTTCGGCTTGATCGACCCGTGCCAGTACGGCTTGCGTGATTTCTGCCGCCGAGACTTCTTTTTTTACCAGTTTGTCATGCAGCTCATGGGCTGCTAATTGAAACAATTCCATGCTCTTTTCCCCCTAGCCTTCTATGATTCTGGGAACTTTGAAATAGCCGTCTTCCTGCTCGGGCGCATTCGACAGCGCCAGTTCCCGGCTTAGAGAGGGTTTGACTTCATCGGGACGCATTACATTTTGCAGCGGCAATACGTGGGCCGTCGGCTGAATGTCAGTGGTATCCAATTGGTCGAGCCGGTCAACATATTCCAAAATAGCATTTAGCTGGCCCGTAAAGGTTTCCATTTCGTCAGCCGGAATCTCCAGCCGCGACAAAAGCGCTACATTTTCAACATCCTTACGCGAAATTTTCATATTTTTCACCATCCAACATCAAAGAATCTTTCACAAAGTTTCCATATAAGCAATATTATACCACGACTCGCTTTACTTGAAACAGGCCCTGCCGCTAAAAATCATCCCGTTAAACAGCAACCCAGGGAATCTCTCCCTGGGTTGCCTGTCAATCGGAATCCACCCTTCATTTATCATTAGGACTTTAGCAGGCTTAGGAACTCGGCTTCGGTAATAATCTTGATACCAAGAGACTGTGCTTTGTTCATTTTATCGCCGGCACCTTCGCCGGCTAAGAGATAGGTAGTTTTCTTTGATACACTGCCAGCAACGCGCCCACCGTATTCCTTAATTAGCTGAGATGCTTCCTCCCGGCCCAATGTTGGCAATGTCCCCGTTAGAACGAATGTTGCTCCTTCCAGCCGGTTATCAATCACTTTACCGGCAGAGCTTGATTTCATATTAACGCCAGCTTGTTCAAGACGTTCGAGAATCACTTTCGTTTGGGGCTCGGCAAAAAAGTCGGAAAGCGCTTTGATACTTACTTCCCCCATCCCTTTAATGTCGCCATTTGTCTTTAGTTCCTTCTCGGCATCGCTTAGCTTTTTATTGATCTCACTAAGCATATTCAAATCCTCTGGCCTCGTAGAAGTCTTCAGCGTCTTTTCAAGCCTGCTGCGCTCTTTTTTTAATTGTTTTTCTATTTCTTTCAGTTGCTTATATTTATCATAACTAATCTTAGCAATCGCATGTATGTCAGGAAAGTTTTCTTCCAGGATACTTCCTGTATGCTTACCTATATTAGGTATTCCAAAACCATTTATGAGACGCTCAAGACTTTGCTCCTTGGAACGCTCTATGGCCGAAAGCAAATTATCTGTACTGGCTGTGTAATCGGGTTCCTTCTGTTTGCGTGGCCGTTCCTCTTTACCTAGAGCCAATTGCTTACGGGGTCGGGGAGTAATCCCATTCGCAATAAAATCGTTCCGATAATTTTTGAGATAGTATATATCGGCAATATCTTTTATATATCCTTTGTCCATAAGCGAATGAACTGCAGCCGGTCCCAGACCCTCTATATCCATCGCTCCCCTGGATGCAAAGTGAACAATCAGTCGTGCAAGCTGCGCAGGACAGTTTATTCCGGTACAGCGGATGTCGGCTCCGTCTTCACCCCGTAAAGCAGGTGCACCGCAGACTGGGCATCGATCAGGGATTTTAAAAGAAGCAGAACCTTCGGGACGTTGCTCTTTTATGACCCTAACAATCTCCGGAATAATTTCTGCAGCTTTTCTTACGATTACCGTGTCTCCAATCCGTATATCCAGACGGTCAATCTGATCTTGATTATGCAGCGATGCCCGGGATACTGTTGTACCCGCTAACCTAACAGGCTCTAAAATAGCTAAGGGAGTTAATCTTCCGGTTCTTCCGACGTTTACCTCGATATCTAATACCATGGTCGCCTTTTCCTCGGGAGGATACTTATACGCAATCGCCCATCTCGGCACTTTGGAGCTGGCGCCAAGTTTTTCCCGGTCAGCCAGATTATCTAATTTTATAACTGCACCGTCTATTCCAAATGGAAGTTCACCCCGGGTTTCATCGATTAGCGTAATCGCTTCCCAAACTTCTTCTTCTGTAACACACTTAAAATATTTTGGTACAGGAAAACCCTGCATCGCTAACCAGTCAAGTGTCGCCGCGTGAGAGGTAAAATTCTTTCCTTGTATTGCTTGAAGATTAAAGACAAAAATAGATAAATTCCTTTCAGCAACTACATTAGGGTCTAACTGCCGCATAGTGCCTGCCGCACAGTTTCTAGGATTAGCAAAGATTTTACCTTCTATCTCTTCTTGCCTCTCATTGACGGCCACAAATGCATCATTATCCATGTAAACTTCACCCCGTACTTCAAGGTAGGGGAGTTTTTCATGAATGCTCAGAGGCACACTATCTATCATCTTAAGGTTTTCGGAAATATCCTCGCCGTAGCTTATTCCATCGCCGCGCGTCATACCTTCTGCAAATTTTCCGTCTCTATAGCGTAGCGCAACAGAAAGACCGTCGATTTTGTGTTCTACAATAAATACTGGGTTTTCGACTTCTCGCTGCATTTTTGTAATAAAGTCTGCCACTTCTTCTCTTGAGAATCGATCGTCCAGTGAAAGCATAGGAACATCGTGCGCAATTTGCTTAACGCCTCTTTTAGCTTTCCCGCCAACTTTCTTTGTAGGTGACTCTGAAGTTACTGATTCGGGGTGTTCCTGTTCAAGATTCTGCAATTCCCGAAGCATAAGATCATATTCATGATCGGTTATTTCCGGTGCATCTTCTTCGTAATATTTTTTATTATGATACTCAATCTTCTCTCTCAGCTCTTTAATACGGTCATGGACCTGTTTTCTCAGTTCTGCCGCTTCACGGGCAGCCTCCTGCTGCATGCTTAACTCTCCTCGCTCTTTGTCATACTTTGGTTATCGGGGCTGCCTGAGCCAATAACCGTTTAACTCCCTCACTGGGAAAGGCAATATGCACTTCCTGATTGGCTCCGTTGCCCCGGACTGCAATGACTGTGCCAATCCCCCATTTGGCATGGCGGGCCTTATCGCCGCTTTTCCAGACTGCATCCTGTGAAGGAGCGGCGGCGGCCGGCCGTGAAGGCGGTGTCATAAAGGCAGGGCTCTTTAACGCCGGACGTCCCCATTCTTTCGCCGGAGCCAGTCTGCCGGACGGTGCGGCAGCCGTTTTAGGAACTCCCACTTTTTCCACTAACGCAGCCGGCACTTCATTTAAAAAGCGGGACGGCGGATACATGACCGTATTGCCGTAAATGGTCCGCATGCGGGCATTCGTCAGATACAGTTTGCGCTGCGCCCGGGTAATGCCCACATAGCACAGGCGGCGCTCTTCTTCCAGTTCCTCTTCGTTCATTAATGTCCGCATATGCGGAAACATGCCTTCTTCCATGCCGGCCATGAATACAACGGGAAATTCCAGTCCTTTCGCCGAATGCAGCGTCATGAGCGTCACCCGTTCGTCCGCCATTTCGGCGGTGTCAATATCCGCCACCAACGCCACATGGTTTAAAAAGTTCTCCACCGTATTCTCCTCGCCGGTAGCGGCGAATTCCTTGGCAACGCCAATGAGTTCCCGCAAGTTTTCAATGCGGCCCTCCGCTTGCGGTGTGCTTTCGTTTTCCAGTTCCGTCAGGTAACCCGTATCGGTCATAATTTTTTCCAGCAGTTCTTCCACTAATAGAAGATTGACCTGTCCCATGAGGTTAAACAGCAGTTCGGCCAGGCCTTCCAACTGTTTTTTAGCCCGGGAAGTCAGGTCGGGCACCGCATCCGGATTGGAAACGGCATCGAACAGGGTCATGCCATGCTGCACCGCATAGTCGGTCAACCGGCCGATCGTTGTATCGCCGATACCGCGCCGCGGCACGTTGATAATACGCAGGAGACTGATCGCATCGGCCGGGTTATACAACACCCGCAGATAGGCCAAAACGTCTTTGACTTCTTTACGGTCATAAAATTTTACACCGCCTACCATTGTATAAGGAATGCCGCATTTGATAAACGCTTCTTCCAAAACGCGGGACTGGACATTGGTCCGGTAAAGCACCGCCATCTCACCGTAACGGGTCCGGTAGACCGTATTCAGTTTGATTACCGTATCGGCCACATATTGGGCCTCGCTTCTTTCATCGGCGGCCAGATAATAGTTGATGCATTCGCCCTGGGTATTATCCGTCCACAGCGCTTTCGGACGGCGGCCGGTATTATTGTCAATCACCGCATTAGCCGCATCCAAAATTACTTTGGTGGAGCGGTAGTTTTGCTCCAGCAGAATGGTTTTAGCTTCAGGATAATCCTTCTCAAAATCCAAAATATTCCGGATATCGGCGCCACGCCAGGCATAAATGCTTTGGTCGGCATCGCCGACAACACAAAGATTATGGTGTTTCTCCGCCAGGATGCGGGCCAGCAAATACTGAGCCCGGTTAGTGTCCTGATACTCGTCGATCATTATGTATTTAAATTTATCCTGGTATTTCTGCCGCACTTCGGGCACTTCCTCCAAAAGCCGCACCGCTAACAGCAGCAGGTCGTCAAAATCCAGGGCATTATTACTCTTCAGCTTTTGCTGATATAGTTTATAAATTTCCGCCACCTTTTGAGCGTGAAAATTGTCGGCTTGCTGTTCAAACTGCCGCACATCCAACAGGGCGTTCTTGGCATTGGAAATAGCGGCCTGCATGCCGTTGGGCGGAAAGTGTTTGTCGTCCAGATTGAGTTCCTTTAAGCAGTTTTTAACGAGAGCCAGGGAATCACTGGAGTCATAGATCGCAAAATTATGGGTATAGCCGCCGAGATGTTCAATTTCCATGCGCAAAAATTTAGCGCAGAAAGCATGAAACGTACTCAGCCAAATGTCCTTGGCCCTGGGGCCGATAATGGAATGAACCCGTTCGCGCATTTCTGCGGCGGCTTTATTGGTAAAGGTAATGGCCAAAATATTATAGGGGGCCACACCCTGTTCCAATAAATAAGCAATGCGGCAGGTCAACACTCTGGTTTTGCCCGAACCGGCCCCGGCCATAATTAAAAGGGGACCATTCATATGGGTTGCGGCAGAATGCTGGGCGGGATTTAACCGGTCAAGTATATTATGCATGGATTCCTCCGTTACATGAGTAAAATATTCTTTAATCCTACTTTTCGCACTCCTCTGTCACCCGGCACTAAATTCTCCTGAGAAGATAAACCAAGCGAAATATGGCTGCAGATTTGGTGCGAAATGTGGATTTTACCAACGTAAAATTATTAGTTTCGCTAAAAAGCATGATTTTCCTCCCCCAACAAAAAAAACAGACCAAACCGCAACCGGTTCAGTCTGTCCAGTCTCGCATCAACGGCGCGCCGCCTCGACCATAAGCGGAACTACTTGTTTTTTCCGGGACATGACGCCTTTAAGATACAAAATCCCCGGTTCGTCGCTGTGGCCTACATTATGAAGCAGGCTGGCTCCCGGTCCCGTATAAATCAATTGCGTAGCCTCGTTAATGATATCGGTCACCATGAGGCCTACCATGTCATACCGTTCCTTGTTCCGCACCAGTTCCATGTAGTCAAGCAATTCCGACTTAAAAGACAAAATTTCGTTAGGGTCCATTACGGATATCTGGCCGATTGCCACCCGGTATTCCCCGATCTGGTATTCCTTTAAATCATTATGCACAATCTCGGCAATCGACATTTCACTGAATGCCGAACCGGCTTTCAGCATGGCCATGCCGAACTCTGCAATATCAAGTCCCACCTGGGCCGCCAGTTTCTCGGCCGTCTGCCGGTCCGTTTCCGTGGCGGTCGGCGATTTAAACAATACCGTATCCGATATAATGGCAGCCAGTAACAGCCCGGCAATATGCCGGGGCATTTCCACCGCCCGGTGCCAGTGCATACTGGCCACAATGGTAGAGGTTGAGCCAACCGGTTCGTGGCGGATGAAAATAGGTTCGCCCGTCTGCAAGCCTCCCAGACGGTGATGATCAACAATTTCTATAATTTGGGCCTCTTCAATACCTTCCACGGCTTGCGTCCGCTCATTATGATCCACTAAAATAATCTTTTCCCGCTGAGGGACGATCAACTGATCACGGTCGATCAAACCAATCAGCTTGCCATTTTCCGCAACCGGATAATTCCGGTGATTGGTTGCCACAATAATATTTTTCACTTCTGTTAACAGCTCTGTGGGCTTAAAGGCGGTCACTGCCGGCTGCATGACCATATGTACGGGAATACTCTGGTTGATTAGCCGGGCACAGCTATAGGTATCATAAGGAACCTGAATGATAATGACATTCCGTTCATTGGCTGCTTCCCGCACCCGTACCGACACATTGGCATTGCTGGTAATTACCAGACAAACTATGTTTTTCTCAATACAAGCCAATTGAACGTCTTCCCGGTCACTGACCAGTAGAATATCTCCCGGTTGAACCAGGTCGGAAATTGTGGAAGTTTGCGCCGCCGCAATCCGCACGTAACCGGATACGGTCCGGCTTAACCCGCTGCCGCAGATCAACGTGCCGCCCAATGCCCGGAGAACTGCTTCAAAGTCAATTCCCGCACTGCTTAAATCCTGCATTTCCATTTCTTCAAAATAACGGTTGGCCAAATCTCCCACCGACACCATGCCAATCAGCGTTCCGGCATCATTCACCACCGGCATAGACTTCAGCTTGTTCTTTTTCATTACATTACCCAATTCGCGCAAGGTATTCCAAGGGTGAATGCTAATCGTGCCTTTCATGACATCTTTTACCCGGGGATATAAATCACTAACCAAGACAGGCGCACTAACACCGAAATAATCCAGCACATATTTCGTTTCGGCATTAATCTTTCCAGCCCGGGCCGGAATCACATCCTCCCCCATGGCGGTCTTCAAATGAGCATACCCAATTGCTGCACAGATGGAATCCGTGTCTGGATTACGGTGGCCAATTACATAAACCGGCTTGGACATTTATTTTCCTCCTTGAGCCATCGAATGCCAAAGTAATAAACGTAACCACACCTCCATTATAAGGCAAATACATTATAAAGCAAGCCGCGTATGATGTTACAGAATTTTGCAACAACAGTCAACAGAACATATGTTTGCAAAATAAAGGTTCCGGTTATATAATTAAATTAATATCGACGTTAGGATATTTATAAGGGGTCAGTAAGGAGCGATGGCTGTGGATGTTTTCGATAAGTTAAAAATTTTGACCGACGCGGCAAAATATGATGTGGCCTGCACCTCGAGCGGTGTAGATAAAAAGGCAATGGCCGGCGGAATTGGCAGTGCGGCCGCCTGCGGTATCTGTCACAGTTTTTCTGCCGACGGACGGTGCATTTCCCTGTTAAAAGTGCTGCTGACCAATGTTTGCGCTTATGATTGTAAATACTGCGTCAACCGCCGGACCAACGACACGCCGCGGGCCGCTTTTACTCCCCGGGAATTAGCCGATCTGACCATTAGTTTTTACCGGCGGAATTACATTGAGGGCCTTTTTCTAAGCTCGGGTGTGCTGAAAAACCCGGACTATACCTGTGAACAAATGATCGAGACGCTGCGTATTCTGCGGCAGGAATACCGGTTTTCCGGCTACATCCACGCCAAGGCCATCCCCGGCGCGGACAGAGACCTCATCACCCGTCTGGGCATGCTGGCAGACCGGATGAGCGTCAATATTGAGCTGCCGTCCCAGAACAGTCTGCGCCTCCTGGCGCCGGACAAATCAAAGCATTCCATTTTCACTCCCATGGGCCATATTCAAAACCGCATCCGGGAAAATACCCGGGATATAGTAAAATACCGCCATGCTCCCAAGTTTGTCCCCGCCGGACAGAGTACCCAGATGATTATCGGCGCCACACCGGACACGGATTGGCAAATATTGAATTTAGCCGAAGGTCTTTACAAAAAATATAGCCTGAAACGGGTCTTTTTCTCTGCCTATGTACCGGTAGCGGCAGACAGCCGCCTGCCGGCCCTGGATACAAAACCGCCGCTGTGGCGGG
>NZ_UPPP01000093.1 GCF_900476375.1 Allolucifera butyrica | reverse complement strand
CGATGTCAGGGTAATTGAAGAAGTGTCACTCAACTTGGCCTATATGTGGTTTGTCGGCATAAATCCTGATGAAGAACTGCCAGATGCAAGCTTGCTTGCAAAATTCAGAACGCAAAGACTTAAAGATACCAGTATGGATGATATTATTCAGGAAGTAGTTCACCAATGCATTGAGAAAGGCATTATTAAGAGCCATGGACTTAGCATAGATGCTACACATACAGCAGCTAATACCACAAAAAAAGTGCCAGAACGAATTATGAAGCATCTGGCGAAAAAAATATTTAAAACATTGGATAGAGAAAACGGAAAAATACTTTCCGAAATGGATACCAATATACCCGACTATAAAGCAATGGAAAATCATGAAGAAGCGAAGACTGTAATGAAAACCTATTTAGAAGAAGTGATTGCTAAAGTCCAAGAAAGCAATGAATTTTCCGATATGCCATGCACACAAGATGCGATTACCGAAGCGACGAATATAATTAGTGATGAAAAGTTTATATTGCAAAAGGGAATTCGCTCACTTATCGACCAAGATGCACGGGTTGGTTATAAATCAAAAACGGACAGTTTTTTTGGATATAAAGTAGAATTTGCCATGATTCCAGAAGAACGGATCATAACGGCTATAGAAGTAAGTGATGGAGCCTATGTAGATGGCAGCAAATTTGAAGATTTATATAAACGCACAAAAACAAGCGGCTTTGATATAAAAGAATTTTATGGCGACAAAGGCTATTTTCGCAAACCAATATTGGATATTTTAAAAGAAGACCAAGTGGAAACCATTATTCCAGTAAGTGCTTCCGTGTATAAACTTGATGACAGCAAATTCAGCTATAATAAAGATAGCGATCAATGGTTTTGCGAAAGGGGTAATTATACAATTTCAAAGAAATGTCGGCGGCAAAAAAACAAAGCGGCCATGTTAACCTATACGTTTGATAAAAAAGTGTGCATAAACTGTCCCAATATAAACCAGTGTATTAATGGAAAATCTAAAGTAAAGCAGTTGTCGGTAGGAATCAACGCTGGAGAATATTACGAATACAGTCAACGATCCAAAACGGCTGAGTTTCAGGAAAAGTATAAAAAACGTGCCAGCCATGAATGGAAGAATGGTGAAATGAAGCGTTTTCATGGTTTAGACCGTGCTCGAGGGTATGGTCTGCGGAGCATGACCATTCAAGCCAAACTAACTGTGTTAGCGGTTAATTTGAAAAGAATAGCATCTCTGGTATCCTCTTATTTTGCTTGTTTAAGCAAAGTTTTTTCTGGATAAATATATTTTTAAGAAATTTTCGTTGTGAATTATCGAGGTCTGCTTAGAATAGGGCTTTTTCAGTGGTTTCGGACGGTTCTTTGACTCCTTTTGGTTTCAGATAGGGACAGATTATTTTGGTCCCTGTCTTCCCTCGAATTTATGGTTTTAAGCAGATTTGAGATTGCCGTTTTCGAGGGCAGGAGAAAGCCTAAGAGCAGGTACTACTGGCAGCAGCCTGCCAAAGATGTAAAGAATAGCGACATACCTGGCTGATGACCTAGGATGTCGCTTTTTTATGTCTGATCTATTACTGGGTAGAAGCGCAATGCTAAACTCGTAAAAGATTAACCCCGCATAAAAGCGGTGGGTTAATCGACATTCTGTGGACAAGTGTCTTGACATTTGCACTGCTTGCCATTTAGCAGAGACCTAAAATATGCTACATGGACTCAGGCGAAGAATGTCTGTATGGAAGATATTCTAAAAAACAAGTAACAGCAAGGGAAGCCGTTTTTTCTCTTTCATTGCAAGACATATTTTACGATTGATTTGGTACTATCTTCGTCTCATCATCTATTATGTAGAAAGCGGGAATATATCGTGAGGGAAAAACTGTATTTCGTGCTATCGATGATCATCTTTGGCGCAGTTGGCGTGTTTGCAAAATATATCGACATGTCTTCTAGTAAAATTGCGTTGTTCTTGAGCTTGATCGGTACCCTGTTTCTGTTAATCGTCTTCGTATGGACGAGGCAGAAAGTTTTGTGGTGTAGGGTGAAGAAGAATGTCACCGCTCTGTTCATAGCGAGCGTTGCTTTGAGTGGCAACTGGATTTTTCTGTTTCAGGCTTATAAGGAAACAACGATTGCCAATGCGGCACTGAGCTATTATTTTGCGCCTGTTCTGGTTATTACGTTCTCGCCTTTCGTTTTGAAAGAAAAGTTGTCGCTCAAAAAGGCGGTATGTATCGGCATTGCATTGCTCGGCTTGTTCCTCATTTTGCAAAACGGCAGGATGGAAACAACCGGGCATCATCTGCTCGGCATCGGCTACGGACTGGTTGCGGCGGGCTTCTATGCTATTTTGACGCTGGTCAACAAGTTTATTCGGGACCTGGACGGACTGGAAAATACGCTTCTGCAGCTTGCCTTGTCGGCTGCGATACTGTACCCATTTGTGCTATTTACAGATGGCTTCAATTTTTCTTCGATCACCAACAACACAGTTATATTGATGCTTATACTGGGTATCCTTCATAGCGGGGTTGGATTTTATCTGTTCTTTGCCGGAATGAAAGGACTAAAAGGCCAAAGTATCGCCGTATTGAGTTATATCGACCCTCTAACTTCACTATTGATTTCAGCTTTGATCGTAGGAGAGAGGATGACTTTGCAGCAACTGACCGGCGCTGTTTTGTTATTGGGCTCCATTTGGATAGGTGAAACACACAAAAATTAAATATTCATTGACAAACAAGAGCAATAGTGACTATAATAAAAGCGAGTGGTACGTACCACTCGCTTTAGCAATAAGAAAAGGTGAGAACAGTGCAGATAGATAAGATGAGCCGAATTCCTTTGTATTGTCAGCTCATGGAAATACTCATTCAAGATATTCAGAAAAATATGAAGGAAGATGACCGGTTGCCTTCTGAGCGGGAAATATGCGAAATGTATAATGTGAGCAGAGCTACCGTCAGACAGGCGATGCAGGAGATGGAACGCGACGGCTATATTTGTCGTTCTCATGGAAAAGGGACTTTTGTGGCGTCTCAAAGGGTAAATCAGGAACTATTGAAGTTCTACAGTTTTACGGAAGAAATGAAAAAGCTGGGCAAGATACCTTCATCCCGGGTGTTAAGTTTTGAGGTGATGGGGTGTAGTAAAAAAATTGCCGACAAATTATCGGTGAAGGATGGCAGTATGGTATACAAAATGCTACGGCTGCGTTTGGCAGACAATAAGCCGATGATGATCGAGAGGACTTACTTGCCTTATGAACGGTTTCCGGGGCTGACAAGGGAATTGTTTGAGAAAACGGCTATGTATGATATTTTTACGCAAAAGTACGGTGTTAAATTTACATCAGCCAAAGAAAAGTTTCAATCAGTAAATACCAGTGAGGAAGAAGCAAAATATTTGCAAGTGGCGAAAGAAATACCCAGTCTTAAAATTGAGCGCTATACCTTTGAAAGTGAGAAAGTAATAGAGTATACCATCAGTATCGCCCGGGGCGATAAATTTGAATATTGCATAACACTGCAAAAATAATAGAGCCAACGGCATCTATTATTTACCACAACTGGTACGGACATCATGACAACTAGTGACGAAAACTTACATATAATTGAGGAAAAAAGAAGAAAAGTTTCGATCGGTAAATACCGGTGAGGAAGAAGCGAAATATTTGTAAATGGCGAAAGAAATATCCAGTCTAAAATCGAGTGCTATACCTTTGAAAATATGAGAAAGTAATAGAATATACCATCAGTATCGTCCGGGGTAATAAATTTGAATCTTTGCATAATACTGCAAAGATAATAGAGCCAACTGCATCTATTATTTGCCACAACTGGTGCGGACATCATGATGAGTGACAATGAAAATTTACATATGATTGAGGAGAAAAGGGGGATTAGCTATGCCCAACATTTTATTAACCCGCATTGATAACCGTTTAATTCATGGTCAGGTGGGAATGACCTGGGCCAATCATTTAGGGGCTAATTTGATCGTAGTGGCCAATGATAAGGTCGCAGATGATCCGGTGCAGCAGAACTTAATGGATATGGCAGTATCTGATGTAGTAGACACCCGGTATTTTACTATTCAGGAGACTATTGACAAAATCCATTATGCGGCAGATGACCAATTGATTTTCTTAGTAGTAAAAGATCCCCAGGATGTTGTAAAACTGGTTGAAGGAAATGTACCTATTGTGAAACTAAATATCGGGAACATGCATTTTAGCGAAGGCAAACAACAAATCACAAGTACGGTATCGGTTAACGAAGCCGATAAACAAGCATTTCGAAGATTGCAGAAACTGGGAGTGAAGATGGAAATACGGAGAGTTCCCGACGAAAGCAATACTGATATTTCAAAATTCTTATAAAACTCCATAGGTAGTTTAAATGCAACTGGAGGTGAGTGCTGAGAAAGAACGGCTAAAGGGGTAACGGATCAAGGGAAAAACTAAAAAGCAGGAGGGGTATCATGCTGGGGGAAGCGCTGTTAATTGCACTTTGGGCATTTATTGCCGGTATCGATTTATTTGATGGGTTGACTCATATACATCGTCCTTTGGTCACGGGGTTAGTGGTCGGTCTTATTTTAGGTGATTTGCAAACTGGTTTGATTACAGGTGCGACTTTGGAACTGGTCTGGATGGGAATGGTACCGTTAGCGGGGGCCCAACCACCCAATGTAGTTATTGGCGGAATTATTGGTTGTGCGTTTGCTATTTTGACCAAGCAAGACCCTAAAGTAGCGGTTGGCGTAGCCGTGCCTTTTGCCGTTGCTGTACAGGGCGCTATTACTCTAATGTTTACTGTATTTTCTCCCATTATGCACAAAGCGGATGTGTATGCGGAAGCTGCAGATACTGGAGCGATTGCTCGAATCAATTACTTAGGAATGCTGTTCTTGGGACTGTTTTATGCAGTTATTGCCTTTTTACCTATTTATTTCGGTGCGGATTTAGCCAAACACGTTGTTTCCGCTTTGCCCCAGTGGCTAATTAGCGGTTTGTCCGCTGCGGGCGGAATGATGCCGGCAATCGGTTTTGCTATGTTGCTTAAGATCATGTACAAAAAAGAATATGGCATGTTTCTTATTATTGGTTTTATACTTGCTACGTATTTGAAGCTTCCTTTGTTGGCGGTCGCAATTATAGCTACCTGTATAGCCGGTTATGATTATTACATAAATAAAAACAATGCTGAAAAAGCAGCGAAAAGGGAGGCCAGAAGTCATGGAATCTAATAGCGCTACTGCTTATCAAGAAACGGCAACCGACAGAGTCATTACCAAAAAAGAGCTTAATCGTATGGCATGGCGTTCGTTTTTTTTACAAGCTTCTTTCAACTACGAAAGAATGCAGGCTTGCGGCTGGCTTTACAGCATGATTCCGGCTTTGGAAAAAATCCATAAAAACAAAAATGATTTGGCCAAATCAATGAAAATGCATATGGAGTTTTTTAATACGCACCCCTTTCTGGTAACTTTTATTATGGGTATTGTTACAGCCATGGAAGAAAACAAAGAAGACCAAGAAACCATACGAGGTATTAAAATAGCTACCATGGGGCCACTGGGAGGAATTGGCGATGCCATGTTCTGGCTTACTGCTTTGCCGATAACCGCCGGAATTGGCGCTTCTCTTGCAATAGAAGGCAATATTTTAGGGCCTGTTATCTTTTTGGTGTTATTTAATATTATTCATTTTGGCTTACGCTTCGGGTTGATGAGTTATGGCTATAATACGGGTGTTAAGGCCATACAATCCTTAAAAGAAAATACCAAATACGTTGCCCGTGCCGCTAATATAGTAGGTTTAACGGTTATTGGTACACTCATTGCATCGTATATTAGTTTGAAAATTCCATTGGTAGTTACTGCTGGCGATGCTAAAGTTGCTCTACAGGCAGATGTATTGGATAAAATTTTGCCCAATATGCTGCCTTTTGGCTACACCCTTTTGATGTATTACTTGCTGAAGAAGAATTTTTCGCCTGTAAAGCTAATCTCATTAACGGTCGTGATTGGAATTATCGGTAAACTGATTGGCCTATTGTAAAAAAGTGTGGATTGGGTGGATACCCAATCCACACTTTAAGACCTACAACAAAGGAGGATGCATGTGATTGGGATTGTAATCACCGGACACGGACAGTTTGCTACAGGGCTTTCAAGTGCGGTGGAAATGATTGCCGGAAAGTCCATTAATGTAGCGGCTGTCGATTTTGGGCTGGAGTGCTCTACGGATGAACTCAGTCGTCAACTAAAACAAGCTGTTAACAGTTTTGAAAATTGTGATAAAGTACTTTTTTTAACCGATTTACTGGGAGGGTCGCCATTTCGATGCAGTGTGCTGGCTGGCTCGGAGATAGCGGAAAGCAAGGTCATCGCGGGAACCAATTTGGCAATGGCTTTGGAAGTGGTATTAAGCAGGGAATGCGATAATTTGGAACAACTAATGGAGATGGCAATTACCGCAGGGAAAAATGGAGTGCAAAGCTATGCGTACGTAGGTAAATGTAAAAAACATACGTCCACGGGGATTTAAAATGAATACATCATATTATGCAATATCTGCAAAAAAAATATATCTGGAAAACAAGATCATTGAGAATGGTAAGATCGTCATAAAGGATGGTCTAATAGAAGATATTGTAGAACAGGAAAACAACGTAAATGTTGAATGTTTATGGGATCGCCAAGAAATGGGTATAATGCCTGGATTCATTGATACACACATTCATGGAGCAAATTCTTATGATGTTATGCAAGCTGATTTTGTTTCGGTGAATGAAGTATCCAAGTTTTTGGCAAAGAACGGTACGACATCTTTTGTTCCTGCTGTTATGACCGCTTCTTTAGATAAAATGAACATGGCGTTAAAAAATATACATGTATGTTTAGGGAAGGTAGAAGGGGCAGAGATATTAGGCTGTTATTTAGAAGGACCATATTTTACAAGTAAGCATAGAGGTGCTCAGCCGGAAGAGTTGCTGCGAGCGATTCAAATAGAAGAAATAAAGGGATTTATTGACTCTGCCGGCGGGAGCATTTTAACAGTTGCTTTGGCGCCGGAAAAAGAGAATGCAATTGACTTAATTCAGTACTTAGTTCAAAAAGGCATACATGTTTCATTGGGACATACTAATGCTACTTTTGAAGAAATGAAAAAAGCAGTTTTTTCCGGAGCGGATATCGCTGTTCATACCTTTAACGGCATGAAAGGCCTTCACCACCGAGAACCGGGGGCAGTTGGGGCGGTTTTGACCAATGATAAAATCTATGCAGAGTTGATTGCCGATTTTACACACGTTCATCCTGCTGTGATGGAAATACTACTACGCTGTAAACCTAAGGATAAAATAATTTTAGTCAGTGACGCAATGGAAGCAGCGGGATTGGAAGACGGGGAATATAAACTCGGTCAAGTTAAAGTAACTGTCAACCATTCTATTGCGCGAACAGGTGATGGCTCACTAGCAGGCAGCACAACTAATTTGCTGAAAGAAGTCGCAGGGCTTATAACAAAAATGGGGATTAATCCCACAGACGCTATTAATATGGCTTCGCGTAATCCTGCTAAAATGCTGGGACTAGAGAATGAGATAGGCAGTATTCGAATAGGCAATAAAGCAAATTTGATAATTGTGGATAATCAATTCCAAGTAGTAAGAACCCTGATTAAAGGCGAAATTGTCTATCAAAGATAATTGAGTGTCAGCAAAATGGTAATGACGTCATTACCACCTTGTTGACAACTACAATTAATTTTGTGAAAGGAAGTGATTATATGTATATTAAGCATCCATTGAAAGACCTGGTAGAAAAGCAAAAGAATGGTCTGGCATGCGGCATATATTCAGCATGTAGTGCTGATAAATTCGTAATTACAGCAGTAATGGAACGGGCTTTGATTGACAACGAGCATGTGTTGATAGAAGCAACTGCTAATCAGGTGAATCAATTTGGCGGATACACGGGCATGAGACCAGCCGATTTTCGCGAATTTGTGTACTCATTAGCAGCAAAAATAGGATTTCCGCAAACCAAAATAATTTTTGGCGGCGATCATTTAGGGCCGTTAACGTGGAATAGTGAAGATGCAAATTCAGCTATGCAGAAATCGAAAGAATTAATAAGGGAGTATGTTATGGCTGGATTTACTAAAATCCATATTGATACGAGTATGAAGTTAGCGGATGATCAGCAAAATACTCCGCTGGATACTGAAATCATTGCAACGAGAGGAGCGATGTTATGTAAGGAAGCGGAGTTAGCTTTTACTGAATTACGGAAGGATAAGCCAGATGCCATTAACCCGGTGTATGTGGTGGGGAGTGAAGTGCCTATTCCGGGTGGAAGTCAAGAGGTAGAAGAGGGGATTCACGTTACTAAAGTCATGGATTTTGAAAGAACAATAGAGACATTTAAAAAGGCTTTTCAGAAATATCAATTGGATGTGGTCTGGGATAACGTGATTGCCGTTGTAGTACAACCGGGGGTAGAATTCGGTAATGAAAGTATACACGAATATAAGCGTTCTGCAGCGCAGGAACTGAGCGCGGCTTTAAAGAGATATCCAGGACTTATATTTGAAGGCCATTCGACTGATTATCAGCCGGCTCACGCTCTTAGGGAGATGGTCGAAGACGGGATAGCTATTTTGAAGGTTGGACCAGCATTAACATTTGCCTTGAGAGAGGGGCTATTCGCATTAAGCTATATGGAATCTGAGCTGTTTAGATTTAACTATAACGTTGAACAGTCTAGGTTTATGGAAGTTTTGGACTACTACATGGTTAATAATCCCGATAACTGGAAAAATCATTATCATGGGGAGCCAGCTAAGATTAGGTATGCGAGAAAGTTTAGTTTTTCTGATAGGTGTAGGTATTACCTACCTGTTCGTGAAGTTCAGTATGCTTTTGACAAATTGATAAAAAATTTGCATTTGGTGGATATTCCGTTAAGCTTGATAAGCCAGTTTATGCCAATGCAATACAAGAAAATACAAAATGGTTTGTTAAAGCGAGACCCTGAGAGTCTATTAAAAGATAGAATCATTAATTGCATTGATGATTATATGTACGCTGTAAAACCTGGAAGCGTGTGCCGGTAATGAAATAATTTATCTGGAAGAATTAATAGATATAAGAAATGGTTGCTAAATATATGGAAGAGGAGCGAGAAATATGTGTGAAATATTTGGATTTGAGAGAGAGACTGTATTGGAAAGAAAAAGCGGGGATACGGTAGACGAAATTTTGCGCCAGCCTGATGTGTGGAAATCGATATATGGAAAAATAGTACTTCGGAAAGAGGAAATAAAAAACTTCATAATGAAAATTGGTAAAGATACTAGAGTTATCTTTACCGGGGCGGGAAGTTCAGGTTTTATAGGGGATGCGTTGGCACCGTTAGTTAGAAAAGAATTGGGATTCAACCATGTTGAATCAATCCATACAACGGATATTGTTGCAAATCCAGAACAATATTTAATAAAAGATATTGAAACTTTATTAATTTCGTTTGGACGATCCGGAAACAGTCCGGAAAGTGTCGCGGCAATTCAGCTTGCGGAAAAGATGATAGATAATGTTTTTCATATTGTCATTACCTGTAATAGCCAGGGGGAATTGGCTGGAATAACCAATGAGAGAACGTTGAATTTTAAGTTTGATGAAGCTCATGATAATGGTTTTGCTATGACTAGCAGTACAAGCGGTATGTTATTGGCAGCATACAGTATTTTAAATAGTAGCGAAGATCTTAGCAAACCAGTGGATACGGTTGCAAATTATGCGGAGGCTGTCATAGAAAGTAAACAGAGGATGATTGCTAGCGCTTATCAGAAACATGTTGATAGAATGGTCGTATTGGGAGCCGGTAATTTATTTGGTATAGCGCGAGAATCTGCTTTAAAGTTGCTCGAACTGACGGCGGGAAAAATTATATCCCGCTATGACACTCCTATGGGTTTTCGCCATGGTCCTAAGGCAATGTTAACTCCCAACACTGTAATCATGTATTTTGTCTCCAATAATGAGTATACCCAAAAATATGACATGGATATGATACGAGAATTGTCGCAATCCCGAAAGCATAAATTACTTATTGTTTCTGATCAATATGATGCAAAGATTAAAGAATTGGCAGATATATATGTTTTCAATTCGGAACAAGAAAAGTTAACTGATGCTTTTACTTTCTTTATTCCTCTGCTTGTTGCACAAATTTTCGCATTATATGCTTCTTTACAATTAGGATGTACTCCCGATAATCCGTTTCCTAGCGGGGAAGTAAACAAAGTTGTACAAGGAGTAAGCATCCATATATAATTACAAACTTTGCTTTATATACATAACTTAGAAACACTGGAAAAAGTCATACTAGAAAAGATTCGGATGTGCGGGAGCGCGGGAAAAGCATGATTGGAACCATTACACTAAATCCATCTCTTGATAAGGGATATATGGTCGGAAATGAATATTACGACAGGAAATAAAGTGATTGCTTTATTTCCTGGAGTTAAGGGGGCCATTGCACGAGCGAAATTGGTGCGATGGCCTTTTTACATATAAAGTACCTTCTACCTACCATAAGTAAACAATTTGGGACGTTTACTGAAATGGAATACTTACTATTGTTTAAAAGTATCTAAGAAATTTCGCGCGACAGAAGATAAGGTATGATTTTTCGCCCATATAACGGCAGAACTGGTTTCCAATGTTGGAGCGGTAATTTCACGATAGTACAAATTTAGCCCAGGTAAAATATTGACCCAATCCTTGGGAATGATTGCTGTACCCATTCCGGAATTTGAACAAAGTAATATTAAGCGTGTATCATCAATTTTACATAGAATATTTGGTTCAAAGCCTGCTGAGTGAAAGGCGTCAATTATTATAGATTCAAACCTGTAGTTAACGAGCAAAGGTTTTTTTGAAAGCTCACTAAGCCGAATGATGTTCTCGTTGCTTTCGTACTCAGTATTTTGGATAGCAACCATTGGTTGTTTAGGCAAATTGAATGAATCATAATCATCTGTGTTAAATGGAGTACGTATAATTCCAAGTTCGATTGTTCCAATTTTTAGTGATTCCTGTATTTTTTGTGTAACCATATTTCTAATTTCAAATTTAACATCCGGGTATTTCTCATGAA
Source organism: Allolucifera butyrica (assembly GCF_900476375.1). Classification (GTDB taxonomy): domain Bacteria; phylum Bacillota; class Negativicutes; order Sporomusales; family UPPP01; genus Lucifera; species Lucifera butyrica. Next base: position 18,284 of record NZ_UPPP01000093.1, on the reverse strand, counting down.
ACTTTCGTATGGAATCAGATAAGAGAATTGCTGCGGATGTTGAAATCGTTCCAACTTTAAGCGTACCCTGCAATCCAGCTTCATACGATTCTAATTCTTTACTTGTTGTATCCATCAGTTCAAGAATTTGTGTAGCCCGCTCAAAAAAACGTCTTCCTGCGTCAGTAAGCTGAAATTTTCGAGTACTCCTAATTGCTAACTTTACGCCAAGTGCATGTTCCATATTCTTTAACTGATTGCTTAAATAAGGCTGTGGGACATGAACTCGATCTGCCGCCTTGGTAATGCTACCTGCCTCAACTATTGCTTTAAAGTAAGTAAGCTGTGTTAGATCCAACGTAAACACTCCTGATTTATATATATTTATATATAAATTATATCATATTTACGTATTTTACATATATATATTAGCGCGATATAATAACTTTATAAAAAATATAAGGTAGGGGTTTTAATTCTATGGATAGTATTCTTCCAGGACAAAATAAATGGTTTGTTCTTCTCTGTGTAGGAATTGGTGCATTTCTTTCCTCTTTAAATTCAAGCCTAACAAGCACTATTTTACCCATTATAGAACATTCTCTAAAAACGACACTCAGCCAATCTGAGTGGATCGTTTTAATTTATCTGCTCATTATGACGGTTACGTTAATCCCAATCGGGAGGCTTTCCGATCTTTGGGGGCATCGGAAAATATTTATGTTCGGATTTGTGCTTTTTACATGTTCATCAATCTTATGCGGCTACTCGTCAAATTTCTTCACCTTAATTTTAGGCAGAGCTTTACTGGCGTTTGGCGGATCAATTCTCTTGTCTGTCGGACCTGCGATTATAACAACCACATTTTCCTCTGAGGAAAGAGGTAAGGCACTTGGAATTCAGGCGTTGATGACTTATATTGGGCTTTCACTTGGGCCTTTATTCGGAGGTAGCATTACCCAGTTTTTAGGTTGGCATTTTACTTTTTTCATTTCTGTTCCTTTCGGTTTAGGCGGATTTATATTAGCATTTCTTTATGTTAAGGATATTAATGTGACAAGTGTTAAATCAATAGATATTCGAGGTATGGTATTCTTTGCAATTGCTATGACAGCAGTTACGATACTTATGAACGGGGCTTCGATAACGAGCTCTTATTTTATTCTTCTGCTGATTTTTATCCTTATGGTTCTTTCTTTTATACTATTTTTCCATTCAGAACGAAAGGCGCGATCTCCAATGATGCCCCTTTCACTTTTTCGGATTCGAGACTTCGGTTTTGGTGCAATGGGAGCTGCATTTAATTATCTTTGCTTTTACCTGACATTATTTATTATTCCGTTTTATTTTGATCAGGTTTTACACAGTTCCGCTATGGAAACTGGTATTATTTTCACCATTACCCCCTTTATTATGATGATATGTTCACCGATTGTGGGAGCTTTATCCGACCGTCTGGGTTCACGAATTTTTTCAATGACCGGTATGGGATTCAGTATTCTTAGTCTTCTTCTGTTTGGAATTATGGCGAAAACGACGTCTTCCATAGCATTTTTATTATTAATTCTTGGACTGATATGTGCTGGACTTGGCACAGGTGTCTTTGCAGCACCCAACAATTCCGCCATAATGGGTGCTGCTCCGAAAGACTATCAAGGTGTTGCATCTGGCGTTGTAGCTACCTTCCGAAATATCGGAATGATTGCAGGCACAACTATTGGCGGTTCATTATTCAGTTTTATGCTCTTAATCCTATCCAAAAAGGACATTCCTGCCGAACAGGCTTTTTTATCCACTTTTTCAACCATAATGTGGGTAGGAGCTGTTTTCGGCATAATAGGATTTATCTGCTCTTTCTCAATGAATAAATCACGCAGCAGTATGTGATGTCTTGGGTAGAGCAAACCGCCTGGAACAATTTTGCCCCTCGGATACTAGACAATCAAACAAAAATTAAGGATATCTGTACTTCTGCCCTAATATGTAAAATTTGGCAGGAGTTTTGTTTTTTATGGGAAATAAAGGTTTGTTGTAGGCGTTTTGAGATGAACGGAAATGGTCATACTGATGTTACTCCAATTAATGTTCTGAATTATTATCACCTTCTTGATCCAATAATTTGGTCGCTGCTGGTTGCAAATTCGACGAAACGCTTGTTTTTTCAGTACGAATAAATATACCTTCCTGCCACATTTGATACCAATATAACAAAACTCCCGTAACTGTAGTGAGTAGTAATGCATGGAAGGGACCTAACTTTAAATACTGGAGTATGTCCCTAATTCCCAAATAATAATCAATAAACAGGTAAGAAAATATATAATTAGATACCGCATCAACTGCTAGGAATAACCAAAACCGTCCATAGGTAAAACGAAAAATCAGTATAGTTGCAATGGGGTTTAGACTATAGAGGTAAGAAGGGTCTCGTAATGGATAAGCCGCTTCTTTAAAGTGCCACCATTGCAATGTTTCACCTACTTGTACTACCAGTATGCTCGTTACTATAGCTAATAAAGCTACCGGCATAAACCGCTTAATATCTTCTCTGGGTATAAAAAATAAGGTTAGAAGCGGAACAATTAACAGTCCCCACAGCAGTACTTGGTTACTCACAGCAATCCCTCCGGCAATCAGTTTACATGATTATTATAACCATGTCGCGAGTACCTTATTATAATAAGGTGTCACTGTTATGTCCTGTTACTAGGGGGACGGGGTTAAACATTTTAGGTAATTTTTTCCTAGGCAGGTCAATATAGTATGTATGTGCAAAGCTGATTTAACCTACTGCAACCGGGAATCAGCGCTGGTGATTATATAATTGGGAAGGGATACTCGACTTTATGAAGATTCTCGTATGGTGCTCTGCCGTGTCGATAGGCGGAGGAGGAAGACTGCTTGCAAATCTGCTTCCGGCTATGGCTGAACTGGAAGAAGTAGCCCGCATTCACCTGGTAATTCATTCGATGAGCCAATTAAAGGAACGAATGGCGCTTTCCCCTCAGTCTAAGTTAACAATTTCCTACAGCGACAACCAGGAGGTAGTACCCCTGCAACATCTGGCCGAAGCATTTGATCTTGTCTACTGCTTTTGGCCCCACGGTATGGTTTATGAACCTGCAGGCAAACCAATGATATGCACTTTTCATGACACCACCGTATTTGATTTCGTGCCGCCGTTTTTGTCCGGCGCAATTCTGAAGCATGCCTGGGCCCAAGCCAAAGACTGGCTTGAAAACTGTTCCGCTGTTGTTGTTCCGTCACGCTATATAAAGTCAAGACTGATCGCCAACTTCGGCAAAAAGCACGAGAATGCGGCGGTCATTTCCCATGCCATTTCACCAGCCACTGTTTTTACCGCTGAAACCTTATCCCCCGGCGTAGCGAAAAAACTTCCGCCGGAATATATCCTGTATCCTTCCAATACCGCCCCGCATAAAAACCATTATAACCTCCTGCTAGCCTATGCGAAGTTTGCCCGCCGGAAGCAGTACCCGTTAGTCCTATGCGGTTATCAGACGGAAGATTTGACGCTGGAACCACCCGATTGGCCGGATAAAATTTATCTGCCGGTGCTCGTATCGCTTATCAAGCGCAGCGGCTTACAGCTCGGTGCAGATCTCGTCCCGTTAGGCTATGTCAGCGATAATGACGTAAATTTACTAATAAGGAATGCCAAGGCATTAATTATGCCGAGTCTTGCCGAAGGTGGGGGAAGTTATCCGGTGGAAGAAGCGCTAAGTATGGGGACGCCGGTATTATGCTCCGACATTCCGGTAATGCGGGAACACCTGGCAGCCCGCAGCGCTAAAATCGTGTGGTTTGATCCCGAATCACCTGTCTTGATTGCTGCCGCCTTGGAAGAAATGCTGCTGAACTACCATACATATAAAAACTCCGTCATGCTCGGCAGCAACGATGCCCGCCCTTGTTGGCGCGACATTGCCGAACAATATGTGCAGGTCTTCAGGAGCATTTTGCTACCCAATCGACAATAGGCTACCCCATAATCCGGTCGAATACAGTGTGATATTCCCGGGCCACATCCCGCCATGTCCGCGCAAGAACGTAGCTTAAAGCGGTTTTTTGTTTTACCGCGGTACTTTTTCCGCTTTCCCAAAGCTCACCGATTGCTCTTTGTATGTCCGCCACGTCGTAAGGATCAAAGGTGATAAAGGCGCCGCGGTCGCGAATTACTTCCATTGCTACGGCGATCCTGCCGAAGGATACAGGTGTCCCCATGAGCAGGGATTCCAAAATCGGAAAGGGGCAACTGCCCTCAAACAAGGTAGGTACTACGGTACCGGCAGCATATTTGTACAGGGCCGGTAGAGCGTGGGCCGGCAGTCTGCCAAGAAATTTGATGCTGTCGAACAGGGGGTCACACCCTCTTAGCAGTTCGCTCTTGTGGTAAAAATTCTCCCAATAGTCGGTAAATACCAGGTCCAATTCGGTTTTCCTTGTTGTCTGCTCTTGTTTGAACCTAAAGAAAGCCTTAATCAGGCGGAGATGATTTTTATGTGGCCGTATGATGGAAGGAAAGACAAAGTAGTTATGATTCAAACGATATTGTTCGCGAAACTCCTGTTCCTGGCACAAAGCAAAACTGGAGTATTCCTCCGCCGGGGCCGCCGGCCTGATGACATGGGTTTTTTCCGGGGAAAGCTTAAGATAGTCCAGACCATCGCAGGTACGGATGTAGCTGGAGTTGCAAATCACCGCCGCCGCTTTGCGGGTGAGCGTTTTTGCCGTGCCATCAATCCATTTTCCCAGGTCTTCAAGTTCCGGTACATGCAGCCAGGCCAGATCATGAAGGCAGACAAGCAGCGGTTTGGTCAAATATTGGGCAGACTCCAGTCCTACCCACGGCACGATCCATAAATCCACAGGAACGCCTGTATTTATCCATCGTAAATCGTCCGAACAGTAAATGGTAAGCCTTGACGGGAATTCCAGCTTTAATCTTGTGAACATCTGCTCTACTTCCGTGACATTAGGCGGCATCACCAGTATATGAATCTCAGTTCCTGGTTCTTCGTACAGCAGCCCCGCCGCAAGCCGGACGACGTACCTGCCTATTCCTTCTCCGGCCAGCAGCACCGGAAAGGGATATCCCAAATAGATGCCAACCCGCATAATTTCACCCTACTTTACAGATTTAATAAGCTGCTCGCAGATATAAGCCACTTCGGCTTCGGTCAGATCAGCGTAAGTCGGCAGGTTAAAACCGCTCCGGGAAATCCGTTCTGCTACCGGAAAACCGGCGGAACGCTCAGACCGTACATAGGGCGGTAGCATATGCACCGGATAAAAAACCGGCCGCGTTTCAATACCAGCGGTGGCCAAACGAGCCGTGACGCAGTCCCGTGATATTTTGTCGGTATTCAATAATACAGTAAACAGCCAATAGACATTTTTAGCCCACGGTTTTTTCGCCGGCAGCGTCAGCTCCCGGAATGACGACAGCCGCTCCCGGTACAGCCTGGCCACCCGGAGCCGGTTTTCGATATGCCAGTCTATTTTCTCCAATTGGCCCAGGCCGATCGCCGCCTGAATATTGGTCATGCGGTAATTGTAACCGATGACCGGATGCCAGTACCGCCGCTCCGGGTCCATGCCCTGGCCTTTTAGCAGCATTATTTTGGCCGCCAGCGCGGCGTTATTAGTCGTAATCATACCACCTTCACCGGTGGTTATGATTTTATTCCCGTAGAGGCTAAAAGCGCCGACATCGCCGATCGTCCCAACTTTGCGGCCTTTATACTCAGCGCCGTGCGCCTCAGCGGTGTCTTCGACGACGAAAAGGCCGTAGCGGCGCGCGATGTCCATGATGGGGTCCATGTCGGCCGGGTGACCATACAAGTGAACAGCGATGATGCCTTTGGTCCGCGGCGTGATTTTGGCTTCTATTGCCTGCGGATCGATATTCCATGTCTCGCCTTCCGCATCGGCGAAAACTGGGGTGGCACCGCAGTAGCGCACCGCGTTGGCGGTAGCGACGAAAGTCAGCGTCGGCACGATGACCTCATCGCCGGGAGCCACACCAAAGGCAAGCAGACTTAAATGCAATGCCGTCGTACCGTTGCTGGTGGTCACCGCATGAGCGACGTTCATATACTGGGCAAACTGTTTTTCAAACAGTTCGATGTATTTACCCTTTGATGAAATCCAGTTGGTTTCCAGACAATCCATTACATACATCATTTCGTTGCCGTTCAGCTTCGGTTGTGCGATCGGTAATCTCATGACATTCTCCTTGACCGGCTATTTTTTACCACTCTGCCGGGAACGCCCACAGCCAGCGCATTGTCCGGTATATTAGCAACGATCACCGCTCCGGCACCGGTAATACTCCAGCAACCGATGCGAACCCGGGGAATGACACTGGTCCCGGTGCCTAAAAACGTTCCTTCCCCTACCTGGACGTTGCCGGCCAAGGTGCAGCCGGGACCGATATGGCAGTTGCTTTCCAGTACGCAATCATGATCTATCGATGCTTTGGTATTGATGATTACATTGCTCAGGATGCGGCTGCCGGCATTGACGATTGCCCCGGGCATCACGGCAACGCCGTCATCCAGCATAGCGGCAGCGGAAATATAGGCATGGGGACTAATCACGTTAATCAGGACAAAACCCAGTCGGCGCACCCGATGCGCCAGCTCCGCCCGTCTTCTGTTATCGCCGATGGCGACAAACGCTTTATTCACGCCGCTTTTGGCGATTTCTTCCAGCATACAGTCTTCGCCGATGATCTTAACTCCCGCCACACAGTGACCGGAGTTTTTCGCTTGATCCAGGCACCCGATAATGTCGTACAAGTCTTGTGCCCGGATAATATCGATAATCACTTTGGCGTGGCCGCCAGCGCCAAGAATGACAACCGGCTCCCGCTGCAGTTCCATTCCGCTCCTCCTTTTTCCGTTCTCCGGGCTGTATGTCGATTTATACATTATATGACAGTGAGATACTTTTGTGATGATGCGAAAAACATTCCAACCTTCCCGAAACCAAAAGGCTCCCAGGGGAAGAATCCCCTGGAAGCCTCGACAGGTAACGATATACGCGCCATATTACTTAAACAATATCAAAATCTGCCTGTCGCCGGTACGTTTGAGCACCCTGTACCCGTTGGCCGCTGTGGTAGCGGCACCGCTATCCGTGACGGTACAGTAGCCATTGGCCTGACTTGTTCCGTCGTCCCGAACCAACACTTTTCCGATCAGGCCGACTGCTACCCATTCGGGGCGCAGCAGGCGGGAAATATACTTTTGGGTATTATCCCAGGCCGGGTTTAACACCGGCTGCACTACCTTCCGTTCAGGACGAATCACATGGCCGTCTTCACCGGTCACCGCCGGCACGACTACTTCCCGTCTCAGAACTCTCCCCCACTCGTCGGTAAGATATTTGCCTTTCCAGCGCAGTTCGCCGCTGTTACCAAGGACAGTATAATTCACGCTGGTCACGCCCAGGACAAAATCATCATTAGCATGTGCGACTCGAGTTTTTTCGCCGTCCAGCGTGACAAAATACCCTGGTTCAATCGACTGCCCGTCCACCGTCTCAAACATTTCGGCATAGTCGGCCCCGCCACCGATCCAGGCTCCGTCAATATAAGCATTGGTTACACCTGGCTGGAGCGGGTCATTGCCAATAATTTTCGCGCCGATTCCCACATTGATAGCATCGGTGCCATTAGCCAAGAACCAGGAATACGGATTGGTAGCCTGGCCAAATTGGCCGATAATGTGGGCTCCCTCAAAACCGCCTGCATTCGTTAGAAGCCCTTCGGTATGGGAGTTATCACCACTGGCAGTTGTTTGCGATCCTTCGGCGTGGGAATAAAGGCCGCTAGCGACTGTAACATTGCCTTCCGCATGGGAAAAGTTGCCGGTGGCATTTGTAGCCACGCCTTCCGCATGGGAAAAAGTACCGCTGGCCGTTGTGTCTCCTCCTTCCGCATGGGACGCTTCACCGCTGGCTGTCGTGATTTCCCCCTCCGCATGGGAAAAATCTCCGCTGGCCACTGTGTGGTACCCTTCGGCGTGAGCCCCTATACCGGTAGCATTATCCACGCCTGCCGTCGTGCCTATTCCTTCGGCGTGGGAACCACGGGCCAACGCCTTGATAACAAAAGTAGTGTCGGTTGCATCAATAACCCCTTCGGCATGGGCTCCGTCACCGCTGGCTGTCGTGTTAAGCCCCTCCGCATGGGAGGCCGTTCCGCCGGCCATCGTGTCTTGGCCTTCGGCATGGGAGTAATTACCGGATGACGATGACAAATATCCTTCGGCATGGCCCGCAGTACCTGCCGCCGCCGTCTGGTATCCTTCCGTATGGCCGGCATACCCGGTAGACGATGTATTGTATCCTTCCGCATGTGAGGCATTATTTTGGGCTGTTGTCAGCATGCCCTCGGAATGGGCCCCAACGCCTTGCGTGTTACTTACGCCGGCGCTTGTGACATAACCCTCGGCATGAGCCGCAAAACCGTCGGCAGTCGTGCCATAACCTTCGGTATGGGAAAAGGAACCCTGCCGAAGTAATGTTCCGTCCTTGGGAATATCCATAAAAAAACCTCCCTTCAACGTTAAATTTCTTATGAGCTGATATATTCTATGTTACATAAAACACGATTGTCACCTAAAACCGATTATGGAAAAATGCCCTGTCACCGTTTAATGAAACCTCGCTCAAAGCATAAAAAAACGCCAGCTTTAGCTAGCGCATTATCCTTGGGGCGAAAAATTCAGACTCAAATATGACCGGGTCAAGAGAAACGTCACCGCGTCTTCCTTCCTATAATACTTTGTTTAAAAGTGGTATTTTCCGGATGACAAAGTGTGTTATAGCAAAACATAGCGGTATACAAATAACGCATAGCATAACCCATTTAACTATTGGTGATAATTCTGCAGACCTAAATAACAGAGAGACCGCGACAATAATCGGGGGATGAAACATATAAACAGCAAAGGAATTATCTGACAGTGCCTTGACAAATCTGCTCTGATAATTGAATTTTTCTCTAAATACGGCGATTAACCCAATGCTCATGGCAACTGCCACAAATGATTCCCACAGAAAATATACTGCACTCTCCCAGGTCACCCCTCCGAAAAGGGCGGTCATTCCACCTGGCATAGCGCTGGCTCTCTTTGTCAAAACCAACCAAAATAGCAAGCCCAGGACAATACCGCAGATAAGCCATCTTTTCCCGGTCTGATAGCCGATCCTTGCAAACAGGTTGTTTCTGTAAGCTATAATACCCACGATGAAAAGTACGATATACGAGGCAAAAAAACAGAGTTGCATATTCAAAATATTTGTCCCGATCGGCTCGACGGTCCTAATTAGAAATGCACATACGGAAATAATCAGGATAAGGATGACGGCATTGGTCAATGATGGCCTGACTCGCTCCTTGTCAAAAACAGGAACCGTTTTTCGCGAAATCAGGCGCACCAACCATTCGCCTTCCCGCCCAGCTCTACTAACCCAATAAACGGCGTAATCACCGCCGTACACCACCACCACCTCTCCAATTTTTCATAAAATTAGTTGCCGAAAGTGAATCCCCCTCCAATTCGGAATTTTATATATTATACTTGTTATTAAACCACGTTTTATGATTAATTCAAGTGATTTTGCCTCAAACATACACTTTAATGCCTTAATTGTCACTCCCCGGAAAATAGTCTTTTCTGATATAGCCCTATTTAGCGTCATCCCCGCTGCTAACCCCAGCCCCATGACAACCTGCGGTGTATTGTGATGTGATTGTCCGAGGGTGGGGAAAATTTACGGGACAGACGGCTATAAAAATTACTGCCTGATATTTGCAATCTGCATTGTTCCCTGCTTTCGGGGAATACTTTTATAGTAATTTATTTAAGGAGAAGTAAAGTGATGAACTACGATAAACCATTATTAGCAGGTCTTTTAGGTGCATTATCAACGTTAATAAGTGAGATTGTGACACAATTGTTAGTCGTTTTAGGCATAGGAAAATACAGCATATATGAATTGGATAGCCTTCTTGTTACACTTAACAGGTCCTCAATTTTTATTGGGTTCATTGTAAATGTTATAGCTGGTGGTACTATTGCCGTTTTGTTCTATTATGCAATAGGCAAACTGGGGCGAGATTATCTAGTCTATAAAGGGTTGGCAGTCGGTTTATTATCCTGGGGAGTCTTTGAACTCATATTAACAGCGACTATAGAGGGCCATTTTTTCGATATTAGACCTATGGCCGATTACTACACCCATCTGGTAGCTACTAGTGTTTACGGGATTTTATTAGGATTGTTATTTGATAAATATTTATTTACTGCATCTTTGAAGGATTAGAAAATGAGACGGATGCGCTAACATCCGTCTCATTCCGGGCCCCCCGGGAGAGAGACAGTAGAAGGACCTCATAGAAATAAAAACGACTGATGATTTAAAGAAGCTCGTCGAACTGGATTTAGAACTCCAGCGCGATGAGCTTTAGTTTTTTAGGATATTCGGATTATCTGGTTGAAAATAAGAACCATTGAAATAACTTGCTTCAGCTGAAACTTCAATCTTCCTAGCTATACAATCTGCTGATAAAATGCATTATTTGAAATATCTTTGCCTCCGAAGTCGCCATACAGGTAGAGGCTTCAAAAGCTGCCATAGTCAAAAGCCGTGGTGGTGAGCGTTGCGGCAAAAAGGCGAAAACGTTCCCTTAACATGTTCTGAGGAGAAGATGCTCTTCTTTGCAAGCTAACTGCAATGGATAGAGCGCTTTTTTACTACGATAAAATCATCTTTTAGAGCAATAACCTTTTACAATCTTACTGATGAGGTGGTAAGCATTAAAAAAACTTATCAGGAATGTCATTAAAAGAATTGTGGGAGTTGTTTCCAATTATCTTAAAAGAGCACAATCCCAATTATAAAGAATGGTATAAAACCGAAGAAAGACAACTTTTTAATTACATACCTAAGTAATATCTGTCAATAACTTGTGAAAATGTCACCTCTATTTGCATAAGAAAATGGATTCCAGCATTGCTAGAATGTCTTTGTCGGTCTTCGAAGGAGACTTTTTTAATCAAGGTATGGCCGTATTTACAGCAAGCTCGTCACCCAGTGGAAATTGTTAGGAACGGGGTTAATGACAACTGTGTTTCGATACTCACGTCCCTCTTGACACTCTTTGAAATGACATATTCATGTCATTTTTCTTGTTTAAAATATAATAAATGAAATTTTTATTTAAAAGGGTGATAGACAATGATTAAAATTCTAATTGCTGATGACTCGGAAGACATAAGAAATGGTGTTGCCTGGTATCTCCGTCGAGAAGGTTTTGAGGTCTTTACTGCAGCTGACGGCGACGAGGCGCTTGAAGTCGAAACAACACATTCTCCGGATTTGCTGATTCTTGACATTATGATGCCAGGCATGTCTGGCTTGGATATTGCAAAAACCTTGACGCGCAATGTCCCGATAATCTTTTTAACCGCTCTAGGCGAAGAAAATGATAGGCTTACTGGTTTTAATCTGGGTGCTGACGACTATATCACTAAACCGTTTAGTCCACGAGAACTGGTCGCAAGAGCCCGCGTTGTTTTGCGTCGGACCGGTAAACTCGCATTGACAGGCGATGTTTTGCAATTTGGATCGCTTTCATTGGAACCGGGGACGCAGAGGGTAATCTATAACGGGGAAAGTACCGAACTTTCAACAAAGGAATTTGAATTATTATACTTTCTAGCGAAAAATAATCATACGATTTTTACCAGAGAAAAACTCTTGGTTAATATTTGGGGTTATGATTATAATGGAGATGATCGCGTTGTGGACACAACAATCAGCAGAATGCGTAAAAAGATCGGTGCCGCGGGCGATTATATAGAAACAATACGCGGAAAGGGGTATAAGTTTGAGGTGAATAAGCCGTGAAAACGCATTCAATTTTTTTTCGCCAGGTAATTAGTCATATAACGGTGATCATTTTCATTGCTTTGACTTTGACAGGATCGATCATCTACTTCGTGTATAAAGGGAACCTAATGGAAAAAGAAGGAGAATTGAACCAGCGGGTTACTAACATAGCATCTTCCTTTGGTGAAGAACTAAAAAGCGGACGTATTCCTACTATGAGAGAATGGCAATTGGTCAGTAACTCCATTGGCACGCCGATGTGGCTTGAAGATGCCGATGGGAGGGTGCTTCGGGGACAGTTGCCACCAGAGTATAATACGGAAACGATGAGAAGCGACAATTTTTGGCAGAGTGTAAGATCACAAGGCCGACTGTCCTTTGTCGGACGTGGCGCTATCGCGGTATCAGTGCCAGTATTGATTGGCGAACGGCCGGGAATAATCGTGGCGTACTACACTCTAAATTCAAATCAATATATATTAGAAAGATTGGCTCGCTTTTACGTATATCCGTTTATTGTCGGCATTATAGCCGCGATATTTCTGGGGATGCTTTTATCCCGTAAGCTGACCCGGTCGATTGGCGATATTGCCAATGCTGCCGTTCGTTTTTCTGCCGGAGACTATACGAGTCGCACCAGTACCGTCGGTAAGGATGAAATAGGTGCTCTAGGTCAGACTTTCAATGCGATGGCTGAGTCAATTTTTCATACTCAGCAAACGCGGCGGGAGTTTTTTGCCAATATTTCGCACGAATTGAAAACTCCCTTAAGTTGTGTCAAAGTCACAACAGAGGCACTGCTGGATGGTATTGCTGAAGATGAGGAAGATCAAAGTCGTTATCTTAAGAGAATACTGGACGAGACCAATCGGATGTCGCGACTAGTCTATGATATTATGGATTCGGAGCAGTTGGAATCCGGAAAAATGCGGATCAAACAGGAAAAAATTGATTTAGCCGCGCTGCTTATGTGTCAGGCCGATAAAGTAGAACCGCAACTGCATAAAAAGAATGTTAGACTTAATTTGCAAATTTACACTGACAAGCATTGCGTTATTGGTGACAGCGGCCGATTCGAACAAGTCTTGGATAATCTGATGAGCAATGCCATACGCTATGCTCCCAAAAATTCTTTAATCGGCCTGGCTTTAACTAAGGAAAACGCTTATCTCGAAGTAAGCGTGTCTGACCAGGGGAAAGGTATCGCGGACGAAGAACTGCCAATGATTTGGGAGAGGTTTTATCGTGAGGATAAATCCCGGGACCGTTCCTCAGGCGGTAGCGGCCTGGGGCTGTCAATAACCCGCGGTTTGGTTGAAGCTATGGGGGGGGAGATCACGGTACAAAGCAAAAAAGGGGAAGGTACCACATTTAAAATTCGGATACGATGGGTAGAGTAAACTCTTTAACAAGGGACGCAAGAATGGGCTTGCATCCCTTGTTTTTTTCTAAAGTAAAAACCTGACAAATTCATGTAACAATATTCATTTAAGATTAATTTATAGAAGATGCTTTTGGAGTAGATTTTGTTCTAATAGGGGCTAAAGTGTTTTCAAAGCATATAGTGAGGTGGCATTGGTGAATTGGATTAAGGCGATAATGGCTAAATTGGTACAAAGTGTTGGTCAGAGTGGATTATTACGTTATCTTGCCGGCAACCGCCGGTTAAAATACGGGGTTCCAGTTTTACTAGCCTTTGGTGCTTTAGGTATTTGGCTTTATAGAACCGGTTCAATTGGACCGGCGAAGGTTGTTGCTGCAAAAGCCGAAATAGGTACGCTCAAACCAACCGTATTCGGTATTGGCACAGTACAGGCCAAAATGACATATAACGTTGGGCCGGTCCAGACCGGGAAAATACTGAAATTATACGTCGATCAAGGAGATTCGGTTAAAGCGGGTCAGGTGATTGGTGAAATCGACCCAGTCGATATGGACCAGCGTATCGCAAGTTACTATGCCGCTTTAGTCAGCAGCCAACATGATACAGCGGTCGCCCAGGCGCAAATTGAACAAGCAAAGAGCCAAAATCAGTTAGCTCAAGCAGAAATAGAACGCTATACACAGCTTTTTGAACAAGGGGCAATCAGCAAAGAATCACTGGACACACAAGAAAATAACGCAAAGGTTGCTCAGGCTGTAGTGGATTCAGCCCTGTCAAACTACCAATCGACGCAAAGTAAAATGGTGAAAGCGGAGGCGGATTATCAGGGACAAATCGAGCAGAAGAAAAATTTACTGCTTATTAGCCCCGTTGATGGTGTCGTTACCGCCCGTAATATGGAAGAGGGAAGCACGGCGGTTGCCGGGCAGGCTGTGTACAATATCATTGATCTGCGAACCCTCTGGGTACAAACCCGGATTGATCAAACCCAGTTTAACGGCATCGCTTTGGGTCAAACAGCGGAAATAGTACTGCGGTCAAACCAAAGCCAAAGACTGGCCGGAAAGATTGTACGGCTGGAATCACAAGGCGATACGGTCACCGAAGAACGGCTCGTTGACGTGAAAATTACCAACACTCCCAATAACGTTTTCCTAGGTGATTTGGCGGATGTGACTATCAGTTTGCCTGATGCCGTGAATGCCTTATATGTTCCGGCTAATGCAGTTAAATCAGAGAACGGCCGAGATGGCGTCTGGGTTATCCGCGATGGCAGGGCCTATTATAGGACGGTGAAAACCGGAGTGAAAACCATGGATGGTAACGTTCAAATTCTTAATGGGCTTGAGCAAGGAGACACAGTGATTGTGTACAGCAGATCCAAAATCACTGACGGGACGCGCGTTAGGATGGTGTCGGAATTGTGATCAACTTGGCTGTACGGGACATTCGGCATAGCTGGTGGCGATACTCGCTTACCGGGGTAATTTTAGGACTACTGATCGCGGCGACGATCACCCTGTTTGGCATCTATCGTGGGCTGATTGCCGATGCACTTTCGTTGCCGCTCAACTCCGGGGCCGACATTTGGGTAGTTCAGGATGGTACGGCAGGCCCTTATGCTGACGCTTCCACTTTGTATGATGATGAATACCGGGGACTGGCCGGCTTTCCCGGCGTTGCGGAAGTATCCAATGTACTGTATTTTTCTTTGCAGGCCAAGCGGGGAACGGAGGACATCCGGATCATGGTTGCGGGATTTGAAGATGGTAAAATGGGGCAACCGACGCATATGGTCGCCGGCAGGCCTATCATTCAATCGAGGTACGAGGCGATTGCTGAGGTAAGAAGCGGGTTTAAGATCGGCGATAAAATACGTATTAGACGGCATGATTATACGGTTGTCGGTTTGGTGGAAAAGATGGTAAGCGCCAGCGGTGACCCCGTTGTTTATATTCGCCTGAAAGACGCGCAAGAGGAGCAGTTTAAAAAAGACAACACTTCAATTTATAATGATCGCTACAGAAATAATTCTAACGACGAAAATAATGAAATCGCCGATCACCGGACTAATGCCGTTTTAATCAAGGTTGCACCAGGCTGGAGTGCAGATCAGGTGGCGGCAAATATCAAGCGGTGGAAACATTTTCAGACCTATACCTATGAGCAGATGAAACAACTTCTTCTTACAAAGATTATCGAGAAAGCGGCAAAACAAATTGGATTGTTCCTGGGGATCTTCGAGGTTGTCAGTGCCGCCATCGTTGCTTTGTTGATTTATACAATGACCATGGGGAAATTGAAAGAGATCGCGGTTCTAAAGTTAATCGGCGCTAGCAATGGCCTGATTACCATGATGATTTTACGGGAAGCCTGGGGGATTGGGATGATCGGCTATACCGTTGGCGTAATCGTTTCTGTTCTATGGCTGCCGATTTTTCCGCGGTACATCACATACACGGCTGACATACGTCTAATTACGTTTGCCTTAAATATGGTAATGTGCAGTTTGGCAAGCATCATCAGTATTCGAGCGGCGGTAAAAGTCGAACCGGCGTCGGCAATAGGAGGATAATTTATGAAACCGGCGATAGTAATGGAAGAAATCACGAAACGATACGGCAAAGGATCGACAACGGTCGATGCTTTGCGGGGCGTGAATATGGCTGTTTATCCCGGAGAAGTCATTGGCCTTATCGGTGCAAGTGGCTCAGGGAAGACCACCTTGCTGCAATGCCTGGGGTCTATTATCGATCCGACTGCCGGGCGAATGGAACTTGGTGGAGAAGCCATCTTTGATAACGGCTGGCTAATTAAGGACGTACGGGCTTTCAGACGGGATAAAATCGGTTTTATATTCCAATTTGCGTATCTAATACCGTTTTTGACCAATCTTGAAAATGTCATGATGCCGATGCTGCTGGCGGGACAGCCAGATAAATCTGCTCATCAAAGAGCCATGGAATTATTAACGGTCCTTGATATCGCCGACAAAGCGGAGTTCAAGCCTTACCAGCTTTCCGGCGGTCAGGCGCAGCGCGTAGCCATTGCTCGAGCGTTATCCAATAACCCCCCTGTAATACTGGCGGACGAACCGACTGCTCCCCTTGACAGTCAGAAATCCTTAATGGTAGTTGATTTGCTGAATAAATTAGCAAATCAATATGGAACGGCAATCATTGTTGTAACCCACGACGAAGTCATTATTCCGACTTTCAAACGGCTTTATCGGATACGGGAGGGGGTGGTTTATGAAGAGAAAGGGGAAGGGCGCGAAATCAGTGCATGATTTCAAATAAGTTTATGAACAGACTAGGAATGGCTATGAGGAATGAAGTTGTCGGAAATTCCGCAAAATGGTTGGGTATACATACTTTACAAAAAAGAGAGGAAAACAAACATGAAGAATAACAAAAACAATATTTTAAAACAGTTCTTGCTGATAGGGGTAGTCTTGCTTATCTGCTTGCCCGTGTTTGCCAGTCCAATTGAAGAGTTAAATCTGACTGACCAACAGGTTGCTTCTATTAAAATAATCATTCGTCAGGCTAACGAGAAGGTTATGCAAGAGGGATCGGAGCTTCAAAGTGCGAGACCCCGACAAATTAGGGGCATAATGGATGAGATTCAAACAATTCGCAATAAAGCATTAAGCGAAATACGTGGGCAGCTTGACCCAAATCAGCAAGCCGTTTTTGATCAATGGTCAGCTCAGCGGCAAAGTGAAAATGAAAGAAAAAAGGAAATGCTGAAAAGCCTAGATTTAACTAGACAGCAAAAAATTCAAATTGCCAAAATTAGTGAAAGCTCCGAAGAAGCCGCCTGGAGAATAGTTGGCGATAACTCAATTACGAAAAGTGAACTCCGTCAACAACTTACCCAGCTGCGTGCCAATACCATGCGAACGATTCGTCAGCAGCTTACACCAGAGCAGCAGGTCAATTTTGATACATGGCAACAGCAAGCAAAATAAACGTGACGCTTTCTAATTACACCACAAGGAAATCAGATGCTTCACCGGGCAACCATTTCAATGACTCTTGGGTGTAAACGGTGTTACTCAGCTTGCCGATAAGCTTAAAGGGTGGTCGACTGTGGTAGCCGGAAAAGATATTCTTTCCTGTGAAGTTGGTCTAGGGTATGCAATCGCTAAAAATGCGGATTTAAACTTATTTTATTAGTATAAAAAATTCAATAATTTAAAACTAGAAAGATTCTTCTTGTTATCAGTGCAATAAACGCTTATTGAAATACCATTGGCCCAGACTGTAGGGCTTGGTGTCGGGAATAGGTATGACCAAAAAGCTTGATTTTCTATCATTGATAAACTTCTGCCCGATATATAGGATTTGGCAGGAGTTTTGTTTTTTATGAGAAATAAAAGTTTGTTATAGGTGTTTTGAGATAAACGGAAATGGGCATAGTTCCTGAACTTGTCTCTATGTCCCTGAAGACAAGCTGAGTCAAAGAACCGTCCCGTGCGCCAAGAAGCGCACGGAGTATAGCGGGTGGGAATCCCGTCTGGGAAGGTCTAGCCAACCACCCGGTATCCAGCCTTGGGACTGAAGCGGTAACGCCAGGTCTAAGCGTAGGTAGGAAAGGTAGTAGGCCGAAAGCGAAAGCTGAGTAGAATCCCGAAATTCCTAATGGGAATGGTCGATGCATGGGACGAGCAGAAGACAACACTGGGCTTAGCGATAAAGGCAAGTTAAGTTTGGCGCCCCGGGATCGAAGGTCTTGGCATGCTACACACAGTTACTCCGTGAGAACTTGGGAGACCCTGTTGCTCTCCGGAAGGAGTATGGCCGACAAGTTGAAGACGAGGAAGCCAAATAGGTGGCAGGGAGTCGGATTACGTAGTAGTACCAATGAAGCAGGGTAATGCCTGCGGAGGGAAGGACGTAAGATAGTAGTGCCCTTGGCAAGGGAAACAATGCTGCACTGGAGGCAGGAAGCCATTGGAAACAAAACTGAAAAGGATAGCCGAGTTAGC
>NZ_UPPP01000092.1 GCF_900476375.1 Allolucifera butyrica | reverse complement strand
ATTGATAGCGGTTACAACACCGGCGCCAACCGTACGGCCGCCTTCGCGGATAGCAAAACGCAGGCCCTCTTCAATGGCAATCGGCGTAATCAGTTCGATTGCCATCTGAATGTTGTCGCCAGGCATTACCATTTCTACTCCCTCCGGCAGCGTTACCACTCCGGTCACGTCCGTCGTCCGGAAGTAGAACTGCGGACGGTATCCATTGAAGAACGGCGTATGACGGCCTCCTTCTTCCTTCGACAGTACGTATACTTCCCCTTTGAATTTCGTGTGCGGTTTAATGGAGCCGGGTTTCGACAAGACTTGTCCCCGCTCGATTTCTTTCCGTTCCACGCCACGCAGCAGCGCGCCGATATTGTCTCCCGCTACAGCCTGATCCAGCAGTTTCCGGAACATTTCCACTCCCGTTACTACCGTCGTCTTCGGCTTGTCGTTCATACCAACGATTTCTACCGTATCGCCTACTTTAACTACTCCGCGTTCTACACGGCCCGTCGCTACGGTACCGCGGCCCGTAATCGTGAATACGTCCTCGACCGGCATCAGAAACGGTTTGTCCGTGGCCCGTTCCGGCGTCGGAATATACTCGTCCACCGCATCCATCAGTTTATGAATCTGCCCGCACCACTCACATTCCCGCTTTGCGCAGCCGCATTCCAGGGCTTTTACGGCCGATCCTGTAATAACCGGAATTTCGTCACCGGGAAATTCATAGCTCGACAACAGTTCCCGAACTTCCATTTCTACCAGTTCCATCAGTTCCGCGTCATCTACCATGTCTGCTTTGTTCAGGAACACTACCATGGCCGGAACCCCTACCTGCCGCGACAGCAGGATGTGCTCCCGCGTTTGCGGCATCGGGCCGTCCGCTGCCGACACCACCAGGATGGCTCCGTCCATCTGGGCCGCTCCGGTAATCATGTTCTTTACATAGTCGGCGTGGCCCGGGCAGTCAACGTGCGCATAGTGTCTTTTTGCCGTTTCGTATTCTACGTGGGCCGTGTTAATGGTGATACCGCGCTCTCTTTCTTCCGGCGCTTTATCGATTTGGTCGTAGGCTACGAATTCGGCTCCGCCCGATTTGGAAAGCGTCAGGGTAATCGCCGCCGTTAAGGATGTTTTACCATGGTCTACGTGACCAATGGTTCCAATATTAACATGCGGTTTCGTTCTTTCAAATTTTTTCTTTGCCATCTTTGTTTTGCCTCCTCACCATCCACATAACGTGGCATCCACTTGATAATAACCAATATTCTTTGCCAAAAATGAAAATTCTACCCAGAAAGTTAAATTCCTGCAAAAAAAACAAAAAACCTCGCTTTCGCGAGGATTCTTCCAATTTGGTGGCGGCGCAGGGATTTGAACCCCGGACACTGCGGGTATGAACCGCATGCTCTAGCCAACTGAGCTACGCCGCCATACTATAAACGCAGGCAATCAATCCGGTGTACGAATCGTTCCCGCTATCTGAATTCAATAATGGAGCTGATGACCGGGATTGAACCGGTGACCTTATCCTTACCAAGGATACGCTCTACCGACTGAGCTACACCAGCAAGGCGGTTAAAAGACCGCTTAATTATATCAAATCATATGCCTTACGGCAATCGTATAAACTTGGTTGCGGGGACAGGACTTGAACCTGTGACCTTCGGGTTATGAGCCCGACGAGCTACCAGCTGCTCCACCCCGCGATGTTCAGTTAATGGTGGAGGGGGCTGGATTCGAACCAGCGAAGGCGAAGCCGGCAGATTTACAGTCTGCTCCCTTTAGCCACTCGGGAACCCCTCCGTAATAATGGAGCTGGCGAGAAGAATTGAACTCCCAACCTGCTGATTACAAGTCAGCTGCTCTGCCAATTGAGCTACGCCAGCACTGATCACTAGCATCAGTGACGAAGTTTATTATATAACACCTGCATCGTTATGTCAATAAATTTTTCTCTGGTATTTTCTAACTGCTTTGTTCCAGCAATACTAACAGCCCAGCAAAAACAGATTCTATCATACCGGCAATTCCTTGTAAAGAGAAATCCGCGGAAAATTCAGCGCCAGAAAAAATAATAAGCGGACAAAGCGGCAATGACGAAGCGGTAATAGGCAAAAGAAGCCAGTGAGGACCTGTTTAAAAACCGCAGGAACCAAACAACGGACAAATAAGCAACGACAAACGCCACTAGAAACCCAATAGCAATCATCTCTAAATCGGCTGCATTCATTTTGTTTAATACTTTTAGCAAATCATAAATGCATGCGACGAACATGAGCGGAACAGCAATAATAAAAGAAAATTCGGCCGCCACCGTGCGGGATAACCCTAGAAACAATCCCCCGGCAATCGTTGAGCCGGACCGGGAAAATCCGGGCCACAGGGACAGAATCTGAAATAACCCGACAAAAAAAGCTTGCTTCAAAGTCATATTATCCACATCACGCACTCTTGGCCGGCTGCATAATTTTTCGGCCGCCAGCATCAAAACCGCTCCGGCAATCAGTCCGATAATAACGGTAAACGGAGAAAACAAATAGGCTTTAATGGGATTGTGTAAAAGATAGCCTACCGCCATAACCGGCAAAATGCCCACTGCTACATGAAATGCCGTTAGTCCCTGTCCGCTGCGGCCGGGATAACGGAAATCCAGCATCTGCTGAAATTTACTGCGATATAAAAATAGGATCGATAAAATCGCCCCCAGTTGAATAAACACTTCAAAGACCGACGCCTTTTCCCCTTCAAATCCTAGCATGCTCCCTGCCAGAATCATATGGCCCGTAGAAGAAACAGGCAGAAACTCGGTTAATCCTTCGACGGCGCCAAGGAATACGGCAATAATATTTTCATGCACTGCACCACATCCTTTAATTTCCATTTACCTTATACATTATACATGACACTCAGAAAAATTCAACCATTTATAAGAAAAACCGCTAACGCGGTTTTTCGGTAATTGGTAATAGGTAATTGGATTAAAGGCTTCAATGTAGAAATCTTTCCGTTCCCTGAACCTCTTCTTTAACAATATGTAATTGATGCCGTTTATCCATAAAGGCAATAAAAACATTTCGCAATACATCCCGATACTCGTGCCGGAAAGCTTCTATTTGTTCCGGCGTAAATCCTAACTGGACCAGGGCCTTTTCCTGCAGTTCTCCTTCCATAATAACCGGCACCAGAACGTCATTGTCGGGCACTGTAAGACGGCATTGCCGGGGCGTCAGAGGAGAACACTCGGCTTTTTTGAGAACACTTAGTCTACCGTGAGGTTCTAAAACAGCCAGTTCCACTGCCGTAATATCAAATACATCTTTCTCTCGCAAAAGCTGCAGTAACATTTCCACGGTCAGACGGGCTTTATGTAAATTTGCTTTGATTACTTGTCCCTCTTCTACCAGAATAATCGGTTCAAAATTTATTTTTTTATGTAACCGCCGTGATTTTAAAGACCCATAATTTAGTAAAACTTGCATTCCGCCTACCAGAATGAGTGAAATTAACGCATTGCCAAGCTCAATTCTCTGATCGGCAATCGCAGCGCCGGCAATGGTGCCAATCGTAATGGAAACAGCAAAATCAAAAGGACTCAGTTCACCAATCTGCCGCTGTCCCATTGCCAGATGAACCAAAAATAGAACGCCAATACTGGCGACCGCACGAAAAACAAGTATACCTAAAATTTCCACAGCCATCATCCCACCTTTAAGAAGAAAGACCGCGGCAGCGGTCTTTCGATAATGAATAGGAACTGAATAAGCCAATATAAAATCATGGTACTGGAAAATACATCTACTTTTCTATTTTTCCTTTGAATATATTTTTTTATACACAAGAGGACCGCTTCACAAAAAACCAAAAGGCCGACCATAAACGGTCAGCCTTTTGGCCAAGCAAAGTTGATTAACCGATCTGTATGATTTTATAATTTTCCACTATATCATAATATTTAGTATGTCCATTAAACATGAGACACAACTTTCCGCCTTCACAATTCCCCGGCCAAGCCGCAACAAGAGTATACTGTTTGCTTAACTGCCTGAGCAGGTCCAGCGGTTCTAAATTCAATACCGGTGCAAACAACATTTGCACCCGGTCAAGTAAAATAACCCGGGCGTTCAACTCTTCCATTATCTTCGACATAATCCGCAACGCTTCCAACGGACGGGCTTTGGGGACCAGATCCATAAATTCTTCCGTTATTAAATTCTGGGCATCTATATACTCCCACCCCCGCATGGAGGCCAACTCCCGCATTACCTTGCTCTTTCCGCTTCCCGGCCGTCCTACCAGCAGTCTCAAACATTCGCCGCCCGCTTCAACCTCACGGACACTTTCCAAGACCCGCTGTACCGTAACCGACATATCAGCACACCCCCAACAGCATTGCAGTAATAGATACGATTCGTCAGAAAAAAGCAATTTCCTTTCTAAATCTTAATAAAGAATAAAAAAATGGCATCTCTATGGATGCCATTTTTAATCTTCCATATTGTCGCTATAATCGTCCATTTCTGCCTGAACTTCTTTATTCAGCCCGGCCAGTCCCTTGTAAACTCCCCGGATATCACTGTCATCCGCACGATTATCAAGATATCGCTCCAATTTCCGTTTCACCCGCTGCAGCGCATTGTCAATGGACTTGACATGACGGTTCAGTTCTACGGCAATCTCCTGATAGGACTTACCGTCAAGGTAGGACATGAGAACCTTCCACTCCAAGTCACTTAGGATTTCACCCATTTTACCTTCAATATCAATAAACTCTTCCCGGCTGATAACCAACTCTTCCGGGTCGGAAATTTTAGAACTGGACAGTACATCAAGAAGGGTACGGTCAGAATCTTCATCATAAATCGGCTTATTTAACGATACATAGGAATTCAACGGAATATGCTTCTGCCGGGTAGCAGTCTTAATCGCCGTAATAATCTGGCGGGTTACACACAATTCGGCAAAAGCCCTGAAAGAGGAAAGCTTATCATTGCGAAAATCCCGTATTGCTTTATACAGGCCAATCATACCTTCCTGAATAATATCCTCCCGTTCAGCACCAATTAAAAAGTAGGATCTGGCTTTGGCACGAACGAAATTACGGTATTTGCTGATAAGATATTCTTCTTCGACTGTGTTCTTATTATCCTGGGCAATAACCACTATTTCCTCGTCAGTCATATTTTCAAAACAACTGTAAAGGTCGCGTTGAACATTAGCCCGCATCGCATCGCCCCCACTCTATACAATTTAGCACTGCCGAAAAAGAAACACAAATGCCAGTACACGCTATTTCAAAAAAATTATACCCCATACCCCTGTCCTGAGTCAAGCCATTCTTCCCTGTATAGCCGCAGCAACACTACTTAGCGCCGCCGGCGGATTTCATCCAGCCGCTGCAATAAATCACGATTCAGCCGGTTACCAATTTCCCGGCGGCGTTGAGCCGGTGGCGATTCCACATACCCTTCCCGGATCTTTTTGGCGGTTTCTAAAACGTCAAGCCGCAACTCCCGGGCAGAAACGCGATATGCACCCGACCCCAAAACTGCCATCTGCTCCGCCCAGTCAGAAGTAACCACGTATACCCTCGCACCGGAGCGTACAAGGTAGTATACCATTTTTTCAATATAGCTGTCAGCAGTTTCTCCCTCTTTGGTATAAATTACATCTACCCCGGATGCTGTTTCTTCAGCGCAATGCCCGCCCGGCACAGCGTGTGCATCGAAAACAAGGGTTACTTTAAAATCTTTATATGCGCCATAACTTGCCAGCATGTCGGTTAATTTGTCCCGGGCATGCTCCAAATTTTCATTTTTCAAAGCAATCAATTCCGGCCAGGCATTAATTACATTATATCCATCTACAATTAATCGCTCTTGATACATCACCGTAATCTTTCTCCCATCTCCAGCGAATGTTTTATTCATCCGGCGATAACTCATTGCATTGAATTAATTCAGAATCCAATCTTTATTTTTGTTCTTTAATAAATAGCGGGATTTTAGTTCCCACTTTTACAATCGTATTCTCCGGCAAGTAAGTGTCCCGGGACAACAATTCCCGCCTAAGTTCTTTTCCCTTGTACCGCACAATACGAAACATGGTTACTTTAAAGCCTGGCTTACCTTGTTTCTCAATCTCCGACTCGCCTAAGTACAATTCCTTGTCCCCTTTTTTGATAATCGGCGGCGGAATGACCTGACGGTCAGCTGAAACAATTTCGACGGTTTCCGCTAAATGTTTCAGCCCGCAAACACCGATACTCAGTTTATTGCCCAACACTTCGGCCATAATCATAACCGGAGCCTTGCTTGTGTTGGCAAAGCGAAAATCCAGAGCACCAAATACCACGGTTGCATCCCTGCCGAGCGGAACATACCCCAACGGCTTTGAATGGTTGTGCCTCTCCACAACCCCCAAGTCGGCCAATAACACCGCATTATATAATGTGGAGGATACCTGGCAAATACCGCCGCCGATACCGGGAACCAGTTCATTATCAACAATTTCCATAGCCTCTTTAAAACCGTAGGCTTTTTCCCGGGGACCGACAACTTCATTAAACGAAAATGTTTTTCCGGGATAAACCATATAACCGTTGATTTTTTGGGCAGCCAGTTTAAGGTTAGCGGTCCGATTGGCATCCTGGGCATTAAATTCAGTAGTATATGTCCCTAACGCTTCCTTGATACCGGTTTTATTAATATCGGCAACTGTGATTGCCGGATAAAGCGGAACTACCGGCAGGAGAACCCGGTTGCTATCCGGCGTTTGTAATGCCTGCAGCAAAATTGACCGTACTTGACCTGTTGCCAGTTTACGTCCGGTTTGCTGAGGCACGATGTTTCCCGTCAACAAGCTTAAGGCTGCATTCTTGGGTGGAAAATCAATGGCTTCTTTCCACGTCTCCACAACATGGTCCAGTTTGTCCTTATTGTATTGGATATGCAGAGGAACATGATATCCATTTTGAGCGGCCAGACGGATGCTCTGCAGCCGCTTCCACCAAGAGCCTTGCCGTCCGTAGTTCCAGGTATCATTCAGCGTAGCTTCCACATCAATGTTAAAATCAACCCTTTTTGAATCCAGCGGAAATGTTTGATCACCATAATAAGCGATAATGTGCCGGTTGTGATATTCCTGCTGCCACCGCAGCAAAATTTGCGCCACCTCATCCCGGCTCTTACCGCTTACGTCTACCCCGTCAAGCACAACGCCGGCATAGACCCGGTTTGAGAACAGCGGGTGCATCAGCCATCCCCCCCCTGCGAGTAAGCACAACATAAGCAAAGCACTTACATACAGCAACCGCCTTTTCATTCCGACTTCATCTCCTGTATTTATTTCCCTCCCACTATAATTGTTTTATTATTTACCGTTTGCCATCTTCCTATTTCCGCTTGCCGTACCGTTGCCGGACTGTTTCATAAACTAACAAGGAACAGGCTACGGAAGCATTCAAAGAGCTGATCCTGCCCCGCATCGGAATACGCACCAAAAAATCGCAATGTTCTTTTGTACTCCGGCCGATTCCCTGACCCTCACTACCGACAACAATGACCAGCGGACCGGTCAAATCCGCCTCAAAATAGTTTTTTTCCCCCGTCATGTCGGCCCCTACAATCCAAAATCCTTTCTTTTTCAATAATTCCAATGTTTGCGTCACATTACCAATGCGGGCGACCGGCACATATTCCACGGCTCCGGCCGAAGTCCTGGCCACGGTAGCGGAAAGGGGGCAGCTCCGCCGCTTTGGTATTAGCACACCATGGACTCCGGCTGCATCTGCCGTTCGTAAAATAGCCCCTACATTATGCGGATCCTCCAGTTCATCCAAAAGAACCAGCAAAGGATCCTCCCCGGCCGCTTCCGTCCGGACCAATATCTCTTCCAAAGCGGTATATTCAACCGGCGACACAAAAGCCACAACGCCCTGATGCCTTACACCATTTGACAAGCTGTCCAGTTTCGACGGTTCCACTTCCTGCACAACCAGTCCCTTGCTACGGGCCAAACCGATCACTTCTTTGATTGATCCATGGCGTTCTCCTTTTGATACCAGCAATTTGTTGACCGACCGGTCACTCTTCAGCGCCTCCATAACGCTATTGCGTCCGGCAATAAACTCATCAGCCATTTTTCATGGCCTCCCTTCGGTGCACTCCATTCATAATTGTATTCATTGTACCAATATACCCATTAAAAAGCAAAAAACGTTTTTTAAAATTAAGTGTATAGAACTCTTTTTTTGAACCATACTATGAGTGTAAAGGGTTCGTAGTGGTCGAGCCAAGACCGGTGCCGGATCCAAATGGGTTCGACATTGGTCGGCCAAAGATTTATGCCGGATCTGACGGTTCGGTATAAGTCGGCGGGCAGATCATATCATGTCTTGTAAGGCTGTACGGCAGCCCAACTGTTGTCGTGTGGTCAAAAGGGATGTGGTATGGTCGAGCTAAGACTGTCAGAGGTGCCGTAGATTTCCGGGGGAATCTTCCCGAGGTCTGTTGCAGTCGGGAGATTGCAGCAGGTTTCCAAGGTATTTCTGGCAGTCGAGCAAAGGTCAGTGTTGGTTGTGTAATGCTTGTGCGTAGTCGAAAGATTGCGTATAGGTATGTAATGACGAGCATTGGCTGTAGCGTAGATCATTACGGGCTCTTTATAAGAAAAATCCCATAAATAATAAAAGCCCTCATGTCAAAAAACGGCATGAGGACTTTTTGTAATCCGGCAATAAGAGCGAAAGACCGGGGGAGGGATAGTATGCATCTTTTTATCAATCTGGGGATAATTGCTCTCTTAATCCTGGCAACCGGTATGACCTTGTTCAGTCTGCCCGGCAATGCCGTATTGTTCTTAACAGCTCTGGGGTATGGGTTCTACGACCATTTCACTCATATGTCTTATCTGATCCTCTTCTTTTTGCTGGCAGCCCTCATCGCCGGCGAATGGCTGGAATTCACCGCTGCTTCCCGGGCCAACAGACGACAAACGGCCTGGAAAACTACGCTGGCCACCTTTTTAGGTGCAAGCGCCGGCGGCCTGTTCGGAACCGACCTCTTGCCGGTCGTTGGTTCCTTATTGGGAGCATTGGCCGGCTCCCTCATTACCAACTATGCCGTCGAATACTTACGAACAAGCAGTGTCCGTCAGGCAAGGACGGCTGCCGTCCGTGCGATTACAGGGCAGATTTGGGGCTACGCAATCAAACTGGCCATCGCTTTAGGCATGAGCATTACCATCCTGTATACGCTCGTTTGGTAGAGCCTATTTCCCCAGCGTTTGCAGACGGCCGCAGGAAAGGTTTCCTTCGCCGCAAACCCCTCGGGTAATACAGGAGGGTCCTGCTTTTTGAAATAAAAGGGGAGAAACATGCCGGGCTTCCGCCAGCATAGCCTCCGCCAGCCGGCGGATTTCCCATTGGGCCCGCTGGCAGCAGCGCAGTTCGAAGAAATGCATAAGTTCCCTGGCATTCATCGTTACGACAATTTTTGTCTCAGTGGCGTTAGCCAGGCAATACCGGGCATCTTCCTGGTGAACGCCCATTTCTACCAATTCGTCATATGCTTGTTGTATAGTTTGCATTAAGGCCAGAAATTTCTCCCGTGCCCCCTCCCGGGACGCGACCGAAGGCGGCAGTATATATTCAAAATTGTGTTCTTTTACATAACGCTGCGACTGTTGGGAATACGATGCCAGACGATGCCGTACAAGCTGGTGGGTCAGCACCCGGGACACTCCTTCTACCGCAAAGGTGAAACTGGCATGTTCCAATGTCGACACATGTCCCATCTCGACAATTTTACCGATCAATCGTCCGACCTGCTCGTCGGACATTTTTTCTGCCAATTGTTCCGCTCCTACGGGCGAATAACAAAGTCTCGCCGCCGCCGCAACTACCCGTTCCGGTTCCGGTGTATGATAGATCAATTTTACTTTCATTATTTATCACCGCAATTCTTATCTTTATTTGTCATTTCCCGGGAAATAAACTGGAATAAAGCAGTCGATACCTCGTCCAGCCGCTCCTCATGTCCGCTTAGAAACAAATATCCCAGCAGGGTTTCCAAACCGGTACTGTAGCGGTAATCATGTACCGAAGCATTCTTAGTCGGCGACGACTTGGTATTCCGGCCCCGCCGTACCAATTCCCGTTCCGCATTGCTCAACATACCCTCAATTGACTTTAATGCCGCAGCCTGATAACCTGCGGAAACCATTTTAGCCCCCAAGGAATGCAGAATCCGGACTTGATTTTGTTCAAACGCCAGTAATTTTGTCCGAACAAACAAACTGAAAAAGGCATCACCCACATAGGCTAACACCAGCGGCGGCAATTTGTCCGGCAAAATTTCATCGAATTTGGGCAATGGGCTTCCGTCCTCCGCCTGATCCTTAAATACATTTTCCAGCAAAAATTGATAGTGATTAAATTTCAATGTTTTTTCCACCTCACGCCTTGTGGCGAATCCTCCAGAATAATGCCGGTCTCATTCAGCCGGGACCGTATTTCATCCGCTGTAATCCAGTCTTTTTTCGTCCGGGCGTCCTGACGGATTTTTATAATCAGCTCCATGAGCCTGTCAACCAGTTCTCGGTTCTCATCCGGGGCGGCTTCCTGCTGTCCTGGCGTCAGAATCCCTAAAATACCGGCCATTTCCAGATAAACTTCCCGGGCCAGGGTGACGGCTTGGGCGTCGTAGCCGGCCCTTTCCTGAACCACTATATTCCTGTAAATATTGATATTCTTTGCCAGTCCGAACAGGATGCTGATGGCCAGGGCCGTATTAAAGTCATCATCCATGGCCGCATAAAAATCCTCCCTGGCCTTCATAGCTTGCGACCGGAGAGCACGGCCAGCCTCACCCGCTTCGCCCGGACACAAGGTTTCTAAGCTCTGGATGCTTTCCAAAGCTGTCTTTAAGCGCTCCAAACTGCGCCCCGCTTCTTCAAGCCGTTCATCACTAAAATCCAGCGGACTGCGGTAATGAGTCGAGATAATGAAGAAACGAAGTACCTCCGGCGGGTAATGGGCCAAAATATCCTTCACCAAAAAGAAATTTCCCAAAGACTTGCTCATTTTTTCTTCATTCACGGTAATAAAACCGTTATGCAGCCAGTAATGCACAAATGGTTCCAGGCCCGTATATGCTTCCGACTGGGCAATTTCATTTTCATGATGGGGAAAAATCAGATCACTGCCGCCGCCATGAAAGTCAAAATGATTGCCCAAATATTTCAAGGACATAGCCGAACATTCAATATGCCAGCCCGGCCTTCCCGGTCCCCAGGGACTTTCCCAGGCCGGTTCCCCCGGCTTGGCGCTTTTCCACAAAGCAAAATCCATGGGATGCTTCTTTCGTTCATCCACATCCACCCGGGCTCCCGCTTTCATATCATCCAGAGTCCGTCCGCTAAGTTTGCCATAGCCGTCAAACTGCCTTACACTATAATATACATCGCCGTCGACGGGATAGGCATAGCCTTTCTCAACCAGGGTTTTTACCATCGCAATAATATCGGCAATATGCTCGGATACACGGGGATACAAATGGGCCCGGCAGATATTCAGTTTATCCATCACTTCAAAATAAGAAGCAATATAACGGTTGGCAATGGTTTCCCAACTGACCCCTTCCGTATTGGCAGCATGAATAATTTTGTCATCCACATCGGTGAAATTTTGGACATGGTATACGGTAAATCCCTTATGTTCCAAATAACGCCGGATTACGTCCCAAGTCACATAAGGGCGGGCATTGCCAATATGCGGATGATTATACGGTGTTACACCGCAAACATACAACTTCACTTTACCGGGTTCGGCCGGATGAAATTCTTCTTTTTGCTTGGTCAATGTATTAAATACTCTTAGACTCATCTTGTTTTTTCAACTCCTTTTCCAACTGTTCAATCCGGGCTTCCAGGCGCGCCATGTTGCGCTGCAGGCAAAACAGCATCTCACCTTCCGGATCAGGTAGATTATTATGTTCCAGGTCCACTTCGCCTATACCGCAAGCATCAACCTTCATACCAAACCGTGATACCACTTTGCCGGGTATTCCCACCACCGTGGAGTCCGGCGGGACTTCCCGCAGAACAACCGAACCGGCGCCAATTTTGGAATTGTCGCCGACCGTAAAGGAGCCTAAAACTTTAGCACCGCTGGCGACTACTACATTATTGCCGATCGTAGGATGCCTTTTCCCTTTTTCCTTACCGGTGCCTCCTAATGTAACTCCCTGGTAGAGCGTCACATTATTCCCGATCTCGGTCGTTTCTCCAATAACAACTCCCGTGCCATGGTCAATGAATAATCCTTCGCCAATGGTTGCACCGGGATGAATCTCAATACCGGTTAAAAAACGGGCAAAGTTTGATATCATACGGGGCAGCAAAACCCAGCCGCGCTTATACAAAGCATTAGCCAAGCGATAAAGCCAAATTGCATGCAGTCCCGGATAACAAAACAGAACCTCCAGCACGCTTCTGGCAGCAGGATCTCTTTCAAAAACCACTTCAATATCTCTTTTTATGCGGGAAAACATATAACCCCTCTCCTTCGGCCCAGGGCGCAAGGCTCAGGGCACATTTATACACAGTCAAAAAGGCCACCCTCTCTCTACAGAGACGGTGGCCCGTGGTTCCACTCTGTTGAAGAGTGATGCAGGATCACTCTCCACTTGTACGCAGGGTAACGGCCGCACCGGGGTAGCATACTCACCGCTTCCGCCACCCTGCTCCTGGGCGCACTTTCGATGAAACCATCCCGGCATCGCTTACAGCCACTGGCAATGCCTCTCTGACGGGTTGGTAAAACACCTACTCTTCCCACTCATCGCATTTATCTTCTTGCTAATAAATTATACTAAGAACAGTAAAAATGTGTCAATTGATTTTTGCCAGCGTAGCTTCCATCCGGGACAAAGTCCGTTCTCGGCCCAAAAGCGGGATAATCTGGAACAACTCAGGCCCGTGCATTTTTCCGGTTAAAGCCACCCGGATCGGCATATAAACTTTTTTGCCTCCCAGTTTCAGTTCTTTAACAACAGCTTTTAATACCGCCTGTACAGACGGTACATCAATTACGTCGAGAGCCATCAGCTTTTCCCGGAAAGCAGCCATAACCTTAGAAATATCAGGATCCTTCAAAATACCGGCGGCTTCTTCATTTTCAAATTTCACTTCGTCGTTGAAGAAAATATCCACATGATCAACTACCTGGGCGGCATAGCTGATGTATTCCTGAACAGCTGCCACCACCTTAATCAGCCACACTCTCTCTTCTTCGTTCAGAGTAGCTCCAATATAACCGGCGGCCTGCAGGTGAGGGAGCGCCAGTTCCATAACCGCTTCCGGCGCAGCCAGTTTTATATAATGAGCATTAATCCAGTTTAACTTGTCAACATCAAATACCGCCGGATTTTTGGCCACCCGGTCCATGGAAAACTGTTCAATCAGTTCCGAACAGGAAAAAATTTCCTGTTCGCCAACAGGAGCCCATCCCAAAAGGGCAAGAAAATTCACGAGAGCCTCCGGCAAATAGCCCAGTTTACGGTATTGATCAACGGAAGTGGCACCATGACGTTTACTCATCTTCGCCCGGTCCTTGCCCAATATTAGGGAAATATGTCCGAATTGCGGCAAGGGCAAGTCCAGCGCCTCATAAATCAATATCTGCCGCGGTGTATTGGAGAGATGCTCTTCCGCCCTGATTACATGCGTAATATTCATGAGCGCATCATCCAAAACAACTGCGTAATTGTAAACAGGAATTCCGTCCGACTTTACAATTACGAAATCACCGATCCCGTTGGAATCAAAGCTTACCGTTCCCCGCACCATATCTTTAAATACAATCTGCTTATTTTCCGGTACCCGAAAACGAATCACCGGCTTGCGTCCTTCCGCCTCAAAGCGGGCTTTCTCCTCCTGCGTTAAATGCAGGCAGCGTCCTGTATAACGGGGCGTCTCCCCTTTATCAAGCATTGCCTGCCGTTCAACCTCCAGTTCCTCCTCGGTACAATAACAGGGATAAGCCATACCGGCAGCCAACAATTTTTGCGTATAATCGTTATAGATGGTTAGGCGCTCTGTCTGGCGATAGGGTCCAAAATCACCGCCCTTATCAATTCCTTCATCCCAGTCCAGGCCCAGCCAACGCAGCGCTTCCTTAATATTTTCCTCCGATTCCCGGCTCGAACGTTCCAAATCCGTATCTTCAATCCGGAGAATTAGTTTGCCGCCTTGTTTCCTTGCCAAAAGCCAGTTAAACAAAGCCGAACGGGCGCCGCCAATATGAAACGGGCCGGTAGGACTTGGCGCAAACCGCACCCGTAAATGCTGATGTTCCATATATAATCTTCCTTCCGTAAATTCTTACCATTGCTATTTTAGCAGATTTTGCAAATTGATGCAAAAAATAAAAGCGTGTCGCCAAACACGCAATCACCGCGGCCCCCGGCAAAGTGCTCTTTATTATCGGCCAACCCGGAGCAAAAATAAGCCATTCACAATATCCGGAGCAACAGAGACGACGGCAGGACCGGCACCGCCCGAAACCGGCTGAGCGCCGTCAGGAAGGAACTCTAAGCGCCATAGAACCCGGTTGTTATACCAAAATTCCGTAGCGGCAATCCCGTCTTCCTGCCGGGAAAAATGAATGTAAAAATTCCAGTCCGCTGCCAATGCAACTGACGATTGAGCCAAAATATATATGGCAATGAAAGCGCCAAAAATTTTTCGCATAACCACTACCTCCCGCTAATCCATAAATATTTCAAAATTAGTTTGCATAGCAAGATTAATTTTATACCATAAAAAAAAGAAAGACGGCAATGACAAACATTACCGTCTTTCTATGCACTGCAGTTTAGTCTCTTTACAATATTTTTTTCTTTTCTTCCTCTTCATTGACCACTTGCCGGACTTCTTCCATAATCCGGCCTGGTTTGGACACGATGCGTGAGGGCAATGTAGCAATGGCGTTGCCTAAATCCCGCCGGAATTCCCTGCTCATCCGGATTGGTTTCGTAAGGATTCGACAAACCACTTCCTTGGCATAAACGGCTAGCAAACTGCCCTCGTAGAAAAAGACTTCCTTACCGCAATTCTGACACTCCGAGCGAATCAGTACATCATTATCATAGACCAAGGTATGAATCTGTTCTTTTAAGCATTTACTACACGAAAGGCCGACCTCCAGGCGAGTAATTGGCATCACCACACCCCCTCCTAATTTTATGGAAAACCGGCAATGTCCTAACCCTGGCGAATACTTCCAACATTATTATAGTATGCACACCTATCAGGAATGTTGTCTCTTTAGAATTTTTCAAACAGAAGAAATTAAAGAAACCGCATAGGCCGCAATTCCTTCACTCCGGCCGGCAAATCCCAGCCCTTCCGTTGTCGTGGCTTTCACATTAACTCTGCCGGGTTCAAGATCAAGAACCCGGGCAATATTTTGCGTCATCTGCTCTATATACGGAGCCAGTTTTGGTTTCTGGGCCACAATCGTAGCATCGATATTGCCAATGTCATATCCCCTGCTCCCGACCAGTTTACCAACCTCAGCCAGCAGCTTTACGCTGGCTATTCCCTTATACCGCATATCCGTATCCGGAAAGTGGCGCCCAATATCCCCCAGAGCCGCCGCCCCCAGCAATGCATCCATTATGGCATGGATTAAAACATCGGCATCCGAATGCCCCATTAAACCTTCACTATGCGGTATATCAACTCCGCCGAGGATCAGCTTGCGTCCTTCTGTTAAGCCATGTACATCATAGCCAAAACCGACTCGTGTCATTTGATCCTTAGAGCTCCCTTCGCTTATTGCTCAGCATTTCCGCCAGCAATAGGTCCTCCGGACTCGTGATTTTGATATTCCGGTAACTGCCTGTTACAATCTTTACAGCCGTCCCCAGGCGTTCGACCAGTCCTGCGTCATCAGTACCGATAAACCCGTCCCGTTCCGCGCACGCGTAGGCTTTTAGCAGCAGTCCGGCCTCAAATGCCTGGGGCGTTTGCATTGCCCAAAGCATTTTACGCGGCGCGGGATCCCCGATGGTCAATCCCGCTTCATTTACCAGTTTTATGGTCTCTTTTACCGGCATGGCTAGGGCCGCCGCCTTATATTGCCGGGCAACCTCGATTACCCTGGTTACTAAAGGAGGTTCAATCAAAGCCCTGGCCCCGTCATGCACTATAACTATATCCGTGCCGTCCGGAACTGTCTTCAAAGCGTTAGCAATCGAATATTGCCTTTCCGTCCCGCCGGCAACAATTCTCCATTCCTTGCCGATATTGCTATTCGCCAAAATATCACTCATTATTTTTATTTCATGGACGGCCGCTGCAACAATAATTTGATTGATTTCGGGACATTGCGCCAAAGCCAGAACAGTATGAGCAATCAAAGGCCGGTTCCCCAGCGGAATAAAAACTTTATTTATTTCCTTCCCCATTCTTTTGCCCTGTCCGGCTGCAGGAATAATTGCTGTAACCACTAAGCTATCAAACCTCTCTTTACTAATCCCCTGTCAGATAAATGTTCTCCTTTCTTAGTTCAATCCCCTTCCCTATTTTATATTGTAGCGATAATAACAATTGCCTTTAAGTTTATCATTGTAAACTTAAAGGCAAAATGAACAAAAAATAAGATAATTACATTGTTTTGGGTTTGGCAAAAATCATTCTGCCGGCAGCCGTTTGTAAAACAGAGGTAACCAGCACGCCCACCGTTTCGCCGATATGCCGCTTACCACCGTCCACAACAATCATTGTTCCGTCATCCAGGTACGCAACTCCCTGACCGAATTCTTTACCATCCTTCACTACATGTACCGTCATTTCTTCCCCGGGTAATACCACTGGCTTGACCGCGTTGGATAACTCATTGATATTCAAAACCGGAACACCTTGCAGTTCGGATACTTTGTTCAAGTTATAGTCATTAGTAATAATTTTTCCTTTTACCAACTGCCCCAGTTTGATGAGCTTGGCATCCACTTCCGTAGTATCCTCAAAATCGCGGTTATCTATCTGGACATACAGGCTCATTTCCTTCTGGATACGATTTAATATATCGAGTCCCCGCCGGCCGCGATTCCGTTTTAACAGGTCGGAAGAGTCGGCAATATGCTGTAATTCCTCCAGGACAAAAACCGGAATCAACAGCGTTCCTTCAATAAAACCGCTTTGACAGATATCAGCAATCCGGCCGTCAATAATTACGCTCGTATCCAGGATTTTATACTGCGACATATCGACGCTTTTTCCTTTGGGCCGTTCTTTATTCACCCAGGGAATATTGGTGAATAAACTAAACAGTTCATCCCGTTTTCGAATCGAGACATTGATTCCTAAATATCCTAGAACAATACTCAAGACCCCGGGAATATATTTACCAATAATCGGCACCGGCAAAAAAGCAGAACCCAATAAATTAGAAATTATTAGTCCAACAGCCAATCCCAGCGCGCCGGCCAGAACATCATACACAGGCATTCTATTCAGCTTTGCTTCACCCCAATAGGTAAGCTGCCATAGATACTTGATGAAAAATGGCGCCGCCAAATATCCTAAAATTGCTCCAACCACACCGCCAAGTACAAAGGATAGTATGGTGGCCAGCGTAATTCCAAACACACCGGTGTGCATAAATTCAGTTGTAATCGGCGGCGGCAATAAGGGGATAATCCGGTCGGTCATCATTAATCCGCCAATCGCTGCCAGCACCGTTATAACAAACCGTAATGTTTTATCCAGCAACATCTCACCTCCTCACTATCTCTTAATTATATAAGATTTTTTCACTACAAACAAGAGCATCCCTGCCTATCATTATCCATTATGTGGAAATCCATGATTAGTATTCCCGCTTCAACAAAAAAAAATACGTCAGTCACCTGGCGTATTTTCCCGAAATAGGCCATCTATCCATTTTTCTACACTCTGTATATCTTTATCGCAAGCCAGTACCAATTCACTGATAAGAATTTGTTTAGCTGTATCCAGAAGCCGGCGCTCGCCGGTTGATAATTTTTTGGCTTGGTCCTGAACCATTAAGTTCCGCACTACCTCCGCCACTTCGTAAATACTGCCACTCTTTATCTTAGATAAATTGACGTTAAAACGGCGATTCCAGCTGGAGTGAACCGCAACCGGAGTTCCCTGCAGAACATCAATCACCTTATATACTTCCGGCTCATCAATTACTTCCCGCAAACCCACACTTTCCACATTTTTAAGCGGAATCATAACCTTCATTCCCCCATAGGGCATGGTTAAAATATAATAGAGCTGACACTCTCCCAATACTTCATGCTCCTCAATGGCCTCAATGACTCCGGCACCATGCATGGGATATACTACTTTGTCACCTATAGCGAGCATAAACACACCCCCACTGTAATTTATAGTATACCATTTCCGCTCATTTTTGTCAAAATTTTATATTTTAGCATGTATTGGTCAATGTTGTCAATCACAACATTGAATAATTTTTGCGGAAATGCCCATTTTATCTACAGTCTTCATTATGGCAGGTCAAATTTCTCAAAAGCAACATAAAATTGTTCCGTCCGGTAACACCACATAAAGAATACATTATGAGGAAAAGCTAACAGAAAATACGCTAATGAGGTGCAAACATGTTCCAGTTTTTAACGGCACTAACGGCGCTGTTCTTTCTCCTCTGTATATCTCCTGCCGTAACGGCAGCTGCTGTATTTGACACAGGCGAAATCAACTCCGGCTATATAACCGTTTTGGATAATAAGGGAGCTACGGTTTTTACAACCGGTCTACCGGTCTATCCCGGTGATGAATATATCAATCAGGCTAATGATTTGTTTGAAATTACAACTATTGACGGCGCTTTAGGCACAGCACGTTTAGTGCAAAAAAACATATTTAGTTCCTCTGATCAAACATTGCCGGCCCAAGGAAATACCAATGTAACTCCACCGCTAATTGCCATTTACCACACCCATGACGACGAATCCTTTATTCCCAATGACGGCCGGGCAACCATCCCCGGCAATGGGAGTATCATGCGGGTCGGTGATGCCTTTGCCCAACGCCTGTCGGAAATCGGCTATCGGGTCGATCACGACAAAACCCTGCACGATCCCCATGATGCCAACGCCTACCAACGTTCCCGCCGGACTTTTATCAAATTGCTAAAGAATCAGCCCGCCGCCTTGTTCGATGTCCACCGTGACAGTGCGCCGGCAAATGATTACCGTACAACAATTAACGGCCAAGAGGCTACCAAAATATTGCTGGTAGTCGGACGACAAAATCCCAACCGGAATATTACGTTAGATTATGCCAAAGCAATTAAGGGAGCTGCTGATAGTAAATATCCGGGACTCATTCGCGGCATTTTCATGGCTCACGGGAATTATAACGAAGACTTGAGTCCCCGGGCCATGCTGCTTGAAATCGGTACACAATACAATACGCTGGCTGCAGCCGAACACAGTGCCGCCTTGTTTGCCGATGTTGTTCCTTCTTTCATTGTGCCGCCTTCCTATGGACGTACAGCCGACCCTGCATCTCCGCCGGCAAAGCCCGGCATGCCGCCGGACCCTTCGTCCGGAACAGCCTCTCCCGCTGCTCCGCTCTCACCGGCTTCTCCAGCCGTTGCTCCTTATTATGATATATTGGCAATCCTTGGTGTGCTCTTCCTCGGCAGTATCCTTTATCTTTACCTTAGCACCGGCAGTTGGCGGGAAGCCAAACAAAAGCTAAACCGTTTCCGCAAATGGGAATTTACCAATTTTTTGGGTCCCCGCAGAAAAAGAAAGTAGGGAAAGGCATGATTACTAAGCGTCGGGCATTTTTCCTGGCAGGTATATTGCTCTTGTGCATTATCGTCCTGGCCGGGACTATGTATCTCTTGCCGTTACACTTTTTACAGGTCCAGCAAAAACCGGAACAACCTCCTCAGCCCGTTTATGATTATTACCTTATTCTCGACGAGGCAACGGGAAATCATCTTATGTATGTGCCGCTCGTTGTCAGTGTCGGCGACCAAGTATTAAGTGAAGACAACAAGTTATATGAAATTGTAAAAATAGAAGAAAACCGGGCTTACGCCCGGTTTGTAAGAGATGTTAATCTGGAACAATATAAGAAATAGCACTTATTGCAAAGCCGCTTCCAATCCCTCCGCCACTGTTTCCACGCCAATAAGTTCCACTTCGGTTGAAATCGCTATATTTTTCAAATTACTGCGTGGCAGGATAATCCGGTGAAAGCCCATTTTTTCCGCTTCCCGTACCCGTGATTCTACTTGGGTAACGGCACGGATTTCTCCCGCCAGGCCGACTTCGCCAAATGCGGCCGTAATTGCCGCAGTATTGCAATTTCGGTAGCTCGATACCAACGCAATAGTCAGTCCCAAATCAACCGCCGGCTCATCTACTTTGATTCCCCCCGCCACTTTAACAAAAACGTCACAATTTCCCAAAAGAACTCCAACCCGTTTTTCCAGAACGGCAAGCAGCAGTTGGATACGTTTCACATCCACGCTATCCGATGTCCGGCGCGGCGGCATATATGGGGAAGAGCTGACTAAAGCCTGGATTTCCACCAGCAGCGGTCTGGTTCCTTCCATTGTCGGCACCACAATACTTCCCGGCACATCGAGAGGGCGCTCGGACAAAAATAGTTTTGACGCGTCCGGTACGTCAACCAGTCCTTCCTGGCGCATCTCAAACAAGCCAATTTCATTAGTACTGCCAAACCTGTTTTTTACGGCCCGGAGCACCCGGAACTGGGCATTACGGTCCCCTTCAAAATACAAAACCGTGTCAACAATATGTTCCAGCGCCCGGGGACCGGCCAAAGTCCCGTCCTTCAGGACATGACCAATAATCAGCGTGGCGATGGCGTGTGTTTTGGCCAGCCGCAATAAATGCACCGCGCTTTCTCTTACCTGACTAATGCTTCCCGGAGCGCTTTGGATATCCGGGCGATATACGGTCTGGATCGAATCAATGACTACTAAAGACGGTTTGAGTTTTAAGACCTGCTGTTCAATCACTTCCAGATTTGTTTCACTAAGGACAAACAGATGGTCTTCAATGGCACCGAGCCGGTTGGCCCGTAAACGAACCTGGCGGGTACTTTCCTCACCGGTGACATATAATACAGTATTATGCGTCTTTGCCACATAAGCGCAGACCTTTAATGTTAAGCTGGATTTACCCACCCCCGGGTCGCCGACAACCAGGACCATAGCCCCCGGTATAACACCGCCGCCCAAAACACGGTCCAGTTCTCCTGAACCGGTTGGGAAGCGAGGCAGGTCTTCCACGGTTACGTCCCCAATCGGTACCGGTCTTTCATTATTCGATAAGCCCAGGGTCAAACCGGCTTTCGTTCCTGCACTGGAAACCACTTCTTCCACTAACGTGTTCCAGGCGCCGCAGCCCGGACAGCGCCCCAGCCATTTGGAAGAATCATAACCACATTCCTGGCATACATAGACCGTTTTCCGTTTTAGCATCAAGCTTCTCTCCATTTCACCAGTAAGTGGAAAAACCGCCAAGCGGTCTTTCAGTCCGTGGCGCAGTGCTTAGGGCGCGGGAAACCCGGCCTAACTCTATTCTCTACTGGTATAATCTTTTGGTCCTGCCTGGATAACCCAAGCAATCTTTGCAAATAGCGAAAGCACCCAATAGTCAATTATTGAGTGCTTTCGCTGTTTTTAAATTATTTTCCTGCTTTTTAACTGCGTCCGGCAAAGGTGAGTTTGCCATTTTCACCGGCGTCAACCACAACGGTTTGACCGGCTTTGACTTCCCGCCGTAACATCAGTTCGGCAATTTCATCTTCTACCATCTTCTGAATGGCCCGGCGCAACGGACGGGCACCATACGCGTAGTTGCGGCCTTCTTTCAGGAGTTCGGCTTTCGCTTTGCCGGTCACATCCAGTGCTATCTCATTTTCCTGCAGCCGTTTCGTCACATCTTTCAGCATAATATCTACAATCTGAATCAATTCCGTATCACTTAAACTATTGAACACAATAATTTCATCGACCCGGTTCAGGAATTCCGGACGGAAGGTCCGTTTCACTTCATCCAAAACCAATTGTTTGGCCGCTTCCGTATCGTTCTCGGCCTTCGTGCCGGCCAGGAACCCAAGGGCGGCAGTGTCTTTTTTCAAATGTTTGGCCCCAACATTGGACGTCATGATAATTACGGTATTTTTAAAATCTACCGTACGCCCCTGGCTGTCTGTCAGGCGCCCATCCTCCAATACCTGCAGCAGAATATTAAACACATCATAATGTGCTTTCTCAATCTCATCCAATAAAATAACCGAATAAGGCTTACGCCGCACAGCATCCGTCAATTGGCCGCCTTCTTCGTAGCCTACATACCCCGGAGGCGCTCCCACCAAACGGGAAACGGTGTGTTTTTCCATGTACTCCGACATATCAAGGCGAATCATCAAATTCTCGTCACCGAACAGAGCCTCCGCCAATGCCCGCGCCAGTTCGGTTTTTCCTACCCCGGTGGGACCGAGAAAGATAAAGGAACCAATCGGACGTTTCGGGTCTTTTAAACCGGAACGGGCCCGACGTACCGCCCGCGCTACCGCTTTTACGGCATCCGATTGGCCAATCACCCGCTGGTGCAACACATTTTCCAGGTTAAGAAGCCGTTCTGATTCTTCTTCCGCCAGTTTTTTGACCGGAATTCCGGTCCAGCTGGCCACTACATGGGCAATATCGTCGCCGGTAACTACAATCCGCTCACTGCCCTGTTGTTTCCACGCTTTCTGCTTTTCTTCCAATTCCTGCCTGATTTTTTGTTCTTCATCCCGCAAGCGGGCTGCTGCCTCAAACTCCTGGGCGGCAATGGCCCCTTCTTTTTCGGTCCGTATTTTCTCCAACTTTTTTTCAATCTCCTTGACATCCGGAGGAAGGGAAAAGGCTTGCAGCCGCACCCGGGATGCCGCCTCGTCCATCAGGTCGA
The DNA here is from genome assembly GCF_900476375.1 of Allolucifera butyrica. Taxonomy (GTDB): domain Bacteria; phylum Bacillota; class Negativicutes; order Sporomusales; family UPPP01; genus Lucifera; species Lucifera butyrica. The sequence continues at coordinate 9,329 of NZ_UPPP01000092.1, read as the reverse complement.
TGGCCTTATCCGGCAAAAACCGGTCGGAAATGTAACGGTGGGACAATTTTACAGCGGCATCAATCGCTTCATCTGTAATTTGAGCCCGGTGAAACGCTTCGTATTTATCACGGACGCCCTGCAAAATTCGGACCGCATCTTCTACAGTAGGCTCACCCACAATAATGGGCTGAAAACGCCGTTCCAAAGCCGCATCTTTTTCAATATGCTTCTTATATTCATTAAGCGTTGTCGCCCCAATTGCCTGAAGTTCACCCCGCGCCAGCGCCGGTTTCAAAATGTTGGCGGCGTCAATGGCGCCCTCGGCGGCTCCGGCCCCGATTAAGGTGTGCAGTTCGTCAATGAACAAAATGATATTTTCTGCCTGGCGAATTTCATCCATGACTTTTTTCAGCCGGTCTTCAAACTCACCCCGGTATTTTGAACCGGCCACCATGGAAGCCATATTCAGGGAGACAACCCGCTTATTGCGCAATATTTCCGGCACTTTCCCTTCGGTAATGCGCTGGGCCAGCCCTTCGGCAATAGCGGTTTTGCCAACCCCCGGTTCCCCAATCAGCACCGGATTATTTTTAGTCCGCCGGCTTAAAATTTGAATAACCCGTTCAATTTCGTTATCACGGCCAATGACTGGGTCAATCTTGCCTTCCTGAGCCAATTTGTTTAAATCCCGGCCAAATTCGTTCAGCGAAGGAGTATTTGCCGGTTGAGACTGCCCCGGAGCCGCTTTAGGCTGCGGCGCCTGGCCCGACATGGCAAATCCGCCCAGCAATTCAATCACCCGCTGACGAACCAATTCGAGATTGGCACCAAGACTGGCAAGTACCTGGGCGGCAACCCCTTCTCCTTCCCGGATCAGTCCCAGCAATAAATGCTCGGTGCCAATATAATTGTGACCCAGTTGCTGCGCTTCCTGGAAAGCGATTTCAATTACTTTTTTGGCTCGCGGCGTATAGCCGATCTCCTGACCGGTACCATCCCCGCGTCCAATCATACCTTCCACTTGTCCACGGACAACTTCCAAATTGATATTCAGTGACAACAATGCCTTTCCTGCTACGCCATCCCCTTCATGTACCAGCCCTAAAAGCAAATGTTCCGTGCCAATATAATCATGTCCTAAGCGTATAGCTTCCTGCTGCGCCAAAAACAACACTTTGCGTGCCCGTTCGGTAAAACGGTCTAACATGATGATTTCCCTCCTTTTAGTTTTTCCCGGATAATCTGAGCCCGCAGCCTATCGCGCGGACCCGGCTCAAGTTCCTCCCGTCCGGCCATTTTCTGGAGATAATTGGGACGGGTAATTACCAATAATTCATTAAAAACTACGCCCGGTACTTCGTCGATTATTTTCAAATCAATTCCCAGACGAACTTCACTAAGCATGGAAAGTGCCTCTTGTCCGGAAATACTGCGGGCATATCGCAAAACACCAAACGCCCGCCATACCCGGTCGGATAAGGCATCTTTCGAATCAGTCATTAACGCGGTACGCGCCGCCCTCTCTTGGTCGACGACTTGCTTCACCACACTGGAGAGATTGGCGATAATTTCCTGTTCACTATACCCAAGTGTTAATTGATTGGAAATCTGAAAAATATTTCCCACGGCTTCCGTTCCTTCGCCATATAAGCCACGAACCGCCAGTCCCAGTTGAGTAGCCGCGCCTACAATCCGGCTGATTTGCCGCGTTAGAACCAAAGCAGGCAAATGTACCATCACCGATGCCCTAAGACCGGTTCCCAAATTAGTCGGACAGGATGTAAGATAACCCATTTGTTCCGTGAACGCCAGCGTACACCGCTCCTCCAGTATATCGTCAATCTGACTGGCCAATTCAGCCGCAGCCAGCAGATTCAGCCCGGGCATCATACACTGAATCCGGAGATGGTCTTCTTCATTAATCATGATAATCACCGTGGCGTCATCTCTGGCAATCAAAGCCCGCTGCTCCGGTTCCTGGGCATGATTCGGACTGATGATATGTTTTTCCACCAGTACGTTCCGTTCCAAGGGGGTCAGTTTCTCCAGTTCAATAAACAGATATTTATGATTATCCATTGAATTTAAACGGTTCAGGGTCAGCCGTGATTCATCAACCACCGACCGGAGCTGAAGCTGATTGGCCCGGTTGGGAAAAGGTGTACTCTCCATATTCCGGGCCAGCCGGATACGGCTGGATAATACAATATCGCCCTCTTCCCCGCCTCCGGCCATCCATGAATTTAACGGTTGATCCAATAGATTCTCCAATGACATTTGCCCGTCCCTCCTTCTAACAGCCCAGTTGTTTTTCCAGGCTGCGGATCTCATCCCGGACTTTAGCGGCCTGTTCATATTGCTCATGAGCCACGTAACGCTCTAATTCCTGCCGCAGCCGTTTCAGACGCTGTTTCACTTCAATAGTCCCACCGGTCCGTTTCGGAACCTTTCCCGTATGGCCGCAGGTCCCGTGAATGCGCCGGATTAAAGGCTCCAACCGGTCGGCAAAAACCTGATAACAGGTGCCGCAGCCAATCTTGCCGCCGCGGCTGAAGTCGGTGTAAGTCATGCCGCAATTAGGACAAGCCGCTTCATTATGAAAATGATTACCTTCCATAAAATCATGACTAAACATACCCTTCAAAAAATCATGCACCGAAAAACTGGTATTTAGAGACACTTTCATCTCGCCAAGGCTCTGCGCACATTGCTCGCACAAATGCCGCTCCACTTTCTGGTTATTGGTAATTTTAGTAACATGCACGCAGGCCGGATTTTTTTTACACTCATCACACAGCACGATAACCCCTCCTCATGAAAACTCCGACAAAGTGAAAAAGATGGTTCTCAATATCTGCGCCCGCTCCAAAGGCTCAACCCGCCCAAAAATCATGGCGGTAAACCGTTGAATCAGAGCCGCCTCCCTGGCGGTCAACAAATTGTGCCGGCTCAGCCGCGCCACAATATCCCGGACTTCCTGGATCGACGTGCCGGCATCAATTTGCCGGGCCGCATCTTCATATACAATATTCTCGACCGGTATTCTGGCAATACGCACAAATCCACCCAGTCCCCTTCTCGATTCAACAATAAATCCCCGGGCTACGGTAAAGCGGGTGCTGAGCACGTAACTGATCTGAGATGGCGCACACTCGATTTCTTCAGCCATTTCATTGCGGCGAAGTATAACAATGTCGTCTTTTTCATCCGATAATTTACGCAAAATCCACTGCTCAATCACGTCGGCAAGATTACTCACGCAACTCACCTTCTTTTTCTTTGACTTTATTTGACCTTTTGTTTATATTGTATTTGACTTTTTGACTTTTATCAATCCGTCTTTAGTAATGAATTTTCCAGTTGTAGCTCATTTATTTTTATTATTGCCAGAACACGGCTGATTTCATCCGATTTCCGGCGTTTTCCATGCCTTTCCTCTAAAGAAAAAACCGCTTAACGCGGTTTTTCGGCATGACAGTTCCTTCTACCAAACTTGTACAACCAGGAATTTAAGATATTCCGTTTCGGCAGCCGCGAGTAAAATGGGATGGTCTTTAGCCTGCGTTCGATATTCCACCTGCCGGATTACTTTCCGGGTATCCCGGGCGGCATCCACTACAATGGCGCTGAACAAATTACGGTCCATATGATAGGAACAGGAGCAAGTCACTAAATATCCCCCGGGACGGACGAGTTTCAGTCCCCGCAGATTAATTTCTTTATAACCCCTGGCCGCTCCTTCCAGCGCTCCCCGGCTTTTCGTAAAGGCTGGGGGGTCAAGGATAACCACATCATACTGCTGGCCGGTCTCCGTTGCGGTTCTTAAGAAGTCGAAAGCATTGGCCACTTGAAAAGAGCACTGCTCCTCCACGTTATTGTTTCTGGCATTTTCCCTGGCTAATTCAATGGCCTCTGCCGAAATATCCACTGCCGTAACTTGCTTGGCGCCATATATGGCTGAATGTACGGTAAATGAACCGGTATGACAAAAACAGTCCAAAACTTCCGCGCCCGGAACCAGCTGCTTTAAAAAGGCGCGATTTTCCCGCTGATCATAAAAGAATCCCGTCTTTTGTCCATTTTCAATATCGGCGTAAAAGGGAATTCCGTTTTCCAGTACGGTAATGCGGGGGTTGAATTGACCTTTCAAATATCCCTTGCGCAGTTCCAATCCCTCCAGTTTTCGTACGGGAACATCGTTTCGCTCAAAAATACCTGCCGGTTGAAACATCTCATCTAGAACACCGACAATAGTATCTTTAAACCGGTCAATTCCCAAAGCTAAGGTTTGGATTACCATGTATGGACCAAATTTATCCACAATCAAAGCCGGCAGGAAATCGGCCTCGCCGTATACCAGCCGGCAGTATTCCGCTTCCGGCAAAAATTGCTTCCGATAGTTCCACGCCGCCTCAATCCGCTTTTGAAAAAATGACCGGTCAATTGGTTCCTGTTCCCGCGTCATAATCCGTACAATAATTTGGGAACGGGGATTGATATAGCCCCGGCCAATCCACTTTTGGCGAAAATTATATACATCAATGATATCACCGGGTTCAAAATTTCCGTCTATATAATCAACTTCACTCTGATACACCCAGGGATGACCGCTTTCCACCCGGTACTGTGCTCCTTTACGCATAAACAATTTTGCCAGATTCTCCATAATAATTCCTCGTTTCCTATTCTATTTTTTATTTATTGGCGTCTTTTTTTCCACCAGTGCCCGGCCAGATATATAAGTGCAAGTCCTAATAAAATCCCGTTTACCAGCTTAAATTCCCTGGCGAAATAACCAGGTTCCCAGTAAGATACCGGACTGTGCACTGAAAATAGCGATAACGGATAAAGAAAGAAATTAGCATGAGCGGCGTGGGTCAATTCGTCAAGCAGCAAATGACTGCCCCAGCCAATTACAAAAGCCTGCATTTTACGTATTCCCGGCAACAGGGCCAACATAAGCGCCACTGACCAGATCACTACGGAATGTCCGATCAAGTCAACCTTTACTACCCATGGGTACAAGGGTAAAAAGGACATCAACACAGTCGGATTCAGCTTTGGCAGTTCATACCAGGCAATTTGCCCTTTTAGCAGCATAATTGCCACAAAGATTACATATATATAATCAGGAGCCATGGAACCGGCTACAAATTGCCAAACATCAGGATGCCGCCGGGAAAAAAAATACATCCAGAGACCATGATGCCATGTATACATGCTTGTCCCCCTAATAAATTGCGTCTTGTCGCTGCTCCCGGCTCCGTTACGTAAAACTGGGGTTACTTGTCACACCGTATATTTTGCACAAATCGGCATAAGGTATGTAAAGGAGGGCTTAACAGCCCTCCTTTATCCTACTTATTTGCAGCTAACACGGATTTGCCGAACTCTAGGCCGAACTGGAAACAACGGTCTAATTCCGCTGCGTCAGGAACCCATTTAATAGCTAATCCCGGTTGAACAGCGACCCCGGCTGCTTTTAGCAGTTCTTCCATATTCTGCTGAGCACCGCCGCCCCATCCATAAGCGCCAAAACCAGCCCCTAATTTATTCATTGGCCGGAGTCCCTTCAGATAAAGCAGTAATCCGCCTACTGTAGGCAGCATTCCGTTATTGATTGTGGAAGAGCCGATAAGAATAGCTTTGGCCTCCAGGATCTCCGCAATGATTTCGCTGCGGGTGGATACGGACATCTTATAGAGCTTGGCTGTCACCCCCGCAGCCGCCACACCGTCGAGAATACGGCGAGCCATCTGGTCCGTGCTTCCCCACATTGTATCATAGACAATAATGACTTTATCTTTAGTGAGCCCGCTGCTCCATTCCTCATACTTAGCTAAGATTTGCGGGATATATTTGCGCCAAACCACCCCATGACTGGGGGCAATCATGCGGACCGGCAATTGGCCGGTTTTCCCCAATGCTTTCGTTATCAGCTTGCCGAAGGGCATTAAGATGTTGGCGTAATATTTTGCCGCTTCATATATAACTTGATCAATATCCACTTCATCATCAAACCTCATAGATGAACACACATGCTGCCCAAAGGCATCATTGGAAAATAGAATTTGCTCTCCATCAAGATAGGTAGCCATGGAATCCGGCCAGTGCACCATCGGCAGCGGCAGAAAGTGCAGCTTATTCCTTCCCAGCGCCAGCACATCCCCTTCCTTGACAATCATGAAATCATAATTTGTCTGGTAATGTTTCATAATGCCCGATTTCCCCTGCTCTGTCAATACGACTTTCGCATTTGGCGCTTTAGCCATAATCACCGGCAGCGACCCGGAATGGTCCGGTTCAACATGGTTGGTAACCACGTAATCGATTTTGGCCGGATCAATAATCTCGCTGATCCTTTCAATGAGCTCACCGGCAAAAGGAGCCTTAACATTATCAATCAGGCAAACTTTCTCGTCTACGATCAGGTATGCATTGTAAGTTACTCCTCCCGGTGTATTATAACCGTGGAAGTCGCGTAAATTCCAATCCACGGCGCCAACATAATAAACGCCTTCCGCCAACTTTACTTTGTTCATAAAAATCTCCCTCTTTTCAGCTTATCCTAAATTTATATTTGAATCATCGCCGCTTGGTTAAGTAAAAGACGGCTTTGATTAACAATATCCGCTATAATTTGTCTGGCCGGCTCCACCTTTTTTAACGGCAGCAAGCTTTGTCCGGCTTGTACCATCCCGTTGACTACATCCCCGTCAACCGCCGCCAGGCGGCTTGTCCCTGTAGCCAGCTTGTCCAATTCGGCCACCGGTGCGCAGGCACCTTCCAGTTCTAAGAATGTTTCCGTAAACCGGTTCTTAATGCCGCGGACCGCATGTCCGCTCGTTAAGCCCGTTACTACCGTATCCGTGTCGGCAGCATTGATTATTTTCTCTTTAAAATTCGGATGAGCACCACATTCCTGGGCCAGCAGGAAACGCGTACCCATTTGAATTCCAGCCGCTCCCATAATAAGCGCCGCCGCCAAACCACGACCGTCGGCAAACCCACCGGCCGCAACAACCGGAATGTCAACCAAAGGAATCACCTGAGTCATCAGGGCCATTGTAGTTAACACGCCAATGTGTCCCCCTGCCTCCATTCCTTCAATTACTATCGCGTCAGCTCCGCTATCTTCCACCCGCCGAGCCAGCTTAGCATTCGGCACAACAGGAATCTTTTTGACCCCGGCCTGCTGTAATCTGTCAAAGTACGGAATCGGATTCCCCGCCCCCAATGTGACAAAGGCTACCTGTTCTTCGCAAACGACATCGACAATTTCATCCTTATTGATTGCCATTAGCTGAATATTAACACCAAAAGGCTTGTTGGTTAAACTCTTAGCCAACCGAATCTCTTCTCTTACCCAGGAAGCATCTCGACCGCCGGCAGCAATAATACCGGCACCGCCGGCGTCCGAAACCGCCGCCGCTAATTTTCCATCAGAAATCCAGGCCATGGCCCCTTGAATAATCGGATATTCAATATCTAACAGCGCGGTAAGTTTTGTACTCATAGAAATTCTCCTTTAATAAAATATACTGCTATGGAAAAGATTTTACTATAAACCGTAATATTCCTGCAATACTATTGTAGTATTCTATCAATAAAATGACAAATTGACGCAAAAATTTTTATCCCGGTTTATAAATTTTCCTCTTTACAATCCTGTCCAGGCGATTTATAATGAAAAATTGTATAATGGATAAAATAAATGGCGTAATACTGCTAATGCTTTGGTAAAATCGCGCTTTTCATTGGAAAAGTCCTGAATTTTAGTCTTTTTTGCGGAAAAGTATACGCCTCCAGCCAAAAATCTACGAAAAGGGGCGATGTGTGATGAAAGTAATTGGTAAGCATTTAACTGTTGATATGTATGGTTGCAGCTTTGCTAACCTTGACAATCTTGAATTTATAAAAAATGCCATGCTTACTGCCGTAAGTGAAGCAAATATGACTTTGCTCAACTTTTCATATCATAAATTTGAGCCACAAGGCCTAACCGCATTGGCGCTTTTAGCTGAGAGTCATATGAGTATTCATACATACCCCGAACTTGGGTATGCCGCCGTTGATGTGTTTACCTGTGGCGACCACAGCCGTCCGGATAGAGCAGTATCCATATTAAAGGGTTTCCTAAAGCCGGAAAAAACAAAAACCACTAATATTAAACGAGGCGATTTTGGCTCGGAAAGTGACATGAAACCAAAAGTCAGAATCAGTATTGCCCCCTTGCGCCGGGTCCGCAACACGGGAGCCAAAGTGCTGAACTTTCTTTCCAAAGTAAAATAAACCGGTATGGTTTTTAATAACAAAAAAGGCTTCGTTTAGCTCTAACAGCTTAAGCGGAAGCCTTTTTTGTTTTTCAACTAATTGTACCACCACAAAATGGGCTGACTTTCGGCGTCTAAGGGCTTAACTACGGTGTTCGGTCATCCTTCTTAATGAGAATCACTATCTCAATGTTTCTAGATAAACTATAGGTAGATAGTCTGCGACACACAGGATATTTTCAAAGGATGCGCCAGCATCCATCCTTCCGAGTTATCATCGCAAATCCTTTATAATACAAAAAACGCTTATCAAAATGATAAGCGTTTTTGCGAACCGGCAACTTCCTATCCTTCCAGGCCGTTTCCAGCCGATGGAAGACACGCGTGTCTTTGAATAGAGCCTGTGTGTCGCCGATACTCTGCTTTCTATTTCAGTAATCTATACAATATGTTCTATTCGCCGCAAGACGGCTGACTTTCGGCGTTTGTGGGCTTAACTACTGTGTTCGGTATGGGAACAGGTCATCCGTCTTAACGAGAATCACTATCTCAATGTTCCTAGACAAACTATAAACGGATAGTCTGCGACACACAGGATCAAATTCAGAGGATGCGGCAGCATCCTTCCTTCCCACAGCGGTTAGATGTATGTACCAATACAAAAGCACCTGCTAGTGTAGCAGGTGCTTTTCACAATCAGCAGCTTCCTATCCTCCCAGGCCGTTTCCAGCCAATGGAGGACACTCCGTGTCTTTGAATAGAGCCTGTGTGTCACTGATACTCTACTTTCTATTTCATGTAATCTCTATTATTGGTGTCTCTGGCTGTAAGACGGCTGACTTTCGGCGTTTAAGGGCTTAACTACTGTGTTCGATATGGGAACAGGTCATCCGTCTTAACGGGAGCAATATGTAAATACTTTTAAGCAAACTCAAGGCAGTTAGTCTGCGACATACAGGATATTTTCAAAGGATGCGCCAGCATCCATCCTTCCCCGAGTTATCGCCACAGATCCTTATAATACAAAAACGCTTATCAAAATGATAAGCGTTTTTGCGAACCGGCAACTTCCTA
>NZ_UPPP01000090.1 GCF_900476375.1 Allolucifera butyrica | reverse complement strand
ACAGGTCCAGCACCCCAAAGGTTATGTCATTAAACAACGGCGCCGTATCGATAATGATATAGTCGAAGTTATACTGCAGTTCCTTAATAATTGACGCCACCTGGGCCGCACTGATCCCGTCCGCCTGCTCCGGCCGCGACGGCGCCGCCAGCACTTTCACGTTATCCTTGTACGCCGTCATATAACTTGCCAGCACGCCGCCGTCCAGGTTGTCCACATATTTGACCAGATCGGCTATGGTCGCTTTGGGAACTACATTCAGAAATAATGCCACATCGCCAAACTGCAGATCCAAATCCAAAATACAAACCTTATTGTCCTCATCAAAGCCAAGCGCCGTTCCCAGATTCGTCGCGATTGTCGTCTTGCCGATCCCGCCTTTGGTGCTGAAGATGGTAATTACCTTGGCCGGTGCAGGGGCTTTGACCGGTGCGGGCTGAACATACTTTACGCGCCGTTTCTGCTCCCGGGCATATAGGTGCCGGATGCATTCCAGCAGTTCATTCCCTTCAAACGGTTTAACCAGATAATCTTTCGCCCCTGCCGACATGGCCCGCCGAAGATATTCCTGTTCTCCCTGCACGCTGACCACAATAATCAGGCACTGCGGCGATTCAATGGATATCACTTCGGTCGCGGCAATCCCGTCCATCCCCGGCATATTGATATCCATCAAAATTACACCGGGCGACATCAGCTTAGCTTTGCGAATCGCCTCTTCCCCGCTGGCCGCCTCGCACGCCACTTCGATATCCGCCTCCAGCTCCAGCAGTTTCCGCATATTGTCCCGGGTTGCCCGGTTATCGTCGACAATCATGATCTGTATTTTTTCTGACACCTGCTTCTCCCCCTATCCTGCTTACCCGGCTTTCTTCTCCTGTTTCTTCTCTACTTTCGGTTTCGCCGGTACGGCATTTTTTTGCTTCGGCTTATCCGCTGTGGCCGGTACGGCGGTATCCGCTTTCGGTTCCACCGGTTCCGGTGCATTGATGCTGTTATCTATTCCTTTGGTTGTATCCACAATCGTCGGCGTAACCAGGATAATCAGTTCCGTTTCGTCCTTCTCAAACGATTTGCTGGTAAATAAAGCCCCTAATACCGGCAAGTCTCCCAGCAGCGGCAGCTTCGTAACCGATTTAGTTTCCGTACTGGCGTATAGCCCCCCGATCGCCATAGTTTGCCCCGAAGCCAGAGCGATGGAGGTTTCCGCTTTTCGTGTGGTCAGCGGCGGAATCTTCAAATTGCTGCCGATCACCACCTGATGTTCACTGGACCAATCCAGCGAGCTGACTTCCGCCTTCACCGTGCTGTTGATGATCCGGTCGCTGTTCACTTCCGGATCAATGTCCAGTTTAATGCCGTATTCCTTCCACTCGACCGTAATTGTCCCATTAGAGCTGGAAACCGGAATCGGAATCTGTCCCCCCACTAAAATGTTGGCCTTTTCCCCGCTAACCGTAACCATACTCGGCCGGGACAAGATCTTCGCCGCTCCGTTTTTCACCAGCGCATCTAATTCGGCGTTAATATTCGAGTAGCCGCCGAGCTTTCCCCAATCGGACGCCACCGTATTACTTGAACTCTGGCCAAAAGCAAAGACGCCCGGCACGGAAACATCATTGCCCCATTTGATCCCCAGGTCTCTCGTCTTGTTTTTACTGATTTCTATCACTTTGGCTTCAATCTTCACCTGCAGCGGATGGGTAATTTCCAGCAGATTGATTACTTTATCCCCGTACGCCGAGGCGATTTCTTCCGCCCGCTTCTTCTGATAATTATCAATTACTTTCCCTTCCAGAATTACCGTCTTGCCCGCCTTGGTCACTTTGATGTCTTTTAATCCCACAATCCGTTTGATTTCGTTGGCAATCGGCACATCGTCCGCCGCCACTTCCACCGTATAACTATCCCGGCCCCGCCAGCTCCAGACTTGCAGCGTCGTCTGGCCGGGCGCTTTGCCCACTACCATAATCTCGCTGCCCGAAATCACCATCACGTCGGCAATATTCGCATTCGCAATCGCTACCCGTTCCACTCCCGCTATATTTAACACCTGGGAACTGTTTACGGCTACCGCAATCCGGTTTCCCTCTAGTCCTTGCGCATTTTCCTTCTCAATTGTCACTGTGGGTTCACTATTGTCCGCCGCCTCCGCCCATGCCGGCAAGACAAGCGTATTCAACAACAATACCAGCATCACAACTATCTTCATCCATCGTTGCATTAACCCGACCTCTTTCTTTTTTAGTCCCACTTTTCCCAGTCCTATGTCACGAAAAATACTGTCGCCATAAGTTCAGGCTGCGAAATGTGGATGTGGTATGCCTTGCCGCCAAACGCCTTATCAAACAACCTAGGGAACCGGAACTTCCTCCTCTTTCGTTCCCTTGATTACCGAAATACTTTTCGTCTCAGCGCTGCCTTTATCGTAACTCGGCCTTGGGCTCACCGGCTCAGCTTTCGGTTCCGGACTTGCCGCCGGTGCCGCCAACGGCACATAGCCGTTATCCCCGGTTAGGCTCTCCATTGTCTTTACTCCCAGCTGAACATACTCGGCGGCGATTTTCGAAGAAGGCCGCAGCGCAAAGATCACTTTTCCTTTCTCTTCCGCCAGACTCAGCGTCGTTGCTTCCTCCGGGGTAACCGCCACCGTCAGGCTGGTTACTTTTTCTTCTTTTTCCTTAGTCCCTTTTTCCGGTGCCTGACTGCCGCGGTCAACGGATTTATTTGCCGCTAAAACAAGAACATTCTGAAACGGCATGCTCGACACCGGTCCCGTTTGCCGGCCTTCCACTACGGCGATCAGATCTACATAGTCACCCGGTTTAACCAATCCCGCCACTCCTGTTACATCATTCACCGAAAGAGTCAGCGCCCGTTTGCCTTCCGGAATCAGCTGCGCCAACCCGCCGGCCCCGCTTCTGCTTTCCACTAAACGATTGGTAATTTGTTCCTGGGCATGAATGGCAGCCTTGGTGCAGGCTCCCACCACTTTGTTCAGGTCGGTGACGGCTCCCGCCTGCACCGCCGTACCAGCCATTTTCACCGTTTCTACCATGTCGGCCGTAATTACGGTATTCACCGGTATTTCCTTTTTAGCTACTACAACGGCAACTTCTGTTTTTGTCCCCGGTGACTGGACCCCGCTTAAAAAATTGTAAGCCAGTACTGCTAAGATAAAACTTAGTACAAGTGCTAATCCCAGTAACCCCTTGTTCGAAAATTTAGCCACAGGAATCCTCCTAAAAGTATTGATGTTTTTTGTCCATAAGCTATTTAAAACGAGATTGCCAGCATATCCCATTTGGTTTTATGGCTAAATTATGTCATATTTTAAATTATGTTGCAATACTTTTTTATTCTACTTTTACAGTTTTTTATCATTTTTTGTTATTTTTACTATTGATTTTTTACATAAATGTTGTAAAATGTTGACAGAACATCTATGTTAGCTTGGTTTTCTCTGCATTTTGGGAGGTTATTTCTATTGAGAGGAGCGATGTCCTATTTTACGTCAGTTTGCCACTTTTCTCCGCAATAACCGCGGACAAAGCATTGTTGAATTTGCCTTCATCCTGCCGGTTTTTCTGCTGCTGCTTTCCGGGATCATTGATTTCGGCCGTTTATTTTATTATCAGGATACTGTCAGCATGGCCGCCAGGGAGGGCGCCCGCAGAGCCATCGTTCAGGGAGATCTCGCCGAAGTGACCGATGTGGTTCACAACTTCGATTCTGAGTTCAACGTTACTATGAAATACAATCCCCCCTTGGCTTCCGATACGGCCATTCCCCCCACCGGGACCCTGGTTACAGTGACTGTTTCCAGACAGGTTGACTTGATTACTCCCATCAAAGCTTTTTTCAATGACCAGTCCTTCACTACTGTTTCCGCTAAGTGCACTATGACTTTTTAAAACAACAGCCCCATTACTTTAGATTTAAGATGGACTTATGATCCGAAAGGAGAGAAACCTTGTTGTTTAGATTCTTCCGTAACAATCAGAAAGGCTCCGCCATTCTCTTGGCGGCTGTTGCTTTGCCGGCTTTAATTGGGATTGGCGCTTTGGTGATTGATCTTGGTAATTTGTATGTTGTCCGTACCCGTTTATCCAATGCCGCCGATGCCGCCGCGTTAGGCGGCGGCACCCATTTACCGAAGGACGCCGCTCAGGCCAAAGACACTGCTCTTACGGTCGCCGAGGCTAACGGCATCGAAGAAAGCGAATTTGCCGTCTCTGTCTCCACCAGTGAGACAACCAATATTGCTGATTCCGACATTACCGTGGATATCCAGCGCCAGGTGCCTTTATTGCTGGCTCCTATTTTTGGCAAAAAAACGGTTACCGTAACGGCCCATGCCAAAGCGGAGGTCCGTCCTTCCAAGTCAGTACCCTGGATCGTGCCGTTTGTGATGCCAAAAACGGCTCAATTTAATTACACCGACAAATTTACCATGCGGGTTAACGGTGACTGGACCAACCCCAACAAACGGGAACTTGACTATATGAATGTGAAAATAACCCCCAAACAGGATTTTGACACTTATTTGGATTATTTGAGCGGCGGTTATAAAGAATCGTTCTCGGTCGGCAACGACATGGAATATTACGCTCCCTCCAGCGGTGGCCAGCCATCTGTAGACGCTTTTGCCACAAGGGTTGCTAAGGATTCTAATACCGACCCCTCCAAGGCTCAGGTCGGCGACCCCCGGGTCATGCTGATTCCGCTGGTCGATTCCATGCTTCCCCGTAATACTGCCGAGGGCACTCCCATGAAAATCGTCGGTTTTGTTGCTTTTTGGCTCGACAATGTACATAAAGGGAACTATGGCACTTCCTATTATGCGCAGGGTTATTTCCTTAACAATTTAAATGTAGGTGCCGGTGATTGGTCGGATAATTCTTCCCAGGATTTCGGCACTTATTCCGTTAAGCTCATTGAATAACTCCACATTTTCTATTTCCCGGTGAAACGGGGAATGGAAAATGCTTTATTCCTCCCTAAAAAAAGAGGAGGCTGACCGTTGGTCAGCCTCCTCTTTTTTACGTTGATTTAGTTCTTAGCCCGTTTAATCGCCATTTTTTTAAACAGCCGGAAACGCATGAGAAAATCCAAAAAAGGAACTCCTAAAATATGCCGATTCGCTTTTTTCTCTGTGCCGGTCCTGATTCTCCCTTGGGTTGCCAGTTCTTTTCCCGCCTGAATGTAGGCAGCCACAACCTCATTCACTACCGGTTTGCGTTGCTGCGGTTCCTCCTTATCAAATTCCAGCATGCCTACAGATTTACGAACCAATGTGCCGACAATGGGTGCGTCAAGAAATTTCGAAAATGTTTTAAAATAAGATATGATGTTTCGGACCGTTTCCGGTTCAACATTCCCGCAACAGGTAAGCACAACAAAAGGCTTCGAATAAATGGCCTCGTCAATGCTGCCGAAAAACAGCCCGCTCTTGGTCAGACGGAGTCCCTTCGAACCGGCGGTGCTGTTGAACCGGTCCAAAAAGGTTTTCATTAAACCGGAAATCGTAAAAATGTATACCGGAGTGGCATAAATTAAAAGATCGGCGGTTTTCATTTTTTCGAAAATCGCTTTTATGTCGTCTTCTTCTTCATAGATGCACCGGAGATAATGCTGCGAAGTATGACAGGTTTCACAGCCGGAACAAGGCGTAATCTTCTGTTTTGCAAGCACCACCGTTTCAAATTCCGCCCCTGCCGCGACAGCTCCTTCAGCCAGTTTATCCAATAACCATTGCGTACATCCCGCTTCACCCCGATGACTTCCGTTTAAAGCCAAAATTCTCACATCATCCCTCCTTTCGTACATTAATACAATAATTATCCAATTTAATTTTACACCAAACAGCAGGTTCTTCGTAACCCCGTTATATAAACGGAAAGGGACTGTCTTTTTATGACAGCCCCTTTCCGTGCAATAAATCCACCTACTATTTGACGTAATTCACTACAGTTTCTTTTTTTGCCGGGACATTGGTTCTTTCAACCTTTTTATAGCCCAATACGACCGAATAAAAGGGCCTGAAGCCTTCCGGTATTCCCAATTGTTGTTTAAGCCGCAGGCTTTCGTCCCCTTGAAAAGCAAATACTACAAAGTTAACCCAGCATGAACCTAACCCGACTGATTCCGCTGCCAACAGCATATTTTGAGCGGCGGCGGCACAATCCGCGTCGATTAAAAGAGCCGCCTCATCCCCTGAGATAATCACAACGGTGGGCGCCCCGTAAAAAATGTTAAAGTTCTCATTTTTAGCCATCTGTTGAATATGTTCATTATCAATTTCGGCAGCAGCCTTTTTGGCTCTGGCATTTAACATTTCAAGTATTTCTTTATTTTGTACTACCGTAAAATGCCAACATTGCTGGTTCATCGCGCTGGGGGCATATCGCCCCGCTTCGATGATTGCCTGCAGTTCTTCATCTTTTATCTGCTCTTCTTTAAAACTCCGTATACTTCGCCGTCTTTTAATCGTTTCCAAGACCTCGTTTGTCAAATCGATACCACCTTTTCATTAAGATTACTCGCAATCCCCGAATCATTATAAATCATTTTCTATCGCCAGTTGGTGCCTAATTAACCAAACTGGCGAACTGTTTTGTTATGCAATTTTATTCAAATCTTCGATAAGAGCATCCACATTAATACCGTGCGCCAGCGCGCCCTGTTCAATATTCTCAAAGTGAGCGGCTGCACAGCCAAGACAACCCATGCCATACTTAAAAAACACTTCGGCCGCTGCAGGGTATTTTTGGACAACTTCGGTAATACTCATATTCTTAGTAATGGTCATAAACGATTCGCTCCTTATTTTGGTGATTTTCCTCTCCGGTTCTAACTCTAATATTAAACAAGAAGCCATTATCTCGCAAGTACGTACTTACTTGTATCATAGTACCCATTTGTATACTAGAATTATAATAAATCGAAATTAATGAATGAATCCTTCGAATCTATCAATTTCACCTTCCGTCAACTCTATGATAGTATAAATCTTACTAGAAAACCAGTTTTCAGGAGGAATTCAAGTGAACCAAAATTCGGTCGGGTTGAAAAAAAGCCTCACCTGGGTCCAGGGAACGGCTCTAACAATCGGGGCTGTTTTAGGCTCCGGCGTGCTTGTTTTACCGGCCCTGGCGGCAAATATCGCCGGTCCGGCATCAATTATTAGCTGGCTGCTCATGGGATTACTCGCTGTGTCGATTGTTATTGTACTGGCCAACCTAGCCGGCAGGTGGCCCAATTCCGGGGGAATCGCCTTTTATGCAGAGCGCGCTTTCGGCCCAACTGCGGGAACGGTCACCGGTTGGTTATTTCTCGGGACAGTTCCCATTGGCGCACCGGTTGGCGCTTTAATCGGCGCAAATTACGTCGCCCTGTTTTTATCCCTCACGCAAGCGGAAACAACCTTACTGGCAGCAACAATGCTGGCAGTGGCGCTATTTTTTAATTACCGGGGAATTAGTCTCTCGGGGAAAGTACAATTAGCCGTAGTTAGTACGATTGCCGTAATTTTGCTTATTGCCATTATTTCGTCTTTCTCGCAGGTAAAAACTCAATTTTTTATTCCCTTCGCTCCGAACGGCTGGATACCGGTAGGCGTCGCTATGACTGTTCTCTTTTGGGCCTTTGTCGGCTGGGAAATGATCGCCCATCTTGCTGAAGAATTTAAAAACCCGGCACGGGATATCGGACTAAGCCTTGGCATATCCTTACTGGTCGTAAACCTTCTCTACCTTCTCCTCGCCTTGGTGATTATCGGCACGGGCGCTTACCGCGGTCCCGGCCAGTCCGCCGCTCTGGCCGCTTTGACTTCCCACAGTTTGGGTCCCTGGGCCGGTGCCATTATTGCAGTTCTGGGCTTTCTGGTTTGTTATGGCACCATCCATACTTATATCGCCGGATTCTCCCGCCTTATTTACGCTCAGGCAAAGCAAGGCAATTTTCCTTTCTATTTTGCGGCGCTTCATCCGCGGTATCAAACGCCCCATAAAGTACTCCAAATATTATTTTTTATCTTTGGGCTGGTACTCATAATCGGCTACCGGTTTAATCATGACCTTACCGCGTTAATTCAGTTTACCAGTGCAATCTTTATAGCCGTTTACATCATCGGTATGGCCTCGGCAGTGAAGCTGCTGCGCGAAGTTCCCTTAGCCCGTATCAGCGCCGTAATTTCCTTTTGCCTGTGCATCGTAATTTATTGCTTCACCGGCTGGGCCTCGCTTTACCCTTTAGTTCTCAGCCTGATCGGCTGGAGAATCGCCCGGACGCGCCCGATAAAGAAAAAAAGTTAAATTTCTTTACTTTATGCTCAAATTATAGTATAGTTAGTATGCCCACGATAGGCTCAACGAATGTGCTTATAGTCCTTCTCTAAAAGAGAAGCCCCATGAGTATTCTTTTAAGCTAATTGGGGTAATCTTTATGAGGAGGTCATAGATAATGACCCAAGACAAAACATTAACTTGCCGTGATTGCGGCGCCGAATTCGTATTTTCAGCATCCGAACAGGCTTTTTTTGCTGAGAAAGGATTCGCTAACGAACCCAGCCGTTGCCCTGATTGCAGAGCAGCTCGCAAACAACAAAGCAACAATCGCGGGTTTGGTCGCAATAATAACCAGCAACGTGAAATGTACGAAGTAACCTGCGCTGCATGCGGCGTGCAAACACAAGTTCCTTTCCGTCCAAGCAACGACCGTCCTGTTTATTGCAGGGACTGTTTCAGTCAAAACAAACGCTACTAGAAAATTGGGCTCCCTTGCCGTCTAGGCAAGGGAGCTTCTATTTTAGCTTGACCTTGCATACTGCTTTTATCTAAAACTGCCTGTCTAAAAACCGCCGATACTTTGAAATCTTTTAACCCGTTGTCCTTTCATTCCTGTCCGGCAATGGCCAAAAATAAAATTTCTCATATTATTAAAAACATATTGACTCCATATAATACTTATGGTATTATTATAAATTTGCGTTTTTCCGTCTTTTGTTATATAATAATGATATCAGACTATTAGGGGGTGGCTCATGTTTAAGATAGGAGATAAAATCTTTTACCCGATGCAGGGCGGAGGCGTTATTTCATCCATTGAAGAAAAAGAAGTTTTTGGGGAAATTCAATCTTATTATGTCGTAGACATTCTTCATAAAAATCTGCAGGTAATGGTCCCCACTAATAATACGGAAAAATCAAAAATGCGCCCTATTGTCGATCCGAAAAAATTAGACGATGTACTCAATTCGCTGCATGATGGCGGAACTGACATCCTGCTCAATGATAATCAACGCCATAAGAACAATCTCAATAAAATAAAAAGCGGGGACATCTCCGAAACGGCCGAAGTGATCCGTGATTTGGTCCGTATTAGAAATAAGAAAAAATTAGGAATCGCCGATGCCAATATGTTGGATAGTGCCCGTCAAATATTGATTAGTGAAGTCGTTCTCGTTAAGGAAATCCCGCAAGAACAAGCGGTTGATTTAGTAGATCAAATAATCAATATGTAAAAAAGACATTCTGGTTTGTAATCAGCCAGAATGTCTTTTTTCCAGTTATCCCCTTTTCGCAGTTCTCTGTCATTCGGCAATCATTCTTGAATAAATTACCGCCTACTGGTATTTTCTTAGTGTTAGCTGTAAATTTTACCGCAAAAACAATTGATTTTACCCGTTAATCAAGCTATCATAATAAGTAGGATTAGCACTCAAACGATATGAGTGCTAACAACGTGAATTTTTATAAAATTACTGATAAAGGAGCCTGTACGTATGAGTCACGAAACACTTGCCCGGGAAACCCGGGAATTTCAAGCAGAAACCAAACAGCTGCTGGACCTGATGGTTCACTCAATTTACACCAACCGGGAAATTTTCTTGCGGGAACTCATTTCCAATGCTTCCGACGCTATTGATAAGCTTCGCTTTGAAGCATTAACCAACCATGACTTGGCGCAAGAAGATTCCAATTATGAAATTTTCATCCGTCCTGATGAAGCCACCCATACTTTTACAATTTCGGACAACGGTATGGGGATGACTTATGACGAAGTCATTGACAACATCGGCACTATCGCCAAATCGGGAACCAGGGCTTTTCTCGAAAAACTAAAGGAAAAAGAAAGCGCCACGGATAATGAACTAATCGGTCAATTCGGGGTCGGTTTCTACTCCGCTTTCATGGTCGCGGAAAAAGTTACCTTAATTACCCGTGCTCCCGGTCAATCCAAGGGTGTTAAATGGGAATCCACCGGTGACGGAACGTATACGATTGAAGAAGTAGAGAAAGACAAACGGGGTACTGCCATTACCCTAACTCTCAGCGAAGAATTCCACACTTCCGACCATCCTGAAGAAAATTTTCTCAATCTTTATACGCTGCAAAATTTAGTCAAAAAATACTCCGACTATATCCGCTACCCCATTAAAATGACCTTTATCAAAGAAGAAAAACCGTTGGATGCGGACGGCAACGTGATGGAGGATGCGCCGGCAACCCGGACGGAGGAAGTCCGCACGTTAAATTCCATGACTCCCTTATGGACCCGCAATAAAAATGAAATCAAACAAGAAGAATATTACCAGTTTTACAAAAACCTGTTTCACGATTGGGATGACCCGATGGAAATTATTCATTCCAAAGTGGAAGGTGCTGTGGAATACACAACGTTATTGTTTATTCCGTCCCGGGCGCCCTTTGATTTCTACGACCGGGAGGCGTCAACGGGAGTACAGCTTTATTCCAAACACGTCTTTGTTATGGATAACTGTAAGGACCTGCTCCCGGAATACCTGCGGTTCGTTCGCGGCTTAGTCGATTCTCCGGATTTTTCCCTTAATATCTCCCGGGAACTTCTTCAGCACAGCAAACAATTGAAATTAATCGGTAAAAACCTGGAAAAAAGCATCTTAAAAACGCTGGAAAACACACTGTCCAAAGACCGTGCCAAATATGAAAAGTTTTGGCAGGAGTTCGGCAAAGCCATAAAAATCGGCGTCTATACCGATTTTAGCAGCCGGGATAAACTGAAAGATTTATTGCTCTTCCCTTCGTCGAATGCCAGTGATGGCTTGACCACCCTGGATGAATACATAAAACGCATGCCGGAAAACCAAAAAGTCATTTATTATGCCACCGGCAAGGACCGTGCTACTGCCGAACGGCTGCCGCAGATGGAACTTCTGCGGGAAAAAGGACTGGAAGTTCTCTATCTTCTCGACCGGGTTGACGAGTTTGCCATTGATGCCCTGGGGGAATATAAAGAGAAAAAATTCCAGTCCGTCAGCCGCGGCGATTTAAATTTGGACGATATCGGCGCTGCTGAGGAAAAAAAGGATACAGAAGCAATCTACAAAGAAAATGAATCCCTTATCAAGGCCATTAAAGAGCATTTAAACGGCAAAATTGCCGATGTTAAAATCAGTAACCGATTGAAATCAAGTGCAGTTTGTCTTGTCAGCGGTGACAATGGCATTAGTCTTTCCATGGAACAAATCCTGGCGGAAATGAATAATACGATGTTTAAAGCCAGCCGTATCCTGGAACTGAATCCCCAGCATGAAGTTTTCAATGTATTAAAGAATTTACACGCAACCGCGCCTGGTTCAGAAGCCTTCAACGATTATTGCGATTTGCTATACGCCCAGGCATTGTTAATTGAAGGTCTCCTCCCTGACGATCCGGTGAGCTTTGCCAATAAAATCGCCGGATTAATGGCCCATAACCAGCAGGAAACAAAATAAACTGCAGCAAAACCTTGAATCAGTCCTGATTCAAGGTTTTGTTCCTTTTCCGGGCTCCTGCCCGCCTTCCTTCTTGTTTACCGTGCCAGCCAGCCGCCGTCTACGGCGACCGTATAGCCTGTTTCGTAATAACCCGTTTTTCTTATTAAGCCAACAATACATTTTGCCCGGTATGTATGTCAAAAACATGCACTTTGTCCATGTTCACCGCAAATACAGCCGTATCCCCTCTTCGGACTTGAGTATCCCTGCCGCCCCGGATCGTAAGCATTTTTTCACCAACCCCGCTGCAATGGAGATATGCTTCCGAACCTGTATATTCCTGAACTTCCACACAAACTTGCAAGGTGCTTGCTTCCCCGGCCGGTGGCAAGGAAGAACGGCTGTCGATGTCTTCCGGCCGAATCCCCATTACCACTTCCCGGCTAAGGTAACCGAGCTGACGCATTTTACCCGCCTGTTGTTCTACCAATTTTCCTTCAAAGCCGCCGGCAAGAAAAAACACGTCATCATTTCTTTCTTGCAGCGTCCCTTGGATAAAATTCATGGCCGGCGAACCAATGAACCCAGCTACAAAAAGGTTTTTCGGCCGGTTATAGATTTCCGACGGCGTCGCGATTTGCTGAATAATCCCGTCCCGCATTACGACCAGCCGGTCGCCCATGGTCATCGCTTCGACCTGGTCATGGGTCACATAAATAAATGTTGCCTGTAGACGCTTTTGCAGTTTGCTGATTTCCGTCCGCATTTGCACCCGCAGTTTAGCATCCAGATTCGAAAGCGGTTCATCCATCAAAAAAACCTTCGGCTCCCGCACAATAGCCCGGCCCAAGGCCACCCGCTGCCGCTGTCCGCCCGATAAGTCCTTTGGTTTACGGGTCAACAAATGCTCCAAATCCAAAATCCGCGCCGCCTCATTGACCCGTTTTTCAATAGCCTCTTTTTTCGCTTTGCGCATTTTTAAGCCAAAGGCCATATTTTCATAAACATTCATATGCGGATATAACGCATAATTCTGAAAAACCATGGCGATGTCCCGTTCTTTCGGTGCCGTGCCGTTAACCCGCTCGCTGCCGATATAGATATCCCCGGCAGTGATTTCCTCCAGGCCGGCAATCATGCGCAAAGTGGTGGATTTACCGCAGCCCGACGGACCAACCAGCACGAGAAATTCTTTATCATGAATTTCCAGATTCACATCCTGCACTACCGCATTGGCTCCATAGCGTTTCCAAATGTTGTTTAATCTTACCTCCGACACTGTTTTCCCTGCCTTTCCTGGTGCTAAATTATAAATTGCCGTCTTGCGCTTCCAGCATATAGAGATGATTGGTTCCATCCCGGTCCGACACAAATAATATTTTTTCATTATCCCAGCTAAAGGTTGGATGGCAATGACTCTGCTGGGTCCGCCACGAAGTGTTGTGTGCACATAATGTTTTAATTTTCGCTATTCCGTCTTGCAGTTGAATCAGCACCAGGTCTTCCGCCTGATCGCCAACCAACACGGTATTGTCCTGATTGGCGTGATAATGGTTGCAATAATAGGGCATAGGAGTCGTGTTCAGTACCTGGCCGTTACAGTCGGCCAAGCCAATGTAAGGCGGCTGGCCGGACTGAATCTCCTGCAAAATTGCCTGCGATTTATGGGACGTAATGGTGCCGTCATGTCCCCGGCGCCGGTTATCAAAAAAGATTTTACCATCTCCGGTCCAAAACTCATGGCCGACACAGTCATCCTCTTCTTGCCGGAAACAAGGGACAACGCGGCGGCTCACCAGGTCAAGCAGCCAGATTCGCTGGTTCACCAAATGCCAGGGGCCTTCATGACAAAACATGGCTAAGGTGCTGTCGGCCGGTGAAAACTGGAAGTGCCCCAGCCAGTGCGGACTTTCATGAATCGTGACCGCCTGGGAACCATCCAGATAAATGATGGTAATCCAGCCTTTTTTAATAGCGAACATCTGCTCCTTGAAACCATTGTAATTTTCACCATGATAGAGGCCGGGATTTTCATTTCTGGCCACACCGATATATTTTTTGTTCGGGGCAATAAAAGGATGCCCCAGATGAACTCCGTTCGTTTCTTCATAAATAACGCTTGTTGTCATCGTTTGGGTATGCAGCTTTTTAATGACATTCCCCGTTACATATACGACGATTTCACTATCCGGCGTTTTAGTATGTCCGCTTGGCTTTATTCCGTTTTTCTCATCGGTTAGCTGCCACATTTTGCCGGTAGCCAAATCCATTTTAAATAAATTGTAAACTTCCGGTTTGTTCGACGCCCGGTCGGAAAGAAAGTAGATCTCCTGATCACCCAAAGTAAACGAATTATCGGTAAAGTAGAAATGATAATTGTTGGAATCGCCTGCCGTTAGCTGCCATACCGGCCTTCCGGTCTGCTCATCCATCACTCTTTTTCTTTCCGCCGGATATTCTTTTCCTATCACGCTGCTGCTCCTCTCCTGAAGCCGGATTCAGTAAAACATTACTTTTTACCGGCAACATACGTATCATATTTTTCTTTTGAAGTATTGATCGCGGCGGCCCATTGATTTAAAAATCGTTCCATTGTAATCTTGCCGGTCATTACAGACTGCACGCCAGGGTCAACAATTTGATCCAATATGGAACGGTAATCCGGCAAATAAAGCGGCGGATTATAATAAGTAAACTTAGGGTCGGACATCAAGCGCAGAGCCAGTTGCAAATGCGGTTTGTCCTGCGTCCACGGCTCTTTTAAAGAATCCATGTTGGTAGGTATTTGGCCGATGTGTCCATTCCAATAACTCTGACTGGATGCTGAGCAGAAAAAGCTTACCAATTTCCACGCTTCCGCCGGATGTTTGGTTGTTTTATAAATACTATAGCCAATTGAATTGCCTGCCTCCTGCATATATCTGCCGTCGGCGGTCTTCGGCAGCGGCAGCGGCGCATACTGATCCGCCTTTAACGCCTTATGATGTTCCGAGTAGGAGCCGATATTGTGCTGAATCATATTTACCGCCCCGGAATCGAAACCGGCGACCATTTCCTTGTAGCCATTGGTTACATCACTAACCGGTGTATACGTTTTATAAAGGCCCAAATACTTTTTCAGAAACTCCACATGCCTGGGATCATTAATCGTACACTTGCCGTTGTCATCAAAAAAGGGCAATCCCGAATAAGCGTACATCATCCTTTGCAACTGGAAGGAAGCCCCGTCGCCGCCGCGGATGCTGAATCCGTACTGGTTCTTGTCCTTGTCCGTCATTTGGGCTACGGCGGCGAAAAACTCATCCCAGGTCTCCGGCGGCTTCACCCCTTTCTCTTGAAACCGGTCGGGCCGGTACCACAGAATTTCCATATTCATCGTATTGGGAATCTGATACAATTTTTTATCGGGCACCATATCCCGGGCTGATTGAATCACTTTGGGATTGATTTTATCCTTTTCCGCCCATTTTGCAAAAAACGGCTCCAAATCAAGCAGGGCGCCCCGCGCTACAAAATCGCCCAGCCAGCTGGTCTGGGTTGCCGACACATCCGGCATGTCATTCGCGGCAATCGCGGCATCCATTTTCTGTTTGGCCGAATTTTTCGGCAGACCGACATATTCTACATGAATTGCCGGATTTTCCGCTTCAAACTTTTTAATCAGTTCCTGGTAATACGGTGTGCGGTCCGGACCGGCGTTCTCATCCCAAAATACGATATTAACCTTTCCGTCTTCCGCTTTTTTCTGCCCGTCCGTGCTCGTTCTTTGACCGCATCCGGCAAGGATCAGGCTGACGCTAAGACCAAGAATCAAACCTAATGCAGCCAGTTTCTTATACATATTCTCCACCCCTTCTGTAATATACAGTTATTTATCCTTTCACCGCGCCGCCCAGGCCGTTTACCAGATATCGCTGAATATAAGCGAACAGGGTAATAGCCGGAATCAGCGCAATGACACTGCCTGCCGCAAGCGCTCCGTAATCAATATTAAATTCACCCATCATATAACTTAAGCCGATGGAAAGCGTAAAGTTCGTATGCTTGTTCATAAACATAAAGACATATAAAAATTCATTCCAGGCATAAATAAAGGTGAACACGCCGGTTGCCACAATCCCCGGCAGCAGCAGGGGGAAAATCACATGGTAAATTGCCTGTAACCGGTTACAGCCGTCAACCATTGCCGCTTCTTCCAACTGCCTGGGCACATTGGAAATAAATCCGTTCATAAGAATCGAATTAAACGGGATCTGAAAGGTGGTGTAAACAAGAATTAATGACAGGGGACTGCTGGTAAGCCCGAGATTTTTAAAAATAATAAATAAAGGAATCAGCAGCATGGCACCGGGTACAAATTGCGTACACAATAACAGCAGCAGGAAAAAACGTTTGCCTCTGAACCGGTACCGGCTTAGTGCGTACCCAACCAGGGTAGCGCAAAAAACTACGGAAATGACTGTGCAGGCCGCCAAAAACAAACTATTTTTCAAATACATGGAAAACCCGACATTGTTCCAGGCATTTATGAAATTATCCAAGGTTATTTTCTGCGGTATATAATCTACCGGCGTCCTGACAATATCCCCTGCCGTTTTGAATGCCGTATTAATCGTCCAATAAAACGGAAATAAAATAAAAATCATCGTTACCAATAACGGTAAATATAACGTAAAGGTTTTATCGAGAATTTTATTTTTCATCCTTCCGCCCCCTTTTCCAGCCGGTTAATTTTTAGATAGGTCATGGCAAACAAAAGTAAAATAACAAAGGAAATTACAGTTATGGCCGAACCATAGCCAAAGTTATTTTCCCGAATCGCCAGCTGGGCGACATACATGGTCAGCGTCGTAGTATGATGCGCCGGACCGCCGCCGGTAAGATTGTAGATCAAATCCACATTGTTATACTCCCATACGCACCGTAGCAAAGTAGTTAATACCAGTGTGTTTTTTAAATACGGCAATGTCACATACAAAAATATTTTCAGGCGGCCGGCTCCGTCAACTTTCGCCGCTTCATACAGTTCTTCCGGTATGCTTTGCAGTGCCGACAATAGAGTAATCGCAAAAAACGGAATGCCCCGCCATAAATCGGCTGCTACGACCGAACTAAAAACCGTATTCAGTTCGGAAACCCAGGCATGCTTATGATCAATCAGTCCCAGCTTTAAGAATAAGTCATTGATCACTCCGATATGTTCGTTGTACATTAAAGACCACATTACCGAGGTGAGGACGCCCGAGATGGCCCACGGCATAAACGCTGCGGACCGGAAAAAAGCGCGTCCTTTAAATTGCTGGTTTAACAGGAGGGCTATACCGAGCCCTAAAAATACCTGCAGCGAAACCTGCGCGCTAACCCACTTCAAAGAAATCAGCAAGCTCGGAAAAAACTGCGGATCCTTCGTAAAAATGGTCTTAAAGTTTCCTAATCCTGCATAGCCGTTGTAAAATGGAGTATTGGCATTATAATTCTGCAGACTGTAATAAAAGACGTTAAGCAGGGGATAAAACCAAAATCCGGCAATCAGCAGTATAGCCGGTAAAATGAATAAATAAGGCACCCATCTTTCATAATCAACTTCCGTTCGGTACGGTCCGGCAAATTTGCCGTTTACCCTTACTCTGAACAGTTTGATTTTTTCTTGCATCGGAACTGGCACATAAATCACCCCGTATTGTATCCTTTTTTTATATTTTAAAAAAGTCCGGCTTCTTTGTGAATTAAACATATTAAGCTGATTCTTTGAAATTTTTAGTTTCTTTTCCAAAGCATAATAAAAGTCCCTTTAGCGGCTTCCTATTGCCTGCCAAAGGGACGACATTCCGATTCTGCATAAAATTGCAGATAGGTATTACCCATCTTTACTGTTGGCTCCTTTTTTAAAATCTACGGGAGATACTCCCGTGTATTTCTTGAAACATACGCTAAAATATTCCGGGTTTCCATACCCTACACATTCTGCGACTTCGTAGGCTTTCATATTATGGCACCGCAAAAGTTCCATCGCTTTTTTCATTCTTGTCTGTAATAAGTATTCTGAGAAGGTAATATTTTTTTCCTGTTTAAACAAGGCGCTTATATAAAAGGGATTCATATGAACATGCTGGGCAATATCCTGCAGGGACAGCCCTTTTTTATTATAATTTTGGGTAATATACCGCATTGCTTCCACTACTGCCGGACAGCGCTGCTCCTCCCGCTGCCGGATGATGAAATCCGCCAAACCGCTTACAATTGTCTCCGCCAAATTCACAATTTCCTCAATGGTTTGCAGACGATGAATCGTATTATAATAGCCGCATACATTTTCCCGCTGCGACACTATCCAATCCGGCACCAGTTCTTGTACCCCCTGAAACAACACAAAAATCATCTGTACCGTAAAAAAACGCACTTCCTCGAGTGAAATTCTTGGACAGTGTAATATCTCGGTTTTTAAATTCTGTAAAACAGCCAGCGCCTCTTTTTTTGAACCCAGTTTCACCGTTTGGATGAGTTCCCTTTCCCGGGAAGCAAACGAAACACTGTTATGATTTGTAAAAGAAGGCAGCTCTAAAACGGAAAACACTTTGTCCTTGCCGACAAAATGACGAAAACTCATCGCCAGATTCGCCTCCTGATAAGAGACGGCAATACCGGCAATTCCTCTATGCCCTTTCCCATAAGTAATGGTCACCGTTTCCTGCAAAAATTCCTTAACCGCGGCCCGAACCTGCTCCGCCAAACATCTTGCGCCTTCCTCCGACTCACCGGCTGCCGCATTGCCGGCGCACAACATCACAAGCTCATCCCCGGGTAATTCAAAAGCGCAGTCCGGGAGGCTGCTGTCAGTCAAAACCTTTTGACAAACCGACAATACACTTTGTTTAAGAAATTCTTTTTCTGCCGTCTTGGCTGCAATTCCTGGCATGGCCAAATAGCTGTCCAATTTGACCAATAAAACCGCAAAATATTCTCCGCTTAAAGCAATTCCCAAAGAAGCCGCCTCCTGCCGCAATTCTGCCGGCGAAAACTGCCGGGACAGCAGTTTCTTAAGAAACACATGCTTAAAAAAAGGCATTCCCTCATTCATTTTTTCCTTTATCTTTTTTTCCTGTTCCCACTCAGCCGAAGCGATTCTGACCTTTTCCAGGAGTTTTTCCTTATCTACCGGCTTCAACAAATAATCAAAGGCCCGTAACTTGATCGCCTCCTGAGCATAAGCAAAATCATCATAACCGGTCAATAAAATGATTTTTATATCCGGATATTTATTTTTGGCCATACGCCCCATTTCCAGCCCGTCCATAAAGGGCATTTTTATATCCGATATTACAACCTGGGGACAAAATTTTTCAATCAGCCTGATTCCTTCTTCGCCGTCGGCGGCTTCGCCGACGAGACAGTAGCCATTTTCCTCCCACGGAATCGTACTGGCCAGTCCCTTGCGAATAATACGGTCATCATCCACAATCGCCACTTTGTACATTTTGCTCACCCTCTCCTGTATGTAAAGGAATCTTGACTTTTACCACAGTTCCCTGGTGTAATTCACTTTCGATTTCCAGTCCGGCTGCCGGTCCGTAATGAAGCTGCAACCGTTCATGGGTACTGCGAACCCCCACTCCCAGCGTCTGCATTCCCGCGCCACTTGCTGTCAATGCTTGTCTAACTTCCCGGAGCCGCTCTTCCGTCATGCCGATTCCGTTATCCCGTATTTCAAAACACAAAAAGCGGCCTTCCAAATAGCCTTTGACCTGGATCCGGCCGATACCGCGCTTTTGCTTTACCCCGTGATAAATCGCATTTTCCACCAGCGGCTGCAAGGTTAATTTAATAATCTTACAGGATAAAACAACCGGCTCCACCTGAATTTCATAAGAAAAATTATCGCCATAGCGCATTTCCTGAATAAACAGGTAATTGCGGATATGATCCACTTCTTCCTCCACCGTAATAATCTCATTTCCCCGGCTGACACTGATCCGGAAAAAATTGGCTAACGCGGTGACCATCGCGCTGGCCTCGGCGGTCAGGTTCATATCGCACAATCCCTTGATCGAATACAGCGTATTATATAAAAAATGCGGATGAATTTGAGTCTGCATGATGGAAAACTCTAACTGCCGCTTTATTTCCTGTTCTTTATTAATCCGGTCCAGTAAAATTTTTATCCTGCCTACTAAATCTTCCACCCCCTGGTTTAAAACACCCACTTCATTCAACGGGTGAATATGGGAAACAAAATGTAAGTTTCCCCCCTGGATGCGTTTCATATTTTCTACCAGAACCGAGATTGGCTTGGTAATATAACCGGCCAAAACATTGGATAGCATGATGGCAACTAAAATCAGCAAAATCATTACGGTAACGGTTATAAATTTTATATAGACCACGTTAGCGAGAATTTCCCGCCGGGGAAACACAGCGGCAATTTTCCATTGGTTCGTCTGCAATGTATTGTAAATGACGATCATTTTTTCGCCCTGCGGTTTTTGAAACTCCAGCTTTCCCTCCCGGTTTGCCGTATTTTGCAAATAGGCCAAAACTTCCGGGGTAATTGTATACTGACTGTCAACCTTCTTAAAAATCATCGGCCCGTCACGACTGACCAATAATAAATAACCATTTTTACTGGGTGCCGAGTTCTTCAGAACTTTGGCAAAAAAATCACACCGAAAATTAAATACAATTATGCCGCTCGTCTTAGCATGTTCCTTGCCGAACAATTTGAACATTCTTATAATATGCCGCCGATCCTCCCACTGATCATTATGAATATTCTGCCAATAAATATCATAAGGATTTCCCTGATACAGCTTACGATATTCCCGGTAAGAGATATCCGGTAAATGATAGGAGTCCATATTACGGGAAAGGACAAATTTACCGGAGTAAAAATTAATGTAAATCGAATCAATCAAGGATTTATAAAAGGACTGAATCCAGACAATATGGCGGTGTACCCTGATATAGTCTTCCGGACCGATCTTTCCGTAGTCCTTGATAACAATTGTCAAAATATCCGGGTCATTGGATAAAGCAACCATTTGTTCCAAGGCATCGGATAAACGGTTATCCAGATAATTACCTGTCTGAGACACGGCATTACTGATATTCCGGTAGGCATTTTCCGTTATTTGTTCCGCCGCAAATAAATACGACGCCATGCCGATAATCATGATAAAAAAAATAATAATTGGTATATAAAGACTCAATATGGTAGATTTAAACGAGAAAAGGAAATATTGCTTAAACCTTTCTTTTAGCCATCGATGCAGCGTTTTCAAAATGTACCCCTTAGAATTACATTTTCTCCCTACAGAACCATTTTACTACAAAATCGATATTTTTTTAACATAATTTTCTGATATAATCAAAAATAAAGGAAGTATGCCAGCCTTGGCTGATTCCATAACAAAACGGAGGAGGCTCCCACGCAGAGCTGCTTGAGCCGTACGTTTCCTCCTCCGTTTGAGCGGTATCTGTCAATTACAAAAAGTCCGTACGTATCGGGGTAAACGAATCAATGATAACTGAATCGTCTTCTAAGGCAACCACACCATGCATTGTATTTTTCGGGGCATAGTAAATATCTCCCTGCCCGACAATCTTTTTTTCGCTGCCCAGAACCAGTTCAAAACTGCCTTGAGCGACGTAGCCGGCCTGCTCATGTTCTTCATGTTTATGAGGCTGCCCTACGCCGCCTTTCTTAAAGCGGAATTCCACCAGCATCAGCCGGTCACCGTAGGTCAATACCCTGCGCTGTGATTTTTCATCCAGCTGTACATAATCTCCCCTATTTGTTTCGGGCATAAAAATCTCCCCCTATTTCAATTTAGACATTCGCACTGCGTCCATATCGGTAAATGTCTTGTAATAAGCATATCCAAAAACTCCCTTTTTTGTCTTGCCAGCCTGTTGCGAAAAAATAGTATTCAATTGCTCTATGCGGTTGCAATTAGAAGGAGCCTGCTTAAAAAGATGCAGATACCAGCCGCGCTTTTTAAGCAGGCTCAGGAGAGGAAGATATACATGTATAGCCACATGGACTTCACTTTTGACCTGGCGGAATATCCCTATCAGGTAATTCACCGCCACTGTACAACTAAAGCCGAGCGCTGGGATAAATGCCACGCCCATCCCGGTATGGAATTTATTTTCGTACACCAGGGAACCGGCCAGGCAACGATCGGTCAATCCATTTACCAATATGGCCCCGGAACGCTAATGTATTTTCAGCCCTTTCAAATTCACCGGGTAAAAGCAGACTTCGCTGCCAAAAATCATTACGTCCGCTCGAAATTTTTGTTTGATCCCTACCTGATAGATCATTATCTAAGCGGATTTGGTTCCTTACAGCGATTTTTTCGTTATTTGTGGCAAGGACAGTTGGAGCACCAGCTTTTATCCATCCCGGATTCCCCGCCCGAGCTGGAAACGCTCTTTGAGTTATATTCCCGCCAGCAAAATAGCAATGCCAGCGGCCCGGAAGACTTTGCCCTGTTCGCCGCCACCTTTTTCCGCTTTATTGAACGCCGCTGGGATCAGTGCAAACAGACGGGACAGTCGGCCTTAAGCCGCCATATATCGTATGCGGAAGAAATTATCCAGTGGATCAACTCGCATTTCCGGGAAGAATTCAATTTGCCGGAACTGGCCCAACAGTTACACCTGTCAACCTATCATGTCTCTCACCTGTTCAAAAAAGCCACCGGCGGCAGTATTACTGAATATTTAATCTTCCGCCGGCTGAGAGAAGCCTGTATGCTGCTCAAAACAACTTCCCTTCCCATACAGGAAATTAGTTATAGCATAGGTATCACCAATATTTCCTACTTTTGCAAATTATTTAAGCGTAAATTTGGCATGACGCCGGCGCAATACCGCTTGCTCGATTCCAATTAAATGTTTCTCCCGAATATCATCAGGTTCTCCCACTCTTTAAACCCATTCCCGCAGGCTCGTTTTTAGACGCGCCAACGCTCTTGCTTTGAGCCGGTGCACCGCCGCGGCGCTTATGCCCAAAACATCGGCCATATAGGACAATTTATACCTGTCCATAACATTGTAAACAATGATTAACCGCTGCCGGGGCGGCAATTGACCAACCGCCGCTTCAAGGCTTTCCAGCCGCTGTATCTGCTCCACCTCCGTCTGCGGATTATTGCCGGCCGGCAAATTGTATAACAATCCATTATCGATAGAAAATTCGTGTTGCTGTCTTTTTTGATTTTGCCGCCAAAGCGTTAATAAACCATATTTAACCCTGCTATTAAGATAGCCGGCAAGCGGCACTCCCCTGCCGGAATCATACTCATGCACGGCCTGGACCAAAACCAGCCAGGCTTCCGCCTCGGCGTCCGGTACGCCGGACTGATAGATCCGGGCATACTTTTTGACTAACGGCTTAAAACTTTGACAAATCGATTCAACCGTTTTGGTTCTCTGCCCATTCATGCAATCGCCTCCCGGTTTAACTCAAGTTTCAGGTATACTCATTGGCTTTTGAAATAAAAAGAGCCGCCCTAACAAATGATTAGGACGACTCCATTCCGTTAACCCTACCTGGCTCCGATATTCGTGCCGCCGGGCGTGCCCGCGCCGATCAAATCGCTGCTGCCGGCCAACTCCAGAAAACTCCCGAGATTAATGGAACCATCCGCATTTCTGGTTACGGACGGCGTCAAACTGACAAAATCCGCATCATTGCAAACCAGTCCATTGGCGTTTACGCTCTCTTTATTTTTCCACCATACATTGGAATTGTCTACGTCGGTGCCGCTTATTTTATCACTGGAACTGGCTTCATAGGATAATAAATTGGTAAATACATGCGTACCTTTATCAAATGCAAAATTACTGCCTGACTTCGTTCCGTTATTATAGCTTGTACAATTCGTTAACGCAATCGACCCCGGGTTGCTGTTATAAGTAAATCCATGTTTCTTATTATTAAAAGCAATACATCCTTTCACAATATGGTTCACAGCAATTTTGTCCCCGCCTAATTTAAATCCGTTGCCATCACTGTCGGTGGTGGAGGTGCCGTCGGAAGTAGCGCCGTTGTTATAGGAGACGCAGCCGTCAATCGTCACTGCGCCAATAGCACCCGTAGCCGTCTTGGTATATAAATCCCAGCCGTCGTCAACATTGTTGTAGGAAATACAGCCTTTAAACACATTCCCTTCGCCGGTAGTAAGCTTACAGGCAAAACCATCCGCATCCTCGCCATTATCCGGGTCCATATTATCATGGGAAGTACAGTTCAGAATTTCATTATAACCGGGCCATTCACTTTGGGCAGCCGTAGAAGCATATCTTCCCAGTTGAAGACCGGAGTCCCTGTTCGCATAGGTCTCACAAAGCTCTATTTTATTATAACTGCCGCCGATAAAAATGCCGTTATCGGCCGCCCCGGTTACATAAAGGCCTTTAACATGCCAGTAATTCCCGTTAATTTGCAAGCCCCTCGGATTGCTTACTTCCGAAGGATCGCCGTAGCTTTGTGAGGAGAAGTCTAAAATAACCTTTTCCGTATCGTCGTAAGGCATAATTGTTTTATAACTGCCGGCGGCGCCGCAATTGTCCCGTTCAATCGTAATCTGGCTGTCAAAGCTATAGGTTCCCGGCA
Source organism: Allolucifera butyrica (assembly GCF_900476375.1). Lineage (GTDB taxonomy): Bacteria > Bacillota > Negativicutes > Sporomusales > UPPP01 > Lucifera > Lucifera butyrica. Next base: position 9,432 of record NZ_UPPP01000090.1, on the reverse strand, counting down.
GCATATAAATCGTATCGCCGGCGGCAATCGCCGTAATGGCCGCGGTCAGAGTAAGAGGACTGTCCTTAGTCCCTGAATTGGCGGCACTGCCTGAGGTAGACACATATACATCGCTCATAATTAACACTCCTTTTTTTGTTACGCCTTTACCACAACAGCCTAACTTTTTTTGAACTCCCGCGCCCTGCGCGAAAACTTCACTGACCGTTGAGACTTGCCGTCAAGCCGTTAGCCCCATATATCCAGCGTAATCGCACCGGTGATAATATCATTTTCGCAGTTCGAGAGAATTTTATTGCAGGCAGTTTTAACAGCGTTCCGTATGGAAGCCTGCTTGCTTGTATCCGTTATTTTCGTAACCGATACCCCGGAAGGCAGTTCATCCGAATCACAGTTGAATTCCCGGCAATTTGTCATGGTAAGACTTGATGCCTCGTCAAGCTGATAACCGATCACATTGTCAAAGGATAAACAGTTGACCAAAGTGACCGCGCCAACACCATTATTTTGGTCAAACCCTTTTTTGCCGCTATACTGAGTGTCCCAGGCAATGCAGCGGGTCATGGTCCGCGCGCCCGTACTGCCTGAAGACCCAAGCTTGAACCCGTTGCCGTTGCCTGCATACTTCGTGATGCTTGCATCGCCGTTATGCCAGGTGATGCAGTCGGTATAGGTGACATCATTATTCATATTGTAGCTGTCCCAGCCGTCATCGGAGTTTTGAAAAGAACGGCAGCCAATAAACTGATTGCCTGCCCCCGCACTCAATTTGCAGGCAAAGCCGTCGGCATTTTCGCCCTCCGTGGCGGTATCACAATTCCGGTAGGAATCACAATACTTTATCGTATTACTTTTCGCCGTAGATTTCGAAATCTGCAGTCCCGTATCGCCGTTATAGCGGAAAATACAGTTCGTCACCGTATTATTGGCCCCTTCAATTTTCATTCCATTATCGCCGGCATATTGAACAATAAACCCGGAAAAAGCATTGTTACTGCCGGTTACATAGATCCCGATGCCCGAATCGCCGGTAGTACTTGATATTGCCGAAAAATCAAGGACAGGCGTTACGCCGCTTTTGGCCTTCATAGTAATCCCGCTCGTGCTGATTTTGATTCGGGCCGAACAGGAAATGGAAGCGCCAATACTGATCGTATCGCCCGATCCGGCGGAAGCCACCGCATTTTTCAACTCACTATAAGTAGTAACAGAATAAGTAGACATGGTTACACAACCTTTCACATTTTTAATTGCTCCACACTAGGGGCGGGAGTTCAAAAAAACAGGCTGTCTGTGGTAATGGCGTTAAGAAAAACTGCTAACGCGGTTTTTCGGCTCTTGGCGCAGGGCTCAGGGCACGGAAAAACCCGTCTGAAAATCATTTTAGGCGGCTATCATCCAGCAGAAGGATCGTCTTTTCATAAGCGTAGGTTAAGTGGTAACGGCGGAGCGTTGATAAGGCGATTCTTCTGCCGTTATCGGCTAAAAACTACTTTCTAATAGAATAAGGGCTTGTCTCAAAATGAGGCAGCCCCTGGCAGTCAATCCTATCCTTCATTTAGTTTGTGCTTACATCATGAACTTGGGTTTTCAAGCGCAAAACAGTTACTGAATTCCGGGAAAATGTATAGTTGAATCTTGTTGCTCCACCTACACCTGCAATTTGGCTGTCAACCGGAACTACTTTCGTGGGGCAGGCAAGCGAGTTTTCATCGGTAACCCGATCTGAAGTAAGCACACTTGCTGTCCCGCTTAAAATCCTGACTTTCCCCACTACGTTTATCATCGTTTTTTTCGCTTCCTCGTTGGGATTTACAGCTTTGATGATAATATCGCCTGTGGCCGTATCCTTACTGGTAACATAATAGAGTGGATCGTGCTGGGCCGGCTTTAATGGCGATGAGTCGGTCACGTCAAATAATAATTCATCATCAAGGTAGGCTTTGATATTAGCCCCGGAGACCACCACTTTAATCTGATAGGTCTGACCGATAGTGATTGTTCCCGCAGTGCTTGTAAGAATGGCAGTGTTCCCATTGTTATTTTTTTGTATCGCATGCAGTGTATTGTTCCAGCCGCCAAGGTTTAAATCGTAGAAATTGTTGCCGTCTATATAGCCAAAGTAAATCATCATGCCTTCCTTGCCGCTGATTTTTTGCGCATTGAGGGTCAGTGTATAATTACTCCAGTCACTACTGCCCGCAACAATCATTCCCGGTGTTGAAGCCGTATCCGTTTCATTATAGGACAGACTCCATGTACCGCTTTTCACGCTCCAATTCGTTACATTAGCCGGGAAATCGTCCGATAGTAGAATACGATCATCACTCTGATTCGTAACGACAACGCTATCATATTTTACTGCGGTGTTATAGGTTCCAATTCCTATTTTCCCAATAATTTTATTGGCTGCAGGAGCAATGCGGTTAAAACCGGTTAGTGTCGTGGGAAGAAATATATTACCTATGTTGTTGCTGAACATTTTTTGCACATAATACGAGGGGGTACCATAGACTCTGGAGCTATTAAAAACAATCGCATCCGGATTCCAGGTTCTATCATTTGCGTTAACAAATAACGGCGCATAAGAAGCCATTCTTACTATATCCGAATTTCTTTCCATCCCTGTCATGAAAACTGCTTCGCCTAACGCTGCGTTCAGATTTCCCTTGCCGCAATCAAGATTTGTAGTAACTGCATATTCTCCGACATAAATTCTGGGACCTTTTCTGTCATAATTATCATACTTGTGCGCATTATTTATAAACCACTGGGTACTTCGGTAATAGTGCTCGTCAACGATTTCCACCGGATAGGAATACTGCCAGGAAGGTGTATCCGTACCCCACGCTTCCACATTGCCTATCGTATATATTTCAGGATATTTTTCCTTTATCGCCTTATAAAACCGTATATACCTCTCGCCATAGAGATTACTGCGGTTGTCCTGGCTGTCATATTGATTATTTTCATTACCGATTTCAATATATTTAAGATGAAAAGGCGCAGCATGACCGTTGGCTGCTCTCTTCGCGCCATAGGGTGTCGTAGCATCTCCATTGGCATATTCTATCGCGTCGAGAACATCCTGTATCCAGGAATCCAGTTCATCCAGAGATATGTTATCTTTATGGGCTATGCCAATATTTACTACATAAAGCGGTTCTGCCCCCAGGTCTTCACAGAATTGCAGGAATTCGTGATAACCCATACCGTCTGTGGTGCGATACCCCCAAAGATTTTGATGTCCCGGTCTTGCCTCGATCTTACCGATAGTATTTTTCCACCGGAAGGCATTCGCCATGACATCCCCTTCAACGAAGCACCCTCCCGGGAACCGTACAAAGCGAGGCTTCATCTCTTTGACCATCGTGGCAAGGTCTTGTCTAAGTCCATTAGGTCTGTTATTAAAGGTTGGCGGAAATAATGAAACTACATCAAACCATACTGACCCTACGGTGTTTAACGCTAAAACAAATCTTGCATTGGAATCCGTTCCATTGGCAACAATCGTGGTAGTATATTTTTGCCAATCCGTGCCTATACCTGATACTGCCGTCTGTCCATAAACAGCTTGTCCGTCGGCACTCTGCAGACTGACTGTTATTTTTCCTGTAAATTCACTGCTGGCTTTAGCAAAAAATGATAAATAATACTGGCTTCCTGCTGTTACTCTGATTCCCCAATACCCTTCATTGGCTATGCTGACGCTTCCAGCCGGATCTGCTGTTGTTACATCAACGCGGAGCGCTTTCGACTGAGCACTATTAAGTGGATTATCACTGTCAAGGGTTATCGTGCCTTCAGCCGTTCCCGTCAGTGACAGGGACCAGTACTTTGGTATTGTTGCCTCTTCAAAGGAACGGTTTCGAATTAATTCTGCATATAGCCCGCCATCCGCTGCATGGTTAATATCTTCAAAAAAGATTCCATACAGATTCGGACTGATGTTTATTCCCGGATGCTCTGCATCGATCTTTAATTCCAATGCAGCCGGTAATTCTTGATTGCACGCCATGTGAAGCACCTCCATAATTTTTGAATCGCTTTTTCGAAACCGGTATAGCCAAGGAACTCTTGTTATCAACTTTTGTTTTTCCTGTATACCGGCTCCAATTTAAAAATGGCTGCAAAAAAACCGCCTATCAACTGATAAGCGGCCTTTAGCCATTTACTCACACTATCATTATAAACCGGTTTTTCGGGCTTGTCCGTATACTTTTTTTGCAAATAAGAAAGACGGCCGACCCCATTATAAAACCTCTAGCGCCTTGATCCCAAACATCATCACGGCAAATTTCCGTATCGCCTTGTCCCGTAGATCATACACACTCCGTTTGGTAGAATAGCCAATCATTTCAGCGATATCTTCTTTCGCCAGTTTGTCAATATACCATGATCTTAATACTTTGCCGTATAGTTCACAGCCCTTTTCCTTGCCCATATCTTCCAGCACTTTATTAATTTTGGCAAACTCGCCTATCGTTCTTTCCTTGCATTCTTGCAAAGTCTGTAATGTATATAAAATATTAAGAGTTTCATCAACCCGTTTGGCAGGTATCCCTGTTACCTCCAGGGTTATCGCCGACAATTCCTTGGGCCGCGAAATAGTAACAAGTTGAGTGATCTGTTTCTCTATATTAGTCAGGCTTCTATGCAAGTCATTATAATGCAATAAGATATTTTCAGCTTCTTTAATAAAGTTCATTGGTGCATCCCCCCGTGCTTTTACAAACTTTTTCTTTACCCGGTCTATCTTTCATGGCACTGTGTTTTTTCAGCCCCTGTTCCTCTATCGCCGACTGCATTAAACGTGATACAAGCAGCGTCAGTCTAATTAATTTTACTCTCAACCCGTTTTTTTGACGGTTCCCTTTTTCTTCCTGTGCAAAATCGTACCACCACGTATCAGCCGTATTGTTGTCAATGACTTCAACCAGCATTGTTTTAGCTTGTCCTTTCGTCATCTCTCCCCAAACGCCTCCTTTGCAAAAATGCTCTACCATGCCTAGACATTCCCGCGCAGCCCAAGAATATTAACCCGCTCACCTCCTGGCACAAACACGTATCAGTCCATTTTTATTACTTTAAGCGATATGAAGCCGCTACGTCATGGTTTGATTATATCACTTCTAGCGATATAATCAATACATATTTGACTTATTTCCCTAGAATTACCGCTATTTACGAAAAGGTATGAATATATTATTAGCGAAATAAAAAAGATAGTTATATCGCTATTTTAGGAGTGTGGAACATGAAATTTCAGGGCGATAAGTTACGACAGCTTCGCAAGGCAAAAAGCCTCAGTATGCTCGATGTAGTCGAATTGACAGGAATTAGTCAATCTACTCTTTCGGACATCGAAAACAACAAAAAAAATCCCCGGCCGGCAACCGTAGAAAGGTTGTGCCAGGGATTAAAAGTGAAAGAAGAATATTTTTATATTGATGATGCGGTATTGCCAACAGAGTTGTTACCTAACATGCCGGAAGAAACGCGCAAATTTATCTTTTCCGACGATAATGTTCCTTACATTGTGTTAAGTGAAAAGGCTAAAAAAAGCGGAATATCTCCAAAAACATTAGAAAAAATGATTGAGCTTTTAGCGGGCGAAAACAAAAAATAATTGAGGAAAATTAAACATTCATTCTTCTTTGCATAAAGTTTTCCGTGTTTCCATAAATTGCAAAAACTCGACGAGATATAAATGGTCCACCCAGTATTCACCATCTTTAGTTAACAACCATTTAATTTCTCCGTTAAAGTCATATACGTGATACACGGGAACCCCACCTTTGTATTTAATAATTACATTTTGCCGTTGTACTCCTTTACTTTTTTAGCTGCAAATTCCGAACACCCGGCTTTTCGGCCGGTTAATTAACGCCATATTCATATCTCATGAAACCGCCTCACTTCCATAAGTCGTTAATGGAAACTCCTAAAACCCTGGCTATTCTTTTTAAATACTCCGGTCTAGGCAATCTCAAATATAATTCAATTTCACCCAAGGTGCTCTTCGGAACTCCGGCTAACTCCGCTAATTCTCTCTGAGACAAATCCTTCGCTTGTCTCAATTCCTTTATCCGCAATGTCATTATCCCTCTCTATTCCGCCAGTAAAATTATTGTATATTCTGTAAATTAAAGGGTCAATATGCAATATATGGTAATTAAAACAATAGTTCTTCTGAGGCAATTGTAAAAATTCCTGCTTGACAATAAAAAAGTTGACACGGAAATTGAAAAATCCAACCGTCACCAATAGAACTGGTAGTCCCGAAAACTAAAAATGCCTGAACAATAATCGGATATTGTTCAGGCATTTTTGATTTTTGGAAATATCTAAAAATATCAAATACTCGTCCCAATATATTTAATTCACTGTCCGTTCCCGGCTATTTACAATAAACGATAGATAAAGTCCAGCGTTCTTACGCCGAAGCGGGCTGAATCAGGAAAAGGAGGTGGCAAACGGATTTGAGGAAACACGGATGCTCAAACAACCGATGAGCGTAATATTTAGGAGGAGGAAGTATATGAAAAAGGCTCTGATTTTCACTTTAACGGTTATATTCATCCTCAGTATTACCGGCGCCGCCTTAGCGGCGGAGAATAATCCTTTTGCTACCGTTCCAACGAACCACTGGGCCTATCAATCCATCGTAAAACTGGTAAAGGCCGGTCTTATCGACGGTTATGGCACCGGAGACTTCCGCGGTGATAAACCCGCTACCAGATATGAACTGGCTGAGTTAACGGCAAAGGCAATGTACAATTGGGAAAAAGCGGATGCCCAAAACAAAGGGGAAATTGACAAATTGGAAGCGGAATTCCGTAGTGAGCTGATAAACCTTGGTGTCCACGTAAAAGCCTTGGAAACGCAGGTAAAAGATATGCAAAATCAAATCGGCAACTTCAAGGTAACCGGTACTGTCCGTATCCGCTATGACCACAAAACCGACCATACGAACGCAAAAGGGGACTACACCACAGACTCCCGCAGTATGGCCAGGGATACTTCCTACTATTTTGAACTGACAGGCACTTCGAAAATGGGCGGCAATTGGAATACATTAGTCCGCCTGGCGGGCGCCAAAGACGCGAACGGTCAGCCACGAGGCGGCCAGGAAAACACAGATGGCAAGTTCGATATCACTCGTCTGTATGCTTATGGTCCTCTGGGCTTCGGCACACTGAAAGTCGGCAGGGACAAGGGCGGCGCCATCAACGGTATGGTTATGAACGACTATTATACCGGTGCTGTTTACAGTTTTGGCAATCTATTAAAAGTAAATGTTACGTATGCTAAACCCGATCACTTGTCGACGATATATGACGACACCGGTTTAAGCTGGAAGGATGACAGAGGTATTAACGATACCTTCATTAATCCGGCCGATTCCGGTACGAATTATAACGGTATAAACTTTTGGCAAGTGAACCTAAAATATCCGGTTAGCAAAGCGACTGATTTATACGGCGGTTTTTGGCATACCTGTTCTGCCAATTCTTCCTATACACCAACCAATATTTATGAACTGGCTTTTAAAAATAGATTTGCCAAAGATTGGTCCTTTGGCGCCGATTATGCACGCTCTGACAGAGATAGCGATAACACCGGCTATAATTTAGATTTAACCTACAAAACCATTAATAAAGCAGTTCCCGGTTCCTGGTCGGCTTCCTTTGATTATGTTAGAATTGAAGCGCAGTCATATATAAAATCGACTTTTGATATTAAAAACAATAAAGTTGGCCGCAGCGGCTGGCAAATCGTTTACAAATATGTCCCCGCCAGGGATATTCTCTGGTCGACCCGTTGGTTGCAATCCAAAGATATTAATGGCTCGGATCCGGTCCACGAAAAATGGCTGCGCACCCAGGTGGAGTTCTTCTTCTAAAGGCTCCGGCGAAAGCAGTCTCCGGTCCCATAAACTAAGACCGCCGTATGCGGCGGTTTTAGTTTATTCTCCACACAAGCGCAACAAGAAAATGGATCCTGGCCAAAAAGGCAAAAAAATTTACCGTTCTTAATGTCCTGTCCGGCTGGGATCCTGAAAAATAAAGGAGTGATAAAGAATGCCCAAAACGATGCTCGTAGTTATTCTGGCGGTAATACTGATCTCACTGGGCGGCACCTTTAAAACCTCTTCCGCAGCCCCCCTGCTTCCACCGCAGAATTTAAAAGTTCCCGCCCTGGCCTTTGACGAAAAAAGCATTACCCTTACCTGGGAAAAAGCGGCAGACTATGCTTCGATTATAGATTACAATATCTATTTAAACGGTAAACGGATCGGCACGGCCAATGAAAACGCCGGCTCACCGGCCAAGCCCTATATTGACCAATTCTACGCCGACAGCAGCAATAGCAGGGCTCAAAAAATATCGCTGCACAATTACACCGTTACAGGGCTGAAACCCTCTACGGCTTACACATTTACAGTAAGAGCCGTTTACCGGGACGGCCGGGAATCGCCGGACAGCAACCGCGTAATCCAATCGACAACAGCCAGCCCCCGGATATTTAACATTGTTGACTACGGCGCCGTCGGCGACGGGACCACCCTAAATACGAAAGCCATTCAAGCGGCAATCAATGCCTGTACTGCCGGCGGCAAAGTTCTGGTACCTGCAGGAACCTTTAAAACCGGCGCGATTTGGTTAAAAAGCAATATGACTTTAGAAATTGCCAAAGACGCAACCCTGCTGGGGTCTGAAAACCCAGATGATTATCCGTATCATTATTTATTGTACAGCTACTCCACCGACGAACGTTTCTATTCGCTGATTAACGCCCAGGCACCCGACCACGGCAGTCTGGCTAACATCCGTATAATCGGCGCGGGAACTATTGACGGCAACGGCTGGCGCCAAATCGGCGTTGACCCGCAGCAGCCGGAATTGCCGGTGTATGCAGCGGCTAAAAATAGCACGAATAAAGACGGCAGCCTGAATCCCAACCATGTTTTAAATATCGGCATTCTGGCTAAAGCCCAGGTTATGAAATTGATGGATACGGGCCTTACTTTTAAGTCGGCCTATCCCAGAAGGTCCAATCTGATTACCCTTAGAGGTGTAAACAATGTATATTACGGGGGGTTTACCGCCGTCAATCCCGCCAATCACACCGTCGTCAATATCCATTGCAACAACGTTACGGTCGCCGGCGTTATGTTTAAAACATTTCAGTGCAACAATGGCGACGGAATTGAATTTATTCACGGCAACGGCCTGACCGTATTTAATAACGTTTTTGACACCGGCGACGACTGCATGAATTTTGCCGCCGGTCTGGGCGCCGCCAGCCAAAAAGAAACGGCTAGCCAAAATGCCTGGATTTTCAATAACTATTTCCGCCACGGACATGGCGCCATTGTGGCGGGCAGCCATACGGCCGCGTGGATCGAACAGATTCTGGGGGAAGATA
>NZ_UPPP01000088.1 GCF_900476375.1 Allolucifera butyrica | reverse complement strand
TATACAAGTAAGACTTTTCATAAAAAGCTTGTTGATGCAGAGATGACACAAAGCATGTCCAGGGTTTCAAGATGCATAGACAACGGTCCCATGGAAGCATTCTGGGGAATGATGAAATCAGAGATGTATTATCTAAAAAAGTTCCGTTCATACGATGAGTTGGAAGATGCAATCAGTGAATACATATCGTACTACAATAACCATCGTTATCAAAAGCGACTGAACTGTATGGCTCCGCTAGAGTACAGACAGTATCTTTTGAGTACAGCTGCATAAACAATGATGCCAACCATAATTCAGTTGGCATCATAAAAATTTTTGTTTTTTTACTGTCTACTTGACAGGGGGCACTTTATTCAACCGTCACCCTGTCTTTTTAGATTTCTTCGGAAAATTGTCTTAATATGTGAGCTATAGAACTTAATTCTTCAATGCTGGCTGAAATTTCCTTAATTTTGGACGCTTGGCTTTCTAATACCGTATTGGAGCTATTAAATCGATTATAGATTTCATTAATTGAATTCTGAATGTTTTGAAGTATAGTATTTATTTGTTTGATGGAATCACTGCTTGATTGAGAAAGTTTTCTTATTTCATTCGCAACAACGGAAAATCCTTTACCTTGTTCACCGGCTCTTGCTGCTTCTATGGCCGCATTTAAACCGAGCAGGTTGGTCTGACCTGCAATATTACCAATAAATCTTAGAACATCATCGGTTTCTGTTGCTTCTGTTTTTGTTTTTTCAACGAAACTTCCGATATCGGAGTTGGTTTTAGATATATTTTCTATATTTGAGGACATTTCAATTACGGTATTATTAATTTGGGACAACGCTTCCGATAAGTCTTTGGACATGTTCGTTATTTTCATTTTTTTGCTTAAACTTTTTCCAATTACGATGGTGCCTGCAATTTCATCATTTTCAAATACGGGTACACCCATTGCTTTGACGGATACTCCAAATACATGCTCAGGTACTAGAATTGAAACAGGCTTTTTTTGTTTGAGACATTCGTAAGCAGCGCAACCGACAGGAATTTTATCACCGGTTTTTGATGATAGCCTAATATTTTCACTATTTTGCACAAGTAAGAAGTTTTCCGTGTTGGATATGGTAAATATTAATTCATCTTCGAAATAATGTTTAAAATAGGGAATCAAATTGTAGAATGATTCAATTAGTTTATTATCACTTAGACTGTTAATCATTACGATTCCTCCCGTATAATTGCCTAATAATACATTGTTTGATAATAAATTTGAAAATCTTGTAAAAGGTATAAAAGTTTAGGCAAAAATGAGTTCGTCGCCATTGCCTAAATAACTGTTCCACTTGCTTCCATTTCTTGCAGTTCCTTTAATAACAGGTAAATTGGCTTGGATCATTTTTTCCACAGCTAAATAACCGGTGCAATGATTAGAAGCGATTTTTTCGATGCCGTAATCTCGAAGCGAAAGGATGAAAGCATCATATTGAGGTTCCAAGTTCTCGAAAGGCGAAATATGTAGTCCTCCCTGGATACCATATATTTTCTCTCCGCCGGCAATAGTTTCTTTTACATACTGTAGAAAAGAGATAATACCCATATGGCAGCAACCCGTAATAAGAACAATCCCTTTGTCTTGGATATTAAAGAGGAAGGCTTGTTCGCCGAATACCCGGCAGATAATCGGTACATCAAATGTTACTAAAGCTGCGCCGGGGAAAAGCTGAGTTACTTTGCCTGAGTCTAAGACCGTGATTTTACCAGTGTGGGGATAAGCATTCTTTACGTTAGCTTTGAGAAATGCTTTTCCTTGTAATAAGTCAAAACCTTCTTGATAAAATCCCCGGGGAACGTAAATGGGGATGTCCGGATAATACTTGGTAGTGGCCTCGATGCCCCAGAAATGGTCGAAGTGTTCATGGCTGCAGACCATGAAATCAATTTCTTTCCGGGTCAACATTTTGTCGATTCCTTCTTCCTGGAAACGCTTCTCCATCCAGGAAGGATTCCAACCTGTATCTAGCAGAATTTTTTTCTTAGAGCCGTCTAACAGTTCGACTTCGATGAGGGTGGAAAAACCGCCCGCATTGTTCCCTTTATAACCTTCTTTGACTCCCGTATCCGTCCAGGGAATTTCGTACTGGCTTATCGACATGCCGCCAGCTTTCTCAATATCACTAAGCAGAACCTTGTTGTTGAACCAGCCTGTTTCGGATATCACCTTAACCTTAAGGCCTTTGATCCGGCCGATATCGATTTTCGTCATATTATCTGTGGACATAAGTAGATACCTCCTTAATTTTGCTAAGCATAACTGCGATTTTACGTAAAAGGCCACTTGCCATACAATCGATAAATTAAATCCCTTGAAATTTTGGCCCTTCCTTATTTCTGACGTTCAATGATAAGTTGATTGCCAATGCCTGGAAAATCCTGCAACAACCGGATCGATTTAAAAGGGGATGCAGGCTTTGACAAAGAAGTATATTTATGTTTTTCAACTAGGTAATCCGAATAACCAATTTTAATTGACTTGGGAGGGGAACAATGAATTTTATATACACCGACGGCCGTAATCAGGACTTTGTTAAGCTGTGCCGGTTATTAGATGACTATCTTAATGAAATTGCAGGGGGAGAAGAAAAACGGGCCCAGTATATTCAATACAACACTCTTGAGGATATACATGATGTAGTTTTAGTCTATGATGAAGAGAATCCTGTCGGATGTGCGAGTTTTAAACTTTATCAAAATGGGGTAGCAGAGGTTAAACGTGTCTTTTTAAAAAAAGAGTATCGAGGAAAAGGGATTTCAAAACAGTTAATGAGTTTATTAGAAAAGCGTGCCAGCGAAAAAGGCTTTTGCAAATTGGTTTTAGAAACGGGTGCACCTCTAGTTGAAGCGATTGGATTATATAACCAAATAGGTTATTCGGTAATGGAAAACTATGGACAATATAAAGAACTCAAAGACTCAATTTGTATGCAAAAGCATTTATAGTCTTAGTGTTAAACGTAAACCTGCACATAGTGTTTGTTCGCTTCAAATTACATCATTAATCCAGTATCAATAGGTAAGTATTGAATAACCAAATTGTTTCCAATCACTATAGGAACCAAACTGAATCCAGCCAAATTTATTATCAGTCGTTGCCACATATAGCCAAAGAACGGGGGCCGGAGGCAGCTTACCGGTTAACTTAGCCCACATAGGAATATCCAGACGCTGTTCTTTATAGAAGCTTGTACCTTCAATTCCTTCGGCCGGCACATTAAGGACGGTATTGTTATACCATGCGAGACATTCACCGCCGCCAATATAGCTCATTAGATAAAAAGTGTCACCTGGTTTTAAGCCGGATTGCTCTTTCAAAACTTGAACGGATGAGTTCGCCGGAAAAGTATGATAATCAGCAGTAATTAAGGTAACCGGCTCACCGGGCTGAACGGTTTTTATGACTTGGCTGTTTAAATTCTTGAACGCATAAATTTTGATTGGATTTTTAGGAGACATCTTAAGATTCTTGAAGAGTGGGTTTTCATGGTCGCCAGGCCAAGAATTATAGTAAACAAGCATTTCGGGCGGTTTGGTATTCGTGGAGCCAGCTTCTTCAGCGAGGGAAATGCTGATGTTTGCCAGGCTAAATATTAGTGCAAAAATCAACAAAGCCCGTTTCGTATGACAGTTAATACATTTATGAATATATTCCATGGTAAGCTCCAAATTTCTATTTTTAGGATATAATTCCTGAAGTATGCTAAATATCCTTTCGAAATTAATAGTTCTGTTCGCCTGTTGAACCTGAATAAGGTAAATAAGAATATCATGTATATTGACATGCATGCCTGGAAATGTTATATTTAAAATGAAATATATTTCATAACAGGGGTGACTATGGTACGACCATACAAAGAACGCCGTATAGAACAGATACCTGCAATCACACACTACAAGCCGGCGGGAGTTCCCATGCGGAATGTGGAAGAGGTTGTAATTAGCCTCGAGGAAATGGAAGCTTTACGACTCTTCGATATTGAACAGATGAGTCAAGGTGCGGCGGCGGAAAAGATGGGTATTTCTCATTCTACTTTCCACCGGTTAATTAATAAAGCTCATCAAAAGGTAGCAGCTGCGCTATGGCAAGGGAAAGCTCTTACGATAGAGGGCGGTTCATACCGTCTGGACCATCCGCATAAAAATGAATTACGACATTTTATTTGCAAACAATGTAGCCGCGAATGGGATGTACTTCACGGTGCGGGGCAAAGCGGTATGGATATGCAATGCCCGAATTGCGAATCTAGGGATATTATGCGGCAAGGATAATATTTTTTTGTCGTTATTATGAAATATATTTCTTAATCTATATCTCTTTGCTAACATTTTTTTGATTTGATTATGAAATATATTTCGTAAATTTTACGAAGGGAGGTGAAACCTATGCCAAGAGGAGATGGAACCGGACCTTGGGGTACCAGACCCTTTGGCCGCGGCCGCGGAGGCTGCCCGGGATTTGTCCGTGGCTTTGGTTTTGGTCGTGGTATGCGAGGCGGTATCGGGCGCGGTTTTGAATTCGCCGGCAACCCCGCCGTAAACCCGGATGTGCTGGAAGACCAGGCGGCCCGGCTGGAAGAGCAAGCAGCTTATCTGCGCAACTTAGCAAAACAAAACCGTAAAGCCGAGTGACCGGAGGAGGGATCGATGTGTTTGTCAGCATTGCCAGCGGCAAGGGGGGCACCGGCAAGACTACGCTGGCCCTGCTGCTCGCCGCTGCTCATAAGCAGATAACATTAATTGACTGTGACGTGGAAGAACCTAACTGTCATTTATTTCTTAAACCAACCTGGGAAGGAGAAGGGAAGGAGGTGGCCGTCATGGTTCCCCGTATTGACGCCGACCGATGCAACGGTTGCGGGGCCTGTGCAGATCTCTGCCTGTTTAACGCCATTGCGGTCGCCGGGGATAAGGCCCTGGTGTTCGATGAATTGTGCCATAGCTGCGGCGGGTGCCTGCTGGCCTGTCGGCAGGGTGCGATCGCGGAAGACAGAAAACCGGTCGGCGTCATTACTTCCGGGATTTCAACGACAATTCCCGGCCTTCGGCTTGTAAGCGGTGCGCTGAATGTCGGTGTGCCGAGCGGCGTACCGCTTATCAAGGCTATTAAACAGAAGGCGATGTCGCTTGGCGGCGATGTTATTTTCGACTGTCCGCCCGGCACCTCCTGTTCTATGGTCAATGCCGTCAGAGACAGCGACTTTTGCATCCTGGTCACGGAGCCGACGCCTTTTGGCCGGCATGATTTGGAGCTGGCCATGAATATTGCCGGTCTCCTCCGGATACCGACCGGTGTGGTGATTAATAAGAGCGATGGGGCCGGCGACGAAAGTGTCGAAGAACTTTGCCGCGACCGCCGGATTCCGGTATTGGCTAAAATTCCTCACAGTCTTTCCTTTGCCCGGCAATATGCCGCCGGCATAATATCCGACGAATTTCGCGCCGTTGCTGCCGGTATTTGGCGGCAACTCAGGCAGGAAAGGAGTGCGGAAGCATGAAAGAATTAGTCGTCGTCAGCGGCAAGGGCGGTACCGGTAAGACCAGCATCAGCGCCGCGCTTGCCTTTCTGGCGCCGCAAAAGGTGATCGTGGACTGCGACGTGGACGCTGCCAATTTTCATCTGGTTAGCGGCGCGGTTATCCGGGAAACGCATGAATTCAAAGCGGGATTTGAACCGTATATCGACAAGGATACTTGTATCAACTGCGGCCGGTGCACCGAACTTTGCCGTTTTAGCGCCATTACCGCCGGCGTCGTTACTACGCCCTTAAATTGCGAGGGATGCGGCGTTTGCGCTTTTAATTGCCCGGCTCATGCTATCAGCATGAAGGAAAAGCAAGCCGGACACTGGTTTATCTCCGATTCCCGGTTTGGAAAATTGATCCACGCCGAGTTAGGACTTGCCGTCGAGAATTCCGGCAAACTGGTCAGTAAAGTGCGGCAAGAGGGAAAAAGGGTTGCGGAAGCTCAGCATCTTCCGCTAATCATCACCGACGGTCCTCCCGGCATTGGATGTCCGGCGATCGCCGCTCTGTCGGGCGCCAATTTAGCTCTGGCCGCAGTGGAACCATCCTTGTCCGGCATACATGACTTGCAGCGATTGGCCGATTTAACCGCGCATTTTCATTTACCTATGGCGGTATGCATTAATAAAAGTACGCTGCATCCGGAAAATACACAGCATATCATAAGCTGGTGCCATGACCGGGAAATTTCCGTTGTTGGCCAACTCCCCTACAGTGACAGTTTTCGCACTGCTGTGCAGTCGGGAAAAACCGTATTGGAAGTGGCGGATACCGCTGCCCGGGAATGCATAACTGAAATGTGGCATAGTATCGCGAAACAGCTGAATATTCCAGCGACTAAAAGCGGGATTCCTTTTTTCCGGCGGTCTCTTAACCCATTTCACTGAACTATTTCGCGGTAATTTCAGACCATAAGGATAGGATATAAGAATAACGAACAGAAAGCGAGGAAAGTGTTATGAAAATTGCCATTACAGCCCACGGCCAGGACCGTGAGGCACAGGTCGACTCCCGGTTCGGCCGGGCTGACTATTTCGTCCTCTACGACCAAGAGAAAGATACCTGGGACTGCCTGCCGAACACCCAAAATCTTGAAGCGGCCCATGGGGCCGGTATCCAGGCGGGTCAATTCTTGTTAAAAACCGGTGCTAAGGTGCTGATCACCGGCCATGTCGGACCCAAAGCCTTTAAGGTGCTTGATGCCGGAGAGGTTAAGATGTATTCATTCGGTGACATGAACGGCGATGTAAAAGACGCCCTGGCGGCCTTCCTGGCAGGAAAACTTGCCACCGTCACCGTGCCCAATGCATTGGATGTAAAAAGATAATCAAAACTGGCGGACGATTTATATTGTAGAACAAATGACTTGTTACTTCCAAAACAGAGCTTGCTTAAACAACAGAAAGGTGCTGATTTGTATGAAAATTGCCATTCCCTTAGCCGGAGGAAAACTTTGTGCTCATTTTGGGCACTACCAACAATTTGCTATCATTACAGTTGCCGGCGGCAAAATTGCTAAACAGGAGACCCTGACCCCGCCGCCCCATGCGCCCGGCGTCATCCCCAACTGGGTGGCGGACCAGGGCTGTACTGATATTCTAGTCGGCGGCATGGGCGAAGCAGCCCAGGAGATTTTCCGCCAGCGCGGTATAAAAGTTTTATGCGGCGCGCCTTCCGACAAACCGGAAAACCTTGTCACCCTCTATCTGAGCGGCGAACTTGTCGATGCGGGCAATGCCTGCGATCACGATCATGAGGGCCATAGCTGCAGCCACTAGACAGGTAATAAGGCGCATCAGGAATAACCAGGTGCGCCTTATACATACCTAAATAAAAGGAATAATTTTGGAACAAGAGTTGACAGAAAAGACCTGTAGACAGAAAAGACCTGTAGACAGAAATCAGGGGCAGTACGCATCACGGAATAGGGGTACGCTATAGTATCGTTGGAAGAGGCTAGTATAGAGCTATTGGGGGTGATCTGATGACCGAAGAGATTATACAGAAATTGCGGGAGCGGGGATGTAAAATTACGCCGCAACGTCGAATCGTAATACAATCTTTGCTTAAGCTCGATAAATTTATTACCGCACAAGAGATTTATAGCGATATTAAGCGGGACAACCCGGACGTAGGCTTGGATACCATATATAGAAATCTCAATTTACTTGTCGGCATGGGGGTGGTAAACCAGGTCAATTTACCGGGAAAGGACATAAAGTTATTCAAATTGGCCCTTGGCGAACATCACCATCATTTCGTATGTCTTGGCTGCGGCGAAGCCAATTGCCTCAATTACTGTCCGGTTGACGAAAAAGGCCTACAAATAGAAGTAGGTTCGGAATTTCAGATTGTTGGTCATTCTTTTGAACTGTATGGCTATTGCCGTAAATGCATGACAACCCCAAAATAAGAGAAACAGAAGGCCATACAGAATCAGCAAGATACTATAAGGCTAGATGCTGTAACCGCCTGCTAGTCTCGCAGAATATATAGCATATATCCAGCCATAAAGAAAATTTACTAATTCTTACAGAATAGTTGAAAGTTATATAGATATAGACATATTTGGAATTACAGAAAGGATTTTCCTAAAAAGAAATGAATTTATTTTGAAATACATATAATAACCATTACAACAAAGGGGGATCTTGCGTGAAAAAAGTTCTCAGTATGATTTTAGCAAGTTGCGTGGTAGTATTACTTGGTGCCGGTACACCCGTAAACGCATCTGCGGCTGCAGCAACAGGCGGACTTAGGTATACAATTGCGGTATCCAACTTTGAAAACCGCTCCAACTGGACCGGCCAATACAACCTTGGTGATGCCTATGGTGCGGTGTTGACGGATGTACTAAATCAATCCGGTAAATTTATTGTTTTAGCTGAAAAGGATATGCGGGCTGAAGCTGCCAGCGAAAGTAATTCCAGAGGTACTGCTGCTCAACTGTTGGTTAAAGGCGTTATTACTCATGTGCAAAACACCAGCAGCGGCGGCGGCGGTATCGGCATTGGCGGGTTTATTATTGGTGGTTCTCAGTCCGAGGCCGAAATTAATGTTACTATGTATATTGTTGAAGCGGCTACCGGACGGGTGTTGGCTTCCAAGAGTATCGTCGGTAAATCCAACGGCGGCGGGGTGCTGATTGGCGGCTATGGCAACGGTATCGGCGGTGTATTCGGTAATAAGCATAAGGACAACATGGGCAAGGCGGTGGAAAATGCCATCAGTCAGGCGGCAAAATGGATGACCGATCAACTTCCGAGCATTCCCTGGACCGGAACGGTTGTCCTGAATGACAATGGCAACATTTATATCAATCGTGGTACCCGCGAGGGGGTTACAGCCGGTCAGACTTTTATTATCGGTTCTTCTAAAGTATTGAAGGACCCGACAAGCGGTGAAGTCTTGGATGAAACCATTAATGAAGTGGCAAGAGTACAAGTAGATACGGTGAAAGAAAAAGTGGCCATTTGTTCAGTGATTAGCGGATCTGCCAGTGATATATCTGAAGGTATGCGGGTTATACTGCCTTAATGTAGAAGCATGGGGACATCCTTTTTGCTTCTAATTGGCGGTGTTTCCCAATTATTTTATCGGCAGTAAAAACAAAGGGGCTGTCACACTAACTTCTTAGTGCGACAGCCCCAATTTTTTTCTATTCCAACAACATTCAATCCCCAATTTCCAGCGCCCAAAACCCGGCGTTGCTCCATCTTTTCATAATTTCTTCATATTACCCTGCTATAATGGGAGGAAACCGGCCGGAAGCAGGCAAAATATAAAGACAAAGAGAAGCTGGGGGAAGGGAGGCGGTCAAGGATGCAATACACTGCGCTGATAGTGGATGATGATGAGAAGCTGGCCAGGTTGTTACAGGTATACTTTGAAAAGGACGGGTTTAACACGCTGCTGGCTCATGACGGACTCCGGGCGCTTAAGCTGGCCCGGGAAAATAAACCGGATATACTCATTCTAGACTTAATGCTGCCGGGAATGGACGGCTGGGAAATATGCCGCACCCTCCGGCAGGAAAGCGATGTGGCCATTTTAATGTTGACGGCCCGGGACGAAGAGGCGGACCGGCTGATTGGACTGGAATTGGGTGCCGACGACTATGTAACCAAACCGTTTAGTACTCGCGAGGTGGTAGCCCGGGCCCGGGCCATTTTACGGCGCACCCGTAAAATGGCCGATTCACCGGAAGCGTCGACGGTCCGGGTCGGCAACCTCGTTATTGACCGGCAGCGGTATGAAGTGACGCTGCAGGGTGAGGTTCTGGATTTAACACCGACTGAATTTAAAATTTTGGAGTTACTGGCGGTGAATACAGGCAGGGTGTTCAGCCGCTTGCAAATTGTCGAGAAAGTTCAGGGATTTGCTTTTGACGGATATGAAAGAACTATCGATGCCCATATTAAAAATTTACGCCGGAAAATCGAGGCGAATCCCAGAGAACCGCAGTATATTCAGACGATTTACGGCGTAGGATATAAGTTTACCGGTGACGTGAATGAATAGTATTCTATACCGGATTATGGGCCTGATGTTTCTGTTGATTATGGGCACGGTCCTGCTTTTAACCTATCTGGCCAATGAGCAGATGAACTTTCATTTTCAGCAGTATCTGCTGGCGTATCACATGAATAACGGCGGCCGAGATGTGGTTGTTTATATTACCCGCGACGGGCAAAGTGTTATAATCGGCCGGCCGGAGCAGGATTTTCTGTCATCTATGCACGAATCGCTGATAGGCGTGGGGGCTTTTATTTCGCTCATTGGCCTTTTGACCAGTTATGCGCTGGCCCGGAGCATAACCGTGCCCCTGCGCAAGCTGAGTATGGCCACAGAAGAGATTAAAAAGGGTAATTTTGACCAGAAGGTAGAGGTGGAAAGCCGCGGGGAAGTGGGACAACTGGCCCAGGCTTTTAACCGCATGTCGGCGGCGCTGGCGGAAAATACCCGCCTGCGGCAGCGTCTGCTGGCCGATATTGCCCATGAATTAAAGACGCCGCTGGCGGTGATTCAGGGCAATCTGGAGGGAATGCTGGAGGGGGTCGTCGCCAATGACAAAGAACAACTGGGGTCATTATATGAAGAGACGACTCATTTGAACAAGCTGATTCATGACCTGCGGGATTTATCCCTGGCGGAAGCCGGTCAATTGCAGCTTGATAAAGAACCGGTCGATATCAGTCTCATTGTTACCCGGGCATTGCATATGCTGGAGCCGCTGGCGGAAGAAAAGAAGATTCGTCTGGAATCCCGGCTGGCACCGGTGCCGCCGATATTTGGCGACAGCCGGCGGATCAATCAGGTGCTTTATAATTTATTAGCCAACGCGCTCCGTTATACGCCGGAAAACGGCCTGATTACGGTTACCGTTTCTCCTGAACGGCGCCGGGAACAGGATTGGGTCATGCTGGCGGTGGCCGATACCGGTTCAGGAATTGCGCCGGCGGATTTACCGTGCATCTTTAATCATTTTTACCGGGCCGATACAGCCCGGGACCGGAAAAGCGGGGGGACGGGAATCGGCTTGGCG
The DNA here is from genome assembly GCF_900476375.1 of Allolucifera butyrica. Lineage (GTDB taxonomy): Bacteria > Bacillota > Negativicutes > Sporomusales > UPPP01 > Lucifera > Lucifera butyrica. Next base: position 24,339 of record NZ_UPPP01000088.1, on the reverse strand, counting down.
ATCGTAAAGCAATTGGTAGGCGTCCATGGCGGATTTGTGGAGGTAAAGAGCGAAGTCGGCAGCGGCAGTACGTTTTATGTTTATTTACCGGTAAAGGAAACTTGAAAATTCATTGATTTTTTATAACTTGTTCATATTTTCTTCATAATCTTTTGTTACCATGTAAGAAACCAGAAGTTTGGAGGTTGAAGACTATGTATAAGACTATGTATAAAAAGCTGACAGCATATTTTTTGGTTGCCGTTTTCGGTGCTGTGGTTGGCAGCGGCATTACATTGGGTTATAATAACGGCTGGTTGCTCAGGTCGCAACAGAAAGCCATAGCTTCCCTGCAGGGAATGTTGAAGCCGTCAACGGCTCAGGCGCAGGCGGAGCTTTCCGCCAACCGGGATACGGCAGTTGTGAGAGCGGCGGAAAAGGTTGGGCCGGCGGTTGTGGGCATTACCAACAAAGCGTACGCCATGGATCCTTTTCAAGGCAAGACACTGGTGGAACAGGGCGTCGGCTCGGGAGTTATCTTTGATTCCAACGGCTATATAGTCACTAATAATCATGTAGTGGCAGGAGCGGAACAAATCACGGTTTCGCTGGCCGACGGACGGGTAATGCAGGGCAAGGTCCTGGGCGCCGATCCGGTAACCGATCTGGCTGTTGTAAAAGTGGATGCTACGGGATTGCCGACGGCTCAGTTTGGCGATTCCAGTACACTAAGAGTGGGAGAACCGGCAATTGCCATCGGCAATCCCCTGGGGCTGGAATTTCAGGGCAGTGTTACGGCCGGGGTTATCAGCGCTCTCAACCGGTCCATAGAAATCGGCGAACGGAAATTTAAGCTCATTCAGACCGATGCGGCGATCAATCCCGGTAATTCCGGCGGTGCTCTGGTTAATGCCGACGGAGTGGTAGTCGGTATTAACAGCGCCAAAGTATCCGTGCCGGGAGTGGAAGGGATGGGATTTGCCATTCCGATTAATATGGCAAGGCCTATTATAAAGGAACTGATTGCCAAGGGACATATCGTCAGACCGTATCTGGGGGTCGGCGTAATGGACAATAAGAGTGCAGCTGCTTACGGTTATGACCTGCAACTGGCCCGCGGCGTTTACGTGGCGAAAGTGGAAGCGGACGGTCCGGCCGGGCAAGCCGGCATCCTCAAGGGGGATATTATCCTTAGTGTGGCGGGCCAGCAAACCAATACGGTGGCCGATTTGCGGGACGTCGTGGATGCTCAGAAAGTGGGCGAAAAGGTGATCGTTGTCGTTCTAAGGGATGGCGATGAGCATAAAATTCACGTTGTTTTGAAAGAAATGCCGTCACAGCAGTAAAACAGAGCTTACCAGGCTCCGTTAAGCAGAAGGTGCGATGTTTTTAAGAACGTTGTGGCTGCTGTAAGGCGGCCGCAACGTTCTTTTACTGAACCGGAAAAGGTAGAGGATTTTGAGCAACAACAGAGAATGTAGAAATTTGGTACAAGCTGCCGCGGCCGTTTGTAACTGGAAGAGAGGGAAGTTCAATGAAATTGGACCGGGGAGATATTTGCGGCTTAATTGACGCGCTTTGTCTGTCGGAGGATATTAAAGGGACGGATATACCCGCTATGGATTTGTATATGGATCAGCTGATTACTTTTTTAAACGGGAAGCTGCAGTCGTCCAAACGCGAGGCAAACGATAAGATTTTTACCAAAACTATGGTGAACAACTATACCAAAGATGAACTCCTTGTACCGCCTAAGAACAAAAAGTATAATAAAGAACATGTCATGTTGCTGATTCTGATGTATCATTTAAAAAATGTCCTGACTATTCAGGACATAAAGCGGTTGTTTCAGCCCGTCCTGCGGGATATGTCCACAACGGAAGACGATATTATTTCCCTGGAGACGATTTATGATATTTATCTGGAACTGAAGAAAAACCAACTAGACGAATTTAGCAGCCATTTTCCCGAGAAGTGGGAATACATCCGGCAAAAAACGCTGGATATTGAAAATGCCGATAACCGGGAGATGGCAGACTTATTTTTAACGGTTATGGTGCTTATTGCGCAGGCCAATGCGGCGAAACGCCTGGCGGAAAAGATTATTGACCGTTACTTTTAAACGGCATTGATAAGGCTCGATTGGCAGTTCTTACCTGCCAGTGCGGGAGTCCGGCACGCATAGACCTGATAGCGGGAGGGAATGAATAGTTCTAGATCGCTATACGGAGGGAGAACATGCTGGACACGGTATTGATTCTGGCGGCTTCCGCCGGACTGATTTACATCAGTTGTGAGCTGTTTGTCAACGGCATTGAATGGGTAGGGAAAAAATTTAACATCGCCGGCCAGGCCGTAGGGACGGTGCTGGCGGCTTTCGGTACAGCCCTGCCGGAAAGCACCGTTACTTTAGTCGCTGTCGTATTCGGTGCGAATGCCGGCGAAAAAAATATTGGTGTCGGCGCGGCACTGGGCGGTCCGCTAATCCTCAGCACGATTGGCTATGCCGTTATCGGCTGGAGTATGATCCTGTTTCGCCGGCGGCAGGCGTTAAGTTATGCAGTGGATGTAAATGACGATAAACTTAGCGGTGACCAATTGTGGTTTTCCGGCCTCTTTTTTTTGAATGGATTACTGGGGTTAGTCACGTTTCCGGCTAAACGCTGGCTGGGTCTGCTGTTCTTTCTTGCCTACGGAGGATACATCTATAAAGAGATGCATGCCGCCGGCGAAGAAGCGGAACCGGTGGAACCGGAGCCGCTAAAATTTCGGCCCCGCCGGAACGAACCGGAAACGGGCTGGGTTTTGGTTCAGACCGCTTTATCGCTGCTGCTCATATTTATCGGCTCCCAGCTTTTTGTGAAGCGGTTGGAACTCATCAGCGGCCTGCTTAATGTGCCGTCCCATTTTATTGCTTTATTTTTAAGTCCGTTGGCTACAGAACTGCCGGAAATATTAAACGCGCTGATCTGGATCAGGCAAGGCAAGGAGCGGCTGGCTTTGGGGAATGTCAGCGGTTCCATGATGATTCAGGCTACCATTCCCAGCGGCCTGGGCATCTTGTTTACGGCCTGGCGGTTTGACCTTTATCTGATTCTGGCAGCGATAACGGCCCTTTTGTCAATCGCCTATTTATGGCTGACCTTGCGGCGGAGGACATTTTCTGCCGGGCGGTTGTCACTGGCCGCCGTATTTTATTTGCTTTTTGCCGCCATCGTATTTTACGTGCGCTGGACGGGACGGTTTACCGGCTGAGTTTATTTTTATAAAGAGGCGTCGGGAATGAAAGAAACGAACAGGATATGGGAAATTGACTTTCTAAGAGGGATTGCCATCTTGCTGATGGTGGTGTTCCATGCGGTATATGATTTGCGGACTTTTCATTCCCGGCCGCTGGATTATTTGTCGGGTTTCTGGTATTACGAGGGGAAACTGGCGGCTGTTTTATTCATGGTCATATCAGGCGTCTGCAGTACAATAGGCAGACGGAATGTGCGGCATGGCCTGGAGATTTTTGCCTGGGGCATGTTCCTGACGGTAATAACTTATTTTTACGATGCCGGTTCCTACATACGGTTTGGCATATTGCACCTCCTGGGAGTCAGCCTGATGACGGCGCCGCTGGTACGTAAAATGCGTCCGTGGCTGGCTGTCCTGGCCAGTGTGCCGGTGTTGGCCTTAGGCGCCTTTGTTCCATCCATTCCGGTGACTTCCCATTATTTTCTGTCGGTCGGCCTCACCTATGACTCCTTTTACTCTGTAGATTATTATCCCTTGCTGCCGTGGTACGGCATTTTCTTATTAGGCACTGCGGCCGGCAATGTTCTGTATGCCCGTAAACGCAGTCTGCTTGGAATCGAGGCGAGCCGGAGCGGGATTACAAGGCTGGGAAGACATTCTTTAGCCGTTTATTTGCTGCATCAGCCGGTATTGCTGGCTCTTTTATGGGGCTGGTCCCGGCTGTTCTGGCAATAATATCAGTTAAAAAGGGATTGCCTAAAAAGTATCAGTACTTTTCAGGCAATCCTCTTTTTTGTACCCTGTGTCCTGCGCTTTACGCCAAAAGACGCGTCAGCGGATGAAATAGGTGTAATTTTTGCCGCTGTTGTTGTCCCAGTTGCTGGCGCCATCTCTGAAGGCAAGCTGCAAAGTGTCCGCCTGAATAACCGGGATCGCCGCTTCAAAGCCACCGTCGCTCCGGGTCATCCGGTAATCGCCGGCATTCTGCCAGTCCGCGCCAAAGCCGGCATGGGCATAGACTTGCGTGGCCCCGTTTTGCAGCAGTAACCCGTTGTAAACGATTTTTACCGAATCGTGGGCGCGGGGATGCGCCGGGATCGTTAAGACTCCATTCGGCAGATAATCATTATTAATTTTTTTGCGCATACACCGTTCCTCCTTTTGTCTGATAGAGCTATTTTCTGCATAAGGAAGAAAAAAATGTGAAAAATCCGGAAAACTTTTTAGCCCGGCCTGGCGGGGAAACAGACAATTGCCCGGATGATTTGTAAAGAATTTGTAAAGATTATGTAAAATCGGCAAAAAACTAGCGACAACATGGGACGGCCTGGGTATAATGGAAATATAAGGTGCCAGGAGGGAACCCATGTATTCCGTGCTGATCGTCGATGAAGAACAGGAAGACCGGGCCAGGTTGCAGGCCATTTTAAAACAATCGGCTTTACCGGTGGCGGAAGTCCGGGAAGCCGCCAATGGCGAAGAAGCGCTGGTTTTACTGTCCCGGAACCCCGCCGATGCCGTTATAACCGATATCCATATGCCTAAGATGGACGGGCTGGACCTTTGCGCCAGGGTGCATAAGCTATGGCCGGATTGTGCCCTGTTCATGCTGGTGGGGTATGATGATTTTGAATATGCCGAAGGGGCCTTAGGTCTGGGAATTCAGGGGTATATTTCCAAACCGGTGACGCCCAGCATGGTTCTGCGGACCATTGCCCAAAGCCTGGGCAGCGGGCAGGTGGCCGAGGAACAGTCTTCCTACATCCCATTTTCCGTCCTGGAGGGCGCGCTGCAATTATTAGACCGGGGCGTATGGGAAGATAGCGAACCTGAGCTGGATGAGGCCTGCCGCCTGCTGTTTAAAAATTTTGGCGTTTGTAGTTTGGCCTATTGCCGCCGGACGGCGGAGGAACTGTTTCACATCCTCGTCGGCAAGCTGTCGCAGCGCATGGGTTATGCTCTGGACATTCAGCTTCCTCCTTTTACAGGGCGCACTCATAACGAATTATATCAATGGTTTTTGGATACGGAACAGTTAATTATCCGGATGATTAGGAACCGGAAGCGCAATGCCGACTACAATCTGATCCACATGGCCAAAAACTATGTGAAAGAAAATTATAACAGCGAGGTTTCCCTGGTGGAGGTCAGCCGTAAGGTGGGACTCAATGCCTCCTATTTCAGCCAGCTGTTTAAAGCGCAAACCGGGCAGACCTTTGTCCATTACCGGTCCAAAGTCCGGATGCAAAAAGCCATGGAGTTTTTATCTTGTCCCGAAAAGACGGTGACGGAAGTGACCTTTGAAGTCGGGTACAGGGATATTACCCATTTCATCCGGACTTTTAAAAAATATACCGGTCTGTCGCCGTCACAATTCCGGCTGCAAAACGGTATTGGCCTATAAAATTTTGCAAATTTTGACGATGACCTAAAAAAAAGCCGATATATTCATAAAAAAAGCAAAGTGGGAACCCTGCCTTTCAGGTATGATTGATTTGAATGTGGCAATGGGTTTACATATTACCATGTATTGACTCTGGTTCATTGCTTCTGGCGTCGACCGGACAGGCTTGAAGGAGGTGAAACCCGAAGGCCGGAACGCTGAAAAGGGCAATGAATAAGATAGGTGGACAAGTTTACACTTTGGGCCGGAAGATAAAGGAAACACAGGATACTTTATGTGTGCCCCCAACGTTGTACCGGTCCACCGCAAGACAAAATTCTCGAAGCCTTAAGGGGGAAAAGAAATGAAAAAAAGTTTAATAATGGTACTGGCCCTGGTATTTGTGCTGGGGATCGCTACCACCGCATTTGCGGCTGCCAATCCTTTTGATGATGTGCCTGCCCATCACTGGGCATACAGCGCCGTGGCCAAACTGGCTGCCGACGGCATAATTGACGGTTATGGCGACGGAACCTTCCGCGGCGACAAAGTAATGACCCGTTATGAAATGGCGTCGATGGTCGGCCGGGCTATTTCCCGCTCCGACAGAGCCAACGCGGAAGACAAAGCCCTGATCAGCAAACTCTCGGCTGAATTTGCCGATGAGCTGAACAGCCTTGGCGTCCGGGTGTCCAAGCTGGAAGCCAACGCCAGCAACATCAAACTGGGCGGTGACGCCCGTCTGCGCTACATTAATAAACAAAATGCAGGCTCGTCCAACTTTACCGAGCGGGTCCGCATTTACGGTAATGCGCAGGTAACCGATAACATTAGCTTCTATTTCCGGGATGCATTAGTTAAAGATGAAGAACTTGGTAGTTATTATGATACTACTAGCGGTTCTACTTACGGTTCTACCAGTACCAAGAATAATGTGATTACAGATGTATACGCCAATTTTAAAGACTTGTTGCCGGGGGTAAGCTTCAAAGCGGGCCGGTATAGCCTCAATCTTGGCCAGACAACGTATCTGGCTGGTTCCACCGGCGGTTTTGATGGTGTGGAAGGGTTATGGACCGGCGGCAAAAGCAGTCTGCAGTTTGGCTTTGCCGACGCTAGTACTGTCAACAATATTGATTTTAATAAACCTAGCACTTTTGCCAACGTTGCCCATATGTATTATGCGCAGTATAATTACAAACCGGATAATACCCTTAACTTTGATTTAAATTACGTAAAGAGTCAAAGCAACAATGGTGTTGCATCGGGTTCGGACCTGATCGACATTACTGGCGCTGGTGTAACTTGGAAGTTTGCTCCTGATTGGGCATTCGTTTCTGATTACTGGCAAAACAGCGGCGCTACGGCGAAAGCGGCTAATAACGGTTCCACGCCAAAAGCTATTGTGGCCCGTCTGGCTTATAAAGGCAGTAATCCTGCCGTTCCCGGCAGTTGGGGCTTCGCTGCTGAATACAACAAAAACGAGATTGATACCATTGATGGCAACTGGTCGGGCGCTATGACTCCTGTTGGCAGCGACGTTAAGTTCTATGATGTCCAATACAGCAACGCCCTGGCTAAAAACTTGATTTTTAACGCTATTTATGCTTGGGACCTCACGACGGTTTCGTCTGGAAAGGCTAAAGACAACAATTTTACCCGTCTCGAATTGAACTTCTTGTTCTAATTTTGTCTAACGACAAAAAAGACTGTCTCGTTTCTGAGACAGTCTTTTTTGCTGTTTACTGTTTCACCACCACCAGCAGCATTTTGAAGTTTTCCACCGCGTCCAGGCCATGGGGCACGTTGGCGGGCATGACTACGGTCTCGCCGGTTTTCGCTGTTACTTTTTGGCCGCCGACGGTGATTTCGGCCTGGCCGTCCAGGAGGTAAACCAGAGCGTCGCCGGGCGCCGAATGGGTGCTGACCCCTTCACCCCGGCCAAAGGCGAAAAGAGTCAGACTGAGGGCGTCGTTCTGCACCAAGGTGAGGCTGACCACCCTGCCGGCCTGGTAATCAACCAGCCCGGCCAGATTAACCACTTTAGCGAAATCAATATTTTTTATAAATTTTTTATCCACATTGAAAACCTCCTTTGTATTTTGGCTTGATTTTGGTCCCGCGCCCTGAGCCTTGCGCCATGGACCGAAAAAACACGTTAGCGGTTTTTTCCTTACAGCTTTATTGTACCTCCCGGACCGGCTGTTTCCTGTGAGGAAAATCACGAAATTTAACAATGACTGATCAGTCAGGTTGTGCTATACTATACAGGTACAATTGAATAGGGACCGGCGTGACTACGCAACAGAGAAAGGATGATATTCAGCATGTTTCGAAATAAGCTTGCCTTCTTTTTAGCTGCCGGTTATCTGTTGGTATCCTTGCTGGCGGCCGGCTGCGGCGGCGGTGGCGGCCAGCGGATTATGGGCCTGTCGCCGTCGGATACGGTAAAAACCTTCTTTGACGCCGCCAAGAACAACCAAATGAGCGCGGCCGCTCTTTATGTATCTCCTTCCTCGGCCAATGCCCAGGCTGCGCTCAACTATATGTCGGGGCAGAATAATCTGAGCAATTTGCAAAACTATAATCTGCTGTCCCTGAACAAAGTGGCGGAACAGGGCAACTTCTCCGTGGTCGTTGCTACCCTGCAGGAGCAGAATTCCACCAAGTTTACGGTAAAACCGGTGGGACTGGAAAAAATCAACGGCGAGTGGTACATCGTCGACAATAATCAGATTTATTCCGCCGCCAAATACAGCATCCTGGCCCAGCTGTTATCAAAAATTCAATAAGAGGACTTGCAAACGGGACGATGGTCCCGTTTTTTTTTGAGCCTCGCGTCCGGCGCTTTGGGCCGAAGGACCGCGTCAGCGGTTTTTCTTACAGTGTCAAATTGCTTCTGCACCGAATAGAATATCCCGTAAATCACCAAGGGCAAAGACGCCGTACAACTAGATAGGCGTTTTTTTACTTTGATCTGGAGGGAGAAAAGTATGTGCGGAATAACAGGCTGGATTGACTGGGAGAAGGATTTAACCCGGGAGCAGGAAACGCTGGTGGCTATGACGGAAACATTAGCGGCGCGGGGGCCGGATGCGTTTGGCATGTATATTAATAATCATGCCGCCCTGGGGCACCGCCGCCTCAGCGTAGTGGACCTGGAAGGTGGCAAGCAGCCAATGATCCGGCAGCGCGGCAGTTATAAATATATTATTTCCTACAACGGCGAATTGTATAATACGCCGGAGCTGAAACAGGAACTGGAAACCCGGGGCTACTCTTTTACCACCACCTCGGATACGGAAGTATTATTGACTTCCTATATCGAATGGGGGCCGTCCTGCGCAGAAAAACTAAACGGGATTTTTGCCTTTTGCATTTGGGATGAAGCCAAAGAACAGGCTTTTTTTGCCCGAGACCGGATCGGGGTCAAACCGCTGTTTTACGCGGAACGGGGAAAATCTCTCCTCTTTGGCTCGGAGCTCAAGGCACTATTAGCCAATCCCAAGGTTCGGCCGCAGGTTAACGGCGAGGGTCTGGCGGAAATTTTCATGATGGGACCGTCCCGGACGCCGGGCCATGGAATTTACCGGGGCGTAAACGAGTTAAAACCCGGCCATAGTATGGTCTATGACCGCAATGGCATTCGCATCCGGCAGTATTGGCGCCTGGTTACGGAACCGCATACGGATGATTTCAATACGACCGTAAGGACGGTCCGGGAACTTTTACAGGATACGGTCAGACGGCAGTTGGTATCCGATGTGCCGGTGTGTACGCTGCTTTCCGGGGGGCTCGACTCCAGCGCCCTGACGGCGTTAACTTCCGATGTCTACGAACAGGACGGCATCGGCTCGGTAGATACTTATTCGGTGGATTATGTCGATAACGAAAAGTATTTCCAGGCTAACCACTTTCAGCCCAATGCCGATACGCCGTGGGTCAGGCGGGTAGCGGAATACTTTGGCACCTGTCATCACGATGTGGTGCTGGATACGCCCGAACTGGCCCAGGCGCTGCCGCCAGCCACTCTGTCGCGGGATTTGCCGGGCATGGCTGATGTTGATACGTCGCTTTACCTGTTTTGCCGGGAAATAAAGAAAGGTGCAACCGTCGCCTTATCCGGCGAGTGCGCCGACGAAGTGTTCGGCGGGTATCCCTGGTTTCACCGGCAGGAATTGTTTGACGCCGGCACCTTTCCCTGGGCGGTCATGACCAAGCTGCGGGGCTCCTGGCTGTCGCCGGCAGTGCGGCAAATGATTAAGCCGGAAGAGTATGTGGCCGAACGCTACCGGGACGCTCTGGCCGAAGTGCCGCGCCTGCCCGGGGAAGAGGCGCACGCCGCCCGGATGCGGGAAATTTTTTACCTGAGTCTCACCCGTTTCATGCCAACCCTTTTGGACCGGAAAGACCGCATGAGTATGGCTTTCGGGCTGGAAGTGCGGGTTCCCTATTGCGACCACCGCATCGTGGAATATGTATGGAACGTTCCCTGGAAGATGAAATATTACGAGAATCGGGAAAAAGGGCTGCTGCGGCATGCCTTGACCGGAGTTTTACCCGATGACGTGCTGTGGCGGAAAAAAAGCCCTTATCCCAAAACGCATAATCCGTCATATTTGAATACGGTCCGTAATTGGGCGTTAACCATTCTGGACGACCCGTCGTCGCCGCTTTTGCCCTTGATTGACAGTGCCAAAATCAAGGAAATTGCCCGTTCCTCCGAGGCTTCGTCCAATATTCCCTGGTTTGGCCAGTTAATGGGCGGCGCCCAGTTGTTCGCCTATTTGATTCAGGTCGATACCTGGCTCAGAGAATATAAAGTGGAGATTGTGTAAGCAAAAAGCCAGCGGCTTTGCCGGAATCCGGCCGGAAGCCGCTGGCTTTTTATGAAATGGAAGCCCAAAGACCACATAGCGGTTTTTCCCATTATTCCGTTCCCAGCAGGGAGCGGGTAAAATCCAGCCACTTGCGGGTGGCAAAAGAAAGGTATTTGTCTTTCTTCCAGATGATGGCCAAGTGCCAGGGAATCATGGGGTCCAACAGGGGAAGCATTGTAATGCGGCCGGGATCGAGTTCCCGGCAGACCCGCTGCGGCAGCAGGGCAATGCCCAGATTGGCCGCCACCATTTCCGCCATGAAATCCCACTGGTAACTTTCACAAATGATGCGGGGCTGAAAGCCAACGAGGGCGCAGCGGTCCAGAATCATATCGTGGAGGGCAAAATCTTTATGAAAAAAGATGAACGGTTCCCGGCGCAGTTCCTCCAGAAAAACGCCGGACTTGGCCGCCAGAGGATGACAGGGGTGAACGATGAGCATAACCGGCTCTTTAACAAAGGAAAACAAATCAAAGGTGTTTTCCTTTACGGGCAGTACGGCAACGCCAATATCGAGGGTACCTTCCTCGACACCCTGCTCGATTTTTTTCGAACCAAACTCTTTGAGCTGAATGGTAATCCGGGGATAGATTTTTTTAAATTCCCCGATGGCATTGGGGAAAAAACGCGCTCCGACCATGGGCGGCAGGCCGATGACCAAATTTCCCTTTTCTAAATTTATGACATCGGCCAGTTCGGAAGTGAGGTTTTGCATGGAAGCAATAATCTGTCTGGATTGATTGAGGACAGCCTTACCGGCGTCGGTCAGTTCGACCTGTTTGCCGGAACGGTCAAACAGTACCACTCCCAGCTCATCCTCCAGCGTTTTGATCATCTTACTGATGCTGGGCTGGGTAATATGCAGCGTTTGTGAGGCTTTGGTAAAACTTTGGCAGCGTGCGACTTCGGCAAAATAAATTAGATGACGTATATCCAATAACAGCACCCTTCCCTGTTCCCTAGCATAAATAGGGACGATTCCCAATATATATATTTACCGGCAGGACGCCGGACAATAATTTTGCTCTTTGCAACAATTCCAGGACAACGAAAAAATTCCTGCTGCCGGACTGTTCCTCGGTCGGGAGCGGTCCCGGCAGCAGTGCCATAGATGCTACGGATCATGGTGTGGCAATGACGCTAAAGCAAGTATTGAACCGCCGGTGTGGGCGGCAATATTTGCTTTGTTTTTTATCCATAATTTGGTTATACTAAAAGTAAAAGAAGGCGAAAGCAGGTGAATGGATATGGTGCGACAGACGCCTCTTTATGAGGCACACGGGCGTTATGGCGGCAAATTCGTGGAATTTGGCGGTTGGCTGCTGCCCGTCCAGTACGCGGGTATTTTGGAGGAGCACCGGGCCGTACGGCAAAAGGCAGGTTTATTTGACGTATCCCATATGGGGGAGGTCCGGCTAACCGGTCCGGCGGCGCTGGCTCTTGTCCAGCGGCTGGTTACAAACGACGCCTCCCGGCTGCAAGCCGGGCAGGTACAGTATTCGCCCATGTGCTATCCCGAAGGCGGTGTAGTTGACGACGTATTGATTTACAAGCAGGCGGACGAGGACTATCTGTTGGTTGTCAATGCGGCCAACACCGGCAAGGACTGGGACTGGATCCGGGAAAATGCGGCCGGGTTGGAGGTGACGCTGCAAGATCTTTCGGCGGAAACCGCCCAATTGGCGCTGCAGGGACCGGCCGCCCCAACGATCCTTAGCGGTCTAACCACGGCACCGCTTGGAGAGCTGCCTTATTATCATTTTATTTCCCGGACGGAAGTGGCCGGGAAAAACGTTCTGCTTTCCCGCACCGGTTATACGGGGGAAGACGGTTTTGAAATTTATTGCGCAACGCAGGATGCCGTTTTTCTCTGGGATTCGCTGATGAGCGCCGGCGAAGTTTACGGACTGCAGCCGGCAGGGCTGGGATGCCGGGATACCTTGCGTTTTGAAGCCTGCATGCCGCTTTACGGGCATGAATTGTCGGCAGGGATTTCCCCCATTGAGGCCGGTCTCGGCCGGTACGTGAAGACGGATAAAGGTAATTTTCACGGCCGGAAAATATTGGCGGACCAAAAACAAAACGGGACCAGGCGGACTCTTGTCGGGTTTGAAATGCTGGGCCGGGGCATTGCCAGGGCAGAGTATCCTATTTTATACGGGGAAAAAAGAATCGGAACGGTAACGACCGGCTCCTATGCTCCCAGCCTGGATAAAAACCTGGGACTCGGACTGGTGGACAGCGAGTTTGCCCCGCTTGGTCAGCACTTTGACATTTCCATTCGCGGTAAATCGGTTCCGGCACAGGTAATTCCCAAACCATTTTATAAACGAAAGGGGAACTGAAGATGAACATTCCGCAAGAACTTTTGTACACCCGGGAGCATGAATGGATCCGGCTGGAGGGACGGAAAGCTACCATCGGGATTACGGACTTTGCCCAATCACAATTAGGGGACGTGGTTTTTGTCGAATTGCCTGCGGCCGGTGCGGCGATCACTTCGGGACAGGCTTTCTCCGTGGTGGAATCAGTCAAGGCGGTTTCGGATATTTTTGCGCCTGTAAGCGGCGTGATTGTAACTGTGAATGAAATGTTGGCGGATCAGCCGGAATTAGTAAATCAAGACCCTTATGGCGAAGGATGGATTGCTGTTGTAGAATTGCCCGAAAATGCCGTGCTGGAGGGGCTGTTGAGCAGCGGGGATTATGTGAAGATGGTGGCGGAAGGGGGCCACTAGCAATGTTCCGGAGCTATTTGCCGCATACCGAGGCGGACCGCAAAGCCATGTTGGCAGCCATTGGTTTGGAAATGGAAGAGCAATTATTTGATGTAATTCCCCCCCAACTGCGGTTTAACAGGATGCTGAACCTGCCGGCATCTTTGCCGGAAGCGGAATTAGTCCGCCATACCCGTCAACTGGCCGGAAGAAATGCTGACCTTCTGCAATATACCTGTTTTTTAGGAGCCGGCGCCTATGATCATTACATACCCAGTGTCGTAGACCATGTCACGGGCCGTTCAGAATTTTATACTTCTTATACCCAATATCAGCCGGAGGCAGCGCAAGGTTATTTGCAGGCTCTGTGGGAATTCCAGACCATGATTTGCGAATTAACCGGTATGGAGGTAGCCAATGCTTCTATGTACGATGCCGCGACAGCCGCGGCGGAAGCGGCTATGATGGCTTGCGGCGCCACCGGCCGTTCGAGGCTGCTGGTTGCCAAAACAGTGCACCCCCATTACCGGCAGGTTCTTTCCACTTACGGACGGGACCGCAAGTACCGGATTCAGGAAATCGAGTACCGTCAGGGGACAACCGACCTGGAACGGTTGAAGGTGGCTACCGGGCCGGAGATTGCGGCTATAATCGTTCAGTCTCCTAACTTTTTCGGCTGCATTGAGGAGCTGGACGCCGCTGCCCGCATGGCCCATGCTGCCGGTGCGCTCCTGATTGTACTCGCCGATCCGGTTTCTCTGGGCATTTTGGCCTCCCCCGGCAGTTTTGGCGCCGACATTGTCGCCGGGGAGGGCCAGGGACTGGGATTGCCCATATCTTTTGGCGGACCCTATCTCGGTTTTCTGGCGACAACGGCGAAATGGATGCGCCGGCTGCCGGGCCGGATTATAGGACAGACCACCGATGCGGACGGAAAAAGAGGTTTTGTCCTGACCCTGCAGGCGAGGGAACAGCACATCCGGCGGGAAAAAGCCAATTCCAACATATGCTCCAATGAAGCGCTCTGCGCGTTGCGGGCCGCCGTTTATTTAAGTGCGGCGGGGAAGGACGGTATTCAGCGGATTGCCGGACTGTCCCTGCAGAAAGCGCATTACGCCTGCCGGGAGCTTGCAAAGTTGCCGGGATGCCGGCCGGTTTTTGCCGCCCCGTTTTTTAAAGAGTTTGTTATCGCAACGTCCCGGCCGGTGGCGGAAGTGAATGCGGTTTTGTTTGAAAATCAGATTATCGGCGGCTTGGACTTAGCGCGCTATTACCCGGAACTGGCCGGCTGCATGCTCTTATGTGTGACGGAAAACCGGACCCGGGACGAAATTGACCGCTTGGCGGCCGTACTGGGAGGGATCTTATGAGACAGGAACTACCGGTCATTTTTGAACTTGGACAGCCGGGACGAACCGCTCTCGACCTGCCGGAATGCGATGTGCCTGCTGTGCCGGTGGAGGACTTAATTCCCGCACCGATGCTGCGCCGGGAAGCGCCGGACCTGCCGACGGTCAGCCAGCCCGAGCTGATGCGTCATTATACCGCTCTTTCCCGCCGGAATTTTGGTGTCGATTCCGGCTTGTATCCATTAGGATCCTGCACTATGAAGTATAATCCGAAAGTCAATGAAGATATTGCCCGCTACGCCGGCTTGGCTCAGATTCATCCGCTGCAGGAGCCTGGTTCGGTGCAAGGTGCTCTGGAAATTCTCTTCAACATGGAAAAATACCTGGCGGAAATTGCCGGCATGGATGCCGTCACCATGCAGCCTGCGGCCGGCGCCCATGGCGAACTGACCGGACTGAAGCTGATTATGGCTTATCACCGGCACCGGGGCGAAGAGCGCTGTAAAGTAATTATACCGGATTCGGCTCATGGCACCAATCCGGCTACGGCGGTAGTGTGCGGCCTGGAAACCGTACAGGTCGGGTCCAATCCGGACGGCTCGGTGAATTTGGCAGCTCTCCGGCAGGCCGTGGACCGGGATACGGCAGCGTTGATGCTTACCAATCCTAGCACACTGGGGCTTTTTGAAACAAATATCACGGAAATTGCCCGGATTGTTCATGAGGCGGGAGGACTGCTTTACTATGACGGGGCCAACGCCAATGCCATTATGGGAATGACCCGGCCGGGTGATATGGGTTTTGACGTGATTCACTTTAATTTACACAAAACGTTTAGCACGCCTCACGGCGGCGGCGGTCCCGGTTCCGGTCCGGTTGGGGTAAAAAAGGAATTGATTCCCTTTTTACCCGTACCGGTCATTACTTTCGACGGATCCAGTTTTGGACTGGACAGCGACCGGCCGTTGTCTATCGGTAAAATGCAGGCGTTTTTTGGCAATTTTGGCGTAATTGTCAAAGCGTATGCCTATATCCGGACCATGGGGCCGGACGGTTTGCGCCAGGCCAGTATGGATGCCGTGCTGAATGCCAATTACTGCCTGCAGCAACTAAAAGATGTTTATCAGGCGCCTTTTGACAGAATTTGCATGCATGAATGCATTTTGACTGCCAAAGGACAAAAAGAATTTGGCGTTAGAACCTTAGATATCGCCAAGCGGCTGCTGGATTATGGTTTTCACCCGCCAACCATTTACTTCCCGCTGATTGTCGAAGAGGCGCTGATGATCGAGCCGACGGAAACAGAGAACAAAGAAACTCTGGACCGGTTTATTACGGTCATGAAAGCCATTGCCCGGGAAGCCCGGGAGAATCCCGCCATTGTGCGGGAAGCGCCGCAAACTACGGCGGTGAGGCGGCTGGATGAAGTGACTGCCGCCCGCAAACCGGTCTTGCGCTGGCAACGGCAAAGTAAATTATAGCGACCTTTCGTTAATTACGGCCCGCCGGTGCTGTCCAAGGGAACGGGCAAGCCGGAGCAGGCTATTTTTAGGAGGGAGAGCCCATTGACGTATGATGTAGCGATACTCGGCGGCGGTCCGGGAGGATATGTTGCCGCCATCCGGGTTGCGCAACTGGGGGGGAAGGCGATACTGGTTGAAAAGGAACAGTTGGGAGGCGTCTGCCTTAACCGGGGCTGTATTCCGACCAAAACCCTTTTAAACAGCGCCGAAAAATGGCGGGATTTGCAGCATTGTCAGGAATTTGGCCTGCAAGCCGGTTCGATTGGGTTTGATTTTTCGCAGATCCAGGCGCGTAAAGAGCGGGTTGTTACGCAACTGCGGGGCGGAATTGAGCAATTGGTTAAGAGTCATGGAATTGAAGTGATGTTTGGTCGGGCCACACTGACCGGCGCCAATACGCTCACGGTGAATGGACGGAGCGGGACGGAACGGATAGAGGCGCGGAATCTGATTATTGCCACCGGGTCTCTGCCACAGGCGCTGCCGGTCGCGGGTGCCGGCCTGCCGGGGGTTTTAACCAGTGACGATATATTGAATCTTCCCGGAGTACCGCGAAGTTTGGCGGTCATCGGGGCCGGCGCCGTGGGGCTGGAATTTGCTGCGGTCTATCAGGCGTTCGGCGCGGAAGTAACAGTAGTGGAGATGCAGCCGTCCATCCTGCCGGCAGTTGACGGGGACTTGGTAAAACGGATGGCGCTTATATTGCGCAAACAGGGCTTGAAACTGCTGAACGGGACAAAAGTAGTCTCGGTTGCGGCAGAGGAGAATGGCTTGACACTGACCCTGGACAACGGGCGGGGTTTGCAGGAATTGACCGTGGAGAAGGTACTGGTGGCGACCGGGCGCCGCCCCAATTGCAGTGAACTTGGCTTGGCAACAGCGGGGGTTCATTTTGCTGACCGGGGAATTCCGGTTAATGACCGGATGGAAACCAATAAAAAGGGGATTTATGCCATTGGCGATGTAACGGGGCGGTTTATGTGGGCTCATGCTGCTTCGGCCGCAGGAATTGTTGCGGCCGAAAATGCCATGGGACAGATGTCTGTCCTGGATTTCCGGGCCATGCCCGGCTGCATTTTTATCACGCCGGAAATTGCCATGGTGGGCCTGAGAGAAGAAGAGGCCCGGCAACAAGGCTATGATATACTAGTCAGCCGGTTTCCCTTCGCTGCCAACGGCAAGGCCGTGTCGATGGGGCAGGCGGATGGCCTGGTAAAGGTGATTGCCGCTGCCGGTGATAACAAGATTCTGGGGATGCATATTCTCGGGCCGCATGCCAGTGATCTGATTATGGAGGGAGCCTTGGCTATCCGCAACGGTTTGACAGCAAGGGAGATAGCGCATACGATCCACCCGCATCCCAGTCTGTCCGAAACAGTGATGGAGACCGCTCACGGCATTGACGGTGACATCATTCACCAACTCCGGCTGCAACGCCGCCAATAAAGCGGCAAATATATTTATTGCCGTCGTATTTCGCCCATTGAGCAGGATTGTTGTTAGGGAATAGCGAATATTAATTTATATTCAAAGTTGAAATGTGGGTGACGATATGGAAGAAAAAAAGGCGCGGGTTGTAATTGTCGGCGCGGGTTTTGCCGGGTTGAAGGCGGCTCAGTCCCTGGCCAAAGAGCCGGTAGAAGTCACGGTGGTCGACCGGCGGAATTATCACTTGTTTCAACCTTTGCTTTATCAGGTGGCCACATCCGGTTTGGCGCCGGAGGAAATATCCTATCCGGTGCGGGCAGTTTTCAGAAAACAGAAAAATACCCGGTTCCGGCTGGCAGAAGTGGAACGGGTGGATTTGGCGGGAAAATGCCTGGTGACGAACGCCGGGATCATTGAGTATGATTATTTGATCCTGGCGGCCGGCGGCGAAACCAATTATTTCGGGATGGAGTCGGTGGCGAAAAATGGTTTTGGCCTGAAGGATGTGGATGAAGCTATCCATATCCGCAACCATATCCTGCGCATGTTTGAAATGGCGGCGCAAGAGAAGGACCCGGATATTCAGCGGGCTATGCTTACCTTTATGGTTGTTGGCGGCGGACCGACCGGGGTGGAATGCGCCGGCGCTCTTTCCGAACTGATCCGGCTCGTTCTTACGAAAGATTATCCCCAGTTAAACTTTAATAAGGTACGGGTACTGCTCCTTGAGGCAGCGGACCGCCTGCTGGCCGGGATGCCGCCGGAACTGAGCGATATAACGGCCAAAACATTATGGAACAGACAGGTGGAAGTGCGGCTGGACGCGGCGGTGTCTGACTTTGACGGGCAGCGGGTCGTATTGAAGGGTGGCGAGATTATTCCCAGCCGGACCCTGATTTGGGCGGCGGGAGTCAAGGCGTCCCGGCTGGTTGATACGCTGGGGGTAAAACAGGGCAGCGCCCGCCGGGCGGTTGTTATGGCTACCCTGCAATTGCCGGAACAGCCGGAAGTGTTTGTGATTGGCGATGCCGCCTGTTTTGATGTGGACGGTCGTCCGTTGCCCATGATAGCACCTGTGGGGATTCAGCAGGCGGCGGTGGCGGCGCAGAATATTACCGCCCTGATCCAGGGAAAGCCGCTAAAAAACTTTGTTTATCATGATAAAGGATCCTTGGCCACAATTGGGCGGAAAGCGGCAGTGGGCCGGATCGGCAAATGGAAGTTTTCCGGCTTTTTTGCCTGGATTTTGTGGCTGTTTGTGCATTTAATCTTACTGGTCGGTTTTCGGAACCGTTTGCTGGTTTTGATCAATTGGGCCTGGGAGTATATATCCTATGACCGGGCCGTCCGGCTTATTATTCCCAAATAGAAACGATTAGGCTGATTAAGACTTATGTAAAAACAGAGACACACAAGGCGCGAGAGGTCTTGTGTGTCTCTGCTGCATATTGGCCGGACGCGGTTAGCGAACAGCAGGATAAAAGCAAGAAACGGAGAATCTGGAAATAAATACAAATTTTACGGAGCGGGAGAATAATTATGAAAATAGCACATATGGCTTTATGGGTCAGAGATTTGGAAGCCATGAAACAATTCTATACCGTTTCCTTGGACGGTCTTGCCAATGCTAAGTATTATAACCCGAAAAGCAAATTTTCGTCTTATTTTATTACGTTTGCCGGAGAAGCCAAGCTCGAAATCATGCACCGGCCGGAAGCGGAGGACGCCGCCGCGCCGTCTCTTTACGGCTATGCTCATTTGGCTTTTGCGGCGGGCGGACGGGAACAGGTGGATTTACTGACGGAGAGGCTGCGGCAGGCCGGCTGTACTATAGTCAGTGAACCACGGGTGACGGGGGATGGATTTTATGAAAGCTGCATTTTGGATCCGGAAGGAAACCGGGTTGAGATTACCGACTAAATAAGGTTAGAGGTGTTGGTATGGCTAAGAATAAAGAAGTTAAGCGTTATTTGGAAAACATGGAGGATGAACTGAACAGCTCGGCGCTGTATTCAGCGTTGGCCGGCTGCGAGAAAAGTCCGCAAAAAGCGGCAGTCTATAAGAAGTTAGCCGTAACAGAGCAAAAACATGCGGCGGTCTGGCAGGAAAAAATTATTGCCGCCGGTGAAATTGTTCCCCGGTTTTCTCCCTCATGGCGGACACGGGTTTTGGGCTGGCTGGCTGAGAAGTTTGGCGTGGCTGCGGTATTGCCGACACTGGCTTCGTTAGAGCAGGCCAACTCCCTGGACTATGCCAATCAAGCCGATGCCAGCGCTTTGGTAGCTTCCGAGCGGTCTCACGCATTACTGCTTAAGCAAATGAGCCAGGAGGCGCAGGGCAAAGGTATGGAGGGAGGAGCCCTGGCTAAATTGGAAGGACTTCATAAAACGGCCGGCGGTAATGCGCTGCGGGCGGCTGTTTTGGGAGCCAGCGACGGACTGTTATCCAATTTTAATCTGGTCATGGGGGTAGCCGGGGCGCAAATGTCTTCCCACAGTATTTTATTGACGGGATTTGCCGGTTTACTGGCGGGGGCGATTTCCATGGCGCTGGGGGAATGGATTTCCGTTCAGAGTTCCCGGGAGCTGTATGAAAAACAGATTCAAACGGAGAAAGAAGAGATACTGACCTCGCCGGATGAGGAACTGGAGGAACTGGTGCTTATTTATCAGGCGAGAGGGCTGGATGAAGCGACGGCCAGAAGTTTAGCGGCTCAACTGATGAGCAATCCCGAAACGGCTCTGGATACCCTGGCCCGGGATGAACTGGGAATTGATCCGGAGGAACTCGGTGGTTCCGCCTGGGAAGCGGCCCTCACGTCCTTCTTTTTATTTGCCGCGGGAGCCGTAATACCGATTGTCCCCTATTTGTTTCTGTCCGGTACGGCGGCAATTCTGGTCAGCGCCTTGTTCGGCGCCGTTGGCTTGTTTGGAATTGGCGCGGCCATTACGCTCTTTACCGGACGTTCCGTGCTGATTTCCGGCCTGCGCCAGGTATTATTCGGTTTGACGGCGGCTGCTGCCGTATATTCTGTCGGCTGGCTGATCGGGGTAACTGTAGCCGGTTAATTCGATTTGGAAAAATTGGATTATGTTTTTAAGGAGGGAATCGGGAGTGGACGATACGATTGTCATTCGTCTGTTGACGGGGTTGGCCGACCTGCAGGCAATGCAGGAATTGGAGCAGGCCGTATGGCATATGGAAAACCCGGTCCCGCTACACCAGACATTGACCGCTGTCAAAAATGGCGGGATCGCACTGGGAGCGTTCCAGGGAAAGCAAATGGTAGGCATGTTATATAGCTTTCCGGGCTATTCGGCTAAGGAAGTGTATGTTTGTTCACATATGCTGGGTGTACGGCCGGGGTGGCGCCATTGCGGCCTGGGTGAACGTCTGAAACGGGCTCAGGCTGAGGAGGCGCTGCGGCGCGGCTACGCGTTAATTACCTGGACGTATGACCCCTTGGAAACAGCCAACGCGCATTTGAATATTGCCAAGTTGGGAGCCGTTTGTTCCACTTATATTGTAAATTGCTACGGCCCCATGAATGACCTTTTGAATCAGGGATTACCCAGTGACCGGCTGCAAGTAGCCTGGTGGCCCGGGCTGTCCCAGCTTTCTTTACCCCGGGGCGATGCAGCAAGACTGCTGGAATGGCGGCTACAAACGGAAGGGAGGGCGGAACCGGTCAATACGTTTCCTATTCCCGCCGGCGTTGCGGTTCTTTGTATCGCCGTACCGCAGGATTTTCAGGCGATGAAACAAAAAGACATTGAGTTGGCGAAAGCATGGCGGCAGGCAACGCGGGAGCTTTTCCGGCAGAGCTTTCAGTCCGGTTGGGTGGTGGTTGATTTTCAGCGCAGCGACGGTCCGGTGCATGAATATCGGCTGGTTCGGCGGGAAACACTGGCTTTGTCGCTGGAACCATGGAAAAGAGGTGAAACGTCATGAAGATCCATTCCATCATTCTCCGAATGTTAACTATGAGAATGAAAAGTCCTTTTACGACCAGTTTCGGTACGGAGTGGAACAAACAGTTTATCCTGGTGGAAGCCAGAGACGAAGACGGCCGCAGCGGCTGGGGGGAAGCGGTCGCTATGGCTGAACCGCTATATAATGAAGAAACGGTGGATACGGTTTGGATTCTATTAAAAAAGCATCTGCTGCCGTTGTTATGGCAGCGTGAATTGAATCATCCCCGCGAAGTAGCCGGATGGTTCACCCCGATCCGGCGGAATTACATGGCGAAAGCCGCCGTGGAAGGCGCAATTTGGGATTTATTCGCCAAAGAGCAGGGAATTCCGCTGTACCGGGCGCTGGGGGGCAATAAAAATGCAATTGACGTGGGGATCAGTATTGGCATTCAAAAAAACCAGGAGGAACTGCTGGCAGTTATTGAAAAGTATTGCAACGAGGGATACAAAAGGATAAAAATTAAAATTATGCCCGGCTGGGATACGGAAATTATCGCTGCCGTACGCTGCCGTTTTCCCGATATCCTGTTAATGGCGGATGCCAATTCCGCCTATACGCTAGAAGATATTAACCGGCTGGCCGCTTTGGACCGGTACCAACTGATGATGCTTGAACAGCCATTAGCGCATGACGACATGATTGACCATGCTCAATTACAGCAGCAACTGCGGACTCCCGTTTGTCTGGACGAAAGCATTCACAGCGTGGAAGACGCCCGCAAGGCAATTGAACTTGGCAGCTGCCGTATCATCAATATAAAAGTAGGCCGGGTGGGCGGGCTGACCGAGGCCTGCCGTATTCACGATTTCTGCCGGAGCCATAACGTACCGGTGTGGTGTGGCGGCATGCTGGAGTCGGGCATCGGCCGGGCCCATAATATCGCAATTACCACCCTTCCCGGGTTTACTCTGCCCGGCGATACGGCTGCTTCTTCCCGCTATTGGGAGCAGGACCTCATTTTGCCTGAAGTAACGGTGGAACAGGGACGGGTTCAGGTGCCGGAAGAACCGGGAATCGGTTATGAACCCTGCCGGGAACGGATTGATTATCATACACTTTACAGTGAGACATTCCGAAATGGGGAATGAAAGAGAATGAACCTGACTAAGCGGGTGCAGACTATCTATGAAGAACTGCACAAAATGCCTGAACCTGGATTCCGGGAAAGCCGAACTGCGGCATATCTGGCAGAAAAGCTGCGGGCTGCCGGATTTGAGGTGAAAACGGGTTTGGCCGGTACCGGGGTTACCGGTCTGCTTTGTGGTAAATCACCGGGGCCGACAGTGGGAGTGCGGGCCGATATGGATGCCCTCCTGCATTGGGTGGAAGAAAAAAAGGTACCGATCCATTCGTGCGGTCATGATGCCCATGCGGCTATAGTATTGGCCGCCGCAGAAAGGGCAGCAGCGGAGGGCATCCTGCGCGGCGCATTAAAGGTCATTTTTCAACCGGCGGAGGAAACCCTGGAAGGGGCCTTACAAATGATTGCCGCCGGTGCCATTGATGATGTGGATCAACTGATTGGCCTTCATCTCCGGCCTATTCAGGAGGCCGGATTGGGACAGGCGACACCGGCTCTCTTTCATGGCGCTTCCGTCATAGTGAAAGTAATTCTTCAAGGAACAGCCGCTCATGGGGCCCGGCCGCACCTGGGGGTGAATGTGATTGACGCTGCTGCGGCGGCCGTGAACGCCGTTAACGCCATTCACGTGAATCCGGTTGTACCGGCGACGGTCAAGGTAACCCGGTTACAGGCCGGCGGGGCTTCGCTGAATGCCATACCTGACAAAGCGGAAATGGCGCTGGACCTCCGGGCTCAAAACAACGAAACCATGGAGGAACTTCTTACAAAGGTGCAAAAAGCGGTAGAAAGAGCCGCTGATACGGTTGATGCCAAAGCGTATGTGACTGTGGCCGGCAGAGTACCGGCAGCCGAATACAATGAGGAAATGGTTGCGGTGGCGCGGGAAGCTATTTTGGCCGTATTGGGGCCGGCTGGATTATTAAGCCCCATATATACTCCCGGAGGGGAAGACTTTCATTTTTATACCAGAGCCAAACCGGCTATCAAAAGCTGCTATCTGGGATTAGGCGCCGATTTAGTTCCGGGGCTGCACCACCCGGCAATGCAATTTGATACCCGGGCGCTGAATCAGGGCGTTAGCATACTGCTATATATGGTCCACAAGTGTGTTGGTGGGGTTGGCGAAAAATAAAAACAAAAAATATAAACTAGATAGTTGACGTAACAATAAGGAGTATGCTATTATATAAAAGTCGCCGCTGGGCGGTGACAAAAAATAACAAAAAATATGTGTTGACACCGAAGAATGATTATGTTAACATATATAACTGTCGCGAGGTGATCTTAAACGCCGAAACGACAGGTGTTCCTTGAAAACTAAACAATGTAAGTAAGGTTTTATGCCAGATGTGCGAATAACTGTCAAGATGGTATGCGGAAGTAGCTCAGTGGTAGAGCATCGCCTTGCCAAGGCGAGGGTCGCGAGTTCGAATCTCGTTTTCCGCTCCATTAAATAAATCATTAAAGAGCCATCAAGGTTCTTCAATAAAACATTATTGGAGAGTTTGATCCTGGCTCAGGACGAACGCTGGCGGCGTGCCTAACACATGCAAGTCGAACGGAGGTTTCAGCAATGGAACCTTAGTGGCGAACGGGTGAGTAACGCGTAGACAACCTGCCTTTTAGTTGGGGACAACACCTCGAAAGGGGTGCTAATACCGAATGAGCAGTCCGTGCCGCATGGCAAGGACAGGAAAGACGGCCTCTGAACATGCTGTCGCTAAAAGAAGGGTCTGCGTCTGATTAGCTGGTTGGTGAGGTAAGAGCTCACCAAGGCGACGA
>NZ_UPPP01000087.1 GCF_900476375.1 Allolucifera butyrica | reverse complement strand
TAACGCGAGAATCTATGTAAATATCTATGGCTAGACGTAAGTAAATGCTGCTATGAAGAGCCGGATGCCTTAATAGGGCAAGTCCGGTTCTGTGAGGGTTGCGCGTCGCAAGGCGCGTTTCTACTCGACCTGACTCGTCCGTCCCCTGACTCGTCCTTGACTCACTGAAAGCAAATCGACCGCTTGCAATTCTGCAAGCGGTCAGATTTTGATATCTTTAAGCAAGTCGGGGGAATGTCGAGAGAATACGAAGGGTAATCTTATGGAAAACTACTTGTTATGGGCGTTGTGTATGAATTCTATTATGACGCAAGCATAATAACGTTCTTTTTATTCCTCTGGGAGGCTATTTATGGCTAAGCCACCGTCGAAAGATTCCATACTCTTGTTCAATAAGTTCTCATTTAAAAGGAAAATTCCAATTTTGCTTATTATTGCATTGATCTGCGTTATAAGCATTGTTCATTTTTATCGTAATTCCCCGGGAATCGAGGTAAAACCGATGTCTCCTACCGTTACTTTACCGGGGCAGTTTTCCGTTACCTTTCCGAAACAAGGAGAATCCGCCATTGGTACGAGCAAATTCGGGGTGATCGCTGCTTCCTCTGACCAAAGTTCAATTCCCATCGCTAGCGTAACGAAAATCATGACGGCTTACCTGGTTCTAAAGGTGCACCCTTTGCGGCCTGGTGAAGACGGCCCTGTCATAACTATGACTGCGAAAGACGTTTCCAATTACCTTAACGATGCAAGTCATGGAGACTCGACTGTAGCAGTTTCGGAAGGGGAAAAGCTAACAGAGAGACAACTCCTGGAAGGTTTGATGCTGCCATCGGGAGATAACATTGCGAGTACTTTAGCACGATGGATTTCTGGGTCGGAAACTGCTTTCGTAACGAAAATGAATGAGACTGCTCAATCCCTGGGTATGACGGAAACTCACTATGAGGATGCAAGTGGGGTAAATCCCGCATCCGTAAGTAATGCAGTGGATCAAATAAAAATTACTCAAGTCGCCATGGAAGATCCGGTTTTCCGCCAAATCGTTGCAACGCCCAAAGTTACCTTTCCTATAGAAGGAACTATATATAACGTAAATAAAATGCTTGGGTATCATGGAATTGCAGGGGTTAAAACGGGTTCTTCGTCGTCGGCCGGCGGCTGCTTCGTGTCGGCAGCCACTATAGATGTTGGAACAGAACCGCATTACATTATTGGAGTGGTGCTAGGCCAGTGGACTGACCATCCATTGGCTAATGCCATAAACGAGAATGCAAAAATGTTAGATGAGGTTAGATCCGAGTTTAAGTTATATCCCATAACACCCCCGCCAGCCGGTTTTGGACAGGTAATAAATGCCTGGCATAGTAACAGTGCCTTATATTCTTCTGAGCCTGTACAGATTTTTGGTTATCCCGGAATGACTGCAGCTCTTTCTATTAATCTTTTGAAGAATCAATTACCAATTCCGCAGGGTGAAAATATAGCAACTTTAAAAATTCAGTCAGGCCAATACGTTAAGGAATTCCCACTGCAAAATTCAGTGCAAATCAATCCGCCGAACGTTCTATGGCGATTATTCCGAAATTGGATTTAAAAATGCAATTTTTTATGAATAAACTTCTGCCCCAATATGTAGAATTTGGCAGGAGTTTTTATTTTTTTATGGGAAATAAAGGGTGTTGTAGGCGTTTTGAGATGAACGGAATGGTCATTCACATTATTATTTAGCGAGCGGGATAAAAATTCATTATGACGGTTTTTAAGATCCCTTTACCGCTATTAAAGTAAGCATGTTTGGTAGAGGCACTAAAAGCAATGGTATCATCAGCATGTAAAATAAAGGTCTCATGGTTTACTTCCAGAGTTAATTCACCTTCTAAAACCATTAAATATTCCTCAGACTTTTCAGAATGTCCGACAGAAGTATATCTGCATCCTTCATTAAGTTCCATTTGAAACAACTCAAAATTACGATGAGGTGTATTGGAATAGTAACAATAAAGACGATATTGTCCATCATCAGTAAATTGAGAAACTATGTCTGACTTTTTTATAACATGAGCATTCTGTTCTTGCTGCTCTAATAATGATGTATAGGGAACATTCAATCCAATCGCTATTTTCCAAATAGTATTAATTGTTGGATTGGTTTCGCCTCTTTCTATTTGAGAAAGCATCACTTTACTAACATCGGACAGTTCAGAAAGCCGGCCTAAGCTCAAATTTCGCTCATTGCGAAGTCTCTTTAGATTATCAGCAATAATCAA
Organism: Allolucifera butyrica; assembly: GCF_900476375.1. GTDB lineage: Bacteria > Bacillota > Negativicutes > Sporomusales > UPPP01 > Lucifera > Lucifera butyrica. The sequence goes on along the minus strand of NZ_UPPP01000087.1, from coordinate 39,141 downwards.
ATTAATGTCCAATTAATTATTATGCCTCCTTTATTACTGTTGACAATTATATTTAACGATAGTAAAATATGACTAACGTTAAATATACTTTCCAATCGTAAACTACAACTGATAGTATAACGTAATTATTCTAAGGAGGCAAGAATGATGAGAGCAACAAAAAGGAAGTACATATTTTTAGGCAGAAATATTGAACTGTGAGATGATGATAAATGTTTGCAAACATGTACTCAAAACTGCAACTTGAAACATTGAAAGCAGCATTTACGGTAACAATCCCTGTTTTATTTGGTTACATATCTACAGGGATTGCCTTTGGACTTTTACTAAACGGCCTTGGCTACTCCTGGGTCATTGCGCCAATTATGAGTGCGCTCATTTATGCGGGTGCGATACAATTTATTGCCATAAACTTTTTTATAAATAACATTAGTTTTATGGAAATAGCTATCATAAGTTTACTTGTGAATTTTCGACATGCGCTATATGGCCTTTCGTTATTTGATAAGTTTAATGCCACGGGTAATATCAGGCCATATATGATATTTTCACTTACCGATGAAACGTATGCGCTACTTGCTACCCTTAAGGAGCCTGAAGGAATAGATAATAGAAAGTTTTATTTCTATATAGCAATACTAAACCAGTTTTATTGGGTAGCGGGAAGTCTAATTGGGGCCATTGCTGGTAATTTTATTACGATTAGTACAAAAGGACTCGATTTCGCCCTGACTGCTTTATTTATCGTTTTATTATTGGAACAATTCAAGAGCTTTAATACACGCATCCCATTTTTAATTGGTGGTTTTTGTGCGATTTTTTCCAGCCTTTTAATCGGAAAAGAAAACATGCTCTTACTATCCGTGCTTTCATCCATACTGATATTATTGTTATTTAAAAAGAGAGTGGAGAAAAATGAATATAACTGATATATATTTATCAATTTTAATCATTGCGGCAGTAACCTTTTTCACAAGAGCGTTTCCTTTCCTATTCTTTCATAATAGGAAGCCGCCAGAAATCATCCTATTTGTAGGTAAACACATCCCACCCATTATTATAACTATCTTAGTTATATATTGTTTGAAAGATATCCACTGGAATCAAGCACCTTATGGTCTCAATGAATGTATTGCAGTCGCCCTGGTCATAATTCTTCATCTTTGGCGACGAAATTCTCTTATTAGTATTTTTGGAGCTACCATAGTATATATGTTTTTGATACAAAGCAACTTTTTAACAAATCTAATACATTGAAAATGAGTCGGGGGACGGTTCTTCGACTCATTTTGTCCCTGTCATCATTCGGATTGCCCGTAGATGATAGCGGATTTTATTTTGAGGTTGCCGTTTTCGCACAGTCTGACATTCTTGCGCGTCTCCCAAAAGCAGGTATCACAGTAATACTGTTGAATTTAAATATAAATTGTATTAAGACCGGATATTGAAAAGCACTGTATTAACAAAAACAATTCAAGGGGGATTCTTTATGAAAGATCAAAATTGTGCTTACTGTATGAATAATGAATTGGTCGATGCCTTTGGTATTAAGATTTGTGACTTGCCTAGCAGTCAATTATATCTTTTTAAGGAGCAGTCCCATAGGGGACGTGTGATTGTGGCGCACAAAAATCACGTGAGTGAATTAGTTGACTTAACTGATGAAGAGAGAAATGCCTATTTCGCCGATGTTGCTCACGTTGCGAAAGCATTACATAAAGTTTTTCGACCTAAGAAGATAAACTATGGCGCTTATGGTGATACGAGCTGTCATTTACATTTTCATTTGGTACCTAAATACGAGGAGGATGAGTTCGAGTGGGGCGGTATATTTGCAATGAACCCGAATCGCAAATACTTGACAATGGAAGAATATAATGTCTTGCTCGATATGATTCAAAAGGCGTTATAATCTAGAAGATTATCTTCCATGGAATCCGGAAACCAATCAAAATGTACATTGAGCAAATTGAGTATGAGTATACATCATAAATGGATGCCATCCTGTGACAAGCTTACAGGATGGCATATTTTTTGAGGGTGCCATAAAACAATGCTATAAATAAATTTGATTATTGGTAAAAAGCGCTTATTGAAATACCATTGGCCAAAGTTCCCATAACGAAATCTCGTTGATTCAAGAAGTGAAACAATACCGTTTTGAATATCCATTACCAACAGGGCGGTTTTATTAGTTTGTTTTTGCACGGTTGTAAACTCCTTTGCTGTAGGTTATTATTAAGTGGAGAGCTCTCCTCATCATATTGAACGGAGATGTCTCCACTTGTCTGATCTCCTTTTCGAAGATATTAATGAATACTTGGAAGCGAACCGGAAAAATACGCCGGATCAACGATTAAGAGGAATACTTCAGCTATTTATCCGTAATACTACCGGTCAGAATTATCCTAACAGTGTCTTTAGAATGGATATGTTGCTGATGGCTTTAAGTAAAGATTTCTATCAGTTCCAAAGAAATATGCGGGGTTATACGCCGGAAATGTTTTTGGAACAGCTATACTTGACGTTTATTGATTGAGTGGAAAAACGATTAATGATAAATAAAATTTAGGAGGTACAATGACTGTGCGCATCATTACATTGGAAGAGCATTTTGCCTCTCCGGGTCTTATGGATAGATTCGGGCGGCAATCCTTTCATAACAAGGGGGAGCAACTGTGCGATCTCAACGAACGGCGGATCGCTGAGATGGACGCCGCCGGTATTGACATGCAGGTGCTCTCGCTGACCTCTCCCGGTACGGAGTCGTTAGCTGCGGAGGAGGCAGTGAAAATCGCCAGCAGTGCCAATGACTTCCTGGCAACGGCGATAGAACGTCATCCCAGCCGCTTCGCGGGCTTTGCCGCCCTGCCGACAGCGGCTCCCGACCTCGCCGCCGATGAACTGGAACGTATGGTTTGCCAACATGGTTTCAGAGGTGCGGTGATCAATGGTCACATTCAAGGCCGCTACCTGGACGACCAATTCTTTTGGCCCATCCTGGAACGGGCAGAAGCGCTCCAGGTTCCCGTCTATCTGCATCCGGCGCCACCGCCGCAGGCGGTGATCGACGCCTACTACACCGGCAACTTCTCACCGGAGGTGACCCGCATGCTTTCGACGGCAGGCTGGGGATGGCACATCGAAACCGCTGTCCATATCCTGCGCCTTATTCTCAGCGGAGCATTCGACCGCTATCCCAAACTGCAGATCATTATAGGCCACCTGGGCGAGGCTCTGCCGTTCATGCTGCCAAGGATCGATTTAGTCCTGCAGCCGAATCTAACCAAGTTGCAGTGCCCGATGGCGGCCTATCTGAGAGAGAATATTCATTACACGTTCAGTGGCTTCAATTTTACCGCTGCCTTCCTTGAGCTGTTGCTGCAGGTTGGTGTTGACCGCATTATGTTTTCGGCAGACTATCCCTATGGCTCGATGGAAAAAGGGCGTGATTTCCTTACTCAGTTGCCTGTCAGCAGTGCTGACAGGGAAAAGATCGCTCACGGCAATGCCGAACTGCTCCTGCGTTTGTAAAGAAAACTTATTTTAGAAGAAGAGTAGATAATTCTGCTGTTAAAGTGTGCCATATCACGATAAGAAGCAAAGGAAACGTCCCTTTGCTTCTTCTATTTCTTTTAAAAACCGGGTGGATTTGCATGGCCACGGATCGCCGCATCGAACCCTTATCCAAATTACGCGGCAATAAGCGTTTATATCTTGTCTGAGTTTGATATTAATTATTTGGTGATATTATACAAATGAAATTACTATAATTCGACAGGGTTTTTAATAATATCGTCGAATTAATTTTTTTGTAAGTTATTACTTACTTATTATGGAGGTGAAGGATATGAGCAATAATCAAGATAAAAAGTTATCAGTCATACATGCTGCTATGGGACTTATTATTGAAAACGGAATTAGTGAACTTACTACCGCTAAGATAGCTGAACAGGCTGAAACTGCTGAGACGGTAATTTATCGCTATTTTAAAAATAAACAGGACATTCTTCAATACTGCATCCAAGCATGGAAATAATCGTAAGCCATATTTGATACATTAAAATTAATAATAGGAGAGTTGTCGGAATATTTGCAAAGTAACGCATTATAAACCCAAAGGGTAGTCATTGATTGACGCCATAGGCAAAAAACAAGCAGGTTAAGCAGACGGTCTAAATGTTAGAAACATGACAAAGAGGAGCAAGAATAGAATGACCAAACTTAAATACAAACTAATTTTAGCCATTGTTTCTGCAAGCTTTGTATCACTGTTCATATTAAGCTGTTACAATATTTTTGATACCGTTCGTAAAAATGACAGCGACGTGCAAGAATACAGGAAAATTTTATTGCAGCAGTTCGACAGAAATATCAAACTTGAAGTGGAAACAATCCATGCCATGATTCAGACTATTTATAACCAGCAGCAAGCCGGCTTGCTGACAGAAGAAGAGGCGAAAAAGAGAGCGGCGGGTTTGGTTCGAAACATACAATATGATAACGGCAACTACTTTTGGATAGATACGACGAAAGGCGTTACCGTGGCCTTTTTAGGGAAAAGTCAGGAAGGAAAGAGCCGCTTTGACGCTGTTGACTCCAAGGGCGAAAAATATATTCAGAAGATCATTAAGAATGCGATGAACCCTAAAGGTGGCTATACCGACTACTGGTTTCCAAAGCCTGGGCAAACGGAGCAATTGCCGAAACGAAGCTATTCTTTACTATTCAAGCCTTACAAATGGGTTATTGGGACAGGCAACTGGATCGACGATATTGATAAACTTGTTGCAGTGAAAGCCAAAGAGAATCATCGTAAACTGACGATGAATATCGCTTTTGCGGTGTTGATTGGTTTGGCTGGATTAATAATATCGGCTCTGATGGCTATGTATATGAGCAAAAAAATATCCGATCCGGTTGCTGCAATGGCGGTGAGTGTTCACCAATTGGCGGATGGCGACTTCACTCCTGAGGATTTGGCTATTACAACTAAAGATGAAATAGGAGTTTTATCAACCTCATTTAATGAAATGAAAACCAATCTGCGGGATCTTATTAAGCAGGTTGCAGGCATGGCGGAGCAGGTAGCTTCATCAAGTGAAGAACTCACGGCCACATCCGATCAGTCAGCTAGGGCATCTAGCCAAATTGCATCTTCTATCACGGAAGTAGCGGCCGGTGCGGCTGGGCAAGTAAAAGAAGTATTTGAAACCTCGTCGGTAATAGAACAGATGTCCGCAAATATTCAACATGTAACCGATAACGTTAAAGAGGTGGCGGCCGTATCCGATAAAACTGCAACAGCAGCGCAAATAGGGGAAAAGGCGGTAAATACTGCTATTTCTCAGATGGCAAACATAGAGAAGACGGTGACTGAATCTTCACAGGTCATTACCAAACTAGGCGAACGCTCCAAAGAAATTGGTCAGATTGTTGATACTATTTCTGGGATAGCCGGACAAACAAACTTATTAGCACTTAACGCGGCAATCGAGGCGGCACGGGCTGGCGAGCAGGGACGCGGCTTTGCCGTTGTGGCCGAAGAGGTGCGGAAACTTGCCGAACAATCTCATGAAGCATCAAAACAAATTACTGATCTTATTAGAGAGATACAGGTGGATACCAACAAAGCTGTTATTGCGATGGATACAGGGACCCGTGAGGCTAGAGTTGGAACTGAAGTAGTGGGTACTGCTGGCGGAGCTTTCAATGAAATTGCGTCGTTAGTTGACCAAGTATCTACCCAGATAAAAGAGATTGCCGCAGCTGTCCAGGAATTAGCTGCAGGCAGTCGACAGATTGTTTCTGCAGTACGTGAGATTGACAAAATAACGAGAACTACTGCTAGTGAAACGCAAACTGTATCGGCCGCGACCGAGGAGCAGTCGGCTGCGATGGAAGAAATTGCCGCAGCTAGCCAAAGCCTTGCTCATCTGGCGCAAGATCTGCAAAATGCCATAATCAAGTTTAAAGTATGATTTCATGGCCTGTTTTAGTGAGACTAAATCATCCGGATAAACTTCTGCCCCATATGTAGAATGTCGATAACCCCGTCTCCGATGAATTATAATTTACGGTAATTTAATCCGTAAAATCGACGGTTGGTGCATCGCTTTTAATTTGACTTCTCTACGATATATTGATGCTACATTCTCTCTACAATGATAGCTATACCCTGACCGCCGCCGATACACAAAGTTGCAAGACCGCGCTTTAATGACCTCTGTTTCAAAGCATGCAACAAGGTAACCAGAATTCGGGCTCCGCTGGCGCCGATCGGATGGCCTAAAGCAACTGCGCCGCCATGTATATTCACCCGCTTTTTATTAAAACCAAGTTCCTTTCCCACCGCCAAAAATTGCGAGGCAAAGGCTTCGTTGGCTTCAATTAGATCCATATCGCCAATCGTAAGACCTGCTTTTTCAAGGGCTCTGCGAGTCGCAGGCACAGGTCCTATCCCCATAATACTAGGATCAACTCCACCCGAGGCATAAGCACGAATGCGGGCTAACGGCATAATGCCAAGTTCCTTAGCTTTATCAGCCGCCATAATGACCAATGCCGCTGCTCCATCATTAATGCCGGAAGCATTTCCCGCCGTAATTGTGCCATCATTTTTGAATACAGGCTTTAATTTTGCAAGTTTCTCCAGACTGGAATCAGCTCTTGGCCCTTCGTCAACCTCAAAAACATATTCTTTCTTTTTAGTTTTAATGGTAAGCGGTAAAATTTCTTTTTTAAATGCACCGGTTTCAATTGCCTTTAACGCCTTTTGCTGCGATTCAAAAGCCAATTGATCCTGCATTTCGCGGGTAATACCGAATTTTTCCGCAACGTTTTCTGCTGTAATGCCCATATGGTAATCATTAAAGGCACACCATAAACCATCTTTAATCATCGAATCTACAATTCGGGCATCACCCATACGATAGCCCCAGCGGGCCTTATCAAGCACATAGGGCGCATTTGTCATACTTTCCATGCCGCCGGCCACTATAATGTCTGCATCTCCCGTCAAGATAGCCTGTGCTGCCAAAGTTACAGCTTTGACACCCGACCCGCAGACTTTATTAATGGTATAGGCGGGTACTTCAACAGGCACGCCCGCTTTGACGGAAGCCTGCCGGGCGGGATTTTGTCCGAGTCCTGCCTGCAATACGTTACCCATAATGACTTCGTTAACAATGGTTTTCTTTACGTCAGCCCTTTTGAGCGCTTCATCAATTACTGCGCTGCCCAGTTCAACCGCATCGAGCGAAGCCAGTGCGCCATTAAAGGTGCCAATTGCAGTTCTAACTGCACTGGCAATAACTACTTCTTTCACTTGAACACTCTCCTAACTATAATCACCTTGCATAAACAAATAAAAAATTGCTTTATCGGTTCTGCCCAAAGCATACCTGGACCAAACCTCAGCATAATTGCGGAGCGCAATTTCCCGGAGAATCAGGAAATATTGCGCTCCGCAAAAGGATTTGTAAAAGCTATTGACGAAGTACCGCTGTTCTCATGTTATAGTTAACACTTCAGAACGGGAAGACGCCGATTATTGCACAGGTAATTGTCATAATTATTGTTGCACCCCACAAATAAGGAATGGAAAACTTCTGATGATCACCTAATTCAACACCGGTTAGACCTACGATAAGAAAGGTTGCCGGAGTCAGCGGGCTAACCGGAAAACCAACGGTCATTTGGCCCATTAAAGACGCCTGAGCAATCTGGATAGGGGCAACGCCCAACATTTTGCCCACCGTCGCAACCACCGGCATTACGCCAAGATAATAAGAATCCGGATCAAAAATCATACTTAGCGGCATTGAAATAATGCCAAGACCGAACGGGATGTGATGCGCCAAACTCTTTGGTACGAAAGAAACAGCAACCTTAGCCATTGCAGTAGTCATTCCGGTACCGCCCATAATGCCGATAAAGGCGCCGGCAGCCAGCAGTATGCTAGCCATCATCAAGGCGGCTTTCGCATGGGCATCAATCCGGGCCTTTTGTTGGTCTACATTAGGATAATTGGCTATCATGGCAATAACGGTGCCGATCATAAACATCGGTGCCGGATCAACCTTGCCGCTAATCATGATTCCCATGACAATCAAAGCTAGTATACCGTTAAACAGAACCAGTTTAGGACGCCGCAGAACTTTTTCTTCATCCGTAAGTTCACGCTTCAGTATCACATCAACAGTTGCGCCGTTATCCAGCCCTAAGCGCCGCGCTTCTCTTTTTCCTAACAAGTACGCAACGGTGAATATATATATCAAACCGACTATTTGGGGAATTACGAGGGGCGTAAAAATGGCCGTTACGGGCATATGCATTACTAAAGCAGCTCTTATTGTAGGTCCTGTCCAAGGTAGATAGTTCACCCCGGACGCCATCGCCACCATTAAACACAACAACCGTTTGTCCATCCCCAGGCGTTCATAAATCGGTAACATCGCCGGAATAGTAATCAGAAAGCATACTGCACCCGAACCGTCAAGATGAATAAGCAGGCCCAGCAGGGTTGTGCCCATCAGGATCCGGGTAGGTTTGGCGCCAACTGTCCTCAGTATGACATTAATGATCGGATCAAAGAGACCCGCATCGCTCATAATCCCGAAGAAAAGTATAGCAAAAACAAACATGGTAGCGACCGGAGCAACTTCTTTTATGCCATTCAAAATAAATTTACTGGTGGATAGGCCGAACCCGGCAAGCAGCGAAGCTACAATGGGGATAAAAATTAACGCTACCAGAGGAGACAACTTTTTTGTTATTATTGCTGTCAAAAGCACCAGGATAGTGACTAGACCAAGTAAAGCGATCATTTTACTCCTCCTTAAATCTTATAAGTTTGAGTCCAAATCCAATAGTATTACAATCATCATTCTGTGAGCTGAAACATTTCTTTCGATAAATCAGATAATTGGGCAGCCATTACAGCAATGGCCTGACTGGCTTTAGCCATCTCGTCTATCCCGGAGTTTTGGTTGCCAATATTTTTGTCAACCTTGCTAATCTCTTGTGATAAATCCTTAACTATTTGCTGAATATCCTTTAACGATTGACCGATGCGATTTACTGCTTCACTGCTATCAAGTGCAAGTTTGCGGATTTCCTCGGCTACCACGCTGAAACCGCGCCCGGATTCTCCAACACGGGCAGCTTCAATAGCGGCGTTCAGTCCCAACAAGTTAGTTTGGCTTGCCACATTTCTGATAAATGATACGATTTCATCAGTTTGCGTAGTTGACACCAATAATTCCTTCCCAATCTGTTCAAGACGAGTGGATGAATTACCAACTACAGAAGTACTAACGGCTAATTCCTCCATTCCGGCCGAAAGTTCTTCACCTGAGGCCGCCAGTTCATCGGCAGTTCTGGATACCTTTTCCATTGAATTTATGCTTTGTGTGGTTGTTATACAGCCTACAACTTGATCCCCGTCCTTCACAGGCGTGGCGCACGCAACATAAGGAATTCCAAAAGCCGATTTTTCGCGCGATATAATCCTTGCCGTCCGCTTTCCGGTTTCAATCGCCTGCTTGGTAGCGCCGGATAATACCGGCTGACCAACTGGCGTTTTTAAATCAAAGTGTTTACCCGGAACATACGCTGCGTACTTTCCATCCACGGTAATCGAAATACCCACATCCACTGCAAGAAATTCGTTGTAATACGGGGCTAACTTCAGCATCATTTCTAACACTTCGGCTCCGGCCAAATTTTCCAAAAAAGCACTTCCTTTCTGCTTTTATAGGCCGTACGCAGCGACAGTCTGTCTCTTGCCAACCAGCAAAGCTTCACTGAATACTCTGATTCTTATCTGCGGGGCTGATATTTGTTTTGGGTTGCAACAATCTTGCTATATAAGGCAATTATGTCAATTTCCCCATTGTAGAATCATTATTTACCAATGATATAACTGCACTTATATAGCAACATGACATTTTTAAAAGGTACTACTCAAAATGATCAATTTGATCCGAAGACATTTTTAATAGATTTGCCAAAACATCTTTTGTATCTTTTCCCAGAGTCGGCGCTTTGCTATAGTTAAACTGAGCCGATTCCGTAAATTTAATAGGACAACCGGTGATTTTCATCTTGCCGTCGACCGGATGATCGATTTCACAAATCATCTCTCTTGCCTTGGCAATATGTTCATCTTCCACAACATCCGCAACTGTATTAATAGGAGCACAAGGAACACTATTGGACTGCAGCAACGAAATGATTTCTTTAACCTTGTGTTCCCTTGTCCACGCTGTAACCAGTTTTTGCAACTCCTCATGCGCTTGTACCCGGTCTTTGTTAAGTTTATATTTTTCTATTGCAAACCAGTCGTCATGCCCGGTTACTTCGCAGAATCTTTTCCAAAGAGCATCATTACCAACCGCAATTACAACCCAGCCATCGCTTGCCTGAAAAGAATCGTATGGATATATAAACTCGTAACGGTTTCCTATGCGCTGAGGCATTCTATTTTCCACCATATATATTTCGTTAATTGTCTCCATTGCACTTACCGAGCAGTCTACAAGTGCGACATCAATTCTATCTCCATGGCGATGACTAACTCTTCCCTGAAGGGCAGCAAGAATGCCAATGCAGCAATTGAGCCCGGCGAGAATATCCCCGATAGCCGTGCCTGTCCGTGTTGGTGCTGAATCCGGCCAGCCGGTAACGCTCATCATGCCGCTCATTGCCTGTGCAATAACATCATAGCCAGGCAATTTTTTATAAGGACCTGTTTGGCCAAATCCGGAAATGGAAGCATATACAATTTGCGGATTGATGGCCTTAACCTCATCATAAGAAAAACCAAGCTTATCCATCGTACCAGGTTTAAAGTTTTCTACGATGACATCAGATACCTTAATTAAGTCACGCAAAACCTTTTTGGCCTGCTCATCTTTTAAATCCAGGGCAACGCTTTTTTTATTTCTATTGAGATTTGCATAATAAGCACTGATGCCTCTCTCAAAAGGAGGAAAACTTCTACTGTCATCACCGTTGCCAGGCTGTTCTATCTTAATGATCTCAGCTCCCATATCGGCCATTAACATAGTACAATACGGACCCGATAAAACACGTGTCAAATCAAGTACACGAATACCACTAAGCGGTCTTGACATTTTAAATCATTCTCCTTTGAATCATAATATTGCAATCCACTCACGGATTTACATTTCGTCGATTTCAACTATAAAACGTAAAAGTGCCGCCTCCATGGTTTTCCCCAGAGTATCAAGTCTTAATGAGCGGGTGGCTCCGCCATCTAAAGCATGATGCATAACGAAGTTAAAGCCCTCCAGTTGTGGCAAATCATAACGAATAACATCGCCATATACCACACCTTCAAAATGTTTTTTTACCGCTGCAGGCGTTAACTGTTCTCTCATAGCCGGATAGTATTTGGGATTTCTTGCATAAATGCAAATATTTGAAGTATCACTTTTGTCGCCTGATCTTCCATGCGCGATTTCCCTCAACTGTACTCGCATACTATTTAACCTCCTCAACATGGGCTTCTAGTTTTACGGCATCCCTCGGAATCAATGTCGGCCACAAGGCAAATACTTCACTGGGCTTTGTTCTGCCGCCAAAGAAGCAGCCTTGGGCCGGACCATTCAAATTACTTACGGGTGCGATTTCCGGAGTCAATTTCAGTGCTTCTTCTTTTGTTTCTGTTTTTATAGCGTACCGCAATACTACTTCATTCAGGTCAACATTAATTTCATGGGCCATACAACCGTGCAATGCATTCAGACCTAAATAATCAATCCGTTTTTCCAGATACTTCAGATTCTTCATAGCCATTCTCTTATCGAGAATATTTGCCGCCAATTTAGCTTTATCTAAAGCATCGGGCCAACTGTAGGGCAGGTAAGCAATATTCCGGTATCCCTCAAGATAACCTACGCAAAGTTTTAATGTCTCCGGACGTTCACGTCCCGTAACTCCGGCCACTTCCACTCGGTCTTTTTCCAATTCTTTTACCGTTATTTTGCTAAAATCGGCAATGACGTCCGGCGTAAGATACTGGCTCGGGTCATGGATTTCATAGAATAATTGTTCTTTTACAGACTGCGGCGTTACAAGACCGCCTGTATTTTTGGTTTTCGTCATGACAAGTTTTCCCGGTTCGCTGATTTCAGCGATCGGATAACCTAAGATTTCCGGACTCGGAACATTTCTCCAATCGTAGTCATAGTTACCGCCGGTACATTGTGCACCGCATTCTGATAAATGGCCTGCCAAAATACCGGTAGCCAAAGCATCCCACTCACCTGTTTTCCAGCCAAATTCATACTGCAGCGGCGCGACAAAAAGTGCGGTATCAGTAGAGCGTCCGACAATGATGATATCGGCTCCACCCTGCAAGCATTCTACAATCGGTTCTGATCCGTAATACACATTTGCATTGATCATTTTTGGCAAAATTGAATCAATGGATTCCCCTGTATCCATATTATTCATAGATATGCCTTGCTTTCTAAGCTGCGGTATAACATCCTTTACATCGTCGCCAAGAACATAGCCAATCTTTAAATTCAACCCGGATTCTTTAATGGCCTGTTTTGCCGCTTCTACCGCAGCTTTGACATTCATCCCGCCGGCATTTGTCAAAACCTTAATATTTTTTTCTTTAATCATCGGAAGCATTTGCTTTAAAGCGGTAATAAAGTCTCTTGCATAACCTCTTTCCGGATTGTGTTCCTGCTGTCTTCTCATAATGGATAGCGTTAACTCAGCTAAATAATCACAAGCAATGTAGTTAACATTATCGTTTTTTGCCATGGTTATGGGAGCATCATTTAAGTCACCCCAGAAACCCTGACCGCCACCAATTCTTATAGTCTTCACAAATCCACCCTCCTTGGTATTGATAAACAAATCACAATTTATATAACGCAAATTTTATGCCAAAAAAAAATAATGCTTAAAAAAGCATTACAAATATTTAGTATTCTGTTTTTTCAAGTAATTTGTGAGCTAAATACAATGTATACTTAATATACAAATAATATTCTTTGTATACAATTTACTTTGTATACAGCGCGGGATTAATATCATATAATTTCAATTTCCGGTAAAAAGTACGCCGGCTAATTCCGATATTCTCCATCGCACGGGTTTTATTGCCATGTGTATTTTGTAACTCCTTGATTATCTGAGCTTTTTCTACATCAAATATCATGTTTTTTAAAACTTTCCCATTGTGTTTTATTATCTTTTTTCCATCAGGGATATTTGGATTTCGTATTTCATCCGGTAAATTTTCTACCTGTATTTTATCTTTTTGACATACAATCACTGCATATTCGATACAGCTTTGAACCTGTCTTACATTGCCGATCCATTGATTGTTTAACAATAAATCCTTCACTTCATTGGATAGAACTATTTTTTTGCAATATTTTTCACAATATAAGCTCAGAAAATGTTCTGCTAAAAGAATAACATCCTTGCCTCTTTCCCGAAGCGGTGGAATTGTTATTTTAAAAGTGTTAAGCCTAAAATACAAATCTTCTCTAAACGTTCCCTCCCTCACCATGGACTTTAAATTCCTATTCGTTGCTGCAATAACTCGAACATTTACAATATCAATATTATTAGAACCAACTTTCTGAATTTCTCCGGATTGAAGCACTCTCAGGAGTTTTGCCTGCATAAAAAGCGGCATTTCACCTATTTCATCTAAAAAGATTGTACCATTATTCGCTGTTTCAAATTTTCCCGCTTTGCCACCCTTTTTTGCCCCCGTAAAAGAACCGGATGAATATCCAAACAATTCACTTTCAAATAAATTTTCTGGAATGGCTGAACAATTTATATTCACAAATGGATGGTTTCTTTTGCTCTCACCTAGTATTGCATTTACGATAACTTCTTTTCCGGCTCCACTTTCTCCCTCGATTAATACTGTCGCCTCCGTAGGAGCTACGATGCTTGCTAATTTTAAACAATTTATGAACTTTTCATCATCTCCTATGATCTTTGAAAAACTTTCCGGTAAATCCTTATGAAATTTTGTACTGTCATTATAAAAATATCCCGTTAACTTTCTCACTTGCTCCAATTCCTTATTGAGCAAGTATACTTCTGTTACATCTTTAAAAATGGATACAGCACCTAATAGTTCACCGTCAATTATAATTGGATTTATATTTACTAAAATTTCTTTGCCTCTGGTTTTCACCTTAGTAACCGTATTTATTTTCGGCTTTTTTTCTTTTAAGCTATCTAATATGATAGCTCCCGGTTCTATTTCACTTACAAATCGATTCAACACTTTATCTTTCTTTACATTAAGGATTTCTGAATACGCCGCATTAATATAAATTATTTTTGAATTTTTATCTACAATAACTATTCCATCATGAATACTATCAACTGCTGCTAAGACCATATTTAAAATATCCTGGTTCATAATATTATCGGCTCTCATATACCCACCTTCCTGAATAAACGCTTGATTCCTTCGTCTGCTTATACTTCCAAAACTAGGTCAGGTGCCGCCAGCAATTGCCCGACATTCAACCTCATCCGACAATATTTTAGCTAACCGGAACGGTATGTCGTACGCTTTAATTTCCCCCGGAACACACTATATTTACTATAGGTTTTAGCTAAAAAAAACTTTTTTCCTGCAAATATTATAACGCAGGCGAAGTGTATGGTCAGGGGTTCGGCATGCCTCGCCTCCACCAAAATTTGGGAATTAATTAAAAACCTGCCTAATCAGCAGGTTTTTGTTATTGCAAGAGTCTTATATGTCAAGGTGACGGCATTTTCTACGCGTACGCTATTCTTCTAAATTCTTAAAAGTATTACTATTACAACAGAGACCACAACTACATATAGTATCACCAAATTTTAAAGAATAGGCTTGTGCAAGTTCGCCATTTGTTTTAACTACACTTTTAGCAAAATTCTCATTAGCTTCCGATACTTTTGTTAGAACGTTAGCCTTTCTTTGAGTATCTATTATAGCTCCAATCGGAACATAGCTATTAGGAGGAATTCGTACTCCATTTGTTACAATAGCTGCTAAATCAATGTAACAGCCATCTTCCACAATGGCGTTAAAGACAATCGCGTTAAATCCTACAAAAGTATTATCTTCAACAATGCATGGACCATGAATTAGAGCTCCATGAGCAGCACTAACTTTATTTCCTAAATAGATAGAATATTGTTCATTATGCACAGTTAATCGCATATTTTTCAAACCATGTAAAATCACTCCATCTTGTAAGTTGGTTTTATTTCCAATATGAAATGGTGTTCCTTCATCAGCTCTAATTGTCACATTACATCCAATAAACACTTCTTTTTTTATTCGGACATCTCCAATAATGCTAGAAAAAGGACCGATAAAAGCAGTTTTATCAATAGTAGGATATACGCTAACACGATTAAAAGAAGTCGCAGGATTACTAGTAACAAAATATGAATATCTATTATTTATTTCTGCAGGCCTTTGTCCAACAGGTTTTTCTAGACTCATAGCGATATCTCCTTATATAGTAATATTAGGGTTACATAGAACTCTAATATATTCTATGAATTAGTAGTGATTATGTCACATAATTAAAGAGTATATTTAGTAAAGAAATTGGCATGAAAGTGCGCGAAGCTTTCTGATGATTCTCATAAGGAGGATGGCTACAGAAAGACTGGAGATCGTGAAGCTATTTCTTACGAGTTTGTTGAAACTCTATCATTAGATTAATTTGTTCTATGGTATTTTCCGACGTTTCTAAACCGCAGGCAGGATAAGGTTAGTATGGGAAAAACACCAAATTGTCAGTTCCTTGTTGAATGATTTTTGGATGGGTTTTCCCTGAGCCGTTTATACGAAGAGCAGTTAGCTTTTGGTAACAATAGTTTAGCGCGTAATTGGTGTCGGTTCGCCTCCACCAATCAAAATTCGGAAAACATTTGATTAATAAGTTGTCGAATAAAGAACGGTCCTAGGTGTTTTCCATAAAACTTGGGGATGTCGACAACCCCGTCCCCTTGACACTAAAAGATTGTTTCATTAAATTAATAAATTCGACTGCCGCCTTAGATAGATACCTGCTTTTGCAATAAGCAACGATAACAGTTCGTAATGGCATTGGGCAAAGAGAAAAATAGCAGGGGTTTTTGCTGATGTTGCTAGCGCGGATAAGCGTGTCAGGCAGTAAGGCTGCGCCCATTCCTGCACCTACCAATGCCTGGGCGGCATTCATGCTTTGGGTTTCTAATAAAATGCGCGGTTTAAATTCAGCTTTATTGCATAAATCGAAAAAGACATTATGGAGCTTTTGCCCTTTATCCATGAGGATAAAAGGGGTTTCACGGACATCCTGTAGTTTGATTTGCGGCGGATTAAGATAATCTCCAGGTTGACGCTGAAACTTTATGCATAGTGGATGATTTGGCGGTAGAGCAAGCAGTAATTCTTCCTGGAACAATTCTTCATAGTCAAAGAGTTTTGTATTGATGGGTAGCAGTGAGATTGAAAAATCTGTTTGACCATTTAAGGCGAGTTCTTCTAATCGATGTGTGGTATCTTCCTTCAAAATAAGTTCCAGTCCGGGAAATCTTTGTTTAAATATAGGAATAATCTGCGAAAGCAGGTACGTATTACGGAAAGGTGAGCTTCCGATAGTCAGGTGGCCCCGACGTAAATTGGCTACATCATCAACCATTTTCGTGAATTGATCGCTTAAATCCAAAATTTTTTTGGCTGTCTCAATATAAAGCTCACCAATATCGGTGAGCTTTAATGGCGTGCTGCTTCGGTCAAACAGGGGAAATCCAATTTTTTCTTCCAGTTTAAGAATAACTTGGCTTAAAGAAGGCTGGGAAATATAGAGTTTTTTGGCTGCTAAAGAAAAACTTTTTTCTTCGGCTACTTTGAGAACATATTTTAATTGATGATATTCCATTGGGATATATCTGCTCCTTTGTATAGGCAGAAACCTATAATGTTTATATAATTTTACGTATTAGACTTATTTATGAGTATAGCTTATACTTTAAATCGTGTAAAGGAGCGCGCAACTTTGCAAGAAAAAACTGACTTATCTTAATTTACATTAAATTAAGTATATTAAGAAGAGACAAAAGAATTGGTTTAAATTAATCTATCAAAGAAAGGAAAGCTTAGATTTGTGCTAGCAAGTCTATAGGGGTGGACATATGAATGTTGCTAAGGATGTAAAGAAGACGAATGTTCGTTGGATAACCGTGGCCATCTTGTTTCTTATTACCGTAATAAATTACGCCGACCGTGCTACTATTTCGCTCGCTGGTTCGGGGATAGAAAAACAATTTCATATGGGCCCGGTAGCAATGGGCTATATCTTTTCAGCCTTTGGCTGGGCATATGTTATATGCCAGTTGCCAGGAGGATACTGGTTAGATCGATTTGGCTCAAAAAGAGTATATGCATTTAGTATTTTTTTCTGGGCGTTAAGTTCAATACTTCAAGGATTTACCGGTTTTCTAGCTGTAGGAACTGCATTTGTTACTCTATTTATTTTACGGTTATTATCTGGAGCTGCAGAATCACCTACTTTTCCAGCAAATAGTAGAATTGTTGCGGCATGGTTTCCTGCTGCGGAGCGTGGTACCGCCGCAGCTATTTTTAGCGCGGGCCAAGCTGCTGCTACTGTAATTTTTGCGCCTTTAATGGGATGGATTATATTTACTTTTGGCTGGTATTATGCTTTTTGGTTCATGGGCATATTGGCAATGCTATTTACGTTAGTGTGGAAGAAGTTCATTCATAACCCCAAAGATCATCCGATGGCTAATGAAGCGGAGATTCAATATATTGTAGAAGGCGGCGGTTTGGTTGATATGGATCAGACCAATGCTGGAGCTAAGAAGAATGAGTCTATCATGAAATATGTTAAACAACTGCTGCACAATCGGATGATGATAGGTATTTATATTGCGCAATACTGTATTAATGCCACGATATATTTCTTTATCACCTGGTTTCCAGTTTATCTGGTGCAGGCTCGGGGATTGTCAATTCTTAAAGCTGGCTTTGCCGCATCTGTACCAGCGATATTTGGTTTTGCCGGTGGCATTTTAGGCGGTATTTTATCCGACTTCTTATTGAAAAAAGGATATTCCTTAACCGTAGCTCGAAAAGTACCAATTGTGTTGGGAATGTTATTAGGCATGACAATAATTATTTGTAACTATGTGGATAGTGTATTTATGGTTATTGCTATTATGTCGGTGGCGTTTTTTGGTAAAGGATTTGGCCAACTTGGTTGGGCAGTGAATTCTGATACTGCGCCGAAGGCAATCGTGGGTGTAAGTGGTGGGGTATTAAACATTTTTGGCAATCTTACCAGTATTATCACTCCGATTACCATCGGCTATATTATTAAAATAACAGGGTCATACAATGATGCGCTAGTATTTATTGCCGCACATTGTTTGATTGCAATTCTTTGTTACCTGTTTATTGTTGGAGAAATTAAGCGTGTTGAGCTTAAGTAAAGTTCTGGCGCAAAAGTAAATATAAAAGTAGAAAGAGGATGATAGGTATGAGAAAGGACGAAGCGGTATTTCGTTTAACGGATACAATTGCAAAATTTGTGGCTTATACAGGCAAAGTATTACCTGATGATGTAAGAAAAAAATTGCAGGCGCTTGAGGCAGAAGAAGATACTCCGCTGGCAAAGGTTATCTATGAGACGATGTTTAAAAATCAAGAACTTGCCGTCCGGCTAAATCGGCCAAGCTGCCAGGATACGGGTGCTATCCAATTCTTTCTTCAGTGCGGCGCCAATTTCCCCTATATCGGAGCCATGGAAGAAATTTTACGGGAGGCAGTCATTCAGGCTACAAAGGATGCGCCGCTGCGTCATAACAGTGTCGAATCTTTTGATGAATATAATACTGGCAAAAACGTGGGAAAAGGAGTTCCAACAATTTTTTGGGATATTATTCCCGAAGATGATAAACTTGAAATTGATACGTACATGGCTGGCGGCGGATGCAGCCTGCCTGGCAAAGCTATGGTGCTCATGCCGGGCGAAGGATATGAGGGCGTAACTCGCTTTGTGCTAGATGTTATGACAAGCTATGGTCTTAATGCCTGCCCACCACTATTAGTTGGTGTTGGTATTGCAACTTCTATTGAAACGGCAGCTGTACTTTCTAAAAAAGCGTTGATGCGTCCGCTCGGAATGCATAATCCCAATGAACGTGCCGCCTCGATGGAAAAATTATTAGAAGATGGTATTAATAAAATTGGGTTAGGTCCACAGGGACTTACAGGAAAGAATTCTGTACTTGGCGTTCATATTGAAAATACGGCAAGGCACCCGTCGGTTATCGGTGTAGCCGTTAATGTTGGCTGCTGGTCACACCGCCGCGGGCACATAGTTTTTGACAGAGACCTGAATTATGCGATTAATTCTCATACGGAGGTGGAATTCTGATGGCAAAGAAAATTTTAACAACACCGATTAAAGCGGAAGACTTGGAAGATATCAACATAGGCGATATCGTGTATTTGAATGGATACATTACGACATGCCGCGATGTAGCCCATCGCCGGCTCATTGAAGAAGGGCGCAATTTACCGGTTGATATTGATGGCGGTGCCATTTTCCACGCAGGGCCGATCATTAGAACAATAGATGAAAATCAGTACGAAATGGTATCCGTTGGCCCAACAACCAGTATGCGCATGGAAAAGTTTGAAGAGGAATTCATTAAGGAAACCGGGGTCAAGCTTATTGTTGGCAAAGGTGGTATGGGTGAAGGTACAATGAAAGGTTGTCGCGATTATAAAGCCATTCATGCAGTCTTTCCTGCGGGATGTGCAGTAGTAGCTGCGACTTGCGTGGAAAAAATAGAGGATGCCAATTGGAAAGACCTCGGTATGCCAGAAACATTATGGACATGCAAGGTCAAAGAATTCGGTCCGCTCATTGTTTCAATTGATACACACGGACGAAATCTTTTTGAAGAAAATAAAGTGAAGTTCAATCAAATAAAGGAGAAAGTAATTGCTGAAATTTGCAAGCATGTCAGCTTTATCAAATAATGACTGCTGATATTGGCCTATATTTTGCGTTAACGAAAAAGTGGTATATGACGAGAGCAGATTGAATAAAAACAAAAAACAGGCCGGTTGAGGTGAAGTTTGATGTGCACCTTGACCGGCTTTCTGTTTGTATGTCTGATTAATAAAAAATTATCAATTATTAGATTAGTAGTGTCGCGAATGCAGGAAAATATCGAGAACCCCGTTCTTTTGACAAATCAGTGGGACAATGAAACTGTCCCTTGTATGTTCCTGAAGGATGAACCAAAGTATTATTTTTAAGGTGTGAGTACGTAGAAAGCAAAAAGAACGTCCCTTTGCTTCCTAGAGTGTCAGAAATTTGTGTAAAAACATATTATGTAACATATAGTGTTAAAGGAGGAAAGCTATATGTTTAATCCTTACTATAGCAGCGAATGTTGTTTAAGCGAAACGGAAGTTCATTTAAGGGACTGTTTCCGTTTGCTCTGGGAGCAACATGTTTATTGGACCAGAATGGTTATCTTAGGTATTGTGTTTGATTTGCCGGACTTGGAGCAAACTACGGAGCGGCTTCTGCGTAACGCACCTGATTTTGCTAAAGTATTTTGCCGTTTCTATGGAAATGAAATCGCATTCGAATTTGAACGCTTGATAAGGGATCATCTGGTTATTGCGGCGGAACTTGTGAAGGCGGCAAAGGCTGGAGATAGTAGAGCTGCGGTGGACGCTGAAAAAAGGTGGTATGAAAATGCCGAGGAAATCGTATGTTTCCTAAATCAAATTAACCCTAATTGGTCTGTTGAATGTATGAGAGAAATGTGGTTTACCCATTTGGCATTAACAAAAGAGGAGGCTGTCGCGATGCTTAAGGAGGATTATTCCAGAAGTATCGAGACATTTAATAAAATCGAGAAAGAGATATTAATGATGGCGGATGATTTTTCCAACGGCATTATATGTCAATTGCGAACCGTCCCCTGACTCGTCCTCTGACTCGTCTTTGCGGGGCTTTTTTGTGTGGAGGAGGTTGAAAAGGAAGGAAATTCCATACGTATGAAGAAAATAATCGTAGTAAAATGCCTACACGGCTATTGTCCAATAATATACAAGTTATCCCTGAGAGAAATTCCAATTTAGCCAAATTGATGGTTGTAACTATAGAATAACTGGAACGGACGATGGTAATATAGCGTGCATTGATTTAATTCCGTCCAGTTGGGGCTATATATTTGACAAGAAGGAATTGAGAGTATGGATGATCTACAGGATTTAGTAATTCTTTTGATCTGTCTGGCGATAACGGTAATTTTCTGTTATTTTATACTCCGTTTGGCAAGCCGGGATAGTCGGCTGATGAAAAAATTATCTTCGACCGGAGTTGTGGCCTTGGCAAGAATTGATAGGGCGGAACAGACTGGAACAATGATAAACGACCAGCCGCAACTGAGAATTTGGGTTACTGCCTACCCTGAAAACAGGCAACCGGTGCAGCTTGTTATTAAGCAGGTAGTTCCTTTGATTTCGATACCGCAAGTGCAAGTTGGATCTCAAGTGACGGTAGCGTATAACCCAAATAAAATTGAGGAGGCGATCATTTTAAGCCAGGAATACACCAATAAGTTAGAACACTATACCTCCCAAGACAATGAACTAAATCGTCTCCTTGCTAATCTGTATACGTCGATGCCCGAACATCAGGAAAATAATCTTGCGGCAGCAGTTGCTCCTTTTGGCAAAGACAAATATCCGACGTTTACTGAGGTCATCCAAGTAGCGAATAGCGGTCAATATATTAACGGCCATCCAATACAGAATGTTGTGTTTAAAGTCAATGTCCCAGAGAATGGTAGCCGGGAAATCCCATATACCTTACTAGCTCCTTCCTTTGCTCCTTACGAGAGAGGGGAGATGGTAGAAATGGTGTATAGTTATGTTGATGAAAGAGCCACGGGAGTCTTTAGCCGCAGTCCAGAGTATAAATATGAGGCGCGAAGTAAATTCGGCGATATTAGTCAAGCAGTATATCACCTGACAACGGTTAACCCGTCCGGTTATTATATGGGTGACGATGAATTTTTTTTCATTAAGGCCCAAGTAGCCTTTGATAATAGTGTAATTGAAGTGGAGATAGTGGCTCAGATGCCTAAAACAAGTAATTTACAGCCAGGCATGAATATCAGTAATTATTGTTGGCGAGAGAACTACAGTAAAAAAGCAAGGCTGCAAAAACAAAAACGGGGAATTGCCAAAGTCGATTACGTGGAAACATCCAAGGTTTGTTGGGGTCAAAATCCGCTAGTAAAGATCGGAGTAACTGTTGAGGATAATGAAATCAAAGCGTTAATTGAGGAACCGGTTCATACCTTGCGTATACCGGAGGTGGGAAACCATGTTTTTGTGGCATATAGCCCCCTAACAAAGGAAGCAACCCTGTTGGGAGGCAAGGTTTGAAAGAACAGACATAATAATAATAGACCCGCAGACGATAAGGGAGCCGTCATTACGCCGGCAAATGATAGAATAAAGGAAAAACAAAGAAATAAATGGCAAGATGTGCGAGGGAGGTATTCTAATGAATGACATTATTGCCCGGTTGCAGCAAGGTGGGGATTTGAGGTCTATCGGTCAAGTAATTCACTGCAGGCGATAGCCGAAATTGCAGATAGACATATTGATTATAGAAACCTTGCACTTGGAAAGATTGAACAAGGAATATTATCAGGAAGCCCAGCAGTAAAAAAACGAGCCGAAAAATTGGCAGAGTTATCAAAGAGGCGGTATAACAATGCGAATATCACTTAGACCAGCATGTACTACTGACAGTAAAGCCGTGACTGGAGGGCTTGGTCAGGCCGGGAACAGGTATTGGATAAAAAGCTTGATTTTCTATCATCATTAAACTTCTGCCCCAATATGTAGAACTTGGCAGGAGTTTTGTTTTTTATGGGAAATAAAGGGTGTAGGCATTTTGAAATAAACGAGAAATGGTCATAGTTTTTCGGAAAATAGGTATAGTTCAAAGGGGTGTCGACAACCCCGTCCCCTTGACACTGTTTTTATGTGCATTTCTAGGCGTCTTTATTGCCTTGCAAAGGGGTGGGATTATTGTGGATAAGATCGCTAGAGTGTCAATTACCACTATTATAACTATTTTTTTAGCGCATCATTTGTCAATGTTACTTCATGAATGGACACATAGCACAATAGCATGGATCTACGGATATAAAGCAAGTCCGTTTGATATTTATTATGGAGACTGGACATTGCTATCTGCTTGGGAGCTAATTGATTACAAGTCGATTTTGGCTGAAGGTAAAGGAAAAATTGTGTCAATAATAGCCATTAGCCCAATTATTTTGGGTGGAATTCTTTACTTGCTTGGCGTAATGCTTTTATCAAAACGGCAAATAAAGAACAACAAGATATTATGGTACTTTCTATTCTGGTTTACGTTATCTAATCTTGGTCAAGTTTTGGATTACATACCCATCAGAACTTTTACCGCTTATCATGATGGGCTTTTACGCGGGGATATTGGCCATTTTATACAAGGCTTGAATCTATCACCATGGATTGTCTTTATTCCTGGTACATTATTCGTTGTTATGGGAGTATGGGAAGTTTTAAAATTTGAAGTTTCCAGAGCGTATGTGGTAATGGGGGTCTCCGATTTACGAACCAGAAAGCGGTTATTATTCCTCGTATTGGCATATTTGTTCTTCTGGTATGGTTCATCTGGTTTCCATGTATCTTTTATTTCAGACGTTTTCAGCTGTATATCAATTTTAGCTGTACCGGTGCTATTTTATTATTACAATCCGGCTCGTGAAGGGTTAGAAAAATAAAATTGAAAAGTTGCATTAGGATTAACATAGGAGCCTGGGAAGATTTGAGGGAAGGTTAGAAAGCTAAAGGGTAAGAAAATAGATCGCAGAATATTGACTGACTGGCCACTCTCTGATAATATAATAATATATTTAGTAATACAGCTTAGGGAGAAAAAGTATGGCCAGACCAAGAAGTGACGATAGACGGAATGCGATAATGTCAGCGGCGATACGCATAATCGCCGCACAGGGGCTAGGGGGAGCTACGGCAGCGATTGCAAAGGAGGCTGGCGTCTCTAATGGGTCACTCTTCACCTACTTTGAGACGAAAGCCGACTTGTTGAACCAGCTTTACTTAGAACTTAAAGCAGAGATGGCCACGGCCGCCTTAGATGGACTCCCGAAAGAGAGTGACATACGCCAACAGGCGTTCTATATGTGGTCCCACTTGCTGCGCTGGGCAACGTCCTACCCCGAAAAACGCAGGACGCTCGCGCATTTATACGTATCAGACGATATCACCCCGGAGAGCCATCAGGCTGCGAGCCGCGCGTTCACTAACATCAGTGAGCTTCTGGAACGGAGCCGCGAGAATGGACCGATGCGTGATGCTCCGCTAGAGTTCATCGTCGCCTTGATGAGTGCGCTTATTGACACGACAATCAACTTCATGATCCATGACTCGGCCAACGCAGACAAACATTGTATGGATGCGTTCGATGCCTTTTGGCGAATGATTGCATAATTTTTTACTCATAAATGACTAACTAGACACTCATTTAAAAGAGGGGTACAAACGATGCCATTTGTAAATTGTAACGGAAAATAAAGGACAAGAAATGAAGTTTCAATAGAAATGTGCAAAAGCCTGAATGATTAGCCTTATAGGGGAACTGGTTTATAAATTTAAATAACATCAATGGTGAGGTATGTGAACATGAAGAAAACGATTTTTTACTTTTCTGCAACAGGAAATAGTCTGCAAACCGCCCTTGATATCGCCGCTGCTTTAGGTGATACTGATGTGTTACCAATCTCCAAAGTCGGAATGAATTATAAATGCAATAGCGAAGTAATCGGTTTTGTATTTCCTACTTATGCATTTGGACTGCCCAATATGGTACAAGGATTTATTAAAAGCGGTGATTTCAATAAAAATGCTTATTTCTTTTCGGTGGTCACCTGCGGGGGAGCTATTGGTACAAGCTTAGCTGATGTCGATAATATCCTGAAAGAAAAAGGGGGATATTTACATTACGGATCTAAACTGCCTATTTTGTCAACTTACATACTGATGGTTGATATAAAGACCGATAAACTGCCCAAACTGCTCTCGAAGGCTGACACTCGGCTTAGTGGCATCATTCAAGCCATTAAGAGCAGAAAGGAATGTAAAATAAAAGGCGGTTCGGGACCTCTTGCTTTTCTTTTTAAGACGATGCATAAAAAATCAGTTGCCAAATACAAGTTTACTGATAAAAATTATAGCATTTCAGAATGTTGTACAAAATGCGGCATTTGTGTTTCGGTTTGTCCAGTAAAAAATATTGAGATTGTAGATGAAAAAGTAACATTCAAGCATAACTGCGAACGTTGCCTTGCGTGTATTCATTGGTGTCCGCAAAAAGCCATCAATTATAAAGACATAACTCAAAGCAAGCAACGGTATCATCATCCTAAAGTAAAATTATCTCAATTACCGTAATTATTAAATAGTCTAGACTTGGATCTAGCGCAAGGAGGAATTTATTATGCGTATTTTTGTCACAGGTGCAACAGGCTTCATAGGATCTGCGGTTGTTCGCGAACTTATCGATGTGGGTCATCAAGTCGTCGGCTTTGCCCGTTCCGACAAGAGTGACGCAGCGTTAACGGCTGCCGGGGCTGCAGTACATCATGGTTCATTGGATGACCTCGACAGCCTGCGCAGAGGAGCAGCCGCTGCGGACGGTGTCATTCACCTGGCATTCATACATGACTTCAGCAACTACGCCGGCGCCGTCGCTGCTGATTTGCGTGCCATTGAAGCGATGGGTGCCGCTCTAGACGGGTCCGGCAAGCCCTTCGTAATTACCTCCGGAACATTGGCGGTCCCGTCACTAGGGCGTTTGGCAACGGAAGAGGACCAGGGGGCGGCTGAATTTCCCCGGGCCGCGTCGGAGAATGCGGCAATTGCGCTGGTTGAGCGCGGAGTACGATCCTCGGTCGTGCGGCTTGCGCCGTGCGTACATGATTTCAATCGGCATGGCTTTGCTTCGGTACTCATCGACATTGCCCGCAGGAAGGGGGTGTCAGCCTTTGTCGGCGAAGGTTCGAACCGCTGGCCCGCCGTACATCGGCTTGATGCGGCGCATCTGTTTCGGTTAGCCGTGGAAGCCGCCCCGGCCGGCTCACAGTTACACGGAGTTGGTGAGGAGGGCGTATTGTTCCGGGACATTGCCGATGCCATCGGACGCCGACTGAATCTACCGGTGGTAAGTATTTCCCGGGGAGAGGCAGATGCCCACTTTGGCTGGCTTTCCGCCTTTGTGACAACCGATAATCCAACGTCAAGTGTGCTGACCCAGGAACGGCTGGGCTGGAGGCCAGAGGGTCCTGCATTGACCGCGGACATCGGTTCTGCCTAGGTATGCCCTTAAAAGCCTGATTATGTATATTCTCAGGGAAATCCAAACGCCCAGGCTTTTAACACCTTGTATTTTTGCGAATGGAATAATAAACTTCTGCCTCAATATAGAATTTGGCAGGAGTTTTGTTTTTTATGGGAAATAAAGGGTGTAGGCATTTTGAGATAAACGAGAAATGGTCATAGTTTTTCGGAAAATAGGTATAGATTTAATACTTTCATACATTTTTGTGCCTTGAGCGGCGGGCCGCTTGCGGTACATAGAGAAAGGAATGAAAATTTTTATGAAAAGTAGTGTGGAAAGTGCTAGTAACAGAACGGGTAACCGAATATACTTTTTAGATAATTTACGTGCTTTTATTGTTCTGTTGGTTATTGCCTTTCATGTCTCAATTACTTATATGGCGCATGCCCCTCAATGGTGGTATGTCGTGGATACGCAGAACAGTTCCTTGTTTACTTTATTTGTTATGGCAACAGATGTTTATATTATGCCTATTATGTTTTTTATTGCCGGTTATTTTGCAGTACCTGTCCTGCAGAGAAAGGGAACCATAGTATTTCTTAAAGACAAATTTTTCCGTATTGTTCTTCCCTGGATAGGTGGTGTGTTGTTTCTGGCTCCGGTTATTACTTATATGATTTGGTATAGCCGGTCTAGTACACCACCAGAGTATTTTCTTTACGTAAAAACGATGTTTTTTACGCCCGTTATCTTTAACCATGCTCATTATTGGTTTTTAGGTGAATTAAGTTATTTCTTTTTAGGTGTGGCGATATTATATACTATGAACCCGGCTATTTTTGAGCGAAAAGCCATAGCGCAAGCGCCTTCCGGATATTTTTTCCCTTTGTTTGGATTCATTATGGCAGTCAGTTTCTTTATTCCTAGTCTATTCTTTCTTCCGGATACCTGGTTTAATAAACTATATATCATCTCTCTGCAGCCATCTCGGTTTGGGGCCTACATTGGTTATTTTGTTTTAGGGATATATGCCTGGAAAAATTTATGGTTTACAGATGGAGGCTATATGCCGCGATTGGGGCGATGGTTCAGCGCCGCAATTATATTGTTGATAGTATTTCTTGTTTACCGAGTTACTTTTGCAGATACCACTCCTCTTTTATTAAAAGTAGGGAATGCAGCACTCCATTCCTATTTCTGCCTTGCTGCTGTGTTTGCTTTTATAGCCTTTTTTCATCGATATGTGGATAGCAGTGCATATCTGTGGCGCAGACTTTCGGCCAATTCTTATACCATGTACTACATTCACCAACTGATCGTAATATCTGCTACTTATATGGCACTAAAAATACAGTTACCTGTTTTCTTTAAATATCTTTTAGTGGCAGGTTCATGTATGGTACTATGTTTCTTACTTTCAGAATATGTAATAGGAAAACTAAAAAGATTGCCTCCTGCCTCTAGCGGCAATAAGCAAACTATATAATGACGGCTGTTAATATACTGTTTTAATCCAGCCACTTTATTATTAGATACGGAGAACCGTATCACTGATAACGGTGTAAAATGGGCTTCAATCCTTGTGTAATGCAAGGGTTGGGGCCTTGTTTTGTGTGTTTCTATATCTGGGAGACCGTTGCCATCATAGCCCTGAAAATTTAAAAACTCCATATTAGGTGTAGCAAAGCTTTTTATACACTTTAAAATACACCCATATTGCATTTATCAGCAGCAATGCGCTGGTTGCAAAAAAGACATATGAAATACCTAAATAGGCTGCCAGCTGCCCGCCTAAAACAGAGCCACCAAATACGCCCAGATATCCGGCAGACATGGTAAGACCAAAAACTCCACCTACAAGTGAATCTGGTGTAATTTTCTTAACAAGGGTATTAATAGAAGGGTTCAACCCAGCTATCGCTAAGCCCAATAAAAAGCGCAGCCCTATCAATTGCCATGGATTTTTTACAAAGGCTTGTGGTATATAAATGATTCCGGCAACAATGAGCGCAATTAATATAACTTTATGCGCACCTATTTTATCAGAAAGTCTGCCCAGCCTTGGAGCTGAAATTATGTTTGCCAGCCCTGAGGCGGAGAACGCTAATCCGGCCAACAGTGCGACATGAGCAGTAGCAGTACCTTTGGTTAATTGGGTGACGTAAACAGTTACGATGGGTTCTATAGAATATAACCCTAGAGTTAAAATGAAAAAGGTTACAAGCAGAATAATAGTCAAACTCTTTTCAGGGACATCTTCCCATATCTTCTTGATACTATTTGCTTTTTTATCCTGACGGACAAAAGATTCTTTTACAAATAAGGCGGTCATAATAAATGCAATCAGCAGTAAGGCACCTGTTATGAAAAATACAGGTTGAAAGCCAAGGGTCTCTTCTATAAATCCGCCAATTATTGGGCCAAGTAGAGAACCGGCAATACTTCCAGTTGAAAGTGTGCCTAAAGCATATCCCGCGTGTTCCTTATCCGTCTGAGTGGCAATTAAAGCGGTACACGCTGTACTAAAACCTGTGATAACACCCTCCAACAATCTTAATCCTATTAGTATATATATATTCGGCGCAAATCCCATACAAGAGATAACCAATGCCATACCCAGGCTTGCCCGCAGAATCATTGGCTTTCGCCCAACTTTATCGGCAAAATGCCCCCAAATTGGTGAGAAAATAGCTGAAATTAAATAGGTAACACCAAAAGCAACGCCTGAAAGTTGGGCGATGGAAGATGTACTATGAACACCCAAATGCTGTATATAAAGCGGCAATACAGGGGCGATCTGACTCATTCCGATAGCTGCTACGAAAATTCCAAACCAGCAAACGATTAAATTTCTTTTCCAAAGCGGCATGAATATAACTCTCCTTATGTTCAAAGCTGTCTGATCTCAATCATATTGAAGGATAACAATCTCTTTATCTTCTTTGGATTCTTTTATATCGGCTTTGTCAATGTCCAGTTCCTCACACTTTTTCGTCTTTAACCCCGAAGCAGCAATGAACTTATCGACCTTTTCAAATAAAAAGCCAAGCAGCCCGAACGCCTTTGTCCGGTAATGCATCGGGATCACAATTGCCGGATTCAGCTGCTTCATGACTTGAACAGCATCCAGTGCACCAATGGTGGCGCGTCCGCCAGTGGGGAGCAGGAGTATGTCTACGGTTCCTATTTCGTTAATCTGAGTATCTGTTAGCACGTGGCCCAGATCGCCGCAGTGGCAAACATTGATTCCATCAATACTAAAGTTATATATCGTGTTTTTTCCTCTCTTGGTCCCCAAAGCCTTATCATGAAATGTTGCTACCCCTTTTATAGCAATACCATTTACATCAAAAGTACCCAGTTCGTTGAAATGGGTAAAGCTGCATTTGACTGCATTAATATTATTATGGTCGCTGTGATTGTGACTGGTAGATACGATATTCGCTTCAATTTCAGGTAACTTATAACCCAACATATTTTTGAACGGATCAGTGAGTATTTTTGTTCCATTTTCCGAAGTTATCAGAAAGCATGATTGGCCTAACCATTTGATTTTCAATTTACGCACCCCTTTTTATAGCTCTCAATATATTTACCGTATGCAACGGCATTTGGCGTTTGTGTATACGGCAACCTGTTTTTGTGGAGTGATTTGCCAATCTCCATTAACACCCGGTGAACTTCCGGATCTGCGTCCAGACAGGCGTCGGAAAGTACGATTAGACCGTAATCTTTGTCGGCGGCTTCCCGCAGAGTGGAAAGTACGACCCCACTTGTGGCAATGCCGGTTAAGATTAATGTATCGATCCTATGGGAGCGGAGAATAACCTCGAGATCACTACCGGCAAATGCGCTCACCCGTAATTTGGTCACCACGGGCTCAGCGGGACGAAGCGCCAGCGAATCGTGAATTTGCGACGAATCTTCGGAAATCGTCATTCCACCGCGTTTTGTAATGGTTGAAAACGACTTATTTTGGGCGCTTATTTCGGGATAGCCTTCCCGGAATGCGACTCTCACAAAAATAACTGGAATAGAATGTCGGCGAGCGGCCTCGACAGCTCGTTGGAACGGAATCAGTACTTTCCCATCTTCTGCAAAACGCGATACAATACCATTTTGTAAATCCATGACCAACAGAGCAGCTTTATTAGTTTGATTTTGCATTATTGTAAAATCCTCCTCAATAGATTATGATTAAGCGGAGAGTTCTCCTTTTATACTAAACGGAGATGTCTCCACTTGTCAATGGAATATCGAAATAAATGTCAGGAGTGAAAAACGAATGGATGAAAAAAATATAGAGCATACCCGTCCTGAACGCCGTGATGCTGCTGAGAACCGTCAGCGAATATTGGATGCAGCACTTAGACTGTTTGAACAAAATGGTGTCGAACAAGTTAGTATGAATCAAATTGCCACGGAAGCACAGATTGGTCCGGGAACGCTATATCGCCGCTATCGAAATAAAAGTGAGTTATGCTTGGATTTAATTAAGGATAATATTGTTCTTCTTTTCGATGATATTGATGAATACTTGGAGGCAAACCGGAAAAATGCGCCAGATCAACGGCTTAGGGGGCTGCTTGATTTATTTATTCGTTTCAGAGAAAAAAAGGCACAATTGCTTACCGGGGTCGAGGAATCAACGCCGATAAATTCATTTAAGTCTCGAATGCAGAGCCCTTTACATGACGACTTGCATCAATTATTTGTTGAACTATTTGACGAAATGCATGCAAACGAACAAAATTATCTTAACAGTGTCTTTAGAGCGGATATGTTGTTGATGGCTTTAAGCAAAGATTTCTATTCATTTCAAAGGAATGTAAGGGGTTATACGCCTGAACTACTTTTGGAGCAACTCGGCTTAATATTTCTCAATTGAAATTACACCTATACGATAAACGATGTCATAAAGGATACTAGGCGATCAATTTTGGCGCGTGAGTGTGAGTCAGGGGACGGTTCGAAACCACTGAAAAAGCCCTATTCTAAGCAGACCTCGATAATTCACAACGAAAATTTCTTAAAAATATATTTATCCAGAAAAAACTTTGCTTAAAACAAGCAAAATAAGAGGATACCAGAGATGCTATTCTTTTCAAATTAACCGCTAACACAGTTAGTTTGGCTTGAATGGTCATGCTCCGCAGACCATACCCTCGAGCACGGTCTAAACCATGAAAACGCTTCATTTCACCATTCTTCCATTCATGGCTGGCACGTTTTTTATACTTTTCCTGAAACTCAGCCGTTTTGGATCGTTGACTGTATTCGTAATATTCTCCAGCGTTGATTCCTACCGACAACTGCTTTACTTTAGATTTTCCATTAATACACTGGTTTATATTGGGACAGTTTATGCACACTTTTTTATCAAACGTATAGGTTAACATGGCCGCTTTGTTTTTTTGCCGCCGACATTTCTTTGAAATTGTATAATTACCCCTTTCGCAAAACCATTGATCGCTATCTTTATTATAGCTGAATTTGCTGTCATCAAGTTTATACACGGAAGCACTTACTGGAATAATGGTTTCCACTTGGTCTTCTTTTAAAATATCCAATATTGGTTTGCGAAAATAGCCTTTGTCGCCATAAAATTCTTTTATATCAAAGCCGCTTGTTTTTGTGCGTTTATATAAATCTTCAAATTTGCTGCCATCTACATAGGCTCCATCACTTACTTCTATAGCCGTTATGATCCGTTCTTCTGGAATCATGGCAAATTCTACTTTATATCCAAAAAAACTGTCCGTTTTTGATTTATAACCAACCCGTGCATCTTGGTCGATAAGTGAGCGAATTCCCTTTTGCAATATAAACTTTTCATCACTAATTATATTCGTCGCTTCGGTAATCGCATCTTGTGTGCATGGCATATCGGAAAATTCATTGCTTTCTTGGACTTTAGCAATCACTTCTTCTAAATAGGTTTTCATTACAGTCTTCGCTTCTTCATGATTTTCCATTGCTTTATAGTCGGGTATATTGGTATCCATTTCGGAAAGTATTTTTCCGTTTTCTCTATCCAATGTTTTAAATATTTTTTTCGCCAGATGCTTCATAATTCGTTCTGGCACTTTTTTTGTGGTATTAGCTGCTGTATGTGTAGCATCTATGCTAAGTCCATGGCTCTTAATAATGCCTTTCTCAATGCATTGGTGAACTACTTCCTGAATAATATCATCCATACTGGTATCTTTAAGTCTTTGCGTTCTGAATTTTGCAAGCAAGCTTGCATCTGGCAGTTCTTCATCAGGATTTATGCCGACAAACCACATATAGGCCAAGTTGAGTGACACTTCTTCAATTACCCTGACATCGGATAAGTTGTACAAATATTGGAGAATCAGGAGTTTAGCCATCATTTCTGGTTCTTTTTCCGGGCGTCCTATTTTTTTGCTATATGAATCTTCAAGAAGTTTATTAACAAAGCTAAAGTCTACCGTTTTATTAATGACTTTCAGTATATGATTTTCCGGTATTTTATCGTATAGAACGGAATATAGGCTTAATTGTTTTGGTGTTGTCTTTAGCATTTAGATTCCCCGCATTACAATTTGATCTATTATTATTATATCGATATATTCGGGGGGTTTCAGACTTTTTCAGTGGTTTCGAACCGTCCCTTGACTCCTTTTGGTTAACTTGGTTTATTACGGGCATATTGCCGACAGCTGTAACATCCAAATGTATGGAACATGGGGACAGTTCCATTGTCTCACTATATTCTATCAATCACTTTTAGGATGAAGAAAGAAGCAAAAAGAATATCCCCTCGATAGTAACATTTCCATCTCAGTTTATATAGGATAATATTAGATAACTATGCGGTCACTACCTTGATGTTAATTCAGATGGTCCATATTTCAGATAAATGCAATTGAATTCCTCCGGCCAAATTTACCGGTATGTCCCGGATTGCTCAGGCAGATGAGTAGCAGTATGATTTCATATTATCCTAATATTTTTAAGAAAGGAATTATATATATGTTTGTCTCCGGCGCAGAAAATAATTTTAATAGTGAAGATTCGATATTACTTGCCGCTATGAGCTATCAAACATATCCACTCTTTCTAGCGGAAAAGCTCATCTTACCAAAAGGTTTTGAACTTCGATATATAATTCGTGCTTTTGCCGACGTAGAGCATCCTAAAGAAGAAATATTTGGTTACATTACAGAATCGATATATAATATCGTTATCGCATTTAGGGGATACGCTTCGTATCCGGCAGACCTTATTTCAGCATATGACATACTTCAAGTACCATATCCTTTTGTTAGGAATGTCGGAAAAACCTCACGCGGATTTACATGCATCTATCAATCAACAAGAAGCAAATTAATCAGAAAATTAAACAAACTATCACCAGCCAAAAGTCTGTTTATTACCGGTCACAACTACGGAGGAGCATTAGCAATATTGGCTGCTTTAGATATTGCGGTAAATACCCGGTTTGAAAATCCTATCGTCTATACCTATGGTAGTCCTCGTGTTGGCGACCCAGAATTTGCTTTCCGGTTCAACCAAGTGGTAAAAAGCAGTATACGAATTGTAAATATTCACGACTCTTTTCCTACTTTCCCGGCCCAAATATATCCGCCTCCGTTTACGAAGGAAGGGCTATATTATCAACACGTGAAAACAACGTATCCACTCTCTTTTCAACTGAATGATACGCCCCGTAATGATTCGATCGGCTGCTATTTTAAAAACCTCAGTAAAAAGAATCCTGATTTTGCCAAAGTATTGTGCTATGAAAATCCGGGTTTTTGTCCTAATACAGAAATGTGCGTTCCCTTTCAGGGAACATGCAAAAGTCTGATTCCTTGTAATAGGAGAGGAGAGCTTCCTTAATGGATATCCCAGGCGTAGAGAATATTTTTAATAGTGAAGATGCAATATTACTTGCGGCAATGTGTCATCAGTCAAATCTGCTTTTTGAAAAGGAAGAACTTACCTTGCCAAAAGGCTTTGAACTTCGATATATCATTCGCGCTCTTGCCGGTGTTGAATATCCGGAAGCAGAAGTATTTGGTTTTATTACAGAGTCACGAGCTGAAATAGTTATAGCTTTTCGAGGAACCGATTCATTTAGGGACAATGAGTCGGACCAAGACCTCTATCAGGTTCCCTATCCATTTGTTAGCAATATGGGAAAAACACATCGCGGATTTACATGTATCTATCAATCAACAAGAGATATATTAATCAGCGAGTTAAACAAACTTTCTACAACAAAAAGACTATTAATCGCCGGGTACAGTTTAGGAGGACCTTTGTCAGTGTTAGCTGCCTTGGATATCGCAGTGAACACCAATTTTAAATTTCCTATCGTATATACTTACGGCTCCCCGCGCACCGGAGATCCTGATTTCGCTTTCCGGTTTAACCAAGTGATCAAAAATAGTATTCGCATTTTTAATGTCCACGACATTATTCCTACTTTACCGGAGAAAGCGTATCCACCTCCATTTACCAAGGAAGGATTATACTATCGACATGTAAATAATAACTATCCACTTTCTTTTCAACTGAATAGTTTAGCCCGTAATCATTATATTAACTGCTACTTTAACAATCTCAGTCAAATGAATCCTGGTTTTGCCAAAGCATTATGCTATGACAATCCAGGTTTTTGTCCCGATACAGGATTATGTATTCCATTTGAAGGAATATGTAGTGAGAATAGTTCAAGTTAGATGAAAAATTGTTAGGGGACGGGGTTAGTGACAACTATGTGTCGACAACCCCGTCCCCCTAACAATTTTCATGATACCTTCTTCAATCGCATTGCTACTTCATCGATATGTGGCAGCACATACTGAAGAACTGCCTGATAACCGCAAAAATCATTCTGTTCATTCACATACATAGCCTCTGCCATCCTGCGGCAACCGCCCCGGCACATCCTGCCGAACGGGCAGCTTGCGCAATATGCAGGGGGTTTTGTCCGGCATCTTAAGAACTCTTGCGCTGCCGAAGACTGGAAAAGCTCCTGCAGCCCCATCTCGCAGATATTTCCCATCCTGTATCTATCGATAGCATAGAAATCACAAGGATACACACTGCCATCCGCCTCAACGACATATTGGATCCGGCAGCTGCCAAGCATACCGCAGGCCGTGATACGGCCTGCGGCAAAAAGATTCAGTATACCGTCAAAAAGTCTGATGCTCATATATGTACCCTGGACAAGTCCAGAAAACCACAAATCATAGATCCGGCGATAGAATCCGGCGAACAGCTCCGGCGTCAGGACATATGCTTCCCTCTTCCCGCCGGACAAACCTGCCAGACAGGGAATGAACTGGACATATCCTATCTGTTCCTGCCGCAAGAACGTATATACATCGTCCGGTTCCTGAGCCAGTGCAGCTGTCAGGACACATAAAACATTGTATTCGATACGATATGCATCCAGTAAACGCTTTACTGCGAGGACACGCGGAAAGGTACCCAGGCCTTCGGCATCGACCCGATATCTGTCATGCAGACTCTCGCAGCCGTCCAGGGACAGCCCGAGCAGGAAGCCATGCTGTTTCAGAAACTCGCACCAGGAATCATCGAGCAGTATGCCATTCGTCTGTAGTGTATAATGCACAGTGACATCCTTATCCTGTGCTTCCACGAAGGAAACGATATCCTTGAAATATTCCAATCCTGCAAGCATCGGCTCACCTCCTTGGAACGCCAGCGTAAGATCATCTCCATCAGACAGTGACCGATAAATATTTTCCAGCATCTTCTCCGCCGTTCCATGGCTCATGCGCCCGAACGAAGGAACTTCCCGGTGTATGCTGATATCCTCATAAAAGCAATATCTGCATCTCAGATTGCACTGCGATGACATCGGCTTGACCAAAACCGAGACATACTCCACTCCGGCGCCTCCCTTTTCACATAATCCCCAATCCTACCATAACGGCCGCAAACACCAGGATGCCGAGCATGAGTTTATTCGTGCTCCAGCCCCTCCTATCGACCAAGAGATAGCTTGCCACAGCTACGAGCAGCGGCACAAGGTTTGGCATGATCTTATCGCAGATAGCCTGGATATTGATGACCATATCTCCGGAGGTATACTGAAATTTTATCGGCGCCTGTACCGTCATAGAGGCGACACCTCCGATAACAATCAGCCCGACAATCGTCAATGCCGTAGTAATCTTTACCTTGAGCTCTTCATTCATCAAGATCTTCACTGCATCCAGCCCCAGCGAATACCCCTTCATAAAAAGATAATATTTCATAGGAACCACAAGAAGAAGCCAGGACAAAAGGAAAACGATGGCACCAACCGGTGAGCCGTCCGCCGACAAACCGATGCCGATGCTCAGCAGGATAGGATTGAGCGTCCCTACCAGGATGGAATCGCCGATGCCGGCCAGCGGCCCCATGAGTGCATTTTTCGTGCTGCTGATGATATCCGGGTCAAAGTCCGGGTCATTCGCGTAGGTCTCCTCGAGCGCCAGGGATATGCCGGGAATGATTGCTCCCAACTGGGGCTCCGTATTGAAGAAGGACAGATTCCGCTTCAGGGCCTCCGCCAGCCCTTTTTTATCATTCGCATACAGCTTCTCCAGGCTCCCGGACAGGCTATGTGCAAAGCCAGTACCCATCATACGCTCGTAATTATGGGAGCTTTGATGAAAAAACAGCCACCGCCAGGAAGCTTTCGCTACATCTTTTTTTGTAAGCCCCACATTATTCTTCATAGTCACCCTCCTCGCTTTCGTAAACCATCTTCTGCGGCTGCGTCGCCACAGCGTTAGCCGAAACCGTTCGTACATTATTATAGCGGGCCATAACGTAGATCAGGGACAATGCAATCGCAATGAATACCAGGGATGTCGTGGTAAGCTTGAACGATGTCGTGAACACCCAGCCGAAGATGAACAGGAAAATCATCCATCTCTCATTGATGATCTGCTTCAAAAGGATAGCAAAGCCCAGGGCCGGCAGCATTTTTCCACCGACAGCCAGGAAGTTCAGCACGATACCCGGCATAGCCTTCAGCAAGCCTTCCGCGAACGGTGCACCAAAATAGCAGGTAAGCCCGACAATGAAGAAGCGTTCAAAAAAAGATATCGAGGTGCCTGCAATATTAGCAATCCTTACACCGCTGGCATCCGCTCTTTCAGCACACCGGTCGGCACGATGGGCGAAAACAGCCTGCACCGTCATCGTGAAATTATGGAGAGCTACGCCCAACGCTCCCAAAGGGACCGCAAAAATAACAGCCGTTTCCGGCGTACCGCCACTGACGATGGCGAGCGGGATACCGATGTATGCCGCCAGATTCAAATCGGAGGGAACCGCCCCGCCCGGCGTAATTTGTCCGATGAAGATGGCCTGCACAGCCACGCCACAAAGCACGCCGGTCTTTACATCTCCGAGTATAAGACCACAGATGAGTCCGGCTGCCAGCGGCCGCCCGATTCCATACCAGCCACCTGTCGTGCCGAAGAGCCAGGGAACCTGGTTTCGGCCCAGATAAGCAAACAATCCGATCAATAATGCCTGCCAAATTTCCATTTCATATCACTACTCCTAGCTTATGCTTTCGGGTTTACAAGATTTTTATTTTCTAAAGCCTGTCCAGCTCCATCTAAACAAAGCAATTCGCCGATTTTCGCCCCAATCGGCACATCAAATTTTGAACTTCGCCGGTCCCTTTTTTGGTAAATTCAGCATTTTCTTTAATCGACAGTGTTGAACCGTCAATCATTGGAGGTAAGCCCAGTTCCAGGGCTTCTTTGCATATGGCGAAACTATCGCCGTGATCCAAATGAATCGATACCGGGACAGGCACTTTTTGGGACACCAAATTGCCATCTGGACATTCCATCCAGCTATAATTTATTAGCGCAAAAAACGTGCCATATTAATTATTCAATAAACTTAATACTGAAAACTCCGACGCATTGAAAGATAACAAAAAAACAAAATTTCAGAAAATGTCGGCCTTACCGCTTTACTGTCCTTGTATAGGGTTCCTTTACGGACAAGTCATTTTTCTCAGGGCTCACTACTATTAAAAATTCAGATTCAATACAGCGCGGAAGAAATGGTTGTCAGCGCCGGAGACGCTTTCCCCTGCGTTTTCCGGAATAACCCGGCTGTATTGAAGAACGGTATTGAAGGTTTTGCTGAAGGCATAGCCGTACTGAAGATCCCAGTTAACAAAGTTTAAGCCGTTTGCAGCATCACTGTTGCCGGTGGAATCTCCCATAGCCGAGAACTGGTTAGCGAAAGCGTTAGCGCCTTTATTGACATAGTTGATCGAGAAATTATGGGCTGCCGGCTTGTCAAGGTTCTGATCACCGATCGTTACTTTTATGGAATAAGCATCGCTTTTCTTGCCTGGGAACGGAATCACGCTATCGCTCGCGCTGTTTTTAATGTATTCGCTGTTCAAGCCGATATTATGGCTGAACAGATAGTTGGTGTTTACTACCGTCCATTTGAACGGATCGACTCCGAGTGATGGATTATGCAAGTCATAATATCCTAATGACCAGTCGAACTTGCCCGCTTTGGATCCTACTGACACGCTTCTTACATCCAGGGTGTTGGCGTATTTTTGCAGATTGCCTGTGGCAGAAGCGCCGTCAAAGGTAACTCCGTTGATCCAGTGGCCGAACGTTGTGGT
>NZ_UPPP01000085.1 GCF_900476375.1 Allolucifera butyrica | reverse complement strand
GGTCGATGATTCCGTAACTGCCGTCTTCCAGGGAGAACCTTATCTGTTGCGGCGCAGCCGCGGTTACGTGCCGGTCCCGATTGCTCTGGCAAAAAATCTCCCGCCGGTCCTGGCCTGCGGTGGTGAGCTAAAAAATACGTTTTGCCTGACCCGGAAGAATCAGGCATTCCCCAGCGCCCACACAGGGGACTTAGAAAACATGGCCACCTTTCAATACTACGTCTCGGCTATCGATCATGACTGCCGGCTGCTCAATATTGCACCCCAAATCGTTGCTTATGACCTGCACCCCGAGTATCTTTCCAGCAAATATGCCCAAAAATTGGCCTTGCCTCAATTTGGTGTTCAGCATCATCATGCGCACATTGCTGCCGTCATGGCGGAACAAAATATAACCCAGCCCGTAATTGGCGTCGCCTATGACGGAACCGGCTACGGCACGGACGGCGCCTTATGGGGCGGCGAATTTCTTATCGCCGATTATAAACAGTTTGTCCGGGCGGCTCATTGCGTTTATCTGCCATTGCCCGGCGGCGCCCAAGCCATTAAAGAACCCTGGCGCCTCGCTCTCTGGCTGCTTGACCATCTGTTTGGCGCCCGGCTAACAACCCTTAACCTGCCGCTGGTGCATCAGCTTCCCGCCTACTGGCGGACCTTGCTGCAGGCAACGGCCCAAAACATCAATGCACCACTTACTTCCAGCATGGGCCGTTTATTTGACGCCTGTGCCGCTTTATTGGGCCTGCGGCAATACAACAACTATGAAGGTCAAGCTGCCATAGAACTGGAAAGGCTGGCCGGAACGGCAGCCGGTGAAATTCTTCCCTACCGGATTATAACCGGTACGCCGCATCGGCTTGATTTCTGCCCCTCCTTTGCAGCTCTGGCGGAAATGGTCCAAAAAGGAGCGGATCCTCAGTATGCCGCCGCTTCCTTTCATGACACCATTACAGCAGCAACCGTGAACATGCTTAAGATCCTCCACCGGGAAACAGGTCTGCGTCAAGTAGCGCTCAGTGGCGGCGTATTTCAAAACATGCGCCTTCTTACTCAGTTGACCACAGACCTGATAAAGGAAGGGCTGACCCCGCTCATACACCGCCAGGTTCCGGCCAACGACGGCGGGCTGTCCCTGGGACAGGCCGTCATTGCCGGGGAAAACTTTCTCTAGCTTTTCTTATCCGACAAGAAAGACCCAAAGGGTCTTTAAGTGGAAGGAAAGTATTTTACTTTTCGGCATTTATAAGAAAAAACACATATTCAGAAACAACCCGAAAAGTTATACTTTCCGATCCCACAGAAAAGGGAGCACTATGCTCCCTTTTTCCATCGCTTCAGCTGTGGTAATTGTTGATTCAGGATTTCCCGCGCTTTGGCTTCTTCCATACCATGTTCCTTCATATACGGTACACAGATCTCTATCATCTGTTCCATAGTAATATCCGGCTGTTTAAAACAGCCATTTTCATAGCAGTAAAAGCAATAGTCCCGGTTTTTTTCTCCCGTTTTTTCTGTTCCCAGTAAACTGGCGTCTGAGAGCGGCATACCGCAGCTTTGGCAAAATGGATCTTTCACGCTAAGCACCTCCTTGTTTTTCTGCCCCTAGTATACAACAGCAAACCTGACAACATTATGTCAGGTTTGCTGTTGCTTTTTTCCGTCGTATACGTCAAGAATGGCTGCCGCTCTTTCACAGATAATCGTTTTTATATGCAAAGGCTGTAAAACCTCCACATCTTTGCCAAAACTTAAGATAAATCCATATACCCATTCATCCTCCGGATAGACTACCGTTACATAGAGAAAACCGTCTTCCCCATAATGAAGCTCACCGGCGAAAAGGTATTCCTCTACCCGTCCCCGGACCCGCGGTGAAAACTTCAGTTTGAGTTCGACGCCCGCTCCTTCCCGGCCGGCTTGGCCATTATACCATTGTCCGGCGACGGCCCGTGGCTGAAATGTCGTCTCCAAACATTGCAGCTTTTTCATTCTGGCCAACTTGAAAAACCGGTAATCATTGCGCAAATGACAAAAAGCGTAAAGATACCACGTTCTTTCTTTGAAATATATTTGCAGCGGCTCGACCGTCCGCTCTGTTTCTACTCCGTTGGCTGCAATATAACGGAAAGAAACGGCCCTACAACCCTCCACCGCCTCATTTAACACATTCACTCTTTCTTTAAAGGCTTCCCTTTCCTCCCAACCACTTAAGTCAATCACTACCTGATTGCACTTTTCATTCACCTGCTCCATCTTGTTCCTGGGAATCAGACCGGTCACCTTTTCGATAATATGCAGTATCTTCTTATCGCCCAAGGAAGATTCCAGCCCTCTTAAGGCCCGCAAAATGGATATTATCTCCTCATCACTCAGTATATTTTTATCTACCCGGTAATTCTCCAAAATGCCCAGTCCGCCATTTGCACCGGGGTACGCCACCACAGGGATTCCAGCTTCATTGATTGTTTCAATATCCCGGTAGATGGTCCTTACGGAAACTTCAAATAACCGGG
Organism: Allolucifera butyrica; assembly: GCF_900476375.1. Classification (GTDB taxonomy): domain Bacteria; phylum Bacillota; class Negativicutes; order Sporomusales; family UPPP01; genus Lucifera; species Lucifera butyrica. The sequence goes on along the minus strand of NZ_UPPP01000085.1, from coordinate 41,546 downwards.
CAAGGTCCTTCGCCTGAATCCGTTTCCGGTTGATAAGAAGCATAACAATTGATAATAACCGGTTAAGGCGCATAGTTTGCCCCCTTTCGTCCCTTTGTTTCCTTTCTCTTTTCCTTTGCCAAACCCTCCTTCTTACTTACTTCCGACCAATTCCGTTTATAATTTTTTTACTTTTCCACCGATTTTTCTTATAATTATTAGAGAGAGCAAAGAAAGGATTGAAAATATGCTATGAAACCAATTCTATTACCCTTACCGACCTACTTGGGATTTCTTTTTTTCTTCCTGGTATTTGAATTATTTGTCTATAGCAAATTACAGCAACAGGTTGAACGCTTTAGGCTTGCCAGGGTACGTGGAGCGATTGTCTCTTCCTATATCCTTTTAGGACTGGCATTCGCCGCTATAAAAATATTACCACCTATGACTGCCTTACTGCCCGCTTTTTTGGCTTCTGCCGTTGCGTATTATGTATTGTTTATCAAATATAAGAAAAACCGCTAGTGCGGTTCTTTCGCAAAAATAAACACGCGCCCTTCTGAGGGCGCGTGTTTTAATTTTAAAACGGATTAAGGCTAAACCCGGAACTTCTCCACAGCCTGTTGTAAATCTCCGGCCAATTGAGCCAGACTTTGGCTGGAAGCGGCAATTTCCTGCATAGACGCCGACTGTTCCTCGGTCGCCGCCGATACGGTCTGCGCCTCGGCGGCACTCTCTTTACTCACCTTATCGATATCGAGAATGGACGATACCAGGGACCGGCTGCCGCTAGCCATCTGATGGATAGACTGGGAAATCCCTTCAATCTGTCCCGATAGCTGTACAACGGAATCAACGATCTTCTTAAAGGTTGCGCCGGCCGAATTTACAACTTCCATTCCGGCTTGAACTCCCGCCATGCCTGCCTGAGTGGCGGCCACAGCCTGATCCATATTGGTCTGATTCCTTTCAATCAAGGCCGCAATCTGCTGCGCAGCCCGGTCGGATTCTTCAGCCAGTTTTCTAACCTCTTCCGCCACGACGGCAAAACCTCTGCCGTGTTCGCCGGCTCTGGCAGCCTCAATCGCAGCATTGAGCGCCAGTAAATTCGTCTGGCCGGCAATTGTCGAAATAAGATTTACAATCTCAGTTATTTCCTGTGAACCCTTGGCCAGGTCTGTTATCGCAGCCTGCACGGCGGTGGACCCTGCCTCTATTTTTTGCATTTGATCAACCGCTTGCTCTATCGCCTTCCGGCCATGGTCCGCTTCCCGGGATGTCTCTTTCGCAATTTCCGCCACCCCGTTCGCTGTAGTGGAAATCTGTTCCGTATTGCCTGAGATTTGCTCCGCCACGGCACTGATTTGCGTGGCTGAAGCCGACTGTTTCTCCGTACCCACCGCGATCTCCGTAATCGACCCGGCAACCTGATTGGCGGCATCCGCCGACTGATGCGCACTCGCAGTCAGCTCTTCACTGGAAGACGCCACCTGCTCGGCCTGCGTTTGCACCTTCTTTACCAGTTCCCGCAGAGTTCCCCGCATCTCGCGGAACCCTTTGCCCAATTGGCCGACTTCATCATGGGAAAGAACTTTCGCTTCCCGTTCCCGAAAGTCGCCCTGCGTCAGAAGCAGGCATTCATCCCGCATTATTTGGATCGGCTTCACAAAACGTTTGCTCAAAATAACAATGAACAATATGGCAATTACAATAAACACCAATGACACAAAGAACAAGATCCGTGCCAGAGACGACGCCTTCTTATAGACTTCCGCCTCCGGCGCCGTAACGGCCATAACCCAGTGCTGATTTCCGGCCAGTTCAAGCGGAGTAAAAACAGCAAATTGGTTTCCTGTATCCATCCGGTATATTCCACTCACCTGTTTGAAGTTTGCATTAGCAGCTTTAAACAGGCTAATTAAGCGGTCATCCAATTCGGTCTGTTTCATTTTTAACTCAGGATTAATTTTCTTCACACTCAGATTTAACTTTCCAATCAATTCAGGGTTTTTAGGATGAGCAATGACAACTCCTGAATTATCGACCAGAAACCCATACCCCGTATCCATATATTTCAAATTTTTAATCAGACTCGATAAATTCTCCAGAGAATAGGTGGCGCCCAAAACGCCTGTCAACTGACCATTATCCAATACAGGTACGGCCAGCATTACCGATAACTTACCGGTAGCTTGCGAAACCAACGGGTTGGAAACAACCGGCTTCCTGGTGGAAAGCACTTGTTTAAAATAATCGCGACCGCTTAAATTTTCAACATGTCCGTCTTCGAGAACCGCTGAACCGTTAGGATAAATGAAAAAGACAACATCAAAATCGCTAAGCCGCTTTTTCATTTCCCCCAGAACCTCAACAATTTGATTTTTATCACTGCCGGTCCGGACCCGTTTCATGCTGGCTACTTCTTGAAGATGAACCAGCCTTTCCTGGATATTAGCCTGAATCTGGTTGGCATAGTCGGTTCCGATCGCTTTACCTGACTCGCCGATACTTTCCTTCAATGCCTGACTGGATAAATAATAACTCAGCCCGGATAATGCGGCAAATGTAAAAATAAAAAAAGGCAGCAAAAGAAGAAGAAGCTTTGCCCGAATACTGGTTATTCTCATAATTACCTCCTCTTAGACTATGGCGCGACGCTCCCCTACAATTACAACAAAAACAATGGGTCAACCCGGCTACTAAAAGCTGACTGATTTCTCTGCTATGTAATGTAGTATAGACCTCCGCTCTCAATCTTTCTTTTTTGTTCAAATTCGACATCAGCTACGAAAATCCTTTTTTAAATTACAGCATTTTACAAATAAGTAACTACTCAATAACCGTAAAAAATAAAACCAGCGGCTTCCGCTGCGCTAGTTCATGGCAGGAAAGCCGCTGGTTTTCCGGGCTCGAATGGCGTATATTTCTTTTCCTAGTTCAATCACTGTTATTTCATCAAATCCGGCTTGGGTTAAAAAATTCCCGGTTGCCTTCCGATCCAACCGCTCCGTTAGGGGAGGCCCCATAGAAGATTCCTTTTTCTCCCATTCCAAAACAGCGATTTGTCCCTCCCGTTTCAAAATCCGCCGGACTTCCTGCAAAAAAAATGCCGGGATGCTCCGTTTCGTGAAGAACAAACGCCACCAAGGCTAAGGTAGCCGTATTGTCCGGCAAGAAAAGCCGGTTCTTCTGCACTTTAACAGTTTTAATATTCGTCAAGTCTGCTGCGCTGGCCCGCCGTTCCACTTCCAGCAACATTTCAGCGGAAAGGTCCAGGGCAAGAACTTGCCCGTCACTACCTACGATTCCGGCCGCCGGCAAGGCAAAGTATCCGGTGCCGCAACCGATATCGACAACGATATCACCCGGTACCAAACCTAATTTTTGCAATGTCAACTGCGGCGGCAGCATTTTCTGCCGGGCCGGACTATCTAATTTACTTTTTTGGCTGATATCAAACTGATGTGCCATATTTCCTCCCAATTCATAATTTAGTCAGCTTGGTTGCCAATAATTCCTTACTGCCAAACGGACCAAAAAAATCCCAGTCCTTTTTGCAGCCAGTCCAGCCAAATAAAAATCCCAATAACTATCAGTATATATCCGGCGATTCGCTGGATATGAGGCAACCATCTGTAAATGTTCCGCATCCGGCTTAAATATTTTTTCAAGACGACAGCCATCACAAAAAACGGCAGAGAAAATCCCATGGCATAAATAAATAATAATAATGCACCAACACCGGCCGTATTCGATCCTCCCGCGTACAGCAGGATCGACGCCAATACAGGACCGGTACAGGGGGTCCAGCCAACGGTAAACGAAAGACCAAGCAGGAATGCCCCCAACGGTCCCTGAAACGTCCTGACAATAAAAGGACGGTATTCCCGTTCCAGCGGGGCCAGCCGGAAAAGGCCGGATAAGCATAATCCCATAAGGATAATAAGAACCGCCCCAATTTTACGAACTTCCGGCTGATACTCGAAAAACCATTGCCCCAATAGAGAGGCCGTCGCCCCCATAATCGTAAATACTAAGACAAAACCAGCCAGAAAACAAAGGGTATTCACATATATTTTCCCCCGGTTATCCGCTTCTTCCGCTGCAGTCCCTGCCAGTAAGGCGGAAAAAGTCGGCAACAATGGCAAAACACAGGGAGACAGAAAAGAGACCACGCCGCCGGCGAATGCCGCTACCAATCCGATTTGATTCAGCTCCATCGTCTTCACCTATAACTTCTTAATAACGTTTTCCAGTTCAGCTTCCGTGGTCCCGCCGGTCTTGCGGTAACGAATAATCCCTTTAGAATCGACAATAAGGGTCGTGGGAATCGCTGTAATCCGGAAAATCCGGGCCACGACTCCGTCCTTGTCGAGCAATACCGGCATAGTATAGCTATTTTGCTGCATAAAAGCCGTTACTTTCTCTGCCGGTTCCTGTAAGTTCACGGCGTAGAATTGCACTTTGCCCCCATCACGGCGGTAAAACTGTTCTAACTCCGGAAATTCGGCCCGGCACGGCGGACACCAGCTGGCCCAGAAATTTATAACGTATGGTTTGCCCGGAGTCCCAATCCGGACTGGCTTATTATCAGTACCGGCAAGCGTAAATACCGGAACCTTCTTGCCTTCCGTTACACCTGTTTCGGCCTGCTCCTGCTGCGACTCCTTAGGCCGGACATGTTGCTCCTGAGAAATAAAGTTATACCAAACGCCGACGCTGGCGGCAATAATCAGTAAACCGATCACCCAAAAACGTCTATTCAATAGAATCTCCCTCTTTTCAGTTTTGATCAATCAAATTATTTTTATACTATAGGCTTATTATACAATGCTCCTCCCCCCGGGGGCAAGGAGTCCTGTTGTAAGACCCAAAACCGCTAATGCGGTTTTGGGTCTTATGGCACCGGAAAGTATTTGATATGTATAAGCTATTGAGGATAAATCCACTTGATTATTTCACCGCCCACACTCATGACCCCGCTTAAAAATACAACGGCGGCGGCAATTTGGCGAAAAACCTGCGGAGCCATCCGTCGAAAAATCCGTTCGCCAAAACATACACCCAAAACAACCCCGGACAATAGATACGGACTATGCCGCAAGATATTCGCATCTAAAGTTCCGGCATAATACATAATAAAAAGAGTTGTAATATTACAAAGGCAGAAATACCGCACCGTGTTGGCCCGGAACGCCTGTTTATCTTGCTGCTGGTTCATCAGAAACAAGGCGACCGGCGGACCGCTCATACTTGTCGATCCGCCCATGAATCCGCTTATGATTCCGACCAGCAGTATTGCCAGCCGCGGGCGTTTGAGCGGCACGGCATAATTGCCGAACATACTTATGGACACCAGTATAATGATTATACCAATATATAATTTAAGAACCGAAACGTCAATGACCTTTAACACGTAAACTCCCGGCAAGATACCAAATAAACTCGCCAAAAACATAAGCCAGACCATTTTCAAATCCCCTTGCCCGCGTGTCTGGGAAATGACCATACAATTCAATACAAATGCGCCCATAAGCATCAAACTCACAACTTGTTTCGGTTCCATAACCAAAAGCAGCAATGGCGCCCCCACTACCGCAAACCCGAATCCGGTAATCGATTGCGCCATCGCGGCAAAAAATACGGTTAACCAAACATAAATCATTGTAATGTCCATTCGGCTTCCTCCCGGCATGACGACTGCAAGACAACATCTTCTCTTACCAGCTCCGTTGAAAATGCTGTTCCATAACAGGTTAATTATATCCTTATCGGCACCTAAATGTTAAGAGATTCTTTCATCAAATCAGCCGGAGATTACTGCAAACAACGTAAAATAAAAAAATCCAAGCCTTTCCGGATAAATTCTTACCGGTTTATGTACATCTCTGCAGGCACTCTGAATATGATACAGTAGAAAACGTTTGGAGTGATCATTGTGGATTGCTGGCTTTTTCTGCTTCTTTCCGTATCCTATTTTATCGGCATTGTATCACTTATCGAATTAATGCATGTAAGAGAACCATCCTGCCAGAAAGGTCCTTTTATTAAGCACAAATTCTAACCGCAGTTGTTCTAACCTTTATTCTAAACATCCTCCGCTTAAGCACCCGGCAATAAATTGCCGGGTGCTTTAAGCGTCGTAATCCATTTCCGTTTCACACCCTGACTTGTAGCGACAATATTTCTCCCAATTTAGCCACAAATATAGATAATGAGTTTATATTTCGTCTTACCGGGAAACTTGCTGCCGAATACCAAGATTTATACCCGGCAGCTAAAGCCACCGGGTATAATTATACAGATCCATTATGCCATTTTCACCAGGCTCCATACTCCTATATTCAGATCCCATGCCAAACGGGCTGTTTTTCCGTCTTGTAACTCTACATCAAAATATTGAACCGGCCGCTCTGTCCGTTTTGTTTGTCCTATACGATGCTGTATAATCCGTTTAATGTTGTGGCGGATATTATTATGCCGGAACATACGTGGCTCGGTTCTGCCGGAGATGTCAAAATTCACACCAACGTATACCGGTTCATCAATATACCTCACGCCGGTGTCACTCAAGCAGCGGTGATATTGGACAATAAAATGGTTTAATTTTCGATTGGCCTTAATCACTTCGTCGTCATTAAGACCTTTTTCCTGCACAATTTTATATAAATTAATACGCAGTTTTTCTATTATTTCTTCCAATTGCTTAAGTTCATCCATTTATTCTCTCCTCTTTCCATTCATAAACTTTTTAATCTTCTATCACACAGCGATAATATCTATAAGAAAGGCTAAATTAAGTTTTCTTTATTTTATATTCTACTGACAAATTGTGACAAACTTATGACAAAGACTGCTAAATATCCCACTTTTCGCAGTCCCTGTCATATGACAATAATTCTCCTGAAAAAAATGTGAGAAAATATATTCTCTTTTCCAGCATTATGGCAGAATCAGCCTATCATCGATTACAAAAATAACCTAAAAAAGGTCAAAATAGAGCCCTTACCGAAGTAAGGGCGCAAAAAAGACTTATTGATATTAACAAATGGAAGAGCTGCTTGAAGACCAGTCGTTATTGTCGAAACAACAGAAGAATAGCAGCAAAATGATTATAACAACAATAATCCAAATGCCGCCACCGCGACCAAAGCCACCAAAGCCCATACAAATTCCTCCTCCAACTATAAACTCGATACAGCTTATGATAGACGAAAGCTATCGGTTACTACCGAATAAATCGGTATTATAAAATATTATAATGTTCCAATAATGATTTTAAAGTCTTAACGGGAACCATTTTCTCACCATTTATTTCAAAAAACAAAATTAACGCAACTAGTACGTTCAAGAACGCTGCGGCACTTAACTCATCATTACCGTCCATGTTCTTTTCATCACATCCATTTGCATAAATACTTACATAATATAATATATGTTTGAAGCAGATTGCAGTGACGAATTTTTCCCAATCTACTTTCCGATCCCATAACAAAAACAGGTATGAATTCTCATGCCTGTTTATTTTTACTATGGTGCACACTTACCATAGCTTTAACTCCCTATGTATGGCGGAGTGGCCGGGATTTAAACCCGGGCCAGGATTGTCCCTGCTAACGGTTTAGCAATTTGATATTTCATATTGTTAGGTATAGTTTACAACTGTTTATGCCAGTAGTTCCGCACAGTTATGTATATTGCTGCTAATTACACAGCTTTGTTATCGTCAATATAAAACTGGCGACAAGAACGCACAAAAAGACCGTTTAAACATCATGTAAACGGTCTTGAAGTCTTTTGTATGGCGGAGTGGCAGGGATTTGAACCCTGGCGGGGCTTGCACCCCCTAACGATTTAGCAAACCGTCCTCTTCAGCCACTTGAGTACCACTCCGTGAATGAATAATCTGATTTATGAAGTTCCTGGCGGAGGGGGTGGGATTCGAACCCACGGTCCCTTGCGGGATCACTGGTTTTCAAGACCAGCTCCATAAACCACTCGGACACCCCTCCGTGTCCGACACAACTGTTATTATAACAAAGGCAAAGTACAATGTCAACTAAATTGATTATGGCAATTTTTACACTTCTATCGTAAGAAAGACCTAAAAGGTCTTTAAATGGAAGGAAAGTATTTTACTTTTCGGCATTCAAAGCAAAAAATGCGTTTTAGGGAGATAGCCCGAAAAGTTATACTTTCTGATCCCGCGAGAAAAACTGCTGGCGCGGTCTTTCGGCTCGTGGCACAGGGCTCAGGGCGCGGAAAAACCCGTCTAGAGATGCTGGCGGCATCCAGGCAGAAGGCTTGTCTGTCATAAGCGGAGGTTACGGAGCGTTGATTTAGAATTTTTGACATGAACCGGCCTGAAAATAGTTTACATAATTAAATTACTATGTTATTATACATGATATCCTGTCTATTTTCAGCATGATAATCCGGCTTCTACCCTTTTTTATAACAAACAAAGTAATGAGGTGATTTTCATGAAACAAATAAAATCAGTCGCAGTTTTGTTGATTATAGCACTTTCGGTAACCTTTGTTACGCCGGCTGTCCCCGCGTATGCATTTTCCTTGAATGACATTCTGACCTCATCCAGCAGTTCCGGCTCGGGCTCCGGTAATAGTTTCATGAATATTCTACTGGGACTGTTATTAGGGAAATTTTTAAGCAATATTGGCGGCACAAGTACCTCCGCTTCTGACAATTCCCTGCCGGCCGGTCTGACGCCCGCCAGCGGGTCTTCCTCAGCCACGGCCAATGGACAAGCCATTGTGAATACTGCAAAAAAATACATGGGCGTTCCTTATGTTTGGGGCGGTGATCAGCCCACCGGCTGGGACTGTTCCGGTTTTACCCAGTATGTAATGCGGCAAAACGGCATTACGTTGCCGCGAACAGCCGCTGAGCAATATGCTGTCGGCACTCCGGTGGACAAGAACGACCTTCTTCCCGGTGACCTGGTCTTCTTCACCACTTATAAACCCGGTGCATCCCATGTAGGTTTTTATATAGGCGGCGGTAAATTTATTCACGCCAGCTCCGCTGCAGGTAAAGTCACAATTAGTTCCCTGGATGAGAAATATTACAGCGACCATTATATTGGTTCCCGGCGTTATATCCATTAATTTCATCCCCCCAGCCTCCGGGTTGAGGGGGATTTTTTTTGCCCCCGATTCTATTGTAATCTGAATATTCTCATGGTAATATGCGGGTATAGGCACATTTTAAGAAAATTCATTTGCGGAAAGGAAGGTCGCACATGGTACTCATCCAGTATATATGTCCCAAATGCCGCTGCCATCTCCTGTGGGCCATGCGCACGGCCACTGTTTATTGCCGCAAATGTGACCGGTGGATTACGGTAAAGGAACTTAAAGAAGCTTATCCTTTGGAAATGGACCCCAGCAAAGAGAAAGAACAGCTAAAAATGTTTTAGTGTATAATAAAGAACCACTTCTATTCTGAATGGAAGTGGTTCTTAAGTTTATTCTCCCAATCCATTTTGTTTGTACCAGTTGGCTTTTCCCCGCAAAATATCGCCGCCGGATCCCGGTTCCTCCCCATTATGCAAAAACCAAAGATCCCAACGTTCCCAGGTCGCATCCGGACCGTACCCGTCTAAATTAGCCGCTTCGGCATGAGTCATAATATGCGCTGCATCAATCGGAATATCCAGTGCTTCCGCCAGGCAAACAATAACTTGTGCCATACTCTCGATCTGCATATCTGTTGGCGGCTCGTCGCCAAGATTGTTAGAGGTGGCAAAAGCGGCGCAGGCCATAGCAACACCAATCGCACCGCTGTTACGGTGCCATGTGTGCGCCTTCAGTTCGGCAAAGTTTTCCGTGGTCACATATACACTGCCGTCGGCATCAATGTTAATATGATAATCGCCATAAAACTGATGATAATGACCCGCAGACCAATGAAGATATATTATGACTTCCCGGTTTATTGACCGGGCCGATTGGTACAATGCTTCTTTAGAAGCAGCCGCAATCTGTTTTACTTCCTCTAAAGTAACATTCCGGCCCCGTACCACTTCGGAAAACATAACTTTATGCTTTTTTTTCCTTGGAGGCACTTTGACCACTTCCCTTCTCTACCATCATCCTATGCAAAGACGGGAGGCAAGGTGCCGTTTCTTCCTGAAATACGGTTATTTCCAGTGTAGCACTGCCAAAAATCAATTAATGCCAATTCCCCGGCAACACCTTAACCGCAGCAACATAATATATACAGTGCTAAACTCTTTAGAGGGGGATCTGTTTATGCAGGTGTATGCGCTATATGCCCTAATCGGTACCGGCCTGATTACAGTCGGCTATCTTGTTTATCTTTTCCTGATGTTGCCGCGAAATACCCGTACCAAATAAAAGCTTCTCTTCAGTTCCAATTAATCAAGATAAAACCCGGCAACCTACCTGCCGGGTTTACAATGATCTATAATATTAGCGAATCCGCTTTAGACAACGAGGCTGCATAAACCATTGCAGTTCAGCGTGCAGCGGCTGCCCGGCATCTATACGGATTCCGGCAGCGGCACATTTCTTATAATGCAGCGCAATCCCCGTCAAATGTTTCGTATATTCCTCCAAAAAAAACTTTTGCCCGACAATGATAAGACAGTCCTCACCGATATTTTGAGTAATAAGATCCGTAACACTCCCGTAATCACTACTCGTGAGTCCATTGGCAAACTTAATTTTAGCTCCCAGTACATCAGCCATAATTTCCGCTGTTTGCAAGCAGCGCGGTAAAGAACTGGACCATAACTGGACCTTAGTCTTGGCCGCGATGAACCTTGTCAATCCTTTGGCAATCTGTTTGGACGTTTTGCGGCCCTTGCCGGTCAAGTTCCGCATTTCGTCGGTCATATCGCCGGAAAGTTCCTCTGCTTCGCCGTGCCGGACCAAAATAAATTCCATAACTGCCTCCTCATCCTTCTTGCAATTGAATCTATTGGGGTATATTGGCAAATTATTGACAAAATCCTGCTTCATTCCAATAAATAAAATAAATTATTTAAAAAATTATAATTAAAAGGTTCTGCATCCTTTTAAGCAGTTTCAAACAAGATATTATAATCGCATCGCCGCTTCGGCTGCCAGGGGCGATCTTTCGCACTCTTCCGGCAGCATTGTTACCTGAAAACACAGCTTGGACCCTATCATTTTTTCACTTGCATAACTTAGCCCGTTTGACTGACTATCCAGTAATGGGTTATCAATCTGGGCAGGGTCACCCAGCAAAATAGTTTTTGTGCCATATCCCGACCGGGTCAGAACCGCCTTAGCCTGACGCGGAGTGGAATTTTGCATCTCGTCAAAAATAACCCAGTACTTGTTAAGAGAGCGCCCTCGCTGGTAGGCCAGTGCTTCCGTCTGAATTATGTGTTTTTCAAACAACATATTTACCGTGTCCTCTACTTGAGCGACGTCCTTATCCTCCGTTAAATTGCTGCCGGACATTAACGTAAACAGGTTGTCTTTTATGGAGCGCATATATGGTTCCAGTTTTTCCGACTCGGAACCGGGAAGGAAACCCAGCCCTTCATCAAGCATGCAGTGCGGACGGCAGATCAACAAGTGATGGTAGTCTTTGGGACGGCAATCCATAATATTATGCAATCCCACAGCTAAGGAATAGAAGGTTTTAGCCGTGCCGGCAGGACCTTTAATGATCACCAGCGGAGCCTCGGCGGCGCTCATCATGAGGCATTCCTGCAAGAATACCTGTCCTACATTGCGGGGAGTAACTCCAAATGGATTCCGGCTGCGATAGCGTAAATGAATAATCTTTTGGCCGTCATATCTGCCTAATGCGGTATGACGGTCATTATCAGTTGATTTTATAAGCAGAAATTGGTTCGTTTCAAAGGTTGCCGCTGTAAACAAACCGACATTCTCATCATAGGCGTAAAATTTTTCAGGGTCTATATAATTAGCATCATCCCGGTGAAATTCATTGATTACATCACTCGCGGCATAAACGGTCTGGCGTCCTGTATATTGCTGCTCAATACTTGCCACCTTATCGTTGCGAAAATCCTCAGCGGCGATCCCCAATATGGCAGCTTTGACCCGCATATTGGTATCGCGACTAACCAGGATCGTTGATTGTCCGCTCTCCATGAGTCCTTTACATACCTGTAAAATGCGGTTATCACCTTTTTCCCGTTCCCAGTGCGGCGGCATTTCCGTATTCATATGATTCGCTTCAATACGAATCGTACCACCAAATTCGTTCAGTGATACCCCTTCCAATAAATTGCCTTCCAGGCGGAGTTTATCGATTAATCTACTTACATAGCGGCTGTTGGCACCACGCTCACTGCTCTCCTTTTTAAACCGGTCCAGTTCCTCAATTACCACTTCCGGAATCACAACCGCATGTTCGTTAAATGCGAAAACTGCATGGGGAGAATGAAGCAGCACGTTTGTATCAATTACGTAACACTTTGACATTTTATTTCCCCCTTATGATATTTTGTTACAAACAGTCAAAGAAATGAATAGAAAATTAAATTCATCTTAACTTTCGGAGAAATCAAAACTCGCACTTCTTACTTGTTATATCCCTATAAAAACAAAATACCACCTGTCCTCAAGGGAATGTCAGGCGGCAACATGGCAAACCTCCTTATTCAGGATGGTTACAATCTCTTCATTGACGGGGCAAACAACACTGGACGAAGCTAGTAACGGGTGGGTAAGCAGTATAAAGCGTCTAGGCATGAGTCAATACCTCCATGATTCGACTAATAATCTTCTAATTAACACCATAGCACAAATAGTTTGGTTATTGATTAACAATTTGTTAAACTTAATTTAAAAATTCGCTTCATGGACATACTTTTCCTGCCAAATAAACATCCATATAGACATTTTTCTACATGGATGTTCCATATTGCGGGTAACACTCCCAGCCATAATAAGCCGGTCTCCAGCCATACCAGGGCCGGCAAGGAGAATACGGGTAACAAGAGTAGTGATAACGGGGTCGGCAAGTCACCGCCACTCCGGCTGTAGCTATCAAAAGCACGGCAATCGGCGGACAACGATTCTCATAGTCATCATAAGGGTACCGATCCTCCCATTCCCTGATTTCCGGCTCTTCCCAGCTAAAGTGACCTTTTGGCCGGATCATAGTTGTTCACATCCTTTCTTTTCTTATTACATAATATGCCGCCCCCAAAAATTGCGTGCCCGAATGCTCTCCGGTCCTGGTCCACTTAAAGGGATCAGTAGATTTTATTTTACCATTCCCTCTTTCTATGCTAAGTCGGTAAAAAATTCCGCGATTCGTTCTAAATAAATTGTATTTCTCTCGTCCCTGGCAAGCAATTCATATTGCACAATTGGCATAATATTACTATAATAATAAGTAAGTGATATTCTTAACTTGATTAATCCTAAATAATTACCTAAGAAAGACCTAAAGGGTCTTTAAATGGAAGGAAAGTATTTACTTTTCGGCATTCTAAGCAAAAAGTGCGTTTTAGGGAGATAGCCCGAAAAGTTATACTTTCTGATCCCATAAAAAAACAAATGCAGGATGAACATGTTGTTCATCCTGCACGGTGCTGATTATGAAGCTGAGTTCACCGCTCTATTCGGACGGTATCACTCTGTCTTATATTTATTTGCCTAAGATCTTCTTCAACTCATCCAGCTTTTGTTTTACATTGTCTTTATTAATAATTTCCGTACCCGTATCAATCCGTTTATCAACGGCTTCTCCTTTGGCCGCTTTAATGGCGGCTTCTACGCCTTGGAAGCCGATATTATAAGGACTCTGGGCCACGGAAGCATTCAATTTTCCTTCACTGATTGAAGTTAACCCATCGGGCGAACCGTCAAAACCAACTACGGGAACATTAATATGAGCAGCTTCCAGGGCTTTCAACGCGCCCAGGGCCATCTCGTCATTAGTGCAGAATACACCTTCAAATTCCTGTTTGCTTTGAATGATATTTTCCATAACCGTTACAGCCATAGCCCGGTCGCTGTTGGCCGGCTGAATCGTAGCTACTTCCAGACCGGCGGCTTTCAGGGCCTCAACCGCACCGTTAGCGCGGTCGTCATGAGTAGGATCGCCAAGGGCGCCGCGAAGAATCACCACTTTCTTACCTTTGCCCAGGATTTTGGCCAGGTATTCGCCGCCCAGCTTACCACCGTTCAGATTACCGGTACCGACAAAAGAAACTTTGCTATCCCACTTGGCATCGGTATCGGCAAGAATTACAGGGATTTTCGCGTCTTTCGCTTTGTTGAAAACAGGAATCGCACTGGATGGCTGTGATGGTGCCACGACTAAAGCGTTGACCTTTTTCGTGATTTGGTCCTCGATCATGGAAATCTGCCCGGTTACATCGGTTTCGGCATTGGGTCCCAGGACGGTTACATCAGCGCCGTATTTTTCGCCGGCAGCTTTGGCTCCCGCCTCAACAATTTTCCAGTAATCACTGTTCAGCGCTTTAACAACAACGCCAATTCTCATCTTCTGGTCCGTTTTGGTCTGTCCCTGCTGCGAACCGCCGCAGCCCGCGACTACCAGCGCCACCACTAAAGATAACGCCACCAATAAATACATGCTTTTCCTCATTACACTTTTCCCCCTTTTTGTCTTTAGTTCCATCCGAGTTACCAAGGTAATAAGCATGCCTCACTTGCTTTCACATCACCTCCTTAGCTGAATGCTGCGGCTTATCCCACTTTTATTTAGCCTTTTTCGCCGCTTTATGCCGCAATACATCAATGTATACCGCCAAAATAATAACAATACCAATAGCTACCGTCTGCATCTCGGCGGATACACTCAAAAGATTCAGACCGTTGCGCAGGACCGCCATGATCATAGCACCAATCAGGGTTCCCCAAACAGTCCCTTCACCGCCGAGGAAGCTGGCGCCGCCGATAATCGCTGCGGCAATGGCATCAAACTCATACCCTAATCCGGCCAGCGGAAACGCTGCATTAACGCGGCCGACAAGAACCAGTCCGCCGAGCGCCGCCATGAAACCGCTGATACTATACACAATAATCAGAACCTTATCAATATTTATACCCGACAGCCGGGTCGCTTCCGGATTACCGCCAACGGCATAAATATAGCGTCCAACCGTGGTATAGTTAAGAAAAACATGGAAAAGTCCGTAAACGATCAGTACCAGAACGAAGCTGACCGGTATAGGTCCCCAAAAAGCCGCCCCCAGATACTGAATGGACCAGGGAAAGTTGGAAATCGGCGAAGCCGCCGTCAGGATAAGAGCCAGTCCGCGGGCCACATTCATAGTACCCAGCGTGGATATAAAGGGATGAGGCAATGACATTTTTGTCAGCGTCAAACCGTTAACGCAGCCAACTAAAGCGCCTATTCCCAGGCAGGCAATGATACCGAGTATCGGAGACATTCCCATTTTTACCACCAGAATACCCATGACACATGTGCTCAAGGCGACAACGGAACCAACCGAAAGGTCAATCCCTGCTGTCAGGATGGTCAGTAGCATGCCAATGGCAATAAGACTGTTAATTGCTGACTGTCGGGCAATATTCATGATATTGTCCATCGTCAAAAAATAGGGCGATAAATAGGTCAAAATACCGGATAAAACCACCAGACTGATCAAAGCGCCCAGTTTTTGCAGAACTTCTTTAATACGGAATTTGCGGGTCCCTGCATCAGCCGGCAGCGCTTGCGGATTTGTACTCATCACTTATACCTCCCGTCGCAGCTCTCATAATTTTTTCCGGAGTTGCCTCGGACTGGGCGAATTCCGCGGTAATCTCCCCGTCATGCATAACCAGAATGCGGTCGCTGATCCCCATAACCTCGGGCAATTCCGAGGAAATTACGATGACTGCCGCCCCCTCGGATACCAAGCGGTTAATTAGATTGTATACCTCTACTTTGGCCCCTACATCAATTCCGCGGGTAGGCTCATCGAAGATAAAAATCTTCGCCTGAGAACAAAGCCATTTGGCAATTACCACCTTTTGCTGGTTGCCGCCCGATAAAAGCCGGGTGGTAATCAGAGAATTGGCCGGGCGTACCTGCAGGTCTTTAATCAGGCTTTCCACTTCGTTTTCCAGAGCCTTGGTATTAATAAACGGACCGAACGTGCAAAATCTTTTCAAGCCGGATAAAGTAGAATTAAACCGGATATCATGCATCAATACCAGGCCTTGTCCCTTCCGGTCCTCCGTTAAAAAGGCCATGCCATGCCGGATAGCATCTTCAGGACTGTTGATTTTCACCGGCTCCCCGTCGATATAAATTTTACCGCTGTCAATCGGGTCCGCGCCAAAAATAGCCCGGGCCAATTCAGTGCGTCCGGCGCCGACTAATCCGGCAAAACCGAGAACTTCCCCCTGATAAAGGTCGAAAGAAACGTTATTAAGCAGATCGTTCTGAGTAATTCCTTCAGCCCGTAATGCCAAACTCCCCTTTTTTGCAACAATTTTCGGAAACTTTTCTTCCAGCGTTCGGCCAACCATCAGTTGAATCAGTTTTTCCTGGTCGGCTTCCTGCTTATCCATGGTAGTAATTTTGCAGCCATCCCGCATTACCGTAATCCTGTCGGCAACATCCAGCACCTCTTCCAGCCGATGGGAAATGTAAACCACGGCGATCCCTTTTTCTTTCAGTTTATGAATATTTTCCAGCAGGATTTTTACCTCTTTTTCCGATAAACTGGATGTCGGTTCGTCCATGATAATTAATTTGGCATTCTCGACAAGGGCCCGGGCAATTTCGACCATCTGCCGGTATCCCATACCGTAGGACCGTACCAGTTTGGTCGCGTCAATGTCAACCCCCAGGTCATTCATCGTCTGCTGTGCTATCCGGTTCATCCGGCGATAATCCAGCAGCCCGACACCGGGGATACGCATTTCCCGGCCCAGGAATATGTTCTCCGTAACCGTCATGTTAGGAGTCAGGCTTAATTCCTGATAAATGCAGGCAATGCCTAAATTATGCGAATCTTTCGTACTCGCAAACCGCACTTGGTTTCCCTGGCAAGCCATTTCCCCTTCATCATATTGATAAGCCCCTGTCAATATTTTTATGAGAGTGGACTTGCCCGCCCCATTTTCGCCGACCAGGGCGTGAATTTCCCCCGCCTTAATATCCAAATCCACATTGTTTAACGCTTTTACACCGGGAAAACTCTTGGATATCCCCTTTAAACTCAAAAAGTATTGGTCCACGGTTGCCCCACCTCCTTTGTTTTCATCCTGCCGGACTAAGGTTCTACCACGGGTAAAATGGAACCGCCATGCGGAATCAGAATAACTTTTGCCTCGTCACCAAGTTTTTTGAATGCCTGCTCAAGCGCTTTTTGAACGTCATGGAAAGGTTCAAAAAATATATTTTCAACTTGAGAATCCGCTAAATCAGAGACTATATAGACTTTTTGCTGTTGCAAAATCATGGCTATGGCCGCCGCTTTATGTCCGCCCAATTTAAAGTCTCTTTTTATCCGCTCGACCAGTTCTCCCGGCGTCTGGGCCCCGACAATCCATTCTTCAAAGGTCTTTTCACCAAAGCCTTCTTTACAGGAGGCGACAAAGATAATAATCCCGCCCTTTTTTACGGCATGTTTGGCATTATCCAATGCTTTTTGCGCCTGATAAAGATTTAAGTCTTTGGGAAATCCGCCGGGCGAAGTAATTACGATATCCGCCTTCTCGCGGATTTTAATTTTATAGAAACGGTCGAGAAATTGGCATCCTTCCCGGTGAGCTTCGATATAATGACCGGCAACCGCCTTAATGATCTGTTTCTGTTCATCCAATACCACATTCAAAATAAAATCGATGGGTATAAATTTTGCCACGCCATCAATATCCAAGCGTACCGTATTGGTATCCATATTTCCGGCATGGGAACACTCGTCAACCATTCTGCTGTGATTAGCCTGGATGGCGGCCCGGGTAGACACGCCCGGCATAATGGCTTTGGCCCCGCCACTATAGCCGGCAAAATAATGGTACTCGATATTGCCGAGACAGATCCTGCGGTCGGCACCGGCAACCAGATTACAAATATCTACGGGAGTTCCGTTTGGGGTACGCCCAAAATTTCTAAACCCGTTAACGCCGCTGTCAACGCAGCGAATCCGGGTGTACACTTTTTCACCGACAAGATATTTCTTTTCTTCCTCCGTATGCTGCCGGTGGCTGCCCAGAGCAAATATAACGGTAATATCTTCGTCAGGAATTCCGGCTGTTCTCAGTTCGTCCAAAAGCGGCGGTAAAACCGTATGACTGGGCATAGGCCGGGTTATATCACTGGTTATAACCACAATTTTTTCACCCGGCCTTACGATTTCACACAGCCGGGAAGAATGGATTGGATTTTTCAAAGCCCGGACAACTTCGGCTTCTCCCGTCAGGCCGATTTCCACCTGATTGGCATGCAGCACGCCCAGTAGGTTGCGGTCGGGAATGGATACGTCCATTGTGGTCTTGGCAAAACCGAGTCTGTACTCCATAAAAGCCTCCTTTCAACCGGATAACAGACTTTATACTGTCTGTTATCCGGTTTCCTGCATTTACCCTTCTAATTTAACCGGTTTTCCTGCCCGGTACGATTCCTGGGCCGCCAGACCGATGAGAACCGGTTTTAAACCGTCAATACCGGCTACTGCCGTTTCGGTATTCTCAGCAATACTCTGGAAAAATTCCTTCATTTCCTCGGTAAAGGAGTCCATATACCGTTCCAGGAAGAAGTATTTCGGCTTGTCGGCCGTAACTGCGCTGCCGGTACTCATAACCACTGTGGTCGGCGTATCGTTGGTTACGGTGATTCCACCTTTCGTTCCCAGCACTTCCACCCGCTGGTCATAGCCGTATACAGCCTGGCGGCAGTTGTCAATCATACCGATGGCGCCGTTTTTAAACTTCAGGCTGATGAGCGCCGTATCCACGTCTCCGGCGGCGCCAATGGCCGGGTCCACCAGGACAGCCGCATTGGCATAGACTTCCGTCACTTCACTGCCTGTGAGATACCGTACCATGTCAAAATCATGGATGGTCATATCCAGGAACATGCCGCCGGATACTTTGACGTATTCCAGGGGCGGCGGCGCCGGGTCGCGGGAGGTCACTTTCACGATCTGGACGTCGCCGATGGCGCCGCTTTGAATCAGTTCCCGCACCTTTTTAAAGTTGTGGTCAAACCGGCGGTTAAAACCGACCTGGAATTTCACCCCCGCTTTCTTTACGGCCTCCAGGGCAGCATGAATGCGCTTCACGTCATAGTCGATCGGTTTTTCGCAAAAGATATGTTTGCCCGCCTGCGCCGCTTCGATGGTAATATGGGAATGGGTGTCTGTGGACGAGCAGATGATAACGGCGTCAATAGCCGGGTCGGCCAAAATCTGTTTGTAATCTTGATATACATCGGCAATGCCCAGACTTTGGGCCCAATCGGCAAGGCCGCCGGCATTAATATCGGCAATAGCTTTGACTGTTACAGCGGGAAAGTTTTTTACAATGTTGCCGGCATGAAGCTTGCCGATGCGTCCCGCTCCAATAACGCCGACGTTAATTTGTTTCGCCATGATAGTCTCCTCCTATAGTCCTGTCTTTTCCTTGATGTATTGCCGGGCCTTGATGGCGTATTCCAGAGGATTGGCCACCGCCGGGTCCTGTTCGGCCTCAACGACGAACCAGCCTTCATAGCCGCTTTCCGCCAGCACCTTAAAGAGCGGTCCATAGTCGATCATCCCGTCGCCGGGCACGGTGAAGGCGCCGGCTTTGACGGCTTGTAAGAAACTCATTTTTTCCGCTTTGACCCGAGCCAGGACATCCCGCCGGACGTCCTTAAGATGGACGTGCCGGATCCGGGCGGCATATTTCCGGAGAATGTATTCCGGGTCTTCCCCCGAGAAAACCAGATGGCCCGTGTCAAACAGCAGGGAAACGAGATCCGGGTCGGTCAGGGTCATGAGCCGCTCCATTTCACCCGTCGTCTGCACGCCGGTGCCCATATGATGGTGATAAACGATTTTCATGCCCTTCTCCGCCGCCAGCCGGCCCAGATTCTCCAGACCCCGGGCCAGCTTCTCCCATTCCGCCGCCGTGAATACGGGCTTGGCGTCAAACACAGGCGTATTCATCTGTCCCTGAATGCTGTGGCCCTGTTCGGCCACCACAATGACCTTCGCCCCCATGGCATGGAGAAAATCGCGGTGTTGTTTAAAAGCGGCCGCCGTTTCTTCATAGGGCTTAGTGGTTAAAAAGGCGCTGAACCAGGCGCTGGCAATGCGGATGTTCCTGAGGGCCAGCGCTTTTTTCAGTACCGCCGGCTCCTTCGGGTATTTATTGCCCACTTCACTGCCGCGAAAGCCCGCCAGGGCCATTTCGCTGACGCATTGTTCGAAGGTATTTTCCCCGCCCAGTTCAGGCAGGTCGTCATTGGTCCAGGCAATGGGGGCAATTCCTAGCAATACCTTGCTTTGGTCAAACATGTTCTTCTCTCCCAGCATCAGAATTTTTTCGTTTTTTGCACTTCCTTTACCAGCTTGGCATGGGCCCGGCGCACGCTTTCCCGCTCCGAGACCTCCGGCACGCCCACCCGCCACCAGGCTTCGTAGCCGCCGGTCATGGTTTTCGGCAGAACCTTGATATCAATGAGGGTCGATACGGTCTCTTTCTTAGCGCTGGCCAGCGCGGCCTTCAGTTCTTCCACGGTATGCACCGTATAGGTCTTCGCCCCGTAACCCTGGGCGCAGGCGGCATAGCTGATGGGAAGATCCGCACCGCTCAGGCGGCCTGTCGCGGCGTCCCGGAATTTGAACTGGGTGGCAAAGCTGGGGATGCCCTGTTCGTTCTGCAAATTTTCAATGCAGCCGAAACCGCTGTTGTCGAAGAGCAGGATGTTGATTTTATAGCCTTCCTGCAAACTGGTGACCAGTTCGGAATGGAGCATGAGATAGCTGCCGTCCCCCACCAGGGAATAGACTTCCCGCTCCGGCGCCGCCATTTTGGCGCCCAGGGCGGCGCAGACTTCGTATCCCATACAGGAAAAACCGTATTCCAGATGATAGGTTTTCGGTTTGACCGGCCGCCACAAGCGCTGCAGGTCCCCCGGCAGGCTCCCCGAGGAACCCACCACGACGGCGTCGTCGCCAATCAGTTCCTGGATAACCCCCAGCGCCCGGGTCTGGCTGAGCCCTGCCGGCCGGTCCTCTTGGTACAGCCGGTCTACTTCCCGGTTCCATTCCGCTTTGACGGCGGCGATTTCGCCGGTGTAAGCCGAACGGTAATCCGCCAGCGCTCCGGTCAGGGCGGTCAGGGTTTCCTTCGCATCGGCGACAATCGTCGTGGCATTCATTTTATAGGCATCAAAGGCGCTCACGTTGATCGCCAGAAATTCCACGTCCGGGTTCTGGAACAGCCATTTGGAGGCGGTGGTAAAGTCCGAGAGACGCGTGCCCACCGCAATGACCAGGTCGGCTTCCGCCGCCAGCCGGTTGGCCGCCAAACCGCCCGTTACGCCGATGCCGCCCAGGTTTAAGGGATGATTCCAGGGAATGGCCCCTTTGCCCGCCTGGGTTTCGCCAAGGGGAATGCTGGTTTGTTCCGCAAAGCGGGCCAGGGCTTCCCCCGCTTCGGCGTAGACTGCGCCGCCGCCGCAGATCAGCAGGGGCTTTTTCTTGCCGCGGATTTTTGCGGTCGCCCGCTCCAGTTCCCCCTGAGTCGGCAGTCGCCGGGTTATGTGGTGCACCCGTTTGGCCAGGAATTCCTCCGGATAGTCGTAGGCTTCGCCTTCGACGTCCTGGGACAGGCAGACGGTGACGGCTCCCGTTTCGGCCGGGTCCGTGAGTACCCGCATGGCGTTCAGCATGGCCGTCATCAGTTGTTCCGGCCGCACCACCCGGTCCCAGTAGCGCGATACGGGTTTGAAGGCGTCATTGGCGGTGATGGACAGGCTGGCCGGGTTTTCCAGCTGCTGTAAAACCGGGTCCGGCTGCCGGCAGGCAAAGGTGTCGCCGGGCAGCAGCAACAGCGGGATGCGGTTCACGGAAGCCGTACCGGCCGCCGTAACCATGTTGAGGGCCCCCGGACCGATGGACGAGGTGCAGGCGATGATTTGCCGCCGGTTTTTCTGTTTGGCGAAGCCAATGGCGGCCTGGGCCATGCCTTGTTCGTTTTTCCCCTGGTAGACGACCATGTCGCCCCGGTATTGTTCCAGCGCTTCGCCGAAACCGACTACCACGCCATGGCCGAAGATGGTGAACACGCCGTGGACGAATTTGGTTTCGATTCCGTCAAACTCGATGTATTGGTTGTCAAGAAACCGGAGCAGCGCCTGCCCCATGGTGAGCCGGATTGTTTTCATGCCTTACTCCCCCTTATTTATCCGGCCAGATCTTGGCCTTGGGATCGGTAACCCATAAATGTTCCGGCACAAAAACCGGATAGTCCGGACTTTTGTATGGATTGCCGTCGAGATGGCGGATCACCCAGATATAGTACATGGCATAGCCGGGGGCCGTGGTCTGCGGGTGGGTGGCATTGTTCAGAATTTTGACGGTGTCGTTGTGCTTCAGTTTGACCACGTCTTCCCCCAGCTCACAAAAGCCGTAGCCTTGTTCGGGATAGAATTTATAGTAGTAAATTTCCGGCTGCGGGTGATAATGGGGCGGATAGCTCGACCATTTTCCCGGATGATCGACGACCTCCCCCACGACCAGGTTGGAATAGGGCGCATTGCTATAATCAAACACGGTGCGGACGATACGGGTCGAAGTTTCTTTCATGGTGCCTTTGCCCCGTTCTTCGGTGGCGCATTCCTGCGGAGTGTATAGCTTGGCTGCGAACGTCCGGTCGTTGGTCGTTTTGGTCAGGCTCAGTTCCGAGTCGTCCGCCACGCCCCGGACCGTCACTTTTACGCCCCGGGGCACATGCAATACCCAAGGATTGTCGTCAAAGCAGGACTGCCGACGGATGGTTTGTTCCTTTCCTTCCCAGGCCAGGGTGACGGCGCCCTGAATCAATAAGAGGGCGCTTTCCTTGGCCGGATCGCAGAGTTCCTCCGCCTGCCCCCGGGCCAGACGCAGAATTCCGTAATCCATCAGGGTATTGTCTTCGGTTTCTTCCATGGTGGTAATGGGGGTATAGCCGTAGGCAAACGCCCCCTTCTGCCGTATTCTTAACATATTAGCGCCTCCCCGCCTGTTTCCGCCGCAGTACCGTTTCCACCTGGCTGACGATGGCCGCCGGCGTCAGGCCGAAACGCTGTTTGAGATAATCCTGGGGGCCCACTTCGCCAAACTGGTCGTTGACCCCGACCCGTTCCATCGGTACGGGTTGGTTTTCCACCAGTACTTCCGCTACGGCCGAGCCCAGGCCGTTGATGATGTTATGGTTTTCCACGGTGACGATCGCGCCGGTTTCGGCGGCACAGCGGATAATCAGTTCTTTATCAATGGGCTTGAGGGTGAAAAGGTTGACCACACGGGCCGAGATGCCTTTGGTTTTTAGCTCTGCCGCCGCCGTTAAGGCGTCGTCGACTAAGATGCCGCTGGCAATGAGGGTGACGTCGCCGCCTTCGGTCAGGGTAACTCCCTTGCCGATGGGAAAGGTCGAACCGTCCTCATAGATTTTCACGGCATTTTTCCGCAAGAGACGAATGTAGTAGACGCCGTAGCCCTCGGCGGTCTGTTTGATCAGGTCCCGCAGCATGACCGAATCCACCGGTTCTAAGATGGTGATGCCGGGTATGGTCCGGACGATACCCATGTCCTCAAAGGGCATATGGGTCCCGCCGTTATAGGCCGCCGTGACACCGGGGTCACTGCCGATTACCCGTACATTGAGCCGGGCGTAAGCGCAGGAGAGAAACAGCTGGTCAAAGCAGCGCCGGGTGGCAAAGGGACCGAAGGAATGGGCGTAGGGAATTTTGCCGGTAGCCGAAAGGCCCGCCGCCACTCCGATCATGTTGGCTTCCTGCACGCCCACGTCAAAGGTCCTGGCCGGATATTGCTTGGCAAATTTCATCATGCCCATGGAGTTCATCAGGTCCGCGTCCAGGGCCACAATATTGGGGTTCCCCGCCGCCAGTTCCGCCAGGGTTTGGGCGTAGACGTTGCGCATTTCCTGGGGTTCTTTGCTCCGGAGGGAGGTCAGTTTGGCGTTCATGCTTTCACCAGCCTTTCTTCGTCCGCCGCCAGCTTATCCAAAGCGGCTTGCATTTGTTCCGGGCTGATGGTCATGTGATGGTTGAATACCTGGTTTTCGGCAAAGGAACAGCCCTGGCCTTTCCGGGTGTCCAGCACGATCACCGACGGCCGGCCGCTGTTTTGTTTGGCCCGGTCCACGGCGGCCTGAATGGCCGCCACGTCGGCGCCGTCCACTTCCTGGGCGTACCAGTTAAAGGCGGCAAATTTGGCTTTTACATCGCCGACATCGTTTATGTCTTTGGTATATCCGTCAAGCTGCTGCTTGTTATTGTCGATAAAGGTAATAAGATGGTCCAGTTTATGCTGGGCCGCCAGCAGTACGGCTTCCCAGACCTGGCCTTCCTGCAGTTCGCCGTCGCCCAGAATCAGGTAGGTGTAGCTGGCTTTGCCGTCCAGTTTATGACCCAGCGCCACGCCGACGGCCAGGGAAGATCCCTGACCCAGGGAACCGGTGGTCATGTCAATGCCGGTGGTCAGGTTCCGGTCGCAGTGGCTGGGGAAATGAGTGCCCGGTTTATTCAAGGTCAGCAGGTCGGCCAGCGGGAAGAAGCCTTTGAGGGCCAGGGCCGCATAGATGGCCGGCCCGGCGTGGCCTTTGGAGCACACCAGCCAGTCCCGCTCTTCCCAGCGGGGGTTTTGCGGGTCGTACTTCATGGCCCCGCCATACAGGACGGCGATGGTATCGGCGACGGACATGGCCCCGCCGATATGGCCGAAGCCCAGGTTGCCCATGGCTTTAATGGTTTCCCGCCGGATATTGAGGGCCAACAGGGATAATTCCAGTTCTTTTTCTCGGGTTAACATGGGGTTCCTCCTCTCCCAGGCTGCGCTCTCGGCAGCCTGGTTGTACTACTGGTATTTGCGGTGATAAGCATGTTTCATCGCTTCCATAAGGGGCAGGCTGTCGCCGGAAAGGAAACGCACCATAGCCCCGCCGGCGGTGCACACGTAGTTGATTTGGGACGTATTAATGAATTTTTGCGCCGCACTGACCGTATCGCCCCCGCCGATGACGGAGTAACCCGGCGCGGCGGCAATGGCCTGCCAAATACTCCGGGTGCCTTCCGCGAACAAGGCGTTCTCGTACACTCCGGCCGGACCGTTGACAAAGATCGTTCCCGCCCGGGCAATTTCCTGCTGGAGAATGGCGATGGTTTTCCGGCCGATATCGAAGTAGGATTCGTTCACCGGCAGTTGGTCAATGTCAATTTCGACCCGTTTCCCGTCTTGTTCATAAGCCAGGTCTACGGGGTAAACGATCTTTTCCCCGTATTGGGCCAGATACTCCCGCGCCGGCGGAATAAATCCGTCCAGAGACCGGTCTTGGATGAATTGGGCATTTTTAGCCCCCAGATCGTAGCCTTGGGCCATCAGCATAATCTGACCGGTAACACCACAGGTAAGGATTTTGTCGGCGGAGCCATTTTCCAGGACTTGCCGCATCATGCCGAAGGCGTCGGAAATTTTTAGTCCTCCCAGGACAAAGACGTTGGGACGGTCGGGACTTTCCATCACTTTGGTCAGGGCATTGATTTCCTTCATGAGCAGGATGCCGCCCGCCGTGGGCAGGATTTCCTGAAAGGCGACCATGGACGGCGCATTGCGGTGCGCGGCGGCAAAGGCGTCATTGACATAGTAGCCCGCCAGGGGCGCCAGGCTCCGGATCAGGTAGGTCCCCAACATTTGCGGCGGCGTGAGTTTGACGGCGTCTTCGAAAGTGGAGATTTCCTCGCTTAAGTAACGCAGGTTACCAAGAATCACCGCCTCACCCGGCGCTAACGCTTTGACGGCGGCCTGGGCGGCCGGGCCGCATACATCGTCGATATAGGCCACGTCCTTTTGCAAAAGCTGGGAAAGTTTCCCGGCGTGCTCGGCTAGCGGAATCAGATTGTGATAGTCGAGGGTATCGCCCTGGTGGGCGATAATGGCGACTTTCGCTCCCCGGTCCAAAAGATATTGCAGGGTGGGAATGCTTTTTTTGATCCGGTTTTCGCTGACGATTTTTTTGGTAGCCGGGTCAAGGGGCGAGTTGATGTCCAGCCGGAGGAGGACGGTCTTGCCGGCATAGTTAAATTCATCCATGGACCGGATTTTGGTTAGTTTTGCAGCCATTTTCCCAACCCCAGATGTTTATTGGTTTCGCCAACCGCCGCCAGCCGTTCGGTCTGCATTTGCATCGCCGCCCGGATGGCGTCCATGGTTTCGGGGATGGTGACGGCCTCCTGTGGAATGTTGATGGCATACATGATATCCCGGCCCGACTCGACAATCGATTCCTCCCACAGGGCAATTTCATACATGTCGCCCCGGGGATTGCCGAGGTCTCTCGCGTAACGGAACAGAGACGCGTTGCCCTGGAACCCGTCGGCGATGCGTACGACCCGGATGCGGGGATGCCGGCCGAACGCCTCGAGTGCCTGAGCCTTGTTAATTTTTTGTTTGGTCGTGGCCACTACCGTGATGATATGGCCATGGGTAACCGGTGTATGTACGAGGATGCCTGTGGCGTCGATGTGAGGCATAATGGTCATGAGGTCGAGAGCCTGGTGGCTCGGCGCCTTATCGATTTGCAGGGCGTTCGTGAGGCCCCGGTGATAGTCTCCCGGGTCGGCAACCCGCCGGATAATGGTGATGGCCACTTTTTCCACGCCATACGCCCGGTCCAGGCAGTCGACGGAACGGATGAGTCCCGTGGTGTTGCAGGAAGTCAGTTTGAGGAATTGTTTGCCCAATCCTTTTTCATAGTTGGCGTAGCCGTGGAAGAAAACGTCGGCCACAGAGTTCTTTTCACCGCCCTGGAAAATGGCTTTTTTATTGTATTTGGCATAAAGTTCTTTATTTTTAGCGCCAATGCCGGCGCTGGTGGCGTCGAGCACAACATCCACTTTCTGCACCAGTTCTTCCAGCGTGCCCGCTACAGGGATCGCCAGCGCGTCGAATTGAGGCTTGTTTTCCGCCATGCCCAGGTAGAAGGCATAGGGCATGCCTTTTTCTTTTAACGCCCGGATCGCCAGGGTCGGCGCCACATCAGCCACGCCCACCAGTTCCATGTCTTTTTGCCGGGCTACTCCGTCCGCCAATCGCTGGCCAATGACACCGTAGCCCACAACTCCTACTTTTACCATGTAAATTTCCTCCTCGATTGTTTTGTTATCTTATTTGTTTGCTGTCAGCAGTTTTTGGGTATGTTCAGCAACCCACTCCGGCGTTACATCCTGGTTTTGGGCTACGCCGGTTGCGAGAGCCGCTTTGGCTACCGCGGCTGCCACCCGGGGCGCCACATTCCGGTCGAAGGCATAGGGAATGATATAATCCGGGTTGAGTTCCGCCGCCGGGATGCAGCCGGCGATCGCCTCCGCCGCCGCAATTTTCATGGCTTCGTTGATCGTAGCGGCCCTCACGTCCAAAGCGCCCCGGAAGATCCCCGGGAAAGCCAGTACGTTGTTCACCTGGTTGGGGAAGTCCGATCGCCCCGTGCCGATGACTTTGGCGCTGCCTTGTTTGGCTTCTTCCGGATAGATTTCCGGTACCGGATTCGCCATGGCAAAGAGAATGGCATCCCGGTTCATGGTCGCTACCATTTCCGCCGTAACGGCCCCCGGCGCCGATACGCCGATAAATACGTCGGCTCCCTGGAGGGCGTCGGACAGCTTGCCGGTGAGCTGCCGCGGGTTGAACCGTTCGGCAATTTTCCTTTTGTCAGGGGTTAAATCCGGATTTTTGAGGGAAATAATACCTTTACGGTCACAAAGAATGATATCGGTCGTACCAAAGGATTGCAAAAGTTTGGCAATGGCCGTACCGGCGGCGCCGGCGCCGTTGAGGACGACTTTCAGATCGGCGAAGCGCTTATTGACGATTTTCAAGGCATTAATGAGTCCCGCCAGGGTTACCACGGCGGTCCCATGCTGGTCGTCGTGAAAAATGGGAATCCGGCAGATTTCCTTGAGTCTATCTTCCACGGCAAAGCATTCCGGGGCTTTGATGTCTTCGAGGTTGATACCCCCAAAGGTAGGCTCCATGAGTTTGACCGCTTCGACAATTTTGTCCACGTCTTTGGTATCCAAACAAATCGGGAAGGCATCCACCCCGGCGAAGGTCTTGAATAAGACGGCCTTGCCTTCCATAACCGGCATGCCGGCCCCGGCGCCGATGTCGCCAAGCCCCAGGACGGCCGTACCGTTGGTTACAACGGCAACCAGGTTGCCTTTGGCGGTATAGTCATAAATTTTGTCGTAATCCGCTTTGATCTCCAGGCATGGCTCGGCTACCCCCGGCGTGTACGCCAGGGTCAGGTCGTCTTTGTTCGCCACGGGAACTTTGCATTGCAATGCAATTTTCCCCTGATTGTCCTTATGCAGTTTTAAGGCCCGTTCCCGCAATTCCACTTGACCCTCTCCTTTTTATACTTTATTGAGCATATTTATTTCCCATTTATATTTACAGATCGGCTCTAAAGGGTTAGCACCTATCTGTTATCTTTAAATAATCAATAGTAAGACTTAACACTTGCTGTTACAACCTCTTTAGATTAATTCCGATAATTTAACCATACGCCCTTCGTTCAATGATTTTTGCGCGGCCTTAGCAATCAATACAGGCATCAGTCCATCTATTCCTGTAACAGAAGGCTCCGTATCATTTAAAATCGCATCTGTAAATGCTTGTGCCTCGGCGATAAATGCCTGATTATAGCGTTCGAGGAAAAACCATCTCGGCCGTTCACTGTAAATGCCATCCTTCGTACTGATCATTGCCGTATCAATGAGATCATTATAATCTTGCACGCAGCCTTTATCGCAATGCACTTCAACACGCTGGTCGTATCCATAGCGGGCAGCACGGCTGTTGTCGATTACGCCGATAGCACCGTTCTCGAATTTGAGCAAAACAATCGCCGTATCCACATCGGAAAATTCTCGAATTCTTGCGTCAATTTTAATAGTACCGATTGCCGTGACCTCGGTCACCTCACTACCAGACAGATAGCGGACCATATCAAAATCATGGACTGTCATGTCAAGAAAAATTCCGCCGGATGTTCCAATATACTCCATCGACTGCTGTTCGGGGTCGCGGGAAGTTACTTTTACAATGTGCGGTTTGCCCATTCGGCCTGAAGCCACTACGTCTCTTACTTTTTTATGGTTATGGTCAAACCGGCGTACAAAACCAACCTGTAGTTTAACCCCTGCTTCCTTCACAACTGCAAGCGCCTCTCGAATGCGACCGGCATCGGTATGAATTGGTTTTTCGCAGAAAATGTGTTTTTTGGCTCGCGCTGCTTGAATGATCAAGTCGGCGTGGCTTTCTGAAGAGGAGCAAATAAAGACTGCTTCAATTGCCGGGTCGGCAAAAACCTGTGCCGGATTATCGTAAATCTTAAGTATGCCCACTCCTTGAGCCCAAGCACGCATTTCGTCATTTAGAGAGAGATCCGCTACCGCTTCAATCTTGGCGTTAGGTACAGAAAATGATAAATTATTGCCATGCAGCTTACCAATCCTGCCAATACCGATTATGCCAATTTTCAACTGCTTACTCATTTATTTCTCCTCCTTATAAAAATTGCTTAGTTTTCTCTGCTGCCAGACTAAAAACATCGTCCGGGTCCATTGCCCAATATTCCGGCCGGAAAATCTCTACGGAAGCAACACCGTCATAGCCTTTTTCATGAAGTTTCTGGGTAATTGCCTTCAGCGGGATAACACCATCACCAGGAAACAATCTGTGGCAATGATCTAACACTGACAGTGGTAAATCTTCGCTGTCGTCAATGTGATAAACAAAAATTTTTTCTGCTGGAATGAGAGTAAGGGAGTCAATATTCTGCAGTTTATTGTAGAGAAAGAGATTGAACGCATCCAATGCTACACCGACATTCCCCCGGTCTACTGCATTAATAATATCCATGCATTGTTCCAGATTTCGCACACACCAGCGCGGGTTTCCAATTGGTTCAAACGCCAATTTCATTCCATAAGGCGTAGCGATATCAGATAACTTTTGCAATACATTAACACTATCGTTAAAGATTTCCTTTTCCGTTTTTTTGATCATGTCATCGCCCATTGTGGGAACAACTACGATATAAGGGTTTTTAATTTTTTGTCCCATCTCACAGGCGAAGGTAAATAACGCCACTATCTCTTTCCATTGTTTCTCCGTACAAAAATTGATATCTTCAATCGAATTCAATGCATAGGGTTTGACATTGCTTGTTTTAAAGAAATTTTGCAATTCTTTTATTGAATGTCTTTTCAAATAGTCTTTCAACATATCCAGCCTAATTTCGATATAACTATAATGGTACTTTTCGCAAAGCATCAAGTCTTTCTCCAACGTAGAATTCTCTTTACAGGTAGCTTCATTTATACCAAGTTTCATAGCTATTTGCAGCTCCTAACTATAGCTTTATTTGCCCATAAACTTCTGGACACTCATGACTAAAAGGAATACCTGCTTTTTGGATACAATACCGAACAAAAAGCTTTCTTAATTAAACAGGTTAAAAATGGCTTCTAAAAGTGATTACAGCTTTCTACAATCAATGGTTTTATAATTTTGAAAGCAATGTTCTAATTGTTCAAGAGTACGTCCCTTGGTCTCTGGAAGCCACTTTGCAACAAAGAAAATGGCCATTAATCCGCCGAAAGCGAACGTAAAGAAGGTCTGTGACAAACCAATACTAGTCAATAAGACGGGGAAACATAATCCGACAGTAAAATTCGCTATCCATGAGAAAAATACTACCGTACCCATTCCAACTCCACGTAGGCGTAGTGGAAATATCTCCGACATCATAAGCCAGGTAATAGGAGCACTGCAGCCTTGTTGAAATGCCATAAAAGTAACGGTCATCGAAAGAATAAGGTAGGGGAAATAAGGCTGATCAGATAATGTCATTGAAAAAATCCCAATGAAACATTGCGTAATGGTGGTCATTGTCAGCCCGATGAGAAAAATTTTACGCCGACCGAGTCTTCCTAATAAGCACATACCCACTAAAGTTGCCGTTACTGAAATAACACCGTTTGCCGTATTAGCAATCAAAGCTGCCTGTACAGTAAAACCAGCATTTTCTAAAATCTGTGTTCCATAATAATTAATAGCATTTACACCTGTAATTTGTTGAACAATTCCAACTCCGATGCCAATAAATAACAGTCGGCGAATCCAAGGTGTTACAGCAATCTCCTTTATACTTGCTTTTTCCAAATGCGCTTCTGCGTCAGCAAGTTCTTTAATTTCATTTAATTCAACAACTGCACACGCTTCGTCACGTACGCGTTTTAACACCTTTAACGCTTCCGTGATTTTTCCTTTTGCGACCAGCCAACGGGGACTCTCCGGCATCATCAGCATACCCAGCCCTAGAACCACGGCTGGCACTACGGCAATCGACAACATATAACGCCAAATTCCGCCAACTGATCCATATACATTCCCCAGAATCGCATTCATTAGAAAGGCTAAAAATTGCCCTGTCACAATCATTAATTCATTTTGTGTAACCACGCGACCGCGCTCTTCCACCGGAGACATTTCTGCCAAGTACGTAGGCACTGTAACAGATGCCCCTCCCACAGCTAAGCCGAGTACGAAACGAAATGCAATCATGGTTTCCGAATTGGGAGCCAACGTACAACCGAGTGCCGCAAGAAAAAACACGATAGACAGCCAAAGAATATTTTTTCTTCGGCCGTATTTATCAGATAGACGCCCCCCCATTACAGCTCCGAAAGCCGCGCCAAAAAGAAGTGAACTGGCTACAAGGCCTTCCATAAACGGAGTAAGGTTTAATTGATCCGGACGCGACATAAAGAGTAAAGCGCCATTAACAACACCTGTATCATACCCAAAGAGTAATCCTCCAAATGTCGATATAATTGCGATCGTTCTTAAATATTTTCTTGGCGTTTGCCGGGAATGTGTTTCGCTTTCATCATTTTGAATATCCATAGTGACATCTTGACTATTCATGACCTTTATCATCCCTTCTTTATTCTAAATTTTGTGGAAACACAATTAGGCCTCATAGTGATTATTTTGTTTTATTGTGTTCAATAATTATGCTGCCAGCGTATTCCAATAGTCATCCGAAGATCATGAGTAATCGAAAAGCAATCTGAAGAGCTTTTTTAGATTTTAAGATATTTATTATTCTAATAGGCTATTTAAAAAAATGGCGGCTCTTTCTGCAGCAATTCGTCCATTTGGTTTTGGCAGACATTCCACAGATAAGTATCCTTTATAATTGATTCCCTCTAATTTTTCGAAAATTTTTCGAAATTCAAACTGGCCGCTGCCCGGATACTGTCGTGAATTATCAGCCAAATGTATATAACCGAGCTTTCCTTTACACCTTTGTATTGCTGCGACCGGGTCACATTCATCAATTCCCATATGGAAAGTATCCAAATGCACATAACAATTGTCTATTTTATAGCGTTCTAAAAACCCCATGGTTTCTTCCGCGGTTGTAAATACGTTGACTTCATAGCGATTGATCACTTCAAGGTTTAATTTTACATTGCGCTCTGCTCCATAATCTGCAAGTTCTCTTAAATTTTTAGCCAACCGGTCCATGTATTTGTCGCATTTGCCGCCCGGCGGAATGTTGCCTTTAACCCAGCCAACCACAATATCCGCATGAAGTTTTTGCGCCATATTAATGTACTGCTTCATGCCGTCCATCGCCGCTTTGACAATATAAGGCGCATCATCCATTAAATTGCAGCGTCCTTCCGTATTTAAGCGGCCTGTTATGACCATGCAAACTTTTGCGCCACATTCCTGTATAGTTTGTTCAATTGCCTGATAATCTATATTTGCGTCTTCTCTGGTATGCACTTCGATCGCATCATAACCTAAACGAGCGGCCTCTCGTAAATTGCTGACAATATCGCCGCGCAGCAAGATTGGTGCCGTATTCGGCGCTTCATCGGCGGAAGATACCGCGAGTCTCCATCGCTTCATTATTAAACTCCTTTCTCTAAACAGTTTTATGTTTGATTATACGGAAAAGGTGATGCATAGCGATCACCTTTTCCGTATATAGTTTTATAATGAGGCTCAGTGGACCGGCTTAATCTTTAAATGTCAACATTACCTTGCGGGCGATATCTTTATGGTGGCAGGCAAGCTCCAGAGCCTTGTCCAAATCAAGAAAATCATAATGGTGAGAATTCAAGGCGGCGAAATCATATTTGTTTTTGATACGAGACATAAACCGAATCGTCTTAGGGAACCATTTATTCGTACCGCCGGAACCGGAAAGCCGAAGCGTTTTCCAGATGGTTTTTCCTATTTCTACGGGAACTTTACGTCCGATAGAATGCCCTATTAAGCCAACGCGGGCTGAATGACCTGCAATATCAAACAAAGAAGCAATACCAATGTCATTGCCGGAACATTCAATAACTACAGAGGGACCGCGGCCGTTAGTCAATTCTTTTAATTTTTCTTCCACATTGCCGGCAGTCGGATCGACTACATAATTCGCACCATAATTCAAAATATTCTGCCGTCTCTTTTCCAGGGGATCGATGACAATAACATTCGCGCCAGAAGTCGCACAAACCATTGCCGCACACATACCGATCGGCCCTGCGCCAATGATGGCAACATCGTCGGAAGCATCGGGATTGCAACCGTTGCCCCAGACGCCCCAATAACCAACATTGAAAGTTTCTACCCAAGCACCCAATTCATAGTCCCAGTCATCAGGAATTACATGGGTATATTGTTCTTCCAAAATCATATATTCGCCCCAACCGCCGGGAGAATCCGGGCGAAAGCCAAGTTCACGCATATTCAGGCAAGCGGAGGGCATTTTGCCATCTTTACAATTCGCACAGTTGTTACAAGGTAATACGCAGTCCCCAACGACTTTATTACCCACTTTCATTGAGGTTACAGCACTGCCAATTTCGGCAACCTGCCCAGCCCATTCATGACCAGGTACATACGGTGCTATATCGTAACGACCCTCGGCAGATTTGCCCTCATAGCATTCAACATCAGAGCCGCAGATGCCACAGGCTTTAAGTTTAATCAGCACCTGGTTGGGCTGTAATGGCGGCAACTCTAAGTCTTCAATCCTTAAATCTTCAGGACCATACATAAAGGCAGCTTTGCATTTTGTTGGACGGTTTTTCATTACTCATATCCCCTTTTCTCTTAAGTTTATAGAATATAATTGGGTTACAATGGAAAAGTCAAACATTAATAGGTCAATGTATAAATATGACGGCCACCTTTCGTCGGGCCTTTAATAACGGCTTCGATGTCTTCCCGTTTGCGCTGGGTTACTTTTTCAATAGGGGGAAGCTTACCTGCCGGATATTTCTCCAAAATATCATTTACCAGCTTTTCCAAGTAATTCAACGTCCTTTCCACACCTTCGCGTGCTTTTTCGGCATCTGCCTGCGTAGGATCACCGATTACACCTTCCGGCGTACAGATGCATTCCATACCTACCGAACCGTAGGCATTGTACCATTTGATTGGGCCTACGCCACGTTCGGCTGAATTATTGATATGTCCCGGTGGCAACATCGGCGAAGGTTTGGTTTTAACCGCATATTCCTGTTTGCAGAATTCAGGGAATAATGCCAATGACCATGATTGTTCCACTTCATCGGCATGAATAAATGGCGTATTATAAGGGCCGCCATTTTCTTTGACATCCAGTTGTTCTTTAGCGCAATTCCAGAAGTGAACATATAAAACAATACCGGGAACTTGAAATTTTTTACCAAATTTATGAATTGCCAATGGAATTACATAATCTTGTCCATGACCATTGACAACGATCATCTTTCGAAAACCGGTATTCCAGAATCCGGCGAATACATAGCAAAGGTAATCCGCCAGCGTTTCTTCCGGTATCATTATGGTGCCGGGCATACCCAGATGATGATAAGGATGTGAACCGTACCATATTGGCTGTGCTACTGTACAACCGGTTGCTTTCGCTACTTGTTCGCAAAGGCGGGTATCAAGGTAGGTATCTTCGCCGTAAGGGGAATTGGGCCCATGGTTTTCTGTAGAACCGACTGGAATCAAAATTACGTCGTTCTTTTTTAGTCTTTCCTCCACCTCCCTGTTAGTCATATTCTGATAATAGATTCCATTATCAGCTTCCATATTGCCGCCTTTTGCGGGTATTTGCCATTTTGCCATTTTTCATTCCTCCTAGTTTATTTTTATCTTTTAAGTCCGTTTCGCATATGCGGTTGAAACCAAAACCTTACCAGCCGTAATCTCCATTCCTTTTTTAATATCTTCCAGATGATAGCGCCCCGTAACCATCTTGCGCATATCAATGCGCCCCGCCGCCATTAATGCAATGACATCAGGATAAATTCCTTGCCCGGATTGCCCGTTAGAGCCGCTGATGGCAGCTGCATTCCATTGCCAGTTAAAGATATCAACCGGCGTAATGCCAATGGTATGCCCGATTTGCACGGTCTTAGCACCGATGGCTAGCGCCTTTCCCATCACTGGGTACGTATATTTCGTTGCCCCCGCACATTCGGCAAACAACGAAATTCCTGTTCCATTGGTGATTTCCATAAGCAATTGCGCCTGCTCATCCGCTGATTTAAACTGCAGCGGATTATAAACTACGTCGGCACCACATTGTTTAGCCAGCTCTATCCGTTCAGGAATACTTTCAAAGCAGATTAGCTTTGCTGCGCCTGCCGTTTTCATAAGTGAAATTGCTGCAAGCCCAATCGGACCTGCGCCAAACACCGCTACATGCCCGCCAGGACGGATACCACCGCCGCGTACAAACAGTCCGTTATAGGCAACGCCTGTCGGTTCAATCATTGCTCCCAGTTCAAGCGCCGTCATTTTATCACCATAATAATTAACAATATCATTAAGTGGATAACAATACTTTGCTTTTATAGCGGCATATTCGGCAAAACCACCATCATAGGTAAGTCCCGGTTCCTCCAAATCCTTGCATTGATTGAACATGCCGCGGCGGCAAGCGTCGCATTCGCCACACCAATGCATGGATTCCACACTGACCAAATCGCCAACTTTTAATTTTTTGACGTTTTTACCAACTTCAATGATTTCTCCGGAAAATTCGTGTCCCGTGATAATCGGATACTTAGAATGACCGTCATATTGGGAATAGCCCTTCTCATCTTGGCGCAGAAGATGTGCATCCGTGCCGCAGATACCTGCCGCTCCGACTTTGATCAATACTTGATCGTCGTTATATTCGGGTATAGGACGATCAACCACCGACCCTCTAATATTTTTCCAAATGGAATTACCTCTCAGCGCCCGCTTAGTGCTTCGTTCACGCTCGGACAGCTGGTATCCGTCCTTAGGAGCCCAGTCTGCTTCAACATAAAAAGCTCTCATTGTTGTCCTCCTTTTTAGCTCCAACTCATACTTGAATTGTAAGTTTATTCTTAATATTTTTCTCTAGAATTCTTGCTTTTCTAGTAATTTCATATAATTCTCATAATTATCTCAGTTTCTAATTGGTTAAAACCTATTAAATAATTTACTTATTTTTATTTCTACAGTTTCTAAATAATCTTGCTATTAAAATTTTTACGCTGCAAAATTCATCATCAAAATCTGATTTATCCGTGCCAAATACGCCGAAAGAAATGGAGGCATTACCAGACCAGTACGGTCTGGTAATGCCTCCATTTCTTTCGGCCTGCCATATTTTCTAAAATTCTGTATGCCTAGTACTATTTTATGACCGAAAAATCAATGCTTTAATTAAGATACTGATGCCTCCAAGGATAAAAATCCCGATAATTAATTTCTTAACTGAATGCTCCTGCATAGATTTATCGATCCGGCTGCCACACCACACACCAAGTATAGCGGCGGGAACGGAAATTAATACGATTTGTAATGAATACGTAGTGAACATATCGTTCACTACGTATAACATACTGCGAAATATATTTTCTATCAAAAAAACGAAACAGATATTGCTGCGAAATTGCTGTCTTTCGACACTGACTCGCTCAAGATAAGACAAAAACAGCATATTAATTCCAAACAACCCGGCCATTATGCCGGAGGAAACTGAGACTATATTCCTGATGAAAACATTCGATTTAACATTCTGACCACTGTTCCGCGTTGCCATTTCTACGCCCAAGCCAATAATCAATATCCCCAAAAGTACCTTGATTACCCAGGGAGAACCTAATTTTAAAAATAGGGTACCGGGAATCACGCCAAGCATAATCCACACAGCTACCGGCAAGGCAATCTTCAACTCAAACGCTTTGCGGTTTTTCCAGACGATGTAGGCATTAACCAGCATATCCAAAATTAAATTTGCCGGCGTAATCACCTTATTGTCCAGTCGCATCGCCATTAAGGGATTAGAAAGTAACGGATTGCCGAAACCGGCCAACCCTTTAATAATAAAAGATAGAAATTGTATAATAAATAAATAAACAGCAAGAGATACCGTCATAGTAAACTCCCAGATGCATAGAAATCTATGAGTTTATCAAAATATTTTTGCAAACAGCGTCAATATACAACAAGCTGACTATATATTTTTATTATACAATGGAATTTTATTAGCGCTATACAAATCCTGCTGGAATTTCCGGCTAGTTCATTAGCATCCGGAAAGGTTGCAATAAATATATAGCTAATCTTGCGATTTACTTTTTTTTGATATATGAATTACGATATTTGCTGGGAGGCATACCAACATATTTGTTAAAAAGAATATTAAAATGATTGGGATTGTCATAGCCGACGATATTGGCAATCTGCGTTATGGAATACTTTGTGGTAATCAGCAGGCTCTGAGCCTCACCAATGCGGCGACGTATGATATATTGCATAGGAGAATAGCCTATTGTATCTTTA
Source organism: Allolucifera butyrica (assembly GCF_900476375.1). Taxonomy (GTDB): domain Bacteria; phylum Bacillota; class Negativicutes; order Sporomusales; family UPPP01; genus Lucifera; species Lucifera butyrica. The sequence goes on along the minus strand of NZ_UPPP01000085.1, from coordinate 3,481 downwards.
AATACATGTGCCAGATAATAAGGATTGATATGCATTACATCGCTAATAGATTGTAAAGTAAGCGGCTCATCGTAATGAGTATCAATATACTGCTTGATACGGATGCCCAACAGTTCGGACGGGCCTCTCTTTGCTGAGTCTTCTATTTCAGTTTTGCGGATGATCTGAATCATCATAGCAACTAAAGAAACAGCAAGATAAGAGCAGGTTTCCTCCATTTTCTCTATATCAGATGCCAGTAAGAAATAAATCATACCCATCAAATTTTCCAGAGGTTCAAACAATTCATTGCTGTGTATAATCGGACAAGCCGTTTTATGGATCAGACAGTTTTTATCTAATCCAGGAATGTGTACATCAGTTAATGTACAGCAATAGGTGTTCAGATTTTTACTTTGGGAAGGGTCTTCGTCATGTAGAACGTTACAATTGCAAATGATAATATCGCCTTTTTGAATAGAATAACGCTTTTCATCTACAATATAGACTCCACTACCACTTCGTACTAACAAAATTTCCAGCATGTTTTCATGTTTATGCAATATGCGCGGATAGATACTATAACTAGAATCTATTTTGCTGGCCGAAAACAAGCGAGGCAGATTCCCATTTGAGAAATTTACTGTGTAGTCTGATTTCATGAAACATTGTATCATGGCAGCACCCTCTTTCGCTTTAATGAAATTCCCATAACCTTATTAAAATTGTAACAATAATTCTCTTCAGCAATTTTTAAAAACCATTTGAATCAGAAATAGAACTTATTGCCCCATAAAAGCGCCTGGGTATAATCCATTCTCCGAAAAAACAGTGCCTCTTTTTGAAAATAAATATCCCTTGCGTTGATTAATAATCTGAACAAAAAAAGACGTGACTGGAACACTAATCCTTTCGAATCTGGGTTTCCAATACGTCCACTTGTACAACAAATGATTACAAACTCGTGCCTACGGGCAGCCACTTTTCCAAAAGAAACTGCCTGTGTAGAGTCATTTTTCTCACATCTTAAAACAGAAACATTTCCTATTTAAGTATACTTGCTCTATAGATTTATAGTCAACTATATCCGTTTCTTCATAAGTATTTTGCCACGCCGCCTCTCCACGATTAAAATATTAAAAAAGGTGGGTCATTTGATCATTTTTATTTTCGGAGCCGGGTTATGACTACCACATCCCGGCACTTTCCAACTATATATTGAAAAATATATACAACTAGTCCCAACGGCCTTTACTATAAGGAAAAAGCTGATTTCCGTATAGTACAGGAGTCAGCTTTTTGCCCGCTTTATTATTTACTTTACAAGGAAAATAATGCGGATTCTCCACAGAAAGCATGAGGGTTTTCTTAGCGTGCTTTATATTCCGTTTCGTGAGGTGACCCCCAATTATAGAAAACGCTCTTTACTATACCGTCCGGGTAGAAAAGTCAACCCCATTCTCCTGCTTGATGTGGGATAACGGGTTTGACTTTCTGCTTTATAGTCAGAAAACGCCTAACAGTCACCTATAGAAAAGAAAACAATATTCAAATAATCTTTTGCCTCAGGAATATCCAAGCAAAGTAAAAGACTATTTCCATTTACCGCATGCTTACGTTCTAAATCCAGTTTAGCAGTTTCATTCTTATTGATATTTATTTTTTTGCCGTTAGCGGAGAGCATATTTACAGGGCCAATACATTCATTCACAACTTTCAGGAATTCATCCATATTAAAAATATTAAGCTTTATCATCGAATCTGCCTCCCCTACCCAAATCATCTAATGTGTAAAATCAGATGGGCAAGACCGACTCAAGATTTGATTTATGCACCATCTTTTTTACAAGTATAATTATAGTGCAGTTTTCCCCTTGAATATATCTTATTTCCGCCTATTTATATCAAAATTCCGCCATTTCCTTTGGTACTCTTTCGGTGTACATCCCATGTACTCACGAAATACTTTACCGAAGTAACTGCTGCTTCCTAAGCCGCAGAATTGGCTGATATATGCTAATGATTCGTTATTATTTACCAGCATGGTACAAGCTTTCTGTATCCGGTAACTTTTTATGTATTCCACAGGAGTCATATTCAGTTTTTGACGGAATGTCCGAAAACATTCCCGTTCACTGATATAAGCCGCCGCTGCAATTTCTGACATAGTGATCTTTTCCGTATAATGTTCCTGAATATATTTCATCATTCGCTTAATCTTGTCATCCGATTTATTACCACGGCTTTTTTGTTTCCAAAGTGGTTCAGAAATATGGAGTAGCATACACCACATTTCCGAAAGCACAGAGCGCAGCTTCATTTCATAGTCAGAATCATTCGGGGATAACTGAAAGGATTCCCATAGCAGGTTTAAAATTTCTGCTTCCTTCGGATTTTGAGAATACAGTCCAATGATTTCCATATGTGGTGCAGTAATGATAGGAGCTACATATTTTTGCTCTAACAGGCTCCCATATTGACCCCCAATTAAAGAAGTGTTGAATATATGGAGTATTTGCTTGGTATTTTGAATACCCTTTGTCATATGCAGCACATTTGAATTGACAAAACCACCGGAACCTGCCGGAAAAACCATTTTTCCACTTGGTGTATAGTATTCTAAACATCCTTTTTCCATATAGAAAAGCTCAACTTCCTTATGCCAATGCCATGGGACCTGTCGCCCAACATATTTGTCCAAATCAGCATAGGCAGTAATATATGGAAAATCAGGTTCAAAATCAGAATGCAATTCTTCTTTACTTTCATCTTTATATTCTAATCTGTCTCTATATTCTAATCTATCTCTACAGTCTAATCTACGTATATTCTTCATGATAATCTCCATTCCGCCGCTGTCGCAGGCGGCATAAATAGTTATGAAAAATGGTGCACGATTCTTCACCAAAATGCTATCTTAGTTTTACTAGGAAGGTAAACTGCAAAGCACGGTAGGAGGCATCGTATGATGGTATAGTAATTCGTTGCAAGTATTACTAAAACCACTCAATTTTATATTATAACGCATTTCAAATAGACCTGTTATATAATCGAAAATGTAGCATAAAACTTTTCCTTTTAAAATCTCCCTATGTTGAAACGAGGCCACTGAAAAAGTCCCTATGATGCTAAAAAAGGTATAGTCTCTCAATAAAACTGAAGAGGCTGTACCTTTTTTCCTGTATAATTAAGGTATCAAAGGGAGCAGGTGAGTCAAATGATACAACAACAACAAGCCATGGTTTTAAGTCCCTATATAGAGCTCTATAACTTGATTATTCCCAAGGATAATATGCTGCGACAAATCAGCGAACTTGTTGATTTCTCCTTTGTGTATGAGGAATTGAAAGAGCGCTATTGTCTGGATAATGGCAGAAATGCGATTGACCCGATTCGGATGTTTAAATATTTGCTGCTCAAAACGATCTTCGAACTGTCTGACGTGGACATCGTCGAGCGATCCAAATATGATATGTCGTTTAAGTATTTTCTTCACATGGCG
>NZ_UPPP01000083.1 GCF_900476375.1 Allolucifera butyrica | reverse complement strand
TTTTTTATATTGCTAATTTTTATTTATGATATATAATGTTTAACAGAGAAAACATATCTTGGAAGTTAAAAAGAATTTGCTTTTGATGTGATTCGAGCGAGCCCAATAGAAAGGAGTCTATTGGCAAAAAACAAGGAGGTTATTTCATGATTAACAGTTTAACAAGCTCCAGTATGGGGGAATTGGGTACACCTTTATCTAGTCAATCAGTAACGGTAAAAACATCAACAACAAACTCATCCTTGGCAAATGAAACTAATTCTACCACTTCTACATTTAGCCCAGCATACGTAGTTTCTTTAGGAGAAACAAATGCGTCTAGTGCAACCTATACCATGCAAAGCATTCTTAATAATGCTTCGATGGTAACAAACAGCACTCAAGCACAGGGTGCAAGTAATCAAAATATGGTATTGGCTGCGGCGATAGATCTGCCTGGTGATCCAACGGGTGGCACTCCAAGTGACCCAACAGGTGGCTTTCCCAGTAATCCTACCGGAGGTTTACCCAGTAATCCAACTGGGGGCTTTTTAGGCGGCATAACGGGTAGTTTTTATCCTAAGTATCCTAATTCTATTTATAAGGCATTTAAAGATTTAATAGAAAGCGGAGAACTAAGAATGATAAAGAAATGGGGGCCATTGACTATTGGCTACGACATAGTAACTAAATTGCATTATTTAGACCCAGGTACTTACGATCCTGGAGCTAATGGCGGTGGTAGTAGTAGCGGTAGTAGTGGTAATGAAGTTCCACTCTAAGTTTTAATTGTGAGGAATAAGAGCTGATGATTCGACTATTAAAGTTAAAGCATATAAAATGGTTATTTCAGGTAAGAGGGCTTTGCCAGGGATTCGTAGCTTTTATATTAACTACGATAATTGAAGATAAGATTTATTTGAATTATGGTATTACTTTTGAAGGTATGCAGTATATTACATTTTTTATAGCATGGTTAATTGTTGGTGAAATATTTGATATGATTTCTCGGCGTTTTTTTACTAGGAAATTTACCAAGAAACATAAGTGATGTAAATCAAATTTTAAAACCATTTCCGGTGGCTTCGGCTGCCGGGTTTTTTATCTGGTGCAATACGTGGTAAAGGGAATTGGTGAATTTTGGAGAATTACGATTTAGCAACTGATAAGTGAATGGGGGTTTCCCGATGGAAAGCACAATTCGCGAGACCTGTTATAATTGTCAGACGACACTCTATGAGTTTGCTAAGAATTCGAATGGCCGCATTATTTATAAGTGTTGCCCTAAATGTGGCAAAGAAAATAACACTTCTATTAAAACTAAGAACAGTTATGTTTCACGAGGTTTGAAGTTTTTCATAGCATGGTGTTTCATAATTATATTGATTTTTTTTAGATACCCGACAGTTATCTGCTTTACAATCTTGACCGGTTCGGTTTTATTCCTTTATCTGTTAGTGAGTTGTATCTATACAACATGTTCAGAATGTGGTAATACCTACTGTTATCGAAGACATCATTATTGTTTTAATTGTGGCAAACCTTTATAACCATTAAAAGAGAATGTGATTATTACAATTTAGTGAGCGATAGGATAAGGAGGCGGTAATTTACTATGAAATCATACCAAATATGGAAAAAACTATCTTATGGTTGCATTGCATTAATTTTTATAATGAGCGAAGTCAAATTGAAACAATTAGCTCTTTTATTTGTAATATTATGGATAACATGTCATTTAATATATGTACTAATACGCCGAAAAACAGACCCTATATATAATGAAATTCGAACTGTTATTGGTATTAAGGTGAGAACATTTGATTATGCATTGTTGATGATAATAGCTACTCCCGTGATAATAATTCCACTACTTATTTTTGCAATTGCTTTAGCAAAGTAGTGGTTTCAACATGTTTGCAGGTTATGGAATTAATTAGTGAATGATTTTCGAATAGTTCCGTTTTCTAACCAGAAGGAGATGTTGATGATGATAAAAAGATATTCCGTAAAATTAGATTAAGTTTAGTATTGATTATTATAATATTAACTAGTTGTACAGCCCAGAAAAGCAATGCCATAGGGGCTTTTAGTATTTCTTCAAACCAGCCAAATTTAACTGGCAACTATGCGCAAGAAAAAAATGAAGTTTTACTGGAAAGAGTCACGGAAAGAATCCACCCCTCATTACCTGAATTTATATTTAGTATTTACGGTCAAGAAAAAAGCGGGTACGATCATTTTTATCGTATTCGCAAAATAACCATCAAAAGAGCGGATCAACCTGAAAAAGTTTTACAGGAGATTATCTTTGATAAAACAGCAACATTGGATTTTCCTAAAGTTTATGATATTAATACCAGTTTTATTGTTGAAGATATAAATTTTGATGGCTATAAGGATATTCGCCTCCAGCTATGGCATCCGGCAGGTCCTAATATTCCTTACTATTATTGGATATGGGATAAGGATGCTTCTACGTTTATCCAGAATAAGGAGCTAGAACAGATCACCTCTCCAAAAGTTGATATTGCAAATCAAACAATTATATCCTATGTAAGAGATGGGGCCGCTACTTACTATAAACGAACATATAAATATCTTGACGGACACATACAACTGATCAAAGAGTTGATGGTGGAATACCACAAAGAAACGACAGGAGAAATAACTACACATATTACAGTTCGTGAATTAATGGATGATGAAATGATGGTTGTGGCGGAATATGATAAACCTGGGAGAATTAATTTAAAAGAGCTGTAATGACATTTCGTGGTAAGAGGGTCTATTGCCTGATGGCTTCGGTTGCCGGGCCTTTTCTTAGCAGGTTTATTTGTCTTCAGTCGCATAGAACAGGAAAAATATGGTATAATATCACTGTGATGAATTTGATAGTAAAGTGGGAGGCGAAACTGGTAGAGAAGATAATAATGAAAAGAGGCAAAGATATATGAACCTACCAGCATTAGAAATATTGTTAAATGAAATTGACAATAAATATACTCTTGCTATTTTAGGTGCTAAACGTGCAAGAGAAATAGAACAAGGAAGCGAACCGTTAGTAGACAATGAGTCAATAAAGTCAGTTACCATAGCCCTGAATGAAATTGCCGAAAAGAGAATAACTTTTATGAAGATAAAAAGTGGAATTAAGTAGGCTTATTTTTGTCAGCCTCTTATACAACAGCTCCTACGGCAGGAGCTTTTTTATTTGTCACTTTTTTGTCAAAAATTTGTTGTAAGCTTTAAAAAGAAAAATTTTCCATATATAGAATTCTGGTCCTATAAATTGAACTTATTTTAGGGACTTTAATCCCATTTATTTAAAACAAAGGAGGAATATGGGAATTTATGAAGTAATAGGAAAGTTGTTTTTGGATACTAGATAAGACAAATTAAATGAAAAAGCTATAGGAGGCTTCATAATGGGATTTACATTGGCTGTTAAAGGAAAAGACACTGAAATTAACTTAGGTGAAGACGTTATTATTTCTGCGCACATTGGCGTAAGTACACCTAATAACTCAATGGCCAAGTCATCTAGTGTTGCAGGTACATTGTTTGTAAGTGGGAAACTTACTCATAACAATATGCTAAATGCGTCCGATAAAGAAACTTCAAAATTACTAAAATGGTCATTGGTTACTGCTCAGAACGCAGATGCTTATAGAGACGTAACTGTTCAGGTAGTTACCGCTAGTCAGGTATTCAGAACCATACATTTTCCGAATGCATTTATAATTGATTATAATGAAAGGTATTTTGATAGTGCAGGTATGGGGGAGTTCTCACTGATTTTACGACAGAAAGCTGATAAATTTACTGATGTAGAGGCTGAATAATAATAAAGAATTTGTTGGAGGGAATAGATTGAGTTTATGGGATGATACTAAAAATGAACTAAAACGTGACGAGTTTAGAGAACGTCATGGCTATTATTATAGTTCTCAAACATTTGCGTTTAGCAGGAAGGATGCTGTATATTACGCTCATACTTATTGGAGTCACCCCAATGTAAATTATCCTTATGATCCTGATAATGATTGTACCAACTTTGTGTCACAATGCTGGACATATGCCGGAATTCCGGTATCGGTAGATTGGTTTTGCGACCATATTACAGGAGAACATTTTGTAAGAACAAATTCATGGGTGGGTGCAGAAGAATTTGCAAATTACATGATGAGTAGAGGATATTGTCAAATATCATATACTAGTCTTGACGCTAATCTTGGAGATGTGGTTCAATTTTATAATCCTGAACATGGATGGCATCATTCGGCGATAATAACAAAAAAAGAGGAAAATGGAAATTTAGCATATTGTGCGCACAGTGATTCAAATAATGATAAAGATTTAACTGCGTATTATCGTAAAAGTGGCGAACAACTTAGGTTTCTTTGTCCATATAATGCCTACTAAATTGTATGGAAAGGTCTTGTTTCAAAGATGAAAGTAAAAAAATTTTTAGAAATAGTTATAATAATTATAGTAGTTTTGATTCTTTGTGTATTCGGGCTATTTTTTTTAATGATATGGGATGATGAAAGACAATTTAGAAATCATGAAATTATAGGGAATTTATTAAATATGTTGACATATATGGTGTAATCAAAGAAGCTTTATAAAAGAAAAAGCCTGGCTCTAAAAAGCCAAGCTTTATGCCGGTTTCTTTTTTGATTTCGGTTTCTTTCCGTTCTTTTCTTCGATTGCTTTGATGCTGCTCTCCAACGCGGCCAATAAATCGACAACATTTCCAGCAGCGGGGGCAGCCGGCTCGTTTCCTACATTAAATATATATAATTAATATAATTTTAGATTTTCAAGGTAGGGAATTAATATCTTCATTGATTTTTCAGTAGGGCTACATTTACCACGCTCCCAAAGTCTAACCGTTTTTTCATTGGTGCCGATTTTGGCGGCGAATTCTGACTTTGTCAGTCCGTGATAGAGCCGAGCTTTCCGGATACGCTCTGCAAGAGTTTTTTCCGGAAGAAGGTCAAAGCAGCCCAAGAGCCAAACAGGTTGGTTTAGGACTGATGCCAGTTTTCTAAGGGTCTCTATCTCAACAGTTTGAGCCCGGCCATTCTCAATTCGGCTGATAGTGCCTGTACAAAGACCGGCTTCACGGGCTACATCGACGATATCAAGACCAATTTCAAAGCGGGCCCAGCGGATTCTTTCGCCGGGTGTATTGCCGCAGTTTTTATTTTCTGGCATTACTTTTTTATGTACGGTGAAAGTCATGGCAGTCGAGGTATTCTCTTCACGGTTGTCCGTGCGGTTTTTTAACTGACCCGGCCAAAGAGTGCACTTGCAGTCAGCAGGAAATCCGCCGCTATGCAAAAAAAATATCCGGGCCGTTATTGGACCGGATTGATATTCACGTTCATGTTCCCCGTCTGGAATACAGTGAAATGGTCAGTAATCAAACTGCCGAGTCATCCGTGGTTATCCGCCGGCGGGTGGAAGAAGCGCGGGCAGTACAATATCGCCGGTTGAGTTCGTGTGGTCTTTATTGTAATTCCCAGATGGGTCACAAGCAGTTAAAAAATATCTGCGCTATGACCCGTGATGCGCAAAACCTGATGCGCCAGGCTTTTACAAAGATGAACTTAAGTGCCAGAGGATACGACCGTATTGTCAAAGTAGCACGAGCCATTGCCGATCTTGCCGGAAGTGAAAAGATAAACGGACAACACATAGCGGAAGCAATTCATTTTCGTAATAATTTACGGATGGTTTAGGAGAATTTCGTATGTAATAAAAGTTTTTTTCCAATTAAGTTCGAAAATCAGAAAAGGATAATAAAGCTTGTATTGATTAAGTATTTTCATTCCGCGCTTCATGCTGGATGAAAGAGCAGACATGGAGGACACTAATGCATTTATATGATAGATATCATGAACCAGGGGTGAAGTCCGGCGACTTTAAGCGCGGTTCTTAAAGGTGAAGATTATATCAGAAAATTATATAACATATAAAGCCAAGAGAATCTTGCCGCCAGCAGGCGGTTTTTTTATGTCTTAGATAGTTTAAATTTTAGTATTTTTTGAATGTATTTATTAAGAGGAGGGGTGGACGTGATTGAATATACACAAACGGAGCTCCGTATTATGGGGTTATTTTCAGCTATAGGCGCAGTTTTTTCATTTCTTGTCGGGGGGATGGATGCACCAATCAAAGCATTATTGGTGCTCATCTGCGTAGATTATATTACCGGAATGGTGGCTGCCTGGAAGACGGGAACGCTAAGCAGTCAGCGCGGCTTTAAAGGGCTTGGCCGCAAAATAACAATTTTGGCGGTGGTGGCGTTTGCTAATATGCTGGACATGTCTATGAGTCTGGGGCATGTGTTTCGAAGTATGGCCATCTTCGGTTATGGCGGTATGGAAGGAATGAGCATTTGCGAAAACATTGATAGAGCGGGGTATGGTGATTATATCCCACAGTTTATCCGGGAGAAGCTTATCCAGCTTAGAGAAGAAAAGGGGGTAAAATTATGAAGGGTATTGATGTAAGCGAAAATAACGGGACTGTAGATTGGCAAGCAGTGATAGATGCCGGCTGCGAGTTTGCTATAATCCGGCTGGGTTATGGCCTTCGTCATCTTGACGGAAACTTTGCTGACAACGTGAATGGGGCCCTGGCGGCCGGATTGAAAATTGGCGTGTATTTTTACAGTTACGCTCTGACTGTCGATGAGGCCAAGGCCGAAGCACAATATGTGCAGGGGATTTTGCAGGATTATGGAGTGAATCCGGAATTAGGTATTTGGTATGACATGGAGGATGCAGACGGCTATAAGGAACGGAATGGGATGCCGGATAATCAAACCATTACGGATATGTGTTCCGCCTTTATCTGCGCGCTGAATGATGCCGGATATCAGTATGTTGGGATTTACGCTTCCTACTCTTGGCTGACCGGAACCATTGATACCGCCCAATTGGCTGATTATGTGCTGTATTGGAATGCTCAGTGGGGAAGTAGTAACGATTTTTCGCAGGCCAGGATGTGGCAGTACACGGACGCCTTTAGCATTAATGGCCAAGATTTTGACGGAGACGAATATTACGGGTAAGGTTTAGGGCCACCGCTGATTTGGCGGTGGTTTTAATATTTAAATAAAAATGGGGGAATGCAGAATGTCTGATGAAAACAAAACGGTTGATGGAGTGGATTTGTCCAAGCTTACGGCGGACCAACTCATTTCACTCTCGGAAGAAGAATGGAACGAGTTTTATAGTGTAGTAAAGGCCGCTATTGCCGCGAAAAAAGCGGAAGCGCAGGCGAAAGTAAAAGCCAAAATTCAAGAAGCTGTTACTGTTGTGAATACTTATATCTTGCCAGTTGTGAAGTATGTTGCCGGAGCGGCTATTATGTTAAAAGTGTTTGGAGTAATATAATGAAAGAAAATTCACTGCTTTCATAAGCGCGCATTGGAAGTATCTTGTGGGGCTGGCATTAGTGCTGGCCCTGCTTGTTTTTGGCTATCGGGAATACCAGCAGTGGAAGCAGCACATCTTGGAGCAGGCACAAAAAAGTACGGCTCCCGCGATCAACGTCACCACTACCGGCGCTCCAGCTAAAGAGGATGATCTGAAAACCGTATATATTCAAGGTCAAAATACCGTTACGCATGAAATTGTTTATGTGCCAAAGGAAATCATGACCGTCCAGCAGCCGAATGGAACTGCTAAACAGGTTCAGGAAAAGGCAGATGTGCAGTTCGACAATAGGCAGGGAAAAATTTATGTGAAGGTAAACGGTAAGGATTACGAAGTTCCGGATAATGTCCAGGAAAATACGAAGTTTGAAAACGGGAAATTGGTTATTACAGATCAGTCCGAAATGCATATTAACGTGACAACGCCGAAACCGATCATGAATGCCGGTGTTGGATGGTCAAGGAATGGGTCGGCTCTTGAATTAAGTGGGCCATTGACTGGGTCTATCAGCTGGTGGGCCTATGGTGATAAGAAGACGATTACGGGCGGGATACAGTTTCCAATCTCAAAATAGTTCCCCTAGGTTTAGCCGGTCAGAAATGGCCGGCTTTTTTTTGTAAAAAACGGAATGCACCCGTTTAAACTAAGAAGCTGGAATGAATGTATATAAGTGAAAGCCGATATACAGAAAACGCACATTCACTATAAGCGTTCCTTGACTATTGCGGCTTAATAAAAAATTGGAGGTAATGTAATTATGGCAATTGATGACAAGTACACAGTATCGTTATTGCATTTTGACGGTGGAATTACTGATGAGAGCGGGAAGGTATGGGTAGCGCAAAATGGTGCTGCTACAAGTACCGCTGAATCAAAATTTGGTGGTTCATCGTTATATTTAAATGGAACAAATCAATATTTAACAACACCAAATAGCAATGATTTTGACTTTGGTAGTGGGGACTTTACTATTGATTGGTGGGAGTATAGAACCACTGCAAGTGGAACAAATCAGCCTGTTTTGTCCAGAGATAATTCTGCTGTATATCAAACATTTTTAGTTGGTGTTTGCGGTTCTGGTCATTCTGAAATGTCATGTTTCTTTTCTAGCACAAATACATCTTGGGATATTACAGGTGCAAACGGCAAATCTATGGGTAATGTTATTTTAAACCAATGGACACATTACGCAGTATGTAGATCGGGGAATTCTTTTTATACTTTTCAGAATGGAATTCTGCAATCGAATTGGACATCAAGTCTGTCTTTAGCTACGAATACTGGAGTACCAGCAATAGGTAAATATAACACACAAGGTGTTTTCCCTGGTTATATTGACGAATTCCGTATTTCTAAAGGTATTGCTCGCTGGACTTCAAATTTTACGCCACCAACTGCACCGTATGCGCCAATATCTTCACCGGTAAATTTAACTGCAACCGCCGGTGATGCTCAAATAATGCTTGCTTGGACGGCTGTTACTGGTGCTGTAGGCTATAACGTAAGACGTGCGGTAACTTCTGGCGGCCCATATACTACTATAGCGAGCAATGTAACCAATTCAAGCTATGTCGATAGTACGGTTACTCATGGTACTACCTATTACTATATTGTTACCGCAGTTGATAACTACGGGGACGAAAGTGCCAATTCGAATGAAGCATCTGCAACGCCGCAGGCGGCCAGCAAAGCATTGTTACGGGTTACGATGAGTGATTCCAGCGAACGGGAATATAAATTAACTACGACTGAAATTAATAATTTTGTTCAATGGTATAATCGCACAATCGGCACTGGCAACACTTGTTATAGCTTTGATGATATTATTGATGGCAGCAAAGAATATCTGGCTTTTGAAAAAATAATCAGCTTTAAAGTAGTACCGATTACTCAATAAGAATTAAGATCGTCCTTGGCTACGGCCGGGGGCTTTTTTTATTTTGGCAGAGAGTAAAAAATTTTAGATACCCGTTTAAATAAGAAGCCGGAATGAATGTATATAAGTGAAAGCCGGTATACAGGAAACACACATCAATTAAGAAATTCCTTGGATATGTCGGATTCAAAAATAATTAATTGGAGGAATATAAAATGGCGACAGTAGGACAGCAGTTGACTGCACCTGAAACAGGATGGAAAAGATATGACACGACCGATTCTGGTTTTAACTTTTCTGGTGATTGGCAAACAGTTAAAAATAGTGACCTTCCATCCGGAAATTATTATGATGGGAGTATGCTTTTTACGTCATCAGAAGGAAAGGTTGCTTTTAAGTTTTTTGGAACAAAGCTTCGCATTATAACCGATGCAAATACGGATCATTCCAATAAAGTTCAAATCACGATTGATGGTATTGTAAGTGAGTTCTCAACTGCTGTAGCAGGCATGTACCAACGATTATCATTTGAAAAAACTGATTTAGAATTGTCAATCCATGAAATAGAAATTACCAATTTAACTGATACGGTGTTTGGCTTTGATGCTATTGATATTGACGAAGAAGGATATTTAGTTGAGCCAGTCGGACATTGCCTATTGCGTATCACTATGACCGATTCCAGTGAACGCGAGTATGAATTGACGAGTGACCAAATTAGTCAGTTTATCGATTGGTGTAATCGTACCGTAGGTACCGGCAATGCATACTATGCCTTCGATAAGACTTACAATGTTGGTGAATTTAAAGACCGGAAAGAGTATCTGATGTTTGAACAGATCATCAGCTTTGAAGTTATGGAACTTACGAAGTAGACGTATAATTTAGTCCCTACCGCAAGGTGGGGGCTTTTTTTAGATTTCATCCTTGAGTACGAGGTTTTACTTTTTAAAGTGTCGTATTTTGTATGGCTTTTTGAGGAATATTATTTAATAATCTCACATATACTATAATGTTTTCTGATTTTTTAGGAGGGAATGAAAATGCTCTTAGATATTATTTATGGTATCATTGCTATTGGCGGAATAACTATAGTTATGATGCTTTCTATGTGCCTTCGGTTGTCGTGATTTGCTCGGTCAAATGGCCGGTCTTTTTATTTTCCCAATATATACCTATGCCACGCTCCTTGATCTCCTATCCGCTCAGCCCTATAATTGAAATGCAAACATATGTTCTATTTCAAAAAAGGAACTATGAAGCATACGATCCTACATGTAGATTTGAACAATTTTTATGCCAGTGTAGAGTGCCTGTATCGACCAGAAATCAGAGATAAGCCGGTTGTCGTCAGTGGGGACGTTGAAGTGCATCATGGGATTTGTACTTGCAAAAAACTATCCATCTAAAAAACTCGGGATCAAAAGTTATTTTCACTTGAAAGTAGCATTTAACTTCGTTAGAAAGGGTTGGTTAAAGTAGTATGGATATGCCAATTTTATGGTACAGGGAAAAACGGGTAGAAAGAACCATAAGTTGTTTAGAAAAACATAATATCCTTGGTTTTTATGTGAAAGATGAAAATGAATTATTGAAGAAAGTAAAAGAACTAATCAAAGAAGATTCAGTCGTCGGAGTAGGCGATTCTATGACCCTTTTTGAGACAGGAGTTATTGATTTACTACGAAATGGAAAATATCGTTTTTTAGATAAATACAAAGATGGAATAACCCGTGAAGAAAAAGATCAATTATATAGAAATATTTTTAGCGCAGATACATTTCTATCCAGTACCAATGCACTAACCGAGGAAGGAGAACTTTTCAATATTGATGGTAATGGAAGTAGAGTAGCCCCAATGATTTACGGTCCAAGACAAGTAATTATTGTAGCAGGCATTAATAAGATTGTTAAAAATATAGAAGAAGCTGAAAAAAGGGTAAGAAATTATACAGCACCATTGGATGCAAAAAGACTCAACAAAAAAACACCTTGCGTATCCTTGGGATATTGTATTGACTGTAAAAGTGAAGAAAGAATTTGCAATTCATTTGTAACTATAAAAAGACAGTTTATTAATGGCAGAATCAAAGTAATAATTGTGGGAAAAGAACTGGGTTACTAAGTTTAATGTGTTGTATTATTGATTAGTTTTATTTTATCAGTTTGAGGTTGCTCCCCAATTTATCAATGGTTTCCTCTATAATGGGAAGACGGGCGGGTAGTTGAGATTGACCGGGTTCTGTACGTCCGGCAGGTGGCATCCTTAAAAGGCGGGGGCTGCGGCATACGTTACACTTGCCGGATAGGCCGGCGGGAATTTTTCCTGTTTTGCGACGAGGGACGTTGGTTTGTGGAGAAAAAATAATAGTTTGTTACTTTAATGCTGGTCAGAAATATGACTGGCTTTTTTATTTGGTCATAAAAAAAATGCAATTTAAATAAATTATCAACATACTGAAAATATAAAATTATTATATTGCTAAATTTTGTTTTTAATATATAATGTTTTACAGAGAAACATATTATAGGAATCTCTTTTGTAGGGATTCTAAGCGAGCCCAATAGAAAGGAGTCTATTGGCCAAAACAAGGAGGTATATATTACATGATTAACAAACTGCTATCCTATGGAGAATTTGGTTCATCGCAAAATTCACTTGGTACGACTATGTCTTTAAATTCAACAACATCCATACAAAATGCTTCGCTAACAACTGAAAATTCTACTACTGATTCTACTACTACACCGGCATATACTGTTTCTCTAGGAGAAACAGTTGTGACTAATATCACCTACACATCACAGGGCACTTTAAGTAATGCAACCAATATTTCTCAAACCGGGTATTCAACCGGAACCATGGACGCCATTGTTGGTATTAATAATGGTCCAGCAGATAGTAATCCTAATTGGATTCCGGAAGATAATTGGCCTTCTAGCAGCAGTCCTGCTGGCGAAATGACCGGGAATCCCGCTGGTAATATGACCGGGAAATCCCGCAGGTGAAATGACTGATAGTCCCTTTGGTGATTGGAATGGTAATTTTTCATGGAACTTTCAATGGGGATTTGCTCCCCTTGGTGCTCCTTCAGTCACATACGAATACAACAACGACACTTTGAATGCCTCATTGAATTTTGGGATTGGTTCATTTAACGCTACATTTACCGATGCTTCGGACTTGATGTATGATGTCGGTGACAGCTTAGATCCTGTGTTATGAGTTAAATTATTTATCTAAAGGGAGTGATTTATCATTTAGTCACTCCCCTTTTACTATAATAAAATGGAAAAAACATATTTAGAAAGGTTAAAAGGGAATTTATCAAATGGATTTATTTGTGAAGCTTGTATTTATCTTTATTTCTATTCTTTATATACTTTTTCCTAAAGCGATGTGGAAAATTACCTATGGATGGCAAATGAAAGAGGGATCTGAACCAACAGAGGAAGCTTTAATTTTATTTCGAATGAGTGGTGCTTTGTTCTTGGTTATTATGGGCTTCGCATTGTTTCATTAATGCGATTAGTGTATGGAATACCGTTCTCCAGAAATCAGTGGAATATCGTAAAAAGTAAAAGCTATCCTAAATTCTGTGTAAACCTCCAAGTTGGTGTAAAATAGACAGCATGAGTACAAAAAATAGGCATTACTCTGCCTATATCACCCGGTAGCTTGACTGCCGGTCTTTTTTATTTGTCATCTTTTTGTCATAAATTTGTTATAGACTTTTAAAAGAAAAATTTTCCATATATAGAATTTTGGTCCTATAAATTGAACTTATTTTAGGGACTTTTATCCCATTTATTTAAAACAAAGGAGGAATATGGGAATTTATGAAGTAATAGGAAAGTTGTTTTTGAAACATTAGCTAACAAATTAAATTGAAAAAGTTATGGGAGGATTCATAATGGGATTTACATTGGCTGTTAAAGGAAAAGACACTGAAATTAACTTAGGTGAAGACATTATTACTTCTGCGAACATTGGAGTAAGTACACCTAACGACTCAATGGCTAAGTCATCTAGTGTTGCAGGTACATTGTTTGTAACAGGGAAACTTACTCATAACAATATGCTAGATGCGTCCGATAAAGAAACTTCAAAATTACTAAAATGGTCATTGGTTACTGCCCAGAATGCAGATGCTTATAGGGATGTAACTGTTCAAGTAAATACCGCTGATCAAAACTTTAGAACCATACATTTCCCGAATGCCTTTATAATTGATTATAACGAGAGATATTCTACTAGCGCAGGTATGGGTGAGTTTTCTCTGGTTTTGCGACAGAAGGCTGATAAATTTACTGATATACAAGCTGAATAAAAAATAAATTATGGTTGTGGGGTATGGATTTGAGCTTCTACGATGATTTCAAAAATAATGTTAAAAAAGATGAATTCTATCTTAGTCATGGCTTTAATAGTCAGCCGCAAACTGTCACCTTTGATAGGCAAAAAGCCGTATGGTATGCACATCATTATTGGTCCCAAATAAATACACATTTTCCATATCTGCGTGATAATGATTGTACAAACTTTGTATCTCAATGTTGGAATTATGCTGGAATTCCAGTTTCCGAAGGTTGGTTTTGTGATAAAACGGCATCTTCGCATGCATGGACATTAGCAGGGAATTTTGCAGATTATATGGTGAGTAGAGGGTATTGCCGAATAGCATATAGTAGTACTGAGGCTAACCTTGGAGATGTCATTCAGTTCTATAATGATTCGGATGGGTGGCACCATTCGGCAATAATAACGGCAAAAGACGAAAATGGTAATTTAAAATATAGTGCACATAGTGATCCGCACTGTGATAGAGACTTATCGGAGGTATATCCAGGGCAAGGAGAGCAAATCAGATTTCTCTGCCCTTATAATGCATACTAAAAATCTTTTAGTGGGAGGTACGATTAGCATTTTACTCAAAAAAATTGCTCTTGTAGTTTTATTGGTTATGCTGATTTTTACAGGAGGTTGCACAAGTAGTGATAATGCGAAATTTGAACCAAGAGTTTCATTGAGCGAAGTAAACGGTTTGTCAGATACTGATGTAGTAAATCGGTTATTTATACTCTATTTAGATCATTTCAAGGAAAAATCCATATTTAATGGAGAAAAAATAGTAGCTTACAAAGATGTTAAAGCCCGAAAGGTGCCCCATGTAAATGGCTATGGCGATCTTTATAGTGTATCATATTCCGTACAAGAAACTTTTTGGGGTTCTTATTGGGAAGCAGGAAACGGGCATATTGCAGAAGATTCTTGGATATTAGGAAAATCCTTTGTGGTTGAACTCACCAAAGAAAATGGAGAAGCTAAGTTGAGAATAATAGGAACAGGCTTGTGAACATTATATATTCCTCATTCTTACCCCTCACAATGTGTGAGGGATTTTTATATTAAAGAAAAAGCCTGGCCCTAATAGCCAAGCTTATGCCGGTTTCCTTTTTGATTTCGATTTCTTTCCATTCTTTTCTTCAATTGCCTTAATGCTGCTTTCTAGTGCGACCAGCAAATCGACAACATTTCACTTAGATAAATAATTAATGTAATTTTAGATTTTTCAGGTAGGGAACTAATATCTTCATTGATTTTTCAGTAGGGCTACATCTACCACGCTCCCAAAGTCTAACCGTTTTTTCATTGGTGCCGATTTTAGCGGCGAGCTCTGATTTGGTCAACCCATGGATGAGTCGCGCTTTCCTGATGCGCTCGGCAAGAGTACTTTCCGGTAACAGGTCGAAGCAACCTAAAAATGCGATAGTTTGTTTTAAAATTGGCGCCAACTTTCTAAGGGTCTCTATCTCAACAGTTTGAGCCCGGCCATTCTCAATTCGGCTGATAGTGCCTGGACAAAGACCGGCTTTACGGGCTACATCGACAATATCAAGACCAGTTTCAAAGCGGGCCCAGCGGATTCTTTCGCCGGGTGTATTGCCGCAGTTTTTATTTTCTGGCATTACTTTTTTATGAACGGTGAAAGTCATGTTAGTCAAGTTGTGAACTTCACGGTTGTCCGTGCGGTTTTTTAACTGACCCGGCTAAAGAGTGCACTTGCAGTCAGCAAGAAATCCGCCGCTATGTAAAAAAATATCCGGGCCGTTATTGGACCGGATTGATATTCACGTTCATGTTCCCCGTCTGGAATACAGTGAAATGGTCAGCAATCAAACTGCCGAGTCATCCGTGGTTATCCGCCGGCGGGTGGAAGAAGCGCGGGCAGTACAATATCGCCGGTTGAGTTCGCATGGTTTTTATTGTAATTCCCAGATGGGTCACAAACAGTTAAAAAGTATCTGCGCTATGACCCGTGATGCGCAAGACCTGATGCGCCAGGCTTTTACAAAGATGAATTTAAGTGCCAGAGGATACGACCGTATTGTCAAAGTAGCACGAACCATTGCCGATCTTGCCGGAAGTGAAAAGATAAACGGACAACACATAGCGGAAGCAATTCATTTTCGTAATAATTTACGGATGGTTTAGGGGAAATTCGCAATACACTAGAAGTTTCCTTTCCAAATTAAGTTTAACAGGCCATCTTGTAAATCCTAAGGATTTAAAGAAACGTGACGAGAAAAGGGTGGAGTAAATAACATACAAAATTTATCAGGATACTTCTATCCTTACGGAGAAAGGGGCTGTCGCATTAAGCGTTTGCCTTGAAGACAGCCCTTTTCCAATTTCAAGGAAGTTATATTGTCTACTAATATATTTTGTTATTTGCTTATCAGGAATAATCCAATCCCACAGATAATCATACCAGCTATTTGCCGTAATGATACAGCTTCTTTATATAGTAATAGTCCTATAAGCAGTAAAACACAAGCTAAAATGATATTTGCAAATATTTTTAGGTTGTTAGGGAACGGTTAGCACTCCCTTTGTAGAAAGGGGGTGGTTGATGTGCTAAGAGTGAAGGTATAATCTATCTCCCTCAGAATATCTAACAACAGAAACTCGAAATAGTTCCTATTTTGAGGCTTTAAGAATTGGAGGTTCGTTTTATGCAATTGATGCCAACCTTGTTTATTGGTCATGGCTCGCCGATGAACATCATTGAGGACAATCAATTTGTCCATGGCTGGCGACAGATCGTGACGTCATTGCCAAAGCCAAAGGCCATACTAGCTGTTTCAGCTCATTGGTATACCGAAGGGACCCGTGTGATGGACAACAAACTGCCTCGAACTATTCATGACTTTTATGGTTTTCCCGAACAATTGTATAGTATTAATTATCCGGCATCTGGGAACCCAACACTTGCGAAACGCATTTTAGAAATATTGGGGAATGCAGCTGTGCTTGATGGTAGCTGGGGTTTGGACCATGGAACCTGGTGCGTGTTGCGGGCAATGTATCCAAATGCGGATATACCCGTATTGCAGGTAAGTGTAAACCGTCGCATGTCGGCGGAAGAGCATTTGGCATTAGGAAAAAAACTGAAGGATCTTCGTTCACAAGGAGTAATGATTTTTGGCAGTGGCAATGTAGTACATAATTTAGGAATGATCCAATTCTCTAGAAATGGTGGTTATGATTGGGCATATGAGTTTGACAACTATATTGCAGAATGCGTGAGCAACAATGATAAAAAAGGTGTGGTCGGCTATAAGGCATTCGGTCAGGTTGCAGAGTTGGCTGTGCCGATACCTGACCATTTCTATCCTCTGTTGTATGTATTAGGTGCTGCGGAAGAGACAGACGAAATTCGAGTGTACAATCAGGATTGCATTATGGGCAGCTTGTCTATGACATCGTATGTATTTGCTTGACGACAAAGAAATGCAGACACGGATTTTTTATGGAAAAACAGTCTTTTGTATAAAAGCCGTTTTCAGCCGGTTTAATTTTGAGCCACCGGTTGGAAAAAATCGGCGAATAGGTGGTTCTACATTAATTCCAATTATTACGAAATGATATTACGAATTTTAGCATCCTTATGAAGAAAAACGCTCAGAACTTACAAAATATGCGAGGAGAGGGATCCGATGGAAAATATCGCAACAGGGAAAAGTGTTTATGTGCTTGTCTTCGACGGTATGGCTGATTGGGAGCCGGCAATTGCCCTTTGTGAGATAAGAAGGCGAGCGAATCTTCCGGTCGTTACCGTCGGTTTCTCTAATGAACCGATTACGACCATGGGGGGGCTGAAAGTATTGCCTGACATCACGTTAGATGAGCTTAACCCGGAAAAAGCAATGTTGGTGATCTTGCCTGGCGGCGAAATGTGGCAGAAGAAAAATCCGATATATAAAAAATATTTTGATGGTATTCAGTCGCTTGAGAATTTGCTGATAGAGTTTCATCGAAAAGGAGTGCCGATCGGGTCGCTTTGTGGTAGCACAATAACTATGGCCCGGGCCGGTTTGTTAAAAGGGGTAAAACATACTAGCAACGGACCGGGCTTCCTTGAACAATTTGTACCGGATTATGCCGGCAAGTCCGACTATGTCGAAGTCTTCGCGGTTCGTGACGGAACAATTATAACAGCGGCAGGTTCAGGCTCGGTCGAGTTTGCCCTAAAGGTTATTGAGATTCTGGAAATTTATCCAGAATCGCAGAGGGAAGAATGGTATCAGGATTTCAGGTTTGGCAAGGGAACCTTCAGAGTATTGTCCAGGATATAATAGTTGATACATGATTGTTAGCCTGACGGAAGAGCAAGGGAAAGCTTTTCTATTGTAAAATAAAACTACCCAGCATTTTTAAATAACATACAAAATTTAGCAGGATACTTCCATCTTTATGGAGAAAACGCCCATAACTTACATTTTTGTAGGTTATGGGCATTTATATTATTAATATTCTGAGGAGATGAGGTTATGAACAAGGCAAAGCTCAAAGAAGCCGAAGAAAGATTTATTATGCGATATCCCGGTGGCTTTTCTAATCCTCGGATGGTCGAATTGGCAAAAAAGCACAAAGTAGAGAAAATGAAAAACTTGGCGCAAGACAGTTTCTCGATTGGACAGTTTGAAAGTGCTATTAACATTGTAGATTTTATGGACAAGGTCGTCAGCCAATCCTCTTTGATTTCTATTTTTGAAAAACCAAAATTTCGGGATTTAGTAAAAGTTATGAATGAAAATGAAAAAGAGCATTTATCCCATGGGTTGAAGGAGTTTTTACATGGTGATCAAGCGTTTGGCTTTAGGCTGATGACAGGTCTGCTTCAGGAGTATAAACTGGCGAAATGGCCGTTGCTAACAGTCTATCCTATATATTATCGGCCTAGTGTGGAAGTTTTTATCAAACCTACCACAGCGAAAGGGATAATCGAGTATTTTGAATTAATAGGAATTAAATATAACTCCAACCCAACCTTTGAATTTTATCAGGCTTATCGAGAACAAATTATGCAGATGAAACAAGAAGTGGATATTTCCCTGCAAGTTGACAATGCTGCTTTCTGCGGTTTTCTCATGATGGCTATGGAGAATTATGCAGGTGCTGGAATGTAACGCGAATATGCCGACGTTGCAAGACCGGCAAATTAACTTGCAGGTTACCGTTGCTCTCTGGCAGAAGATGCTTGCCGATTTTCCGTACAGTGTCTTGGAGCAAGCTGTTGCCAAGGTTATTATGCAGTCGAAAATTTTTCCCACAGTGGCCGAAATTCGAGAAGCAGCCGAAAGCCTTATGCAGAAGGCGAATTTCTTACCCAGCGCGGAAGAGGCTTGGGATGAGGTTATGTGTAAGATTGACCCATATAGAAAACCTACCTGGAGCCATTGTTTGGTGAACAGGCCGTGAAAACAATTGGCTACAAAGATCTTTGCGGTAGTGAGGCCATTGGCGTAGAACGGGCGCATTTTTTCAGGGTGTATGAATCGTATCTTCGGAGGGAAAATGACCAAGTGATAAACGAGAAGGTATGTGCGCTTTCGAAAGGAATCATCCGCAGTTTACCTGGAGGCGCAGCCGGATGCAGATATCATTAGCCTGGGCCCGGATGACAGAGTTATGATTCAGCTTTCAAGTGCGGATTTCTGCGGCGCGTATCCTCGGAAAGGCTGTCCCATGTAAGCGCCAAAACAACTTAAATAAGGGGAGACGGGATTGCAAAAACAATACGGCTTGGCCCAAAGCTATGGATCTAAACTTGCCCGGATGATGGAGCGCCTGGCCGTCAAAGAATACAACTGGAAATAGTGGTAGGAGCAGCTTAATAAAAGTACGAATAATCATGGTCAAGTCGTTTATTCAATACATCCTTAATTTGCTGAATTTCTTTCCGCAATGCATCGATTTGTGTTTGCGTATTTGGCATTGTGATTTCCTGTTGAGTTTTTAGTAATGCGCGTTGAGTCACGACGATTAATAGTGCGACACCTGCTGAAACCATAAAATTGCCAAGGACAAGAAGTTCCTCATCGCTTAATGAATTTCCAACGCTGATACCGAAAACGGAAACCAATACAACAATATCTTCTGGAGTTAAATTTCCAAATAATATATTCTCCATCTTTATCATCCTTTGAATTCATAAGTAGATATATCTTGTTTTTCTTAATGTATTTTATGAGAAAAAGGAGGTCTTATGATGAAAGTGTTAACAATCCTCCAGCCGTGGGCATCACTTATAGCGATCGGTGTGAAACGAATTGAAACGACGTAGATGAATGTCTCGTAAAAATAAATTCATGATGGCTTGTATCCTTCGCTATCATAGTCATAATAAAAAGTCAGGATCTGCCATTGCATCACCTGACTTGAATAGAACTTTACTGTGATTGTCCAAATAACAATAATTTCAGACACACCGAAGCAAAAGACTAAACGTGTTCCTTGTCTAGTGTCGGTCGATCAGAGTTATATGTCTGGATATAATTAGTCTTCTGATTCTTCTTCAACTTTTACTAATTTAAAATCTTTCTTGTAATCATTAGGCACTTTTTCTGAGGCGGAAAAATACGCGTCGATGTAAGTATCCCCGGTGACTAAATCCTCGGTTGGTTGACCATTAATGATGATGTGGTAGGTTGGCATAAAGGCAACCCCCCTTTCTTTGTTAGTTTAGTCGATATACATGTTCTATGCAAGGAAAAACTTTTCGTCAGATTAAGCCGATGGCACGAAAAAATGAAAGGATTATGGAAATTGAAACAGTTCAGGAATAAAAAGACCCGGGATTAACCGGGTATGGGAGAGGAGAAATCACTTTGATGGGAACCGATAATATGGGCGACATGTCAATTCATCAATGACTCTGGTTCGGCTCCCAACCATAGTATGGCAAAACTGGTTGAATTTATACATCAGGAGGACAGAGTATGAAACTCAAAGTATCATATGGCTAAACCAAAAGCCTGCCGGGATTCAATAACGTCCGGGCAAATGCGGAATTTGAGGTTGAAGTTAACGATATAGCCAAGATTGATGACGCATACCAGCATGCGTGGAAGATCGTGCGAGAACAGGTGAATAAGAACCTGGAACCGGGACTTCCGCAAGAAGAAATTCTATTTTAGAGACTTAAAAAGGGGCGGCCAAACCGCCCTAATCGCATGTAATGAAGCGGAGAACTATTTACAATATTACCGGGAACTAAAACAAAGCATTGAACATTCAAATTACATGATAAGTCGTCTCGTAATGAAAACTGCTCCGGCGGATGCAGTAGTGGGCATTTCTTTTTGAGGAAAAACTTCACTCCAGAACAACTAAGCCAATTTAGAGATTTAATTAACAATATGTTGGATTCTAAATTATTTAAAAAGGAAAATAAATGTTATTTGAAGTGTGGTTTTGTAGAGGAAGGGCGTTCCCGACAATCCTTTTACATTAATGGTCATTATACAGATACCATTTATATGGGTATTCTTAAGGATGAGTATAACAAATTAAAAGCCACTAAAAACTAAAGAGCCGGATGCGCTAACATCCGGCTCAGGCCGGCCCCCCCCGGACGAGAGACAGTAGAAGGACCGCGGCCGCGGATCGTAGGAGATACTGTCTCGTAATCCATTTTAAGGGATTAGCGGGGTGCTATGCAATGCACAAAACGAACAAATGTTCTGGTAAAGATCAGCAGGATCTTTTAATTACGCACGAAATCGCGTTAATTGAGGGAATTGCAGAAATGCTGTCGGGTTACAGTATAGATTTTAATTACTGCCGTTCTGGTTTTTGGACTGAGGCGGTTATTATGTAGTTAATTTGTTTTTGCGAACAAGTTGTCTTGAAAAAACGAGGAAATAGACTGATTTAGGAGAAATTAATGGAACCTATGAATACCTTAGATACTAGAGCTTCATTTTGACATGATACAAGCCAACGGGCAGAGGAATTGGAATACTCATTTGTTAAAAGGTAGTATAATGATTATAGGTTTAAACAAAAGGAGATGTTTACTAAATGGGAGATAAAAGCCCTAAGAATAAGAAAAAACAACTGAGAAAAATTGCCGAGAAAAAGGCTGCTGCTCATAAGGAACAAGAGAATACTTTAAAATCTGAATGAGTCATTTTATTTTTAACGTATACTTTTAAGCCGCTCATCCTTCGGGGTGGGCGGTTTTTTATTTTTCACTTATCTGTTTTTTCTTCTTTCTGTACGGATATAGAATAGAGAATTACATCGTTTTCGAATTTATGGATTAGGTGAGACTTTAATTTTGCAGAACTCATTAAAATTTTGAGGGTTTACCCGTTTAAATAAGACAATGGAATGAATGTATATAAGTGAAAGCCGATATACAGAAAATACACATCAATTAAAGAGTTCCTTGGCTATTGTCGGCTAATAAAAAATGGAGGTAATATTATGTATCAGGTAGACCAAAACACACTTGCATTATTACATTTTGAAGATGGAGTAAAGGATGAATGTGGAAATGACTGGATTATTCAAAATAATGGGGTAAGTATTAGCCAAGCTCAAGTAAAGGATGGCGATGGTAGCGCCTATTTTAATGCCATAGGTGGTATGTACACAGATGCTGCAAGTAAATTTGTTTTTGATACTGGAGACTTTACTATTGATTTTTGGCTTTATTACATACAAGGGAACTATGAAGCATCCTTTGGAAATGTAGTATTGTTATTAGATAGCCGAGAAAGTGCTAATAGTGAACAGCCTATCTATATCACACTGGATTCTAACTATAAGTTGGCTTTTTCTATAGAGGACAAAGTTTTGACATCGTCTGCCGGAGCTTTAAAACCTAATGAGTGGATACATATTACTTGTGTACGTAACACAGGAACTGGATATATTTTTGTTAATGGAGAAATTGTAGCATCAGGAGATTTGAATGCTGGCATTAATAAGTCCTTTCCTATATATTTAGGTGGAGATAGCTATACCAGAACAAGTATTGGTGCAATTGAAGCTTATCTTGATGAATTTCGCATATCGAATATAGCTCGGTGGACATCTAATTTTGCGCCTTCTGCACCAACTAATTTATCTGCAACTGCAGGCGATTCTAAGGTAACTCTTTCCTGGGACGCAGTAACCGATGCAGTCAGCTACAACGTTAAACGTTCAACCACTGCAGGTGGTCCATACACAACGATTGCAAGCGGAGTTATCGGCACGAGCTACGTTGATACTGACGTTGTAAACGGAACGACATATTACTATGTGGTCACGGCAGTAATAGAAAACGGTATTGAAAGCGATAACTCAAATGAAGCATCTGCAACCCCAGTAGCTGCAAGCAGGGCTTTGTTACGGGTTACGATGAGTGATTCCAGCGAGCGGGAATATAAATTAACTACGACTGAAATTAATAATTTTGTTCAATGGTATAATCGTACAGTTGGCACTGGCAATACTTGTTATACCTTTGATGATATTATTAATGGCAGCAAAGAATATCTGGCTTTTGAAAAAATAATCAGCTTTAAGGTAGTACCGATTGCTCAATAAGAATTAAGATTTCCCCTGGCTACGGCTGGGGAGACTTTTTTTATTTTGTCACATATTTGCCACAAACACTTTTTATAATTAAGGCAAATCATAAAGGCGGTGTTTCTAAATGAAAAGGCTTTTATTTTACTGACGGTTTTCGTTGCCGTTAGCATTTTCCCCTTAGCCGCATATGCCCATGATAATGACTATGATCATCATCGTCATGATCGAGCATATCATGAAAAAATGTGGAAAGATCATGAACGGGAATGGCGCGATCATGACCGGGAATGGAGAGAGCATAGTGGCGACAGGCACTGGCGAGAAGTACACGCGAAAGAATGGCATGATTGGTATCGTTGGCACGAAGACAATGAACATGAATTCCATCTTCACGTATCGGATAAACATTTTAACCTTGATATTAATGGATAAGTCTCGGAAATAGCATAAACTGCTCATCCTTCAGGGTGGGCTTTTTTATTTCCCAACATATACCTATGCTACACTTGATCTCCTATCCGCGCAGCTCTTATAATCGAGATACAAACATATGTTCTGTGAGGGCGTGAATTTTTATCTGTCTTCAGTCGCATGGAACAGGAAAAATATGGTATAATATTACTGCGGCGAATTTAATAGTAAAGTGGAAGGCGAAATTGGCAGAGAAGATAATAATGAAAAGAGGCAAAGATAATGAACCTACCAGCATTAGAAATATTGTTAAATGAAATTGACAATAAATATACTCTTGCCATTTTAGGTGCTAAACGTGCAAGAGAAATAGAGCAAGGAAGTGAACCGCTAGTAGACAATGAGTCAACGAAGTCAGTTACCATAGCCCTGAATGAAATTGCCGAAAAGAGAATAACTTTTATGAAGATAAAAAGTGGAATTAAGTAGGCTTATTTTTGTCAGCCGCTTATCCAGCTCCTACGGTAGGGAGCTTTTTTATTTGTCACCTTTTTGTCACAAATTTGTTATAGACTTTTAAAAGAAAAAATTTCCATATATAGAATTTTAGTCCTATAGAATTAACGTATTTTAGAGACTTTAATCCCATTTATTTCAGGTGAAGGAAGAATGTGGGAATTTATGAAGTGATAGGAAAGTTGTTTTTGAAACATTAGCTAACAAAATATTTCAAAGCAATGCATTCTTAGAGGAGAGGAAAGATGGACAATAATAAGAAATTGTTACTGCAAGATTGGCCTGTCTGGGCTTTATTGGTCCTCGATTTGGCTGTATCGTTGTGTGTTTATCCCCATCTACCGGCAAGGGTACCCATCCATTGGAACTTACAGGGACAGCCGAATGGATGGGCATCTTTCTTATTAATGCTTGTGGCTGTGACTCTACTTCCAGTTGTATATTCGTATCTTGATTTCCGCAAAAATAGTCGCTGATTTTTGCAATGTTTAATGTCTATCAAAAACGTCTTATAGTTTAAATTAACAGCCAACATTTTTAAATAACATACAAAATTTAGCAGGATACTTCCGTCATTATGGAGAAAACGCCCATAACTTACATTTTAGTAGGCTATAGGTATTATTGTTTTAAAAATTATGACTTGATAGACAAAATAGCTGTAAATGGTCGGGCGGTATACGGATTACGGATCACTGTCCGGATTATACCTCCGGACGGTAGGAGGGACTTTATGATTAATACGGATTCTATTGTAAATTATATTTTAAGATTTAATTCAGGAAGACCAAGTCCGCTTAAGAAAAGAGTGGTCTCACTAATAATAGGAGCAACAGTATTTTTGATAATTTTTCCAGGAATATTTATTTTTATTGGGTTTTTTGCTGACCGTTATTTGAATTTGATTTGGAATCCTTTCTTAACTAAAATAATTCCTATATTCTGTATTCCGATTGGACTTTTCTTTTTAATATGGACAACGTTGACGCAGTGGTTGTTAGGAAACGGTACGCCAGCCCCTAATGCACCTACCCAAAAACTCATAGTAAAAGGACCCTATAAATACTGTCGAAATCCGATTCAATTAGGTGCCATAATTTATTACTTAGGAATCGGCACTTATTTTGTATCGTTAACTGACGGAATTGTATGTTTTATATTGGGCTTTATTGTGGGCACAACCTATCATAAAGTAATAGAAGAAAAAGAATTAGAACTTAGATTCGGTGCTGAATATATTGAATACAAAAGACGTACTCCGTTTCTTTTGCCAAAGATAAAATAGAATTTACTAGCCAAAACGCTTTGTTTTGTTGGATACATCAAAGCCAATCTTAGAGGTTCAATTTTGAGCTACTGATTAGAAAAAATCAGTTGAGCGGATAAACGGTTCTACCATAATTCCAATTATTTTCAAATAGCATACAAAATTAGCAGTATACTTCCATCTTTATGGAGAAAATCGCCCGTAACTTACATTGTTTGCGGATCGGGCTGAGTTAAGTTAATGAAATTATAGAAAATCCGGCATAGTGCCGGATTTTGTAAAAGCTAATGTAAATTTACTCTTCCCGTAGCTAGCCATACTTGACCCAAGAAAGTACACTGTATATACAACATTTTGAATAAAGAGAGTAGATATTAATGAGCAGAATGTTCAGGCTGTTGGCTTTTATAAGCATATGGGATTTCATGTCATAAATCGTTCTGAAATTGATGGGGCAGGAAAACCTTATCCTATCTTGCATATGGAATTAAATTTTATTTAAGAACTTTGCTTATTTTTCCTCAAAAAATCTTCCGCTTCTTCTTCTTCTCGTTCGTGGTGCCGGTCATCCAGCCCGATAACATAGGAATTATCGCTTATACTATTAAAATAAAAGCCGGGAAAATCTCCTGGCTCCTAGTATGTTTATTTAAATTCATAACCATAGTTATGACAAAATTTGTGTGGCCTTTTGCATGATATGGTTAAGCAATGCATACGGAAACCCATGTACTGACCACAATCAATGATACCATCAAAGTGAGTTAAAATAAAGTTTAGCGGAGATGGGACCATGTATTTTAGCTTTCATTCTAAATTCTAAAATAATTATAAATTGAATATAATCACACCAGAATTTATAATTTGAAGGTGAAGAATATGACCAAACGTTGTCTGACCAGCAATCATCACTTTATATGCACAGATAATGAGCTTGGCAGTAGAATAGCCGAAGGATTAAATTTGAAATAACAAAACACGGCGCTAAGCCGTGTTTTTTATAATGCCGAAAGCCTTCAGTTTTCGATCGCCTCTTTTGATTACCATTGTACATGTTATATTTACCGATGGTGATATCCCCATCCCCAATAACCATGCCATCTAGGATGAACAATTACAACTCGCTCATCATAATAGTATGGCAAACGGTTTAGCGTGAATTTATATTTACCTGGATGCCATCCATCTTTACCAACGTAAATATCCATCGGACTAATTTTGTGTCCGTCCATATAGATTTCCAGAGATAGATAATCCCCATCAGCTATATCAAAATCGATACCTACAGTCCTACCCGTTGTAGTAAACTGAAAATCAACAGTATCCCGGTCACTTAAGTGATAATAATCCTTATCTCTAAAGAAGCGGTCATCAACATTTTGGAAATGCCCATTAGTATGTATTGTCCCAGTAAAAGTATGTTTATCACCAACTGTTGTAGTGCGTAAATGAAAACCATTATAGTCATGCCAAACAAATGCGCCACTAATATGGTTGGGATTGAGTATATCAGGTTCGCCCTCATAATTAGGTGCCCATGCCATAAGAGCAGTTGCTGGAAGATAGAGAATGGACAAAAGAATCAATAGAAAGACAACGGATTTTTTCACAACTAAACCTCCTCTAAAATTTTCTCAAAGAAACCCGGCGAAGGGCATTACGCACTTTGATTTCATATTACACTTAGTTTGTGGCAATCCTGTGGCAAAATAGCGTACGTTTCGGCTGCCGGGCTTTTTATTTGTCTTCAGCCGCATGGAACAGGGAAAATATGGTATAATATTACTGTGATGAATTTAATAGTAAAGTGGAGGCGAAATTGGCTGAGAAGATAAATAATGAAAAGAGGCAAGGATAATGAACCTACCACCATTAGAAATACTGTTACATGAAATTGACAATAAATATACTCTTGCCATTTTAGGTGCTAAACGTGCAAGAGAAATAGAGGAAGGAAGTGAATCATTAGTAGACAGTGAGTCAACGAAGCCAGTTACCATAGCCCTGAATGAAATTGCTGAAAAGAGAATAACTTTTACGAAGATAAAAAGTGGAATTAAATAGGCTATTTTTGTCAGCCTCTTATCCAGCTCCTGCCATAAGGTAGGAGCTTTTATCTCGGTGTGGCTTACGGTAAATGGAAATTACGCTTGGTCGCGCTTGTCATGCTACTGAATGCGGCTAGTGCTTTTATGACTTTGCGGTCGACTGGTTAGTAAACTGAGCACCAGATCAGCAATTTTTACGTTTTTCTTATAAATTATTCATACTATCTTCATAATTTATTGATATAATTTAAACAATCAATATAGCAAGAGGATATCCCTTCCAGTATTTGCTATATTGAGCTTAAATCCTGTCATGTAACCTTATGCAGAATACCCTTTACTTCGGTAGAGGGCATTTTGCTTTCAGCTAAAATAAAGATCCGCTCGTCACTAGCCGAGTGTTTATATATATTATTCCTTAGTTTTACACATCATCTCCTTACGCTTACCCCTCGCTTCGGTGAGGGACATTTTTTTGCCAAAAAATACCCATGTTATCTATTTGTTAATTATCAAATAACTTTTTGCAAGAAGGCAGGGAATTTTTATTCTTCAGCAGAAATAAGCGAAATAAAATGAATTTTTGCGGTATTGAATGCATCCAGAACGGAATTCGAGTATATGAGCTGTATTTAGAGAGGAAGCAAAAAGGAGTATGGTAAAATCGCAAAAAGGCTTTTTGCTGATAGATGTGTTAATCGCGATGGTTATTTTGGGCTCTGCCATTATGGCTATGTCATATGCCTATGCCCAATATGTAAAGGAGGCGGCGGCAGCAAAAAATTATAACCAGGCAGTCTATTTAGCTAAATCACTACTTGAAGATATGAAACAATATGATGGCAAAAGTGCAATACCTCTTGCTAACTATCCAACTCACCAGAATAAATTTAATAATAACGATACGACCTTTACAGTTTATCAGCCGGTCGAAACGGATATAAATTCAAAATTAGCAGCAATAAAAGTAAAGGTTACTTGGAATGAAGCGAATTCTCAAAGGCAAATAGAAATTGTTGGATATTATTATCAACCGTAGGTGTTATATGAATAATAAGGGATTTACTTTAGTTGAATTTATTGTTTGGTCGGCAATGGCAGTATTAATAAGCGTTGGGATTATTAGCCTATTCGCCTCAATCGTTAAGTCTTATCAATATTCGTATGAGCAAGGGAGTAATGCCCAGGATGCTCAAAACATTTTAAACTTAATAACTAATGAATTACGCAATGCTGCCAGTATTACGAATTTAACCAATACAGAAGTTGATTATACAACTTCTGTTAATGGTACGACAGAAAATCGTAAAATTTATCTTGGATCGGGTAATAATGCCCATACAATTATTTATGCTGTAAATAATACTATAACTAAAGAATTGGGCGTGGATCGGGTAAAGGAATTTAATTTTGATCCGATACTTACCAGCAATAATAAGAAAGAAATTAAGATAACTCTAACTATGCAAAATCAGCAAAATAGCAATCTTCCTTTAGTCCAATTATCTGATACTGTTGTAACTCTTAATGACATGTAGGATGTGGTTTACTTGCTAAGAAATGAAAACGGATTTACAGCAGTTCTTGCAATAATAGTTATGTTATTTGCTTCAATCATTATTGCTGGACTAGGCCCGATGATAAATACTACTGTTAGTGCAGCAGTCAATAATCGGGATGTGATAGAAGCGGAATATGCAGCCGAAGGTGGGGCAAAGAGGGCCATTGTTGAGTTTAATCAAACAGGAACAGATTGGACTTGGCTTAATAAAGATCAGCAGTTTGATACCGATTTTCCAACTAATCAAAAAAAGTACAATGTAATTATTTATAAATCTGCGGATGCATCTAAAACTCCGGTTACACCGGTTTTCAATGCGAATAATACTTACGTTATTCAGTCGGTTGGAACAGTGGGAAAAGCGAAAAAGACTGTATTGGTTACGGTGAACGTTACTACTGGCGGTGGTGGCGCCGGTGGGATAACAAACTATTTGATGTACAGTGGTGGAAATATAAGCTTGTCAGGGTCATATACACAACATGGTAACATAGCTGCTAAAGGTAGTATCGATACGAATGGTAGCCTTGCACCTGATAATAATTCAACGCTTTTACCTAATCAAAATGATATCAGCTGGTTATCTGATTTTCCTGTTTTGACGTCAACCATTGATTCGGACCGTCCGAAGACGACTGTGAACCCGGATAAGAAGGGTAATTATACTTTATCAGGCAATTATAATAATCAAACAATTGTTGTAAATGGTGATGTAACAATAGCGGCCAATACAAATTTTTCTAATACATCAATTTATGCAGATGGAACAATTGATTTACAAGGCGGGGGAATTAACTTTAATAATAACTGTTATTTGGTAGCAAATGGTGACATTACAATGAATGGAAGCGTTAATTTGGGCGGGGCGGTTTTTGTTTCCTATGGAAGTATAGATTGGTATGGCAGTGGAACGCTTAATTCAGGCGCTATTTATGCACAAAAGGATATAACCTTACATGGATCGTATACGCTTACCTATAGTGAAACGACAATAAAGAATACTATAGGGGCTGGTGGTGGAGCAGGAGAACCACCAATTATAGGGCCGTGGAGCAGTCAATAGCAGTAGGATACGGAAGAGCTAAGAATCTTTTTCAGATAAGAAATGATAGGGCAAAACGATTTTGGGGCAAGAGACTGTAGATCTAGAGTTGCTGACTGCTTCTAATCTGTAAATACATTTTGACAACCGCCTGGGCCAGGCAGAGGGAAGAGTCTAGTAGTGGCAAGGGACTGACCGTGGTGTCGGTAATGACGTTGAGGTAAGAGTTTGCAATGGAGGGGGTAGTATACCCCATTTATTGCTGGAATTTGTTAGAACGTATAAGAAATTCCTAGATCAATCCCGTACTGATTATTGCAGACGGTTGTGGTATATTCGTATGATTTGCATCGTTTATTGGAAAGAAGGATTAAGATGAAGCAAATTGAACAATTACAAAAAATTATTTCAAACAGTGATAATATTGTATTTTTCGGTGGGGCGGGAGTATCAACTGAAAGTGGAATACCTGATTTCCGAAGTGTTGATGGGCTGTACAATCAACAATATCATTATCCGCCGGAAATGATGTTAAGCCATACATTTTACGTTGAGCACACAGCCGAATTCTTTGATTTTTACAAAGATAAGTTGATTTTTCCTAATGCCAAACCGAATAAGGCGCATTATAAGCTGGCCGAAATTGAAAAGGCCGGTAAATTGAAAGCAGTAATAACGCAAAATATAGATGGAATGCATCAAATGGCGGGAAGTAAGACAGTGTTAGAACTTCATGGTTCAGTAAAGGGGAATTTTTGCGAACGCTGCGGAGCTTTTTTTGATGAAGAGTTTATTATAAAAAGTTCGGGAATACCAACTTGTTCTTGTGGCGGAACCGTAAAACCGGATGTGGTTCTGTATGAAGAGGGGTTGGATAACGGTACAATGCAGCAGGCTAGATCATTTATATCAAAAGCCGACGTACTTATTGTTGCAGGAACTTCTTTAGTAGTTTATCCTGCGGCCGGACTGATTGATTATTATCGCGGCAATAACTTGATTATAATTAACCGAGCTCCAACACCTACTGATGAGAGAGCTAATCTTTTAATTCAGGCCAATGTCGGAGAGGTACTTGGGCAAATTTCTATAGGATTAAGGTAATGCGGAAAGGAGCTGGTCAAATAACGTTTGTGTTAACACGCTTGTTTTTTCAATACGTTAATCCGACCCGAAATAATAAAACACGGCATTAAGCCGTGTTTTTTATATAATGCCTTCTTTAACGTTCTGATTTTGGTTTTTTTCATAATCTATTAAATCCTCTTTGTCCGGTTGTCTGGTCTGTAATTCTTTAATTTTTGCTATAGCTGTAATAATGTTGTTACATTTTAGGTGTAAAATAAAAGCCAAACGAGATAACGGATTCATTTAGATAATGAGAGGGGGGAATTTTTATTGAAAGAAGCGCTTAAAAGCGTTCTTTCTTAAAAAATCGTATAACTATTATCTTAATGAAAAGAGGAATGACCAATGCTTAAGATTAACATCAACCAAGTAAGAAATATCTTCGTCACCCTATTTTTTCTATTCAGTATAGTAATCATTGCCCAGCCTAGTACAACCTATGCCGCCGCAATGACTCCCATCGGTGTGGTAAACTACCAACTTCTGGTCCAACAGCATCCTGACATGGCGCAAGCCCAGGAAAAGTATAAAGCAGCGGCAAAACAAGCGCAAGACGACTTTAACGCCAAATCAGCTAAAATGAATGACCAGGAAAAACAATCCTATTATCAACAGCTTCAACAAGGTCTACAACAAAAACAAGAGGAAATTTTCGGAGCTATTCATGATAAAATAAACGCTGCTGTAAAAGAAGTAGCTGACGCTAAGGGCTTAACCATCGTCTTGGATAAGAGTCAAGTTGTTTATGGTGGAGAGGATATAACAGATGACGTATTGAAAAAGATTAAGGGTAAATAAGGCTACAGGAAACAAAAAAGGTCAACGGATGAAAATCCGCTGACCTTTTTTTTCGGGTACTATCGTACTATCAGTTTTAAGCCGGTTAAATTTTAACTTTAGAGTACTGAAAATTATTTTTTTTACGAGCTCTTGACCACATTAAAGCGGTCTTTTTTGCAGGATAAATATGGAAGTTGTAGAATTAATTAAATTTTTAAGAGCTAATCTTGGGGCGAATCTGAAGATCTTAGGGAGGATTTACTGATGAAAAGCGATCGAATTGATCAAGCAGTCTCAAGCTTTAAAAATGGTTTGTCATGTTCACAAGCTATTCTGTCAACCTATGGTCCGCTTTTTGGTATCAACCAAGATGACGCCATTCGGATTGCACGGGGGTTTGGAGGTGGAATGGCTCGTCTTTCTGAAACTTGCGGAGCGGTAACTGGCGCCTTTATGGTAATCGGTATCAAGTCGCCGGGTGCCGATAAGCAAGTTAAAGAAGAGACTTATTTACTTATTCAGAAATTTGCTGAAAAGTTTAGGAGCATTAATGGTTCATTAAACTGCGGACAGTTACTCGGTTGTGATCTAAATACTTCTGAAGGGCAAGAGCAGTTTAGAAATAAAGAAATGGCAAAATCTCATTGTGAAAAATATGTTAGAAATTCCGCTGAGCTATTAGAAGAACTACTTCAATTGGAAAAGTTATCAAGGCCGGTTGAAAATTGATTTAAAGGTGTGAGTAAAAGTGATTGAGGGTATAAGCCACTTAACTTTTATTGTAAAAGATCTCGAGCGGGCATCAGAATTCTTTACAGCTATTTTCGATGCCGAAGAAATCTATTCAAGTGGAGATAAGACTTTTTCTTTAAGCAGAGAAAAGTATTTTCTAATTAATGGCCTGTGGATTTGCATAATGGAAGGGGATCCATTATCTGAGCGTACCTATAATCATGTTGCATTTAAGATCCGCGATGAGAACTTCGAGGATTACAAAGCTGGAATACAAGCTCTAGGCATGGAAATTAGGCCTTCTCGGCCAAGAATTGAAGGTGAAGGACAGTCATTGTATTTTTATGATTTTGACAATCATCTTTTTGAATTACATACGGGTTCACTTTCGGAAAGATTAACTCGATACATTCGATGACTATTTCAAATATCTGCTATTTTATCCTCAAATAGGTATACTGCTGACAATCTTTTGGAAGGATTCTATAACTATTTATCCAATATTTTACGAACGGATAATGAAGTAGGTCATTAATCCAATCACTCTCTAAATCACAAATGTTCCAGAATGGAAGAACAACTAATAACCCATACCAAAAGCTGAGTTTTGATATTACCCGGTTTACTGCAGGTGTTATTAATTGCTTCGGCTAATAGGTACTTTTCTTAAGAATAGAGCAGGGGGAAATGCGTTATGAATATTAAGAAAGTCTGGGCTGCTTATTTCAGTGCAACAGGAACCACTCAGAAGATTGTGACTGAAATTGCAAATAAAATTGGGGAAAATATAGGTGTTGAACGAGATAATTTTGATTTCACCTTGCCTGATGCGAGAAATGGTATTTTAGGATTTACTGCCGGTGATTTAGTAATCTTCGGCACACCGGTATATGCAGGG
Source organism: Allolucifera butyrica (assembly GCF_900476375.1). Lineage (GTDB taxonomy): Bacteria > Bacillota > Negativicutes > Sporomusales > UPPP01 > Lucifera > Lucifera butyrica. The sequence goes on along the minus strand of NZ_UPPP01000083.1, from coordinate 213,889 downwards.
CGTGTACCCAATGTCTTACTGAAATTCTTGGAAACTATAGAAGGTAATGGTGCTGTTGCTGTTCCGGTCGTATTGTATGGCAACCGGAACTATGATGATGCTTTAATCGAATTAAGAGATATTTTGGAGAAAGCTGGATTTCACACAATCGCGGCCGGTGCATTCATTGGTGAACATTCATTTTCCAAAATTCTTGCCAAGGATAGACCGGATGAAGCCGATATATTAGTTGCACAAACCTTTGCTGTGAAAATAGCCGAAAAGCTGGAAGCCGTCGATTTTTCTATTTTTCCTCCAATTCATGTAAAGGGAGTTCCCAATCCATACAGAGGATATTATAGGCCCCGAGACCGCGAAGGAAATCCGGTTGATATTCGTAAAGTAAAACCTTTGACAAGCGCAGACTGTAACGATTGCAAAATATGTGCCGATGTCTGTCCTATGGGATCTATCAATTATAAAAATGTAAATGAGATTACCGGCACTTGTATTAAATGTGGAGCTTGTATCAAAAAATGCCCTGTCAACGCTAAATACTACGAAGATGCGGAGTACTTATACCATCAGCATGAGCTGGAAGAAGAACTAACCAAAAGATCTGAACCAGAATTATTTCTATAGGATTGCTTTCTGGACTACGTAACACCAGTTTCTTCTCTTTAACTCCTTCAGAATATGGTCCAGTGCACCACTCAATGTACATCGTGAAATACTAAGTTACTAGGTCGTTTATAATTGCAAAGTAAGATACTTGGGAGGAAATATGGATACTTTTGTTGGTTACTGTTCGGTTGAGCTTGCCGATGAGCAGAGTGGTGTGCTGTTTCCGATGACTGTCTTTTTTCCGACATTCACGCCTGGAAAAACAGAAAGACTCGGGCCATACAGTGTGGATATTGCGAAAGATGCCGAGCCAAAAGAGGGCGTATTTCCTTTGATATTAATATCTCACGGCAGCGGCGGGTCGCATTTACTGTATCGGACCCTTGCTCATCACCTTGCTCGCAATGGTTTTATTGTTGGCATGCCTGAGCACCCGTTTAACAATCGAAGCAATAACACGTTGGTTAACACGGTTGAAAATCTGACCAATAGACCAAGGCACATCCGGACAGCTATTAATTGGTTTTACGATAGTAGGAAATTCGCGAGATTTGTGAAGCCTGACTCTGTTGCAATAATAGGTCATTCTATGGGTGGTTACACTGCGCTGGCATTGGTAGGAGGTGTACCAATTTCGCGTCCTAATGAGTCGTCAGACCATCAGCCTCATTTGATTAGTGTAATACCTGATTGTCGGGTCAGAGCATTGGTTCTGCTGGCACCAGCGTCGGTCTGGTTTATGGCCCAAGGAGCGTTGAGTGGGGTTAACATTCCCATTTTGATGCTTACTGGCGAAAAAGACGAATATACGCCAAGTTTTCATGCCCGGATTATTTTAGAAGGGGTTCCTGACAAGACGAAAATTCAGCATAGAGTTATTAAAAATGCTGGGCATTTCTCCTTTCTAAGCCCATTTCCGGAATTTATGACTAAAGTAATGTTTCCGCCCTCGCAGGATCCATGCGGCTTTGATCGCGAAAGCTTTCACAATAAATTAAACGCCGAAGTCTTGGACTTTTTATTGCATAATACATAGGCTAAAAATACGGTACTATATTTAGCAGGATACTTCCATCATTATGAACGCCCGTAACTTACATTTTTAGTAGGTTATGGGCGTTTTATTTATGTGGGCACTTTTAGAGCGGTCAATATATCATGGTGGGGGGAATAGTAACCAACGTTTATCTTTTGACATAAGATATATAGGGTTAATTATTTCTTTGAAGGGGGAATTCTTATGGGTTTCGGTCGCGGTAGCTGGTGGATTATAATTATCATAATCATTTTGTTACTATTTTTCTGCTTCGACGACAATAGTTTCTCATCAAGTTCAAGCAGCATTTGTTAAGATAAGGTTAATTGCCTCCCTATTAGGCCCTCTCACGGCGAGGGCCTTTACTTTTATATGATCAGGCCAAGTGGAAGTGTCCAAGAAGGCAGGAAAATATGAATCTATAATTAAAGGCGAGAAATAAATAAAGCCGCCTAAATAGGCGGCCATCGAAACGATGCCATGTAACTGCCTGTACAATAAAGTCTATACCATTATTTACAGTCGCAGCTACAGCAATTTTTTGTATAAAGGAAATTCCACTTGCCAGAATGTTTGAGTTCGTCGGTTATGATCTCGAACAACATGTCTTTATGCCTTTGAGAACAGAGTCCAAACATTATTTTTCTATAAAGTTCCACGGCACTCAGTTCGCCAAAAATAGCTTTTTGAATAGCTGCGCAGTAGTTTTCCGGCTCCTCAAATTCCTGTTTCTGGTGCGGCATAGGTTCCTCACAGGTTAACTCCTGATAAATCATGCAAAACATTTTAAAATGCTTAATTTCATCGTTTCGAATCGACTTAATGATATTTTGCTGCTCGCAGTCTGGCGCAATTTCTAGCAAGCACTGATAAAAAGCCCGGTCACTGGCTTCATCGCCCAGAGCTTCAAGGATAAGGCAAAGAGCGTAATCAATCGCTTTAGGATCGCAGCATTCACTTTCTTCATAATACATTCTGTATGTCACCTCTTGCTATTTTATGGGTCTTAGTACATTCTATGACCTACTTTACAGAATGTGATTAACCTATAGGGGCCTGTATATTTCATTTACCAGTATATACCTATGCAGCATGCCTTGATTTCCTGCTTTTAGGACTCTATAATTAAAAGTACAAACACATGTTCTGGTCTCGGAAAGGAGATATATGAAGCGTACGATCCTTCATGTTGATTTGAACAATTTCTATGCCAGTGTAGAGTGCCTGTATCGACCAGAAATCGGAGATAAGCCGGTTGTTGTCAGTGGGGACGTTGAAGCGCGTCATGGGATTGTACTTGCAAAAAACTATCCAGCAAAAAAACTCGGAATCAAAACAGGAGAGGTGATTTGGGAAGCAAAGCAAAAGTGTCCGGACTTGGTTGTTGTGCCGTCAGACTTCCGGAAATATCTGCGATTTTCCAGACTGGCCAGAAAAATTTATGCAGACTATACCGACCAGATTGAACCGTTTGGAATTGATGAATCATGGTTGGATGTGACAGGATCAATCCATCTCTTTGGTGATGGCGAAACAATTGCCAATACGATTCGTCAGCGATTTAAAGATGAGCTCGGACTTACCGGATCCGTGGGGGTATCGTGGAATAAAATATTTGCCAAACTCGGCAGCGACATGAGAAAGCCGGATGCAACCACCGTAATAACGGAAGCAAATTTTCAAGAAAAGGTATGGACGTTGCCGGTTGGCGAATTGCTGTATGTTGGCCGGTCAACCAGGCGGAAACTGAATAACCGGACAATCTTTACGATTGGAGATCTTGCAAAATGTGATGTTAAGAATTTGCGGTTAATGCTCGGGATTTGGGGCGAAACTCTCTGGAGCTTTGCCAATGGTCTTGATTTGGCGCCGGTGCGTAAACTAGGCGAGGAAAGCGTTATTAAATCTGTAGGTAACAGCACTACTGCAGTCAGAGACCTGGTTAATAATGAGGATGTAAAATTAATCATTTATGTACTGGCTGAAAGTGTTGCTGCGCGACTAAGAATGCATGGGTTAAAATGCAAGACTGTAGCAATCAGCGTGCGGAATGCGGAACTTTTTTCTTTTGAAAAACAGGAGAATTTATCCGAACCGACCTTCGTATCCGGAGAAATTGCGCGGAAAGCCATAGAACTTTTTGCTGCTAATTACCGTTGGGAGAGACCAATCCGCAGCTTAGGCGTTCGTGGGGCGGATTTAGTAACTGCGGACGGTAATATTCAGGTTGATTTATTCGAAGACAATAAGATCGAATGGGAGAGTGTGGAGCAGGCCGTTGACAGTATTCGTACCCGTTTTGGTCAATACAGTATTCAGCGCTGCGGAATGTTACAGGATCGAAAGTTAACCGGATTAAATCCCAGGGACGACCATGTTATCCATCCAATCTCATTTTTTAGGTGATACATATGGGAAAAGTATTTGTACAAGTCATAGCGGAACATGGAACAGACGGAAAGATCCGGCCATTATCCCTAAAATGGGAAGACGGGCGGGTGTTCGAGATTGAGCGGGTGTTAGATGCTCGGCAGGCGGCATCATTAAAAGGCGGCGGCTGCGGTATGCGGTACACTTGCCGGATCTGTGGCAAACAGGTATATTTGTTTTGTGATGAAGGCCGGTGGTTTGTAGAGAAAAAGTAGAATCTTACCTGTTAGCTTCAGCAGCCGAGCTTATTAAAGAAAAAGACCCCCACGTTATCAAAACGTGGGGGTCTTTTTCTTTAACTTTAATGAGAAACTATTTTAATATTAGCCCTATATTCTTTGATCTGTCCGTCTTTGATGTTAGCAGTAAAATTAGTTACTTCAACGCCAAATATGCCATCCTGTTCCGATGCCTCCATGACTGCGTTGTTTACGGCATCAGTCCAATTCAGCCTGGAACTGCCTACTAATTCTGAGACTTTAGCTATAGCCATTACATATGCCTCCCTTATATGTTTACTAACTAGTATGCTTTTTTTGAGCATATTTTATTATCATATTTACAATCCTAACATAGTGAGTGTCTTAAAATCAGCTATTCCTGTTACTGCAAGGCCGTGGTCATGCTGGTACCGCTTTACGGCTTGTTCCGTGTCCCTATTAAAGAAGCCATCGGCTCTTCCCTCAAGATACCCTAAAGCTTTTAATTTTACCTGTAATTGGACTACGTCTGTACCAAACAATTCATACCGGAGTTCCCGCCTAATATTAATTTTTTCTCCTTCAATCCGTACCGGCGTTCCCACTGGTACCCAGTCATATAATTCTTCTATGTCCTTATTACGCAGACGAATACAACCATGACTGGCAAAGCGGCCAATACTCCACGGTTGATTCGTGCCATGAATACCATAACCGCCCCACGGCACATCGAGCGCAAGATAGCGCGTACCAAAAATATCACCGGACCTATAGGATTTCCAAATAACGATCCAATCGCCAATTGGTGTTGGCGTATCGCTTTTACCCACCGCAATTCGATATTGTTTATATAACTGGCCATCATTGTAAAGTTCCAAAATACGGGAGGAAGTTTTTATAACAATAGATAATTTGCCTCTTGGCGCTGCTGTTGGCTGGTTAGGAATAGACGATAGTTCCAGTTCGTCCCAAAGGGTAAATCCTATTTTGCCCATTATAAGACCAAATATTAAAAATGAAATCATGGCCAAATATACTTTGTGCCGACTGAATTTCATGACCTTGATCCCTATCATTTCAATACCTCCACATAATAGATATATGTTTAAGATAACGAAGATATAATGAATACAGGATACTGATTAAGCAGATGAGCAGTCCGGTTGTGTGGGGAATTTACCGTATAATTTGAGAGAGATAAGTCCTAATTATGAAGGAATTTAAATATATTTATCGAATAATGCAGAAAATGCTATAATCAGGCTAACCTTCCTAAAGGTAGGGGCGCAAAACTATGGGTCTAAGGGCGGGAGCCTATGATTGCCAGGTTGCAATTGAGTTTATCAATTACACCTGGCATTTTTTATTGTGTTCACAGCCTGCTGTCGGACGTGATAAATCAATGATTCTTGTTTAGGAGGTTATATGGAATCTGCAAGACAAACCATTTTAATCGTAGATGATTCCCGCCTGAATGTTCAAATTTTGCGCGACATGTTAGCGGATCAATACGAAATTTTTTGTGCAACCTCTGGAGAGCAGGCATTGAGCATTGCTACTTCAGAAAATGTGGATCTGATTTTACTTGACGTAATCATGCCGGAAATGGATGGGTATGAAGTATGTACAAGCCTAAAGAAGAATCCTCAAACCCGGAATATTCCAGTCATTTTTATTTCGGCGCTGAGTGATACCGAAGATATCACGAAAGGATTGGATATTGGCGCGATTGACTATATAATCAGGCCATTTAATCAGTCGATCGTTAAGGCGCGAGTGAGAAATCACCTGGAGTTGAAGAAATACAGGGATCTTTTGGAAAAACTTTCCTTGTTGGATGGGTTGACAGGTATAGCTAACAGGCGGTATTTTGATGAGGCTTTCGATAAAGAATGGCGACGGGCCCTGCGAAACCGGGATAGTCTATCCGTTCTAATGCTGGACATAGATTACTTCAAGAAATACAACGATTATTACGGGCATCTAAGAGGGGATGACTGTCTTAGGCAGGTAGGGCAAGCTTTGAAAAATTCAACGATCCGGGGCGGCGACTTTGTAGCACGGTATGGGGGAGAAGAATTCGTGGCTATTTTGTCCTCAACACCGGCGGAAAATGCTTTTATTGTAGCGGAAAAGATGCGGAAAGATATTGAGTCATTGCAAATATCTCACCCAATGTCTACAGTATCTGAGTATGTGACAGTAAGCATTGGGGCTGCTGCCATTATTCCGGAACAGGGAATGACCCCTGCCGGTTTGCTGGAAAAAGCCGACAAGGCCTTGTATCGGGCAAAAAGTGAAGGTCGAAACCGTACGGCCCTAGGATAAGCATTTTGCTGCTAAATTACCGAGTACCCCGTGCTTGGAGCGAATGAATCTATATATAGTTATGCGGTCAACTTCGCAAAGAGTAGCACAATTACTTTTCTTCAGAAGGATTAATATTTTGTGAGTGTTGGCTCTGACCGATATTTTCCAAATCTTTATTAATATTGCCGGCAGATATTCCGTGCACCCTTTACTTCGGTAAAGGGTATTCTTTTTAGAAAAATAGGAGTTAATTTCCGGAAAAGCTGGTGCTTTTTGCATTTTTTTCCTTATGTTAAAAGGATTTGCTGGATAATTAAGAGAAGAGTAAATATTAAATCTTTTTAAAAAATTTAAAAGGAATTTTATTGTATGCGAGAGAGATGGCGGAACTATTTAGGCTTTATTTCATTTGTTTTTCGCGGCCAAAGTATTCGCTTTAAACTGCTGTTTTATTTTTTATCCTTAATTCTATTTCCTATTGTTACTTTGGGGTTATTAGGAAATGTTATTTATACCCGTTCGATTGAGGAACAGACTAATGTTCACACCGTGCAAATGATTCAACAAGTTACCAGAAATGTAGAATTCTACATTCATGATATGGAAAATATTACACATTATATTGCTCAGGAACCGCAGGTTATTGAATTTTTGCGTACTAAAGAAAAAAATAGCAATGCTCCCTTGGAAAAGGAAGTTAGAAGAACGTTAACAACCTTCACCGATGTTCACCCGGAAATTGCCGGTATATTAATTGTAAATAAGAACGATTTGTTTATCAGCAATGAAATGTATCGCATTGCCCGAGACCCGCTGACGATGGAAACGTGGTACAGGCAGGCCGCGGCTTTTCCCGGGAAGATCCAATTATTCAGCAAGCCAATTGGCAGAAATATTACTACCAGATTAAAATATAGCGCCGACGATGTAGTCGCCATAGCGAAAGCGGTTATTGACCCCGATTCAAAAGAAACGCTCGGTGTTATTTTAATTGATATGAAACTGGATATTATTAAGAAAGTAATCGAAGATATTAAATTGGGAAAAAACGGTTTTTTGTTTATTATTGATCCCAATGGCGGCATCGTCTATGCACCGGTTAACGCAATTGTGTACCGCGTAAACCCGGACTGGCTGACTGGACAATCGGACAGTATCGTGAAGATGGTTAAAGGAAGCCTTTATCAAATTATTTATAAAGAGTCCAACTATACGAAATGGAAAACGATTGGCGTTTTTCCCTTAAATGAAACGTTGACGGAAGTAACGAACATTCGCTATTATTCATTGCTGATTGGGGCCTTTACATTACTGCTGGCGGTGATTGCGGCTTTTTTCTTTACCTCTGCCATTGCCAAGCCGTTAAGCAAGCTGAGAAGTCTGATGAAAATGGCCGAGGAAGGAGATTTAAACGTACATTTTAACAGTAAATATAATGATGAAATCGGGCAGTTAGGCAATAGTTTTAATAATATGATTGAGGAAATCAGAAAACTAATTGACCTGGTCTATAAGGAGCAAAAGAGTAAGCGGGAAGCGGAATTAAAAACGCTGCAAGCCCAGATCAAACCACATTTCTTATATAATACACTGGATACAATAAAATGGATGGCTCAGGGACACGGTGCGGACGATATCGTCGAAATTATCAGCGCCCTGGCCAATTTATTCCGGATCGGCATCAGCAAAGGAAAGGAAATGATCAAAGTCGGCGAAGAGCTGGAGCACATCAAAAGCTATCTCATCATCCAGAAAGCGAGATATGAAGACCGGCTGTCCTACGAAATCAATTTTGAGGAAGAAATAATGAATTTTTATGTCATAAAATTAATTTTACAGCCCCTGGTGGAGAATGCGATCTATCACGGGATTAATGCGAAACGCGGTGGGGGAGCCATCCTGATTAATGCGCAAAAAACAGAAGGAAAGTTACATTTCGTTATTAAGGACAACGGAATCGGCATTACGCCGGAAAAAATGCAGCAAATCCGGGCGATGCTTGAGAATAAAGAAATAAATCCGGATAATCCGGGATATGGAACCTTTAACGTCCATGAGCGAATCCGCTTGTCTTTCGGCAACGAGTTCGGTATACAATTTACGAGTATATATGGAGAAGGTACTACAGTCGAAATTTGGCATCCTCTTGTGGAAAGGTAAGGTGAGTGGGGCAATGTGGAAAGTTCTGATTGCCGATGATGAACCCAAAATCCGGCGGGGCCTTAAAGGCAGTCTTAACTGGCAGGACCTGGATATGGAGGTTGTGGGGGAAGCTGCCGACGGTGAAATGGCTTTCGATATGGCTAACCAACTGAAACCGGATATCTTACTGCTTGATATTTGCATGCCCTTTCTAAATGGGCTGCAGCTCGTTGAACAATTGCGCAGCAGCCTGGAAAATTGCATGATTATCGTAATTACCGGCTACGACGAATTTGCTTATGCCCAGCAAGCTGTTAAATTGAAAGTTTTCGATTATCTTCTAAAGCCGGTTGCTAAAGAACAACTAATGGCGGTATTAACCAAGGCACACAGCGAATTGGCCTTGCTCCATTCCAAAAGCCGCTACATAAATTGGGCGGACCGGCAAATGAAACAAAATGGCGGCGTTCTTAAAGAGTCAGTCTTTAAGCAATGGATAACAGGCTTACCGGCAGCGGAAGCACTGGAACAATTACGGTATTTGGGCGTTCAATTCTCTTCGGTTACCGGTATGATTCTAATAAAAGTAATTCCCAAATTAAATCGCAGTGAGCTGATTAAGGAATGGGACGGACCGCTTTTACTGTTTGCCGTACAAAATGTGATTGCCGATTTACTCTCTGACTGGCAGCCCAGTGAAATTTTTAAGGATAATGCTGATAATTTTGTGATTCTGGCCCCGATACATAATTACCCTGCCTGGCTTGATTTGGGTTCAATTTTTCAGCAGACCGTGGAAAATAGGTTAAAGCATATTATTATTACCGGACAGAAACAAATTGAAGATATCGATACCGATGTACCGGAAGTTTATAAAGAACTGGTTGCGGCCGTTGCTGTTCAGGAAAATTGCACACCTGTGGTATTGCTTTGCCGGCAGCATATTGAAATGAATTATTTTAAAGAAGAACTGTCTTTGCAGGAGGTGGCTAAGACCCTGCAGATTAGTCCTACTTACTTGAGCCGGCTGTTAAAACAAGAAACAGGGATATCCTTTGTCGATTATTTAACCCATGTAAGGGTAAAAAAGGCCATTCAGCTTATGAATGACCCCATGATAAAGTTATATGAAATTGCCGAACGGGTGGGGTATAGCAGCCAGCACTATTTCAGTACGGCTTTTAAAAAGGCATTAGGTATTTCACCGCAAGAATACAGGAAGCGAGGTTGGACCGTTGAATGCCGTGACAAAGGCTGATAAAATTATATTTTTTTTAATCGTTTGCCTTGTGACACTTTTTTTTAGTGGCTGTGCAACCGAACAGGAGCGGGCGGAGGAAAGGAATCAAATCCAGTTTTTAATTGGCGTGTCACAGGCTAATTTAATAGAACCGTGGCGGGTGGTAATGACCCGGGAAATAAAAGAGGAAGCAGGAAAACATAAACATCTGCGGGTTGTTTTTACGGATGCGGCGCAAAGCAGTCAAAAACAGATAAATGATGTGGAAAAATTGCTGCAGCAGGGGATTGATTTATTGATTATATCCCCTAATGACGCCTCCGTTTTAACGCCGGTTGTTGCCAAAGCCTATAAAAAGATACCGGTTATTGTCCTGGACCGGGCCGTAGAAGGATATGATTATACATTATTTATCGGTCCCGACAATCATTCCATAGGGAAACAGGCCGGTAAGTTTGTCGCTGATTTATTGGGCAGCAGAGGCGGTAATATTATTGAAATCCAGGGCTTAAACGGTTCACCGCCGGTGCGGGACAGAAGCGAAGGGTTCCAGGAGGTTATTGATAAATACGGCAATATAAAAATATTGGACCGGGTTGCAGCCGACTGGCAGAGGGATAAAGCCGAGGACGAGATGAAGAAAATACTTAAGAAATATCCCGATGTGGATATCGTTTTTGCTCACAACGATCCCATGGCGCTGGGGGCCTATAAAGCGACCCGGGAGCTCGGGCTGCAGGGGGTAAGCTTTGTGGGAATCGATGGATTGCCGGGCGCAAATGGCGGTTTGCAGTTAGTTAAGGACGGGATATTGCAAGGCACCTTCACCTGTCCTACCGGTGGCAAGGAAGCGGTTCAATATGCTATCGATATTTTAAATCATGAAAAAGGAATTCCGAAAAAAATTATTTTGCGGAGCAATAAAATTACCCGGGATAATGTTGCTTTGTATACCGACCGCCAGAATGAACCGGTCCCCAATGTTAAAGCCAAGCACAAAATCGTTTTAGGCTTTTCGCAATTAGGAAGGGAAAGCCAGTGGCGTCTGGCCAATTCTGCGTCAATTAAGCAAGCGGCAAAAGATGAAGGGATTGAACTGCTATTTACGGAGGCCGACCAGAAACAGGAGCTTCAAATTCAGTCAATCCGGGATTTTATTAAACAAAAGGTAGACGTTATCGCGTTTGCGCCGGTCGTTGAAGATGGCTGGGAAGAAGTTCTGCAAGAGGCCAAAACGGCGGGGATTCCTGTTATTATTTCCGACCGGACGGTCAATCTTGATGATTCAATGTATACAACGTTTATCGGGGCTGATTTTGAGGAAGAAGGCAGGCGGGCGGCCCGGTGGCTGGTACAGAATATGCAGGGAAGAACAAACGTAAATATTGTTGAGCTGCAGGGCACTGTGGGGTCGACACCGGCCATTGACCGTAAAAAGGGCTTTGAAGAAATTCTCCGGGAACATCCGCAATTTAAAATCGTTGATTCCGAAACGGGTGACTTCACCCGTGACGAAGGTAAAAAGGTAATGGAAGACTGTTTAAGACGGAACGGAACGGATATACAGGCTGTTTTTGCCCACAATGACGACATGGCGTTAGGCGCCATCGAAGCCATTGAAGAGTCTGGTCTAAAGCCCGGCAAAGATATTGTTATTGTGTCGATTGACGCGACCAAGAATGCTTTTAATGCGATGCTTGCCGGTAAACTGAACTGTACGGTGGAATGCAATCCCCTGTTGGGGCCGCAATTAATGAAGGCAGTGAAGACGCTTGTTGCCGGCAGACAGTTGCCGGTTCGCATTATTACGTCCGAAGAGGTTTTTTCCCAGGAAGTGGCCCGGAAAGAATTACCTTATAGAAAATATTAAACGCTGATTTCAAAAGACACTTTTTAATTAAGGTGTCTTTTTTTCGCCCTGAGCCCTGCGCCATGGACCGAAAGACCGTGTTAGCGGTTTTTCTTATTTAACTGGAATTAGTATGGAATTTTGCAAATATTGACGGATTATTCTAAATATTCCCAAGCGTTATTTTACTATAATCAGAATGAACCCAATAAATATAAGGAGGGACTGTATGGTGAAGAAGTGGACAAAAGTGGTTGCGGCGGTTGCCATGCTGGCGATGCTTTTCGTCGTGGCGGCATGCGGCAGCGGCACGAAAAAGGAAGCGGCGAAATCGGACGCTCCGAAAGCGGACAAAAAGATTGTTTTGGGCTTTTCCCAGGTTGGAGCGGAAAGTGAATGGCGAACCGCGAATACGGAATCGATAAAAGCGGCGGCGAAAGAGGCGGGAATTGAGCTTAAATTTTCCGATGCACAGCAAAAACAGGAAAACCAGATTAAAGCAATCCGTTCTTTTATTCAACAAAAAGTCGATGTGATTGCCTTCTCGCCGGTCGTCGAAACCGGATGGGATGATGTTTTGAAAGAGGCCAAAGCTGCTAAAATACCCGTTATCCTGACCGACCGGGCAATCAAAATGAGCAGTGGCAACGCAGAGGATTACTATGTAACATTCATGGGTTCCGACTTTGTGGAAGAGGGAAAACGGGCCGCAAAATGGCTGGTTGACTATATGAAAAAGGATAACGAACCCGTAAATGTTGTGGAATTGCAAGGCACGGTAGGCTCCGCCCCGGCTATTGACCGTAAAAAAGGGTTTGAGGAAGTATTAAAAGACCATCCCAATTATAAGATCATTAAATCCCAGACCGGTGATTTTACCCGGGCTAAAGGTAAGGAAGTTATGGAAGCTTTCTTAAAGTCGGCTCAGGCGGAAGGACAGAAAATTGACGTTCTATTTGCTCATAATGATGATATGGCGATCGGTGCCATCCAGGCCATTGAGGAGGCCGGTCTAAAACCCGGCAAAGATATTGTGATTGTATCCATTGACGGAGTTAAAGGCGCTTTTGAAGCGATGATCGCCGGCAAACTCAATTGCACCGTCGAGTGCAGCCCATTATTGGGACCTCAGTTAATGGAAGCGGCAAAAGACTTGATGACTGGTAAACAACTGCCGAAAAGAATTCTTACGAAGGAAGGCGTCTTCCCGGCGGAAGTTGCTGCCAAAGAACTTCCCAACCGCAAATATTAAAAAAGTTTCGGTCGTATGAATTGCCACTCCCTATTCCGAAAGAGAAGACAGGGGTTATCTTTGGTCAAGATGACCCCTGACGGAGTGGAAGTTTCCTTTTATCCCACTTTTCGCAGTCCTCTGTCATTCGATAATAATTCTCCTGGAAAAGATAAACTGAGAGAATTTTAAACGAAATATAAACTCATTATTTACTTTGTGCCTATCAATTGGGAGAAATATTGTCGCTATAAGTTCAGGGTGCGAAATGGGGGTTTATACTCGGAAATGCTGATTTTTATGGAGGTGAATTTTAACTGCAATGACAGAAAACGATGCATTATTGAAAGCCACCGGAATCATCAAGCGATTTCCCGGTGTTACGGCACTCTCGGCCGTAGATTTTCAATTAAATCCGGGAGAAATTCATTGTTTGATGGGAGAAAACGGCGCTGGCAAGTCTACCTTAATTAAAGTCCTAACCGGAGTCGAACAGCCGGATGCGGGAGAAGTTTTCCTCACCGGCAGGCGCATCAGCCCCAAGTCGCCGCAACAGGCGCAAGAACTGGGAATTAGCACAGTTTATCAAGAAGTGAATCTATGCCCTAATCTTTCGGTGGCGGAAAATATTTTTATCGGCAGAGAACCAATCCGTTTCGGCAGTATTCATTGGCAGAGAATTAACCGCAGATCGGCGGAGCTGCTGGCGAAATTGAACCTTCATATTGATGTCACGCAACCGTTGGAACGATATTCAGTGGCTGTGCAGCAGATGGTGGCCATTGCCAGGGCTCTGGATATCTCCGCTAAAGTATTAATCCTGGATGAGCCCACGTCCAGCTTAGACGCCCAAGAAGTGGAAATGCTTTTTAAAGTCATGCAGCAATTGAAACAGGAAGGATTGGGAATTATCTTCGTAACTCATTTTATAGAACAAGTTTACGCCATATCCGACCGGATTACCGTCTTGCGTAACGGGGAATTAGTCGGAGTTTATGAAACGGCATTATTGCCCAAAGTGCAATTAATTGCGAAAATGATCGGTAAAGAGTTTGATGGATCGGCAGAGGGAACAAATATGGCCGGTAAAGCGATGCAAAAAAATGACGGCAATGCCTATTTAACGGTAAAAGGCCTCGGCCGGCAAGGCTCCATCCAACCTTTCGATATGAATATTAATAAGGGGGAAGTCCTGGGGCTTGTTGGTTTGTTAGGGTCAGGAAGAACGGAAATGGCCAGAATGATTTTTGGTATCGATCAGGCCGATACCGGAGAAATATTCGTTAAGGGACAGAAAGTTAAAGTGAATTCCCCCGCCGCTGCAATTCGCTGCGGGATCGGTTTTTGTCCGGAAAATAGAAAGACCGAAGGAATTATTGAAACGTTAACGGTGCGGGAAAATATGATTCTCGCTTTACAGGTAAAATTAGGATGGATGAAATACATTCCCCGGAAAAAGCAGGAAGAAATCGCTGCCAAATATATTGAATTGCTTAACATTAAGACATTTGGACCGGATCAGGTCGTGAGAACATTAAGCGGCGGTAACCAGCAAAAAGTGATCTTAGCCCGGTGGCTGCTGACGGAGCCGGAGCTTTTGATTCTGGATGAACCTACGCGGGGAATTGATGTGGGAACCAAGGTGGAAATTCAAAAATTGATTTTGTCCTTAGCCAATGACGGGATGTCCGTGGTGTTCATATCTTCCGAACTGGATGAATCGATTCGTTGTTGCCAACGAATGGCCGTTTTACGGGACCGAAAGAAAATCGCGGAATTGACCGGGAAGGAAATTGAAGAAAAGTTTGTCATGCAGACAATCGCTGAGGTGCAATAATATGGTAAATTGGCATAGGTTTTTCAAATCCCAGTTGTTTTGGCCTCTCTTTGCCCTGGCCCTGGTTCTACTGTTCAACTTATTATTTACCAAAGATTTCTTTTCTCTCGCAATGAAGGAGGGGCATCTCTACGGTTCTGTTATTGACGTATTGAACCGGGCCGCTCCTTTGATGCTGCTGGCTATTGGCATGACCCTGGTTATTGCCACAAAAGGGATTGATATCTCCGTAGGATCCCTGATTGCCATTTCGGGAGCAGTTGCTGCGTCCCTGATCGGCGGCAAGCTGGTGTATGTTGACGGGGTGCAGAAGTTCGTGACCCTGGTGCCTATGCCGCTGGCCATATTGGCGGCTCTGGCCGTGACAACCGGGTTGGGAATGTGGAACGGTTTTTTAGTAGCCAGAATTGGTATTCAGCCTGTGGTTGCAACTTTAATTCTGTTGACTGCGGGGAGAGGGATTGCTCAATTAATTACGCAAGGCCAGATTATAACCGTTTATTATAAACCATTCTTTTATATCGGCAATGGGTATCTCTTTGCCTTGCCGTTTACTATTTATATTGTAGCCGCGGTTTTTATCCTGACTTACTGGCTGATTCGTAAAACGGCTCTAGGAATGTTTATTGAATCGGTCGGCATTAACAGCGTTGCCAGCAGATTTTCGGGACTCGATGTGCGAAAATATATATTTGGGGTATACGCATTTTGCGGGTTATGCGCGGGAATAGCCGGACTGATCATTTGTTCCAATGTAAAGTCGGCGGATGGAAATAATGCCGGTCTGTTTATTGAGCTGGATGCGATTTTGGCGGTTGCTTTGGGCGGCAATTCCTTAAGCGGCGGCAAGTTTTCACTGATGGGAAGCTTGATCGGCGCCTTGGTGATTCAAAGTATTACTACAACCATTTACCTGATTGGTGTTCCACCGGAAATTACTCTGGTTGTAAAAGCTTTGGTTGTAATTGTCATCTGCTTGTTGCAGTCGGATCACTTCCGTAAATTAATGCTTGGAAGATGGATACAAGGAGGAATTCGGCATGAAAAAGCTGCAGCTAAATTATAAATATATTAATCTCTTAATTACCATCTTCTTGTTTTTAACATTATTTGCCGCCGGGTCCGTCTTATTTGACGGCTTCTTTTCCGCCCAGGTTTTTTTTAACCTTTTTATTGACAATTCTTTCCTGATCATTACGGCGATTGGCATGACCTTTGTGCTGATTATCGGCGGCATCGACATTTCAATTGGTTCGGTCATTGCGTTAATTGCCATGCTCTCCGCCTATATGCTGGAAACCAAACACATCAGCCCGTATCTTGTGATGCCGGCAATGTTATGTGTTGGCTCCCTCTTCGGCTTCGGGCAGGGTTGTTTGATTCATTATTTCAAAATTGAGCCTTTTATTGTTACGCTGGCCGGCATGTTTCTTGCCCGGGGGCTTTGTTATGTGATAAGTATTGATACCATTATGATTACCGACCCGGTTTATCAGGCGATTGCCACGCAGCGAATCCATTTGCCTTTTGATACTACCATAACCGTTAGTGTGGTCATCGCACTGGTTCTTTTTTTGTTTACTTTATATTTGGCCAACTATACTAAATTCGGCCGTACCGCCTACGCTATCGGCGGTAATGAGCAATCGGCCCTGTTAATGGGGTTGCCTGTGGGGCGCACCAAAGTGCTCGTGTACACGTTTAACGGATTTTGTTCGGCACTGGCGGGAATTGTTTTTAGTTTTTACATGCTCTCCGGATACGGATTGCATGCCGTTGGCATGGAAATGGATGCCATTGCCTCAGCCGTCATTGGCGGTACGCCGCTCACCGGCGGTATCGGCTTTGTTACGGGAACTCTTTTTGGTGTGCTGATTCAGGGAGTGATTCAGACCCTGATTATGTTCCAGGGAACGTTAAGCTCATGGTGGACCAAGATTGCTGTTGCCTTTTTATTATGTTTGTTCATCGTCTTGCAACGCTTGCTGATGATGAAAAGAGAAGCCCGGAAGTCGTTGGCCTAATAAAATAATAGGTATTCAAATTTTTCACGCAGGATTTTCCGGCGTGAAAAATTTTTATTTTTCGGGACTTATTTCCAATCTGCCTGTTAAGTATGGTACAATAAAAATGTATTTAACCACAATAGGAGAAAACGTATGAATCTAAACCCTCAAATAATGTCCATAACGAGCTTAGAACAGGCACAGCGCGAATTGACAAAATTGAATTGCGATCCTGCCGGAATTCGAATTATGGCCGATAAAGCGGTTTTTAAAGTGTTTAAACTGGAGAATATATCCACTAAGGCGGCTAATTTGCTGAAACAGACTTTTTTGGCGAAAGGGGGAGAAGTTGCTGTTGCCAGAGGTACGGCTGATTTAAGTGCTGCGTATACGGACGTTCTTATTATGGCAACGCTCAAACAATATAAGGCAGCCCTTAGCCAACTAAAGTTACAGCCCTGGGGATTGCCGGATATTGCCGGGGCTTTGGAAAAAGCCCTTGCAAGTGGCGGTGTTAAACGCCAATATCGCTGGCCGGATGGCAGGTCGTTAACGTTGACTTCCCGTAAAACCCTGGTTATGGGGATTCTAAATGTTACACCGGATTCATTTTCTGACGGCGGCTGCTATAATACATTGGAGGCTGCCGCCCGGCACGCGGAAGAGATGATTCAGGCGGGCGCCGATATCATTGATATCGGCGCCGAGTCAACGCGTCCCTATGGAGGAGCACAGGTTGTATCGGCCAGGGAAGAATTAGACCGTCTGCTGCCCTTGCTGGAAAAAGTTTTAAAAATAGCTACCGTTCCGGTTTCGGTTGATACCTATAAGGCCAGTGTCGCCGAAGCAGCCATAAAAATGGGAGCCCATTTGATTAATGATGTATGGGGGCTGCAGTCCGACCCCGGCATGGCCGGTGTTATTGCGAACTATAAAGTACCGGTTATTGTTATGCACAATCAGCAAAATACATTTTATGAAAAAGACATTATGTATTCTATATGCCGGTTCTTGCAGCAGAGTATTCAGATTGGCCTGGATGCGGGCGTTCCTTTTGATCATTTTATTATTGATCCCGGCATTGGTTTTGGCAAAACACCGGAACAAAACCTGGAAGTTATGTCCCGGTTGGGAGAGTTGAGAAGCCTGGGCTGTCCCCTGCTATTAGGAACATCGCGCAAACGGTTTATCGGGGAAGTGCTAGGACTCCCCGTAGAAGACCGGGTGGAAGGAACCGGGGCTACGGTAGCCTGGGGGATTGCGCAGGGGACCTCCATTGTCCGGGTGCATGATGTAAAGCCGATTGTGCGAATGGCCAAAATGTGCGATGCCATGAAGGGAGAGTCGTTTGGTGAAAGATAAAATCGTATTAAATAATATGGAGTTTTATGGTTTTCATGGGGTATATGAGTATGAAAGAGAATTAGGGCAACGTTTTTATGTCGATTTGGAGATGACTCTGGATCTTAGTACGGCAGGGGAAACAGATACTCTGGAGGATACGCTGGATTATGTTTCTGTCTATAATAAGGTTAAAAACGTCCTGGAAAATACTAAATTTAAATTATTAGAGGCTTTGGTGCAGCATATTGCCGATACAGTGCTGTCGTTTTCCCTGGTGCAGGAGGTTGCCGTCCGGGTGAGAAAACAGGTTATGCCCATACCGGGTCATTTTAATATTGTGCAGGTTGAAATCACCCGGGAAAGAAAATCATGATATTTTTGGGACTGGGCTCTAACCTGGGGAAGAGGGAGATAAATATTGCCAGAGCCATTCAATTATTATCCCGGCAGCCGGCAATAGCCATTGAGAATGTTTCTTCCTTATACGAAACGGAACCCTGGGGCTTGGTTGAACAGCCTGGTTTTCTGAATGCGGTGATCAGTGTAAAAACCGATTTGCCGCCGGACAGTTTGCTCACCTGTTGTCTTGAGGTGGAAAAAAAATTAGGCCGCCGGCGTGACATACGCTGGGGACCTAGAATCATTGATATCGATCTTTTGTTATATCACCACTTGCAACTATGTTCGGCAGAACTTACCGTGCCTCATCCAAGATTGCACGAGAGAAATTTCGTGTTAGTGCCGCTGAACGAAATTGCCGGCAATGAAGTAGTCCTTTTTGGCTGCAGGCCGGGGGAACTGCTAAGGATGACTAACGACCAAAGCCGGGTTAAGCCTTACGGAAAAGTGAATTGGAAAGGAGTCAGCCTTGTTGACGAAACCGGATAGAGTATTAATCCTCAGCGCAGCGGTCGGCTCCGGCCACATCCGGGCAGCCCGGGCGGTCGGGGCGGCCCTGAAGCGTCAAGGCAATCTGGAAGTACAATATGCCGATATTTTTGATTTCCTCAATCCCCTGCTGGGACAAGGCATTATAAAAATATATTTAAAAATCCTGCAGATGACTCCCGGTCTTTACGGCCAAATGTACCGGTGGGGCAACCGGAACGAGCTGGCCCTGGCAGGACGAAACTGGCTGAGCCGTTATTGGGCAAGCGGGTTGGAACAGTATCTTCATAATTTTAAGCCGGCGGCCATTGTGTGTACTCATGCGGCTCCCGCCGGGCTCGCGGCCGGTCTCAGCGGCAGAGGCCGGATAACCATTCCTGTTTTTGCCGTGGTTACCGATTTTGTTGTTCACCGCCTATGGATTTATCCCGAAGTTGAGCGGTACTTTTTAGCCGACGAAACACTGCGGACTTATTTCAGCGAGCGGGGGATCCCGGCGGAGCGCAGTCTGATTACCGGAATTCCCGTAAGCGAAGAATTTAGCGTAAGATTGGACCGCTCTACTATACTCCAAGACTTGAATTTAGAGAAAGCCAAAAAGACAATATTGATTATGGGCGGCGGGGCAGGGATTTTTCCTATGGAAGAATTGGTTAAAACTTGCGATGGTCTTGCCGTACCGTTGCAAATCATTGTCGTAACCGGCAATAACCGGCATATGTATAGCAAACTGTGCAATTTAAAAACCTCATTGCGTTCCACTCTGCATGTTTTCAGTTATGTTGATTCGATCCATAAACTAATGGCTGTTGCCGATGTCATTATATCGAAACCCGGCGGAATGACTTCCGCGGAGGCATTGTGTATAGGATTGCCGATGATTATCTTCCGGCCCATTCCGGGGCAGGAAGAAGGCAACGCGCAATTTCTTTTAGATAAGAAAGTCGCCGTGCGGGCCAATCATTGTGACGAACTTGGCAATATCGTTTTAACCTTGCTGCAGGAGCAAAGCCAACAGCTGGAGTTAATGCGAAACCGGGTGAAAGAACTGGCTCGTCCGGCGGCCGCCGACGAGATTGCCGGTCACATTATCCGCACAATATATAATTAGTTCGCAATTAACAGTTGACAGTGGAGGAAAAGATGGATAGGATTTATTTGGCGGCATTGCAAATGGTCCCCGGAATTGGCAACGCCCGTTTAAAAGCATTGTCGGCTTTTTTCGGTAGCGCCCGGCAAATTTGGCAAGCCGACCGGCGCGATTTGTTTTTCTGCGGTTGTTTGGAAGAGGAGCTTTGTAATAATTTACTTCTGACCCGGGAAAAGATAGATATACCCTGCTTAGCCGAAGAGTGGCAAAAAAACGGCATTCAGATTTGCACTCTGCAGGATCCGGATTATCCGTCTCTCTTGCGGGATACTTTTAATCCACCGTTGCTGCTGTTTTATAAAGGTACACTGCCCAGGACTGAAAAAAAGATCGCTATGGTGGGGGCCAGAAAGGCGTCCGCTTATGGCAAAAATGTAACCAATATGCTGGCCGCAGATTTGGCGGCCGCCGGCATTTGTATTATTAGCGGGGCCGCCCGCGGTATCGACAGCGCAGCCCATAAGGGTGCTATGCGGACCGGCTCTACGCTGGCCGTTCTAGGCTGCGGTGTAAATGTTGTTTATCCGCCGGAAAATCGGCGGCTATTGGCGGAAATCGCCGCAAACGGTGCGGTAATTTCCGAATATTTACCGGATACGCCGGCCCATCCCGGGCGTTTTCCCGCCCGCAACCGGATTATCAGCGGTCTGGCAAAAGGGGTTGTGGTCGTGGAAGCGGCAGCCAAAAGCGGCAGTCTGATTACCGCTGATTTTGCTCTGGAAGAAGGCCGGGACGTATTCGCGGTTCCGGGCAGTGTCTTTTCGTCGACGAGCCGGGGCACACACCGCTTAATTAAGCAAGGCGCGAAATTAATTGACTGCGCGGCAGATATTTTAGAAGAATATAATTGGCAGCAACAGCCACTGCCGGAAGTTGAAATGAAATTGAATGAGGAAGAAACTATGGTGTATTCACTATTATCCTATGAAAAACCGGTGGAATTAGATGAAATTGTTGCCAAATCGTATTTATCTGCGCCGGTAATCACATATATTTTATTGCAGCTGCAATTACGCGGTTTAGTTGCCGAATGTGAGGGGCGGCAATTTATCCGTACGGCAAAGACCAATTAGAATCAGACGTAAGCTTTTGGATTGCAGGGGCTGGCTTTAGACCCGGCCCCGGGGAGGGAATCAGGTGAGCAAAGCATTAGTGGTTGTGGAATCACCAGCCAAGGCAAAGACGATTGAAAAATTTTTGGGGAAAAATTATATTGTAAGAGCCTCAATGGGTCATTTACGGGATTTGCCGAAAAGCCAATTTGGGGTCGATGTCGAGAATGGATTTACCCCTAAATATATCAACATACGGGGCAAAGGAGACCTGATCAAGGGGCTGAAAGAGGCCGCCAAAGCGGCAGATACCGTTTATCTTGCTTCCGACCCGGACCGGGAAGGAGAAGCCATTGCGTGGCATCTGGCGCACATTTTGAATATTTCTTCTGCCGACGCTTGCCGGATTGAATTTAATGAAATAACAAAAACCGCCATTCAAAATGCCGTAAAGCACCCCCGGCCGATCAATCTCTCCCGGGTGGACGCGCAACAGGCCAGGCGGATACTGGACCGGATTGTCGGCTATCAGCTGAGTCCGCTATTGTGGCGGAAAATTCGCAAGGGTCTCAGCGCGGGCCGGGTTCAATCGGTTGCCATCCGGCTGATTTGCGACCGGGAAAAAGAAGTTTTGGCCTTTGTACCGCAAGAATACTGGACCGTTACGGCCAAACTAAGGGAAAAAGTGAAGGCGCCTTTATTCGAGGCCGAATTGATTTCTATTGAAGGGAAAAAAACGCCAATCAACAATGAGGCCGAGGCTGAGGGGATTAAGCGGGAATTAGAGCAAGGCGAGTTCGTGGTTGACGATATAAAAAAACGGGAGCGCCGGCGTAATCCGGCACCGCCTTTTACTACCAGCAGCTTGCAGCAGGACGCGGCCCGCAAACTGGGGTTTACCTCCCGTAAGACCATGATGATTGCCCAGCAATTATATGAAGGCCTGGATATTGGCAGTGCCGGCGCCGTCGGGTTGATTACCTATATGCGTACCGATTCTACCCGAATTGCCGAATCGGCGCAAAATGACGCCAGCAATTATATACGGGAAACCTACGGTGACGCCTATACACCGGAGAAAGCTCCCGTATACAGTAATAAAAAATCGCAAGATGCCCACGAAGCCGTTCGGCCAACCAGTCTGGAACTGGTGCCGCAGAAAATGGAAAAGTTTCTTTCCCGGGACCAGTACCGGTTATATAATTTGATTTGGGAGCGTTTTATTGCCAGTCAGATGACGGCGGCTGTTTATGATACCCTGACAATTACTATTCAGTCCGGCCGGTTTGGTTTGCGGGCGACGGGGTCCATATTAAAATTTGCAGGGTTTACGGCCGTTTATACGGAGAGCAAAGAGGAAAAAGAGGAAAAGGACGTGGCCTTGCCCGAACTGAGTCCCGGTCAGGCGCTGAAACTGTTTAAAGTACTTCCCAAGCAGCATTTTACCGAGCCCCCTCCCAGATATTCCGAAGCATTGCTGGTAAAAATACTGGAGGAGAAAGGCATTGGCCGTCCGAGTACTTATGCGCCGATTATTGAGACAATCATTGGCCGGGGTTATGTGGTGCGGGTGGAGAAGCGGTTTCAGCCTACTGAGCTGGGATTTGTTGTGGTTGATTTGTTAAAACAGTATTTTCCTAATATCGTCGACGTGGAATTTACCGCCAGCATGGAAAATCAGCTGGATGAAATCGCTGAGGGGCAGGCTTCCTGGCAGGAGGTATTGCAGGATTTTTATCAACCGTTTTCAGCTACTCTGACTCATGCCGATGAGGCAATCGGCCATGTTGAATTGCCCGTAGAAGTGTCTGATATTCCCTGTGAACATTGCGGCCGGCTGATGGTGGTAAAACAGGGGCGCTATGGTAAATTTCTGGCGTGTCCCGGATTTCCCGAGTGCAGAAACACAAAACCCATTTTGAAAGAAGCCGGGGTCCTGTGTCCGCTTTGTCAAGGAACGATTGTGGAACGCCGCACAAAAAGAGGAAAGGTATTTTTCGGCTGTAAGAATTATCCTGAATGCCAGTTTGTAACGTGGGATACCCCGACTAAAGATACCTGCGAAACGTGTGGCATGTTTATGGTGCGGCATAATTATAAAAATGGCCGGTTTGCCTTGAAATGCGGCAATCCGAATTGCCCAACCCAGGAAAAGAATGAAACGAATCCCGTGAAATCAAAGACGGAGAAAAAAATCAAGCAGAAAGCGAAAAAAAACACTGCTTCCCGGAGGAAATGACGTGGCACCAGTAACTATTATCGGCGCCGGGTTAGCCGGCAGCGAAGCGGCGTGGCAAGTTGCCCAGGCGGGTATTGATGTTGAATTATTTGAAATGCGTCCCGGTATTATGTCGCCGGCTCACCATTCCGGTTTATTTGCGGAACTGGTTTGCAGCAATTCTTTACGGGCAGCGGCCGTCGAAAATGCCGTCGGGCTTTTGAAAGAAGAAATGCGGGGGTTGGATTCGCTGATTATGAAGGCCGCCGATTCGACAAGGGTGCCGGCCGGCGGCGCCTTAGCCGTGGACCGGACCGCTTTTAGCAGCTATATTACCGAGGTTTTGACGAATCATCCCCGGATTCAGGTCAAACAACAAGAAGTAACTAAACTGCCGGAAAATCGCCCGCTTATTATTGCCAGCGGTCCCCTAACCGCCGGCCGGCTGGCGGAAACAATCGGTGAAATGACCGGGCAGGAATCCTTTTACTTTTACGATGCCGCTGCGCCGATCGTAACGGCGGAGTCTTTGGATATGAGTAAAATATTCAGGGCTTCCCGTTATGATAAAGGAGATGAGGATTATCTAAATTGTCCGATGACGAAAGAACAATATGAATTGTTTTGGTATGAGCTAACCCATGCCGGGACAACGCCTATAAAAGAATTTGAAAAGGCGGTTTTTTTCGAAGGCTGTATGCCCGTAGAAGAAATGGCTGCCCGGGGTATAGATACATTGCGTTTTGGGCCATTAAAGCCCGTCGGCCTGTGCCATCCCATAACAGGGGAAATTCCTTATGCGATTGTCCAGTTACGCCAGGATAATTTTGCCGCTACTCTTTATAATATTGTAGGTTTTCAAACACACCTGAAGTGGACCGAACAGCAACGGGTCTTCCGGTTAATTCCGGGACTTGAAAAGGCGGAATTCGCCCGTCTGGGGGTTATGCACCGGAATACCTTTATTAAATCGCCGAAAGTATTGCAGGCTTCACTGCAAATGATAGAGTATCCGGGAATTTTCTTTGCCGGACAGATTACGGGTGTGGAGGGATATGTTGAATCGGCAGCGAGCGGACTCGTTGCCGGAATGAATGCGGCCCGGCTGGCAGCAGGCCGCAGGCCGGTAGTTTTTCCGCGGGAGACGGCCCATGGTTCGTTATGCCAATATGTTGCTCAGGCTAATCCCGAACATTTTCAACCGATGAATATTAATTTTGGATTATTGCCGCCGCTGGGACGGAAAATAAGAGATAAAAGACAGAAGAATAGCCTGATCGCCGCAAGGGCAATGAGTATTTTGCGGGAATTTATAGAAAAATGCGACAATGGCCTTGCATAATTTTTCCCTCTATGCTAGTATAAATTCGTAATTTCTTGGTGAATTTCAGCAAAAAGCGTGGTATACTATGGATCATCTAAGGCAACAAATACAGCAATTTTTGCTATACTTACAGATCGAGAAGAATGCCTCCCAGCACACTTTAATGAGTTACCGGGCAGATATTGAGTATTTTGTTGCTTTTGCCCAAGAAAAAGGTGTTGGGGAGGCTCTTTTTACAGGTGTAACGCCGATCCTAATCCGGGCGTATTTGGCTCATTTGCAGGAAAAAGCCTATGCGAGACGGACCATTGCGCGCCGTATTGCAGCATTACGGTCGTTTTTCCGTCATTTGTGCCGTGAAGAGGCGATTGCCGCGAATCCGTTTACGAATGTTCGTACTCCGAAACTGGAAAAGAGACTGCCTGTGTTTCTTGACCCCAAGGAAATGGAAGGGTTGCTTTCTCTGCCGGATGTAAGCCCGCTAGGCCGCCGGGATGCAGTCATTTTAGAACTCTTATATGCGACCGGCATCCGGGTTAGCGAGTTGGCCGGACTATCTGTCGGCGATGTTGACCTCTTAAGCCGCTATCTTTTAGTTATGGGGAAGGGTTCTAAAGAGCGAATCGTTCCTGTCGGGCGTAAGGCACTTCAGATAATCGAACAGTATTTGGGAGGGGCCCGGCCGTTCCTTTGCCGGAAATATAAGGGAAGTCCCCATAATTCATTATTAGTCAACAAGTTTGGTGCTCCGCTGACAGACAGGAGTATCCGTCGTGTTTTGGAAAAATATGTAAATTTGCTTGCTTTAACCAAACATGTTAGTCCGCATACAATCCGGCATACCTTTGCGACTCACTTGCTTAACAATGGAGCCGATTTAAGGTCTGTGCAGGAAATGTTGGGACATGTAAATCTTTCGACTACGCAGCTGTATACTCACGTAACGAAAGAAAGATTGAAATCAGTGTACAAGAACAATCATCCGCGTGCCTAGGAGGTAGAAAAATGTTTCATGCGACAACAATCATTGCTGTGCGGCAAGAAGATAAAATAGCCATTGCCGGCGACGGTCAAGTAACCTTTGGCGGCAATACGGTTATGAAACACAATGCGAAAAAAGTACGGCGACTGTACCATGGTAAGGTTTTAGCCGGATTTGCCGGTTCCGTAGCCGATGCATTTACCTTATTTACCAAATTTGAGACCAAACTGGAGGAATTTAACGGCAACCTGATGCGCTCTGCTGTTGAACTGGCGAAAGAGTGGCGTATGGACCGTGTTTTGAGGCGGCTGGAAGCATTATTGATCGTAGCCGATAGCGAACATATGCTGATTATTTCCGGCAACGGGGAAGTGATTGAGCCGGACGACAATGTGACTGCCATAGGCTCCGGCGGTTCCTACGCGTTGGCGGCAGCGCGGGCTTTGGTAAATCATACAACCCTTTCGGCGTCAGAGATAGCGAGGGAAGCTCTTTTGATTGCTTCGTCGATTTGCATCTATACCAATGACCATATAACCATAGAGGAACTACAAAAGGAGGGATGATGTTGACTGAATTAACACCGAGCCAGATCGTTAAGGAATTAAATAAATATATTGTCGGGCAGCATCAGGCCAAAAAATCTGTAGCCGTTGCGCTGCGCAACCGCTGGCGCAGCAAGCAGTTGCCTGCTGATTTAAAAGAGGAGATCATTCCTAAAAATATATTGATGATCGGGCCGACGGGAGTCGGCAAAACGGAAATTGCCCGCCGCCTGGCAAAACTGGTTAATGCTCCTTTTATCAAGGTGGAGGCAACGAAATTTACCGAAGTCGGCTATGTGGGCCGCGATGTGGAATCCATGGTCCGGGATTTGCTGGAAACAGCCATTCGCATGGTAAAGCAGGAAAAAATGTTGCAAGTATCTGATAAGGCCAAAGAGCTTGCTGATGATAGAATTATAGAATATTTTTATCCGTCACCCAAACAAGAAAAAGTGAAGAATCCTTTCGAAATCTTATTTTCCGGGGGAGGGGCGGGAGAAAGCAGGGAACCGGAAGTTCCGGCAACCCCTTCACCGCAGTCCACAGCCGGACGGGATTGGTGGCGTAAGCGTCTGGCAGACGGCGAACTGGAAGAAGAAATCATGGAAATTACCGTAGAAGATAATAACCAGCCTATTATGGGAATGTTTGCCGGCTCCGGTATCGAAGAAATGGGAATGAACATCCAGGATATGCTGGGTAATTTGTTGCCGAAAAAACAAAAAAAGCGCAAAGTAACCGTTGCGAATGCCCGCAAAATCTTTATTCAGGAAGAAGCGCAGAAATTGATTGATATGGACGAAGCGATTACAGCGGCAATTGATTTAGCGGAAAACTATGGTATTATTTTTCTGGATGAGATAGATAAAATTGCGGGGCGCGGTCCTGCCTCCGGTCCGGATGTTTCACGGGAAGGCGTACAGCGGGACATTCTGCCGATTGTGGAAGGTTCGACGGTAGTGACCAAATATGGGTCTGTTAAGACCGACCATATTTTATTTATTGCGGCCGGGGCGTTTCATACGGCGAAGCCGTCTGATTTGATTCCCGAATTGCAGGGGCGTTTTCCGATCCGGGTGGAATTGACGAATTTATCGAAAGAAGATTTTCGGCAAATATTGACGGAACCGGCGAATGCTTTGATTAAGCAATATATCAGTTTGCTGGCAACGGAAGGTATAAAAATTGAATTCGCCGAGGATGCTATTGATGAATTGGCAGAAACTGCCTATCAGGTGAATATTCAGACTGAAAATATCGGCGCTCGCAGATTGCATACGATTTTAGAAAAACTTTTAGAAGATTTAGCTTTTGAAGCACCGGATATGGAAAAGGAAAAAGTGACCATTACGTCGAATTATGTCAGAGAAAAACTGAATCCCATTGTAAAAAATCAGGATTTAAGTCATTTTATTTTATAATCTAGCCTAGTGAAAGGTAGGAGAAGTTATTGTGTTATCTATGTTAGAACGTACTCGAAAAATTAATCGGCTGCTGCAGAAGTCGGAGAAAGTGGAATACACCGAGATATCCAATGTATTAAGCAATGTGATTAGTTCGAATGTGTATATTGTCAGCAAAACCGGAATTGTGCTGGGCTATGCCTTGCTGGATGATTTTGAATGTGACCTGATGCGTGACAAAGTTTTGCATCAAGGCTATTTTCCGGAACGTTATGTTGACTGGCTGCTTCGAATTAATGAAACCTCGCCGAACTTGAGGCTTGAGAGTGGTATGTGCACTTTCAGTGAAGGAACCAATTGTCTGTTTAATGATAAATTTACCACCGTCATACCGATTCACGGTGGCGGGGAAAGAATCGGTACCTTGATTGTTGCTAAGTTTCATGACGAATTTACCGATGAGGACCTTATTCTGGCCGAATATGGCGCTACGGTAGTCGGGATGGAAATATTGCGCGACCGCAGTGACAAAATCGAGGAAGAGGCCCGTAAGAAAGCCACCGTGCAGGTTGCACTGGGAACGTTGTCTTACTCGGAACTGGAAGCGGTCATTCACATTTTAAGCGAATTGGAAGGAAATGAAGGCTTACTTGTTGCCAGTAAGATTGCCGACCGTGTGGGGATTACCCGTTCGGTCATTGTCAATGCGCTGCGCAAATTCGAAAGCGCCGGTGTCATTGAATCAAAGTCGCTGGGAATGAAAGGAACTTACATAAAAGTATTGAACGAACATTTGCTGGAAGAGATGAAAAAGCTTAAAAAATAAGTAAAAACAACCATTCGTAAGAATGGTTGTTTTTTTAGTGGTTTTTTCTTGTTAAAATCGCGTTAAAGAAGAAATAACTAAAGGAATTTCGCTAATTATGTAGAATTATGCACAAAGATGTATGCTAGAAGCGTCTAATCCACGAAACGGGAGGGAAGAAATGCGGTGCTAGATTCATTGCTGTCATCAGCGCAAGTCAACATTTTACAACAGGCATTGGAAGCTTCTTCACTTCGGCAAAAAGTAATAAGCAATAATATTGCTAATGTTAACACGCCGGGGTTTAAACGGAGCGAGGTGACCTTTGAGTCCCGGCTGCAGGAAGCACTTGACGATAAAAAGTTACCGCTGGTTAAAACCAATAAACGCCATTTGCCGTTATCTACAGACAATGGATCGGTCATCTCCGTCGCTGAACAGAACGATACATCGATGCGAACAGATGGTAATAATGTGGATATTGATGTCGAAATGGCCAACCTGGCAAAAAATAATATTTACTATAATGCCGTGGCCCAGCAGTTGGGGTGGTATTTTTCCAATTTGAAATCGGCAATTAATGGAGGGAACAAGTAAAAGATGGGGATGTTTGATTCGATTAATACGGCTGCATCCGGTTTATCGGCGGAACGTCTGAGAATGGACGTTATTTCCAATAACATTGCCAATGTGAATACGACACGAACTGCGGCAGGAGGTCCTTATCGGCGCCGGATGGTTATTTTTGAACCCCGGCAAAATCAGGCATCTTTTGGACAGATTCTATCCAATCAAATGACTGATGATGCTGCTGGCGGCGAGGGAGTACGGGTGGCCGGTATTGTCGAAGACCCTTCGCCCACCCACAAGGTGTATGATCCGCATCATCCCGATGCCGATAAAGACGGCTATGTACAAATGCCAAACATCAATATCGTTTCGGAAATGGTGGATATGATGACGGCGACACGCTCCTATGAAGCAAATGTAACGACGATTAATGCGGCAAAAAGCATGGCGATGAAAGCGCTGGAAATTGGAAAATAAAGTGGGGATGTAAATGCGCGTTGAACAACTTAAATTGACGCCTGTAACAACTGTCGGGACATTGGCGACCCAACCGTCTGCAAAAGAAGGAAAGGATTTTTCCCAACTTTTTGCGGAAGCGCTTGGTAATGTGAATCAGTTGCAGAAGGATGCGGACAAAGCTTCGGTTGATTTGGCCGCCGGCAAAATCCAGGACGTCTCCGAGGTTACAATCGCGGCGGAGAAAGCTACAATTGCCTTGCAATTGACAATGCAGGTTCGCAATAAAATTGTAGACGCCTATCAGGAAGTTATGAGAATGCAAGTGTAATTTGGCATTTTTCGTCAATTGGGAAGGGTGGAGACGATGGCAGACTGGAAAGAACAGTCTCTGCGCTTGTGGCACAAGTTAGGCACACGGGAAAGGTACATTATTCTTGGCTCGGCCATATTGGTCTTTATCGTTATTTTATCCTGGAGCTTTTGGTGGGGCGGACGTCCGGATATGGTACCTTTGTATACTAATTTGGAAGCACAAGACGCGGGTCAGATTGTACAAAAACTAAAAGAGATGAAAGTGACGAATCAAGTAGGCCCTAATGGTACAATTTTGGTGTCGTCAAACGATGTATACCGGGTCCGGCTGGACTTGGCGGCCCAGGGATTACCCCGCGGCGACAAGGGGTTTGAGATTTTTGACCAGAATAAATTCGGCGCCTCCGATTTTCAGAATAAGGTCGATCTTTTGCAGGCGTTACAAGGGGAATTGACTCGTACGATCGAACAAATGGCGGAAGTGGAAAAAGCCCGGGTACATATTGTCTTACCCCAAGACAGCCTGTACAAGAATAACGAAAAGCCCGCCACCGCTTCGATTATGCTTAAGCTGCGTCCGGGTGTGCAATTGTCGCGGGGGCAGGTAAAAGGAATTGTCAACCTGGTCGCCCATAGTATTCAGGGGCTAAAACCGGAAAATATCACGGTAGTTGATAATTACGCCCATATACTGAATGAACAGAACGATGATCCTTTGATGGCCGGGGCCGGAACCATGACACAGCTCGAAATGACTAAAAAGGTTCAGGAAGATTTACAAAAAAATGTTCAATCGTTGCTGGATGAAGTGCTGGGAGCGGGGAAAGCGGCTTCCCGCGTTAATGTTGAATTGAATTTTGACCAGCGCACGGTTAACAGTCAGACGTTTGCGCCGGTCGTTGACACGAGCGGGATTGTTCGCAGTTCGCAACAAACGGATGAGACCTATAAAGGGTCGTCGGCCGCTCCCGGCGGGGTGCCGGGTACAACTTCCAATATTCCCGGCTATGTTACCCAAAACAATAATAATCAATCCAATTATGAAAAGAAAGAAGTCACACGGAATTATGAAATTAATGAAACCAAGGAAAAAGTGGTTGCAACTCCCGGCTCTATAAAACGGCTGACGGTTGCTGTTCTGGTTGATTCCGGTCTTACCCAAGCACAGCAGAACAGCATTCTGAGAACGGTTTCTTCCGCCATTGGCCTGAATCCGGCCCGGGGTGACACGATTTCAGTAGAAAGTATCTCCTTTAATAACCAACAGGCCGATAAGCAGCGCCAGGAGGAATTGGCCTATGAACAACGGCAAAGACAGGCGATGTGGCTGAAATATGGCTTGCTTGCCCTGGGTGTTATCGCGGTCATGTATGGCTTGTGGCTGTTTAACCGGCGCCGCATGCGCCAGGCTGATGATGAACTTGCCGCCGCTGCGGAGATCGTGGAAATACCGGCGGTAGAACATGCCAAGGAAAAAGAATTATCGGAACAAGAAAAACAACGCCTGCTGCAGAGGGAATCCATTGAAAAACTGGCTAAGTCGCAACCAGATGATGTAGCACAGTTGATTAAAGCCTGGATAGCCGATGAATAGAAACAGGAGTGGGGTTTATGTACCAGTCAAATGAGTTAACAGGCAAACAAAAAGCAGCCATATTGCTGATTGCGCTTGGACCGGATGTTTCCGCCCAGGTATTCAAACATCTGCGGGAAGATGAAATTGAAAAGCTTACCCTGGAAATTGCCAATCAGCGGAAGGTGCCGCAGGAACATAAAGACAGGGTATTGAATGAGTTTCATCAAATGTGCCTGGCCAAGGAATATATATCTTCCGGCGGACTTGACTATGCCCGGGAGGTATTGGAGAAGGCCCTGGGAGCGGAAAAGGCGATTTCAATTATCAACCGTCTCACATCCAGTCTTCAAATCCGGCCGTTTGATTTTGCCCGCAAAACCGATCCCGCCCAGTTGCTGAATTTTATTCAAAACGAACACCCCCAGACACTGGCTTTAATTATGGCTTATTTGCAGCCTGAGCAGGGGGCATCCATCTTATCGGCATTACCGCCGGACAGGCAGGTGGATGTGGCAAGGCGGATTGCGACGATGGACCGTACGTCACCGGACGTGATTAAAGATGTGGAGCGGATTTTGGAACGTAAACTGTCGTCCTTGGTCACCCAGGACTTTACCGCTGCCGGCGGGGTCGACTCCATTGTCGGCGTTTTGAATAAAGTGGACCGCACAACGGAGCGGACAATTATTGAAAATCTGGAAGTGCAAAATCCGGAATTGGCGGAAGAAATTAAAAAACGGATGTTTGTTTTCGAAGATATCGTTATGCTCGACGACCGTTCCCTGCAATTGGTATTGCGCGAAGTGGATTCCAAGGATTTGGCGCTGGCCTTAAAGGCGTCTTCAACGGAAGTGGCCGAAAAGATTTACAAGAATATGTCCAAACGTGCTTCCGATATGTTGCGTGAGGAAATTGAATATATGGGTCCTGTACGGATCCGGGATGTTGAAGAAGCACAACAAAAAATTGTTAATGGAATCCGCCGCCTTGAAGAATCAGGTGAAATTGTCATTTCGCGTGGTAAAGGGGACGAGATTATTGTCTAAAATTTTTAAGTTAGTGTCCGTTGGCGGTGAACCGGTTGTTCTTGTTCATCGACAGGCAGAAAGCGAAGCTCTGGTGGAAGCGCCGCAATCTGAACCGGCAGTAATGCCGGGCGAATTGCTGGAAATTGCCGGGCAAAAGGCGGACACACTGCTCCGGGATGCACGACAGCAAGCAGAGCAATGTTTGGCGCAGGCTGATGAGCAGGCGGAGAAAATGAAACGCGAGGCTTACGATACCGGTCATGCCGCCGGCTATCAGGAGGGCGTTTCTCAGGGCCGGCAGGAAGCCGGACGGGAAATGCAACAGGCCGTCGCCGACGCGAACGCAAAGGCCGAAAGGATTATCCGGACTGCGGAGCAAGAAGCGCAGGAAACCGTGCTGGCGGCGGAACGCACCATCGTAGAAATCGCATTAGCGGTGGCCGGCAAGGTTTTGATTCAGGAAATCAAAGAAAACCCAATGAGCGTGCTGCCGGTTGTTAAGGCGGCGCTGGAAAAGGTCAAAGATCAGGAAAATATCGAAATTAGAGTCAATCCTGACGAATTTGAACAGGTAGTTCAATCCAGAAAGGATTTGGAAATGTTGCTCGGCCGGGAAAAGGCGCTGAAAATCATGCCGGATCAGACCATTGTTGCCGGCGGCTGTGTGATTGATACTGCCTATGGAACGGTTGATGCGAAATTGGACAGTCAGTTTGAAATGGTTAAAAAAGCGCTGCAGGAAGTGTTGCCGTGATTAATTTAGATTTTACTAAATATTTTGAGGCAATCGCCCGGGTCGAAACCATAAATCTGACTGGTAAAATCGCCCAAATTATTGGTTTGATAATTGAATCCCAGGGCCCCAGTGTTAGCCTGGGAGAATTATGCTACATCTGTCCCCGGGCGAAAGAACAGCCAATTGCTGCAGAAGTTGTGGGTTTCCGCCAAGGCCGGGTATTGCTTATGCCGATTGGCGAGATTCACGGAATCGGACCCGGCTGTGATGTAGTTGCCGCCCGGAAACCTTTGAAGGTGGGAGTGGGCGCTCATCTGCTGGGCCGGATTTTGGACGGTCTGGGAAATCCGATTGATGAGAAAGGCCCTTTGGAAAATTTCCGGGAATATCCGATTCATTCCTTGCCGCCGCCGCCTTTAACCCGCCGCCGGATACAAGACAAACTATCGGTCGGTGTAAAAGCCATTGACGGACTGTTAACTCTGGGGCGGGGGCAGCGGATTGGGATTATGGCCGGCAGCGGAGTTGGCAAAAGCACACTGCTGGGAATGATTGCCCGGAATACGGAAGCCGATATCAGCGTGATTGCCCTGATTGGCGAACGGGGCAGGGAAGTCCGGGAATTTATTGAAAAAGATTTAGGGGAAGAGGGACTGAAACGGTCGGTGGTAATTGTCGCTACTTCGGACCAACCGGCTCTCTGCCGTATCAAGGGGGCGATGACCGCTACGGCGATCGCTGAATATTTCCGGGATCAAGGACAAGATGTAGTTCTCATGATGGATTCGGTTACCCGGTTCGCAATGGCCCAGCGGGAAGTGGGGCTGACGATTGGGGAACCGCCGGCAACCCGCGGCTATACTCCCTCCGTGTTTGCCGCTTTACCCAAGTTGCTGGAACGTTCCGGAACGGGGGAGCAAGGTTCGATCACCGGTATATATACCGTTTTGGTAGACGGCGATGATATGAATGAACCAATCGCCGATGCTGTAAGAAGTATTTTAGACGGTCATATTGTATTATCCCGGCAATTGGCTTCCCAAAACCATTATCCGGCGATTGATGTTCTGGCAAGTGTCAGCCGGGTTATGCTGGATATAGCCGACAAGAGTCATTGGCAAATAGCACAAAAATTTCGCTCTCTGCTGGCGGTTTACCGCGAGGCGGAAGATTTGCTTAATATAGGCGCATATGTTCACGGCAGTAATGCCGCAATTGACCAGGCGATCAAAAAAATAGGCCTGATTAAAGAGTTTTTGCAGCAGGATGTATATGAAGCAGCAGCGCCGGAAGAGACGTTACGCCGTCTGGCAATGCTGGAACTATAAATTTTTCCCGTGAGGTGAAAAAGCTTGCAACGATTTTCTTTTCGTCTGGAAACACTCCTTAAGATACGAAAAATAGAAAAAGAGCAAGCGCAAATGAAATTGTCCGACGCCACAGCGAAGCTGCTGGCTGAGAAGGAGACTCTGGCTCAACTGCAGGAGACGATGGATTCCTCCCTTGCTTCCCTGAAGGCAAAACAGCAAACAGGATTGAACGTGGCCATGCTGAATTTGTTTTCCGACTATATTGCCGCCGTCAATGGGACCATTATCCTGCAACATCAGAAAGTGACTACGGCGGAGCAAGAGCGCTTTTCCTGCTTGAAACGGCTGGAAGCATCCATGCAAAAATGCAAGCTGGTTGAGAAACTGAAAGAAAAAAGACTGACCCAGTATCGGCTTGCAACGCTGCAGGAAGAGCAAACGATTCTGGATGAAGTGGGAATTCAAATTTTTAATCATAAAAATATTGTGTAGGTGTATGGTATGAATGGCATGAATGGCATGAATGGTATGACCGAGGTTTTAAACCGTATTTCCCGGATTGAACAGCGTTTTACCAGACCGGCGGCCAGTTCGGGAGCGTTTTCGGCCGTGATGGCCAATGCGCAGCAAAAAATTGCTGACCCTGGTACGGGTGCTGCCGGTAGCGGCCAGGACAAAGATACGGTTACGCGAATGCTGTATGCGGCGGCGAATAAATACGGCGTGGATCCCCAATTGGCGCTTGCGGTGGCGCAAACCGAGTCCGGGCTGTCACCGGCGGCACAGTCTACAGCGGGAGCGGTCGGTATTATGCAGCTAATGCCCGCTACGGCGCAGTCGTTGGGAGTAAATGACATTTATGATTCCCGGGAAAATATCGACGGCGGTGTGCGCTATCTCAAGCAGATGCTTACCAACTTCAACGGCAATGTAGCCCATGCGGTGGCGGCCTACAATGCGGGGCCGCAAGCCGTAAAAGATTATAACGGGGTTCCTCCTTATCCGGAAACCAGGGCGTATGTTGCGAAAGTTTTATCGCTATATCAATAAAATGGAGATTAAATTATGGCCAATAATTCTCCCCAAAGTTTACCCAAGTTAAAGCCGAAAAGCGGGCGTAAATCTTCCGGCCGGATTTTTAAGGCGATACTGATTCTTTTTTTACTGGCTGCACTGTTAGGCGGAGGACTTGCTACGGCAATTTATTTTAATTTTATTGACGGGAGCAAATTAGCGGGTTACCCACTAATCGGCCGCTTTTTTACGCAGCCGCAGACTAAGTCTGCTCCGGTAACGGGACTTCCCATCGGTGGCGAAGTGAATCCGGCAAACCCGCCGAACACAGTGAATCCGGCAAATCCGGTAAATCCAGCCAGTCCGGTGAATCCGGCAAGTCCGGCAAGTCCGGCAAATCAGAATCCTCTGGCGCAGCAATTGCCGGGAGGGACTATGCAGACTCCTGCCAACGGCAGCAATCCTGTTTTAAATCCTAACAGTAAACAGCAGGAAGAAGCCAAACGGATTTCCAAAATGGCCCGTCTCTATGGCGAAATGAGGCCGGAAGAAGCCGTCGCAATCTTGAATAAGCTGGACGATGATACGGTGATTGCTATTTTGAGCAAAATGGAAGACGATCAGGTCGCTAAAATCATGGCGCTGTTTGACAGTCAACGGGCGGCGCGGCTTACCCAGGATATGCTTAGAGGCAAACCGATTAACCTCTAAAGTATATATATACATTTAGAAAGGAGGTGAGAAAATGAGTACTTCGATGGTGTTACCCTTTGGAGGGGCAACGATGGGGTCTGTTTCTACGGACAAGAGTGAGACGGTTCAAAGCGACCGGCCGGGTAAGAAATTTGCGGACTGGCTGAATGCAAGCGATAATGATACTACCGGGGCAGAAGCGAATCCGGCTGCCGGTTCGGCGCCGGCGGCAACGAATCAGCCGAAGGCAGCCCGGGACGATAAAAGTGACGCCCAACAGGGGCAAGCAGAGTTATCCGGGCAAGATTCGGCCGGAGAAACGTCGTCAACAAAGACTGACAAAGAAAACAAACCGGCAGCTTCCCAGCAGCAAGCAGCGGGAATGATGCCATCTCTGACGGCCTTGGTCCTGCCAATTATGCCAGTGTCTATTACGGCCACTTCGAAAGATTCCACCGGCAAGTCTGGCGCTGGCGCAATCGCGGGAGCAACGCCGGTAACGGCGGCTGCGTTGCAAGGAACAGGTGCTTTGACGGGAATGGCTACAGCCGGCGCATCCGGTCAGACTGCCGCCGCGGTGTCCGGCCAGACTGGGAACATCTTGCTCAATGGTATGGATTCTAAAGAACAACCGGCCTCTGCGGTAACAGCAGCCAATCACGCAGCATTAACCCAGCAGGCTCAGGCGGCTGCAGCCGATACGGGGAACCCAAAAGAAGCAATAGGATTAAATCCGTTTGTTGCGTCCACGGGAATAACCCAAGGCAAAGGAAACGTTGCCGCCAATCCGGTCACTACGGTTATGCAGGCAACTACCGATTCCGAAAAACAGCAAAAGAGCACTGCCCAGTCTCAGGTTGCTCTCTCTGCTGCCGATACCCGGCCGGCTCAGGCCAAAACGGAGGCGCAGGCCACGGCAGTGATGACGGCGCCTGATACCGGCAAAATTTCTGCCACCGCTGCCGACACGCAAAAGGGAGAAACTTCTCTATCGCTGGAACAACACGGTGCGGACCTGCCAAAAACGGCGAATGCTGCGCAGGGAGATAACGCTGCTAATGGTTTTGCCGGTATTTTTAATCAATTTACCACCCATGGCACGCCAATGACTGCCGAAGCCAATGCGACGGTGCCCCAGCAGCCTGCTGTACAGGATCCGAACAATATTATGGCCCAGATTATTGACAAAGCCAACCTGACCAACCGGGCGGAGAGTTCGGAAATGGTGATCCAGCTAAAGCCGGAACACTTGGGAGAATTAACGTTAAAAGTAGCGGTGGAAAATGGCGGCGGCGTGAGTGCTACGTTCCATTCCAATAATCCGGAAGTACGCGGCGTGATCGAAGCCTCGCTGCAGCAGTTAAAACAGGAAATGGCCAATTCAGGCATCAAGGTGGAGCATGTTGGGGTTTATGCCGGAATGGGACAATTTTCCCCCGACAGTCAGCAGCAAAACGCCAGGCAGCCGTTTTTAAAAACGCCAAACAGGAAAAACAGTCAGGAATATGAACAGATTAGTGTGGAGCCGGTACCGGATAATAAACAGAACGGGTATAGTCTGTCCGGCGTAGATTATCGTATTTAATGAAAAGGAGGAGTCGGTATGTCGACGACCATAAACGCGAATTCGGGAGCAACCAATACATCTTCAACGAGTAGTACTTCGTCAACTAACAGCGGTTCGGAACTGGGAAAAGATCAATTTCTTGAATTGCTTGTAACCCAGATGAAGTATCAGGATCCCTTGCAGCCTATGGATAATACTCAGTTTGTTTCGCAATTGGCCCAGTTTTCCGCGCTGGAGCAGATGCAGAATTTGAACTCTACGGACACTGTAAGTCAGGCGGTGTCAATGATTGGCAAAACAGTGGCGTGGACCGACAGCAACGGTACCCTGCAAGCCGGAACCGTTGCATCGGTGAGCATCAGCAACGGAACGCCCCAACTGGTTGTTACTAATTCGGCGGGAACTTCTTCCACGCTTGATGTGAGTGCCGTCACACTGGTAACAAATTCATCCACAGCCGGTTCATCTTCTACCAACGGGTAGGTTGCTATTAATAATGGCCTGATTTTGCGGCGAAAAATTTTTGGTGGGAGGTTGGCGGCGACATGAGCGACCAGCGTATCTATTATTCGCAACAGCCTGTATTTATTCCGGCCGGGAATGCGCCGACGTTTCCGCAACCGAAAAATCAGAGTCGGCCAGTTTCCGGCAGCGCGTCCTTTGATGCGGTTTTAGACGAAAAACTTTCCGGACTTACGTTCTCGCAGCATGCCAGGCAGCGTTTGGAAAGCCGTAACATTCAACTCAGCCGGGAGGAACTGATGAAATTAAGCGGGGCGGTTGAAAAAGCGGCGCAAAAAGGGGCTAAGGAATCTTTGGTCCTAATGGACAATCTGGCGCTGATCGTCAGCGTGAAGAATAAAACCGTTATCACGGCAATGGACGGAACCAGTATCCGGGA
Organism: Allolucifera butyrica; assembly: GCF_900476375.1. Lineage (GTDB taxonomy): Bacteria > Bacillota > Negativicutes > Sporomusales > UPPP01 > Lucifera > Lucifera butyrica. The sequence goes on along the minus strand of NZ_UPPP01000083.1, from coordinate 175,128 downwards.
CAATGTGTTTACCAATATTGACAGTGCGGTCGTTGTTTAAAGGCTGGACCTTGGTTTAAGGAAGCCTTGGGCTGCGGAACGATGGATGCAGCCACAGATACAACTCAATAAATTTGGAGGTGTTTAATTATGATGAGATCGCTTTTTTCCGGTGTGTCCGGATTAACCAATATGCAGACAGGCATGGACGTTATCGGCAATAACATAGCCAACGTCAATACAGTCGGTTACAAAACGGCTACAACCACCTTTCAGGACGTATTAAGCCAAACTTTAGAGAGTGCGACCAGCGGCAACGGCAGCATCGGCGGCACCAATCCGGTCCAGATCGGTTTGGGCATGGGGATTGCCAGTGTTAACTCGGATTTTTCCACGGGCAGCGCCGAATCCACCGGTTCTGGCACCGATTCTCTTATTCAGGGTTCGGGCTTTTATATCCTGTCCGATGGTTCCGATCAATATTATACGCGTAACGGCAGTTTTACCTTCGACGCGAATGGCAACCTGGTTGCCAGTAACGGCTATAAAGTGATGGGCTGGCCGGCTACCAACGGCACGGTGAATACGAATGCCGCGGTCCAGTCGCTGCAAATCCCGATGAATTCCATGATGGCGGCCAAAGCGTCGACCACCGGTACCTACACAGGCAATTTGTCGCCGGACAGTGCAACGGGGGCGACGGTTTCGGCGGATCTGACGGCCTACGACAGTCTGGGAGCCGCCCATACTATTGCCGGCACTTTCACAAAAACGGCTAGCAATACCTGGAGCTTTTCTTCTTCTGACCTGGCATCAGGTTCACCGATTACTATAACCTTTAACAGTGACGGTTCATTCAATACCCAATCCGGCAGTGCGGTGACTTATACTACAACCAATGGTTCAACGAATCCGCTGAATCTTACACTTGATTTTAGCGCTTTGACCCAATACGGGACAAGCACCAGCAGTTCGACTTCTACCAGCAGCAGCATCACTGCCGCGAATGACGGTTATTCGGCGGGTACGCTGAAGTCGGAGACCATCGGCAGCGACGGCATTATCACCGGCGCCTTCTCGAACGGACAAAAGCAGACTCTGGGCCAAATTGCCCTGGCTGCGTTCAATAATCCCGAGGGTCTGACCAAGAATGGCGACAGTCTGTATACTTCGTCGAATAACTCCGGTAAGGCTCAGATCACCCAGCCCGGTTCCGGGGGCACGGGGGCGCTGCTGTCGGGTAATCTGGAAATGTCTAACGTGAATCTGGCCGATGAATTCAGTAAAATGATCATTATGGAGCGAGGCTTCCAGGCTAATTCGAAAATTATTACGACATCCGACGAGATGCTCCAGGATTTGACCAATCTTAAGAGGTAATCCATAAGGTGTGCGGGGGGGGGGGATTCCCCCCGGCACCATTAAAAACAGGAGGTGTTGACATGATAAAACTGACCCGCTTAAAGTCGGGAGACCACGATTTTGTTCTCAATGCCGATCTGATTGAAACGATTGAGGAAACGCCGGATACGGTGATTAGTCTGACCAGCGGCAAAAAGATCATTGTGGAAGAGTCAATGGACGAAGTCGTCCGCAGAGTGATGGATTATCGTAGGGCACTAATGCGCAATCTGCGCTAGTTGAGGTGTTGACATGGATTTGAGCACGTTTTTAGGTTTGGTGTTTGGTATCGGGGCGTTGCTTGTCTCGGTAGTTATTGAAGGCGGCAGTGTAACCAGCTTAATCAGCATACCGGCCTTTGTCCTTGTTTTTGGCGGTACAATCGGGGCCACAGCGATGGGGTTTACCGTGGATGAATTGAAAAATGTAGTTACCTTATTGCGCATCGCTTTTACGAATGAGAAATATGATGCCGCGCGTTTAATCAATTCTTTAGTTCTTTTTGCTGAAAAAGCCCGGCGGGAAGGGTTATTGGCCTTGGAAGAAGACGTGTCCGGCATTCAAGATAAATTCCTGCAAAAAGGGATGCAGCTGGTCATTGACGGCACGGATGCAGAGTTAGTGCGCAGTATTATGGAGACCGAGCTGACCTTTATGCAGGAGCGGCATCACCGGGGAGCCGGCATATTTGAAGCAGCCGGCGGATTCGCCCCGACCATGGGGATTATCGGTACGGTAATGGGGTTAGTGCATGTGCTGGGAAATTTGAGTGATACGGCGACCCTGGGACCGGCAATTGCTACGGCTTTTATTGCCACCTTATACGGGGTCGGCAGCGCCAATCTGTTTTTTCTTCCCATTGCCGGCAAGCTTAAGACGCATAATGCCCATCAAATATTTTTCTACGAAGTAACATTGGAAGGAATTCTTTCGGTGCAGGCCGGGGATAACCCCCGCATTGTCGAGGAAAAACTTAAGGCCTTTTTGGCTCCCAAACAACGGCCGGAACCGAAAAAACAAGAAGATAGATAATCTTTGATTCGCTTTAAGTTAGCGAAGGAGGTGTGATTGTGGCGGATAGTGAAAAAAAATTCCCTGTAATGTTGGTAGTAGGACTCGTGGTGGTAGGCTTGTTGCTGGCTGGCGGTATTTCTTATTTTATCGCTACCAAAATTGCCTCTGGCGGCAAAGCGGCCGATGCGCACGCCAAGCATGAACCGGGAGTGTTTGTGAAACTGGGGGATCCGAAGGAAGGACTGATTGTCAATATCGGCGGCGTTAACAGCGGCCATTACCTGAAAATCGGCATTGTGCTGGAAATGAAGCCGGATAAGGATGGGACACCCAAAGGCGGCAATAGTCTCTCCCCCAATGAAGTTAAAATTCTGGACACAGTAGTCAACGTACTGAGAATGCAAAAAGTGGAGGACTTTGACCCGGCCAAGCAGGACCATTTGAAAGAATTGCTGAAAAACGAAATCAACAAAACGCTGGGCCAGGACGAAGTATATGAAGTGTATATTACCAATTTTGTCTTACAATAAATCGAACCGGCGTCGGGTTTGCCTTGCAGGGCAGTATTGCCAGTGCGGAAAGGAGGGATGAGTATTGGCAGGTTCAGAAGTATTGTCACAGGCCGAAATAGACGAGTTGCTATCAGCCTTATCCACAGGAGTAGTATCGGCGGAAGATATAAGAAGTGAAGAGAAACAGCGGAAAATTAAAGTCTATGATTTTAAGCGTCCGGATAAGTTTTCCAAGGACCAAATCCGCACTTTATATATGCTGCATGAAAATTTTGCCCGTCTCATCAATACTTATTTATCCGCACATTTGAGAACCCTGGTCCATATCAACGTAGCTTCGGTTGACCAGTTGACCTATGAAGAGTTTATCCGTTCCCTGCCGAATCCCAGTGTAATTAACATATTTCAGATGCGGCCGCTAAAAGGAAATGCCATCCTGGATATAAATCCTAATATAATCTTTTCGATTATTGACCGATTGTTTGGCGGACCGGGTTTGCCACCGGGGAAACCACGGGCTTTAACCGATATCGAGGAAGCGATTGTGCGGCGGCTGATCGGTAAGACACTGGAGAGTTTTCAGGAAGCCTGGAAGCAGGTGGTGGCGATTGAACCCCGCATGGAAGCGATTGAGACCAATCCTCAGTTTACACAAATCGTACCACCGAACGACATGGTGGTCATTGTAACCTTACAGGCTAAAATCGGACAATCCGAGGGTCTTATTAATATTTGTATACCATATTTGGTCTTGGAGCCGATTATGTCGAAACTGACCACTACCTTTTGGGTTGCTTCCTCCATGGCAAAACAATTTTCTCAGGAAAGCATGGATATTTTACAGCGAAAATTGGAAAAAGCCAGGGTACCCATCATAGTGGAGCTTGGCCGTTCTACCGTCACCGTGCAGGAACTGCTGGATTTGTCGGTTGGCGATGTACTGCAACTGGAACGCAATTTGGCGGACTCTCTCAGTGTAATGATAGGACAAAAAGAAAAATTTAAATGCAAGCCCGGTACATCAGGACACCGGGTTGCGATACAAATAACCGAGTCGATATTAGGAGGAGATGATACAGATGAATGATGGATTTCTTTCCCAGGAAGAAATAGACGCCTTGTTACGAGGTGAACCGGCAGCTGCATCTCCTGCAACAACGGATTTGACGGATATCGAAAAGGACGCGCTGGGGGAAGTCGGCAACATATCGATGGGAACCGCGGCCACGACCTTGTCAATTTTGCTGGGCCGGCGGGTGTCGATCACGACACCGGTTGTTTCAATCTCTACGATCCGTGAAATCAAGCGCACCTATCCATTACCTTATCTGGTGATTGAAGTAGGGTATACCCACGGATTAACGGGGACTAATTTGTTCGCTATGAGAGAGCAGGATGCGCTGATTATTGCAGACTTAATGATGGGCGGGGACGGTTCGAATTCCCCGACAGCTTTAAACGACTTATACATGAGCGCCGTTACGGAAGCAATGAATCAGATGATGGGTTCAACCGCAACTTCCATATCTACGGTATTTAAAAAGAAAATTGATATTGCACCGCCGCAGGTCAGCCTTTTGGATTTTGCCGCCGACGCGACGATTACAAGTATGGCGGGAGAAGACGACCCCATTGTAAAAGTAGCTTTCCGGATGGAAGTGGAAGACCTGATCGACAGTGAAATTATGCAGATTGTTTCGACTGATGTGGCCAAGGAATTGGTGGAGAATTTGATGAATGCCGTACAACAGCCGGCCGCGCCGCAAGCTCCCGCTAAACCGGCGGCGTCAACGCCTCCTCCGGTAGCATCCTCAGAGCCGGACCCATCCCGGCTGGTTGCTGCCGCTGCAACCTCTTCTCCTGCTAAGCCGCAAGTAGCGCAGAATGTAAATGTTCAACCGGTTCAATTTGCACCGTTGAAGCAGACGGTTTTGTCACCCGGGGAAACCAATATTGGTTTGATTATGGATGTTCCGATGCAGGTTACGGTTGAGTTAGGCCGGACCCGGAAGCTGATCCGGGAGATCCTGGAATTATCGCCGGGTTCCGTCGTTGAACTGGATAAGTTAGCCGGTGAGCCGGTGGACATTTTAGTCAACGGCAAGCTGATTGCCAAAGGAGAAGTTGTTGTTATTGACGAAAACTTTGGTGTGAGGGTCACGGATATCATTAGCCCGTTAGAACGCGCCAGCAATCTACAATAAAATTATTGACAAAGAGGAGAGATTTGTTCATGGCCATTAAAGTTTTAATCGTTGATGATGCGGCATTTATGAGAATGATGATTAAAGATATTTTAGGTAAAAACGGATATGAAATTGTTGGGGAAGCGGAAAATGGCGCCAAGGCTCTGGAAAAATATCAAGAATTGCGGCCCGATTTAACGACTATGGATATTACGATGCCGGAAATGGATGGGATTACGGCGGTAAAAGAAATCAAGAAAATGGATCCTGGTGCCAAGGTAATTATGTGCAGCGCCATGGGACAACAAGCAATGGTTATTGAAGCAATTCAATCAGGGGCCCGCGACTTTATTGTCAAACCCTTTCAACCGGACCGGGTATTGGAAGCCGTACGCAAAGCCGTCGGATAATATGCCTAAACGTTATATTTTTCTAGTTCTTTTGCTACTATGCTTGTTGACCTTGTTAGTCTCCGGCCAGGTAGCCGCCGCTGAGCAGAGCGCCGGCTATCTTCAATACCATGAACCGCAGCCGGCTGCTCCGTCCCTTTGGTCAACGGTGTCCTATTTATTTTCCTTGCTGCTTACTTTTGCCTTGGTGCTCGGGCTGGCTTATTATACCTCCCGGTTTATGGGCAAAAAGATGGGAAACGTTGCCGGACACGGGCCGCTGAAAGTGCTGGCGGCGCTCTCTCTCGGCACTAGCCGGGCCGTATATATTATTGAAGCGGCCGGCAAGTTTCTTGTTATTGGGGTAACGGACCATGGAATTTCCGTATTGAACGAAATCACTGCCGGCGAAGAAATTGAAAAGTTAAAAGCCAATCATAGTGTCATTCCGGCTAATCAGTTTGAAAATATGTTTCAAAGACAGCTTGCCTCATTGCAGCAAATGTCCCGCAAGTTTCCCCATGTTTTTGGCTTGCAGGATGAAAAAGGACAAGTAAACGAACAAAAGGAAAGGTAGCGGCAAACATGTCAAAGTGGTGTAACAGTAGGTTAGTCTTGGTTATGACAATTCTCTGCGGTCTGTTTCTAGCCGGAACACCCTTGGCGGAAGCCGCTCCCCTGATACCGATTCCCAGCTTGAATATTGGTGTAGGCACTGCCAGCAATCCCCAGGATGTAGCAGTAAGTTTGCAAGTTTTATTGATGTTGACGGTATTATCCCTGGCGCCTTCTATTTTAATTATGATGACGTCTTTTACCCGGATTATCATTGTTCTTTCCTTTTTACGCAGTGCCCTGGCCACGCAGCAAATGCCTCCCAACCAAGTTTTGATTGGTTTAGCTTTGTTTTTAACGTTTTTTACGATGTCACCCTATCTTGACCAAGTGAATAAAAATGCGCTCCAGCCGTATATGGCAGGGCATATTTCCCAGGAGACAGCCCTGACGGAAGCAATAAAACCGATGCGGGAGTTTATGTTTAAACAAACCCGGGAAATTGATCTGGCGCTGTTTGTCAATTTATCGAATGAACCCCGTCCTAAATCTCCCGATGACATCCCAACGACAACATTAATTCCGGCCTTTGTGATCAGTGAATTGAAGACGGCATTTCAAATTGGTTTCCTGATTTATATTCCCTTTATCGTGATTGATATGGTTGTAGCCAGTACATTAATGTCTATGGGAATGATGATGGTGCCTCCCACCATGATTTCTATGCCCTTGAAAATTTTATTATTTATTTTAGTGGATGGCTGGCATTTAATTATCCGGTCGCTCATAACCAGTTTTCATTAAAGGAGGGGGCCTATGTCCGGTGATATGGCAATTGAAGTTGCCCGCAATGCGTTGACAATGGTGATGATGGTTTCGGCGCCAATGTTGCTGCTTGGTCTTCTGGCAGGAATTCTGGTCAGTATTTTTCAGGCTACTACTCAGATTCAGGAACAAACCCTGGCATTTATCCCTAAAATTATTGCCGTATTTGTCGCAATCCTGCTTTTCGGGCCATGGATGCTGAGTATGATGGTAGGATATACCCGTGAGATTTTCGTCAGTTTGCCGCAAATGATACGCTAATATAAGGTGGTAATATCGGTGGATTTGTTTGGGCTGATGCAAAATCAAGTGGGGCTTTTTTTGTTAATTTTTGCGCGTGTCAGCGGCATTTTTTCCACGGCGCCTATTTTTGGCAGCCGCAATGTTCCCGCTTATTTAAAGGCGGGAATGTCGTTATTATTCTCTTTTCTTTTATTGCCGCTGGTCCGTCCGCCGGCGCAGCCGATACCCGATGTTTTGTTCGCTTACGTGATTGCCGTGGTGGAAGAGTTTTTACTGGGATTGATTTTTGGTTTTGCCTCATCCCTGGTTTTTCAGGCGGTGCAGGCAGCGGGGACTCTTTTGGATATGCAGATTGGCTTCGGTATGGTGAATGTGATTGACCCCCAGTCCAGTCAACAACTTCCCTTGCTGGGAAATTTCAAATATATCCTGGCGCTATTGGTATTTTTAGCAATTAATGGGCATCATGTCCTCATTACGGCGCTGTTTTCCAGTTTTAAGCTGATTCCTCCCCTGGAAACTGTATTCCGGGTTAGTATGAGTGATCAGATTGTGGACATGGTGGGGGAATTCTTTGTGATTGCGGTTAAAATCAGTCTGCCTGTTTTAGCCGCGGTTTATTTAACCGATGTGGCATTGGGAATCCTGGCCCGGACCATGCCGCAGATGAATATATTTGTCGTAGGCATTCCGGTTAAGATCGCAGTCGGCCTATTTGTTTTATCCCTGGCGATTCCATTTTATGTTGTATTTCTGGAGGTGGTATTTAATGGCATGTACCGGGATGTATACCATCTTCTGGCAGTCTTTGCACCGTAAAAAAAACTTTCAATTCCAGGGTTTTGATCTTCAGCTGTTTAATGGTGAAAAGACGGAAGAGCCTACGTCGAAACGTAAGAATGAAGCGCGTGAAAAAGGGCAGGTAGCGAAAAGCAGCGAAATTAATGCAACCTTTATTATTTTAACGGCGTTTTTGGTTCTAAAAATAGCGGGAGGGTACATCTATGAGAATCTCACCGCTTATATGGGTTATATGTTTAGCCAGCTAGCGGTGCATGATTTTAGCAACGAAGGCTTGCAGACCCTGTTTTTGCAGTTCGCTCTGGTTTTTGTAAAGGCGGTTTTTCCGGTTATGATTACCATATTAGTCATTGCCGTCGCCATAAATGTCCTGCAAGTGGGATTTGTTTTTTCCACCGAGGGGCTCATGCCGGATTTGGGGCGTATTAATCCGTTGAACGGATTTCAACGCCTGTTTTCAAAACGTTCGCTCGTCGAACTGGTTAAGTCGTTGTTTAAAGTGCTGATTATCGGTTATTTCATTTATAGTTTTATTTATAAAGAAATTGGTCAGTTAGCGGCCCTAATTAATTTTGGTTTGCGTGATTCTCTCAGTACGATGGCGGCTCTTACGCTCGACCTTGTTTTTCAGATTGGCGCCGTTATGATTGTTCTGTCGGCATTGGACTATTTTTATCAATGGTGGGAAAATAAGCAAAGCTTAAAAATGTCGAAAGAAGAAGTGAAAGAGGAATTTAAACAGACCGAAGGAAATCCGCAGATAAAAGGAAAGATCAAGGAACGTCAAAGGGCTTTGGCGATGCGGCGCATGATGCAGGAAGTACCGAAAGCGGATGTCATTGTGACCAACCCAACTCACTTTGCGGTTGCCTTAAAATATGAGAAAAAAATGACCGCTCCCATGGTAATTGCCAAAGGACAGGATTTTCTAGCGGTCCGCATTAAAGAAATTGGCCGGGAGCACCGGGTTATAGTAGTGGAAAATAAACCGTTAGCGCGGGCCTTATATGCTTCGACGGAAGTGGGAGAAGTCATTCCCGCCGAATTGTATCAAGCCGTAGCGGAAGTGCTAGCGTATGTATATAAACTGAAAAGACGCCTATCCTGATTTTGCTTATAGTTTGTAAATTCGAGTTTAGTATAGTATGTAAGAAGGGATGAGACGATTGTCTACGCCAGCATCACCTTTTCAAAAAATTACGAAGCATAGCGATATTTTTATTGCGTTGGCAGTGATTACCATTGTCATCATGATGATTATTCCTTTGCCGCCGTTTCTCTTGGATTTGTTTTTGTCTTTTAATATTACCTTTGCCTTGATTATTGTGATGGTTACCATCTATAATGTCGAACCGTTGCAATTCTCCGTGTTTCCGTCACTTTTGCTGGTGACAACCCTTTTCCGGCTGTCACTTAATGTTTCTTCTACCAGGCTGATTCTTCTCAACGGCTATGCCGGCGATGTAATTTTAGCCTTTGGTAACTTTGTAGTTGGCGGGAACCCGATTGTTGGTTTTATCGTGTTTGTTATTCTAATTATCATTCAATTTTTGGTTATTACCCGCGGCGCCGAACGGGTAGCGGAAGTGGCGGCCCGTTTTACTTTGGATGCCATGCCCGGCAAGCAAATGAGCATTGATGCGGACTTAAATGCCGGGTTGCTCAGTGATGCCGAAGCGCGGCAACGGCGCCGGAATATTCAGCGGGAAGCCGACTTTTACGGAGCTATGGACGGCGCCAGTAAATTTGTCAAGGGCGATGCCATTGCTGCTATTATTATAATTATTGTGAACATTGTCGGCGGATTTGTAATCGGCATGGTTCAACGCAATATGGATGTGACCCAGGCCTTGCAGAACTACACCTTGCTGACAGTGGGGGAAGGACTGGTAAATCAGATTCCGGCCTTGCTTATTTCGACGGCTACAGGCATTATTGTTACCCGTGCCGCTTCGGAATCCAATTTGGGGGAAGACATTGTCGGTCAGTTACTGACAAATCCCCGGATTTTTTTTATAGCCTCCGGGGTATTGGCCTTTTTGGCGATAATTCCCGGCTTGCCGGGGGTGCCTTTTGGTTTTCTCAGCCTCGCCAGCGGCGGCATTGCCTATGTTTTGCATAAAGTGGGGCAATCTAAAGCGCAGGCGGAAATCATTCAACAAGAGGAAAAGGAAAATGATGATGTCCGTAAACCGGAAAATGTTGTTTCCTTGCTGCAGGTAGATCCCATGGAACTGGAAATCGGTTATAGTTTGATTCCCATGGTTGATGCCAGCCGGGGGGGCGATTTATTAGACCGCATCGTCATGATTCGCCGCCAGTGCGCTCTGGATATGGGCCTTGTTGTGCCAACCATCCGCATCCGGGATAATATCCAGTTAAAACCGAATGCTTATGTTATAAAATTAAAAGGGATAGAGATTGCTAAAGGCGAATTATTACTTGATCATTATTTGGCCATGAACCCCGGCAATGCGTTTGAGAAACTGCCGGGAATTGAAACGGTCGAGCCGGCATTTGGTTTACCGGCTTTATGGATTCAGGATTCCAACCGGGAGAAGGCGGAGTTGGCCGGATATACCGTAGTCGACCCGGTTTCGGTACTGGCTACGCATTTGACGGAAATTATCAAGGCCCATGCTGCCGAACTGCTTGGCAGGCAAGAAGTTCAGACTCTTGTCGATGCGATTAAACCCAATTATCCGGTCGTTGTGGATGAATTGGTACCCAATCTGCTTTCCTTGGGGGATGTCCAAAAAGTTCTTGCCAATCTATTAAGGGAACGGATATCCATTCGCAATATGGCCACAATTTTGGAGACGCTGGCGGATTATGCTTCGATTACCAAGGATACGGAGATTTTGACGGAATATGTCCGGCATGCTCTGGCCCGCCAAATTACCAAACAATATGTTTATAATAATGTTATTACCTGCTTGACGGTAGATCCGAAACTGGAGAATTTGTTAGCTTCTTCCGTCCAGCGCAGTGAGCATGGATCCCATGTCAATTTGGAGCCGAACAAAATGCAGGCTTTAGTTGCGAATCTTACGAAAGAACTTCCTAAACTTACCGATATGGGCTATCAGCCAATTGTACTTACGAGTCCGGCGGTTCGATTGTATTTTCGAAAACTGACGGATCGGGTCGCGCCGAATCTGAGTGTGCTGTCTTACGCCGAATTGGATTCGAAGGTTGAAGTACAAGCACTGGGGATGGTGACGATATAATTGAAAGTTAAATTATTTATCGCCGATACAATGCAAGATGCGTTGGCGAGGGTAAAAAGTGATTTGGGGCGCGATGCGGTGATTCTTCATACCCGGCGTATTCACAAAGGGGGATTCCTTGGTTTTTTTCGCCGGGAAAAGGTGGAAGTTATGGCGGCAATTGATTCCCGGGAAACGGCAGAATCCAGAAAAAAGGCCGCTGATTCATCGCCGGTGCCGGCAGAAGCGGAGCCCAAGGTAACGGCGATGCAGTCCGAATTGACTTCGATGCGAAAACTCATCGAACAGGTCCTTTATAAAATGCCAAAGCCGGAAAATCAGCCATCGCCATTTTGGGAAACACTGATAAAGAATGACGTCACTGCCGAAATTGCGTCTAATCTGGTTCAAGGGCTGCCAGCCATGACCGGGCAGGATGAGCCCATTGTCCGGCAATTGCTGCTGGAACGGATCAGCAATTGTTTACAAAATGTTGCCGGAATTTCTCTTGACGGTTTCGCCTGTAAGACCGTTGCGTTAGTTGGCCCAACGGGAGTCGGCAAGACAACAACGATTGCTAAGTTGGCGGCTAATTTCTCCTTGCGGGACGGGTGTAAAGTTGCTTTGATTACAGCGGATACGTATCGTATTGCGGCTGTCGAACAGTTAAAGACCTATGGTGATATTATGGGGATTGCCGTCGATGTCGTATATACGCCGGAGGAGTTAAAAACGGCAATATTGCGCCACCAGGATAAGAAGCTTGTTTTGATCGATACGGCCGGGCGCAGTCCTCACAATCAGGACCAACTGGCGGAACTGAAGGAATTGCTTGCTGCCGTCCCGTCGGCTGAGATCTATTTGGTTTTAAGTGCGACTACGAAATATAAGGATGCTTTGGAAATTGTAAATAAATTTTCGATTTGTTCACCCCATAAATTTTTGTTTACTAAAACAGATGAAGCGAGTACTCTGGGTTTAATTCTAAATCTGTTATATCAGTATCCTGCGGCTCTTTCTTATATTTCAACAGGGCAAAGCGTGCCTGACGATATCGAAATCGCGAATTCTGTTAAGTTGGCAAATTTAATTTTGAGGGATTAAAATGCGAGATCAAGCGGAAAAACTACGTCGAATGGCTCAGGATACTCGACCGGTTATCAAAAGTTCTGTTTTAAGTCAACAGGAATCTCAGGCGAGAGTAATTGCTGTTACAAGCGGCAAGGGAGGTGTCGGGAAGACCAATTTCACGGTAAATTTGGCATTAGCCCTGGCTGCTCGCGGGCAAAGAGTGTTGATTATTGATGCGGACCTGGGGTTGGCTAATGTGGATGTGGTTTTGGGCTGTTCTGCCGCAAATAATATTTTAAGTCTGATGAATGCCGGACTTCCACTGTCTGAGGTTGTAATGGAAGGTCCAAGAGGCGTTAAATTTATTTCCGGCGGTTCGGGAATTTATCATCTGGCCAATATGACCGAACAACAATTGCAGTATTTTATTACCCAGATTACCAAGTTTGATACGTTGGCGGATATTATATTAATTGATACGGGGGCCGGTCTCAGCCGGAGCGTGTTGAATTTTGTTTTAGCCGCGGATGAAGTAATTCTAATTACTACCCCGGAGCCGACGGCAATTACAGATGCGTATGCCATGATCAAAGCGTATGTGGCGCAGCAGGGCAAGGCAACCCTGCAGTTGGTTGTGAACCGGGTAGCCGATAAAGAGGAAGGCCGGATGGTGGTGGATAAGCTGACTAAGGTCGCATTTCGTTTTCTGGGATTATCAATCAATAGTCTGGGTTTTGTAAATGATGACCGTAATTTGGTACGGGCTGTGAAAAATCAGACGCCGGTATTGTTATCTTTTCCCGACACTGTGTCGGCGCATTGTATTGAACGCATTGCGCACCGGTTGCTTTATGACGAGGATTTACCGCCAGCTCACGGCATTAAGGGGTTCTTTTCTAAATTTGTCAAAATGATGCAATAGACAATGCCTGAACGGGGGGGGGAAAGGCTATTAATCAACAGGATTTGTTTAAGGTAAATCAACGCTTGGAAATTATGGTATCGAATAACAAGGAGATAATAAAATATCATAGCCGGATTGAAGAAATTACGGCAGACCGTATGATGTTGGCGATGCCGATGTCCAAAGGTTATCCGGTCCTATTAAGGCCGGGTGATATTTTCGAGGGAAAAATCATTGTAAAAGGGAATGTCTATTGCTTTACCTCTGCCTTTGTGGATAAAAAAATAGTACCTTTACCGGTATGGATCGTTTCTGCACCCTATGATATAAAGAAAGTTCAGCTTAGAGAATTTGTTCGCATCGATACTATACTGTCGGTTCAAGTTCAAAGTCTGTCTTCGGAGCAGCAGGAAATTTCGTTAAATTTGCAGACAAGAGATATTAGCGGCGGCGGAGTACAGCTGGTTGGCAAACAACCTATCAATATTGGCGTCAGGCTGGCATTGACGCTTGCGGTGCCTGATGCGGGTAGTGTTCAGGCGAACGGTGAAGTTGTACGGCTGGAACAGCCGGATTTAGAACGGCCGTTATTCTGGATCGGTGTCAAATTTTTAGAAATTGCGGAAAAGGACCGGAGCAAGTTAATAAAATTTATTTTTAAAAAGCAACTGGAACGACGGAAAAAGGAGCTATAATTTTTAGTATGGTGGGATGCAGGATGATAAAAATCTTAATTGTTGACGATTCGGCTTTTATGCGTAAACTGTTAACCGACCTGTTTGCTACCGAGCCGGACTTTATGGTAATAGATACTGCACGCAACGGAAAAGACGCCATTGATAAAGTGAAACGGTTAAAGCCTGATTTAGTTACAATGGATGTGGAAATGCCGGTTATGGACGGCATAACCGCATTAGAAATTATCATGAAGGAAGCGCCGGTACCGGTAGTTATGGTTAGCAGTCTGACCAAGGCGGGAGCGGAAGCGACTCTCAAAGCGCTGGAACTTGGTGCGATTGACTTTGTTGCTAAAACAGCCGGTCCCATCTCCAGCATCACCGGTATTCGGGAAAAATTACTGGAAAAGTGCCGCATTGCGGTTCAAGCCAATGTCCTGCAGATTATAAATAAAACAATTACAGCAAGTCCAGTCGTCAAACCAACCGTACCAACAATGCAGTATGGATCCCAGACTGAAAAGATCATTGCCATCGGTACATCAACGGGCGGTCCGCGGGCTTTGCAGGAGGTTATAACCAAGCTGCCGGGGAATTTACCTTGCGGGGTTGTTATTGTTCAGCATATGCCGCCCGGTTTCACTAAATCGCTGTCGGAACGGCTAAATTCCTTATCGGCTCTTACGGTAAAAGAGGCTGAACACAATGATGTCGTTACGGCCGGTTCCGTCTATATTGCTCCCGGCGATTATCATATGCTCCTGGAACGGGAAGGAAATAAAACCGTAATTAAACTGAACCCAAATCCCCCCGTCGGCGGACATCGTCCGGCCGTGGATCCAATGATGGAATCGGTCGCCGAATTATATGGGGCGAAGACGGTCGGCGTAATTCTGACCGGTATGGGGCATGACGGTTCGAAAGGAATGCAAGCCATTAAGCGGCAGAAGGGATATACAATTGCGGAAGATCAATCGACATCGGTTGTATATGGTATGCCGAAGTCGGTCATTGAATTGGGAATTGTTGATAAGGTCGTTCCATTGCCTGCCGTTGCAGCAGAAATAACTAAAATGGCTATAAAATAATATGGAGGTGTGCGTGAAATGGATATGAATCAGTATATGGGAATGTTCTTGGAAGAGTCCCGCGAGCATTTACAGACCCTTAACCGTTGTCTGCTTGATTTGGAAAACGACCCGAATAATTTATCCGTATTGGACGAAATATTTCGCAGTGCCCATACGATTAAGGGCATGTCGGCAACGATGGGGTTTACGTCGATTGCGGAATTAACCCATGAGATGGAAAACATTCTTGACCTTTTACGCAAGGCGGCATTAAAAGCAAATAATGATATTATTGACACGCTTTTTCAATGTGTTGATACACTGGAGCAACTGGTTGAAAGTGTTGCGAATAACAGTGGGGCGGATATCGAAATTAAACCGCTGCTGACCAAGCTTAGTGTTTTGGCCAAGGGAGAAACATTGGCCGGCGCTGCGGCGGATACGCCGGCTGAGTCCGGCAATACCACCATTGCTAATTTCAACGAGAGTGAAATGAATGTAATTAAGACGGCTAAAGGACAAGGCATGGTAACTTACGAAGTCAAAGTTTCCTTAAAGGAGGGAACTTTGCTAAAATCGGCCAGGGCTTATATGGCCATGAATGCTTTGGATGAGCTGGGCGACGTGATCAAAAGCATTCCCAGTGTGGAGGAACTGGAAAAAGAAAACTTTGATCTGACTTTTGAGGCGTTTGTCATTTCCGATGAAGAAGCCGAAAAAATCCAGCAGACCTTATTAGCGATTTCCGAAATCGATGCCGTTGTTGTTTCACCCTGCCAGTTACCGGAGCAGGAAAAGACGGTAACTCCCCAGGCGGAGCAGGAAAAATCGCTTCCAGGAGCCGGAACTGAAAAAAAAGAAAAAAGCCCGGCAGCGGAGTCCGGCAATACCACAACAGAAAAGAAAATTAGAGGCGGTCAGTCGGTCCGGGTGGACATCGAAAAGCTGGACAGTTTATTGAATCTGGTCGGCGAACTGGTTATTAATAAGACCCGTTTGGAACAAATCGGACTGACCCATAAACTGACGGATCTGGTCGAAACGATAGAACAAATGGACCGGGTAACGACGGATTTGCAGACGGTTGTCATGAAAGTCCGTATGGTACCTGTGGGGCAGGTATTTAACCGTTTCCCGCGAATGGTCAGAGATTTATCGCATGAGCTGAATAAAGAAGTTAACTTGATTGTTCAAGGGGAAGAGACGGAACTGGACCGGACCGTGATTGATGAAATCGGGGATCCCCTGGTTCATCTATTGCGCAATGCAATTGACCACGGTGTCGAGCATCCGGACGAACGCAAGTCCAAGGGCAAAAATCCGGTGGGAGAAATTCGCTTGATTGCCCGCCACGAGGGCAATAATGTAATTATCGTCGTTGAGGATGACGGCAAGGGAATCAACCCGGATATTATTCGGCAAAAAGCGGTGGAGAAAGGCTTGATTTCCCAGGCGGAAGCGGACAAGCTGGAGCCGGGTGAAGCCGTGAAGATGGTATTTTTACCCGGATTTTCTACCGCCGCAACGGTTACGGACATTTCCGGCCGGGGTGTGGGTATGGATGCCGTGAAAACTAAAATTGAATCCCTTGGCGGTATGGTGGATGTCGAGACAAAAATAAATGAGGGTAGTAAGTTTAAAATTCGCCTGCCCTTGACGCTGGCTATTATTCAGGCCTTGCTGGTTAAGGTTGCCGAGGAGATTTACGCCATCCCGCTGGGCTCTATTGACAGTACAATTAATGTAGCGCCGAATCAAATAAAAACGATTCAGAATCAGGAAGTTATTTTATTGCGGGGACAAATTATTCCGATTGTTCGCCTGGCGAATGTGTTAAATGTGCCGGAACCCTGTCAACAGGAACAGGACGAGCTGTTTGTCGTCGTAGTACATATGGGTGAACAGCGTGCCGGAATTATTGTGGACACATTAATTGGCCAGCAGGAAATTGTAATTAAGTCACTAGGCAAGTTATTAGCGGGAATTAAGGTGATTGCCGGGGCGACAATTCTTGGCAACGGACAGGTAGCGCTTATTCTGGATGTCGGCTCTTTAATGCATTAGGAGGTGGAATTTATGGCAGAGAAGAATTATTCCGGTAAGGAAGTTCAATTGGTCGTGTTTAAGCTGGGTCGTGAGGAATACGGCATTAGTATCCTGCAAGTACAGGAAATAAAGAAAATGACCGATATTACCCGGGTGCCCCATACGCCGGATTATATAAAAGGAGTTATCAATTTGCGCGGCAGTGTGCTGCCGGTCCTGGATCTTAAAAAACGTCTCAGTTTGCCTCCCCAGGAATACACGGAAGATACCCGGATTATCATTGCCAAGGTGGAAGAGATTACGGTAGGCATGATTGTGGATGCTGTTTCGGAGGTCATGGCAATTCCCCAGGAAAATATTGAGCCGCCCTTTACCGCGGTTGGCGGCATTGCAACGAATTATATCAGCGGCGTGGGGAAATTGGAAAACCGGCTGTTGATCTTGTTAAATTTGGATTCCATTGTGGGAATGGGACAGGACGCAAGTAAAGCCGGTTGAGCCGGGCGGCATTGATTTATTTATTTGTTTAACGATGAGGTGAAAATTTTGTCTGAAGATATATTGAAATTGTCATCACTACAGCTCGATGCATTACGGGAAGTCGGCAATGTTGGCGCCGGAAATGCCGCAACGGCTTTGTCGCAAATTATTAACCGGAAAATTGATATGACGGTGCCGCAAGTCTCCATCATGCCGCTGGGAGATGTACCGGATGTTGTCGGTGGTCCTGACGCTATGGTAGCCGGTGTGTATTTACGGGTATTTGGCCCTGCGCCGAGCAGCATTTTATTTCTGCTGCCGCGCGACAGTGCTTTCTATCTTGTTGATATGCTAATGGGACGCAGCCAGGGGAGTACGACATCTCTTAGCTCCATGGATGAATCGGCGTTAATGGAAATCGGCAATATTCTGGCAGGGGCCTATTTAAACGCCCTGTCTCATTTTACTAAATTGACATTATTGCCTTCCATTCCGTCATTGGCCATGGATATGGCAGGTGCCATACTCAGTGTTATTTTAATTCAGCTTGGGCAAATGGGTGACCATGCCCTTGTAATTGAAACGGAATTTACCAATGAGTTAGATGGTGTAAAAGGTCATTTTTTTCTCATTCCTGACCCGGGGTCATTAAATACTATCCTGGCGGCAATAGGGGTGAAGGAATGATGTCGGAATTAATTAAAGTAGGGATGGCTGATTATAAAGTCGGACATAATCCGGCCAGTTTGATAAGTTATGGATTAGGATCCTGTGTTGGTATTGCCTTATATGACCCTATCAGTAAGTTAGGCGGATTAGCTCATATTATGCTGCCGGACAGCACGCAGGCCCGCTCTACGGAAAATCCGGCGAAGTTTGCCGATACGGCCCTGCCTTTGATGCTGGAAGACCTGATAAAAATGGGAGCCGCCAAAACAAGAATCATTGCTAAAATTGCCGGTGGCGCCCAGATGTTTACCTTTACCAACGCAACGGATATTATGCGGGTAGGCGAACGCAATGCGGAAGCGGTACGGGTTGTTTTAAAAAAGCTGGACATCCGGATTCTTGCCGAAGATACAGGGGGGAATTACGGGCGAACCGTAGAACTTAAATTAGAAAATGGCATTTTTCGCGTAAAAACAATTGATAAGGGAGAAAAAGAATTATAAAAAACAGGGGAGGCGTGGTCCGGTGTTCAAACTGCGATTCGCTTTATTATTATCCCTGATTGTCGGCTTTATTACGTTAATAATGAGTATTTTGCATGACCTAAGAATTGACACTATTATTTACCGTGTCAGTATATCAATTATTGTTTTTGCTGCAGTTGGATTTGGGGTTGGTTATTTTACGGACAGTTTTTTAAACAAAGTTACGGCTGAACAGAAGCCGCAGGGGCAAATCATCGATATAAAGAATGAACCGGAGGATTCGGCAATTCAAGCTGCATCAGAGTCATTCCGTCCTTTGGATCAAAATGATTTGCAACATGTTACCCGGTCTTCACGGTCATAGCAGCAAGGCGAGGATTGACAATCATGATGATAGAAAAATGTGATGTTCAGGCAACAAAACTGAATAGGTTATGGCAGGAGTTCACCGCCACTCGCAAGGCCGAAATCCGGGAAAAACTAATCGAGCACTATTTACCGCTGGTAAAAATGGTTGCCGGCAGAATTGCTATCGGATTGCCGCAACATGTGGACAAGGATGATTTAATTAGTAATGGTTTTTTTGGCTTACTGGATGCGGTGGAACGCTTTGATTTATCGCGGGGAATTAAATTCGAAACCTACGCTGTAACGCGGATTCGGGGCTCGATTCTTGATGCGATTCGAGCCCAGGATTGGGTTCCGGCAACCGTCCGCCATAAAGCCCGTCAATATCAGCAGACGCTTTCTTTATTGGAACATCGTCTGGGGCGTTCGGCTACGGATGAGGAAATCGCTGTGGAACTGGGGATTTCGGTTCATGAGTTTTATGGTTTCCTTACGCAACTCAATGCAACGACGCTGATCCCTCTGGAGGAATTTACTAAAACAGAAACGCCGGCCAACGTTTCCATGAATCCGTCTCAATTCATTGAGGATGAGGAGATAAAGCGAACGTTGACCCGGGCGATTGATAAATTGCCGGAAAAAGAGCGACTGATTGTGACTTTATATTATTATGAAGGATTAACCTTAAAGGAAATTAGTTTAATACTTAAATTATCGGAAGCGCGAATTTCCCAACTGCACACCAAAGCGGTTTTTCGGCTGAGGGGGGCTTTATCCCGTATTAAATCAAGTTTGTTTTGAACCTTTAAGGGGGTTATGGTTATGACAGACAGCGAGCGAATTTTGGAGAATATACAGGAACAAGCGGCCAATCTCGACGGATATTTCCAAATATCGGTCAAGGATACGGGAGTATATCTTAGTGTATTCCCGCCGCAAGGGCAGGGACACCCGGTAAAAGAGGCAAGCATAATTCAGGAATTAAGAAACCGGGAAGTGGAAAATTTTGAATATTCTGCGTTGATTCGGGTTATCCGGGACGCCGCGGGAACGGAAATAAAAATCGCGGAACCCCCGGGGCCGGCGCCGGAACCGGAATTTCAAATTTTAGTAGCCCGCGACCGGATGGAAGCTTCCATTCAAATTGACATGCCGAAAGGTTGCCGGAAAGTTTCCCTGGAAGAAGTACAAGAAAAGATTAAGAACTCCGGCGTGACCTACGGTATTGATGAATCATTACTGCAAAAAGCCCTGGAACGGCCTGGTGTAAGGATTGTTTTTGCCCGGGGACAACAGCCTGTTAACGGGAAAGACGGGTATATTCATTATTATATTGACCGGGAAAATAAGGGACGTCCGGTCGAACTGGACGATGGCAGCGGTAAAGTTGATTTTAAAAATTTAAATATGTTTATTACTGTCCGTCAGGGTGAAACGATTGCCCAAAAAGTTTCTCCGGCGCCCGGAGTTGACGGGATTGATGTTTTGGGACAGCCTGTTGCCGCTAAAGTTGGCAAGGATATTTTGCCGCCGCTGGGTAAAAATGTGGAAATGACGGAGCAAAAAGACATTGTGGCTCTAATGCCGGGTCAGGTTGTGATCGTCAACAACAAGATTAATGTGATTCCCGTCATTGAAATTAAGGGCGATGTGGATTTATCCACAGGCAATATTGAATTCGTCGGTAATGTTGTCGTCCGTGGTTCCGTTCAGGCCGGCTTTACCATTAAAGCGGAAGGAAATGTGGAAATCTACGGGACTGTAAGCGGGGGGACCGTGACGGGGAAAACGGTTGTCGTAAGAATGGGAGTGCAGGGAATGCAATCCGGCTCCATCCGGGCGGTAGAGGATGTTGTTGCCAAATTTATTGAAAATGCGACTGTTTACGCCGGGCGGGATGTTATTGTGAATGAAGTGATATTACATAGCCGGATTAATGCCGGCAAAAAGGTTATTGTCGAAGGGCGGCGAGGCTTAATTGCCGGGGGAAAAGTGATGGCCGGGGAAGAAATCAGGGCAAAAATGGTGGGGACCCATATGGCGGTAAATACCGACCTGGAAGTAGGGGTTAATCCGGAATTGCGGGAAGAATATCAACAGATTCGCCAAGAAATGAAAAAAGCGCAGTTTACCCTGGAACAAACTCAAAAAGCCTTAGCCATTTTACGGAATACGGAACAAAGTAAACTGCCGAAAGAAAAACAGGAGATGCTCTTAAAGCTAACGAAATCCCAATTTCACTTAGTCGGTCAGACCGAAGCCATGCGCAACCGGACGATGGAAATCGAACTTGCTTTTGAAGAAATGAAATACGGCCGGATTCGAGTGGCCGAGACGATTTATCCCGGTACTAAAATTGTTATCGGCACCCAGATAAAACCGATCCGGGAACCCTTAAAATTCGTTTCTCTGCACGCCGAAGACGGAGAAATAAAAATCGGTTCATTTAAGTAATGATATATAATATGAATGTACTGGAACAATACGGTGTTACAGAAGAAATGAGGTGAACCAGTGTTTACGGAAATGGTTGTTCTGGTTATTAGTCTTTTTTTTCTAGTTTATTTTATAATTTATAAACGTAAAATGCTAATCAATTTGTTTTCGTTGAATGCTGCAACGCCAACGAATGAGCTGCAAACCAGGCTGGAGGAAACGGCGGACATTATTTTAACCAGGCTGGAAGAAAAGATTAATCATTTGGAATATCTACTGCATGAAGCCGATTGTCGCATTGCCCAATTAGAGAATCGGACGGGCAATTTAAGTGCTGTTCCGGAAGCCGGCGAACCGGCTGAGCAAACAGCGGTTTTTCCCGCCGGGAAGTATCCGGTTACTGCTTACCAGGAAGCGGAAATGCTGGCCAGACAGCTTAAAAATGAAAAATCGGCAGATAACGGGGAAAGGATAGCAGAGGAGACCGAAATGCGATCCGGGGAACCCTTAAATAATGATAAACATCGCTTAATTTTGCAATTGGCTGACCAGGGATATTCCGTTACGGAAATTGCCAAGGAAACCGGTATGGGAAAAGGGGAAGTCTTATTAGTTCTCCAATTGCATAAAAAATATAAAAATATGGATACTAATTATGATAATTGACTTGTTCTAGGAACCAATATATGCTATACTTCTTTTGGTATAAATCCACACGCTGGTCAATTTTGTCCCTGTGCCGTTTTGGTGGTGGCAAAAAGTGCGATTAGCGGCGGTAAATTAACAGGAGGTGACGGTATGTCAGTCATATCAATGAAACAGCTTTTAGAAGCTGGTGTGCATTTTGGTCATCAGACCAGAAGATGGAACCCTAAAATGGCTCCCTATATTTTTACGGAGCGGAATGGTATCTACATTATTGACTTACAGAAAACAGTAAAAAAGGTGGAGGAAGCGTATAATTTTGTGCGCGAACTTGCCGAGCAAGGACAGACCCTGCTGTTCGTCGGTACTAAAAAGCAGGCTCAGGACGCAGTAAAAGAGGAAGCCCTTCGTTCTGAAATGTTTTTTGTCAACGAAAGATGGCTGGGCGGCATGTTGACTAATTTCCAGACAATCCAAAAGCGCATTAACCGCTTGCGGGAACTGGAGGGAATGGAAGCCAACGGTGTTTTTGACGTATTGCCGAAAAAGGAAGTCATTGCTTTGCGGCATGAAATGGACCGCCTGCAGAAATTTCTGGGCGGCATAAAGAATATGAATAAACTGCCGGGCGCTTTGTTTGTAATTGATCCGCGCAAGGAACGGATTGCAGTGGCTGAAGCGCGTAAGTTGGGAATTCCTATTGTCGCTATTGTCGATACGAATTGTGATCCTGACGAGATTGATTATGTGATTCCTGGTAACGATGATGCCATCCGGGCCGTTAAGCTTCTTACCGGCAAAATGGCGGATGCCGTTTTGGAAGGTCGTCAAGGGGAACAACTGGTTGCTGCTAGCGAGTAGTTCGGATATTTGAAAATAAAGGTAAGGGGTGAGCAGCAGTGCGCCCCCTTACCTTTAATAGTAGACAGGAGGATAAAGATGGTAACGGCGGAAATGGTGAAAGAATTGCGGGAACGTACCGGTGCGGGAATGATGGACTGCAAAAAGGCGTTAACCGAAACCAAGGGCGATATGGAAAAAGCGGTAGATTTTTTACGGGAAAAAGGATTGGCAGCTGCCGCTAAAAAAGCCGGCCGGATTGCGGCCGAGGGCGTAGTCGAGGCTTACATACACGGTGGCGGCCGGATTGGCGTATTGCTGGAATTAAATTGTGAGACCGATTTTGTTGCTAAAACGGATGCTTTTAAAGCATTAGCCAAAGATATTGCCATGCAAGTGGCGGCGGCAAATCCCAGCTTTGTCCGGCGCGAGGAAGTTGCGGCGGAAGTTTTGGAACATGAGAAGGAAGTCTTGCGGGCTCAAGCTTTAAATGAAGGAAAACCGGCAAATATTGTTGAGAAAATGATCACCGGCCGGGTGGAAAAATTCTATAAAGAAATTTGTCTTATGGAGCAGCCGTTCATAAAAGATCCGGATAAGACGATTACCCAGGTAATTAACGACAGTATTGTAAAAATTGGTGAGAATATTTCGGTTAGAAGATTTACCAGATATCAGCTTGGCGAAGGATTAACCAAAAAATCCAGTGATTTTGCCGCTGAAGTTATGGCTGCTGTTAAAAAATAAGAGAACACTACTGTGTTCTCTTATTTTCTAGCATGATTGGCCGGCCTGGCCGACAAAACTATACATGATGCCGATTTGTTATTTTAAAATTTGAACCCGTAAATAAAGGATTCATTTCCACAATGTAGAAAATGATTGAGAATGGAGGTTTTGTTTTTGGACGTCGCTAAATTTAAACGCGTGGTTTTAAAACTGAGCGGCGAAGCTCTGGCCGGAACCAAAGGATATGGCATTGATCCGGTTATTGTGGATTCGATTGCCCGGCAGATAAAAGAGACGCAAAGTACCGGAATTGAAATGGCCATTGTCGTCGGAGGAGGAAACATTTGGCGGGGAATGGCAGGAAGCGCCAAGGGGATGGACCGGGCGACCGCAGACTATATGGGTATGTTGGCTACGGTAATGAATTCCCTGGCCTTACAGGATGCCCTGGAAAACTACAGTGTAAACACCCGGGTGCAAACGGCGATTGAAATGCGGCAAATTGCCGAACCGTATATCCGCCGCCGGGCGATTCGTCATCTGGAAAAGGGGCGCGTAGTTATTTTTGCTGCCGGTACGGGAAATCCTTATTTTTCAACGGATACAACCGCTGCGCTGCGTGCGGCTGAAATTGAAGCGGATGTAATCCTAATGGCTAAAAAAAATACCGACGGAGTCTATGATTCTGACCCACGTTACAATCCCGATGCGAAAAAATTTAAAGAATTAGAGTATATTGAGGTTTTAAAAAGAGGCTTGGGAGTCATGGATTCGACAGCAACTTCCCTGTGCATGGACAATAAAATCCCCATTATCGTTTTTAGTATCGATGAACCGGGTAATATAATGCAGGCTGCCCTTGGAAAAGATATTGGTACAATAGTGGGAGGGATAAAACGTGACGGTTAAAGAGATTTATATGATGCATGAGGAAAAGATGAAAAAAGCGCTGGATGTCCTACGTAAGGAATATGGGACATTACGCGCCGGCAGGGCGACTCCGTCTTTATTGGATAAAATTATGGTCGATTATTATGGGACGCCGACTCTGGTCAATCAAGTAGCAAATATCTCGGTGCCGGAACCGCGGATGATTGTGATTCAGCCATGGGAAAAGACAATGCTGGGACCGCTGGAAAAGGCGATTCTAAAATCGGATATTGGTCTTTCGCCCAACAGTGACGGGGTGGTAATCCGCTTATCCATACCGCAGCTGACGCAAGAACGGCGAACGGAATTGGTAAAAGTTGTTCACAAAAAAGCGGAAGAGGAAAGAGTCGCGATTCGCAACTTGCGTCGCGATGCCAATGATGCTATAAAAAAATCGGAAAAAGAGAAAGTTATATCCGAAGATGAAGCTAAAAAAGCTCAGGAAGAAATGCAAAAGTTAACGGATAAATATATTAAAGAAATTGATAAGATTATGGCAGCCAAAGAAAAAGAAATTATGGAAGTGTAGCCGTGGATACTCTTGCTCAACCGCTGGCGGCAGTAACGGCCCGGCTGGAAGCCCGGGGATTGCGGTATACCATTGTAGTAACCCGGCCGCCACGAAACTATTTAGCAGTCAATGAAAATTGTTTATATGTTATTAAGCAGCAAATTGATAGGGAAGGGACCTATCATTTGGTAGCCGCTGCGAAAATGAGAAAGGAGGTGTTGTAAACCATGGCTTATAAAATTATCGATGAGTGCGTTGCTTGTGGCACTTGTGCCGCCACTTGCCCGGTTGGCGCGATTAAAGAAGGCAGTCCTACATATGAAATTACCGATGAATGTGTTGAGTGCGGTGCCTGTGCGGCGGTTTGCCCGGTTGGTGCTATTAAGGCTCCATGATTGAAACCCCCTCGCAAGAGGGGGTTTATCCTTGCAGAGAGCAGTATCTACTTTCTTATTTGGAGGTTTGAGTGTGTGGAAAAAGTGGTTCGGTAAAAACACTGTTGATGACGCCCCAAAATCCTTATATGACACCATTGATTTTACGAAGATTCCCCGGCATATTGCCCTTATTATGGACGGTAATGGAAGATGGGCTCAAAAACGGGGTTTGCCCCGCACATTCGGACACCGTGCCGGTGCAGAAACATTGCGGGATATCGTTAAAACGGCATCGGAACTGGGGGTGGCAGTGCTAACGGCCTACGCATTTTCAACGGAAAATTGGAAAAGACCGGCTGATGAAGTCGGTTTATTGATGAGCCTTTTGTCGGACTATCTGGATAATGAAATTGAAGAGCTCCACCGTAATCAAGTGCAAATTCGATTCATCGGTAAAATTAATGAATTAGCTGTTAATTTGCAACATAAAATTGCCCAGGCGCAGGTGCGCACGCGAAATAATAACGGATTAATCTTAAATCTGGCCGTAAACTATGGGAGCCGGGCCGAAATTACGCAGGCTGTGCAAGGAATTTCCCGGAAAATAGCTGCCGGGGAATTAACGCCGGAACAAATTGATGAATCAGTAATCCAGCAGCATTTATATACGTCAGACTTGCCTGACCCCGATTTACTGATCCGTCCCAGCGGGGATTTACGGATTAGCAATTATTTACTTTGGCAAATAGCCTATGCCGAGTTATGGTTTACAACGCTTAACTGGCCTGATTTTAAACCGGAACATTTGATTCAGGCGGTCGTTGATTTTCAACAGCGTGAACGAAGATTCGGCGGGTTAAAATAATAAGGTTATGAAGTGGGTGACCAGATGCTTGTAAAACGCGTATTCACAGCGGCAGTTGGCATACCGTTTGCTATGTATGTTATTAATCTGGGTGACTGGCCGTTTTTTCTGACCGTACTTGCGCTTGCCTCTCTTGCCTGGTATGAATTTACCGCTATGCTGCGCCATAAAAATATTGATTTGCCTTACGGAATGGGAATAGCGGGAATTATCTTGCTTTTGGCATGTGCCTGGTGGGGAAATCCCGCCGAAATACAAACAATTATTTTATTGAGTGTACTAATTACCTTTATGAGAATCATTTTTGCGGGCGTTAAATTTTCGGTGGTACATGCCGCTTTTATGATTATGGGTATTCTGTATGTAGGATTGACCTTTTCTTATTTATTACTTTTAAGGTCGATTGACTCAGGGTATATTACGACATTATGGGGAAAATTGCCGGCCGGAGCGGCCTATCTGTGGTTGCCGTTTATTGGCACTTGGGCCAGTGATTCCATGGCCTATTTGGTTGGTTCGCAATGGGGAAAACATAAATTATGTCCAAACATAAGCCCGGGGAAAACAGTGGAGGGTGTATTAGGAGGGGTGGTCGGCAGCATTATGGCGGTTGCCGGAATTACCTATTTATTTCAAATATCAACATTTCATGGTATAATTATTGGCGGATTAGTTGGTATTATAGCACCCTTGGGAGATTTGGCGGAATCCGCCATTAAACGTTTTACCGGTGTTAAAGATTCAGGACGGTTATTACCGGGACATGGGGGTGTTCTGGACCGTTTTGACAGTATTTTATTTGTCGTACCGTTTGTATATTATTATACATATTATTTTATGCTACGGTAGTGTGAGTTAAAGGAGAAAACAGATGCAGCATGTTGCTATTTTAGGCAGTACCGGTTCAATTGGCACACAAGCGTTGGCGGTGATTGCCGCCAATCGGGAAAAATTCAGCGTAACGGCATTGGCAGCCTATCAAAATGACCAATTACTGGAAGAGCAAATTCGGTTATTTAAGCCTGAGCTTGCTGTTCTGGTTGACGGCGAAGCTGCCGGCCGGCTGGTCCGGCGTTACCATGGAGCCACCCGTATTTTATCAGGGGAAGACGGACTTATGGCGGCTGCTACTCATGAGAAGGTTGGAACCGTCTTGACCGCTTTGGTCGGGTTTTCCGGACTGAAACCGACTCTGGCGGCGATTGAAGCCGGAAAAGCGATTGCCCTGGCTAATAAAGAGACTTTAGTGGCTGCCGGAGAACTGGTTATGTCTTTAGCCCAAAAAAAGGGCGTTCCGATTCTTCCCGTTGATAGCGAGCATAGCGCTATTTTTCAGTGTTTACAAGGGGAAGACAGGAAAACAGTCCGGCGTCTGATTATCACCGCATCAGGCGGGCCTTTCCGGGGAATGAAGCAACAGCAGTTAAAGGCGGTTACCGTGAGTGATTGTCTTAAACATCCCAACTGGTCTATGGGCCGCAAGATTACCGTTGATTCAGCTACGTTAGCTAATAAAGGCTTAGAAGTGATGGAAGCTCATTGGCTTTATAACATTCCTTACGAGCAGATTGAAGTGATTGTCCATCCTCAGAGCATTATACACTCCATGGTCGAGTTTTGTGACGGCAGTGTCATGGCGCAAATGGGAATGCCGGATATGCGGCTGCCGATCCAATACGCCTTCAGTTATCCTGAGCGTTGGCCGGCCGGTTATCCTAAATTGGATTTTACCGCTTTCAATAAACTGACATTTGAAAAGCCTGATACGGATACATTTGAAGCATTAAGGGGTGCCGTTGCTGCCGGACGGGCCGGCGGATCCATGCCTTGTGTTTTTAATGCTGCGAATGAAATTGCCGTATATGCTTTTTTAAATAACCAAATTGGTTTTCTGGATATTGCTGACGTTATAAAACAAACAATCAACGGGCATCAACGACTTACTGAGCCCTGCCTGGAGGATTTATTAAAAGCCGACTCCTGGGCCCGTCAATATGCAACGCAAATTATTTCCAACGATTATAACCATAGGAAATAGATATTCGGAAGGCGGTGAATGGATTTGACAGTTACGGTGGTTGCTACCGTTTTTGTGTTTGGATTGTTGATCTTTTTTCATGAATTGGGCCATTTTTTATCTGCTAAATCAGTCGGTATGCGGGTTGATGAATTTGCTATCGGTTTTGGGCCTAAGGTGTTTAGTTATAAGTCGGGGGAAACGGTTTATTCCTTGCGCATGATTCCGTTAGGTGGCTTTAATAAAATCGCCGGCATGGACCCGGATGAAGAACAAGATGAAAAATCGTTTAATGCCAAACCAATTTGGGCGCGTATACTGGTAATTATTGCCGGTTCTTTTATGAATTTCTTATTACCGATCGCCTTATTTATGATTATTTTTCTTAGTGCGGGTGTTGATACCCCTTCGACGGAACCGATTCTCGGCAAAATATTTGCCGAGAAGCCGGCTGCCCAGGCCGGTCTTATGCCTGGTGACCATATTGAAGCCATTAATGGTTACAGCGTTGGTTCCTGGCGGGATTTGGTCAATATCATTCAAAGTAATGCCGGTAAAAAGCTGGAAGTTATCTATCGGCGCGATGGGACGCAACAAAAGACGACGGTTATGCCTGAATATGACAACCAAATGAATCGCGGTATTATCGGGGTTATGCCGAAAATTGAAAATTATCATCCCAATGTAATCGAGGCTGCGGGTCTATCCGTGAAACAGACTTATTTAATAGCGGTTAGTATGGTGACGGGGATTGTGCAAATGATTACCGGAAAAATTGCCGCCGAAGTAGCCGGTCCGATCGGGGTTGCCCAAATGGCAGGGCAAGTTGCCCAGTTAGGGATCATTCCTTTATTGCAATTTGCCGCGTTTCTTAGTATTAATCTGGGGTTGATCAATTTATTGCCGGTTCCGGTACTGGATGGCGGTTACGTTGTTACATTGGCGGTGGAAGGCCTACGGGGAAAACCGTTGGGACGCAATAAAATGCAGTTTATTCAAATGATTGGGTTTATACTTCTAATGTTGTTGATGATTATGGCTACTTTTAAAGATATTAACCGGCTAAAATTATTCTAAATCAAGCGAGTGAAAGAGTGAGCTTATGGAAAGAAGAAAGACGTGTCCCATCCGGATCGGTACGGTAACTGTCGGCGGGGCAGCACCGATTTCGGTACAGTCCATGACCAATACGAAAACAGATGATATTACCGCCACAGCGGCGCAGATTCAACGTCTGGCCGCCGCCGGCTGCGATATTGTCCGAATCGCTGTTCCGGATATGGCTGCCGCTCTGGCGGTGGAAAAGATAAAAGAACTTGTGACCGTACCGCTGGTGGCAGACATTCATTTTGATTACCGGCTGGCTTTGTCGGCCATTGAGCGGGGAATTGACGCTCTGCGTTTGAATCCGGGCAATATCGGCGATGTGGAACAGGTTGCTGCTGTCGTAAAAGAGGCTAAAAAGAAACGGATTCCTATCCGGATCGGCGTAAATGCCGGTTCATTGGATAAGGCTGTATTAGCCAGGCATGGCGGGCATCCTACGCCGGAAGCCATGGTGGAAAGCGCCATGAACCATGTTAATATATTAGAAAGACTTGACTTTTTTGATATTAAGATATCCTTAAAAGCACATAATGTATCGATGACCATCCGGGCTTATGAACTGATGTCGGAGGTTGTTGACTATCCGTTGCATTTGGGAATTACCGAGGCCGGTACGGTGAAATCCGGTATCATTAAATCGGCTGTAGGGATTGGTGCTCTTTTAGCAGAAGGTATCGGCGATACGATCCGGGTTTCTTTGACCGGTGACCCAGTGGAAGAAGTACGGGCCGGTAATGAAATTTTAAAATCACTGGGCCTTAAGGAATATGGCCCAACATTAATTTCCTGCCCTACTTGCGGCCGAACGAGTGTGGATTTAATCTTTTTGGCGCAAAAAGTGGAAGAAAAACTAAACCAGATAAAAAAACCGATCAAAGTGGCGGTTATGGGGTGTGTTGTCAACGGACCCGGTGAAGCGAAGGAAGCCGATATTGGGATCGCCGGCGGTAAAGGGCAGGGCCTGATCTTTCGCAAGGGCGAAGTGATTCAAAAAGTCCCGGAAGAGGATTTATTAGCAGCATTGTTTAGGGAAATCGATAAAATAGTTGAGGAGGAAAACTAGAATATGCGTGTGTCCCAGTTATATGCGCCCACATTGCGGGAAACTCCCGCCGAAGCGGAAGTCGTTAGTCATCAGTTAATGTTGCGGGCCGGTATGATTCGTAAGGCAGCTGGCGGAGTCTATACCTATTTGCCGCTTGCCTGGAAAGTATTAAAAAAAATTGAAGCTATTGTAAGAGAAGAGATGGATGCCAAGGGCGGGCAAGAGTTGCTGATGCCGATTATTCAGCCGGCGGAAATGTGGCAGGAAACAGGCCGTTGGGATGTATATGGCGAGGAAATGTTCCGGCTCCGTGACCGTCATAGCCGGAATTTCTGTCTGGGACCCACACATGAGGAAATGATTACGACCCTGGTGCGTTCCGATGTTCGCTCATACCGGCAATTACCGTTGTTATTATATCAAATTCAGAATAAATACCGCGATGAGATTCGGCCCCGTTTTGGATTAATGCGCGGACGGGAATTTATTATGAAAGATTTGTATTCTTTTGACCGGGACGAAGCGGGTTTGGACGAAAGTTATAATAAGATGTATGACGCCTATAGCCGTATCTTCTCCCGCTGCGGACTCGAGTTCCGGCCGGTAGAAGCGGATTCCGGCGCAATCGGCGGCAGCGGTTCGCACGAATTTATGGTTATTGCCGATTCCGGTGAAGCGGCGATTGCCTTTTGTTCGGCTTGTGATTATGCCGCTAACGTGGAAAAGGCGGAATTACAGGCAATAGAGGTAGAGGCGGACGGTACGGCGGTATTGCCCTTGGAACGGGTTGCAACACCGAATATGAAATCAATAAAAGAGGTAACCCGGTTTTTGGGTATGGATGCTACCCGGATCATTAAAACAATCGCTTATCAAACGGATAAAGGGCCCGTTTTAGCTTTGGTACGGGGCGACCATGAGGTAAATGAAATCAAACTGAAAAATAAATTGGACTGTTTATATTTGGAATTGGCGAATGAAGCGGTCATTGCCGAAGTGTTGGAAAGCTGTGCCGGATTTTTGGGACCGGTCAAGGCCCAAAATGTAACGGTTGTTGCCGACCATACGGTTATGCTGATGCGGGATGCCGTGTGCGGTGCCAATAGCCAGGATGTGCATTATCTGCATGTTCAGCCGCAACGGGACATTCAACCGGCCATAGTGGCCGATATCCGCCTGATCCAGGAGAATGACCCCTGTCCTCGCTGCGGTGCGCCGGTGAAAACGGCAAGAGGCATTGAAGTGGGCCAGGTGTTTAAGCTTCATACGAAATATAGTCAGGCTCTCAATGCGGTTTATCTCGATGAAAATGGCAAAGAAGCACCCATGGTCATGGGCTGTTACGGCGTGGGAGTAAGCCGGACCATGGCGGCCGCTATTGAACAGAATCATGATGAGAATGGGATTATCTGGCCGGTTCCGATTGCACCGTATCAGGTGATTGTGGTGCCGGTTAACGCCAAAGATGCGGCGCAAATGGCGCTGGCGGAGAAGATATACGGAGAGTTGAGCGCCGCCGGCGTGGAAACGATACTGGATGACCGCAATGAACGTCCGGGAGTAAAGTTTAAGGATGCCGATTTAATTGGCTACCCGTTACGGGTCATAATTGGCCCCAAGACGTTGCAGGAAGGAAAAGTGGAAGTTAAAGTGAGACGAAGCGGGGAAATTGAGTTTTTTGCTATTGAGCAATGTTCCGGTAAGGTTAAAGAACTGCTGGGCAAGATTTGAATTAAAAAACCGCGTTAGCGGTTTTTTTCTTAGCTTTTTTTGTAACTTTTTGTGTTAAAATAGAAGTGTATGGATAAAATGTTTCATTTTGCTTACAAACAGGTAGTTTCCGAAAGGCATGTTGTGAGTCTAACGGGTGTTTGGCAGAAGACCGCAGCAATGTGAAACGTATTTTATTTTCGAGTGGAGAGAAGTTTATGTCTGAGTATTGCCTGATCCCGGAGCACTGTCAGAGTATCTGGGGATTCCTGGAGAATGTACCGGCAGCGCAACACCACCGGGAGCTATTAACACAATGCCTGGTTAAAAAAGTTGAAATTAATACCCGTCTGGAACGCTGGAAAATATTTGTCAGTACGCCCCAGCAGTTGCCGGCGGCAATCATAAAATTGGCGGAAGACAGTTTGTGCCAAAGCTGTGAGGTAACCAAAGTTATTTTTATTCAGCAAATCAAAAAACTGGAAGATTATTTAGAGCGGCAGTGGAATGACTTTACCCGGCAAATCGCCGGGAATAATCCGTCGGTGAAGCATATCTTAACAACAGCGCAACACACTTTTGACGGCAAAGAATTAATCATTGAAACATTGGGTGATTGGGCAGTTGAAATGCTGCACGGAAGAAATGTGGACCGCGAGATCAAGGAATATTTTCTCCGCGAATTCGGACGTTCCTGTGGTGTAACGTTTACAGCCGGCGCCGTTGGCAGTGAACAGACACTATGCGAGGAGGATTACCTGACGCCGGAATATATGGCGGCCTTGAACGAGTGCACGTCACCACCGGAAACCAAGAAAAAAGATAAGGGCAATGATATCATTTTAGGAAGAAATATTAAAGATATGCCTGTAGAGATTTCTACCGTCCAGGAGGAAGACCGTAACATTGTCTTTGAAGGCGAAATATTAAATGTAAAATTAACGGAATTTCGGACGGGAAATAGCATTGTTACCTTTGACCTGGTTGATGGAACGGACGGGATTAGCTGCAAGGTATTTTTTAAAGACCAGGATAAAGAACAAGCCGGCAAAATAATGGAAGAACTGCGGGACGGAATGACGGTCCGCCTTAAGGGAATGGTGCGGAACGATAAATATTCGGATGAACTGATGATGTACCCTGACAGCATCTGCAAAGTGATAAAACCGGAACGGCTGGATACCGCCGATACTCCCCGGGTCGAACTGCACTTGCATACCCGTATGAGCAGTATGGACTCCGTTGTGGCGGTAAAAAGCCTTATTAAGACGGCGGCCAAATGGCGTCATCCCGCCGTTGCCATAACCGACCACGGCGTAGTGCAAGCGTTTCCCGAAGCCCAAGAAGAAGCGGCCAAGGCCGGAATTAAAGTAATTTACGGGATGGAAGGCTACTTGTTTGAACAAGATATCAATCAGGCCAGACATATCGTAATTTTGGTTCAAAACAGCGTTGGTCTGCGCAATTTGTACCGGCTGGTATCCTTGTCCCATCTGAAATACCTGCATCGGAAGCCCCGAATTCCCCGGGCCGTTCTGACGGAACACCGGGAAGGCCTGCTTTTTGGTTCCGCCTGCGAGGCGGGGGATCTGATTCAGGCCATGCTGCATGGCGCCACCGATGCGGAATTGGACCAGATTGCTGCTTATTATGATTATCTGGAAATTCAGCCGACGGGGAATAATGCCTTTTTATTGCGCGAAGGAAAAGTCGGCAGTGAAGAAGAACTGCGGCAGATTAACCGGCGAGTATGCCAAATTGGCGAACGGCTGAACAAGCCGGTAGTTGCAACCTGCGATGTTCATTTCTTAAATCCGGAAGACCATATTTACCGTGCGATTCTTATGGCCGGCCAGGGATATTCGGATGCCGACAAACAACCGCCGCTTTATTTCCGCACCACCGAGGAAATGCTGGCGGAGTTTGATTACCTGGGAAAGGACAAAGCTTACGAGGTCGTTGTGGAAACCCCACGGCAAATTAATGACAGGATTGAAGTCATAAAACCGATCCCCGACGAATTGTACTCGCCGCAAATTCCGGGGGCGGAAGAACAAATCCAGTCTATGGCTTATGCCAAAGCAGCCGCTCTATATGGCAAGGAGCTGCCTGAGATTGTGGCGGCGCGTCTTAAATTGGAACTGGACTCGATTATTAACCATGGTTTTGCCGTGTTGTATCTTATAGCCCATAAATTGGTAAAAAAATCGCTGGATGACGGCTATCTGGTCGGTTCGCGGGGTTCGGTAGGTTCCTCGTTTGTAGCCACCATGACGGATATTACCGAGGTCAACCCTTTGCCGCCGCACTGGCGATGTCCCGAGTGCAAGCACAGCGAATTTGTAACCGACGGCAGTTATGGCAGCGGCTTTGACTTGCCGGATAAAAAGTGTCCGGCTTGTAATATGGAGATGAAAAAAGACGGCCATGATATTCCGTTCGCTGTTTTTATGGGGTTCAACGGAGATAAGGTACCGGATATTGACCTTAATTTCTCCGGCGATTATCAGCCCGTTGCCCATAAATATACGGAAGAGTTGTTTGGCAAGGACAATGTATTCAGAGCCGGTACGATTTCAACCATTGCCGATAAAAAAGCGTATGGATTTGTAAAAAAATATTTTAGCGAAAAAAATACAATGGTCCGTAACGCCCGGGTCAATAAACTTGTGTCCGGCTGCGGCGGAGTCAAGCAGACCACGGGACAGCATCCCGGGGGAATCATGGTTGTACCCCGTGATATGGATGTGCATCATTTTACGCCCATTCAATATCCGGCGGATAAAAATTCGTCCAGCACCATCACGACTCATTTTGATTATCATTCCATCAGCAGCCGGTTGGTTAAGCTGGATATATTAGGTCATGATGATCCCACCGTCATTAGAATGCTGGAAGACCTGACCGGACGGAATGCGAAAACAATTCCTTTTGATGATCCGGCAACAATGAGCCTGTTTTCCTCCACGGAAGCGTTAGGTTTGACCCCCGAACAATTGGGCAGTACCGTTGGGACTTTTGGCATTCCCGAATTTGGTACTAAGTTTGTCCGTCAGATGCTGGAAGATACGAAGCCGCGCAAATTTAGCGAATTGGTTCGTATCAGCGGATTTTCTCATGGTACGGACGTTTGGCTTAATAATGCACAGGATTTGATAAAGAACGGCATTGCCAAGTTGTCGGAGGCAATTTCTGCCCGTGATGATATTATGATCTATTTGATTCAAAAAGGGCTGCCGCCTAAAATGGCCTTTCAAACGATGGAAATGGTGCGTAAAGGAAAAGGTAAATCGATTAAGGAGGAAGATATTCAGAAAATGCTGGACCAGGGGGTTCCCCAGTGGTACATTGAATCTTGCCGGAAAATACAATACATGTTTCCGAAAGCGCATGCGGTCGCCTATGTCATGATGGCTGTCCGCATTGCTTATTGCAAAGTGCATTATCCGTTGGCTTTTTATGCGGCTTATTTCACTGTCCGGGCTACTGAATTTGATGCCGGCTTAATTGTTAAGGGAGAGGCAGCCATCAGGGCTAAATTATCCGAATTTGAGGAGCGGGGCAATGATTTGACGGCTAAGGAAAAGGGATTGCAAACTATTTTGGAAATGACTCTGGAACTGTATCTGCGCAATTTCTCTTTTCAAAAAGTTTCCCTTTATGAGTCGCATGCCACTAAATTCTTAATTGCCGGGAATGGTTTATTGCCGCCATTGGCAGCCTTAGAGGGACTGGGAGATACGGCAGCCCGCAATATCGTCCAGGCCCGGGAACCGCGGCCCTTCTCCTCGCAGGAGGACCTTCGTGTACGCAGTCGCGTGTCGAAGACCGTTATTGATATTTTGAAAGAACACGGTTGTTTGGATGATTTGCCGGAAACCGACCAGATTATGTTGTTTGCCTGATTTTTGAATTGTATATTGTAAAATTAATCCTTGAGTGTTATACTACATATAGTTACAAGTGTGGTGCATGACAAGAGTGGGTATATACCCACTCTTTCATCTTATACTGGTTTACTCTTCCAACAAGGTATAAGTATGAGCATGCTTAGGCAACAATAGTAGGGAATACGGGTGATGAGGAATACTCGTAGCAGGAAATGGGGGATTGAATTGGCGAGGGAACAGATTGAACAACTGGTGGCGAATTTAGTTGGCAATATAATCACCAATACCGGACTGGAATTGGTTGATGTCGAATATGTCAAAGAGCGGGATTGGTATTTGCGGGTTTTTCTTGATAAACTGGGCGGTATTGAAGTGGAAGACTGTCAGTGGGTTAGTGAAAAACTGGAAAGTGAACTGGACCGTCTTGACCCTATCCGGGATAGTTATTATCTGGAAATTTCGTCACCGGGACTGGACCGGCCGTTAAAAAAAGAGGCTGACTTTACCCGTTATCGCGGGGAAACAGTGGATGTTCATATGTTTGCGCCGTTAGACGGGCGCAAAATGTTCACCGGCACTTTACTGGGCCTGAATGACGGCAATATAACCATCAATATGGACGGGACGGAAACCAGCATAGCGCAGGAAAAAGTCTCGCAAGTGAGATTGCATATTGATTTTTAGATTTCAAATAAAAATTTAATAGGGGGATTCAGATGAATGCCGAATTTATGCAAGCTTTTGAACAATTAGCGCGGGAAAAAGGAATTGCGGCGGAGATTGTATTTGATGCAATTGAAGCGGCGCTGATTTCAGCTTACAAACGGAATTTTGGCTCAGCTCAAAATGTAAGAGTATTTTTGGATCGAAGTACCGGGGAAATCCATGTCTATGCCCGGAAAATCGTTGTGGAAGAAGTGCAGGATTCCCGTCTGGAAATTTCGCTGGCCGAGGCCCGTTCCCTTGATTTACGTTATGAATTGGACGATGTAGTAGAGTTGGAAGTAACACCGAAAAATTTTGGCCGTATTGCCGCCCAGACCGCTAAGCAGGTGGTCGTTCAGCGAATCCGGGAGGCGGAACGGGGTATTGTCTTCGAAGAATTTTCCAACCGGGAAAGTGACATCGTTACCGGTATTGTGCAACGTCTGGAACAAAAAAATGTATTTATTGATTTGGGCAAAGCGGAAGCTATTTTGGCGTCGTCGGAACAGATTCCGGGTGAGGCATACCGGCACGGAGACCGGCTAAAGACTTATATTATTGAAGTGAAGAAAACCACCAAGGGGCCGCAAATTCTGGTATCCCGGACTCATCCCGGTTTATTGAAGCGGTTATTTGAGCTGGAAGTTCCGGAAATTCATGATGGCGTAGTTGA
Source organism: Allolucifera butyrica (assembly GCF_900476375.1). Lineage (GTDB taxonomy): Bacteria > Bacillota > Negativicutes > Sporomusales > UPPP01 > Lucifera > Lucifera butyrica. The sequence goes on along the minus strand of NZ_UPPP01000083.1, from coordinate 137,784 downwards.
AATTAAATCGGTTACCCGGGAACCGGGGTTACGCTCTAAAATTGCGGTTCATTCCCGGGACGAAAATGTGGATCCCGTAGGAGCTTGTGTTGGACACAAAGGGATGCGCGTACAGACAATTGTTAACGAATTAAAAGGCGAAAAAATAGATATTGTTAAATGGAATAATGATCCGGCCAAATATATTGCCAGTGCGCTAAGTCCGGCCAAAGTACTGTCGGTTGATGTTAACGAAATTGAAAAAATATCCAAAGTGGTTGTGCCGGACTATCAACTGTCCCTGGCAATTGGCAAGGAGGGGCAAAATGCCCGGCTGGCCGCCAAATTAACCGGCTGGAAAATAGACATTAAGAGCGAGTCGCAAATTCAGTCTGCCACATAATGCGAGAGGAGGAAACAGAATGAAACCGAAAAAGATTCCTCAGCGACTATGTGTCGGCTGTCAAGAAATGAAAAATAAGAAAGAATTAATGCGGGTGGTACGTACGCCGGCGGGAGAGGTTTTACTGGATCCCACCGGGAAGAAAGCGGGGCGCGGGGCTTATGTATGCAGCTGCGAAGCGTGTTTAAATAAAGCCTTTAAAGAAAAGAAACTGGAACGGGCTTTAAATCAGGTTATTGCGCCGGAAGTTTATGAACAATTGCGCCAGGGTATTATAAAAATATGAAGGAAGCGAAACTTATATCCCTGTTAGGGTTGGCCCAAAAGGCTGGAAAGCTTGTTACGGGAGAATTTGCCGTAGAGAAGGCGGTGAAAGCCGGGAAGGCCAAAATGGTGTTGATTGCCGCCGATGCCTCGGCTAATACCAAAGACCGCTTTCGCAGTATGACGGCGTTTTATCAGGTTGCTCATTATGAAGTCGCATCCAAAGAACAGTTAGGCAGTGCCACGGGGAAAATGCACCGGGCTTCCGTTGCCGTACTTGATGTTGGTTTTTGTGATGCCATAAAAAGGATGATAGAAAAAACAGACCAGTGAGTTTTTTCCGGGAGAAAGAAAATTGGGGGTGGATCAATGTCTAAATACAGGATCTATGAATTAGCTAAAGAGTTTGATACAACAAGTAAAGTAATTATAGATATTCTGGCACGGCACAATATGGTAGCGAAAAATCATATGAGCAGTGTGGATGAAGACGCGAAGATTGTTATTGACCGTACGTTTGCCCGTAAAACGGGGGCAGCGGAACCGGCCGGCGAGAAAAAGGAAACCAGTTCCGTAAGTCACGGCCCGGCGCCGTCGGCGCAATCCGCAGGCGGTCCGGTTTCCGACCGGGCCGAAAGGCAAAATCACCGGCCTTGGCAGCCCGGTCAGAGACCGGAGCAGCGCGGGCAAAACAGACCACCGGTACATAATCAGCAAGGATATAATCAGCAAGGAGCGATGAACCGGCAGGCTGAAGCGCATACCCAGGTTAAAGGGGCTCAGGATGCAAGAAGGTCCGGTCCGAATTTTCCCCATCAGCAACGGCCGAATCAAGGCCAGCAACAGGGACCATTTCGGCAACAGCCCAGGGGTGGTTTTGGAACCCCCGGACAACAAAATCAGAACCGGGCCTTTGGTGGAGCACCACGGCCGGAACAGGCCCAACAGCCTGCAAAAACCGGCGGTAATCAATTTCAACCGCAGCAGAACCGGGACCGGTTTCATCAAGCCGGTCCGGGCGGGAATACAGCCGGAGGAAATAGACCAGCCGGTGGAAATAGATCGTCCGGAGGAAATAGACCAGCCGGAGGAAATAGACCGTTCGGTGGAAATAGACCGACTGGAGGAAATAGACCGTCCGGGCATAACCGGCATCAGGCGAATAAACCCGGCATGAATACCGCGGTGCCAAATCCGGCTGCCAAGCAAGAACCGCCAAAACCGAAAATTATTAAACTGGGCGGGCCGGTTACGGTAAAAGAACTTGCCGGTAAGATGGGCCGGGAAGTTAGTGATATCATAAAAAAATTAATGACGTTGGGAACCATGGCCACGATCAATCAGGAAGTTGACTTGGATACGGCCGTCATTCTGGCAGGTGAATACGATATAACCGTGGAAGAACTGCCGCCGGAGGAAGATCCGACGGAAATTGCCGAAATCGAAGACGATCCCGCCAGTCTGGTTTTACGTCCTCCCGTAGTGACGGTTATGGGACATGTCGATCATGGTAAGACCTCGCTCTTGGATGCCATCCGTCAAACCAATGTTACCGCTCACGAAGCAGGTGGCATAACTCAGCATATTGGAGCCTATCAGGTTCTATGCCAGGGAAAAAAGATCGTGTTTTTGGATACTCCCGGTCACGAGGCGTTCACTTCCATGCGGGCCAGAGGGGCGCAGGTAACGGATATTGCCATTTTAGTGGTTGCAGCAGATGATGGCGTGATGCCGCAAACCGTTGAGGCGATCAATCATGCCAAGTCGGCGAAGGTGCCGATTATTGTCGCGATAAATAAAATGGATCGTCCGGGAGCCAATCCCGACCGGGTTAAACAACAACTGGCGGAACAAGGTTTAGTGCCGGAAGACTGGGGCGGCGACACGATCATGGTGCCTGTCTCGGCTCACCAAAAAACCGGCTTGAGTGATTTGCTGGAAATGATTTTATTAGTGGCTGAAATGCAGGAAGTGAAGGCAAATCCGAACCGCTTGGCCTATGGCACAATTATCGAAGCGGAGCTGGATAAGGGCCGGGGACCGGTTGCTACCGTTTTAGTACAAAAAGGAACCTTGCGAATCGGCGATTCGATCATCGCCGGTACGACCTATGGCAAAGTCCGGGCCATGATCAATGACCGCGGTGATAAGGTCAAAAAGGCCGAACCTTCCACACCGGTAGAAGTATTGGGATTAAATGATGTTCCCATGGCCGGCGATGTATTAGCGGCTGTTGATGAGAAAATAGCCCGATCTGTTGCTGAAAAGCGAGTTGCCAAGAAGCGCAGCGAGGAAATGAAAGAGTCGCAAAAAGTTTCTCTGGACGATTTGTTCAAGCAGATCCAGGAGGGAGCCATCAAGGATCTGAATATTGTCGTGAAAGCGGATGTTCAGGGTTCTATCGAAGCGTTAAAGCAAGCGCTGGTGTCGTTGAGAAATAAAGAAGTGCGGGTGAGCATTGTTCACTCAGGGGTAGGGGCAATCAATGAGTCGGACGTTATGCTGGCTTCGGCATCCAATGCTTTGATTATCGGGTTTAATGTACGGCCTGATGCCAATGCCCGGAAAGCAGCGGAAACGGAAAAAATTGATATCCGGTCTTACCGGGTTATTTACGAAGCAATAAACGACGTGGAAGCGGCCATGACCGGCATGCTGGCGCCGGAGTACAAAGAGGTTATTTTAGGGCGCATTGAGGTCCGGAAAGTATTCTCCATTCCCAAAGGGGTTGTCGCCGGTTCCTACGTATTGGAAGGAAAGATTACCAGCGCATCCCTGGTTCGTATTATTCGTAACGGGATTGTGGTGCATGAGGGCAAACTGGAATCCTTGCGCCGGTTTAAAGATGATGTAAAAGAAGTTGCCGCCGGCTATGAATGCGGAATTTCCATGGAAAAATTCCGGGACATCAAAGAGGGCGACGTGATTGAAGCGTATATGATGGAATTGGTAAAACAAAGCAGTTAGTTTGGAAGCGGGGGAATCATATGGGACAACTGCGGGTGGAAAAAGTCCAAGAATTTATTAAACAGGAAATCAGTAAAATTATACTGACTGAGCTGAAGGATCCGCGGGTTGGCTTTGTTACTGTCACCCACGTGGAGGTAAGCGGCGATTTACATACGGCTAAGGTATATCTTAGCCTCATGGGAAATGATGAACAGAAGGTAGCTACCTGGCAGGGATTGCAAAGCGCAATCGGTTATTTACGCAGTGAAATCGGCAAACGGATCCGGCTGCGGATAACGCCGGAATTGTCGCTGCATATTGACGATTCCCTGGATTATAGCACACGCATTCAGGAACTATTAACTAAGTTGAAGCAGGAGGAAGGCAGCCGCTGATGGAAATTTCACTTAAGCAGGCTTCGGAATTGCTGGAACGAGCTGCCAATATCGTGCTGACCGCCCATATTTATCCGGACGGCGACAGTCTGGGCTCTATGCTTGCCCTCTTTCATTCGCTTAGGGCCGCAGGCAAGGACGTTACGATGCTTCTCGACGATGACGTGCCGAAATTATACCAGTACCTTCCCGGCCAGGAGAAAATAGTCCGGCCCCGTTCCGGACTGAATGCGGACCTGCTGGTCGTACTTGACGCTAGTGATGAGGAGCGGATCGGGGCGGTTAAGACAGCCGTTTTCGCACCCATCCTGAACTTAGACCATCATTTGTCCAATACCCGGTTTGCCGATTATTGGTACGTTGACGCAGAAGCTGCCGCGACCGGCGAAATCATTTTTAAGTTATTGGGACTGATGAATGGAAAAATCACCCGGGAGATTGCGGTTTGTTTATATACGGCAATTGCGACGGATTGCGGGTTTTTCCGTTACGCCAATACTTCCGCCGCTACGATGCGTTATGCGGCGGAATTGATCGAATGCGGTGTTCAGCCGCACGTTATCGCTGAACATTTGGATACACGCCCTCTGGCAAATATTATTTTGCTGACCAAGGCATTAGCAACTCTTCAACTATATGAAGCAGGCAGGATTGCCACCATTACCCTGTCGGCCGAAATGGGACAGATTACGTCGGATAATACGGAAGGATTCATTAATTATCCCCGCAATATTGAAGGGGTGGAAATTGCCGTCTTATTTAAAGTCGTGGATACCAATACGGTACGGGTCAGTCTGCGTTCAAGAAATGTCGACGTCAGCCGGTTAGCCTTAGCTTTCGGCGGCGGCGGTCACGCCCGCGCTGCCGGGTGCACACTGAACGGAACCCTGGAGGATGCCAAAACAAAAATAATTGGCGCCGCCGTTGCCCGGCTTAAGGAGAGTCCGGTATGACGGGAATTATCAATGTGCTGAAACCGCCGGGCATGACTTCTCATGATGTTGTAGCTTTTGTCCGCCGCACATTGGGAGAAAAAAAAGCCGGTCATGCCGGTACGCTGGACCCTGCCGCCGCCGGCGTATTGCCGGTTTTTTTGGGACAAGCTACCCGCATTATCGAATACACAACCGATTGCAGCAAGAGCTATCGGGCCGAATTAACCTTTGGTTATGAAACCGACACCGGTGACGATACAGGGGAAGTTCTCCGCTCGGCGCCGTATCCGGGCATTGCCGCCGAACAAATCGAAACCGTTCTGGCCTCCTTTGCCGGAACCTCCCGGCAAATTCCTCCCATGTATTCGGCAGTCAAGGTTGCAGGACGGAAGATGTATGAACTGGCCCGCGCCGGAATGACAGTGGAAAGGGAAGCCCGCACGATTTTTATCGATTCGATTCAACTGATAAAAATAACAGAGGCAGGCATTTTGTTTGATGTAACCTGCTCAAAAGGTACCTATATCCGCTCGTTATGCATGGATATCGGACAAAAGCTGGGTTATCCGGCGGTGATGTCTTTTTTAGTCCGGACCCGGGTGGGGAATTTTACGCTGGCGGATGCCGTCTTACTGGAGCAAATAGCCGAACAAAAAGAGGCGGTTATCCTGCCGCTTGATTATGCTCTGGGTCATATGCCGCAAATTACTTTAAATTCGGAAACAGCCAAACGGCTTCAAAATGGGCAGGCGGTTGAAACCGGCGGCAGCCCAGCCGGGCTTTTTCGAATTTATGACCATTCGAATCGTCTGGTGGGGATTGGGCGGCAACAGCCGGATTCCGTTTATCTTACACCGGTTAAAGTACTAAATTTGGGGTAAAATCCCACTTTTCGCAGTCCTCTGTCATTTAAAATATTTTCTCTGAGAAAGATATATTGAAGGAATTTTAAACGAAATAAAAAATCAATTATTACTTTGTGGCTATAAATTGGGGGAAATATTGTCGCTATAAGTTTAGGGTGCGAAATGTGGGTGGCGATTTGGTCCAGGTTGTTATGCGAGGAGAAAGATATGAAGATATATACCCAAATGACAAAGTTAAGGGGGAGTTTCCCTGCTGTCTCGGTTGCGTTAGGCACCTTTGACGGTATACACCTGGGACACCAAAAGATTATTTCCCGGGTAGTAAATCTGGCTCGTTCCTCAGGTGGTACCAGCGTTGTATTTACTTTCAGCAATCATCCTCTTGCCGTGCTGGCACCGGAGCATTGCCCGCCGCAAATTGTATCACAGCAGGATAAGGCGGCGCTGATTGAAAAATTAGGCGTCGATGTTTTATTAACGATTCCATTTACCAGAGAATTTCTGCGGTTATCGCCGGCCGCTTTTATAACGATGTTGGCGGACAATCTCGGACCCAGGCATGTTGTGGTCGGACCCAATTATTCATTTGGTTATCAGGGTGCCGGTACGCCGGACGTATTGCAACAGGCCGGGCGGGAAAATTCTTTTTCCGTGGAAGTCCATGAAAGTGTTTATGTAGAGACAATGCTTGTCAGCAGTACGTTAATCAGACAATGTATTACGGAAGGCAACATAAGGCAGGCAACGATGCTCTTGGGGCGTTTACCGTGTGTGACCGGAACCGTAATTGCCGGTGACCAGCGTGGCCGTACTCTGGGGTACCCCACGGCCAACCTGGCGGTTGATGCCAATTTGGTTTTGCCGGCCGACGGGGTCTATGCGGTGCGGGTGAATAACCAAAAGAACCAATATTACGGAGTAGCGAATATTGGTAAAAATCCTACTTTCCAGGGAAGTGAAAGAAGACTGGAAGTATATATTCTGGATTATACGGCGAATCTATACGGACAGGTGCTTACTGTCGAATTTGTCGAACGCATCCGGTCCGAGATCCGATTTGCTACTACGGATGAGTTGAAACGTCAGATCGGGCAGGATGTTGCCGCCGTCCGGTCGTATTTTAACATTCTATCCCGCTAAATCCAAATTGACCATTTACAGGATTTTTTGTTTATGGTAAAATGATTTTGGTGTGAATAATTAGCAGAACCGTAGCGAGGATCATCGAATCTCCAACGATTGTCTTGGCTAATGGGGATAGTGAATAAAAGGAGGTGACCCATTGTGTTGACACCGGAAAAAAAGCAGCAGTTGATTGAAAAGTATCGTCTCCATGAAAGTGATACCGGTTCTCCGGAAGTACAGATTGCTATCTTGACGGAGCGGATTAACTACCTGACCGAACATTTAAAGGAGCACAAAAAAGATCATCATTCCCGTCGCGGACTACTTAAAATGGTAGGTCAACGCAGAGGTTTATTAAACTACCTGCGTGATGATGATATTGAACGTTACCGCTCGATCCTTGAAAAGCTCAATCTCAGAAAATAATTACATGCAGGATTTAAAAGCGGGGTTATGCCCGCTTTTATTTATTTTATTCAGGTTAGATTTGAATAAAAAAGGGAATAATAAGAAAAATGTCGAAGAGTTAAACTTTGGAAAAAGAAAAGGGGTTTAAGAAGAGGAGGAAAACCAAATATGGAGAGTTTTCAATTAGAAGTTGGCGGCCGGTTGCTTGTTTTGGAAGCAGGCAAAATGGCTAAACAGGCAAATGGTGCAGTTTTGGTACGTTACGGCGATACCGCCGTGATGGTTACCGCCACTGCATCGGCCGAACCAAGAGCAGGGATTGATTTTTTTCCCTTGACTGTTGATTATGAGGAGCGGCTATATTCCGTAGGTAAGATTCCCGGAGGCTTTATAAAACGGGAAGGCCGTCCCAGTGAAGCGGCCATTCTTTCCGGCCGGTTGATTGACCGTCCGATTCGTCCGTTGTTTGCCGAAGGTTTTAGAAATGATGTGCAAGTAGTTGCTACGGTTATGTCGGTTGATCAGAATAATCCACCTGATATACCGGCGATGATCGGCGCGTCCTGTTCGCTGTCTATTTCCGATATTCCTTTTAATGGTCCGATTGCCGGCGTGAGAGTAGGCAGAATGAATGGGGAATTTATTATAAACCCAACTGTCGAACAGCAAAATCAAAGTGAAATGAATCTGGTAGTCGCCGGCACGAAGGACGCTGTACTTATGGTAGAAGCCGGAGCCAATGAATTGCCGGAAACAGTGATCCTGGAAGCCATTCGTTTTGGTCATGATGTCATCCGGGAAATTGTAGCTTTTCAGGAAAAAATTGTGGAAAAAATAGGTAAGCCGAAGCGGAAACTGCCGCTTTATGAGGTTCCGGAAGAAATTAACGCGGCGGTCAGGGAATATGTAACCGAAAAACTAAAGGTCGCTGTGGCAAATTCGGATAAACTTGCCCGGGAAGAAGACATCAAACAGGTTAAAAATGAAGCGATGGAACATTTCGCTGAGATTTATCCCGATAATGCAAAAGAAATAGCCTATACCATGCAAAAAGTTCTGAAAGAAATTGTGCGCCGTATGATTACGGTGGACAAAATCCGGCCGGATGGGCGGAAAGTAGACGAGGTGCGTCCCATTACCTGCGAAGTGGGCGTGCTGGCCCGGACCCATGGATCGGGACTTTTTACCCGGGGACAGACACAGGTGTTGTCCATTGCGACCTTAGGGGCAATTGGTGACGAACAAATTTTGGACGGTCTCGGTGTTGAAGAATCGAAACGGTACATGCATCACTATAATTTTCCCGCTTTCAGCGTTGGCGAGACTAAACCTTCACGAGGGCCCGGCCGCCGGGAAATCGGCCATGGTGCCTTGGCTGAGCGTGCTTTATTGCCCGTGATTCCATCAGAAACAGATTTTCCGTATACCATCCGGGTTGTGTCGGAAGTATTGGAATCGAACGGTTCCACGTCCATGGGAAGCGTTTGTGGCAGCACATTGTCCCTAATGGATGCGGGGGTGCCGATTAAAGCGCCGGTGTCCGGAGTGGCCATGGGGCTGGTCAAAGAAGGGGATCATTACACCATTTTGACCGACATACAAGGGATGGAAGACGCCCTGGGAGATATGGATTTTAAAGTTGCCGGTACGACCCAAGGGGTTACGGCAATCCAGATGGATATTAAGATTGCGGGCATTACCAAAGAAATTTTGGAATCGGCTCTTGAACAAGCCAAACGCGGACGGATGCATATCATGGAAAAAATGATGGCCGTAATCGATACGCCCCGGGCTGAACTTTCACCGTATGCGCCGCGAATTATTACTATGGAGATTGACCCGGACAAAATCCGGGACGTAATTGGACCGGGCGGCAAAATTATTAAAAAGATCATTGAAGATACTGGGGTTACCATTGATATCGAAGATGACGGTAAGGTATTTATTGCTGCCGTTGATGTAGAAGCCGGTCAGAAAGCAGTAAAAATTATTGAGAATTTAGTGCGGGATGTGGAAGTTGGCGGTATTTATCTAGGAAAAGTGACCCGCTTAATGAATTTTGGTGCGTTTGTGGAAATATTACCGGGGAAAGAAGGCTTGGTTCACATTTCGCAGCTGGCACGGGAGCGGGTTGCGAAGGTGGAGGATGTTGTAAAACCAGGGGATGAGATCATGGTTAAAGTTACCGAGATTGACCGCCAAGGACGGATCAACTTATCCCGGAAGGAATTGCTAAAAGTGGAACAACCAAAAGAAGCTGAATAAGTAGTTTCCTCAGAAAACATAAACCCAACGGTTTATGTTTTTTTATGCGGTCTTTCGTATCATGAAACAATTGCTTGCTTAATACATTAAGTAATAAGGAAGTTCAATTGGAGAGTGATGGTAATGAAAATATTTTTGGCTGTACGGATTCCGCAATGGTATGTTGTTTTTGCAACGGGGATCTTCTTGTTTCTGGCCATGTTATCCGGCATCCTTCAGCCACTGCTCAGCAATCAGTCGTCATCAGTACCCCAGCCATACTTTCATGGGAATGAGTCAAAGCCGAAAGTGGCATTGGCCTGTAATGTATTCTGGGGGGAAGAGTTTCTTCCCGACATGTTAAATACGCTGGATAAATACAATTGCAAGATCACCTTCTTTATCGGCGGCAGCTGGGCTAAACGCTATCCCGACGTTTTGAAGATGATTGCCGACAGAGGGCATGAACTGGGCAACCACACCTATAGCCACCCGCACCCGAATACTCTCAGTAAAGAAAAAAATAAGGAACAAATTATTCTGGCACAGGATCTTATTAATAATATAACCGGCAAGAAAACCGTGCTCTATGCGCCGCCTTATGGAGAGTATAACGATACGGTTTTGTCAGCCGCCCAGGAATTAGGGTACAAAACCATCATGTGGAGTATTGATACGATTGATTGGCAACGGCCACCGGCAGATATTATAAAAAAGAGAGTTCTGAAAAAAATTCATAACGGTGCAATTATCCTTATGCATCCAACCGAACCGACAGCCAAGGCTCTGCCGGATTTGATTGAAGAATTACAAAAACTTGGCTATCAAATAACAACGGTATCTGATGTGTTGGATTGACAAATATAGGCATGTAAATGCCTATATTTTTTATTGCTTAAATCGCTTATTTATGTTAACATGTTTACATAAAACTATCTTTATTGTTTTACATACCACTTATATTAAGTAGGTATGTTATTTTATATTTGGGGGAGGTTTCAATGCATAACAAAAAGCGATTGACCCATATTCTATTGGGAATTTTGTTGCTAACGCTGCTCCTGCCTTTACCCACAACCCAAGCGGCGCCACCGGGCCACGCCTCCAGTGTCCTGACGGCGTCGACCGTGCCCGGTTCCGGCGGAACGGGTTTGATTGACAAGGTTATTGACTTACTCTTCAACAAAATCCTGGATCCAATTTTAAATGTGTTTGGCAGCAAATCGTCAACAGCCGATTCGCCGGTAAAAGTGACTCCGTTGCCGCCAGTAGGCAGTGACGGACAGGATAGCAATGTATTACAAGGAAAAGTGATTGTGATTGACCCCGGTCATGGCGGCAGTAATCCGGGCGCTGTAGCCAACAATACCCGCGAATCCGATAATAATTTAGCCGTGGGTCTGAAGTTGCGGGATAAATTGCGCCAGGCAGGGGCCAAAGTCGTTATGACCCGGGATACGGACCGTACCGTCGCACCGGAAGGCAGTACGCTGGATCAGGAATTACAGGCAAGGATAACGATCGCTGAGGAAAATCAGGCTGATATTTTTGTCAGTATTCACTCCAACGACAATGACGACCCCAGTATTGCCGGTACTATGTCCTTTTATCCCAATGGCAAATCATCTGCTTTAGCCAGGGCGGTACAAAATGCGGTTGTTAAAGAAACCCATGCTGTGAATAGGGGAGTATCACCGGCCAATTTCTATGTACTGCGTAATAATCCTGTGCCGGCAATGCTGTTGGAGATGGGATTTGTTTCCAATCCGACAGAGGCGGCGCGGCTGCATGACGCAACGTATCGTGCCAGCATAGCGCAAGGCATTTTCAACGGGATCGTTAATTATTTCAGTAGCCGGTAATCTGATAAACCAGGGAGGAAAGAATCCCTGGTTTTTTCCTTATAGGAATGAATATAATATTAAAAGCAGGATTTCCCACGTATCGACAGAATGTTATTTATATTTTATAAAAAAGGAGTTTTCTATGTATCGTAAATCTGTATTGCCAAACGGGATTCGGATCGTTTCAGAAACTATTCCTTATGTCAAGTCGGTAACGCTTGGGATTTGGGTAAACACAGGCTCCCGCTATGAAGAGGAAGATAACCATGGAGTTTCTCATTTTATTGAACACTTATTATTTAAAGGAACACTCAGCCGTTCCGCTAAAGACATAGCGGAACAGGTAGATGCCGTAGGCGGGCAATTGAATGCTTTTACCGCCAAAGAATACACCTGCTATTACATGAAGATTTTAGACACGCACACAGAGCTGGCCATGGATATTTTAAGCGATATGTTGTGTTTTTCCAAATTTGACCCGGCCGATATTGAACGGGAACGGGAAGTCGTAATGGAAGAGATCAATATGTATGAAGATTCACCGGACGAATTGGTACATGATCTTTATTTGGATCATGTATGGCCCGGTCATACATTAGGCCGGAATATCCTGGGAACCGTTCAGTCAGTGAAAGAGCTTAACCGAACTAAAGTACTGGAATACTATCGGCGCTTTTATACACCAGATAATATGGTTATTGCCGCGGCAGGCAATATTACGCACGAGGGAGTAACCGCTCTGGCGGAAAGGTTTTTTGGCAGTCTCACGGGAACGAAAAGGACTTCTTTAGCTTTGCCGCCGGTATTAACTTCCGCTTATACCGTACAAACGAAAGATACGGAACAAGTACATTTCTGCCTGGGCACCGGCAGTGTGCCGCAAAATTCGCCTGACATTTACACCGTACATATCCTAAACAACATATTAGGCGGTGGAATTAGTTCCCGCCTGTTTCAGTCAATCCGGGAGGAACGAGGTTTGGCCTATTCCGTCTATTCGTATCAAACCAATTACAGTGACGCCGGCTTACTGACAATTTATGCCGGGACCAGACCGGGGAATGCATCACAGGTGATTGAACTGATCCTGCAAAATATAAAAGAGCTGTGCCGGCAGGGGATTACCGAAGCCGAATTAGTCAAAACCAAAGAGCAGTTAAAGGGCAGTTTGCTGCTTGGCCTGGAAAGTTCCAACAGCCGGATGTCGAGGCTCGGTAAAATGGAAGTTACCATGAATAAATATATTACGCTGGAAGAGATTATTGAGAAAATTGAACAGGTTTCGCTCGCTGATTTTAGAAACATGTGCGACAGGCTGTTTTTGCAGCAAGCTTTAAGTTTGACTGCTTTGGGCCCCGTTTCGGGGGAACAGTTGCCGGCAGATTTAAAAATATAAGAAAGGGAGTTCGGTTATGTTGCGAGGGTTTGCCAAAATTTCCGGTTATGAAAATGACGGAATTCCCTTACCGGAACGAAAAACGGCTTATAGTGCGGGTTATGATATCGCCGCCGCTCAGGATGTAGTATTGCCGCCGCAAAAAGTATCTTTTATCCCTACCGGTTTAAAAGTATATATGCAGGCCGATGAGTTCTTCGGTGTTCACATCCGGTCCAGTATGGCAATCAAACATTCCCTTAGCCTGATAAACGGCCAGGGTATTATTGACGCCGATTATTATAACAATGAGACGAATGAGGGGCATATATTAATTGCCGTTTTTAACCATGGTGAGGAGGCGGTCCGGATTACCAAGGGGACCAGAGTTGCCCAGGGGATTTTTTATAAATACTTGCGGGCGGATGAGGAAAAAACAGTTAGCGCTTCCCGGACCGGCGGCCTAGGCAGTACCGGTCAGTAGAAAATTTTTAAAAATATTTGGTATCTGGAATCTCTCCTGCGGTAAATGGGCAAGGGGGATTCTTTTCTATGAAAAACGGCAGAAGAATCGCCTTATCAACGCTTCGCCGTTGGCACTTAACCTCCGCTTATGACAAGACGATCCTTCTGCCGGGATGACTGCCAATTTTCAGAGGATTTTCCCGCACCCTGAACCCTGCAAACAAGTTCTTATGGAATCGTGGTCTTTTATTCCAAAATCCAATTACCAATTTCCAATTACCGAAAAACCGTGTCAGTGGTTTTTCCTATAAATGGACATATAAACCGGACGGCAGTCATACTTATGTAATAAGCTTGCTGGTGGAGGGAAGGCAATGTATGGGTGGAGCGCACTGATCATTATACTTTGCGGCACGTTATGGTCTTTGTGGGTCAGGGCCGACCGCTTTCGGCACAGTGCCGAACAGACGGATACCAAAGCTTCCCCCTTTTCCATTGCTTTGCAGGAGCTTGTCGCTACCGCTGGTGGAGTATATCTGTCTTTTATCATGCTGGTTGCCTTTTTAAAGCTGGAAATTCCTGATAAGATATTGCTGTTTCAGGTAGCCTTTGATCCGTTGGCGCTTACGGCGCTGGGAATTGCCATTATCCAGCCCTTATTTATAAAATTTATTGATAAAAAGTAAGGAGTGTGATGAGTATATGCGCATTAGTGAATTGTCCGGAAAGGAAGTCATTAATCTGGGGGATGGGGCGAGACTGGGAACCATTGACGAATGTGACCTTTCTTTCGAAAGTAGAACCGGTCATATTCAAGGATTGACACTACCTAAACGGCATAATTTATTTGGTTTTTTTGGCGACCAGAATGGATCGTTTATTCCCTGGCAGGCAGTACGCCGGGTTGGTGATGAAGTGATTATTGTCGATTTGAATAATGCCTACGACCGCCGGTCTATATCAAGTCTGGCAAAATAAAACAATGTATAAAAATTGGTAACAGGGGAAACCTAACATCGCAGTTGCAATGGCATTTTGCAACATACATGTTAGGAGGCGGAAGCTATGACGGAAAATACAAATCAAACTCCCATGCAATCCGGTACGGTAACGACCAGTTATACGAATGCGGAATATGGCGCTAATCAGATGGGCACGCCGCAAAGGGTAACTTCAGGCCAAGTTAAAGCCGTTATTGGTGTTTTCAGTACCCGGGACCAGGCGGAAAAAGCAGTGGAGGAATTGCGCCGCCAGGGATTTTCCACGGAGGAAATCAATATTCTCTCGAAAGACCGTCGTGGGCAAGGCGGGGATGTACAGGATGATGATATAACCGATGGCGCGATGACGGGAGGCACAATCGGCGGGATTGGCGGATTATTGCTTGGTGCCGGTGCGTTGGCCATCCCTGGAATCGGTCCGGTTATTGCCGCCGGCCCGATTGCCGCCGCTTTGAGCGGAGCGGTTGCCGGCGGTCTTGCCGGTGGTTTGATTGACTGGGGGATTCCGGCGGAAGCCAGCGAGCATTATGAGCAGGAAGTGGCCCGCGGCGGAATTTTGGCGGTTATTCGCACCCAATCAACAAAAGTAAATCAAGCAGCCCAAATTTTACGGCAAAACGGAGCACAAGATGTTGAAAGCCACAACGCACGCTGACCGGGGATGTATCCCCGGTTTTTTTTATAAAAATTATTTGACAGTCATGGAACCAATATTATACAATAAACGTAAAATGAATAGAAATCATCCTGCACAGGGTGGAGTAGAGGTGCGGGCAACAGAAGTACTTTCAGGGAGAGTGGTATTGATGAACTGAAAGAAAAGGGTTGACCGCCGAAGTGCGAAGAATTACCGGATTCTTGGCACTGGTTTTAAGTCGAATAGGCTTAAGACTGTCACCAATATTTTTGGTGGAGCGCTATCTCATCTATAGCGGAGAAAGCAGGTAATTTTGCTTTTCTTTCGTTGTGGTTCAGGGTTGTCTGTAAGAGTGACAACCGGTGAGATTTGCCTCACCGGTTATTTTATTTTATTTAAGGAGTGAATAATTTGATTAGGGTTATGGTCTGCGGTGCATACGGGAAAATGGGACGGGAAGTTATAAAAGCCGTGTATCGCGATGAACAATTGAGCTTAGTAGGAGCAGTTGACGTCAAATCAAACTTTGACGATGTTGGTGATTTGATTGGTGTGGCGAAGACCGGCATTCCTGTCGGTAATGATCTTCAAACCGTAATTAATGAGACGAAACCGCAAGTGATGGTCGATTTTACCAATCCTGTTTCCGTTTTAAATAATATCCGGCTGGCAATAAAAAATGGCGTTTGTCCGGTAGTAGGAACAACTGGCTTGACGGAGAATAATATAAGTGAAATCAGGGAATTGTGCTTACAAACTAAGGTGAATGCAATTATATCGCCCAACTTTTCGGTCGGAGCGGTTCTGATGATGAAGTTGTCGCAAGAGGCGGCGAAATATTTGCCGCAGGTTGAGATCATTGAACTGCACCATGACCAGAAACTGGATGCTCCTTCAGGTACGGCGCTGCGTACGGCGGAATTAATCGCCGCACAGCGCGGAGTATTGCGGCAGGGCCATCCGGATGAGACGGAAAAATTAATGGGAGCCCGAGGGGCGGAATTAGCCGGTATTCGGTTGCATAGTGTGCGTCTGCCGGGATATGTTGCCCATCAGGAAGTAATTTTTGGCGGCTTGGGGCAGACTTTAACTATCCGGCACGATTCGATTTCCCGTGAATCCTTCATGCCGGGAGTTATTTTGGCGTGTAAGAAAGTGTTAACGGTCGATGGCCTTATATGCGGGCTGGAACATATAATGGAATAGTTTAGGGGATGATGAGAATGAAAAAATTTAATGTGGCCATACTGGGCGCTACCGGGGCTGTAGGGCAGGAATTTCTTAAATTGATTGCCGAACGCAATTTTCCCTATAATGAACTGAAACTGCTTGCTTCGGAACGGTCGGCCGGAAAACAGATTGATTTCAGGGGAAAAACGTATACCGTCGAGCAAGCTGCACCGGATTCGTTTAAAGATGTACAAATTGCTTTATTTGCCGGTGGGGCGGCCAGCAAGATTTTTGCCCCGGAGGCGGTAAAACGGGGCGCCGTAGTGATTGATAATTCCAGCGCTTTCCGGATGGACCCGGACGTTCCCCTGGTGGTACCGGAAGTAAATCCGGAAGCATTAAAAAAACATAAGGGAATTATCGCCAATCCGAACTGTTCGACCATCATCATGGTGATGGCCCTTAAACCGATTTATGATAAAGCCGGCATTAAGCGGATTGTGGTTTCCACCTATCAGGCCGTGTCCGGCGCCGGCAAAGAAGCGATTGATGAACTCACCGATCAAACCAGAGCCGTCATGGCAGAGCAGGAAGTGAAGGCTACTATCCTGCCGGGAGCCAGTCTGTCCAAACATTACCAGATTGCGTTTAATCTTTTGCCGCAGATTGATGTATTTGTGGCGGAGAATTATACGAAAGAAGAAATGAAAATGGTTCACGAGACCCACAAAATACTGAATGATCCAAGTATCGGTATTACGGCTACTACAGTACGGGTGCCGGTATACCGGAGTCATTCGGAATCCGTTAATATTGAAATGAAACGGCCCTTGTCGATAGAAGAAACGAAAGAAATACTGGCTGCTTTCCCCGGGGTGATTGTTCAGGATGATCCGGCGGAAATGCTTTATCCTATGCCGTTGACTGCTTCGGACCGGAATGAGGTGTTTGTGGGACGAATCCGTCCGGACCATACAGTCAAATATGGCTTAAATCTATGGGTTGTGGGTGATCAGATTCGCAAAGGAGCGGCTTTGAATGCTTTGCAAATAGCCGAGCATATGATTGACCAGAATTTAATTTGAGGTGTAGTTGAATGCGGATAATTGTACAAAAGTTCGGGGGAACATCGGTCGCTTCACCGGAAAAGCGGGCCATGGTACTTGGCAAAATCGAAAAAGCACGGGAACAGGGATTTTATCCTGTGGTTGTGGTTTCGGCCATGGGGCGCAAGGGCGAGCCGTATGCAACCGATACTCTGCTCGGTTTGACAAAATCAGTATATAAGAATATTGCCGTCCGTGAATTGGATCAAATTATGTATTGCGGCGAAATTATCTCAGCGGTGGTTATGACGGCAACTTTGCAGAATGCCGGTTTGGAAGCAGTCATGTTAACGGGTGGTCAGGCAGGTATCATTACGGATGATAATTTTACCAGCGCCAGAATTTTAAAAGTTGATCCTACCCGGTTAATCACTCTTTTAAAGATGAGGAAAGTTCCGATTGTCTGCGGTTTTCAGGGCATGACTGCCGACGGGGAATTCACAACCCTGGGCAGGGGGGGGAGCGATACTACGGCTTCTGCCCTGGGGGCCGCTTTAAACGCCGAGCTGGTGGAGATATACACGGATGTGGACGGAATCATGACAGCCGATCCGCGCATTGTGAATAATGCTAAAATTTTGGATTGTATCAGCTACGGTGAAGTGTGTCAACTGGCACATCAAGGCGCCAAAGTGATTCATCCGCGGGCCGTGGAAATTGCTATGCAAAAAAATATTCCCCTGGTTGTAAAATCAACTTTTTCCGATACTCCCGGAACTTTAATAACAAACATTGCCAAAGAAGATACCCGAGGCAATGCGGTTGCCGACCGGGTGGCAACCGGTGTGACTTATGTAAACGGCCTGGCCCAGATCAAAATAGAGATCGTTACCGACCAGTCCTATAATGCCAGTTCGAAAGTATTCCGGGCTATGGCGGATGCCGGTATCAGTGTTGATTTGATTAATGTTCATCCCGGTCAGATCATGTTTACTGTAAGTGAAGAAATTGCTGAAAAAGCCGGCACCAGAATTCAGGACTTAGGCTATAAGGCCGGGATTTTGTACAATTGCGCCAAGGTATCAGTCGTTGGCGGCGGAATGCGGGAAGTTCCGGGTGTTATGGCAACCTTCGTGGAGGCTTTGTCCGCTAATAATATTACGATTTTGCAAACCGTCGATTCCCATACATCGATTTCCGTATTAATCCATAAAGAAGATGTTGAGGATGCCGTAACGGCATTACACGCTAAATTTGGTTTGGATAGTTAGATTACTGAGGAGGGGTAAGAATGAAGCAGTTTGGTCGAGTACTTACGGCCATGGTTACTCCATTTCATGATGACTACAGTGTAAATTATGAAGCCGCCGCCCAATTGGCCCGGTATCTGGTAGCGCATGGATCGGACGGATTGGTTGTGGCGGGAAGTACGGGGGAGTCGGCTACATTAAATAGAACGGAAAAGAATCAGCTTTTTGCCACAATTCTTGATGCTGTCGGCGATAAAGCAACAATAATTGCCGGCACAGGCAGCAACGATACCCATGCTTCGATTGAGGCAACGCAGGAGGCGGCAAAAATTGGCGTTCACGGTGCCATGCTGGTCGGGCCTTATTATAATAAACCGCCCCAGGAGGGTTTCTATCAACATTTTAAAGCAATCGCGGCGAGTACGGATTTACCCTTAATTGTCTATAACGTGCCAGGCCGTACCGCTTCTAATATTTTACCGTCCACTATTGCCAGACTGGCTGAGATCCCCAATATTGTTGCCGTGAAAGAATCGAGCGGCAATTTAGAACAAGTAGCCGAGATTATCCGTACAACGCCGCAGGATTTTCTCGTTTACAGCGGTGACGACAGTCTCGCGCTGCCGGTTTTAGGCATTGGCGGGACGGGAATCATTAGTGTAGCAGCTCATATTGTCGGCAGGCAGATGCAAGAAATGGTTACCGCCTTTTTTGCCGGTAATTTAGCAAAGGCACAGGCCCTTCACTTAGAATTATTGCCATTTTTTAAAGCGATGTTTGTCACAACGAATCCGATTCCGGTAAAAACGGCGGTTAATTTACTCGGCCTTGACGCCGGCCCCTTGCGGTTACCGCTGGTGGCGCCGCAGTCCGCCGAACTGGAATTGATTAAGCAGGCTATGCTCCAGGTGGGCGCCTTATAAGCAATTTGTTAGCTGTTTTAAGACTCATCCCGCGAGGATGGGTCTTTTACATTTATAACCGGCTTTTGCATATAATAAACGCACAGGCCATTTGCCACTTGTTGTAAACTTCTAATTACGATATAATTAGAAGCAAGTGAACGGAACGGACATTTTTCCTAGTGGGTAATGAGCGGCAACTACAAGGGACGAAATGCTTAGTTTAGTATTGCTTATAACAAACAATGGAGGTGTAGTGGTTTTTGGCAAAATTACCACAAAAAGTTCAAATTATTCCCCTGGGCGGTTTGGGGGAAATTGGGAAGAATATGACAGTCATCCGTTATGGCGACGAGATGATTGTTATTGATGCCGGACTCATGTTTCCGGAAGATGACATGCTGGGCATTGACTTAGTGATTCCGGATATTACTTATTTGTTGGAAAATCGCGATTCAGTTAAGGCGATTGTTCTGACCCATGGGCATGAAGACCATATTGGTGCTTTGCCCTATGTACTAAAACAATTAGATGTACCTGTTTATGGTACAAGGCTTACCCTGGGAATCCTTGCAGGACGGCTAAAGGAAAATAATGTACCGGCCACCAATTTGGTGGCGGTTAAGCCCGGGGATCAAATCCAGGTTGGCTGTTTCAAGGTTGGTTTTATTCGCGTCAGCCATAGTATCGCCGATGCGGTAGCCATATCGGTGAGGACACCGGTTGGGACGATTGTTCATACGGGCGATTTCAAACTGGACCAAACACCAATCGATGGAAAGGTGACTGACTTCTATGCCTTTGCCGAATTGGGAACCAAGGGAGTCCTGGTTTTACTGGCGGACAGTACGAATGCCGAACGGCCCGGTTATACCCAGAGTGAGAAATCGGTGGGATTAGCGTTTGATGAGGCCTTCCGGCATGCCCGGGAACGGATTATTATTGCTACTTTTTCCTCTAATATACACCGGATTCAGCAAGCCATCGACATGGCCGTTAAATACAAACGGAAAGTGGCGATACTGGGACGCAGTATGATAAATGTGGTTACTATTGCGTTGGAATTGGGTTATTTGACCGTACCGGAAGGAACCTTGATCGACATTGATGAAATTCCGAATTATCCTGCTGCTGAAATTGTTATTTTAACAACGGGCAGTCAGGGGGAACCCATGGCGGCGTTAACCAGGATGGCAATGTCCGATCATAAAAAAATTGAAATCCTACCGGGGGATACGGTAATTATTTCGGCGACCCCCATTCCCGGCAACGAAAAAATGGTGTCCCGGACGGTTGATTATCTTTTTCGCCAAGGGGCGGATGTTATTTATGAGGCAACGTCGGGAATTCATGCTTCCGGCCACGCCAGCCAGGAAGAATTGAAACTGATCCATAATTTGATCCGGCCTAAGTTTTTTATCCCTGTTCACGGTGAATACCGCCATTTGAAAAAGCATGCAAAACTGGCCCAGGAGTTAGGCATGCCGAAAGAAAATATATTTGTGGCGGAAAACGGCCAGGTACTTGAATTTTCACCGGCCCAGGGTGCCATAAACGGCAAAGTTACCGCCGGAAATGTTCTGGTTGACGGGTTGGGTGTCGGGGATGTCGGTAACATTGTATTGCGGGACCGGCGGCAGCTTGCCCAGGATGGAATCCTCATTGTAGTTGTAACAATGGATAAACAGCGCAGTGCAGTGATAGCAGGTCCTGATATTGTATCCCGCGGTTTTGTATATGTACGCGAATCGGAACAACTAATGGAAGAAGCCAGGGAAAAGGTAAAGCAGGCTTTGGAAAAGTGTGAGTTGAACAGTATTACGGAGTGGGCCGTTATCAAAAGCAATGTCCGGGATACACTGGGAAAATATTTATACGAAAAAACCCGCCGTCGTCCGATGATTTTGCCCATTATAATGGAAGTTTAATAGGCGCGCAAAGTTTCTTCTCCGGATTGAAAAGCTCAATCCGGAGTTTTTTACTATATAAAGTAATGATTTTCCGATGGTTTCCCTGAGCCCTGAGCCGAAAGACGCGTAGCGGTCTTTCTTGTGTTTAGCTGATGCAATAACTCGTTGGGTATGAATTTCGGTTTATGGTTAATACTAAATGAGAATTACAGTGACGGAGGGATACTATGCTAGAAAATGACAATCCTGTAGTTGCTCCACCGGGAGTCAACCCGGAACATCCTGACTTACCTGTTCCACCTGCGGCTCCTAATAAGAAGACAAGGCAGGCTAAGCGCAATTCTCCGGCCGAAAATATTCAGGAAATGGGAACACCGGAAGTGCCTACGGCAAAAACCAATGTTCACGTAATGACCATTATCGGTCAAATTGAGGGGCATATGGTGCTGCCGCCGCAAAATAAAACAACGAAGTATGAGCATATTATGCCGCAATTAGTAGCGATTGAGCAAAATCCGGAGATTGAAGGACTGCTTTTGTTGCTAAATACGGTAGGCGGCGATGTGGAGGCCGGTTTGGCAATCGCGGAAATGGTTGCGAGCATGTCGAAACCTTCTGTATCCATTGTTTTGGGCGGGGGTCATAGTATCGGGGTCCCCATCGCAGTATCGGCAACCCATTCCTATATCGTAGAAAGCGCCAGTATGACCATTCACCCGATTCGCTTAACCGGATTGGTAATTGGGGCGCCAAGTTCCTTCGATTACCTGGAAAAAATGCAGGAGCGGGTAAATAAGTTTGTTGTCAATCGCTCCAGTATAAGTGAAAAAAAATGGAAGGAACTATTATTTAAGACTGGCGAACTTTCGCGCGATATAGGGACTTCCCTGGTTGGCAAGGACGCCGTCCGGTCCGGTCTGATTGACGAAGTGGGAGGTGTTGCCCAGGCATTGGATAAATTACAGGAATTGATTAACGCCCGGAAAGAGACCAAGGGGTTGAAACAATAATGATTTTATGGACTATATTGCCGTTGGAAATGGTGCTGGACGGCATCGACAAATCTCCCGCCTATGAAGAAATTGAATATGCCGGCGTAAAGGCCGTTGTTGAGAAAATTTCAGCAGCTCAGTATCGGATTGTCCGGATTGTAACGAGTGATCCGCAAAATTATTTGCGCCCCGAGTTTCAGCCGGGCGCTCTGCTGACCTATCGTCCGGCTTATGCAGATTTATCAGGCTCCCCGGGTTAGGGAGCTTTCTTCTTTTTTATCAGGATATGGAGGGAAGACCAAGTAAATAGAGGATTTTTGGCTGCTATGTAGAAAAATTTATTTTTAGAGGTGTTGTATCTTGCCAAAAATTCTGTCAGACTTGGCACCGGAATTAAAATATGAATTAATGGGAATCGCTTTCGTCACCGTGGGAATGTTAGGAATCATAAGTCTTATTGGCTTAAATACGGGACCGGCCGGTTTGCTGGCGGCCAAAGTCTTAAAATACTCTTTCGGGATTGGTTCCTTTGTGATACCGGTTTTGGTTGTCATTATCGGCTGGCGGTATATATGGATCCGCCGCGGGATAACCTATTCCATAAAGTTTTGGGGCTTATGCCTGTTTTATTTAGTTTCTCTCGCAATATTCCAGCATTTCAAATTTGCGTCCGGTCAGGAAATCATGCCGGAGAATTTGATGCCTGGCGGCGGCTTGGCCGGCGGCATGCTATTGTTTATTTTACGTAAGTTTCTCGGTTTTTATGGAGCCTTTGTGGTTTTGGCCGGGTTGTTGATTTGCGCCTTTTTAATGGCTACAAGCTGGTCTTTGTCGGCGGGGTTGATGGCGGCCAAAGAGCGTGCCGCCGATGGTTTTACCAATGCCCGCGATGCCCTGGCCTGTACCTTGGAAAAGGTGCACGAGGAAAGAAGAGAGGATAGTCGGTCTGTTTCTATTTATAATCAGGAAAGAGAAGAGCAAAAATCTTTCACCGTTAAAAAAATCAAAAAAACGGCGGACATTTTGCCGGCTGATGAGCCGGGGACCGGAGAAGCTGCCGGCGCCGATGCCGGGGAAACAGTTTCTTTTCCCCCTATGGCGTCCTATGTAATTCCTTCCTTATCCCTACTAAAAAAACAAACCAAAGTTCGTTCCACTAAAATGAACAAAGAAGTAATAGAAAATGCCGCCTTACTGGAAGAAACTCTCAAAAATTTTAATGTTAGCGCCCGGGTTACTAATACTTGCCAGGGTCCAACCGTGACCCGTTATGAGTTGGAACCGGCTCCAGGGGTTAAAGTAAGCCGGATTGTTAATCTGGCCGATGATCTGGCTCTCAAGTTGGCTGCTTCCGGTGTGCGGATCGAAGCGCCGATTCCCGGTAAAGCCGCTATTGGTATTGAGGTGCCCAATAAGGAAGTCGCCAGTGTTCCATTGCGGGAAGTACTGGAAAGCGATGAATTTCAAAAAGCGGCTTCCCGTTTGACCGTGGCGTTGGGTAAGGATATTGCCGGACAGACAATTATCGCTGATTTGGCGAAAATGCCGCATTTGCTTGTTGCCGGGTCAACCGGTTCGGGGAAAAGTGTTTGCGTTAATACTTTGATTACCAGTATTTTGTTTAAGGCCCATCCGGAAGAGGTTAAATTCATTCTGGTAGATCCCAAAATGGTTGAGTTATCCAATTATAATGGGATACCTCACCTTCTGGTGCCGGTCGTGACGGATTCCCAAAAGGCGGCATCGGCATTACGGTGGGCAGTCCAGGAAATGGAACGGCGCTATGCTTTGTTTGCCGCTTCCGGGGTTCGCGATATCGCCCGTTATAACGAGGTGACTGAGGAGAGTCAGCTGCCTTTAATTCTAATTATTATTGATGAATTGGCCGACTTAATGATGGTAGCGCCGGTTGACGTGGAAGACGCCATTTGCCGCCTGGCCCAAAAAGCAAGGGCGGCGGGAATTCACCTGGTCCTGGCGACGCAGCGTCCTTCGGTTGATGTAATTACGGGCATTATTAAGGCCAATATTCCTTCCCGCATCTCCTTTGCGGTTTCTTCCCAGATTGATTCCAGAACTATTTTGGATATGGCCGGAGCCGAAAAATTATTGGGCAAAGGAGATATGCTGTTTTATCCGGTGGGGGCGGCCAAACCGGTTCGCGTGCAGGGCGCTTTTATTACCGACGGCGAGGTTGAGGAACTGATTACCTTTATTAAGAAACAAGCGGAACCGCAATATGCGGAGGGTGTTACCAATTGTGTGGAAGCTGCTTCCCCGGCTAAACAGGAAGACCAATATACGGATGAGTTATTGGAAGAAGCCGTTCGCATGGTTTTAGAGACCGGGCAGGCATCCACATCGATGCTGCAGCGCAAATTCCGCATTGGGTATACCCGGGCGGCCCGGCTCATCGATTCGATGGAAGAAATGAAAATTGTGGGTCCTAACATAGGCAGCAAAGCCAGGGAGATTATTATGACTTCAGACCAGGTCTATTCACGTTATTTTCAGAAATAATTTGGGTAAACTAGATGATAAGTATATGTGGTGATATATGTTGCATAAAGTGATTGATTTTGAACACGCCAGAGTTTTAAATAACCCAGTCTATATTGATACGCGTTCTCCCGGCGAGTTCGCCGCCGGCCATATTCCCGGAGCCGTTAACATTCCTTTGTTTACGGATGAAGAGCGGGCCGAAGTCGGAACGGTTTATCATAAAGTCAGTGCGGACGATGCGAAAGAACGGGGCTTGGCCATTGTTTCCACGAAACTGCCTGAACTGGTCAAACAGGTCCGCCACTATACCGCTCTGGGACAACCTCTGATTGTTTATTGCTGGCGCGGCGGATTGCGGTCCCGTTCGGTTGTCAGTATCCTGGAACTTATGGGAATCCCGTCATGGCAATTACGGGGAGGCTATAAAGCATACCGCCGGTATGTTTTAGAAAGCTTGCAGGATTTCCAAATAAACCCTGAAATTGTAGTATTGTGCGGTTCGACCGGAGTCGGCAAAACCGGGCTGCTTTCCCTGCTGTCCCGGCAGGGAATTCCGGTGATTGACCTGGAAGGGTTGGCCAATCATCGCGGGTCTATTTTCGGTCAAATTGGACTGGGAATGCCGGCCAGTGCAAAAAACTTCGACGCGCAGCTGCTTAACCTGCTGCAATCTCTGAACGGGCAGCCGTTTATTGTTGTGGAGTGTGAAAGTAAACGAATCGGCAATGTCTATTTACCGGATGTTTTTTATGCAGCGATGCAAAAGGGGAAAAAAATACTGGTACAGGCCGATCTTCCGGTTCGTATCCAGCGCCTGCTTGCCGAGTATATGGGAACAGGCGCCAATACGGAAGCTATTTTCGCGGCGATTCAATCCTTGAAAAAGCGACTGGGGGAAAAAAAATCCCGGCAGCTTATGGCAAGTTTTACTGCAGGTAAGCTGGAAGAGGCAGTTGTAATTTTATTAACGGATTATTATGATCCTTTATATGGTTATGAAGAAGTTGCCGGCGATTATTTTGATTTAAAAGTAAATGCCAATGATTTAGTGCAGGCGGCCAATCAAATCATTGGTTATTTGAAAAAGGACAGGAGGCTTAATTATGCCAACGGTGGGTGAAGTACTGCGCGAAGAACGGGAGAAAAAAGGCCTATCCATTAAGGATGTGGAAAATGGAACCAGCATCCGGGCTCTTTATCTCACGGCGATTGAGGAAGGCAATTATAAGATCGTTCCTGGTGAGGTCTATTTGAAAGGATTCATCCGCAACTATGCTAATTTTCTCGGGCTGAAAGGCGATCAAATGGTTGATTTGTATCGTCAAAGTCAAGGACAAGGACAAGGACAAGGACAGGGACAGGGAGTCGCGGTCGGTATAAACGCCAAAACGGAAAATACGGATGAAGAAAACGATGAAGATCAAGCCGATAAACCAAAATCGAAAATGCCTAAATTGCTTTTAGGTGTGGTTGTCGTAGGGCTGGCCGTCGCCGCTGGTTTCTATTTGTCCGGCGGACAGCCTACGGTTCCGGCGCCAATTCAGCAAGCGAATCCGGCGCCTGCTCCGGTTCCGATTCGTCCGGCGCCGGTTCCGCCGCCAACCACACCGGCTCCTGTGCAATCTCCTCAAGCGAAGCCGGTTGTTCTGCAGGCAAAATATTCGGGCGAATGCTGGACGCGGGTGGTTGCCGACGGGAAGGAAATTTACGAAGGAATTCCTAGAAAAGGCGAAACACTTACCTGGGAGGCGGAGAAAAAGATCGTGGTCAAATTCGGCAATGCCGGCAGCGTTGATCTGGTATATAACGGCAAGCCCCAGGAAAAATTAGGCGGAGACGGGGATGTAGTGCTAAAAACATATTCTGCCGCTCCTGTTTCTCATTAAGATGAGCCTGCTTAAAAGCGCATCAATCCCATTTTTCGCAATCCTCTGTCACTCGACAATCATTGCGAAATGTGGGACCTACGTTGTTGCGGCTGCGCGTTCACACTCAGCGTACGCCTAAGTACGCCTTCGTTCGAATGCTCGCCGCGCCTAGTATCTGCATCTTTTAAGCAGGCTCAAGACGGAAGAGACTTGGCTCACGTTGGGTCTCTTCTATTTTTAGCGAGGTAACCGACAATGAAGAATGATTTTTTGCCAATTTCGCGGCAAGATATGGAAAGGCGCGGTTGGAGCCAGCTGGATTTTTTATTTGTCAGCGGCGATGCGTATGTAGACCACCCCAGTTTTGGGCCGGCTATTATCTGCCGGCTGCTGGAAAAGCAGGGCTACCGGGTGGGGATGATTGCCCAGCCTGACTGGCGTTCGACCGCCGATTTTAAAAAACTAGGCAAACCCCGCCTGGGCGTGCTGGTATCGGCAGGCAATCTGGATTCCATGTTAAATAAATATACTGCGGCTAAAAAGATTCGCAGCAAAGATAACTATTCGCCGGGCGGCCGGGCGGGGTGCCGTCCGGACAGGGCAACCATCGTATATGGTAACCGGATCCGGGAATTGTGGAAGGATGTTCCGTTAATTATCGGCGGGATCGAAGCCAGCCTTAGACGATTTGCTCATTATGATTACTGGTCGGATAAAATCCGCCGTTCTATATTGATTGACAGCCGGGCGGATTTATTGGTCTACGGTATGGGAGAAAAACAAATCAAAGAAATTGCCGCTCAACTGGCGGCCGGAATCAAGGCCGGGGATATTCACAGTGTTCAGGGAACCTGTTATTTGACGGATACATTGGATACGGTTTGGGATTATGTCGAGGTTCCGGATTATGAAGCGATTTGCCGGGACAAAACAAAATTTGCCGCGGCTTTTCAGGTTCAGTATTTGGAGCAGGACCCGGTCCGGGGTAAAAGGATTGTTCAGAACCACGGCGAAACGTATGTGGTGCAAAATCCGCCGGCTTTGCCGTTAACTACGGCTGAAATGGATGAAATTTATGAACTACCCTTTCAGCGGACCTATCATCCCGTTTATGAAGCGGCGGGTGGAGTCCCTGCAATCCAGGAGGTCAAATTTAGTCTGGTCAGTCACCGCGGCTGTTTTGGCGGTTGTTCCTTCTGCGCCATTGTATCGCATCAAGGCAGGATGATACAAAGCCGCAGCCTGGATTCCATTATTAAGGAAGCAAAAATACTGACCAGCCTGCCTGATTTTAAGGGATACATCCATGATGTGGGCGGTCCTACGGCTAATTTCCGGTTGCCGGCCTGTCAGGAACAAACGGAACGGGGTACCTGCCGCAACCGGCAATGCTTATATCCCGAGCCGTGCCGGAATTTAAAGGCCGACCACGCCGATTATTTACAATTGTTGCGGATTTTGCGCAATTTACCAGGCGTAAAAAAGGTCTTTGTGCGTTCCGGTCTGCGGTATGACTATTTACTGGCCGCCAAGGATGATGTGTTTTTACGGGAATTATGCCAGTATCATGTCAGCGGTCAATTGAAAGTTGCGCCGGAACATGTTTCGGCTAAGGTAACCCGGCTCATGGGCAAAGCCGGTAAAGATGTTTATTTAAAGTTTATGAAAGCTTACCAGCAGGTCAACCGGGAATTGGGCAAAGAGCAATATCTGGTGCCCTATTTTATGTCAAGTCATCCCGGGGCCGGACTGCGGGAAGCGGTAGAACTGGCGGAATTTATCCGTGATCTCAATTATCATCCGGAACAGGTGCAGGATTTTATTCCCACACCGGGCAGTTTATCCACCTGTATGTATTACACCGGGCTGAATCCGTTAACCGGCGAAAAAGTGTATGTTGCTAAAGAGCCGCATGAAAAAAGACTGCAGCGGGCCTTAATGCAGTATCGGGATCCGAAGAATTATTCCCTGGTATATGAGGCTCTGGAAAAGGCAAACCGTCAGGATTTAATCGGCTTTGGCCCTAAATGTTTGATCCGTCCCCGGGTACGGGCCGGTGAGAAGCCGTTTTCCCGGCAGCGGCATAAGCAACGGCCAACGGCTAAGGCCGGCAAAAAAAGAAAATAGTTTCAAAACCGTAATTCCCGACCAGGTCGGGAATTTTTTTTATTTATTGGCATAAAGTTGGGTTTTGTCCATATCTATGTAAAGAAAGGGTGGATGACGTGATAGACATGAACCCAGTATTAAAATCTTCTATCTATCCCGTATTGCCGGCTAATCTTACCGCAATATTTGAATCCGTTCCTTCAGAAATACTGCACCGGACAACGGAGATCCGTCTGCGGATCAGCCAGCCGCTGTTATTACGTAGCCAAAGTGGTGACGTAATGCTGGGAAATTGCGGGCAGCCTGTTCAGGAAAGACAACAGGCTTATCTATGCAAACCGGACGACATTCATAAATCTCTTTTATTGATGTGCCAGAATTCAATTTACGCGTTTGAAGAAGAACTAAGAGCCGGTTTTTTAACGCTGCAAGGCGGACACCGGGTGGGAGTGGCCGGACAAGTTGTATTTTATGAAGGACGGGTAAAGACGTTTAAATGCGTCAGTTCTTTGAATATCCGGCTGGCTCGCGAAGTAACGGGCTGTGCCGACCTGATCTTTCCCTATATCCTTGCCGGAAAAAAAATTCTAAATTCGTTAATTATATCGCCGCCGCGTTGCGGCAAGACAACAATTTTGCGAGACTTGGCGCGCCATATCAGTACGGGCGACGCCAGATATAATTTCCCCGGCGCCCAGGTGGGAATTGTTGATGAACGTTCGGAAATTGCCGCTTGTGTCCAGGGGGTGCCGTCCGTCGATCTGGGAGAGCGGGTCGATGTATTGGATGGTTGTTTAAAAGCCCATGGCATGCTTATGTTAATCCGTTCTATGGCGCCTCAGGTAATTATTACCGATGAATTGGGCCGGGAAGAAGATACAGAGGCAATTTGTGAAGCAATCCATGCCGGCACCAGTGTAATAACCACCGTGCATGGCCAGAGTATTGAGGATATATTGAATCGCCCTTATGTGGGCGAGTTGATAAAACGGCTGTATTTTCACCGTTATATTATCCTGAATGATACGCCGCAACCGGGGACGGTCAAAGAAATCACGGATGCCCAAACCGGCAAAATGCTGTATTTGCTAAGAAAAGGGGTAAAAATATGTGGTTAAAAGTAATCGGCAGTATTTTAATCATAACCTCAGGCACATGCATCGGCTTTAAGCTGGCATGGCGCTCCAGCGAGCGGCCCAAACAAATCACGCAACTAATAAATTGTCTGGTTTCCTTAAAGTCGTATATTAACTATGTTGCTGCCCCTTTGCCGGAAGCCCTGGAAAAGTGCGCCGCCGGCATGGAGGGCTCCGTAGCTGATCTGTTCCGGGATATAGCAACTCTGCTCAGGCAAAAAGGCTGGCTATCTCCCCTGGAAGTGATGCAGCAGAAATTAAAAGAAAATCAAAACCGGCTGTGCCTTAATAAACCGGAAATCGAAATATTATTTAATTTAGCAGCCAACTTGGGGACGACCGACCGGCAGGAGCAATTCCAATATCTTTCTTTAGCGCAGGAGGAATTGCGAAAAATCGAACGGGAAGCCTTGTCATTCAAAGAACAGAATGTAAAAATGTACCGCTATTTGGGAATCTGCAGCGGGTTGGCTTTAGTAATTATTTTGATATGAGGAAGGAGTGTCGGGGGTGAGCTTGGATATACTTTTCAAAATAGCCGGTATCGGTATATTGATTTCTGTTTTTCACACGGCCTTAAAGCAGGCAGGAAAGGAAGATATGGCTCATTTGTGCACCCTGGCCGGCTTTGCCGTTGTATTGATCTGGGTTGTCCAGCTGCTGGGACGATTATTTACCACCGTGCAGGATGTGTTTAAACTTTTTTAGGGAGTGGGCGGCATGGAAATGATTCAGATTATCGGGTTAGGTTTTGTTGTCACGCTCCTGATCCTGGTAGTACGGCAGCAACGGCCGGAACTTGCCGTGCAATTAAGTCTGACTTTGGCAATTATGATTTTTCTGCTGGTTTTGTCCAAGATTCAGGCGGTGCTGGATTTGTTTCGCGATCTGGCGGATAAGGCAAACATTAGTCAAATGTATCTGAATACCATTCTTAAGATAATCGGCATTGCCTACATAACCGAGTTTGGTTCTCAAGTATGCAAGGATGCCGGCGAAGGGGCAGTAGCCAGTAAAATTGAATTTGCCGGCAAGATTATGGTCATGATTATGGCAATACCGATTATCGCGCTGGTGCTCGATACGATTGTAAGGTTGATTCCGTGAGTGAGGAATTTATATGAAAATATATTTAATGACCTTGATGCTGTTGGTCCTGTTGTCCGGTTTTGTTTATGCCGCTCCCATAGATAACGAAGAAATCAGCCGGCAATTGTTTGACCAATTATCCGTCGGGCAAGTCAATCAATTTGTGAGCAAGATAAACAGGGAATTGAATGAAACAATTCCCCAGCTGAATAGTGGGACAGTCCGGGAAATTGGCACGAAAGGCATTCACTTTAACTGGGATACTATAAAACGGATGTTATGGGAACGCCTGTTCCGGGATCTGGCAACCAATATTCATCTGATGGGAAAACTGCTCTTTTTGGTGGTGTTATGCACCTTATTGCGCAATCTGCAAAATTCTTTTGAAGACTCGAATATCGCCTTGCTGACATATAGTGTTTGTTTTATTTTTCTGATGGTGATTGCCCTAACCGCTTTTTATAATATACTTACGATTGCCCGGAATACGGTGGGAATGATGGTAGGCTTCATGGAAGCGCTGCTGCCGTTGTTATTATCGCTTTTAGCCGGGGTAGGGGCAATTACTTCGGCTGCATTGTTTACCCCGCTGATGTTATTTGTGGTTAATACGGTTAGTGTCGTTGTACGGGACGCGATTTTGCCCTTGATTTTTTTAACGGCTGTTTTAGAATGTGTTAATTATTTATCCGACCAATATCGTTTAACCAATTTAACCACGCTGTTTAAACAAGCCAGCATGGTTATTCTGGGATTGACGCTGGTGGCCTTTATCGGTGTAATCACGGTTCAGGGAGCAGCGGGGAGTGTGACCGACGGGGTCACGCTGCGAACGGCCAAGTATGCTACGACAACATTTATACCGGTAGTTGGCAAAATGTTTTCCGATACGGTGGAATTAGTCATGGGCGCTTCCCTGTTTCTCAAAAATGTAGTGGGCATATTCGGTGTCATGGTAATTGCAATAGTATGTTTATTGCCATTAATAAAGTTGATTGCCTTGATTTTAGTCATCAAAGTATCCGGTGCGCTGGTTCAGCCCATGGGAGATGAGAAAATGGCCAAATGTCTGGATGGGATTGGCAATAATCTTTTTTTGGCATTTGGGGCGGTTTTAACTGCGGCATTAATGTTTTTTCTGAGTATTACCATGATTGTAGGTGTGGGCAGTGTGACCATGATGCTGAAGTAGTCTCAGAAATTTATTTTAACAGGTGATTTGCATGTTTGACATGATCAGTATGTGGGTGAAAAATGTTATATTCATCGTGCTGTTTGCGGTATTTTTGGAATTTTTATTGCCCCGCAGTAACATGCAGCGTTTTGTGCGGGTTATTATGGGCCTGTTTATCATGCTGGCGATATTGAATCCGGTTGTCGAGCTGATGCAACATCCGTGGCGGGCAGAAGAAACCATGCTGGCAATGCCGTCTTCGAACGGACAAACGGCGCAAATCCTGGCGGAGACCCGGAAAACGGCTCAGGCCCGAGAACAGTTGACTTTGGAGCTTTATGAAAGGGATATGGCCAGGCAAATCCAGGCGACGGTAGAAGCGGTTGACGGTGTAGCCGGCGCCCAGGTGTCCGTCCGGGCGAGTCTGGTACCGGAACATGGTCCGGTTAAAATTGAGAGTGTTAAGATTCTGATTCGTCCGGGAAATCATGCCGCTCAAGCACCGATTCGTAAAATAGTCATTGATAAAGCGCCGGCAAAAGAAGAAAACAAAATTGATTTGGCACTGAAAAGGAAAATCCAAAATATCATTGTTCAGTTATATCAGTTACGTCCGGAGCAAATTCAAATTGAAACGATGCCGGATTAACCGAAAGGAGGCTTTTAAATGGGAAATTTCAATGAAATGATAGCCAGCGTCAAAAAAGTTTGGCCGGCTCAATTGGTGCGCGACGGTGTCATTAACGCTCGTCTTATCATTCTGGGACTGCTGGGTGTTTTTCTTTTATTAGCGGGAGGTCTCATTCAAGTACCAACAACTAAAAGCAAGGTGGAAAATACGCCGGCCATACCCTATCAAAGCGGGAATAACCGGAGCTATGAAGAGCAGCTGGAGGCCAAAATGGGAAATCTGCTTTCCCAAGTAAAAGGAGCCGGTTCCGTTGCCGTCAGTATTACGTTAGATGATAACGGTACCTATGAACATGATAAAAATGTTGTAAAGGAAAGTAAGACGGTACAGGAAAAAGACACAAACGGTGCGGTTCGTACGACGACGGAGACCAAAGAAAGCGAGCAAGTTCTCATGAGCCGGGAAAATGGTGTCGACCGGCCTGTGACGGTCCGGGAAGATAAACCGGTAATAAAAGGAATACTCGTAATTGCGGCCGGTGCCTATGATTCCAAAGTAAAGGCCGATCTAATGGAGGCTGTCGAAGCAGGGCTGGGAATTCCCGCTTATAAGATTACTGTATTGCCACAAAGAAGGTGAGGAGAAAAAATGAAAATAATCATTTTACGCAGGCTGTGGAGAACGGCTTCACTCATAACGGGATTTGCCGTCATTGGAATGGTGGCATTGGGATTCATGGGATATGACCTGGCAGGCTGGCAGGCGAAAGTAGACCGTTCCAATGCAGTACGGGTTAGTAAGCCCGTACTGCAAGAGGCCATGATTCCGGCCATAAGTCCGGACTTTTTTACGGAATACAGAATTGAACGGGAAAAGATTCGCAGCGAACGGTCGGATTTGCTGCGGGATGCCATAAAGAATGCCCCTACTGAAGATGCCCGGCAGAAGGCGCAAGAGGCGATTTTAAAGATGATGCTGGAAAAACAGCGGGAAGCGGAAATGGAAAATCTCATAAGGGCGCGCGGCTTTATGGATGCGCTGGTCTTTACCCGGAATAATTCGGTCAGCGTTGTCGTAAAAGCTTCTTCCCTG
Organism: Allolucifera butyrica; assembly: GCF_900476375.1. GTDB lineage: Bacteria > Bacillota > Negativicutes > Sporomusales > UPPP01 > Lucifera > Lucifera butyrica. The sequence goes on along the minus strand of NZ_UPPP01000083.1, from coordinate 104,023 downwards.
ACCCGGGAAGAAGTGATTCAAATTGCCGATGTGGTAAGCCGGCTGGCGGGAGTAAAGCCGGAGAATATAACAGTGAGCGCGAGACCCTAATGTCAGGATAAGCCTTTGCGCATCAAAGGCTTATTTTTTAGTGTAAAAATGGAAAAACTTTGGTATAATGTTATGAGTTAATAAGAAAGACCCAAAGGGTCTTTAAATGGAAGGAAAGTATGTTACTAGGACTGATCTTTTTTGCTACATTTTAACGGGAGGGTTGGGAGTGGATAAAAAGGAACGGATGGAAAGAACCGAACATAATGATGTTGGTTCAATTCGTATTGCGGATGAAGTAGTTGGAGTTATTGCCGGTCTGGCTGCCACGGAAGTTCCCGGTGTTGCCGGTATGAGTGCCGGTTTAGTCGGAGGAATTGCCGAGATGCTTGGCAAAAAGAATCTTTCTAAAGGAGTAAAGGTAGAAGTTGGTGAGCGGGAGGCAGCGGTAGATTTATATATTATTGTTGAATATGGTGTACGCATTCCGGATGTTGCTTTGCGGGTCCAGGAAAATGTAAAGCGGGGGATTGAGTCGATGACCGGCTTGGATGTTGTGGAAGTGAACATTCATGTTCAGGGTGTCGGTTTTGGTTCGGAAGAAAAGGATGAAGACATACGGGTGCGTTAAAGAAAGGAGTTACGGGAAGATACTATGGGCATAATTGACCGCGTTATTTTATCAATTTATACAGTTTTGCTGGCGCTTTTGTCATTAGGAATAATCCTGCTGGGATTAAGCCTGGTTTCTTTGGATTGGTTGTGGACAGGCCTGCAGCATGTATATGGACGCTGGGAAGCCGCCTTGATCGGCGCCGTATTCTTTATGGTCAGTATTCGTTTGTTGCTGGCGGGAGTCCGCTCCCGTCATGCGAAAGATACCATTGTTCATCATACGGATATGGGCGATGTGCATATTTCGATTAACGCCATTGAAAATCTGGTGGAAAAAGCGGCCCGGCACACCCGGGGCGTACGGGGGGTAAAAGTGGCGGTCGGCACGGTGGGCGAAGCGTTAAAGGTTAATTTAAAAGTGATCGTGAGTCCCGAAAGTAATGTTCCTGCCGTCTCGGCGGAAATGCAAAACAAAGTGAATGAATATATTAAGAATACAGTTGGTGTCGAATTAGTGGATGTACGGATTTTGGTGGAGAATATATCCAACGAATTTAAACCCCGACAACGCGTGGAATAGAAGGTGTTGAGCATGAATCTCAAATTACTGGCGGAAATTTGGCAGCATCACAGCGGCAAGATACTGGGGGTTACCCTGGGATTTATATTGGGCGTTCTCATCATCCTTTTTGGCTTTTTCCGGACTTTGTTTATTACGATGTGTGTTATCGTAGGCTATATAATCGGCAAACGGATTGACGAGAAAGAAGATATTATGGATATTTTGGACAAACTATTACCACCGGGGTATCACCGGTAAGCAAACTAATTATTATGATTACAAGAGAGCCTGCTTAAAAAGATGCAGATACTAGGCGCGGCGAGCATTCGAACGAGGCGTACTTAGGCGTACGTTGAGTGAGAACGCGCAGCCGCAACAACGTTCCCACATTTCGCACTCTGAATAATGACAGAGGACTGCGAAAAATGGGATTGATGCGCTTTTTAAGCAGGCTCATAAGAGAAGAGGAAGCATATGAGTCGGAGACAGGCCCGGGAAATGGCATTACAAGCATTATTTCAGCTGGATTATAATCAGACTGAGGCGGAAACCGCCCTGGAGAGTGTTTTTCAAGAGCAGCCGGCAATCAACGAAAAGACAAGGCTCTACACCTGTGAGCTGGTTAAGGGAACCCAGTCAAATTTGCCAGTGATTGACGATATTATTGCGAAGGCCGCCATTGACTGGAAAATTGACCGGATGACAGGAATAGACCGCAATATTTCCCGTATTGCCGTCTATGAAATGAATTTTGGCACGGAACCGTTACCGCCCAATGTAATTATTAATGAAGCCGTTGAATTGGCAAAATCATTTGGTACGGAAGAATCAAGCCGTTTCGTGAACGGAATTTTAGGGTCTTTGATCAAAAAGAAAGATTAAAGGTTGGTCGTTTTTGATGAATTATCGTTTGGGAATTGATACGAGTTGTTATACCACCTCCGTAGCAATTATGGACGATTCCGGGAACCTTCTCGCCGATGTGCGAAAAGTATTGACGGTGAAACCGGGTGGCCGTGGCTTAGCCCAATCGGAAATGGTGTTTCAGCATACGCGCAATCTACCGCTGGTCTTTGCCGAGGCGATGGCGCAATTTTCCGGACCGGTGCGTTTTAAATCAGTTACTGTTTCCAACCGTCCGCGTCCGCTGCCCGGTTCTTATATGCCGGCTTTCCTGGTAGGAGAAGGATACGGCAAGGTGTTGACCGTTTCGCAACAGATTCCCCTATATAAAATCAGCCATCAGGAAAACCATATTTGGGCCGGCAGATGGTCTGCCGACGGACCAAAAGGGACTGATTTCTTAGCCGTTCATATTTCCGGCGGTACGACGGAAATCGTAAAGGTCGGTATCGGCAGCAGCCAACAAATGAGCATTGATTTGTTGGGCGGAAGCCTGGACATTTCGGCCGGACAATTTGTCGACCGGATTGGCGTTGCTCTCAACTTGCCCTTTCCGGCCGGTTCCCATCTGGAAAAGCTGGCTGATTGCGGCCGGAGCGGTCTATGTAAGGTGCCGGTTGCCGTACGGAACTTGAATGTTAGTTTTTCCGGTGCCGAAACCTATGTCCGACGATTGCTGGCACAGGGGGAGCCCCCGGCAGCTCTGGCGGCGGGTGTTCAACTTTGTGTGGCGGAGACGTTAGTCAAATTAATGAAACAGGCCGTGGCTCAAACCGGATTGACGGAAATCCTGTTGGTTGGCGGAGTTTCCGCCAATCAATTTATCCGGGATTACCTGTGTCGGCACAGTCAGGGATTCAGCCTCTTTTTCCCGGATAGCCGCTACAGTTCTGATAATGCTGCCGGTTGCGCCTTTTGCTAGTGCTCTGTTGTCCCTAAATCTGTAGGATGAATTGCGAAAGATTTTTCGTCCTGCACGGCGGAGGAGGCGCGCATATCGAGAATATGTAAGCCGACGACAACAAAGCAGGGCGGAAAATATCTCGCAAGAACACTATAGAGTTAGGGTTTACAGAGCGCTAGCACCATCCGGAATTCCCTCACATATCATATACCATATAACGTAAGTGAGAGGAGGGAATCCGTTTGTTTACGTATATCCTGCTCGGCGCGCTGGCCGGGGCATTCATTGGTCATCTCATTCCCCCGGGGTACTTCTTCTGGTTTATTATGGGGGCGGCGAGCGGTTTCCTGGCCCAAAAGTATTGCAACCGCCGCTAGGCCGGCTATTCAGACTTTTGTCTGTTTTTTTTTGTATGTCTGGTATATGATTAGTATAGAAAAAATTTTTCGAAGGTGACCGAATGAATATATTAACGGTGACGGAAGCCAATAAATATATTAAACAAATTTTTGAGCGGGATGCAACCCTGGCCGCAGTTTATGTACGGGGAGAAATATCCAATTTCAAACATCATTATTCCGGACATTGCTATTTTACGCTGAAAGACAGTCAGGCGACAATGAAAGCCGTCATGTTTAAAAGCCGGGCCCAGTATTTGAAATTTATCCCCCGGGACGGACTCAAAGTGATCGCCGGTGGACATATTACCGTATTTGAACGGGACGGTCAATATCAGTTGTATATCGACCACCTGGTACCGGAAGGGTTGGGCGAGCTTACCCTAGCCTTTGAGCAGTTAAAAGAAAAGTTGAGTAAAGAAGGGGTGTTTAATCCGGAGCGGAAAAAAGCCTTGCCTTTGCTGCCCCACTCGGTCGGGATTGTTACATCCCCTACGGGAGCCGCTATACGGGATATTATAACCGTTTCCAAACGCCGCTACCCGGGAATTTCCCTGATTCTTTATCCGGTGCAGGTTCAGGGAACGGAAGCGCCGGCCCAGATTGCGCAGGCAATCCGCATTTTAAACCAGCAAGGGCAGGTCGACGTGATTATTGTTGGCCGGGGAGGCGGCAGTCTGGAAGAACTTTGGGCTTTCAATGAAGAAATTGTGGTACGGGCGATTGCGGCTTCCTCCATTCCGGTGGTAGCCGCCGTTGGCCACCAAACCGATTTTACCCTGGCCGATTTTGCCGCCGACCGCAGGGCCGCAACTCCTTCCCAGGCGGCAGAACTGGTCGCTCCGGATGTCAAAGACCTTTGCCGTTACCTGTTGTCGCTGCAAAACCGCCTGGAAACAGCCATGCGTATTGACTTAAAGTCACAGCGCGCCAGGGTGGAACATTTATTAAGCAGCCGGGTATTGCGAATGCCTTATGCCATGTTATTGGACAAGCAGCAAATGACTGACCAGCAGGTACAGCGGCTGGAACACAGGTTTAAACAAATCTATCTTAATAAACAACATGCTTTCCAGGTACTGGCAGAAAAGCTGGCCATGTTAAATCCGCTGGGGGTTTTAAGTCGCGGTTATGGCATTATCCGGACCAGGGCGGGGAAAATAGTACGGAATACAAGGGACGTATCACTGGGAGAGCAAGTACAGATTGTGCTGCAGCAAGGGGCTTTGACGGCAGAAATAATTGACATTCAGGAGGAGTTCAGCGGTGAAGCAAAAAAAAGAAACCGCCAATGAAATCGGGCCGGTATCGTTTGAAGAGGCTCTAAACAAATTGGAAACGATTGTGAATGAATTGGAAAGTGGTGAACTTGCCTTAGAAGAATCTTTGACTAAGTTTGCTACCGGGATGGACCTGGCGAAACTTTGTTTGTCCAGATTAGCCGCGGCCGAGAAACAAATTGATAAAATCGTGCAGATGGAACAAGGGAAACTGATCGAAAAGCCATTGGAGCTGTGGGAGGAAGAGCAATGTTAAAACAATACTGCCAAGAGAAGGTGGCGATGATTGATGCGGCACTGGGCCGGTTTATTCCTGACAGCGGGCAATATCCGCCGGCTATTTTTGAGGCGATGCGGTATAGTCTATTTGCCGGCGGCAAGCGGTTACGCCCCATTTTACTTATGGCTGCCGCCGATGCCGTCCAAAGTGACGGTTCGAAATTTTTGCCGGTAGCCTGCGGCTTGGAAATGATTCATACCTATTCCTTAATTCATGATGATTTGCCGGCTATGGATGATGACGATTACCGGCGGGGCAAATTAACCAACCATAAAGTTTACGGTGACGGCCTGGCTATTTTAGCCGGCGATGCCCTGTTAACTTACGGCTTTGAAGTCATGCTTTCCCAACCCGGTGTCGCGCCGGCTGTCTTACTGGCAACGGTGCGGGAAATTGCCGCAGCGGCAGGGGCCCAGGGAATGGTGGGAGGGCAAACCGTCGATTTGCTGTCCGAAGGCCAATCCATTGATGCGGCTACGCTGGAATTTATGCACCGGCGAAAAACAGGCGCTTTATTCCGGGCCGCATTGAGGGCCGGAGCGCTTTTAGCAGGAGCATCGCAAGAACAGCTAAACTGTTTCAATGAATATGCCGAACAATTTGGTTTGGCGTTTCAGATTACAGATGATATATTAGATGTTGTTGGCAAGGAAGAACTGGTCGGTAAACCGATTGGCAGCGACCAAAAGAATAACAAAGTTACCTATGTTGCTTTATATGGCCTGGAAAAAGCCCGGGAAATGGCCCGGCAGACGGTGGAAAAAGCAATAACAGCCCTGGATATTTTTGGGACGGAAGCGGATATATTGCGTGATTTGGTGCGGTTTCTCCTGGCAAGAGATTCATGAGGTGGTCTTATGGGGAATTTTCTGGTGGCACTCAGCCAAAATATTATATTAGTCACAGTCGTGACGGCGTGGATTACTGCGCAGATTTTGAAGTTTTTTACGACCTATCTTAAAAATAAAGAAATTAATATTGAACGGCTCATTGGCGCCGGCGGCATGCCGAGTTCGCATACAGCCCTGGTTGTCAGCCTGGCGTCGGCCATCGGGTTTCATGACGGAGTGGAGTCTTCGCTGTTTACGGTGGCCGTAGTGTTAGCCGGCATAGTCATGTATGATGCCGCCGGAGTCCGTCATGCGGCCGGCAAGCAGGCGAAAGTGATCAACCAACTAGTGCGTGATTTGAAAGTGGAACATAAAATCCGGGATACCCGCCTGAAAGAATTATTGGGACATACACCGCTGGAAGTGCTTGGAGGTGCCTTGCTGGGGTTTGGCATTGCCTATGGGTTTCATTTATTTTACTGGTGATAAACAATGTGCGGGTGATATAATATAGCAGAGTGAATTTATGTCACTTTTGAATAGGGGGACCTTAATTGAATAGTCTGCTCGAAAGCATTGACCAACCGCAAAATTTAAAAAAACTTTCCCTTGCCCAGCTTGAAAAGCTCGCCGGAGAAATCCGCGGGCTTCTTATACATACGATAGCTTGCAACGGCGGCCATTTAGCGCCTAATTTGGGAGTTGTGGAGTTAACGCTGGCGCTTCATAAGACCTTTAACAGTCCGGTGGACAAAATCATCTGGGACGTGGGCCATCAATCGTATGTCCATAAAATTCTTACCGGCCGGCGGTCCCGTTTTTCTACCATTCGTCAGTGGGGCGGGCTGAGCGGATTTCCGAAACGTTGTGAAAGTGAACATGATATTTTCGGCACCGGCCATTCCAGTACGTCCATTTCTTCGGCTCTGGGTATCGCGCTGGCCCGGGATATCAGCGGTGACCGCTTTCATGTAATCGCCGTAATCGGGGATGGTTCCCTGACGGGCGGCCTGGCCTATGAGGCGCTGAATCATGCCGGCCATTTGGGGACTAATCTGACCGTTATTTTAAATGATAATGAAATGTCGATTGCCAAAAATGTAGGGGCCATGTCGGAATATCTTGCCAAAATGCGGACCGACCCGACCTATTCGCGGGTTAAGCGCGATGTGGAAATTTTACTGCGGCGGATCCCGGCGATTGGGGACAGTGTTGCCAAAACGGTCGAAAGAGTAAAGGACAGCCTGAAATATTTGGTGGTTCCCGGCGTGCTGTTTGAGGAACTGGGCTTTACCTATTTTGGTCCCATTGACGGACACAATATCGGTTTGTTATCGGATGTGCTGGAGAAGACCAAGGGGGTAAAAGGACCGGTTTTGGTTCATGTCGTCACCCGTAAAGGAAAAGGCTATGCGCCGGCGGAACGGAATGCGGATAAGTTTCATGGTATTAATCCGTTTTGTATTGAAACGGGAGAAGTAAAAGCAAAGGGCAATAAACCGACTTATACCCAGATTTTTGGTCAAACCATTGTTGAGCTGGCTGAGAAAAACAAAGATATTGTGGCTATAACAGCGGCGATGCCGGCAGGAACGGGTCTCAAAGCGTTTGCCGCTAAATTTCCGGAGCGTTTTTTTGATGTGGGCATAGCCGAACCGCATGCCATTACCATGGCCGCCGGCATGGCTGCCATGGGGAAACGTCCGGTTGTCGCCGTTTATTCGACCTTTATCCAGCGGGGCTACGATCATATTATCCACGATGTATGCCTGCAAAAACTACCTGTCGTTTTTGCCCTGGACAGGGCGGGTATTGTCGGGGAAGACGGGCCGACTCATCAAGGGGTGTTTGATATCTCCTGTTTGCGGCATATTCCCAATCTGGCCATAATGGCTCCCAAGGATGAGAATGAATTGCGGCATATGCTGTTTACGGCAACCATGGCCGACGGACCGGTTGTAATCCGGTATCCGCGCGGTGCAGGCATTGGCGTTCCGGTTGATGAGCCGCTAAAGAGGATTCCTTTTGGCAATGCCGAAGAAATAAGTCAAGGTGCCGATGTTGTTTTGCTGGCCTTCGGAGCGATGGTGGAGCCCTGTCTGGAGGCAAGTAAAGAAATGTCCGCCAAGGGGATCCGGGCCGGTGTGGTCAATGCCCGGTTTGTTAAACCGTTGGATGCACCGATGATTCGGCGGCTGGCACGGGATACCGGCATCATCGTGACGGTGGAGGATAATGTACTGGCCGGAGGATTTGGCTCGGCCGTGCTAGAATATATAAATAATCAAAGACTGGCTTGGGTGAAAATGTTAAGATTAGGCCTGCCGGACGCTTTTGTCGAACATGGTTCCCGCTCCCAGTTGCTTGCTGAATATGGTTTGGATGGAGCCGGGATCGCCAAATCCGTTATGTCATTTCTGCAGCAAGCCGGGGTGCGTTAAGTATGAAGGAGCGATTGGATGTAGTACTTACTAAACTGGGATTGGCACCAAGCCGCGAGAGGGCGAAAGCCTGCATTATGGCCGGCAAGGTTTTGGTTGACGGCCAGCGGGTGGATAAAGCCGGGCATATGGTTGCTGCGGATGCCAAGGTTATTCTTACGGGGGATAGCATCGGTTATGTAAGCCGGGGCGGACTGAAACTGGCGAAAGCGCTGCAATATTTTGCTATCAGCCTGGAAGAGAAAGTGATGCTGGATGTCGGCGCTTCAACCGGGGGATTTACCGATTGCGCCCTGAAAAATGGGGCAAAGCGGGTTTATGCGGTCGATGTCGGCTATGGACAGCTTGCCTGGTCGCTTAGAAATGACTCCCGCGTAGTCAATATGGAACGGACTAACATTCGTGAAGTTACGCCGGCAGATATAGATGACAATGTGGATTTTATTACGGTCGATGTAGCCTTCATTTCGCTGGTAAAGGTATTGCCGGTCCTAAAAAATATTTTACAGCCTCAAGGTCATATCATTGCGTTGATTAAACCCCAATTTGAAGCCGGCCGGGAAAAGGTCGGCAAAAAAGGGGTTGTAAGAGAACCCTCGGTTCATATTGAAGTGATACAAAAAGTTACAGCATCGGCCCGGTCATTTGCTTTTACTCCGATAGGCCTGACTTTTTCGCCGGTTAAAGGACCGGAAGGGAATATAGAATATTTGCTTTATCTACTGAATGATAACGCCGAAGACCGGCTTAGCGATGCACTTATCGAGGCTGTCGTCCAGGAAGCGCATGCCGCTTTGAAGGAATGATAAGGGGAGTTGTCGTTTGTTAACGGTTGGAGTATACCCAAATACTAAAAAAAGTAATGTACTGCCGGTACTTAGCCGGCTGGTGCAATATTTGCAAAAAAACAATATACCTGTTTTCCTTCCCGACGATTGTGCCCGGGAAATGCAGTTTCCCGATCTGGGGTGCCCCAGAGATAAAATGAAAAACGAAATTTCCGTAGGAATTACAATTGGCGGTGACGGGACACTGCTAAATACGGCCAGGGAAATTGCTCCCGGCAATGTTCCGGTCTGCGGTATTAATTTAGGGCAACTGGGGTTTTTGACGGAAGTGGAACCGGACGAATTGGAACACGCCATGGACAAACTGATTCAGGGGGACTTTCATATTGAGGAAAGATTAATGCTGGATTCCTTTATTATCCGCCAGGGCAAAGAGCAACAGTATTTTTCTTCGGCCTTGAATGATATTGTCGTGACGAAAGGCGGTTTTTCCCGTCTGATTCAATTGCTGCTTTATATTGACGGCGAATTAGCTGCGGAATATTCGGCAGATGGTCTGATTGTTGCCACGTCAACGGGGTCGACGGGATATTCCTTGTCGGCAGGCGGCCCGATTGTAAATCCTAACTTACGGGTAATGGTCTTAACTCCGATTTGTCCTCATACGCTTCATTCCCGGTCCCTGCTTATTGCCGACAAGGAGGAAATCCGGATCCAGGTGCAGGCGACCCATGAAGATGCCGTACTTACTGTGGATGGACAAAAAGTATATCATTTATTGCCGGAGGAGCAGGTAGCCGTTCGGTCTTCAAACTTTTCCGCCCGTTTTTTACGCTTGAACGGAAAAAGTTATTATGAAAGACTACGAACCAAATTACAGCGGGGAAATCATGATGAAATTCGCTAATGCCGTCAATATGGTCCATAACGTGCTGTTACCCCGGATATATACTGCCGGCTGCATGGTTGATGCGACGGCCGGCAACGGACGGGATACGGCCTTTTTAGCGGCCAATAGTCCTGATGACGCGCTCATATGGGCCTTTGACATCCAAAAGGAGGCACTGGAGAAGACTCGAACCTGTTTACAGGAGCAGGGGCAGGAAAAAAAGGTTCGTTTGATTCTGGACAGCCATGCCAATCTGCCGTTATATGTCCGCCAACCAATTGATGTAGCTATGTTCAATTTAGGCTATTTGCCGGGCGGAGCGCATCAGAATACCACCCAGGCCGATTCCACGCTGCAGGCCTTGGAAGCCGTGCTGACGCAGCTCAAAGCGGGAGGGCTGATTTCCATTGTGGCCTATCCCGGACATGCTGCCGGCAAGCTGGAACATGAGGCAGTCCGTCGCTATCTGTCCGTTTTACCGTCGCCTATCTTCGCCGTGGGTTCATGGAGCATGATTAACCAGGCTCACGAACCACCCGTAATGTTTTTAGTAGAAAAAGTAAGGAGTGAATTTCGTGAAAGGCCTGCGCCATGCTAAAATTAAACAAATTATTGAACAACAAATTATTGATACCCAGGAAGACTTGGCTGAAGCGTTGAAAAAAGAAGGAATTGAAGTAACTCAGGCCACTGTATCCAGAGATATTAAGGAATTGATGCTGATTAAAGTGCCGATCGGGGACGGACAATACCGTTATGCTTTTCCACCGGAACAAAATGCAGCGTTTGCGCAATCAAGGATGAGGACCTTTCAGGATTCCGTTTTATCAATTGATTTCAGCGGCAATATTATTGTCTTAAAAACACTGCCCGGTACCGCTCAGGCCGTCGCTTTTATGATCGACTATGTAAAATGGCCGGAAGTGCTTGGTACGGTGGCAGGGGATGATACAATCTTCGTGGCTGTTAAGCCGGTTGAAGTAGCCGAGCAGGTTGTAGCCAAGTTTCATGCTTTACTATAAGTGTTTCACACGGGAGAGGATGTAAGTGCTTAAATCGTTGACGGTAACTAATTTTGCGCTTATTGAACACGCCTTCGTCGAATTTGATCACGGACTTAATATCTTAACCGGAGAAACAGGCGCCGGTAAATCCATTTTAATTGACGCGCTGGGTATTCTTTTGGGCAATCGGGCATCCAGCGACCTAATACGTTCTCATTGTGATTATTTACAGGTAGAAGCGGTTTTTGATATAACCCGGGAAAAGCAGACGCAAAAAGTAGTTGAGGAACAGAATATTGTAATGGAGGACGATGGTATTCTGATTGTCAGCCGGCGCATAACCAGAAACGGTAAAAATTCCGTCGTCGTAAATGGTTGCCAGATTCCGCTGAATAGTTTACGCCAAATCGGCAGAACTTTGATTGATATGCAGGGACAGCATGAATATCAGGAATTGCTGCGGTCCGATTATTATTTATTACTGCTCGATAACTGGACGCCGGAGGGTAAAATTCTTGCCGGGCAGTATCGACAGCTATATTGCGAATGGTCGGATTTAAGAGATGAATTGGCCAGTGTTGAGACGAGTTCACGGGAACTGGCCCAGCGTTTTGACGTGTTGACCTGGCAGACGAATGAGATTGCGGCAGCAAAGCTACAAAAAAATGAAGAAGAAGACTTAGAAAATGAAATAAAACGATTGGCCAATGCGGAAAAGATTCTTAATGCGCTAAACAACGGCTACAATTTACTGAATCAGGGCGGAAAAGGAATGGCCGGTATTATTCCGGCTATGTCGGAAGTCAAACGGGAATTGGAGTTTGCTGCCCGGTATGATAGCCAGACGGAAAAGCAGGTGGCCCTTTTAACGGATATTTTATATCAATTGAAAGATGCTAGTCTGGAACTGCGTGAGCAGGTTGAGGCGGTCGAATTTAATCCCGACCGTTTGGCCGTATTGCAGGAACGGTTGGACCTTATCCACCGCTTAAAGCGAAAATATGGCGCAAGTGTTGACTCAATTCTTGCTTATTATAATGAGGCAATGGAAGAATGTTCGCAATTATCTAACATGGATGAACGGGTAACGGATTTAACCCGGAAACTGGCGGCAAAAACAGATGCACTCAATGAGATTGTCAATCGTCTAAGTGAAACCAGACAGAGTGCCGCCCGGGAAATTTCGCAGCAAATTTCGGTTCATCTGGCGGATCTAGGTATGACGAAGGCTAAAGTAAAATTTGAATTGGCTTTTAGTTCGCAGTTTACGCCAATCGGGCGAGATGAAGTCACGGTATGGTTTTCCGCGAATGAAGGCGAAGAATCCAAGCCGTTGCAGCGAATTGCATCCGGGGGGGAACTTTCCCGGATTGCTTTGGCGATTAAGACGGTAGCAGCGTACCGGGATGACATTACTACTATGGTTTTTGACGAAGTGGATGCCGGTATCGGTGGACGAACGGCCCAGATGGTGGGAGAAAAAATAGCCTTTTTGGCCGGTAACAGGCAGATTTTGTGTATCACTCATTTACCGGCCGTGGCCTGTATGGCCGATGCTCATATTTATATTGAAAAACGGACCGGGGACGGCCGGACCAGTACGGTCATTAAAAAACTGGATGAACCGGAACGGTTGCTGGAATTAACCCGGATGATCGCCGGCACCAATACTACGCAACTGGCAATTGAGAACGCTGCGCAAATGATTGAGCAGGCGTATCAAAAAAAAGAAAAATGGAAAAATAAAGCGCAATCTTAAGATTGCGCTATTATTACGGCTGAAACCGCTTAAAATCGCTATACAAGTCAATTAATACTATATATGCCGGAATAATCCCCGGAATTTTCGGGCATCTTTAATTTTGGGCAATTAAAATTGCCCGGATTGGGAAAGTCCAAATAAATGGCGGGGAGTGATGGCAAAAATATGACAAGAGTTAGTAAACGTTTTGTTGGGATTGGTATCGCTGTACTCATTGTTGCATTTTGTCTTTCGCCCCAGTTTCGCAGTATTTATAGTCTTCCTTCCCACATGCGGATTATCGAGGGCGAGAATGCTATAATAACGGTTTCGTTTCCCCTGACAATTAAAGTGGATTATGGCGCAGAAGCAGGCGGTGTAAAAGATTTTTTTACAGGAAAAGATTTTTCACGGCCTGTTTCTTTTGAACCGGTTAAAATTGGTAAAACGGAAATTAAATTTCAATTTTTAGGCATCATTCCCTTGCGAAGCGTTGAGGTGGACGTGCTGCCACCAATCAAGCTGATACCGGGCGGCCATTCGATTGGGGTTATATTGCATTCGCAAGGAGTTATTGTGGTGGGTAATTCACCGGTACCAACGGCGAACGGACAATATGCCATGCCTGCCAAAGAGGCGGGTGTTTCCGTCGGGGATGTGATCCTAAGCATTAACGGTACACCGGTTCACAGCGACACGCAGGTGGCGGAAATTATTGATGAGAATGGTAAAAAGGATCATGCCGTTGATTTATTAATTAAGCGCGGCAATCAAAAGTTACAAATGCATGTTACGCCGGTATTGTGTTCCGATACCAAACGATTCCGTATCGGTCTGTTTGTGCGGGACAGTGCCGCAGGTGTAGGGACATTAACCTTTTATGATCCGCATTCCCGCATATACGGTGCGCTGGGGCACATAATAACGGATAGTGACACCAATCAGCCGATTGATTGTGACCAGGGAAAAATTATATTGGCGACCGTATCCGGTATTCAACAGGGAAAGCGGGGGCAGCCGGGAGAAAAGATTGGGACGTTTATTGATGATAACGAACTTTTGGGAGATATTCAAAAAAATACTCCTTTTGGCATATATGGCCAGATGTTTACTCCCTTGAAAAATGAATTGTACAGTGATGGTGTTAGTGTTGCTTCGATGAGTCAGGTTCATACGGGCCCTGCTGAAATGTTGACCGTTGTGGATAACCAAAAGATCGAAAGATTCTCCATCGATATTGAAAAAGTTAATTTGCAGGAATACCCTGAAGGGAAAGGTTTGGTTATTAAAGTTACGGATCCGCGGTTATTGGCTAAAACAGGAGGGATTGTACAGGGAATGAGCGGCAGCCCGATTTTACAAAATAATAAATTGGTCGGTGCGGTGACGCATGTATTTGTCCATGACCCGACCAAAGGATACGGCTGTTTTATTGACTGGATGCTGATGGAAAGCGGTATTATTCCCAAAAAAGAAAGACAATCGGCCAGAAAGCTATTTACACTTTCCGGTCGTTTTTTTTTGGATCAGAAAGTATAACTTTTCGGGTTATTTCTATATAGATAAGGCATTCTTCCTAGATTCCCGAAAAGTAAAATACATTCTTTCCGCTTAAAGACCCCCTGGGTCTTTCTTGATAAAAAATAATTATACAAAATATGGATTTTTTTTCCAAGAAAGGAAGGAAATGCTGATGATTTGTCGAATTCCATTTTCATATAAAAATTTAGGGAGGATTATACATGATTAGGGATGCCATTAAGGTTGCTATCGCTGATGATAACAGGGAATTTTGCGGTATTATGCAGGAGTATCTTATGCAGCAGCCTGATATTGATTTAGTAGGGGTCGCTTATAATGGCGAACAGATTCTCACGCTTGTAGAAGAGAAAAAACCGGATGTCGTTATTCTCGATATTATAATGCCCCATCTCGATGGTCTCGGTGTCTTGGAGCGGATTAATGCCTTTACCGGCAAGCGCCCGAAAATCATTATGCTGACTGCATTCGGCCAGGAAAGTATAACGCAGCGGGTAGTGGAACTGGGGGCGGACTATTATATTTTAAAACCTTTTAATATGGAAGTGCTTGTGAATCGCATACGGCAACTGGCCAGTACGATTACTGCCCAGCGGCCGATTGTAGCCCAGGCCATAAAGGCCCGTCCGATTGATGTGGAAGTGACCAATATTATCCGGGAAATCGGCATTCCTGCCCATATTAAAGGTTATCAGTATTTAAGAGATGCAATTATGATGATTATTAATGAAGTGGAATTACTCGGGGCGGTTACGAAAGTTCTTTATCCTATGATTGCGGAAAAATATTCCACCACGCCGAGCCGCGTCGAGCGGGCCATCCGGCATGCCATTGAAGTGGCCTGGGGACGCGGTAATGTGGAAATGATTAACCGGATTTTTGGTTATACCGTAAAGTTGGATAAGGGGAAGCCCACCAACTCTGAATTTATGGCTATGATTGCCGATAAATTGAGAATGGAAATGAGAGCATAACAAGAAGAACCGCTGCGCGGTCTTTTGGTTCATGGCGCAGGGCTCAGAGCGCGGGGAAACCAGTCCGAAATCATAGGGGCATAGTCTTTATCCATACGCAAGGCTCAGGGCGTGGAAGAACTCGTCTGAAGCAATTTTCTCTTAAAATTAAGCCACCTGTTTATGCAGGCGGCTTTTTTCTACGAAAAAGCCATTAGTATTTTTCTGCTAGGCAAGCGTTTTGTAACTGATTTTTCCTGCGCCCCGAGCCCTGCGCCCCGAGCCCTGCGCCCCGAGCCGGAAAACCGCGTTAGCGGTTTTTCTCATAGAAGGATTTTGTCCTTGTAAAATGAATAAACTAACTAAAGAGATTACAGGAGGGGCCTACGTGCATAAACAATTTAAGATTTTAGCGGTAAATCCCGGTTCAACCTCGACAAAGATCGGCCTATTTGCCGATGAACAATGTCTTTATGAACAGACGATCCGGCATGAGCGGGCGGAACTGTCCCAGTTTGCCGAGATCAATCATCAGTATGATTTTCGCCTGAACATGGTCGAAAAAACACTAAGGGAACAAAACGTAGATATTCGGGAATTGGCTGCTGTTGTTGGCCGGGGAGGACCCTTAAAACCAATAGCCGGCGGTACATACCTGGTAAATGACCGGATGTGTGAAGATTTGCGAAAAGGAATTCAGACCCAGCACGCTTCCAATCTGGGTGGCTTAATTGCCCGCGGTATTGCTGACAAAGCCGGCATTCCGGCTTTTATTGTTGATCCGGTCAGTGTTGATGAGATGGAACCGTTGGCGAAAATTACCGGTGTACCGGAGATAAGCCGCCGCAGCTTGTTCCATGCTCTAAACCTTAAAGCGGCTGCCCACCGGGCGGCAATAGAGCTGAAAGTGAGTTATGAGCGATTAACCATGATCATGGTCCATCTTGGCGGCGGTATTTCCGTCGGGGTTCAATCGCAGGGGAAAATGATTGATGTAGCCAATCCGAATGAATCAGGGCCATTTTCACCCGAAAGAGCCGGGGCCGTGCCCACCGGTGATTTGGTAAAATTGTGTTATGCCGGTGTATATAGCTTGGCGGAAATGCAAAAAAAACTGATCGGAAACGGTGGCTTAGTTGCCCATTTGGGGACAAGTGACGGCCGGGAAATTGAAGCAAGAATAGCAGCCGGTGACAGGCAGGCGGCCTTAATTTATGAGGCCATGGCTTATCAGGTGGCAAAAGAGATCGGCGCTATGGCCACAGTGGTGAGCGGAGACGTAGATGCGATTGTTTTGACCGGCGGACTGGCTCATTCCCAATTGTTAACCGGCTGGATTACCAAACGAGTCGATTATTTAGGTAAAGTACTTGTCTATCCTGGGGAAGACGAACTCATGGCACTGGTGGAGGGAACTTTACGTGTGTTGCGGCAGGAGGAGACGGCCCGTGAATATGACTAGGAGGCAGAAATGGATATGCAAGAGCAATTAGCAGGGCAGAAACGGATTGCCGTTTTTGTCGGTGAGTTCGGCAGCGGCAAAACGGAAGTGTCCGTGAATTATGCGGTGCAATTAAAGCGGGCTGGCTTTAAGACGGCCATTGTTGATATGGATTTAGTCAAACCCTATTTTCGAACCCGGGAAAACCGGGATTTATTGGAACAACAGCATATCCGGGTGAGCGCGGCGGATAACCGCTTAGCCAATGCCGATTTACCCGTGTTGCC
Source organism: Allolucifera butyrica (assembly GCF_900476375.1). Taxonomy (GTDB): domain Bacteria; phylum Bacillota; class Negativicutes; order Sporomusales; family UPPP01; genus Lucifera; species Lucifera butyrica. The sequence continues at coordinate 87,138 of NZ_UPPP01000083.1, read as the reverse complement.
CTCCGAATTGAATCAATTGTTGTATGACGAGGATTATCAGGTTGTTATTGATGTCGGCGGCAGCGAAGCGGCAATCGTTTTAGGCCGGTTTCAGCGTCAACTGGCGGAAGTTTCCTATGCTGCCATGATGGTTATTAATATATACCGTCCGTTTAGTCAAACCGTGGAAGATATCGTAGCGGCCATAGACCGGATTCAAAAGACGGCCCGTATATCTATTTCGGGTTTAATCAGTAATGCCAATTTGGCGGCGGAAACTACGGCAGAGCATATTTACGCCGGTATTTCTCTCGTAGAAAAGGTGGTGGAAAAGACGGGAATACCCATTATGAGGGTGGTGATTCCGCAGTGGCTGCAGCAGGAAATTACTACCAAATATCCTGTGTTATTGTTGGAGCGGTATACGCATTATCCGTATATGGAATAATTAAAAATATATGAGTATGAGGAGAAAAGGGAATGGAACAGATCAATTTGGAAGAACGGTTTGTGGAGTCGAAAAAAATATTTTCCGGTAAGATTTTAACGCTGCGGCTGGATTCGGTCGTTTTACCGAATGGTAAGCCGGCCACGCGGGAGGTCATTGAGCATCCGGGAGCGGTCGCAATCGTTCCGGTGACCGCTGCGGGAGAGATTGTTCTAGTGCGCCAATATCGCCACGCCGTAGGCAAATTATTATTGGAAATCCCGGCGGGCAAACTGGATGCCGGTGAGAGTCCCGATACCTGTGCACATAGAGAATTAGAGGAAGAGACCGGTTACGTCGCCGCTATAATGCAAAGACTGACCAGCATTGAAACCACTCCCGGCTTCAGCAATGAAATCATTCATATTTTTGTCGCCCGGGAACTGCGGTCGACGCAGCAGCATCCGGACGAGGATGAATTTTTAAATGTTGAACTATACTCCCGGGACGCAGTGCGGGAAATGATCAGCGACGGTACGATTACGGACGCTAAAACCATAGTCGGGTTGATGCTGGCGGGAATCACGCTGTGAAGCACTACTTTGTCGATTTACACGTACATGTGGGGATGACCGAATGCGGCAAATGGGTAAAGATACCAACATCCCGGCTGTTGACGGTCCGTAATATTCTGGAGAAGGCGGCGCGGCAAAAGGGACTGCATCTGCTGGGCATTGTTGACGCGTTGTCCCCTTTGGTAATCTCCGACATAGAACGGTTGATTGAGGAAGGAAAGCTTGTTCCTTATACCGGTGGCGGTTATTGCTTTGAAAACAAGATTTCTTTGCTGTTAGGGGCTGAAATTGAAACGGCGGAAGAAGACGGCGGACTATCCCATACACTCATTTTTTTGCCCGATTTAAATAGCATGAAGTCATTTTCCGAATACATGGCGCAATTTATCCGGAATATTAATTTAAGTTCGCAAAATGCGCATATGCCTTTAAGCAAACTGATTCATATTGCCGGCGGGTTATTCGAGGCCGTAATTATTCCGGCCCATGTGTTTACTCCCTTCAAGGGCCTGTATGGCGCCTGCACGGCCAGGATGGCCACTATTTTGTCAGATAAAGAAATGCAAAAGATAGCCGCCGTGGAACTCGGCCTTAGTGCAGACAGCGACATGGCGGACCGGATTGAAGAATTGCAGTCCTTTACCTTCGTATCGGATTCGGATGCTCATTCTTTGGCCAAAATAGCCCGGGAGTACAATGTGATGAATTTGGCCCGGCCGGACTTTGCAGAATGCCGGGCTGCTTTAACCGTTCGAAATGGCCGCAGTGTTGTCGCCAATTACGGACTGGATCCGCGATTGGGAAAATATCATCATACATTTTGCAATGCTTGCGGTTTTCAAGGCGGCGGGGCAGGGATATCATTTTGCCCGGAGTGCGGCAGTAAAAAGATTACCCGGGGAGTTCTTAACCGGATTCATCAGATTGCTGATTTTTCCCTTCCCCGGCATCCCGCCAACCGGCCACCGTATCATTATCAAATCCCCTTAGAATTCATACCGGGGCTGGGACCCAGGGCATTGGATAAATTACTTGCTATTTTCGGGACGGAAATGAATGTGATTCATTATGCCGACTATGAGGCAATTGCTGCCGTGGCAGGTGAGGGGGTAGCCCGCCATATTGCGGCGGCCCGTTCAGGGAGTGCAGCTATTGTTGCCGGCGGCGGCGGAATTTATGGAAAGCTGGAACGCAAAAAGAACCCGGTAAAGGAATAACCCTAGTTTATGGAGCATACATTGTAACAGGTACATGCAGGGAGGAAAACAAATGCTGGGTTATTTTCGGCAATGCATCTTAAATCATTTGCGGTCGAATATAGTTGCTTATTTTTTTATTATTTTAATCTTTATTATTGGCGTTGTCGTAGGAGCCTTAGCGGCAAAAAGCCTGCCCGATGAGCCGAAAAATGAGCTGATCGGTTATTTACAGGTCTTTTTTCAGGGACTTAGCCAGAATCCGGCGGCACCCAATAATGCTACTATGTTTAGTTCTGTTTTATATAATAATCTAAAGTCTGTGGGATTGATGTGGATTTTGGGTTTTACCGTTATTGGCCTGCCGGCTGTTCTGTTTATCGTGTTTACCCGTGGCTTTGTTATTGGATTCACAGTTGGTTTTTTAGTGAACGAATACATTGTACGGGGACTGGTCTTTGCCTTAGCTTCCGTATTGCCGCATAATTTTTTGGCCGTTCCCGCAGTTCTGGTAACCGGTGTAGCGGCAACCAGTTTTTCTTTATTGCTGGTGCGTCATAAGCTCCAGGGAAGAATCAATTTGTTATATGAGACGGTTACTTATACGGTTTTGTGTGCGGGGATGCTGGCTTTAATGGTGTTGGCGTCGGTAATTGAAGTCTATGTTTCGCCTGTATTCATGAAAATGCTTGCCAGTTTACTATTAAAGGAATAGGGTCAGGACTGTAAAAATTTCAGCAGTCTTGACTTTTTTTATACGAATAAACTGCTAGGTAAAGGAATATGTATGATATTAAGTTAAGCAATGTAGGAAGTGGAAGACGATGATAACCAGTGTATCTTTGCGTAGGATTATTAAGCGGTCTCAGTTATATCTGAAAGTTATGGTCCTGGTCTTGTTGGTACTTTATGTATTGCCTAAGCTGCTGACCTTGTTTTGGTATCCCGCATTGGAAGAAAAATTGCGCCAGGAGCAATTACTGGAGCGTCCTTTACGGGTACAATTAATGAATGATCATGTTAGTTAACAAAGAAATTATATTTTTCGCGAATTTTAGCTAGGAAAACAAAGGAAAAAAGTATTTTAGTGTGGAATTAAGCAGTAAAATATAAATTACTGTAAACTTTTCGACGAGAAAATGGGAATAAAAGGGTGGTAGAGATGGAAAGTTATGTTAACGAATTTATTAACTATCTTTCGGTTGAACGTGGATTAGCCCAAAATACCTTAGAATCGTATGGAAGGGACCTGCGTCAGTTTCAAATCTATTTGCAAAGCAGTCAAATAGATTTGCTTAAAGACTCGAACCGTAATACTATTCTCAGCTATTTAAGCAACCTTCAGTCAAAAGGACGGGCGGTTTCCACCATATCTCGCAACCTGGCGGCAATTAAATCCTTTTATCAATATCTTGTCAGAGAACATTATGTAGAAAAAGACCCGGCCGCCAATCTTGAATCACCCAAGCTGGAAAAAAAATTGCCCAAAATTCTTACAATTGGTGAAGTAGAAGAGCTGCTTAAGCAGCCAAATGGTTTATTTCCTACAGGCCTTCGGGATAAAGCCATGCTGGAATTGCTCTATGCAACCGGTATCCGGGTTTCGGAACTGATCTCTTTAAATATTTCCGATGTGAATTTAGATATGGGATATATTAAATGTTACGGCAAGGGAGCCAAGGAACGGATTGTGCCGTTAGGTTCCATTGCGGCGAGATGTGTTCAGGATTATATTACCAAGGGCCGGCAAAAGCTAATAAGGACGTATGAAGAACCGGCCTTGTTTGTCAACCATCATGGCAACCGGCTGACCCGTCAGGGTTTTTGGAAAATTATTAAGAAATATGCCCAGGAGGCTAATATTATGAAAGAAATAACCCCCCACACACTGCGTCATTCCTTTGCTACCCATCTTTTGGAAAATGGCGCCGACTTGCGCTCGGTACAAGAAATGCTGGGACATGCGGATATTTCAACGACGCAAATTTATACGCACGTTACCAAAAACCGCTTAAAGGAAGTTTATGATAAAACCCATCCCCGCGCTTAATATGTTTAAATATAGAACAGAACCGGCTGATATCAGCCGGTTCTGTTCTATATTTCCAGAGTAGATGTTAGTTTGTTGGAGAAGCTAAAAATAAAAAGAAAGGAGTGTTATTCATGCGCCGACTGTGCAAAGTAATCGTTGCAACGGCGTTAATCACGCCGCTCATTTTATTTTTACTGTTTGGTGCCAACGCTAACGCTGCCGATGGGAAGATTACGGCAACGAAACTGGAAACTACGGCCCAGTCAGCTGTTTTAATGGATGGAAACGGTACCGTATTATTTGAGAAAAACGCCCATCAGCCATTGCCTCCGGCCAGTGTAACAAAATCAATGACCTTATTGCTGGCGGTGGAAGCCGTAGAACAGGGGAAAATTAAATTGACGGACGAAGTTTCTACCAGTGAAAATGCCTGGCGGCAAGGTGGTTCACAAATATGGCTGGAACCGGGTGAACGAATGACCGTCAAAGAATTGATGACGGCCATTGCCGTAGTAAGCGCTAATGATGCGGCTGTCGCGCTTATGGAACATATATACGGTTCTGAACAAGCGGCTGTTGATGCCATGAATCAACGAGCAGCCGATCTTGGTTTAAAGAATACCCATTTTGCCAACGTGAATGGATTGCCTGTTGCCGGACATTATCTGAGCGCATATGATACGGCTTTAATCGTCAAAGAAGCAATAAAGCATCCATTATATATGGAATTATGCGGTATTAAAGAAACCTGGCTGCGTAACGGGAAAAACTGGCTGGTCAATACCAATAAATTATTATGGTGGTATAAAGGGGCGGATGGATTAAAAACGGGCTGGACCGAAGAAGCAAAATATTGTTTTGCCGGTACGGCCAAGCGGGACGGACTGCGGTTGATTGCTGTTGTTTTTGCAACCCCTGAACCCCGGTCCCATCTGCGGGAAAGTATGAAATTAATGGATTGGGGGTTTGCCAATTATATCGCGGCGCCGGTGGTGGAAAAAGGCTCCCCGGTAGAAAAAATGAAAGTAAATAACGGGACGGAAAAGGAAGTACAACTAATTGCCGCGAAAGATATTACCTTGTTACTGGCCAAAGGTCAAAATAAAGCCATCCAAAAGAGATTCGTCGCCGGGCCGGCGGTTAACGCACCGGTAGCCGAAGGCCAGAAGTGCGGGGAATTGATTATTGAAAAAGATGGGAAAGAAGTCGATAAGGTCGATCTGGTTGCGGCCAAAACGGTCCCCCGCATTGGGTTTGGCCAAATTATTAGCAATATGTTTTATGAGCTATTTAGCATAAATCGATAAATTCTTTAGGAAACGGGTTTTAACCCGTTTTTTTTATTTTAATCGGCAGGAAAATTTTTCCTGAAACAGAATATAAAGTTGACTAGCATTGAAAAGGAGGAAAAATGGTTGCAAATTACTACGGCGGTAAGAAGAGGAGTATTAATTGTAAATATTGCAGGGGAATTGGACATGCATGTGGCCGATGAATTCCGGAAAGTGGTTGACGACGCGCTGGAAAAGACGGGAGTTACCAACATGCTGCTCAATTTAGAGGGGGTTTCTTTTATTGACAGTTCCGGTCTAGGTGTGATTTTAGGTCGTTATAAAAAATTAAATTTATTAGGCGGTAAAATGGGTGCCGTCCAGCTTCAACCGCAGGTAGAACGAATTTTCGAATTGTCCGGACTGCTGAAAATTATGAAGTTGTACGCAACAGAGAGTGATGCCTTGGAAAGAGTATGAGGAGGGAGCGCCAATGGCAATAAAAAATAAAATGACCATGTCCTTTATAAGTTGCAGCGAAAATGTTGGTATTGCCAGAATCACCGCTGCTGCATTTGCCGCTCAGGCTGATTTTACCTTAAGTGAAATTGAAGAAATTAAAGTGGCGGTCTCAGAGGCAATATCTAACGCGATTATTCACGGCTATGGCCATCAGGATGGACAGATTCAGTTTGAAATGACATTGTATGAGGAGAAATTGGAGTGCTTAATTATTGATTACGGTAAGGGGATTGCCGATATCGCCTTAGCCCGGCAGCCTGCATTTTCGACCGATCCGGAGCGTATGGGACTGGGATTTGTTTTTATGGAATCCTTTATGGATGAGCTGGACGTAAAGTCTGGTGTGGGACAAGGCACAACGGTTAAAATGGGCAAAATGATTACTAAAGTGCATTAGGTGGGATGCTCATGCTGGGAGAGGAAGAATTTAAAGAATTAATTCAACGCGCCCATAACGGCGATAAAAAAGCAAACGAAATTATTTTAGAGAATAACCTGAATTTGGTGCGAAGTATTGTATATCGTTTTACCAACCGGGGATATGAATGGGATGATTTATTCCAGATCGGCTGTATTGGTCTGATGAAGGCAATCGAACGGTTTGATTCCCAGTTTAGTGTTAAATTCTCCACCTATGCGGTTCCGATGATTATTGGTGAAATCCGGCGGTATATGCGGGATGACAATCCAATCAAGGTAAGCAGGCCGGTCAAGGAATTGGCTTACCGGGTTCACCGGATACAGGAGAAATTGCAGGGAGAATTAGGCCGCGACCCTACAATTACCGAAATTGCCCAAGAATTAGCCTTGGCGCCGCAGGAGATCGTATCGGCCCTTGAAGCGGTTCAACCAACGGCATCTCTTTATGAACAGGTTTTTCACGCTCAGGGGGATCCGTTATTATTGATGGACCAGATTAAGCATAGCGACGGCCAGGATACGGTCTATATTGAAAAGTTAGCCCTTGAAGAAGTTATATCGCGGCTGCCGCCAAAAGAACGTACGGTAATTCAGCTGCGGTTTTTTGAAGACCGGACCCAGGCGGAAATTGCTGCTGTGATTGGCCTGTCGCAAGTGCAGGTGTCGCGTATTGAAAAAAACGCCTTAAAGACAATCAGAGAATATCTGCAGACCTCGTAAATGCAAAAAGGAGGTCTGTTTTTTTTGCAAAAGGGAATACTAGTGCTTAGTACTCGGCGTGAGAGGTGAAAGAATATGGCTAACAGGAAAATTTTCATAATTCTCTTAGCGGTTTGTTTGGTTGCCTTAACGAGTACAATGGCTCTCTTTTATTACTGGGAGGATGTACCTAAAAAGGCACCCATGCGGGCTAAACAGGTTTTACTGTTTATTTGTCCTGCATTGAATCCAAAAGAGTAAAATCAACCGGCATAAACTATCCGGATTTTGTGCAAACTACTAAAAAAATAATAACCTTACTAAGGGGGTCTGAAAAATGGTAGTAAAAGTCATTGAATTAGTCGGTACATCCCGGCATAACTGGACGGATGCTGTGGATAATGCGGTTGTTGAAGCGTCCAAAACTTTGGATGATATTGTGGGTGTTGAGGTTACCAATTTTACGGCAAATATTGATAATGGGCGGATTGCCGAGTACAAGGCTGACGTTAAAGTCGCTTTTCATGTCCATTAATTTTATACTAACAGCCAAGAGTGCCGCTAAGGCACTCTTTTTTTACAATGGAAGATCTTTCTAAAATCCAATTACCAAATTCCCAATTACCGCAAGAAGGAGCGCCCTAAACGGTCTTTTTTGCATTATTTATGGCCGGAGTGGTCACAATAAATAATAACTGACGGGAGGTGGAAACATGCCGGACAAAAAGCAACAACAGGACATACAACAATATCAAGATAAATTTAACCGGGTAAAACCGAAACCGCCCTTACTGAAAAATGTATTTTGGGCCTTTACCGTAGGTGGGCTAATCTGTATTTTAGGACAATGGGTACAAAATTATTTTCTGATTTTAGGAATGGGGAAGAAAGAGGTAGCGGCGGCCACGAGTGCCGTGATGGTTTTTCTGGGTGCCTTTTTTACGGGAATCGGCGTTTATGATGAATTGGGTAAAAGAGCCGGGGCAGGATCTATCGTTCCTATTACCGGATTCGCGAATTCGATTGTTGCCCCGGCTATGGAATTCAAACGGGAGGGATATGTGTTTGGTATTGGCGCCAAAATGTTTGTTATTGCCGGTCCTGTCTTGGTTTATGGCTTAGTCACTGCTTTTATCACGGGATTCATCTTCTGGTTAAGACAAGGAGGATTTTAGTGCAATCTTACCTGATGGCGTTTGTTATCGGCGGAATGATTTGTGTAATCGGGCAATTACTAATGGACCTGACTCCGCTTACGCCGGCGCATGTGCTAGTTTTATTTGTCGTATTAGGCGGTATATTAAGCGGACTTGGCCTATACCAGCCACTGATAGATATTGGTGGCGCCGGTGCAACCGTGCCGCTGCCCGGGTTCGGTCATTCCCTGGTTGCCGGTACGATTGAAGAGGTTAAACAAAATGGTTTTATCGGAATATTTACCGGAGGGTTAAAGGGTACAGCCGCCGGAATTATGGCTGCCATCGTATTCGGCTTTTTTATGGCGGTGCTGTTCGATCCTAAAGGATAAGGTGAAATATGCTGGCAATTGATATAATCGGTTTGATAATCACGGCCTCTTTAATTGGTCTCCGTTATTTGCCCTATGTTTTTTTGGCTTCGCTGATACACGAAATAGGCAGAATGACCATGGCATTTTTTTTGCAGGGACAGGTCGAATCGGTTACAGCGGCAGGAGCTTTTGGGGCCACAACCGTTCATAATTTACAAGGAAATATGAGTGCATTACTGGTCATCTTCAGCGGTCCCCTGGCTAACTATATTGTCAGCGCGACCGTTGGCGGAGTGGAATATGAAAAAACCGCCGCCCTGTTCAATCCGTTCGCTGTTTTAAAACATCCTTTCGCGGTAATTAATCTACGGTTTGCTGTTTTATCAATTTTATTTAATCTGAAGACCCTTTTTTAGGTGGAGGTAATTGCATGACAAGGCACACTTTCAAAGGAAACCGTAACTACGACAGGCGGTATGACGAAGAATACGGGAGTGACGTATCCCATGGTAGTCAGCATAGTAATAGCCGTACAACGAATGTGCGGACGGAAAATATGATTGCTGATATGGCTAAGGGTTTTGTCGAAGCGCAGGCCAAGATCACCGATGGTTCCCGAACGGATCATGAAGAAAAGATTTTGCAGGCTTTATCTGAAATCAGCAGTCAATTGCAAGGAATGCAACAGCAAATGAAAGGTTCCGTCCCTAAGGGTAACAAGACGGGTGACCAATCCGCCGGCGGTGGGGGAGAACAGGACAATAGTCAGGGAATGCAAGCACCTGATAGTACAAATAGTACAGATCAAATGAACAATAGTACGAATAACAGCAACAATAATAATGCGATTGCCGAAGAATTGAAATCGGTATTTAGCACATTACTCCAGGGAACAGGACAACAAACAATGAATAATAATCCTTCCCAGGCGCCGGATAAGCAAAAATCGGCCGATTCCAATCCTTCCATGAAAAATATGACGCAAATTATATCCCAGGCGCAATATGAACTGGCCAATGAATTGGAAACCAGTCTTAATAAATTGAAACAAGTAATCCGGGAGAGTGAACGGGTTGCCAATAAAATCAGCAATTTGCTGGGCAAAGAAAAACAACAGTGAGAGGTGATACTGTGCCGGAAAAAGTAAGGGTGATTTTGGTTACTGATGGTGACCGCGTTGCTCAGCGAGTGATAGAAGAAATTGCCGGGTCACTTGGGTTGCGTTGTATATCTGCTTCGGCGGGAAATCCCACCCCCATTAGCGGTGAAGAGATCGTTCACTTGTTAAAGGAGGTGCAGTATGACCCTGTATTGGTTATGTTTGATGACCGGGGACGGAGGGATAAGGGAAAAGGTGAACAGGCTATGGAATATGTTGCCGCCCATCCCGATATTGAAGTATTAGGTGCCGTAGCCGTAGCGTCCAATACAACTCACATCAACGGGATTAAAGCGGATGCCTGTATTAATAATCAAGGAAAACTAGTCGATTCGGCAGTAAATAAATATGGTGAAACGGAAGCGGGAGAACCGCTTGTTTGCGGGGATACGGTTGACGTTCTTAATCATGTCGATGTACCGGTCATCATCGGTGTCGGTGATGTAGGAAAAATGGACAAGGCTGATGATTTAAGCCGGGGGGCGCCGGTTACGCGAAGAGCGATTGAAGAAATACTGAAACGCAATGGCATTGAACAGGAGCTATAAAATCAATAATCCGGTTCCGTAAACTTAAGTACGGACCGGATTGTTTTAAACATCGTTTTACCTCCGCTTATGACAAGACGATCCTTCGGCCGGGGTTGGCTGCCCCCCAAATGAGTTTCCGATGGGTTTTTGCGCTCAGCGCTCTGAGCCACAAGCCGAAAGACCGCGTCAGCGGTCTTTCTTATTTGCCATGATAAAAATTGCGTATTTTTCCCATACTTTCGTTAAGATTGGTAATTTGTTCCTTTACGCCGCCCTCATTTTCAGCATTTACAGCATCCTTAAGTTGTTGAATGAATGAATGAGATTTGGTGATTTCCCCTAAGATTCCTACTTTCTCCATATTGGTTTTTAGCGAGCCCCAGGTATCTTCCAATGATTTTACTTTCGAAGCCGATTTGCTCCAGTTGTTGCTTTCCGTATAGAAACTGACGTCTCGAATGACATTATCAATAGTGATAATATCCGATAAAGGAGAAAGTTTATAGGATTTACCAATCTCACTGATGCTGCTCATAAACGAATTGAGATTTTTATAAGTGGCGGTAGTTTGTTGTCCGTCAACGGAATGGACTAACTTTTCCAACGCTTCGTCCGCCTGTTTTACACCTTTTTTTTCGCCGATGACCGGTTTTGCCTCCCGCCAGATAGTCTGTAAATTGGTCAGTCCTGACTGGACCTGCGACCAATCGGCTTTCTGAATTCCTTCAAACACGACCCCGGCCGTAGTCTCCAGATCATATAGCTGGCCCGGCGGCGACCAGAAACGTTCTGCAAATGGCGGATTTGGTTTCGATTCCGGCGGTTTGCCGGCAGGACCGATATCGGGTTTTTTCACCGGGGCATGCAGACTGCAGCCGGCGATAAAAACTAACAAAAGAAATAGCAAGAGACAAATTACCCAGTGCTTTTTTTGTTTCACGCCAATACCCCCTTAAATCCGGCTAGTTCTTCTATCATAGCTTTTGCAACCTGTCTTTAATTTATTCTTTTAAAGTAAGAAAAGCCGGATGTAACGGTGATTTTCTACGATTAAAAACTTGCGTAGATTGATATAATGTGCCAAAATAATAAAGATGAGGCGCTAAGAAAAGTAAGACAAGGTTGTCTATTTATTTGAGAATCTATAGCACTTGGGAGGAAAAAGCGTGTTTGGTTTTGATGCAGATATGATTTTCCGGATTCCGGCATTATTAATTGCCTTGACCGTTCATGAATATGGTCATGCCCGGGCAGCGGTTGCCATGGGGGACCCGACACCCCGCTATGCAGGCCGGTTGACCCTAAATCCGGTAGCCCATTTGGATCCTATCGGCTTGATTATGCTTTGGCTGTTCCGGTTTGGCTGGGCCAAGCCGGTCCCGATTAATCCACATAATTTTTCCGATGGCCGCCGCGGCGTATTGCTGGTTTCTCTGGCCGGACCAGGTTCTAATGTCTTGATGGCTTTAGTGACTGCTTTAGTCATTGCTTTGATGGCAAAGTTGCAGTTGCTGACCGGTGCCTGGATAAAAGTTTTATGGTTAACATATAGTTATAATATTATATTAGCCATATTTAACCTTATTCCGCTGCCGCCGCTGGACGGATCAAAAATTCTCAGCAGTTTATTGCCCGGACGTCAGGCGTATACGTTTGAACGGATTGAACCCTATGGACCGTTTATTTTGATGGGCTTAGTTTATATCGGTGTGATTGGCGCGGTTACTTATCCGCTGGAAATGGCTCTTTCCGGGATTATAAATCATATTGTCATGCTTATTTTTTAGCAAAGGGAGATGTAAATATGAAAGGACGAATTTTTAGCGGCATGCAGCCCTCGGGCAAGTTTCATTTAGGAAACTATCTCGGAGCTTTGGAGAACTGGGTAAAGCTGCAGAATGACTATGAATGTTTTTTTAGTATTGTTGATTTGCATGCATTAACCTCGACGTATGAAGATACAGGCAAGCTGCCGGAGCATATTTACAATATGGCGCTGGATTGGCTGAGTGCCGGATTGGATCCGGAACAAAATGTAATTTTTGTTCAGTCTCAGGTAAAGGAACATGCGGAACTGCATCTGCTGCTGTCGATGATCACACCGTTGTCCTGGCTGGAAAGAGTGCCGACCTATAAAGACAAACTCCAGCAACTGGGTGAGCAGGGAAAAGAAATTAATACCTATGGTTTTTTGGGATATCCGGAATTAATGACCGCCGATATTTTATTATACAAAGCGGATACCGTTCCGGTGGGGGAAGACCAGGTGCCGCATCTGGAATTGGCGCGGGAGATTGTACGGCGTTTTAATTACCTATACAGCCCGCAGCGGCTTATTTTTCCGGAACCAATGCCTTATTTAAGCCAGGCCAAAGTATTGCCCGGTATTGACGGACGGAAAATGAGCAAGTCCTATGGAAATGAAATCCCTTTTGCCGCCGGTCCGGATGAGCTTCGGGCCCGGGTTCGCCTAATGGTAACGGACCCGCAGCGGATAAAACGGTCGGACCCGGGGAATCCCGATGTCTGTACGGCCTATACATTTCACAAATTTTATAGTGCGGGTCAATTGGAACGAATTGCGGGGGATTGCCGGCAGGCCAATATCGGTTGTGTCGATTGCAAAAAGAGACTGGCAGAGAACATGGTGTCGGCGCTGGCTGATATTCATCAGCGGCGGCAAAACCTGGAGGCCAATCCGGAACGGGTCAGGGAGATTCTGGCGTATGGCGCGGAACGGGCCCGCAAGGTTGCCGCGATGACAATGGAAGAAGTCCGTGCGGCCATGCATTTGGCATAAAGATGTCGGATTATAAGATCATATTAGATACCTTTGAGGGTCCGTTGGCTTTATTAATGCATCTCATTGAGAAGGATCAAATTGATATTTATGATATTCCCATCGCCAGGATCACCGAACAATATCTGGAATTTTTGTCTAATATGGAAAAATTCAACATTGATATTGCCAGTGAGTTCCTGGTAATGGCGGCTACTTTATTACAAATCAAGTCCCGCATGCTGCTGCCGAAACCGGTACGGGCAGATGAGACGTCAGAGGATGAAGATCCGCGGCAGGAACTGGTGGACAAATTGCTGGAATATCGCAAAATTAAGCAGCTTGCCTCCATGCTTGATGAAATGAAACAGAAACAGGAACGCTATTTTACCCGGCAGATGCAAATTTTGCCGACCCAATATGCTTTGCCGGAAGGATTAAAAATTGATGAGCTAATCAAAGCGTTTCTTGCAGTTTGGGAAAGCGGCAGCGATGACTTCGCCGTGATTGACAGGGAAGAAATCAGTGTTCAGGATAAGATGCAGGATATACTCCACTTATTGCATAAATTAAAAGGGCGTCTCGAATTTAGTCAAGCCATCATGCGGACCGGCAGCCGTTCCGAAATGATCGCCACTTTTTTGGCTTTGCTGGAGCTGATCCGCTTAAAACGGATAACCATTTATCAGCAGCATAACTTTGCGCCCATTTATATGGAGTTAAAGGAGTGACGGGCTTCGTGTTTTATGAACATTTAAAAGGTCATATTGAAGCCTTGCTGTTTACCAGCGGGGATGCGTTAACGGCATCCCAACTGGCTCAGATTTTGGAAATTGATGAAGAGCATATACCCCTGCTGGTCGAAACGTTAAAGAAGGAAATGGAGGGCGAAAAACGCGGTCTCACCGTGATCGAAGTTGCCGGCGGTTATCAACTGTGTACAAAGCCGGAATTAGCCGCAATTGTTGAAAAACTGGCTAAAGTCCATCAAGTTCGCTTGTCCGTTGCTGCCATGGAAACGTTATCCATTATTGCCTTTAAACAGCCTATTACCCGGCAGGAAATTGAAAATTTACGGGGCGTTCAGGTGGATAAACTCCTTTCCATGCTGCTTGAACGGGGCCTGATTAAGGAAGTCGGCCGCAAAGAGGCGATTGGCCGTCCCATTTTGTATGGAACAACCAATCAATTTCTCCAATGCTTCGGCTTGAAAACTTTGCAGGATTTACCTGACTTAAGTCAATTTCTGACAGAGAGTGACTAAAAAGCGCTAGCCTTTTAGTCACTCTTTTTGTATAGCCGGGGAGGGATTTATCCAGAATAATCTTAGATCTGTGGGATCAGTCAGGAACGAGGCGGCAATTATGAACGTTTGGCTGTCCGGAATAGCAGCCTGGATACTAGTCTCCTATTTTATTTCCCGGATTACCCTGTATATTAAGCTGCAGTATAAGAGGCAGGCTGCGGATGATTATCTGTTAATTGAGGTATATACCTATAAAAAAATAGTGCTCTACTCCTTGCAAGTTCCCCTGCTGCAAATTACGCAGGGAATGTTGCCCTGGCTAGAAACGGAAGTCCATAGCGGGGAAGAAAAAATAACAACCCATGTGGAGCGGGAAAAACGGTTTGTCCACAAAAGCGTGAAAGACCCTGACAAATTTTATGACAGTGTCCGCATCGTACAATATTATACCCGCATGTATAATCAATTTATGAAAAATATAATGCAGTCCATGCAGTGCGAAAAATTAGAGTGGCGTACGGCGTATGGTCTGGGAGATTCCGCCCTGACGGCATTTTTTTATGGTATCATCTGGATGCTGAAGGGGCTGTTAGTAACCAACCTGAGGGAGCGGTTTCATTTCCGGCAGCCACCGGAAATACGGGTGGCTCCATTCTTTGGTGAGGTTCAATTCCGAGTTGACTTCCGATGTATATTCAGTATCAAGCTGGGTAATCTTATTAATGCAACATTACGAATGATTAATGAACGGCAAGGTGGTGGTAGTGGATGGCCGAACATCCGATCCAGGGGCTGATGAAGACAGCAATGGAAAGCATCAAGGGGATGGTTGATGTGAATACCATTGTTGGCGATGCCGTAGAAACTTCCGATGGAACAGTGATTGTACCGATTTCCAAAGTAACCTTCGGATTTGCCGCCGGCGGCGGCGATTATGAACCGGAAGAAGTGAAGGATTCGGATTCACTGCATCCGTTCGGCGGCGGCAGCGGCGCCGGCGTAAGCGTTAAACCGGTAGGTTTTTTGGTGTGCTCGTCAAAAAACGGCATCCGGTTTATGCCGGTGGAAAGTAATGTCATTTTTGACCGCGTTATTGATTTAGTGCCGCAGGTGTTGGACAAAATACAAGGCATGTTGAATATGAAACAAAACCCAATGGAAGAATTGGCTAAAACAGCCGAAACCCAAGCTGAACATACTTATTGAATTTACACAAGAAAGACCCAAAGGGTCTTTAAGTGGAAGGAAAGTATTTTACTTTTCGGCATTTTAAAAGGAGAAGGCGATATTTAGAAACAATCCGAAAAGTTATACTTTCCGATCCCAATAAAAAACCGCACATTAAGGTGCGGTTTTTTACATATAAATGGACTGAAGCTATTGTAATTTATTTAATCTGTCCTTAATTTGGGTAGCATGTAATGCTTCGGCTTCGGCAAAATGTTTGAACATTTTGGCAACCTCGGTATCGTTAATCTGTGTGGCAAAAGTCTGATAGTCCCGAACGAGCTCCTGTTTTTGAGTTAATGTAGTACGTAAAGCGGTTTTTACATCGACAACTTCCAATTTCGTCACCTCCTTAAGTTTGTTTAGTATTATTTCCATTTCCGCTTGATTGATGTAACTTTTTTGACGATTGCTAAAAACAAATATATAATAGTGATTGGTCCAACTATACATAAGACGGAAAGGAACTATTTTATGAGCAAAAAGTTTGTGTTGATTTTAAGCATGGTATCCGTTTTGCTTTTTTGCCAAATGGGTTTGGTATACGGAGGGGTGCCTGAAATTACCGCAAAATCGGCTATTGTTATTGATGCAACCACCGGGCGGGTCTTATACGCCAAAAATGCGGAACAACGCCATTATCCGGCAAGCACGACCAAGATAATGACCTTGATTATCGCCCTGGAGAAAGGAAATTTGAACGGGACCGTGACGGCCAGTAAGAATGCGGCAAGTACAGAAGGCTCCTCGTTGTCCCTTTCAGCGGGAGAGCAACTGAAGCTGCTGGATTTACTCTATGGAATGATGCTGATTTCCGGTAATGATGCCACGGTAGACGTGGCGGAGAACATTGCCGGCTCGGTTCCGAATTTTGCCAGATTAATGACAGAAAAGGCCCATGCGATTGGCGCCGTGAATACGAACTTTGTTAATTCCAGCGGATTGCCTGACCCGAATCATTATACAACCGCCCATGATTTAGCCCGGATTGCGGCGTATGGGTATACTAACGTGCCGATGTTTGCTCAAATCGTGAGCACCAAGCATAAAATTATTCCCTGGGCCGGCAAAGACCATGACCGGGATTTGTATAACGAAAATAAAATGTTATGGCTGTATAACGGCGCCAACGGCGTGAAAACCGGTTATACGGAAGTTGCCGGTCCTTGTCTGGTATCCGCCGCCAAGCGGGATAATCTGCAATTAATCGCCGTCGTTCTGGATAGCGACCAGATGTGGGATGACTCCATCGCCTTATTGAATTATGGGTTTTCGCAAGTGAAACCGCTTACTTTATTAAATAAAGGCGACATCATGAAAACGATCCGGGTCGATAATGGCAAGAGTACCGTCCTATCCCTGGCCGCCGATGCTTCTTTAACGGTTCCTGTGTCCGACGGTGACAAAGACCAGTATCATACCGTGATTGAAGCTCCCGAACATATAGCAGCTCCGGTTACGGCCGGAGAAAAGATCGGGGTTGTAAAAACAATGTATAAAGACAGGGAGGTAGCCTCAACCGATTTAGTTGCCACCCGGTCGGTGGAAAAAAAGTCTTTTTTTAATCTGTTTTGGGGCTCGCTGTGGAGTGTTTTAACTTTCTTTATCCGTAATTTTGCGTAATTGTCCACCGGAACAGTTCTAGGGTCATCGCTTGCGTCATACCTTCGTAAGGGGTGATGAGAGCGCATGATTAATCTTATCTGGCTGTTGTTGATGAGCATCGGCATACTTTACGCCGCCTGGCACGGACGGATGGAACTCGTTACGCAAAGCGCCATTCAGGCGGCGGAGAGTGCCGTGAATCTTGTTTTTAAACTGGTTGGCATCATGTGTTTATGGTTAGGTATGATGAAAATTGCCGAAGCGGCCGGGATTGTCCGTTTTCTTTCTTTTCTATTGAGTCCGGTTATCCGCTTCTTATTTCCCAGCGTGCCGAAAAAGCATCCGGCCATGGGAGCCATTTTGTTAACCCTGAGTGCCAATCTGTTAGGGCTGGGGAATGCGGTGACTCCTTTAGGCATAAAGTCCATGCAGGAATTACAAAAATTGAATAGGAGCAAAGATACTGCCTCTGATGCGATGTGCACTTTATTGGCGCTGTGTACGACCGGCTTTACGTTAGTTCCGGCAACGGTGATTGCGTTGCGGTCTGCGGCCGGATCCATAAGCCCGGCGGAAATTGTAGGGCCTACGCTGATTGTGAGTCTGACCGCCACGGTTTGTGTTATTTTGGCCGACCGTTTTTGCCGGGCAATTTGGGGGGATAGGACGAGGAGGTAAGGTATGTTTGCCGACTTTTGTAAACAATTATCTGCCTGGGCGATTCCGGTGCTGCTGCTAATTATTCCCAGTGTTGGCTTTCTTAACAAAGTGAACGTGTATGAAAAATTTGTTGAAGGGGCTGCCGAAGGGTTTCAGACGGCAATCCGGATTTTGCCGTTTTTGGTGGCCATGATGGTGGCGGTTAACATTTTTCGAGCCTCGGGAGCAATGGATGTTTTCATTGCGGCCCTAAAACCGGTGCTTCAGTCAGTGGGTGTGCCGCCGGATCTTATCCCGCTGGCGATTATCCGTCCCCTGTCCGGGACGGGGGCACTGGGATTAACCACCGAGATTTTGAACCGGTATGGGGCCGACTCCCTAACCGGGCGCATTGCTTCTACCCTGATGGGAAGTACGGATACGACGTTCTACATCCTTACTGTTTATTTTGGCGCTGTTGGCATCCGCAATCCGCGCTATTCCGTGCTAGTAGGTTTGATCGGAGATCTGGTCGGTTTTGTCTCTTCTGTATATATCTGTCGGCGTCTCTTTCTGAATTAAGACTGGTAACAAAAGATACCAGTCTTTTTTGTGTTATCGTTTGTGACAATTTATTAGACGGAGAATACACTGTAGTGTGAATAAAAGCAGACAAAATGGAGGGATGTCCATGGTCAAAGTAGTAGTGGTCGGCGGGGGGTGGTCCGGGTGCGCCGCAGCGATCGCCGCAGCGAAAGCGGGGGCCCGGGTTCTCTTGCTGGAACGGACAGATTTATTGTTGGGTACCGGATTAGTCGGAGGAATATTTAGAAACAACGGTCGCTTTACTGCCGCGGAAGAAGCAATTGCCATGGGAGGGGGCGACTTATTTGTGGCCATGGATGCCAACGCCCGCCATAAAGGGATTTGTTTTCCGGGTCATAATCACGCCTCTTTATATGACGTCACCATGATGGAGCCACTGGTAAAGAAAATATTGCAAAACTACGGGATTGAAATAAAAACGCAAACCCGGGTCGCCGATGTATTGAAATATGGCAGGAAAATTCAGGCTCTTACAGGCGATCACGGCGAGGTTATAAAAGGCGACGTTTTTGTGGATACAACGGGAACAGCCGGGCCTATGGGCAATTGTTACAAATATGGCAACGGCTGTTCCATGTGTGTCTTGCGGTGTCCTTCCTTTGGACCACGGGTTAGTGTTACCGCCAAGGCGGAGGTAAAGGAATTTAAAGCGCAAAAAGCGGACGGTTCCTATGGCGCCATGAGCGGTTCCTGTAAACTTAACAAAGAATCATTAAGCAAGGAAATCCGTGACCAATTAGAAGCGAAAGGCATTGTTGTCTTGCCGCTGCCGGAACATCTAATGAAACCGAACGGCTTAGGGAAAAAGGCCTGTTCCCAATATGCCCTGCCGGAATTTGCCGCCAATCTGGTTTTACTGGATACGGGCCATGCGAAAATGATGACGTCCTATTTTCCGCTGGAAGAATTGCGTTCCATTCCGGGATTGGAAAAAGCGCGGTATGAAGATCCTTATGCCGGCGGAATCGGCAATTCGGTCCGGTATCTTGGTATTGCCCCTTGTGATGATACCTTGAAAGTGGAGGGGTTAGACAACCTGTTTTGCGGCGGCGAGAAGGCCGGTATTCTGGTAGGTCATACGGAAGCAGTTGTTACGGGATTGTTAAGCGGCCATAATGCTGTGCGGCACTGTCTCGATATGCCGTATCTCCAACTGCCCAGTGAATTGGCTACGGGAGATTTTATTTCTTTTATTCATCAACAGATGACGGTTCCCGAGGGACTGCATTTACGGTATACATTTTCCGGTTCCGTTTATTTTGAGCGCATGAAAGCTCTGTCACTTTATTCAACGAACCGGGCCGAGATCAATGAACGGGTTGCGAAAGCCGGGCTTAGCGATATCTATAACTCCTGTCTGGTTTAAAAGGAGGCATACCATGCATAATACAGAATTACCCCTTCGTTGTGTGGATATTAATAGTCTTTACTGTCCCTGCCTGTTAGCGGATACCAATCACTGTATATCCTGCAGTCATTTGAAAGGAGAGGACCTTTGCGACTGTAATTGGGCCGGCGTATGTATATTGTATGAAAAACAATGGCAATCTAAAAATAAGATGCGTCAAAGTGAAGATTCGCCGATTCGAATTGAAATCGAATCTAAATTTACTATAAAAGAGAAAATCAGTGATAATACGTATTGGCTGGAAATGCCTATTTCCCAGGAACTGGCGGAAGGATTAAATAAAATCGGTTCTTTCGTATTCTTGCGGTGCCCGCAGGATCCTCAATTTTATCACTTCCCTGTAGGGGTAATGAAAATAGAAAATAACAACCTGCAGGTGGTAATCGAAGCAGTAGGCCCTAAATCCAGCCGGATTTTCCAGGAAGATAATAACTGTGTTCTGGTAAGGGGACCCTATTATAATGGTGTTTTTGGGCAACCATGGATTGACAAAATTGCCAATAGTAAAATAATATTGTTAGCAGGAGGTATCGGGCAACCGCCGGCACTGCCCATTGTACAGAAACTTGGCCGCAATCAAAATCAGGTTACAGCCATCCTGGCTCCGGGAAAAACCGGTAAAGTATTTATTGAACGGGAGCTTATGGAAGCAGGAATCATGGTAACAACGGTTACGTCCATGCGGGTAGCGGGACTGCCCCTGTTAAAGAAGCTTTTCCAGAGCCGTACGACCTGTCCTGATCTGGTAGTCAGTGCCGGACCGGATGAACTGCATTACGGTGTCATTGCGGCAATGCAGGAAGCAGGTATAAATCTGCCGATGGCGGCTACCAATAATTCAGTCATGTGTTGCGGGGAAGGAATTTGCGGCAGTTGTGAAAGAGAAACCAATGACCATCAATTGATCCGCACTTGCAAGGTACAAACTGATTTTGCCCGGTTTGTAAGTGATAAAGAGCTAAAGATGTAACGATAATTTTAACAAGAGGAGTTTTTCGGTGGAACGGTTGCAAAAGATTATCAGTCAGGCGGGAATTGCGTCCCGGCGGGAAGCTGAGAATTTAATCAGGCAGGGACGGGTGTCCGTTAACGGAACCATTGTTACGGAATTGGGCACGAAAGCCTCAATCGAGCAGGATAAAATTAGAGTTGATAACCGGTTATTAAAAGATGAGAAATATGTGTATGTATTGTTTTATAAACCCAGAGGGGTTGTAACGACCCTTTCGGACCCCCAGGGGCGGAAAACAGTGGCAGACTTTGTCGCCGATATTACCGAACGCGTCTATCCGGTCGGGCGGCTGGACTATAATACCGAAGGGTTGCTGCTGCTTACCAATGACGGACGGCTGGCTCATGGTCTGACCCATCCCAGCCGCCATGTTGCGAAAGTTTATTTGACTAAAGTGGACGGTATGCCGTCGGAAGAAAAATTAGACCGATTAAGGGCGGGTATTAAACTGGCCGACGGGGTTACGGCACCGGCCCAAATTCACATTCGGGACCGGGACAAGGAAAAAGATATAACGACACTGGAAATTACACTGCATGAAGGAAAGAACCGGCAAATCCGCCGGATGTGTGAAGCGATCGGCCATCCGGTTAAATATTTAAAGCGAATTGAATTTGCCTTTCTTTCGCTGGCTGGTTTGCGGCGCGGCCAATACCGTTACCTTACCGCCTCGGAAATTGCGGAATTAATGAAACTGATTCAAAGGTAATGCTGTGTGCACCCTTATTGCGGCAATAAGTAAGGGTGTTTTTCTTATTAAAATACAAGGGTGAGAGGGTAAAATGAAAAAAGTGATTGTGATTGGTGGCGGGGCGGCCGGATTAATGGCTGCCTGCAGTGCCGCCCAATATGGAGCCAACGTTATAATACTGGAAAAGATGCCGTCGCCGGGACGTAAATTATTAATTACCGGTAAGGGCCGTTGCAATATTACCAATTCTTGTGACTTGAAAACGTTTATTGCTAACATTCCCGGAAACGGCAAATTTTTACACAGTGTATTTCATACATTTTTCAACCAGGATCTGATTGATTTTTTGACTTCCTGGGGATTGGCGACGAAAATAGAGAGGGGCGGCCGGATTTTTCCGGTGAGTGATAAAGCTGCCGATGTAGTCGAAACGTTTATTAAGGCGCTCAAAGCACTGCATGTGGAATTATTGGTGAAGCATGGCGTTAAAGAGATTGTGGCGGAACAAGGGCAAGTAAAAGGAATCCGGACTCAGACTAATGTCTTTATGGAAGCCGATGCCGTTATTTTAGCTGCCGGAGGAGCATCCTATCCCAATACGGGTTCTGCCGGCGATGGGTACAGAATAGCCGAAAAACTCGGTCATACCGTTATTCCCATAGAGCCGTCCCTGGTTCCCCTGGAAGTGGCCGAAGAATGGATTGCCGAATTGCAAGGCTTATCATTGCGAAATGTGGCCGCGGCGCTCCAATGCGGCGACCGGAATGTAGCCGGCGAATTTGGCGAGATGCTATTTACCCATTATGGACTCTCCGGGCCGATTATTTTATCTTTGAGCAAAAAAGTTTCCGAACAAAAGGCGGATGCCGCCTTATTTATCGAAATCAATTTAAAGCCGGCTTTGAGTCCTGAACTGTTGGACAAGCGGATTCAACGCGACTTTGAAAAGTTTGCCCGTAAACAAATCAAAAATGCTTTGCATGAATTACTGCCCGCCAAGATGATTCCGGTGATGATCAATCTTGCCCATATTAACCCCGACAAACCCGTCCACCAGATAACAAAGGAAGAACGGAACCGTCTTGTTTTTCAACTGCAGCATTTAAGTTTTACCATAACCGGGACCCGGCCGGTAGCGGAGGCCATTGTAACAGCCGGCGGAATTTCTACCAAAGAAATTAACCCGGCTACGATGGAGTCCAGGCAAATTCGCGGCTTATATTTTGCCGGCGAAATCATTGATGTGGATGGTTTTACCGGCGGATTTAATCTGCAGGCGGCATTTTCAACCGGGTATGTTGCAGGAATGAACGCGGCTGCCGAATCGTATAATCGGGAAAAGCGATGACGCATACTATATATATTAAAAGAAAGCGCCGAAAATGAGGAATGTTATGCAAAATAGCAACGGAAAATGGTTTATTCGCGGCGAACAACTGGTATTGCGTCTCTGTATCGTTTTTATTGGCTTGCTGCTCATCACCCAAGCCTTGGAATTAAAGGAGCAGACAAGAAGGTATTTTTCTCTTGTCGACCGGCTGGAAGGACAGAGCGTTGCTTTGGACTTGCCGTCATACAATAAGGCACCAATGGTGTTCACGGAACGGCCTGTTACCGGTAATGTGAACCCGCAGCGAGCCGGTCAGCGGATTACAATTTCGCTGCTCGGACCGTCACCCGGCGGTGAAGCATACATTAGCATTAACGGTGAAAATTTGGCGGAACTCTCCGGGGAAGGAGTGACAATTGCTGTTTACGGCGGCGACTATCTGGAAATTGATGCAACCCGGGTGAAGAAACCGCTGACGGCGATTGTCCATACCAACGGGCAAGCGGTTTTATTTCCGCCCGACGGGTTGGTTGTCGAAGGGAGAAACAGTAAATTGCCAATTGGAAAAATTAAATTAAGACGATAAGGAAATAGAGGATTCTTACCGGTATATAGTGAATACAAGGAATGGCAACAATTCTTAAATTCGTATTGGGAGAGAAAAAATGACAGAGAAATGCAGACGTGTAGCGCCAGGGCATAATTTAACAGGTGTAATAGATATTCCGGGTGATAAATCCATTTCCCATCGCAGTGTTATGTTTGCCGGTCTGGCCAATTCAATGGTTCGTATTAAAAATTACTTGTTTTCCCAGGACTGTCTGTCGACGATTCATTGCATGAAAGCGCTAGGCGTGCAGATTGAGCAAGATGACAACGGTGTTCTTTACGTAACCGGCCACGGTCTGGAAGGATTGTCGGAACCGCGGGACGTTCTGGACGCCGGTAATTCCGGAACGACGATGCGGCTGTTAACGGGCATTTTATCCGGTCAAAAATTTTTCAGCGTACTGACCGGGGATCCGTCTTTGCGCAACCGTCCTATGGCACGGGTAATCAAGCCTCTTGCCGGGATGGGAAGTCAAATCTATGGCCGGGATAGCTCGAAGTTTGCTCCCCTGGCAATTTTACCCTCGCCGACAGGTCTTGCCGGGATTGAATATACTTCGCCGGTAGCCAGTGCCCAGATAAAATCGGCCGTATTGCTGGCCGGCTTGTTTGCCAGGGGACGGACAACCGTCATCGAGCCTTATTTGTCAAGGGACCATACCGAAAGGATGCTGGAAACCTTTGGAGTGCCGGTTATCCGCAGGGGGAATACGGTGAGCATTGAACCGGTAGCAGCCTTGACGGCCCCGCAGGAAATCGAGGTGCCGGGTGATATTAGTTCGGCGGCTTTTTGGCTGGTGGCGGCTGCCATTATACCTAATAGCAGGCTGACCCTCAAAAATGTCGGCATTAATCCGTCGCGTACGGGGATTCTCGATGTTCTGAAGGAAATGGGTGCCGCAATAACAATGGATAATCAACGCTGGAGCGGCAGTGAACCCGTAGCCGATCTGACCGTGACTTCATCGTCCCTTACCGGTTTTTCCATCGGTCCGGCAATCATACCCCGCCTAGTGGATGAGATTCCTGTACTGGCTGTGGCGGCACTGTTTGCCCAAGGCAGGTCGGTCATTCAGGGAGCTCAGGAATTGCGGGTCAAAGAAACGGACCGGCTGAAGGCGGTTACTGCCGAATTGACCAAGATGGGGGCCAAAATAACCGAGACCGATGACGGGCTGGTTATTGAAGGACCGCAGCCGCTTAATTTTGCTGTATGTCAATCCTATGATGATCATCGGATGGCCATGTCGCTGGCCATTGCCGGTACGGCAGCCAAAGGAGTGGAGATTCTTGAGCCGGACTGTGTGGCAATCTCTTATCCCGGATTTTATTCAACATTAGACGCTGTCAGCAACGGATGTTGCCGGTAATCTGGTTTGCGGAGGAAGCTATGCGAAATTTGATCATTGCTATTGATGGACCGGCCGGCGCGGGGAAAAGTACGGTTGCCCAAATTGTGGCCCGGCGCCTTAACTATGTATATATTGATACGGGGGCCATGTATCGTGCTGTTACCTGGCTGACGAATCAGGAAAAAATACCTCTGGAAGATGCAGCAAAAGTAAGCGAAATGGCTTACCACATGAACCTTGAGTTGCTTTACCGGGAAGGGAAGACCACCGTACGGGTTAACGGACTGGATGTTACTCAGGAAATCAGGACGCCGGCCGTATCCCGTCTGGTGCCCGGTATTGCGCAAATTGCCGGTGTTCGCGAGGCCATGCTGAAAGTGCAGCGTGAGATGGCTGGACGCGGGGGAGTTGTTATGGATGGAAGAGATATTGGCACCTATGTTTTGCCGAATGCAGATATAAAAATATTTTTAACGGCTTCGGTCGCGGTACGGGCCAAACGGCGCTGGCAGGAGCTGAATAACAGAGGATTTACTATGGAGTTGGCCCAAATCGAAGCGGAGATTTCCGCCCGGGACAAAGCGGATTGTGAACGGGACATCGCGCCTTTATGCCAGGCACCGGACGCCATATTGGTGGATACTACCGACCTTACCATTGAGGGCGCGGTAACGGCAATATTAAATATTTGTAAGGAGAGAAGCACTGTTGTATGAGATAGTTCGGACCTTTTTGCGGCTTATTTTCCGCGTATTCTTTCGCTGGGAAATTACAGGCAGGGAAAATATACCGGCCGAAGGCGGCGTGATTATCGCCGCCAATCACGTAAGTCTGTTTGACCCCCCTGTGCTGGGCTGCGCAATTTCTAAACGGCGAATTCATTTTATGGCCAAAGAGGAATTGTTTGCCATTCCTATTTTCGGATGGCTTATTACTAAATTTCATGCCTTTCCCGTACGTCGGGGGGTTGCCGACCGGACGGCGATCCGTACCACGATCAGCCTTTTGGAACAGGGTGAAGTCGTGGGAGTTTTTCCGGAAGGAACCCGCAGTAAAACCGGTATGCTGGGGAAAGCGGAGCCCGGTGTAGCCATGATAGCGTCCAAAGTCGGCGCGACCGTGGTTCCGGCCGCTTTGACCGGTACCAATAAGGTATTCAGGGATGGCTTTATTTTTTCCCGCTTTACGGTGAAATTCGGTGAACCGATCAAGGTCGATAAAGCAAAGGCGGATAAGGAAACCCTGGATGCCTTAAGCCGGAAAATTATGGATGAGATTGCGATATTGCTAAAATAATGGTTTAGTTCAGGCAAAAGACAATGAAACGATAGGTAGCAGCTGCCGGGGATGGGTTAGTTAAGTTATTCTGAATAGATGGAATAATTTGAATTTACTGAAGGGGGGGAGAGACACCGGAGGTAATGCCCGTCAAAATTTTTATCGGGAGGAATTTAGATGAATTCGGTCATGTTGCTCATTGTTTCGGCGTGTTTTTTTGCGCTGGCCTATCGTTATTATTCCGCGTTTATTGCGGCCAAAGTTTTAGTGCTGAATGATGCCAATATTACGCCCGCATTCCGCTGCAATGACGGACGGGAATTTGTTCCGACCAACAAATGGGTTCTGTTTGGTCACCATTTTGCCGCCATTGCCGGGGCCGGTCCGCTGGTTGGTCCGGTTTTGGCCGCTCAATATGGCTGGGGACCGGGATTTGTTTGGATTTTACTGGGGGCGGTATTTGCCGGAGCGGTTCACGATTTTATCATTCTGTTTGCTTCCGTACGCCATAACGGACAATCTTTAGCAGTCATTGCCCGGAGGGAAGTGGGACCGGTTACCGGGATCACAACGTCGCTGGCAATTTTTTTCATTATTATTGTTGCCCTGGCCGGGCTGGCTATTGTGGTTGTCAATGCGTTGTTTAAAAATCCCTGGGGTGTGTATACGCTGGCGATGACCATCCCGATTGCTATTATTGTTGGTTTGTATATGTTTAAGATTGTACCGGGATCGATCCGTTCCGGTTCGATTGCAGGTTTTATTTTAGTCTTGCTGGCCGTATTTACCGGACACTATATTCCGGGGTCGGCCTGGTCCAATGTTTTTACACTGAATAAACAGCAATTGTCGATCCTATTACCCATATACGGTTTTCTTGCCGCCGTTCTTCCCGTGTGGTTGCTGTTGGCACCGCGCGATTATCTTAGCTCCTATATGAAAATTGGTACCATCACGGCTTTGGCAGTGGGAATTTTAATTGTTCAACCCACTATCAATGCTCCGGTTACTAATTTCTTAAACGGAGGGCCGATTATTCCGGGACCGTGGTGGCCTTATGTGTTTATTACGATCGCCTGTGGCGCTATTTCCGGGTTCCATTCGTTGATTAGTTCGGGAACCACGCCTAAGATGCTGGAATATGAATCACAGGCCCGGATGATTGCTTATGGCGGCATGCTGGTAGAAGGCTTTGTCGGAGTTATGGCTTTAATCTCCGCTGTTGTTTTAATGCCCGGTGATTATTTCGCCATTAATACAGTGCCGCCTGTTTTTGCCAAGTTAAACTTACCGATCGTGGAACTGAAACAATTATCGCAACTGGTCGGTATCGATGTCGCCGGGCGGCCGGGCGGCGCCGTATCCCTGGCCGTCGGCATGGCGCATATTTTCTCCAGTATCGGCGGAATGAAACATTTGATGAATTACTGGTATCAGTTTGCAATTATGTTTGAAGCATTGTTTATTTTAACGACAATTGATGCCGGCACAAGGGTGGCCCGCTATATCCTGCAGGATATAATCGGTTCCTATATGTATGAGCCGCTGAAGCAAACCAGCTGGTGGCCGGGGATTCTTATTACCAGCGCTGTTGTTTCCTGCTCTTGGGGGTATTTATTATATTCCGGTGACGTAGCCAGTATCTGGCCGTTATTCGGCGTGGCCAATCAATTATTGGCGGTAGTGGCGCTGGCAATTGGCACTACCATTATTTTAAAGGTCGGCGCCAAAAAGTCGTATGCCTGGATTTCTTTCGCGCCATTGGTTTTTTTGACCATAACGGTAATTACTGCCGGAATTTTAAATGTGGGCATGTTTTATAAACGGGGCGACAGCCTGGGAGACATCAATGGTACGGTAAGTATTGTGCTAATTGCGCTGGTTGCTGTTACCTTGCTGGATTCGGTGCGAGTCTGGATAAAACTTTTAAAAACACCCAAACCGGTTGGGTTGAATACAGAGATTATTCTGTGTAAATATGGAACAACCAAACCGAACATTCCTTCCTAAATAGGGAAACGAAAAACCAGGGGACAAAATCGGTCCCCTGGTTTTTTGCTGCTATATGGGAAGTATAAGTATTTGGGACTATATATATAGCTGCTAACGGCAGAAGAATCGCTTTATCAACGCTCCGCCGTTACCACTTAACCTCCGCTTATGACAAGACGATCCTTCTGCCGGGTGCAGACGTCAAAAAGACTGTGTAAGTAGGAATTGCTTGCGGAAGGGGTTCTTATGCGCCCTGGGCCCTGCGCATTGCGCCGCAGGACCGCTTCAGCGGTCCTGCTTAAGAACTGCTTTGATTAATTGTTCATCCGGTGTTATATACAAAGTATGCTGGTGGCTATAAATGACAAAACCAGGTTTTGCACCGGCCGGTTTTTTTACATAGCGCCGCTCCGTATAATCGACGGGTATATTTGTTGAAGAGCGGGCTTTGCTGAAATAGGCGGCGAGATTAGCCGCCGTATTAAGAGCGGCCGGTGACGCTTGCTCTGCCTGGCGGCGTAAAATAACGTGAGATCCGGGGACATCTTTCGTGTGAAACCAGATATCATCGGGGCGGGACTGTTTAAAGGTTACGAAATCATTTTGCAGGTTATTTTTGCCGACAAGAATGGTAAAACCGTCGGCGGTGAGCGCCGAGAGGGGCCGGGAATTCGTAGAAGCGGTTTTCCGGCACCGGGTGATCTCTTTTATGTAGCCGGCCGCAATCAGTTCCTGGCGGATTTCCAATGCATCCGAGGCCGTTGTGGCCCAGTCAAGGGAAATTTGGATGCTTTCGAGATATTTGAGTTCCGTTTCACACTGCGCTAATTGGCCGGCCAGCGTTTCCTGGGCCCGCTTCAGTTTGTTGTATTTAGCATAATAGTTTTGGGCATTTTGTACCGGGGTAAGGTCAGGATCAAGGGAAATCGCAACACAGGTTTTGCCGGAAGGGTCCCGCAGCAGGTCGGGTAATAAGACTTCCTCCGCACCATTGGTTACCGCCGCGAGAAAGTTCATGAGAATGTTGCCGTGGGAAAGGAAGGTATCTGCTTGCCGGGCATCGGCTAATTCCTGTTTCAGGATAAGCGACTTCCGGTGCGATTTTGCCAGCTCTGCAGCTACCAGTTTCTGCAGCCCCTGCGTTTCCGGTCCCGGGCGGGTTTGACCTTTGAGCTGGCTGGCAAATTCGATAGCCAGGCTCATAGTCGGAAAGTTCCGGCTCTCCTGCCGGGAGAGGTGTTCCAGGGGGAAAGGGGCTATGGCCAGCAAGGACTGGCTGTTATCGGTAACTACTACAGGCCGGGCGCAATCAGAGCGCAAGTGATTCACTATATTGCTCAGCGCGGACGCTAAAGAAGTCCTGTCTTGACCGGTTACCTCTTCCACCGCAATGTCTAAGGGCAGCCCGGCCTGCCAGATTATTTCCCTGGCGGTTACGGGGCCAATTCCCAAACCGGTGCTGATAACGGCTTTTAGCAGGCTTCCTTTTTGGGTTGACAGCAATACTTGCACAAAATGCGACGGTTCTACGGCTAACAGATTCAGACGGTTCTGCCCGGGGGGAACCCGGTAGGGCAATCCCGGCAGAACTTGCCTGAACTGACTCATATGACTATTTACACGCTTTATTGCATCTATAATCAGGTCCTGTTCGACAAAAATAATATTGCTGTGTTTACCCATGAGCTCAATCAGCAAATATTTCGTCAGGATCCTGCCGCGTTCGCCGCGGACATCCACCGGAATGCGTATCATCCGGTCCAGTTCATGCTGTTCCACTTTAGCAATCCGGCCATCTTCCAGGTGTTTTCTGAGCAGCATGCAAAAGCTGGGCGGCGTTGCCGGGTTTTCACCGGTTGTTTTTGTCAGGTGTATCCGCGGGTTATCCGGATTCGCGGCAATGAGTAGCCGCAGCGTTTGGCCGGCTTGACGTATCCAGAATAATAAAGTCAATTTTTCCGGTTGAAATATTTTCTCAATTCGTCCGCCCGCTAAGTTTTGATTCAGTTCCGCAATTAACGGTGCAAGGGAAAGTCCGTCCAGACTCATAAATAACCTCCGTCATAAATTCCCATTTAGTATAGCACCAATAAGATGCCCGGTCAATTTGGTCTAATAAAGCTATTTCAGGAATAACATGGTACAAGAACAACATGTTAGTGAGGTGGCTGAAATGAATATGGAGAAATGGTTTGCACGCACGGCAGAAGAAGTGGTTGCTTTCTGGCAAACCAATCCGGTTGAAGGCTTGAACTCAAATGAAGTGAAAAAAAGGTTAGATAAATACGGGTTGAATGAAATGACGGAAAAAGAGACAGTTGCCTGGTGGAAAAAACTTCTGTTCCAGTTTCAGGATTTTATGGTGCTTGTGTTGTTGGGAGCAACTTTAATATCGGCCCTTCTGGGAGAATTTGTGGATGCGGTTACCATATTAGCCATTGTAATTATTAATGCCGTTTTAGGCTTTTTTCAAGAATACCGGGCGGAGCAGTCCATGCAGGCTTTGAAGAATCTTACAGCTCCCACGGCAAGGGTGATTCGCAACGGATTTGTCCAGCAAGTTCCGGCCCGGGAATTGGTTCCAGGGGATATTTTGGCTCTGGAAGCGGGTGACAAACTTTCGGCCGACGGCAGGCTGACGGAAGTCCATGATCTGGAAGTGGAGGAAGCGGCTTTAACGGGGGAATCGCTGCCGGTCCGTAAGTTTGCCGACAAACAGTACAGTGAGGACATAGCCCTTGGCGACCGTAAGAATATGGTATATGCCGGCACCAGTGTAACCCGCGGCCGGGGCCGGGCGGTGATTTGCGCCACGGCGATGATGACGGAAGTCGGTCATATTGCGGGGATGATTCAGGCGGCGGAAAGTGAGGAAACGCCGCTGGAAAAACGGTTGGAACATTTAGGACATTGGCTGGTATGGGGTTGTCTGGCAATTTGTCTGGTTGTCGTATTTACCGGCGTCCTTAAGGGAGAATCCCTGTTTTTAATGTGCATGTCCGGCATTAGCCTGGCTGTAGCCGCCATTCCGGAAGGGTTGCCGGCTATTGTTACGGTGGCGTTGGCTCTGGGGGTGCAGCGCATGATCCGGCGCAATGCGATTATTCGCAAATTGCCGGCGGTTGAAACATTAGGCTGCACGACGGTAATTTGTTCCGATAAAACAGGAACCTTAACACAAAATGTAATGACGGCCCGCCGGATTTATACCGCCGGACGGGCGTATGACGTTACTGGGGCCGGTTATGATATTAAGGGACAATTTACTCACAATAATCAGGAAAGCAACGTGAATCAGGAAGCACAATTGCGGCAATGCCTGCTGATTGGATCTTTATGCAATAATAGTGTATTAAAGCAGAATAATGTGCCCATAACCGGTTTATGGCGGAAAAGGGATACTATGGGCTGGTCGATTGAAGGGGATCCGACCGAAGGCGCATTACTGGTTGCGGCGGCCAAAGCCGGTCTTTGGCGTGACGAGCTGGAAAAGAAAATGCGCCGCATCCGGGAGTTTCCATTTGAATCGGAGCGGCGGCGTATGTCCGTAGTCTACCGGCAAGAAAATGGAAGTCAAGTTCTCTATGTAAAAGGTGCGCCGGATACGATTCTGGATTTATGTACAAAATATGACAGCGGTACAGGGGTAAAGGATCTCCTGCCGGAGAATAAGGCCGAGATCACCAAAGCCCATGAAGAAATGACCGTTCAGGCGCTGCGGGTACTAGCGGTAGCCTATAAACCTGTACTCCCCAGTGAAAATGATTTATCGGCCGAGGATTGGGAACAGAAGCTCGTATTTGCCGGTTTGGTCGGCATGATTGACCCGCCACGGGAAGAAGCCAGGGAAGCCATTCTTTTATGCCGGCAGGCCGGCATAAAAACGGTTATGATTACCGGCGACCATCCGAACACGGCGACTGCCGTTGCCGCGGAACTGCGAATGTTTAAAGAGGACAGCAATAAAGCGTTAACGGGGAAAGAGCTGGATGCGTTAAACGACCTGGAACTGGCCAGAATTATAAACAATGTTACCGTTTACGCCCGCGTTTCACCGGCGCACAAGTTGCGGATCGTAAAGGCTCTCAAAGCCAAAGGCCATATCGTAGCCATGACCGGCGACGGGGTCAATGATGCACCGGCAGTAAAAGAAGCGGATATTGGAGTGGCTATGGGCGGCACTGGTACCGATGTAACCAAGGAAGCGTCTTCCATGATTTTGGCGGATGATAATTTTGCCACCATTGTCGCCGCGATCGAAGAGGGGCGCGGTATTTACGATAATATTCGCAAGTTCATCCGCTATTTATTGTCCTGCAATATCGGTGAGGTTTTAACGATGTTTGTTGCCGCTTTGCTGGGATTGCCGCTGCCTCTGTTGCCGGTACAGATTTTATGGGTTAACCTGGTGACCGACGGTTTGCCGGCTATGGCACTGGGAGTAGACTCCAATTCAAACGATATTATGTACCGGGCGCCGCGAAATCCGGCGGAAAGCGTTTTTTCCCGCGGCCTGGGCTTGAAAATTGTTTCCCGCGGTCTGCAAATCGGCTTTAGTACTTTACTGGTGTTTGCGTTGACGTATTTTTACCAGAATGATCTATCCCTGGCCAGGACAATGGCGCTTTGTACCCTGGTATTTTGCCAGTTGTTTCACGTATTTGACTGCCGTTCGGAAATTTTCACCATTTTTGAAATTGGTTTCTGGTCGAACAAATATTTATTAATGGCAGTTCTATGTTCCGCCTGCATGCAGCTTGCCATTATTTATCAGCCTTTTTTGCGGGAAGTATTTGCTACGGCGCCCATGTCATTATTTGACTGGCTGATGGTGCTGACCGTTGCGGGCTGGACGTTTATTTTAAGCGGCCTAAAATATTTAGTGCTGCGCCGGCATGCGCCTGTCCGTTCCCGTTTCAGTCGTGTATAATAAACATAGCGGATTCTATTCCAAAGACATAGGGGGAAGTTTGATTGCAATTCAGTAAGATGCATGGTCAAGGCAATGATTTTGTCATTATTGACGGTTTAAAGGAGAAAGTAAATAACTTCAGTCAATTGGCGCAGCAAATCTGCGACCGCCATTTTGGCATCGGTGCGGACGGATTAGTAATTCTTTTACCGTCCCAACAGGCTGATTTTACAATGCGTATTTTTAATTCGGACGGCAGTGAGGCGGAAATGTGCGGGAATGCCAGCCGTTGTGTAGCCCGGTATGTATATGAACATGGCCTGACCCCAAAAAATAAAATTTCTTTGGAGACCTTGGCCGGTATTATAAAGCCGGAATTATTGTTCGAAAATGACAGGGTAACCAGTGTCCGTGTAGATATGGGAGAACCCCGTTTAAACCGGGGCGAAATTCCGGTAACGGGCGATAAAAACGAAAAGGCGATTAACATACCGGTTCAACTGGAAAATCAGCTTTTCTACGGGACTTGTATTTCCATGGGGAATCCTCATTGTATCATTTTTGTCGACAATGTCGATGCTGTCGACTTAACCGCCATCGGACCTAAGATTGAAACGGCTCCGCTGTTTCCCCGCAAAACGAATGTTGAATTTGTTCAGGTGCTGAACCGCCATGAAGTCCGCATGCGGGTTTGGGAACGGGGTGCCGGTATAACGCTGGCGTGCGGCACGGGAGCCAGCGCTACCCTGGCGGCAGCCGTTCTTACTACGAAAACGGAACGCCGGATTACGGTGCATCTGGATGGAGGAGATCTTGCCGTTGAGTGGGGCAATGACAATCATATCTATATGTCCGGGCCGGCCCAAGAAGTGTTTAGGGGAGAATACCCGGTTTAATTTAAGAGTACAACGGGCAACAAAGCCGGGCGAATAAGGAGATGCGGGGGGACCGGCAATAGAGGATTATTTTTATTTTTGGCGTAATTACTTATATTAGAAATTACCGGGAGGTGTTTGGATGAGAATTGCCGGCATGGTATTGCTGCTGCTAATGATTTGCTTTAACCAGGCTTATGCAATTTCACCAATTAACAAGGATACGATACAGGCGGCGCAAGATTATGGCAAGAAATATGATCAGATGAACTGGAACGATTTTTCTCTTGACTGGACATCCTATGAGGAAAATGCCGCCAAATTGAACGCGGCAACGGAACGTGCTTATTTTTATACCCCCTTTTTACTGATTGCTGCCGACGCCAGGGATAAGACATTAAAGAAACTTAGCGTGACATTGGAAGACAGCGAAAAAATTATTACGGATTACACCGGATTTTGGGTATTCAGCGTTACTTTATTTGGTGATAATATTAATTTTACTCAGGACGGCAATGCAGTTCTACAACAGGGACCGAAGCTGTTAAAGGCATCCCAGTCCGTTATACCGTCCGAAGCGTCGCCAACGGGCTGGAATTCGAAAGATGCCGCTTATATGGCGCAGTGTTATTTCTACTTTTCAGCCAAAGATTTATCCTCCTTGAAGCCGGTAATACTGGCAGTTACTACGGGTAATAAAAAAGTACGCCGCTTCTATTTTGATATCGCTAAAATACGGTAATCACTACAGGGCTTCGGCCCTTTTTATTTTTCGGAAAAAGGAATTAAGCGAAATAAGGCGAACTAATTAAAAAAAATACGATTAATAATAATTTTTACAGTTAATAATAACATACGCGAAGGACGGTGCAGCAGAGCGTGATGAAAAGCATGACCGGTTTTGGTCGTGGTGAATATCTGGATCAGAATTTACGTTTTATAGCGGAAATTAAAGCAGTAAATCACCGGTACAATGAGATCGTAGTACGTATGCCGAAAAATCTTGGCGCATTGGAAGACAAAATCCGGCGAAGGGTATCGAATATGCTTGTCAGAGGCCGGATTGACATATTTATTACGATGGATCAGTACGGGCTAAAAAAACATAGCGTCAGGGTTGACAAAGAGTTGGCAATCGCTTACCATAATGCAATGAGAGAATTAGCGTCCTTATTTTCCTCGCCTATGAACGACAGTGTTTATCATATAGCAAAATATCCCGATGTTTTAAAAGTGGAGGAAGAAGAGGAAGACAGTTCGGCTTTATGGCCTAAACTCTGTCAGGCTGTAGACGCCGCTGTGGCCAATCTAATGCAGATGCGTCTGGCTGAAGGAAGTAATATTGAAAAAGATTTACTGGCGCGGATTGACAAGTTGAAACTACAGGTTGAGGCGATTGAACGCCGGGCCCCGCAAATACTGGATGAATACGGGGCCAGATTGTTGAACCGGATGCGGGAGCTGCTTGCCTCAGTCGGAACGGAACCGGACGAAAGCCGGTTATTGCAGGAAACGGCTTTATTTGCCGACCGGACTAATTTTACGGAAGAGCTGGTTCGTCTGCGCAGTCATCTGGACCAGTTCTGGGCAACTCTTTTGACGGATGAAGCCATAGGCAGGAAGCTGGATTTTATTGTTCAGGAGATTAACCGGGAAACCAATACCATTGCTTCCAAAGCCAATGATTTTAGTATTGCCAATCTTGTGATTGAAATTAAAAGTGAGATAGAGAAGGTCAGAGAGCAAATCCAAAACATAGAGTAATATAGAGATGAAACGGATCTACAAAATAATAGGGGGAATTATTACTATGGAAATCAAGCTCATTAACATTGGTTTTGGCAATATTGTGTCAGCAAATCGAATTGTCTCCATTGTTAGCCCTGAATCGGCGCCTATAAAACGGATTATCCAGGAAGCTCGTGACCGTGGTATGTTGATTGATGCAACTTACGGCCGCCGTACGAGAGCGGTCATCATTACTGACAGCGACCATATTATTCTTTCGGCGGTGCAGCCGGAAACAGTGGCCCATAGGTTAGCCAGCAAAGATACCAGTGACGATGCTGCAGAATGATTGAGCAGCGAAAGGAGCATATATTTTGACGCAGCAAGGAATCTTGATTGTATTGTCCGGTCCTTCCGGAACCGGGAAAGGAACGATTTGTAAAGAATTGCTGCGTAGCCATCCCGAACTGCATTATTCGATTTCCGCTACTACCCGTTCGCCGCGGCAGGGAGAAGTTGACGGGATTAATTATTGGTTTATGTCCCATGGCGAATTTCAATCCATGGTTGCCGAAGACCAACTGTTGGAGTGGGCTGAAGTATACGGAAACTATTACGGAACGCCCCGCCGCTATGTTATGGAATTATTGGAAGCGGGAAAAGACGTTATTTTGGAGATTGATACACAGGGAGCTATGCAAGTAAAGCACAAATTTCCGGAAGGCATTTTTATATATATCATACCGCCTTCACTGGATGAACTGGCTGAACGTATATATAAAAGAGGGACGGAAACGCCGGACGCCATACGGAAACGGCTTAGTAATGTAACGGCCGAACTGTCTTGTGCGCATGAATATCATTATGTGGTTGTAAATGATGAGGTACCAAGAGCCGTACATACCGTAGAAAGTATTATTACAGCGGAAAAATGCCGTATTGAACGGAATCTGGATTTAATAAATAAAATTCTTCGTTTGGTTGACTAATTTCAACTGGACCTGGTAGGGGGATATGTATGATTCATCCATCCTTAGATGTATTGGTAAGTAAAGTAGATAGCAAATATACGCTTGTTGTTTTGGCAGCCAAACGGGCCCGGGAAATTATGAGCGGGGACCAGGCTATGGCTGAAAGCAAGTCCAATAAAGCGGTAACCGTTGCCCTGGAGGAGGTTGCCCAGTCCAAGGTTGCTTTTGAGCGAACCAAGACGGGGATAAAATAGGAGGCAACCATGCTGCAGGAAAAGCGCATTGTTCTGGGTGTGACAGGGGGAATTGCCGCCTATAAAGCCGTTGAAATTGTAAGCCGGCTAAAGAAAGAAGGGGCTGACGTTCAGGTTATCATGACCCAGGCGGCGGCCCAGTTTGTTACCCCTTTAACTTTCCGGGAAATGAGCGGCAATCCGGTTATTGTTACTATGTGGGAAGAACCGAAGCGGTGGAATGTGGAACATATTGCCCTGGCTTCCTGGGCTGATTTGTTCCTGATTGCGCCAGCTACTGCCAATATTATCGGCAAAATTGCCAACGGCATTGCCGACGATATGTTGTCGACTACTGTAATGGCCACTACCGCACCAGTTGTGTTTGCCCCGGCCATGAATACGAATATGTATCGGAACGCGATTGTTCAGCAAAACATTACTAAATTGTCCAATCTTGGCTACCGGTTTCTCGAACCTGGCTACGGCCGTATGGCATGTGGCACCGAGGGGCCGGGCCGCTTACCGGAACCGGCGGAAATTGTTCGGCAGGTAATCCGGTTTTTGGCACCTGCCGCTACTATTTTAGCCGGTAAAAAAGTTTTGGTAACGGCGGGGGGGACGCGGGAGCCCATTGACCCTGTACGTTATATCGGTAATCGCTCCAGTGGGAAAATGGGGTATGCCTTAGCGGTCAAAGCGGCCCAAATGGCGGCAAAAGTCGTATTGATTGCCGGGCCCACCAGTTTGCCCGACCCTCCGGGGGTTTGCGTGAAAAAGGTGGAAACGGCGGCTCAGATGCGTCAAGCCGTACTTGCCGAATATGATGACAGTGATTTAGTCATTAAAGCGGCGGCCGTTGCCGATTATCGCCCGCAATTGGCATCACCGCAAAAAATAAAGAAGAGTGAAGAACAATTAACGCTGACGCTGGAAAAAAACCCTGATATCCTGCGAGAATTGGGCGCCAAGAAAACGCATCAATTCCTGGTAGGGTTTGCCGCCGAAACGGAGAATTTGCTGGAGTATGCGACGGAAAAATTGCAGAAAAAGAATCTCGATATGCTGGTAGCCAACGATGTGACACTGCCGGGGGCCGGGTTCAATGCCGATACCAACATTGTTAAACTGCTGTACCGGGATGGGCACCGGGAGGAATTACCGCAAATGACCAAAATAGAGCTGGCGGAAAAAATACTGGCGAAAATTTGTGAACATATATCAAAATAGATTGATTTTTTATTTATAATGCATTAAAATTGCTTTGGTAAGAAAATAGCAAAGATACTCATCAAGAGCTGGTGGAGGGACTGGCCCAATGAAACCGCGGCAACCATTGATATTTAAAAAATATCAAACGGTGCCAACTCCGGCGGATACGCGAGATGGGTGTGATAACAATCACCCTCATTGCGGAGGGTTTTTATTATTTACCAGGGAGAATACAAGGAGGTACGTTATGGAAAAAAGAGTTTTATTTACCTCGGAATCAGTTACCGAAGGCCATCCTGATAAAATGGCCGATCAAATTTCAGACAGTATTCTGGATGCGATTATCGCCCAGGATCCAATGGCCAGGGTGGCATGTGAAACATTGGTTACAACCGGGTTAGTACATATTGTCGGAGAAATTACGACGAATTGCTATGTGGATATTCCCAAAATTGCCCGGGAAACGATCCGGGATATCGGCTACACCCGGGCTAAATTTGGCTTTGACGGGGAAACCTGCGGGGTAATGGTTTCCATTGATGAACAATCGCCTGATATTGCTATGGGTGTCAACTGTGCCATGGAAGGCAAAAAAGGCATGATGGATGCAATTGAGGCCATTGGTGCCGGTGACCAAGGGATGATGTTTGGTTATGCTACGAATGAGACGTCTGAATATATGCCAATGACGGCAGCCTTGGCCCATAAACTGGCGCTGCGGTTGACAGAAGTGCGCAAAACCGGTGAACTTCCTTATTTGCGTCCCGACGGTAAAACCCAGGTAACCATTGAATATGTTGACGGCAAACCGGTGAGGGTGGATACCATCGTAATTGCCGCTCAGCACGGCTCGGAAGTAGATCTGGGCACTATTGAGAAAGACATCATCGAAAAAGTGATCCGGCCAATTGTACCGGCGGCGATGATGGATGCTCAGACCAAATATTATATTAATCCTACGGGCCGCTTCGTAGTTGGCGGGCCGCAGGGTGACGCGGGACTGACAGGACGGAAAATTATTGTTGACACCTATGGCGGCATGGCCCGCCACGGCGGCGGGGCTTTCTCCGGCAAGGATCCAACGAAGGTTGACCGTTCCGGTGCCTATGCCGCCCGTTATGTGGCGAAGAATATTGTTGCAGCCGGTCTGGCTGATAAGTGTGAAATTCAGCTGGCTTATGCGATCGGGATTGCCCGGCCGGTTTCCATCATGGTGGAAACCTTTGGCACGGCCAAGGTTGATGAACAACTCATCGCTAAGCTGATTGAAAAGCATTTCGATTTACGTCCTGCCGGTATCATTAAAACCTTGAACTTACGGCAGCCCATTTATCGACAAACGGCGGCATACGGACATTTTGGCCGGACAGACCTTAATTTGCCATGGGAAAATACGGACAAAGCGGAAATTTTGCGGCGGGAAGCAAATCTATAATTTAGTTCCTTATATCGGGAATACTACCTTCAGCAGCTGAAATTTTTTCACAGGGGGTTGGTGTTCCGTATGAATTCAACAACAGTTAGAGAGTCCATATATCAGGTCGGAGGCTTAAAGGGTGACCATTGTCGCGACCGTATTGAACATACGTTGTCTCATCTTACGGGTATCACCGGCGTTAATGTTGATTTAAACAGGAAACAGGTTGCGGTTCGGTATGATTCCGCCGTAATTTCCGACGGGTATATTGAGGAAACGCTGCAGACTTTGGGTTATTCTATTCAGGGTTAGGAGTGGATACAATGCGATTCCGCTATTCTTCCTTGGGAAAACGTCATGTACAACGTTTTTTTAAACGTCTGCCAATGGATACCGGTTTGGACTGGAATTTTGCTTCTCCTCTCGTCTGGAAAGCCGTTGATGAAGACAACCCGGCTAAGTAAGAGAATTAAGTAGATAGGTAAACGGATAAGGGAACCTTTGCGGTTCCCTTCTGTTTACCTATTTAGCAGAAACCGGCGGCAATTTTAGATTTCCAGCGGTATAAGTGGTGATTATAAATGAGCTTAATAGCACAAATTATTGTTAATATTCCAGCTCGTTCGATCAATAAAATGTTTTCTTATCAAATTCCGGAACCGCTTGGCAATGTAGGCGTAGGCTGGCGCGTTCTGGTACCCTTCGGCAATCGTCGGCTGGAAGGTTTTATCGTCGAAATAATTGATGCCGAAAGCAGCGGGTTAAAATCAATTATTGACATTTTGGATGAGGGGCCGTGGTTTGACCAGCATATGCTTACCATGGCGAGGTGGATCAGCGAACATTATTTATGCTCCCTGGCAGAGGCAATGCGTTTATTTATTCCGGGGAAATCAGGTGTAAAAAGTAAAGTCTTGTACCGGACTGCCCAATGGGATGATCCAAACCAGGCTGAAGCTTATTTAGGAAAGGTAAGTCCTTCAGCCCGGCTGCTTTATGAGTCCATTCTTCAGCAGGGCGCCGTCAGCCGTACCCAATTAGAAAAGCAATTCGGGCCCCAGACGGCAAAATTGGTGCAGCAGTGTTTGCGTCATCAACTGATCCGGCTTGACTATGCAACAAGTCAGGTGATGCGGCCTAAACTGAAAACGGTTATTGAACTGGCTGTTCCTGCAGAGACGGTTGAGGCCCGGCTGCAGGCAAGCGCAAGATATCCGGCCCAATGCCGGTTGTTGACCGCTTTATTAACAAAAAGTCAGTTGGGGCCGGATGAAGTCCGGAATCTGGGGATCGGTCACGATACGGTAAAACGGCTGGTTGCGTCGGGACTGGTTACTACCCGGCAAATACAAATCCGCCGTGACAGTTATGCCGGCAGGCGACATTGTCCCGCTGACATTGTTTTAACTACCGAACAAAAAAAGGTTTTGGCCGACATCATTCCTTATATTAATAAAAAACAGGGACAGTCTTTCCTTTTGCACGGGATTACCGGCAGCGGCAAAACCCAGGTTTATATAGAAGCCGTGGCTGCAGTCCGGCAAGCACAGCGGCAAGCCATTGTGCTGGTGCCGGAAATTGCCTTAACCGGTCAAATCATATCCCGGTTTAAAGCGCGTTTTGGCGATGATGTTGTGGTAATGCACAGTAAATTATCCGTTGGCGAGAGATTTGATTCCTGGCAGCGGCTTCGCCGCCAGCAAGCGGGAATTGTCATCGGCGCCCGGTCCGCCATCTTTTCTCCCGTAGTCCGGCTGGGAATTATTATTATTGATGAAGAACATGAGTTTACTTATAAGCAGGAAGAGTCTCCCCGCTATCACACTCACCAGATTGCGCTGGCCAGAGCGGCTTTAGAAGATGCTGTCGTTATTTTCGGCAGTGCGACCCCGGCGGTGGAAACCTATTATCACGCCCTGCGCCAGGAACATAAACTGCTTACTCTCACGGCCCGGGTGGATAATGCCCTCTTGCCGGAAGTTACCGTAGTGGATATGAGAGAAGAATTGCGGCTCGGCCGGCGGAGCGTACTATCGCTGCCGTTGCAGGAGCTTTTAACACAAACTGTGGCCCGCCGGGAACAAGCCGTTATTTTGTTGAACCGCCGCGGTTACGCAACCTTTATTTTATGCCGGGAATGCGGCCATGTTATCCGCTGTTCCCACTGTGCCGCTTCTTTGGTTTATCACCATGCCGGCAATCTATTGCGCTGCCACTATTGTCAGGTAACCCAAAACGTGCCGAATGTGTGTCCTAAATGCGGCAGTCATTATATTCGTTATTTTGGCACCGGTACTCAAAAGGTGGAGGAAGAAATGGCAAAATTGTTTCCGGCGGCGCGAATTGTCAGAATGGATCAGGATACAACGGGTGGAAAAATGGCCCATGACACAATTATGGATGATTTTGCCCGGGGAAAATATGACATTTTATTGGGAACCCAGATGGTAGCCAAGGGGCATGACGTTAAAAATGTGACGGCCGTCGGAATCCTTTCCGCGGATGCAGTACTTAATTTACCCGATTTCCGTTCGGCGGAGAGAACCTTTAGCTTACTGACCCAAGCGGCGGGAAGAGCCGGTCGGGGCAATAAACCGGGCCGGGTAGTTGTTCAGGCTTATAATCCGGAACATTATGCCGTTCTGGCCGGACTGCGGCAGGATTATGGTCTCTTCTATCAGGAAGAAATAAAAAATCGGCAAGAATTAAACTATCCTCCCTTTTGCCGGCTTGTCAAAATAATTGTACAAGATAAAAATGAGCGAAAAACCAGGCAAACTGCCGAGCGGGCGGCGGCCGATTTACGCGGCCTGCTGGGGGGAAGCCATCCTGGGGAAGTAATCGGGCCGTTTACTGCTCCGGTTGCTAAAATTAACGATTTATACCGGGTTATTATTCTGGTGAAAACAACTAATTTAAGGGCGGTTCGTGATTCGATCCGTAAGCTTGACTGGCTAAATGCAAAAGAAATTTTGATTGATATTGACCCGCTTACAACCATGTAACCTCTAGTGGTCTGTGAACCCTAATTCTATAGTGTTCTTACGAGAAGTTTTCCGCCCTGCTTTGTTGTCGTCGGCTTACATATTCCCGATATGCGCACCTCCTCCGCCTCGCAGGACGAAAAACCTCTCGCAATTCATCCTATCGCTCTAGAGTTTACAGACCACTAGTTTGCCGCGATTGATTTTTTGGCGACATGGATTTTTCTTTAATTTTGTGTTAAAATTTGGGCAGTAATTTGTGGCATTTTTATTTATAAAGGAGGTTTTTAGAGCCGTATGGAGATTCGCAAAGCCGGCGATAAAATACTGAAAGAAAAAGCGTTACCGGTTACCAAGATTGACCGGAAAATTAAAAGGTTGCTTGATGAGATGGCCGAGACAATGTATCGCGCCGAGGGAGTTGGCTTGGCAGCCCCGCAGGTTGGCGTATCGTTACGGGTTGTTGTGATTGATGCCGGTGACGGACTGCTGGAATTGATTAATCCGGTTATTGTGGAAATGGAAGGCCGTGAGACTGGTACGGAAGGTTGTCTGAGTATTCCCGGAATCTACGGGGAAGTGGAACGATATGAGAAGGTTACGGTGGAAGGGCTGAACCGGGAGGGAAAAAAAGTGCGGATTCAGGGAACCGGTTTGCTGTCGCGAGCCTTACAGCATGAACTGGACCATCTGGAAGGAATTTTGTTTATCGAATTGGCAAAATCTTTGCATAAGGGGAAAGGCAATGGGTGATATACGGGCAGTATTTATGGGGACACCGGAGTTTGCTGTTCCATGTCTGGATATGCTTTTAACCGAGTCCTATCAGGTGGTTGCGGTAGTCACCCAGCCCGACCGGCCCAAGGGGCGCGGACAAAAGCGGATGCCTTCGCCGGTTAAGATGTTTGCCGAGCACCATGGTTTGTCTGTACTGACTCCGGAGAAAATCAAGGACCCTGCTATTGTTTCCCAATTAGCTCAATTGCAGCCTGATATTATTATTGTTGTTGCTTATGGCCAGTTTTTACCCCTGTCCGTTTTGAAAATCCCGCCACTGGGCTGTGTCAATGTTCACGCTTCGCTGCTGCCCCAATATCGTGGCGCCGCTCCCATTCATTGGGCAGTGATCCGGGGAGAAGCGGTTACCGGGATTACTACCATGTTTATGGATGCGGGCATGGATACGGGCGATATGATTTTGAAAGAAACCACCCCGATCGGCCCAACAGAGACAACGGCGGAATTACATGACCGGCTAAAGGGGCTGGGTGCCCAAACTTTGTCGAAAACACTGCAGCTCCTTGCCCGGGGAAATGCGCCCCGTATACCGCAGGATAACGGCGAAGCAACCTATGCGCCGTTGCTCAAAAAAGAACTGGAAAAAATCAACTGGTGCGATTCGGCGCGGAATTTGCACAACTTGGTGCGCGGCCTCAATTCCTGGCCCGGTGCTTATTGTTTATACCGGGGAAAGGTATTAAAAATATGGTGCA
The DNA here is from genome assembly GCF_900476375.1 of Allolucifera butyrica. Taxonomy (GTDB): domain Bacteria; phylum Bacillota; class Negativicutes; order Sporomusales; family UPPP01; genus Lucifera; species Lucifera butyrica. Next base: position 43,219 of record NZ_UPPP01000083.1, on the reverse strand, counting down.
CCGGCATTGGAAAAGCTAATTCCCTAAACGGGCGGCCCGGGCGAATTGCCGGATTTGATTCCGGTTCGGTGCAGGTTGAAACAGGCGACGGGATTCTGGAAATTACGGAACTGCAGCCGGAGAGCAAGAAACGGATGACGGCGGCGGATTTTATCAAAGGCCATAAACTGAATGTGAATGAAATGTTTGAATAGAGGGTGTAAACGTGATTGAAGTGGTAGCACGTCCTAAAAAGAGATTGTTTTTGGCCTTAATTTTAGTAAGCCTGGTAGTAGCGGCTCTATCCACATATGGACTATGGATGGTCAGTTTTTCCGGGTTGGCCAATATCAGCAGGTATTTGCCGTTTATATTCGGTGTTTTGCTGGCCCTGATCCTGTTTGTCATAGGCAGTGGCGTAACCGGAATTATTCTGGCTATATTAGGATTTCATACCCTGGATGTATTTCAGGGAGCTGCCTGGTCGACGATTAACTTACTATTTCCGATGGCAATCCGCATCGGCAAACTGTTTGACGTCGATAAGGAGCGGATCGAGAGATCCTTTATTGAGGTAAGCAATCATCTAGTCCGGCAAAAACATATTACCGTGCTACCGGAAAAACTGTTGATTCTTGTACCTCATTGCATTCAGAATGAAGCTTGTCCCCATAAGATTACCCGTGATGTCGCCAACTGTAAAGGGTGCGGCCAATGCCAGATTGGCAGCTTAATTTCCCTGACCAACCAGTATGGTGTTCATCTGGCCGTAGTTACGGGAGGAACACTAGCCCGCAAGGTGATCAAAACCTTGCGCCCCCATGCCGTATTGGCCATAGCCTGTGAGCGAGACCTGACGAGTGGGATTCAGGATGTATTTCCTCTGCCGGTTTTAGGCATATTGAACGAACGTCCCTGTGGACCATGCTGTAATACAAAAGTCGATATAGCTCAGGTTGAAGCTGCCATCGGCTATTTCATTGAGGAAAAAGTGGTGAACGACAATGAACGCCCGGGAAATAGCGCTGAAAGTAATTCAGGCAATTGATGCCCATGGTGCCTACGCCAATATTGTTTTAGCGCAAGAATTAAACCGTCATAAGCTGTCTGATTTGGACCGCCGTTTTGTTACCGAATTGGTTTACGGTACCGTAAAAGCGGGAAAAACACTGGACTGGCTTTTATCATTTTATTTGAACCGGCCTTTAACCAAAGTACCGGTTATTATCCGGAATATTCTTCGTTTGGGAATATATCAACTGTTTTTTTTGTCCAGGGTGCCTCCTTCGGCGGCCTGCAATCAGGCTGTCGAGCTAACCAAGAAATATGGACATGGCGGAACGGTCAAATTTGTGAATGCGGTGCTGCGGAATGCTGCCCGTTATCCGGAAAGGGTTGTTTATCCGGACAGGGAACAGCAGCTTACAGACTATTTGGCATTAAAATATTGCCACCCCGCCTGGCTGGTTCAAAAATGGGTCGGCCGGTTAGGCGCCGAGCAGTGTGAACGGCTGTGTCAGGCCAATAATGGTACGCCGCCGTTATCCATTCGTACCAATACCCTGAGAACCAACCGCGACAGTTTGCTGGAGCGGTTGCGGCAGGACGCTGTTGTTTGCAATCCGTCGGAATGGGCGCCGGAAGGAATTGTTTGCTCCGAATATCCGGCGCTTTCATCCCTGGCGGCTTTAAAGGCGGGAATGTTTCAGGTTCAAGACGAGAGCTCCATGCTGGTAGGCCATGTATTGGCGCCGCAGTCAGGGGAATTTGTCATTGACGCCTGCGGCGCCCCCGGAGGGAAAAGCACTCATATTGCCGCCCTGATGCAAAACCGGGGCCGCGTTTTATCAACAGACATCTATGAACATAAACTGGAATTGACCCGGGATAATGCCGGGCGTCTGGGTATTACGATTATAGAAACCAAGGTGATGGATGCCACCCGCTTGGGGGAACACTATCCGGGGCAGGCCGACCGGGTCCTGGTAGATGCGCCGTGTTCCGGCCTCGGTGTATTACGCCGTAAGCCGGATTCCCGTTGGCGCAAGAGTTCAGAAATACTTAGAGAACTGCCGCCGCTGCAAAAAGCTATTCTGGCAAGCGCCGCTTGTTGTGTGAAACCCGGCGGTGTGCTTGTCTACAGCACTTGCACCACCGAACCGGAAGAAAATGAGGCGGTAGTACAATGGTTTTTGTCGGAGAATCCCGGTTTTGCGCTGGCAGTTACCGGCCAGTATTTACCGGTGAAGCGAACGGAAAAAATGGTTCAGCTTTGGCCGCAGCAGGATGGCGTGGACGGCTTTTTTATAGCCCGGATGCAAAGAAAAGGATAATCAAGATTTGTTAGCGGGAGGCCGCGAGGGATTGAAAAATATTTTTGGCTTGTTTGAGCAAGAAATCGAAGAGGAAATCAAACCGTATGGGTTGGAACCCTATCGAGCCGGACAAATTGCCGCCTGGATATACCGGCAGGGTAAACAATGTTTTGAGGATATGACCAATTTATCCCGGCAGAAACGGGAATTACTGGCGGCTCATTTTTCCGTACAAACCGTAACGACCGTCGCATCGCGAGTCTCCGGGGACGGGAAGACCAGCAAATTTTTGTTGTCTTATCCGGACGGGGCCGCTGTGGAAACGGTTTTAATGCGGCAGCCCTATGGCAACAGTGTCTGTATTTCCACCCAGGTAGGCTGCGCAATGGGCTGCATTTTTTGCGCTTCCACACTGCGGGGCGTAACCCGCAATTTAGCGGGTGGCGAGATTCTGGCCCAGGTGCTGTTCATTCAGAATCAGCTTGCCCGGGAACAATGCGGCGTCGATTCGATTGTAATTATGGGCTCGGGAGAACCGCTGGCCAATTATGAAAATGTACTTCGGTTTATGCGTTTATGTCATGAACCGTATTGTTTAAATATGAGTTATCGCAACATAACGTTATCCACTTCGGGAATTGTTCCGGAAATTTATAAATTAGCGGCGGAAAAACTGCCCGTTACCCTGTCCATATCGCTCCATGCACCCAATAATGACCTGCGCTCGCAGTTGATGCCGGTTAACCGGTCTTATTCCATTGCCGACGTCATGGCGGCGGCGGATTATTACACGGAAGTGACAGGCCGCCGCGTGACCTATGAATATATTTTAATCGCCGGACTTAACGACCGGCCGGAACATGCCCGGCAATTGGCGTCCTTAATTAAAGGACGCATTGCCAATGTCAATCTTATTCCCGTGAATCCCGTGCCGGAAAGAGGTCTGCTGCGTCCTGACGACGAAACGATTGAGCGGTTTTTTGCTGTAATGAAAAAACAGAAAGTCAATACCACCATTCGCCGGGAAATGGGGGTAGATATTCAGGCTGCTTGCGGCCAGTTGCGGCATGAATTATTAGCGAAACAACTGGATAATTTTGACTAACAGTGCAAAATCGCATATAATGAATCTGATATTGTGTAATGGAGTGTTCAACGTGAAGCTTTTCCGGAATGTGGAGAACTTTTTTGAAAAACATATTGAAGATTTTTTCAGTAAAAAGTTTAAAAGCGGTCTCCAGCCTGTTGAAATCGGCAAACAGCTTGGGAGGGAAATGGAGAATCAAAAAACGGTAGGCGTTTCTCAAATCTTTGTTCCCAATCAGTATACCGTACAGATCAGTTCGGCCGATTATGAGCGGATAAAGCCCTATGAACAAGCAATCAAGCAGGAATTAGCGCAATTTTTGACCCAGTATGCCGGACAGAAGGAATATACTTTTTTAGGGGCCATCGAGATTGTTTTGGCTGAGGATGCGGCATTATCAACGGGGATTTTTCGTACCACCAGCGCATTTACCGAGCCGCCGGACCTAGGAGAAAAGGGTGAATCTACAGCAAATCAACCGGAACAATTCTCCGATACGCTTATTTTTAAAAAAGGAAATCTGGTAAATACTAGTCAAAGTACTTCCTTGGCCGGAGCACTGGTCGTAATTGACGGCATGGATGCCGGTATGAGAACTGATTTAGGCAGTAACCGGGTAAACATAGGCCGGCGGGAAAGCAATGAGCTGCCGCTTTCCGATATGAATACATCCCGGTTGCAATCCTATATTGTTTTTGAAGATGGCGAGCATGTATTATATGATGCCAAGAGTTTAAACGGGACCTATGTGAATGGACACCGGATTGTCCGGCGCCGGCTTCAACCGGGGGACCGCATCAAAGTGGGGAACACAACGATTTTGTATGAGGTGAAGTGAATTGCCCAGTACGATGTGGTTGTTAAATATTGTGACGGTTGTCTTACAGTATAGCTTGGTTTTACTGATTTACTACTTTCTATACAGAGCGATTCGGATTGCGTATGTTGGTTTGCAACCTGCCGTCGCCGGGGAGAGTGTCCCGGAGCGGCGCCGTGTAAAACAGGAACGGGCCCGGATGATTGTTTTAGATCAAGGAGCGGTTGCTTTGGCGCAACATTATTTTGAACTGAATGAAACGACTTCTATCGGCCGTAACGACGAAAATGATATTGTGATTGCCGAAACGGTCGTGTCCTATGAGCATGCGTGTATCAGTAAATATAAAGAGGGGTATTGGCTGGATGATTTACATAGTACCAATGGAACCTTTCTTAACGGCCAGCGCATCACTCAGGAAGCGTTTTTGCATAATGGGGATTTGATTAGAATTGGTTCGGTAACTTTTAAGTTTGAGGGGTGATTCAATTGCTGGCGTATGCAAAATCCGATATTGGCATGGTACGCAAGACCAATGAGGATAACTACGTTTTTCTTCCTCCCCGTCTTTTTGCCGTAGCCGATGGGATGGGTGGACATGTTGCTGGCGAAATAGCCAGCAAGTTAGCGGCGGATACAATTCGTGAATATGTAGCAGCTCATAATCAGGTTGATTGCTCTGAGACAGTAATAAAGGAAGCAATTCAACAGGCGAATTGGACTATTTTCCAGATTGCCCAGAGCAAACCGGAATATACCGGTATGGGAACAACCGTTTCTGCGGTGATTGTTGACGGGCCGGATATTTTTTGGGCTCATGTGGGGGATAGCCGTATTTACTTATTGCATGACCGTCAATTAAAACAACTGACCGATGACCATTCTTTGGTGGGAGATTTAGTTCGTAATGGTAATATTACACCCGAGGAAGCGCTGACCCACCCGCACCGCAATATTTTAACCCGGGCCGTAGGCACGAATGAAGACATTCAAATTGATACCGGTACGGCGCTTTGGGAGCCGGGGGATATGTTGCTTTTATGTACCGACGGTCTTACCAATATGGTAAGTGACGGGGATATATGCCAGTTGCTGCTCAGGGCCGGTGAAGGCAGGGAAGTTTTGGACCAACTGGTAAGAGAGGCCAATGCTGCGGGCGGATTAGACAATATCACCGGCATTTTACTGCAAAATGGAGAGTCGTAATGGTGATAGAACAACAGCCCAGAAATGAATTTACCTTACTGGGGATTGCCAGTTTTATTTTGATTAACGGCATATTGGTCCTGAATTTAGCTGCCGGCAAACTGGATATAAAAATTTGGGGCGTTACTGCAGGGATTATTTTTAGCTGGTTTATGGTACACGCAATCATTCGCCGCCGGTTTCGCCGGGGAGATCCGCTTATCTTTCCCTTAGCCGCATTTCTTACGGCGATTGGATTGGTCATGATTTTACGGTTGGCACCCAATTTGTTCTGGGCCCAGGCCATTTGGGCCGAAACCGGATTAGTCGCTTTTGCGTTCGCCACCTTTTTTTTTCGCAGGTTGGAAACGCTGGCCCAGTATAAATATATTAACGGAATTCTGGGAATTGGACTGTTATTGTCGGCGATTCTTTTTGGTGTGAATATCGGTGGACATAAAAGTTGGATTATTCTTGGACCTGTCCATTTTCAACCTTCCGAGTTTGCCAAGCTTTTTATTGTATTCTTTTTAGCGGCTTATCTTGATGAAAGGCGTGAGGTGTTAACGTTTGCCGGCAAACGATACGGCTGGCTTACCCTGCCGGCACCCCGGTTTATTGCTCCCTTGCTGGTTGTCTGGGGGCTTACCATGGTAATGTTTGTTGTGCAGCGGGATTTAGGTTCAGCCCTTTTGTTTTTTGGAGTTGCCGTGGCCATGCTGTACATTGCCAGCAATCGGATTGATTATGTTCTGATTGGACTTGCCTTGTTTTTTGCCGGTTCTTTTCTTTGTTATTATTTGTATTCTCATATTCAAGTCAGAATTGATATCTGGTTAAATCCCTGGTCGGATCCGAATGGCAAGGCGTATCAGATTGTCCAGTCGCTGTTTGCCTTTGCTGCCGGCGGCTTATGGGGAAGCGGCCTGACCTATGGGTTTCCGACTATGATTCCGGAGGTGCATACTGATTTTGTTTTTGCTGCGATTGGCGAGGAACTTGGCTTTATCGGCACTGCGGCAATCCTAATTGCTTATATTCTTTTGCTTTATTGTTCTTTCCGGACGGTGCTGAGAACCGCCGGTTCGTTCAGTCTCCTGGTAGCGGCCGGTTTATCGGTCATAGTCGGACTACAGGTTTTTCTCATTATCGGGGGAGTGACTAAGTTTTTTCCCCTTACCGGTATGCCTTTACCTTTGGTCAGTTATGGCGGCAGTTCCATGATATCCAATTATATTTTATTTGGTATACTGTTTGCCATTTCAGAAATGAGGCCGCTGGATGAAGAATAATGAAGTTGACTTTTTGCGTAAAAATGCCCGTAATGTAGCATATTGCCTGCTTCTTTTACTGGTTATCCTTATGCTGTATGTTTCTTACATTCAAATTATTGAAGCCCCTTTTTTGGCTGCCAATCCCTTAAATCGCCGCAGCGCAGAACTTTCCGGCCGGATTGAACGGGGGCAAATCCTGGACCGGAACGGCAAGCAACTGGCTGTCAGCATTCAGAATAACACCGGGCAGTTTTACCGTAAGTATCCCTATGGGGCAATTATGGCACAGCTTGTAGGATATGACAGTAAAAAATATGGTCAGGCCGGACTGGAAGCAACGTATAATGAATATTTGTCCGGTTTTAATAACCCGGAGTACAAATTAGGTCCGGTTTCCCATTTATGGACCAAGAACCGGGGAAATAACCTCATATTGACTATTGACGCCGATTTACAGCAACTGGCATACAGGGCCTTGGGAAATCACCGAGGCGCCGTAGTTGCCGTGTCGCCTCGTACGGGAGCCATTTTAGCGTTAGTCAGCAAACCTTCTTTTGATCCTAATACAGTTGACCGGAATTGGCAAACTGTTTCGCGCTCTACCGACAGTCCTCTTTTGAACCGAGCCGTGCAAGGGCTGTATCCGCCGGGATCTACCATTAAGATCATGACGGCCGGAGCCGCTTTAGCGGATGGGATTACTGATTTAAACCGGACTTTCTTGTGCAATGGCGCGCTGAAAATCGGACCGGACTATGTGTTGCACGATGCGGAAAATGTTGCGCATGGTAAAATTGATTTGTCAGAAGCGCTAACCGTGTCCTGCAATGTAACCTTTGGCCAAATAGCTATGGAACTGGGGGCTAAAAGAATGGCCAACACCTTTGAACAATTTGGATTCTCCCGCGTTGCCAATCCTGAATTACAGGAAGTTCCCAGCCAATTGCCGGATTTTGCTAAACTTAGCGAGGGCGAACTGGCTCAGACCGGTATTGGACAAGGAAGATTACTGGTTACTCCTTTAAAAATGGCTATGTTGGCGGAAGCGTTTGCCGACGGGGGCGTCATGAAGAGACCTTATCTTGTCAGTAAAATCGTAGCACCGGACGGCGCGGTTATTAAACAGTTTACGCCGCAGGAATGGCTGAGACCCTTGGATCGACGCTGGACGGATGCGGTAAAAAAAATGATGGTGGCGGTAGTAAATCAAGGAACGGGGAAAGCGGCGCAACTGGCCGGCGTCTCCGTTGCGGGAAAGACCGGGACGGCGGAAAATCCGCATGGCCGTCCCCACGCCTGGTTTATCGGCTTTGCCCCGGCGGAGGATCCGCAGATTGCGGTTGCGGTCATTGTGGAAAATGCGGGATATGGCGGTGACGCGGCTGCACCGATTGCCCGTCAATTATTTGCGCAGGTATTACGTTAAGGAGGTGACATCACATGCTAATAAACCGTACTCTTGATGACCGTTACACCATTCTTGAACATATAGGCGGCGGCGGGATGGCTGATGTATACCGGGCTCACGATGAACTGTTGGATCGCTCGGTAGCGGTGAAAGTACTGCGGTCTCAGTTTACGAATGATGAAGAATTTGTAACGCGCTTCCGGCGGGAGGCCCAAGCCGCAGCGCGGCTGTCTCATCCTAATATTGTCAACATCTATGACGTTGGTCATGATGAAGATACATACTATATCATAATGGAATATATTTCCGGTGAAACGCTTAAGGATAAGATTCAGCGTGATGCACCGCTAAAGGTTGAATTGGCGGTTCGGGTCGCATTGGAAATTGCGGAGGCTCTTGAACACGCCCATCAGAACAACTTGGTGCACTGTGATATTAAACCACATAATATTCTGGTGACCCGGGCCGGCCGGATTAAAGTTACGGACTTCGGCATTGCCCGGGCCGTTACCTCGGCAACAATGACCCATTCCGGCACAATCGTCGGGTCTGTTCACTACTTTTCTCCGGAACAGGCTAAGGGAGCGGCCGTGGATGCCAAATCGGATATTTATTCGCTGGGGGTTGTGCTGTATGAAATGCTTACCGGTACCGTCCCGTTCAATGGGGAAACGCCCATTAGCATTGCTTTAAAGCATATTCAGGAGGAGCCGCGGCCACCCCGTGAGATGAATCCCAATATTCCGCCGTTGGTGGAGGCAATTGTCTTAAAAGCCATGGCTAAAAATGCCGGCGACCGCTTTAGTGATATTACGGAAATGATTACGGATTTGAAACTGGCCCAGAATTGTCTCAGGGACGACAGTACGCGGCGTATGTCGAAAGAAGATTTCCCTACCCAGGTTTTGCCGGCAGTTACACCGCCCCTTGACGGTCTTGCCGACAAACATGGCGAGGCTACGGCCCACGGCAATAAAAACAAGCCGAAAAGATCCAAAGCCTGGCTATGGATTTTGCTGTTAATATTACTATTGGGATTCTTAACCGGCATGTTCCTTGCTTATGGCAAGTTTTGGAGTCCCAACGATGTGACGGTTCCCAATGTAGTAGGCAAGCAGGTTGATATTGCCCGCAATATTTTATTAAACAGCAATCTACGGGTTACCGTTTCCGATGCATTTAATGATAAAGTACCGGCGGGATACGTTATTTCCCAACTGCCTGAACCGGGATCGGTTGTCAAGGAACAAAGAATGATAACTCTGATTGTCAGCAAGGGCGGTGAAATAACCGTAGTACCTGATGTACGGGGAATGAATCGGCGGGACGCGGAATTGCAGCTTCGTAATGCCGGACTGGTATTAGGCCGGGTTGATGAGCAATTTTCTCCCGATGCTCCGGCTGATACGGTCGTGAATCAGAATCCCCGCCCGCCGGCGCAGGTGAATAAAGGCGCAGCCATCGACCTCGTAATCAGCAAGGGAGCGGGACCGCGAAAAATCGTGTTGCCCGATTTCCGGGGGACGCCGTTAAATACGGTAAACTCGCAGCTTGAAAGTTTAAAACTGAAGATGGGAACGATAACCGAAGCGGCCAGTGACAAATATCCGCCCGGAACTATTACCGGCCAGAATCCGGCGCCGGCGGCAGAAGTTACGGAAGGGGCGGCAATTGATTTTACCGTGGCCAAAAATGTATCCGGTACGACCAAACGGGCGGTTGTTCAAATTGCGGTGCCGGCCGGTCCGCCGAATCAGACAATCCAGATTGTTGTTACCGATTCCAATGGCCGGCGTGTGATTTATGAGGGCACTCATAAACCCGGTGAAAAAATAGAAAAAACCGTGGAGGGAACTGGTCAGGTACGGGTACAGGTATATATCAACGGCGTATTAATTCAAGAACAAACATTGTAGGAGGCAATACTTTGTGTTAAAGGGGGTTATCGTCAAAGCCTATAATAGTTATTACTATGTTCAGTCGGAAGACAAAGTCACCATGTGTACTTTGCGCGGACGGTTTAAGAAAGAACGATTTTCCCTTTTAGTGGGGGACTTGGTGCTATATACAATGAGTGGCGGCGACAAAGGGGTCATTGAGGAGATTCTTCCCCGGCGCAATCGATTGCTGCGGCCAACGGTCGCGAACATTGACCAGGTGATGCTTACCTTTGCCGCCGTAAATCCGGACATTAACGGCGTATTGATTGACCGCTTTCTTGTTTTGGCCGAATTGTCCGGACTGAAAATCAATCTTTGCGTCAATAAAATCGATTTGGCCAATCCTGTTGAGCTTACTGCCTTAACCGATATTTATCAACGGATCGGCTATCCGGTTATTTTGCTTTCTGCCAAAACCGGAATGGGCATACAGGACTTCAGAACCTTACTCTATGATAAAACTACTGTTCTTGCCGGACCTTCCGGCGCCGGTAAATCAACCATTTTGAACGCTGTTGAGCCGGGGTTGAAATTAGTTACCGGCGAAGTAAGCCGTAAGATTGGACGCGGCAAGCATACTACCCGTTTTGCCGAATTATTGCCGCTTGCGGCCGGTGGTTTCGTGGTTGATACGCCGGGATTCAGCCTAACCGAGTTTAACAATCTGAGCGAGCTGGAATTGATGCATTGTTTTATCGAGATTGCAGCCCTGGCCCCGGCATGCAAGTTCACGTCCTGCCTGCATGACAAGGAACCGCAGTGCGCAGTAAAACAGGCGGTGCAGGCAGGAGAAATCGACCGGGCCCGCTATCATTCGTATCTTGAACTACTGGCGGAAATAAAAGAAAAGAGAAAGGATTACAAATGATGATTCAGATTGCTCCTTCCATATTGGCAGCCGATTTTGCCAATCTGGCGACAGACATTCAAAAGGTAGAAAAAAGCGGCGCCGATTTATTGCACGTTGATGTAATGGATGGACATTTTGTCCCGAATATTTCCATTGGCGCTCCTGTGGTAGCGGCCATCCAGAAAGTGACCAAACTGCCGTTAGATGTGCATTTGATGATTGCGAATCCGGGAAAGTTTCTTGACTCTTTTATCCAGGCCGGAGCCAATATCATTACCGTCCATGCAGAGGCGGACTGTCATTTGCACCGGTTGATACAACAAATTAAAAGCGCCGGTGTCCGGGCCGGCATATCCCTGAATCCGTCTACTTCCCTGACGGTTCTGGAAGAAGTTTTACCTGACATTGATATGGTACTTATTATGAGCGTGAATCCCGGTTTTGGGGGGCAGTCCTTTATTGCTTCTTCCCTGAATAAAATTACCCGTCTGAAAAACATGATTGAAGAACGGCATTTACAGGTTGACATTGAGGTGGACGGAGGAATTAATTCGCAAACGGCGCCGCAAGTAATTAAGGCAGGAGCGAACATACTAGTGGCCGGTTCCGCCGTTTATGGAGCTCCGGACATTTCGCGGGCAATCCGGGAATTGCGCGGCTCTTGATTATTGGGAAAAAGAGTGGTATTATATCTTTATAATCTAATATAAGCCTTTGGGGCAAGGTGAAAAAGAGCAATCTTTTAATTCCTGACCGGCGGTAAAGTCCGCGAGCCATATGTGGCTGATCCGGTTAATTTCCGGAACCGACAGTATAGTCTGGATGGAAAAAGGCTGGCATTCCGGTTGTTTTGTTATAACTTATATGCCTTAGGAAAACTGCCCCACAGATACTATCTGTGGGGTTTTTATTTGGAGGTCTTATGGATGAATATTATATGAGACAGGCCCTGGCTTTGGCTGAGCGCGGTCTGGGACGGACCCGTCCCAATCCCATGGTTGGCGCCGTCATTGTCCGTGACAACACCGTTGTCGGTCAAGGCTGGCATAAAAAGGCCGGGACACCCCATGCCGAAATCCATGCTTTGACCCAAGCCGGCGATTTGGCCAGGGGAGCTACCCTCTATGTTACTTTGGAGCCTTGTTCGCATTATGGCCGGACCGGGCCTTGCGCGGATGCCGTAATTCAGGCCGGCATCAAAAAAGTTGTCGTTGCGATGGTTGATCCCAATCCGCTGGTTGCCGGCAAGGGACTGGAAAAGCTCCGGGCGGCAGGGATTGAGGTTGTGGAGGGGATTTTAGCCGGCCAAGCCGCCGGACTGAATGAAGTGTTTATTAAATGGGTTACCACGGGAATGCCCTTTGGCATCTTAAAGACGGCAATGACGCTGGATGGCAAAATTGCAACCGTAAGCGGGCAATCCCAATGGATCACGGGGCCCCCGGCACGGCAGTTCGTTCATACGCTGCGGGACCGTTATGACGGAATTTTAGTAGGAATCGGTACGGTGTTGGCCGATGATCCGGCCCTGACCGCCCGTTTGCCCCAGGCAACGCAAAATCCCGTGCGGATTGTTGCCGATAGTTTGGCCCGGACCCCGCTGACGGCGAAAGTTGTCAATGATGAGGCGGCGACAATTGTTGCCGTATTGCCGGAGGCGCCGCCGGAGAGAAGGGAAGCACTGCAAAAGAAAGGCGTTGACGTTGTTGTTGTCCCAAGAGGAAAAACAGGCATTGATCTGAAAAGTTTGTTTCAGATACTGGGTAAGCGCGGTATTAGCAGCATATTGATAGAGGGCGGGCCGGCGGTGAATCAATCGGCTTTGGCCGCCAATGTTGTGGATAAAGTGTATTGGTTTATTGCCCCTAAAATCATTGGCGGAACTAGCGCGCCGGGTCCCGTCGGGGGAGAGGGAATATCCTGCCTGGATGCCGCTATTTTACTTAAAAATACTGCTATCCAGCAAGTCGGTGAAGATGTATTGGTTAGCGGGTATATCGTATAGCGGGAGGAATGAAATGTTTACCGGGATTGTGGAAGAATTAGGTAAAGTGACGGCCATCCAAAAAGGTCCTAAGTCGATCCGGCTGACCGTTGCGGCCGGGAAAGTACTCGGTGATGTTCAACAAGGCGACAGTATTGCTGTAAACGGAATTTGTCTTACCGTTGTTTCCTTTGCGTCAAATTGGTTTTCCGCCGATGTGATGCCGGAGACCATGGACCGTACCGCCCTGGGGCAGCTTAGCACCGGTCAGGCCGTTAACCTGGAAAGGGCTTTGAGATTGGGAGACCGTCTAGGGGGGCACCTGGTTAGCGGCCATATTGACGGAACCGGCCAAATCGCCGCCAAAGAAAAAAATGATAACGCCGTTATCATTCGCATTATAGCGGAACCGGCCATCATGCATTACGTTGTGAAAAAAGGTTCCGTCGCAATTGACGGGACTAGTCTTACCATCGTAGAGTGCGACGAAAGCTGGTTCACCGTTTCGTTAATTCCCCATACGGCGGCACAGACAACATTGGGTTTTAAACAAGCCGGGGATATGGTAAATTTAGAAACGGATATATTAGGAAAATATGTGGAAAAACTTTTACGAAGCGGTGCTGCCGCGGACCAGGCGGGACCGAAAATCAGCCTGGAATTTTTAAGTGAACACGGGTTCACAGGTTAAACGATTAGGAGGAATACAAGTGCAATTTCATCGTATTGAAGAAGCCATTGAGGATTTAAAAAATGGTAAAATGATTGTGGTTGTGGATGATGAAGACCGGGAAAATGAAGGCGACCTTTTAATGGCGGCGGAAAAAGTTACTCCCGAAGCGATTAATTTTATGGCAACCCATGGCCGCGGCTTAATTTGTATGCCGATTGTCGGCAGCAGGCTGGACGAATTGGAAATTGGTGCCATGGTAACCAAGAATACAGACAGTCATGGCACGGCTTTCACCGTGTCGATCGATGCCGGCAGTGTTACTACAGGCATATCGGCTTATGAGCGGGCTCTGACCATCCAGGCTGTCCTTAACCGGGATACGCAGCCGGAGGATATCCGGCGTCCCGGTCATGTTTTCCCGCTGCGTTACCGGGAAGGCGGGGTATTGCGGCGGACGGGCCATACCGAAGCCGCGGTCGATTTAGCTAAACTGGCCGGGTTGTATCCGGCTGGTGTAATTTGTGAAATTATGAAGGACGACGGGACCATGGCCCGGGTACCGGAGCTCATGGAGTTTGTCAGTCAGCACAATTTAAAAATAATTACCATAGCAGACTTAATCAAATACCGTATGATGCATGAAAAATTTATTGTCCGGGCGGCGGAAACCAACCTGCCTACCCGCTACGGGACGTTTCGTCTGATCGCCTATGAGTCGGAAACCGATGGCCAGTGCCATGTGGCGCTGATAAAGGGCGATGTCCGCGATGCCAAGGATGTGCTTGTCCGGGTTCATTCCGAATGTCTGACCGGAGACGTTTTCGGTTCGCTCCGCTGCGATTGCGGAGAACAATTGGCGAAAGCGCTGGAAAGGATTGAGAAAGAAGGCAGGGGCGTTCTGCTTTATATGCGCCAGGAAGGACGGGGCATCGGTCTGGCTAATAAAATAAAGGCCTATGCCCTGCAAGACCGGGGTAAAGATACGGTGGAGGCCAATGAACTGCTCGGCTTTGCTCCCGATCTGAGAGATTACGGAATTGGGGCGCAAATTCTCTCGGACCTTGGACTTACCTCGATCCGGTTGCTGACGAATAATCCCAAAAAACGGGCCGGGCTGGAAGGGTACGGATTGACAATTTCCCAACGGGTTCCCATTGAGATGAAAGCCAATCCCTTCAATCAACGCTACCTGTCGGCTAAAAAATCTAAATTGGGGCATATTTTAAAACAATATGAGGAGGAATCTAAATGAGCAAAATATTGGAAGGCCAGTTGATTGCGAAAAATCTAAAAGTAGGAATTGTCGTGGCAAGATTTAATGAATTCATTACCGGCAAGCTGCTTACAGGCGCGCTGGATGCCCTTACGCGCCACGGGATGCCGGAAGACAATATTACCGTTGCCTGGGTACCGGGAGCCTTTGAAATTCCGCTGATTGCCAAAAAGATGGCTGACAGTAAACAATACGATGCCGTAATTTGTTTAGGAACCGTAATCCGGGGCAGTACTTCACACTATGATTATGTTTGTGCCGAAGTATCCAAGGGAGTGGCTCACGTAGCGTTAGACAGCGGTATACCGGTCATCTTTGGCGTCTTAACAACGGAAAATATTGAACAAGCCATAGAACGGGCCGGGACCAAGGCGGGTAATAAGGGCTTTGATGCTGCGGTAGCGGCCATTGAAATGGCGAATTTGCTGACTGATATGTAAAATATTTCCAGGAAATATTTTAGGAGGATACGTATTCATGCGAGACCATCTCATCCGGGCTACTACACCCGGCATACGCGCTTTTGCGGCAGTTACTACGGAATTAGTGGAAGAAGCACGGCGGCGCCATGATTGCTATCCCGTGGCGTCTGCCGCCCTGGGACGAACGATGACTGCTGCCCTTATGCTGGCAGCCAATTTAAAGACCGAAGAAACCCTTACGCTCCGCATTGAGGGCGACGGCCCGCTTGGCACAGTGGTAACCGATGCCAATTCCCGCGGAGCGGTACGGGGATATGTGAAAAATCCCCAAATTCATTTGCCCTTGCGGGAAGGAAAGCTGGATGTCGGTAAAGCGGTCGGCAGCGGCACCATTACGCTTACCCGCTTTACCGGACTGAAACAGCCATTTTCCGGCAGTGCTCCGCTATTAACGGGAGAGATTGGTGAAGACGTGGCCAATTACCTCCTGCTTTCAGAGCAGACCCCGTCAACGGTTGCGGTAGGGGTTCTGGTGCAGCCCGACCTTACGGTGACGGCGGCCGGCGGTTTGTTAGTTCAGGCCATGCCGGGAGCAGACGACAAAACAGTAGCTGCTGTGGAAGAAAATCTGGCCCGGTTGCCGGCTGTTTCTCAGTTAGTGACTGAGGGCTACGACGGGGCCGCCATGCTGGAAAAAGTATTTGCAGGCTTGCCGGTCAATCTTTATGATTCGTATCCGCTGGCTTTTAACTGTCCTTGTTCGAAGGAGAAAGTGGAGAATGTACTGATCAGTTTAGGTAAAAGCGAACTGGAAGATATTATTTTAGACGGCCAGGCGGAACTAATCTGTCACTTTTGCAATCAGAAGTATATCTTTGAACGGGCTGAATTGGAAGACTTGCTAAAACGCCTGGATAATAAGTAGGGAAGGGAAAAGAAAAAGGACTATGATGTTCATATCATAGTCCTTACTTTTTTTGTTTGTTATACTGCCCGGGCTACTTTGTTGGAACGTAAACAACGGGTACAAACGTTGATCTTTTTTATTTCGCCGTTAACTAATGCCTTAACGCGCTGAATATTGGGTTTCCATCTGCGTTTCGTCTTAAGATGGGAGTGGCTGACATTAAAACCGCTGAGTTCACCTTTACCACAGATTTCACATACGTTTGCCATCTATTCCACCTCCTTTAGTGGGGACAAGATCATCCTTATTACAATAACATCAATATTTTAGCACAGATTAGTTAGAGTATGCAAGTATTTAAGAAATAAATACCGGAATAATTCGCAAAAATGTAAACACATGCAGGAATTGCCATGAATATATTGAAAATAGAAAATAAAAAAGAAGGTTTGGTTGGGGGGAAGAGAACATGATTACGAAAGAAACCCCAATTATTGTTGTACTGCGCTCCCATATACAGGCTAAAGAGGTGTTAGTCAGCCATGGAATGTCCTGTAGCGGCTGCATGGGATCAGCTACCGAAACAATTGCCAATGCCGCCAAAATTCATGGGGTCAATATTGATGCTTTACTGGCGGAATTAAATAGTCTTAAATCGGAAAAATAGGCAAAGAGTATACTTTGCCTATTATAATGCGGGTGGTATTTTTTGCTGCAATGGTTACAACCAATAAAAGAAATAAAGGGAATTGGCCCGGCAAGAGCGGCTCTGTTGGCAAAATTGAATATTTTTTCCGCCGGCGATTTATTGGAGCATTTCCCGCGTCGTTATGAAGACCGGCGCCAATTGAAGCCAATTCAGTTATTGGCGGATGATACCTGGGAGACCTTTACGGCGACGGTCACCGGGATTGAAGAGAGTAAACCAAGGCGGGGTCTGACAATTACCAAAGTATTGGTCCGGGACGCGACCGGAGCGGCTCAATTAGTCTGGTTTAACCAGTCCTACCGGAAAAAATGGTTCAAAATAGGGATGAAACTTATTATAGCCGGAAAAGTGAAACGGCGGTTTCAAACGGAAATTCATAATCCGGAAATAGAATTAGCCGACGGTAATGACCGGGTAAATGCCGGCTGTATCGTACCGGTCTATCCGGCGAGTGAAAAGATTCAGCAACGTTTTCTGCGTTCGCTGATCCGGCAGGTGCTGGATGGAACGACGGCGGTTTCGGAGCCATTGCCGGCTGATATTATAACCCGGTTCCATTTGTTGAGCCGCAAAGAAGCATTGGAAAATATTCATTTTCCGGCGAACATGGACTTGCTGGAACAAGCGCGATACCGGCTGGTTTTTGAAGAATTGTATTTGCTGCAATGTGGACTTGCCTTTATAAAAAGATATAAGAAAAGCGGTTATACCGGGATCAAGCATTTACCTGACGGCAGATTGGTTTCCCGCCTGGAAAGACAATTGCCTTTTACATTAACGGAAGACCAAAAAAAGGTTTGGCAGGAAATTAAGCTCGATATGGAAGACACCGTTCCTATGCAGCGTTTAATCCAGGGTGATGTGGGATCAGGCAAAACGGTGCTTGCCGCCCTGGCGTTGGCCAAAACGATTGAAAACGGCTATCAGGGCGCCATGATGGTACCGACGGAAATTTTAGCGGAACAGCATTATCATACTTTGGCACAATTTTTAGCTCCCCTGGGTGTGAAGCTTACCCTGTTAACCGGAAAATTAACCCGGCGAGCCCGGGAAGAAACCCTGGAGCAAATTCGTGACGGTCTGGTTGATGTCGTTGTGGGGACACATGCTTTGATTCAGGACGATGTTAGCTTTCACTGTCTGGGATTGGTGATAACCGATGAGCAGCACCGGTTTGGCGTCCGACAGCGGTCTCTCTTACAGTCCAAAGGGGGCATGCCGGATGTGCTGGTTATGACGGCAACGCCGATACCCCGTACCATGGCATTAACTGTTTATGGCGATCTTGATGTGTCGGTGATCCGTCAACTACCGCCGGGAAGGAAGGAAATCAAGACCTATGCGGAAAGTAATCAAATGCGGGAACGGGTTTACCGGAACCTGGTTGTCCGGCAGGTAGAAAGCGGTCGGCAAGCCTATGTAGTCTGTCCGCTGGTGGAGGAATCGGAGAATATCGATGCTCAATCGGCGGTTCAGGTATATGAGCAGCTAACCCGGACTTACTTGCGCAATATTCCCTGCTGCCTTTTACACGGCAAATTAAAAGCAACGGAAAAAGAGGCGGTTATGGAGGCTTTTTGCCGGGGCGAATGTAAGGTGCTAGTTGCTACTACCGTGATCGAAGTGGGTGTCAATGTACCGAATGCCACGGTGATGGTAATCGAAGGGGCGGAACGGTTTGGTTTGGCTCAGTTGCATCAGCTTCGGGGACGGATCGGCAGGGGGCAGCATCAATCCTATTGCGTTTTACTATCGGACAGCCGGAATGCCGAAACGAAAGAAAGGCTAAAGATTCTAGCGCAAACAAGTGATGGGTTTTTGTTAGCGGAAAAAGATTTATTATTACGGGGACCCGGACAGTTTTTTGGTTCCCGGCAGCATGGCCTTCCCGATTTAAAAATCGCTGATATAGTAAAAGATACACAGGTATTGATCGAGGCCAGGCGGGCCGCTCTTACGACGGCGAATGACCCGCAGGCTATTTTTTCTATGCAAGCCGTCTTACAAGAACGGTTTGGTGATTATTTCAGCTTCATATTCCGTAATTGACTACTAACTGACCAAGAAAGCTGCCAAAAAAAGAGGGCGGCCATAGGGCCGCCTAATTATGGGAGAGGAGAAAATTTACATTCTCATTATGCTCCTATTTGGTTCCTTTTATACGGGCTTTGGAAAAATTTTTAAAATTATTTTCATAATCGAAAACATACACTAATCTCAAAAATTTAAAAGGTGGTGAACGGTGTATGCCGGTTGGTTATGAGGAGGAACAACTGATTACGATTGCAGCGGAGTGCCGGGAGTTTGAACATATTATTAACGCCATGGGTTACGGCTATTCTTGGCTTAATGTATCGCCGGATGATTTTGTCCGCCGTTGCAGTGACTGTGTCAACTGGCTAGACGGCAGTTGTGAAATTTTTCAAAGAGAGTTGCAGGGAAAGTAAAAAGTGGTGAAGAACCAAATCTATTAATTTATATAACGGGGGGAGGAAAGAGAAAATGCCAATCGTACAAATTGACATGGTGGAAGGGCGTTCGGCCGAGCAAAAAAGAGCATTGGCCAAGAAAGTAACGGAAGCCATTGTTGAAACTGCCCAGTGCCCGGCAGAAGCAGTTACCATTGTGATCCGGGAAACTACCAAACAAAATATTGCTAAAGCAGGCGTGTTAATGTCCGACAAGTAGTACAAAATGATAACAGCCCATTTCGCTAACGACGAAATGGGCTGTTGCAATAAGGGGGGGATGAAACATGGCCATAATTGATTTTGCAATGACCCTGGAAATAGCAATCCGGCAAGATATGGACCGGTTGCAGTCTACCGCTCCTATTGAACTGGTACCGCTTTTTAATCAATTGCATGCCGTTCAGGAGCGTATGGTATCTTTTCTGCAAAGCTTTAATAGTCAGAGTAACTGTTTACCGGATATAGAAGTTATAAGTTGTTTAGGGACAGATGCGGCCTGGCAGCAAATGTATCAGGCTTATGCCGCAAGGATTGATCCTAACGTAGCACATATGACGATACTATGGACGTTGACCGGCTTTATTGAAAATTCCGCCGCTTTTTACCGGCAGGCTGCCAACAATACGGCTTACCCGTTAGAAAGGCGGTTTTTCCGTTCTGTTTACGAGCTAAAAAGTATTATAAAATTACGCATCCGGGGTTTTGAGAGCATAGCCAATAACCGGCTTTGGTCCGAGCTTGGTTTTGCCCCGTTCACCCTGAGTTAGTACATGATGCTCAACCCAGCGTGGGGGTAGGAAATTGAATTGATAATTTACCCAATACCTCGGCAGAATATTTGGTTATTACATAAAAAGTAGTAGATTGGGCTAGTTTATTTGTGTTATTATATTTGAAATACATAGTAGCCTGTTGAAAGGAGTAAAATTGATGTTTGAGAATAAGTTTGGCCCGGAAGGATTAACTTTCGATGACGTTTTACTGGTACCGGCAAAATCAGAAGTTTTACCGCGGGAAGTGAATGTCAGTACCGATTTGACGCAGCGTATCAAATTAAATATACCGGTTATCAGCTCCGGCATGGATACCGTGACCGAAGCGAGAATGGCGATTGCTATGGCCCGGGAAGGCGGGCTGGGTGTAATTCATAAAAATATGCCTATTGAGAGACAGGCCAATGAAATTGATAAAGTAAAACGTTCCGAGCACGGCATTATTGTTGATCCTATATTTTTATCTCCCGCGAATACGTTGCAGGATGCTCATGATCTTATGGAAAAATATCATATTTCCGGGGTGCCGATAACGGACAACGACCGGCTGGTGGGGATATTAACCAACCGGGATTTACGCTTTGAAACTGCACTAGGCAGAAAAATCGGTGATTGTATGACCCGCGAGCATCTGATCACGTCTCCTGTTGGGACTTCGCTGGAAGAAGCGAAAGAAATATTAAGAAAACACCGGATTGAAAAATTACCATTGGTCGATGCCGACGGTAAGCTAAAAGGTTTAATTACAATCAAAGATATTGAAAAAGCCCAAAAGTATCCCAACTCAGCCAAAGATTCAAAAGGCCGCTTGCTGGTGGCGGCGGCAGTTGGCGTCAGTGCCGATATGATGGAGCGGGTGGAAGCAATTGTCGCAGCGAAAGTCGATGTGATTGTTATTGATACGGCTCATGGCCATTCCCGCGGCGTTATGGAAGCCGTAAGAAAAATTAAGGCCTCCTTTCCTGCTGTTGACCTTATTGCCGGCAATGTTGCCACAGCGGAAGCGACGGTTGATTTAATTAAGGCGGGAGCCGATGCGGTGAAAGTCGGCATTGGTCCCGGTTCGATTTGTACCACCAGAGTGATTGCCGGTATCGGTGTACCGCAGATTACGGCTGTTTATAATTGTGCCACTGCGGCCCGGGCGTTTAAAATTCCCGTTATCGCCGACGGAGGCATAAAATATTCCGGTGATATAACCAAGGCCATTGCTGCCGGCGCTAATGTTGTAATGGTGGGAAATTTATTTGCCGGTACCGAAGAAAGCCCTGGCGAAACCGTTATTTATCAGGGACGGAGCTACAAGGTTTACCGGGGAATGGGCTCACTGGGGGCCATGGCCCAGGGCAGTAAGGACAGGTATTTCCAGGAGAATATGGATAAACTGGTTCCGGAAGGGATTGAAGGCCGGGTTCCTTATAAGGGAACGCTGGCCGATACGGTATTTCAACTCGTTGGCGGTCTCCGCGCCGGCATGGGCTATTGCGGCGTAGCTACTATCGAGGATTTAATAAAAAAATCGCGGTTCATTCGTATTACCGGAGCGGGACTCAAGGAAAGTCATCCCCATGATATCAGCATTACCAAAGAATCTCCCAACTACAGTTTGTAAAATATATAAAAACACCGTCAGCTACCAGGCTGGCGGTGTTTTTAGGTTTACGACTTTAAATTCAAAACCATTGTCTTTAAAATACTTGATGATCGAAGGCAGGGCTTTCACAGTTTCGCCGTGCCCGGGGCCATCATGCATTAAAACGA
The DNA here is from genome assembly GCF_900476375.1 of Allolucifera butyrica. Lineage (GTDB taxonomy): Bacteria > Bacillota > Negativicutes > Sporomusales > UPPP01 > Lucifera > Lucifera butyrica. Next base: position 21,391 of record NZ_UPPP01000083.1, on the reverse strand, counting down.
TGGCATGGCTCCATAAATATTTGTTCTGCATTTGATAGATTACATTTTGCACCAGATCCGCCGCCTTGGCGCGGGAGGCATCACCGGAACTGACATTCCAGCTTATATCGGTATATCCCTCTTCTTTTAATAAAGTCCAATATTGTTTGGTAAAACTGCCTACTGTACCGCCCGGAGCCCGGGCGATGCGGGGACGTACACCAAGAATACGCTTTATAATTTGGTCATTATGCCGGAGTTGTTCCATATAAGCCGCCGGCGACCGGTAGAGTTGCCGGTATATGTGATTATAAGAATGATTGCCGATGGCATGGCCCTCGTTATAAATACGTTTTAATAACGGCGCGGATTTTTCCACCTGCGTTCCGACAACAAAAAAGGTAGCTTTAATTCCGTTCTTTTTAAGAATATCCAGGACAAGCGGGGTATTGTACCGATCCGGGCCGTCGTCAAACGTTAAATAAACTGTTTTGACGCCATAATACGGTTTTACATCGGGTAGCGCGGCGGGTAACTTTTTTTCTTTTCGTTCCGTTACAGTGTATGGGTCATAAACCGGTTTATCCGTATCCGCGCCGTCGGTTGCCATTGCCGGCAGCAGATATACCGCGGAATTTTGCTCCGGCCGGTCCGGCGAAAAGGAAGGGGGCGGGCTGGAATCCGTAATAACCGGCGCCGGCCCGGTGGCTGCGGAAACATTAACCGGCGGAATATAGAAAGGAAAGACTGCAATTATAATAAAGAAAATGTTTAAGCTACAAAGCACACGAAAGACGAAGGCGGACTTGGTCATGAAGATGCTCCTGCTTATAATTTTAGCTACTTTATTCGCCGGCCCGCAAGGATATTCCTCTGCGCGTTAAACTTGTCAAGGAATGGATATACTACAGGCAAGAAGGAGGGAACAAGGCAATGCGGCATTCTATCCGGTCAATCATTATAATGGCGTTTGTTGTCAGTAGCCTGGTTGTAAGTGGCTGTGCCTTTTGGGGACTTCCCGAAGTCAATAATTTGGAAAATCTTAAATTAATGACTGCGACCCAGGTTTTTGATATACATGGGCAGCTTATATCAAAATTATTTGAAGAAAATCGTATCGTCGTTTCCATTAATAATATTTCGCCATATATCCAGGAAGCAATTATTGATAATGAAGATACCCGTTTTTACAGTCACATGGGCGTCGACCCGATTGGGATTCTTCGCGCCTTGTGGATTGATTTGCTGCACGGCCGCATCGTGGAAGGAGGAAGTACAATTACGCAGCAATTGGCCAAAAATATGTTTTTGACCCAGGAACAAACACTAAGCCGTAAATTGAAGGAAGCACTGCTGGCAATTATTATTGAACGTAAGTTTTCCAAACAAGAGATTTTACAGGCCTATCTGAATCAGATTTATTTCGGGGAAGGAGCCTATGGAGTAGAGGCCGCCTCGCAAGTTTACTTCGGTAAGCATGCCGTTGAATTATCTTTAGGTGAAAGTGCTATGTTAGCCGGACTGCCGCGAGGACCTAATATTTTTTCTCCCTATGTTGATAAGAAAGCCGCTTTGCAGCGCCGCCAGGTTGTTTTGGAAGGAATGGTCAAGGCAGGAGATATTACCGAAGAGGAAGCGCAGCGGGCGGCCGCCGAACCATTGAAGCTGGCCGGCCGGAAAAAGCGTACCGTACAAGCTTCGTATTTTTTGGATTATATTGCCAATGAACTGGTTGGACGATATGGGGCTAACCGGGTTTATAAAGGCGGGTTAAAGGTTTACACAACCCTGGACAGCAATGTGCAGAAAGCCGCGGAAAGGGCGTTGGGAAAATATCAAGGAGCTGTTCTGGCGCTGGATCCGCGCACAGGTTATATTGAAGCCATGGTAGGCGGACGAAATTACGCCGAGAGTCAAATTAACCGGGTCATAACCGAAGTCCGCCAACCCGGTTCTGCTTTTAAGCCCTTTGTTTACGCCACGGCTTTAAACCGGGGATTGGCGGCCAATACGGTTATTGTTGATGAGCCGATTAATATTGATGGTTACGCACCGCATAACTACGATGAAAAATTTCATGGTCCGATGATTTTAAAAAAAGCGTTACGGCTGTCAATTAATATTGTAGCCGTAAAACTGGCGCAGCAGCTGGGGGTCGAACACGTTCTTGACCTGGCCAAATCCATGGGAATTACGACTCTGGTCCCCGGTGACAATAATCTGGCTGCTGCGTTAGGCGGACTGACGCAAGGGGTCAATCTGATGGAACTGACTACGGCTTATAGTGCAATTGCCAATGGCGGTATTTTATCCCGCCCGATTGCCATCTTAAAAGTACTGGATCAAAATGGTCAGGTTCTGGAAGAAACCAATTTGCATCAACAAGCTGTCTTAAAACCGGAGATGGCTTATATTTTAATGGATATGATGAAAGGGGTACTGGAGAACGGCACCGGCAAAGCGGGCAATATTGGCCGTCCGTCCGCCGGCAAAACCGGAACGACCGATAATTTTCAAACCGCTTGGTTTGTGGGATTTACACCGGATTTGCTGACAGGCATTTATGTGGGAAATGACGATCATACGCCGGTGGGTATATCGGGGGCGGAAGTTGCCGGAATGTGGGGCACGATGATGAAGCAGGCACTGAAAGACAGTAAACCGGTTGATTTTCCGGTTCCTCCTAACGTGATTACCGGGGTTCCGATTGCGGCCAATACAGGCAAACTGGCTACTCCCCGCACTCGGGAAATAGAATATTGTTCCTTCATCAAAGGCACGGAGCCGACAGAGCCGGATCACCGTAAAGAAGCCGGGCCGCCTGCCTTTGGACCGGACCAAAACAAGGATACTCCCCGTTGGAAGCTCTCTCCCTGGTGGTGATTGCCGGGGTCTTCGGATTGTGTTAAAATATGTCATAGACTAGGAGAGGGAGAACAGAATCCGTGGAGAAGCAAGTAGACGTTTTAAATGTTCAGGTTGATGCGGTTACAATGGAGGAAGCTTTGTCGATTCTGGAGCAGTTTATCAGGGATGGCAGGCCGCACTTAATTGCCACGGCAAATGCGGAAATGATTATGATGGCCCAGAAAGACCGCGAGCTGGCGTCGGTTCTGACCCAGGCTTCCCTGGTGATACCGGATGGTGCAGGGGTAGTTTGGGCGGCCCGTTATTTAGGGGTTGACATGCCGGAACGGGTGGCCGGATTTGATTTATCCCAGCGGCTGTTGTCGGCCGCGGCCGGTAAAGGATACAAGGTATACCTGTTTGGCGGTGCACCCGGAATTGTCGATAGGGCGAAGGCTATGGCCGAAAAACAATATCCGGGATTACAAATTGTCGGACGGCGAAATGGCTTTTTTACACCGGAGGAGGACGAACTGATTATCAATCATATTAAGGCCTCGCAGCCAGAGATTTTGTTAGTCGGTTTGGGAGTCCCCAAACAGGAAAAATGGCTGGCAAAGAATTTAGCACGGCTGGGAGTGCCGGTTGTTATCGGGGTTGGTGGAACATTCGACGTAATGGCGGGTGCGGTCAAACGGGCCCCTTTATGGATGCAGCAAGCCAATATGGAATGGTTATACCGGTTGCTGTCCCAGCCGCAACGGGCTATACGGATGTTAGCTTTACCGCGCTTTGTATGGCGCGTTGTGACGGGCAAAAAGTATTAGACAAAGCCAATATGGTATATTATAATAGGTTGAGAAATACAGGAGAGGCAAGTTTTTACGCTTGCTTCTGTTTTTGTGGCACCGGAAAATGTAACTTTTTCGACGGTTTTAGCGTTGGAGCGCACGCCGGAAAAACGCGGCGGCGTTTTCCTAAAAGTATAGAAACCATAAATTTTAAAGACTGCATAAATGTTTCAGACGGTTTTCTCGCGCCTTGTGCCACAAGCCGAAAGACCGCGCGGTCTTCTTATGAAAGCGGGATTGCCCATAAGGAGGTGGATAAATGGTTCAAACACCGATTGTAAAAGAAGGGTTTATATATATAGCTATGCTTGCCCTAATTACAGTCATTACATTTTTGGCTGTTAATCCATATTGGAGTATTATTCCGGGAGTTTTGACGGCGTTTGTCACTTTCTTTTTTCGGAATCCCAACCGGGCTGTGCCGGAGGATGATACTTTGGTAGTATCACCGGCCGATGGAAAAGTAATGGGTGTTTGTGATGTATATGACGACCAGTTTTTAAATGATTACGGCAAGAAGGTTATCATCTTTTTATCCGTGTTTGATGTGCATGTTAACCGCAGCCCGATTGTCGGCGAGATCCTGTTTCAACAATATACTTGCGGCCGCTTCCGACCGGCGTATAAAGAATCGGCCGGCTGCGAAAATGAAAGACATGCCATTGGCTTGGAAAACAAACGGATGCGGGTTCTGGTAACCCAAGTGGCCGGCATTTTGGCCCGGCGCATTGTATCCTGGGTTACTCTGGGTAATGATCTTAAGTTGGGAGAACGATACGGCATGATTAAGTTTGGCTCTTGTACGGAAGTGATTGTTCCGCAAAGTGTTGAAATACTGGTGAAAAAGGGTGACAAAGTAAAAGGCGGGGAAACGATTATCGGGAGGTGGCGCGATTGAAAAGCCTGATTCCCAATCTATTAACGGCTTCAAATTTAGTATTTGGTATGATAGCGATTATTTCTACGTTCGCCGGTCAGTTTTTCCAGGCGGCGCTGTTCATTGTAATTGCCATGGTTGCCGACGGAATGGACGGCAGAGTAGCAAGGTACTTTAAAGTAAGCAGTGATTTTGGCAAGGAACTGGATTCCCTTTGTGATTTAGTTTCGTTCGGCGTGGCTCCGGCCATGCTTGCTTACGCTTTTTCCCTGAAAGACTTCGGTGTGGCCGGCACCGCCGTTGCGGCCGCTTTTGCAACATGCGGTGCATTGCGTCTGGCTCGGTTTAACGTAAATACGTCAACCGTGAAGGGCTATTTCATGGGTTTACCCATACCTGCCGGCGGCTGCGTGGTTGCGACCTTTGTGGCGCTGGGCGTCAGGCCGTCCGGTTGGACTTTTCCCGTCATCGTGGCCATTTTTGCGTATTTAATGATTAGTACAATTAAGTATCCCGATTTCAAAGGCCATGGGGAACGGGTCCGTTTGTTCCCTGCCATACTGACGCTGCTTCTGGCTGCCTACATATTGTTTACCGTGCCCAAAGCTTTATTATTTGTCATTTTTTTCTCCTATTCCATACTGGGGATCCTGAATACCGCCTTTAGTTTATTTGATAATAAATCGGTTTAACGGGTCAGCGGACTCATGTTTTTGTTCCGGTTGGGGCAAAGTATCTAGTAAGTGACGCAAACAGCCCCAAAAACGAAATATTGAACGGTTTTATTTCCATTTCGGCGATGAAATGGGGAATTCTGCTTCCGGAATCCGCTTTCTACGTCTTGACAGTTTGTCTGACAGAATTTACAATTGTTTTTATGTTAAGCTAAGAAGACCGTAGAAGCATAATGCCGGTGGTTTTAAAAAGGAGAATAATCTTCATGAACTACACTTTTGACTATGTAATGATTCCAATGCAGTTTATTATTGTCTTTTTTACATTATATTATTTTATTATCGCGTTTTTTGGGATGTGGCGGCGAAAAGAACATAAGATTCTAACCCCCCAAAAGACATTTGCGATCGTAGTCGCAGCTCACAATGAAGAAAAAGTAATTGGCCAACTATTGGAAAACCTGCATGTTTTACATTATCCGCGCGAATTGTATGATATATTTGTCGTTGCCGACAATTGTACCGATAAAACAGCAGATATTGCCCGCTCGGACGGCGCTCTCGTTTATGAACGGTATAATCAGCAGGAACGCGGCAAGGGCTACGCAATCGAGTGGATGTTCGGCAATCTGTTTCATTTGGATCGTACATACGATGGTGTTGTTGTTTTTGATGCGGATAATCTCGTTCATCCGGATTTTTTAATGGAAATGAACAACCGGCTATGCAAAGGAGAAAAGGTGATTCAAGGTTATTTAGATGCCAAGAATCCTTATGACAGTTGGATTGCCGGGACATTTGCCATTTCCTTCTGGGTGGTGGACCACATCTGGCATTTAGCAAAATATAATCTGGGACTCTCAAGCGTATTGGGCGGCACGGGGATGTGTATCTCCAGCGATGTACTCCGGAAGTTTGGCTGGGGAGCCACCTGTTTAACGGAAGATATGGAATTTACCATGAAAGTTCTGCTGGAAGGCATTCCTACGACATGGGCCCATGATGCGATTGTCTACGATGAGAAACCACTTACCTTTATGCAGTCATGGAACCAGCGAAAACGTTGGGCGCAAGGTCACTTTGACTGCGCCGGACGGTATATTCCGCGGTTGTTGGTTGAGGGAATTAAAAGAAGAGATATCCGGATTTTGGATGGTATTATCCATCTGTTGCAGCCCCATTTTTTAATTTTGTCAACAATTTTTGTCCTGCTTAGTTATATATATCATGTAGTTCCGTTTTATACCAATATTTTATATATGATATTACCCGTTGAAGTATGGACGGTTATCGCCATCGGACAGTATGTTTTTCCTATCATAGTGCTGGCACGAATCCGCCCTCACTGGAAAGCCTGGTTTTATCTCATCTTATATCCCTTGTTCGTCTATAGCTGGATACCAATCACTTTTTTGGGATACTTGCACAGGCATGACCGGGTGTGGAGCCACACCGTTCACACACGCAGCATTCGGTATCATGACGTTTTAATCAATCAGTCGTCGAATTTTTCAAAAGAGAATTTATTAAGTAAACATGCCGCTAAATAATCTTGACCAATTTCTAAGATGAGTTTTAAACTCATCTTTTTTCACATTAATTATGATGATAACTATAATAAGCGAATCATGGAGGATTATTTATGTTTGAATTAACAATTACTACTGATTTTGAAGCGGCACACCGGATACCCGAGTATCCCGGAAAGTGCCAGCGCCTGCACGGGCATAATTGGAAAGTGGAAGTAGCTGTTAGTGGCGAAGGGTTAGACCATTTGGGAATGTTAGTTGATTTTAGAGTTTTGAAGCAGGAAGTTGCCAAGGTAATTGCAACGTTGGACCATTATTATCTGAATGAGCTGGCAGCCTTTCAGACTATCTGTCCTACGGCGGAGAATATTGCCTGTCACATCTATAAAAAATTGGTTAAAAGCGCTTCGTTGCCGGCTGCTGTTACCGTTTCCTATGTTAAAGTATGGGAATCTCCTTATTCGGCTGTCAGCTACCGGGAAGGAGGCCAATAATTTTGCATGTTCTGTTGACTAATGATGATGGAATTAACGCCCAGGGCATTCAGGCGCTATGGAAAGCGATTGCCGAAATTGCCACCGTTACCGTCGTTGCCCCGGATGTGGAGCGCAGCGCCACCAGTCAGGCCATTACGGTGCATCATCCAATCCGGGTTGACCGGCATTGTATTGAGAATCCGGCTATCTGTGCCTGGAGGATTGGGGGGACCCCTACGGACTGTGTAAAAATTGCTCTGGAAGCACTATTGCCGGCAGCCCCGGATATTGTTGTTTCGGGAATTAATCACGGACCCAATCTGGGAACCGACGTACTCTATTCCGGCACGGTCAGTGCAGCGATTGAAGCGGCTATGCACCGGCTACCCGCCATTGCCGTGTCGCTGGATAACGGGAACCCGTTTGAATTTGAAACGGCGGCCCAATTTACCCGCCGGTTGCTTTTGGAAATGCCTCACCATTCATTGCCGCCCAATACACTGCTTAATGTAAATATACCTTCCCTACAGGGTGATAAAATCCAGGGGGTAGCGATTACCAAGCTGGGAGTAAGGCGGTATGAAAATACGTTTGAACGCCGTCAGGACCCCCGGGGCAGAATTTACTACTGGATGGGAGGCCAGGTAGCCGATGAGGAAGACGACCCGGCTACGGATGTTACGGCCATAAAAAACGGTAAAATCTCGATTACTCCGATTCATTTTGATCTTACTAATTACGGGATTATACAGGAAGTAAGGAATTGGAATCTCTCCTTTAACTAATGTACCGTTCTTGCCTCTTATTCTTAGCATATTTGGCCACGTCCCGCATAAATTTACAGTAAAACTGCAAGGGGGGAGCCGTGTGGCCAGAGTGAGCCGGAATTCGTCCTTAACACCACCGCGAAAAACCCAAAGTGCGGTTACTGTAATTATAAAAGGTGCCTTCATGAGTCTTTTTGTCTCAGTGATATGCACTTTGCTGTTGTCGTTGGTCAGTTTGATTGCGGAAAATTTGAGACTGGATCATTATGTCCAATATATCATGGTTGCCATTACTATGCTTAGCATCTTTATCGGCAGCGCCTTTGCCACCCAAAAAGCGGCGTCTATGGGACTGATCCTCGGCATGACGATCGGCGTCGTTTATGTTTTGCTTTCCGTAGCGATTGGCATGAAACTGTCCCATGAAACCATTTCTTTACTGGTGTTGGCCAATAAATTGGCAGCGGGTATTGCCGCCGGTGCATTAGGCGGTTTAGTGGGGATAAATTTATCCTGAAAGAGAGCAGGATTTCCTGCAAAAAATGGTGAATGTAGGCAGTATATATCCACATTTTGCACCTTGAACTGTTGAGTGACAGACTTGTGAAAAGTGGAATTATACGGCGAAAGGGTGACGGTTATTAAGAAGCTACTGTCAGGAAATGAAGCAATTGCCCGGGGTGCTTACGAGGCAGGTGTCCGGGCTGCTACTGCATACCCTGGTACTCCGAGCACGGAAATACTGGAGAATATTGCTCAATACGATGAGATTTACAGCGAGTGGGCACCGAATGAAAAAGTAGCGGTTGAAGTGGCGCAGGGAGCCTGTTTTGCCGGCGCCCGCAGTCTGGTGGCGATGAAACATGTTGGGGTTAATGTTGCCGCCGACCCGCTTTTTTCTTTGTCTTATACCGGGGTAAACGGCGGTTTTATTGTTGTTTCCGCCGACGATCCGGGCATGCACAGTTCACAGAATGAACAGGATAATCGCTATTATGCCAAATTTATGAAGATGGTATTGTTGGAACCGTCGGACAGTCAGGAAGCGAAAGACTTCGTACTTGCCGGTTTGGAAATCAGCGAACAATTCGATATACCTGTTTTTTTACGGACAACAACCAGAATTGCTCATTCAAAAGGCTTAGTAACACTGGGAGAACGGGCAGCTGCTCCGATGCGCCCCTATGAAAAAAATATGGCCAAATATGTTGTTGTTCCGGCCAATGCCCGGCGGTTGCGTCTTTCACTGGAACAGCGGCTTCATAAACTGGCCCGGTTTGCCGAAACCTTTCCCGGTAACCGGATTGAGGGAAGTGGTAAGGAATTTGCCGTTATAACCAGTGGCATCTCTTATCAGTACACTAAGGAAGCGCTGGGAGAAAAAGCGACGATCCTAAAACTGGGCATGACTTTTCCCTTGCCGGAAAATTTAATTAAGAATTTCATTGCCCGTTTTGAGCGGGTTTATGTGATTGAAGAAGGCGAACCGTATCTGGAAGAACAGATTAAAGCCATGGGATTGCGGGTAGTTGGCAAGGAACTCTTGCCACGAATCGGAGAAATGAGCACCGCCGTTATTAAACAGGTTTTACTGCAGGAAGAAGCGGTCTTAACGGAACCCTTGCCCGAAATGCCGGCAAGACCGCCGGTACTCTGTCCGGGCTGTCCCCACCGGGGCGTGTTTTATGTTATTAATAAACTGGGGGCTGTTGTAACAACCGATATTGGCTGTTACACTTTAGGCGCTTTGCCGCCCTTAAATTCGGGTGAAACCAGTATTTGTATGGGTTCCAGTATCGGTAATGCCATGGGAATGTCCAAAATGCTGCCGGATAAGAAAATCGTGGCTACGATCGGTGATTCGACATTCCTGCATTCCGGGGTAACCGGTTTAATGGATGTGGTTTACAACCGGGGAATTCTTACGCTGGTAATCCTGGACAATGCGATTACCGGCATGACAGGACACCAGCATCATCCGGGAACCGGCTTTACAGTAAAGAATCAGCCTACCAATAAGATTGATTTGGAAGCGGTTGTCCGGGCTTGCGGCGTAAAGAAGGTTTGGACCGTGAACGCCTATAATTTGACGGAAGTAGAGGCGGCGCTGACAGAGGCCGTCCACTCTGGGGAACCGGCTGTTGTGATTACCAGACAGCCTTGTGTGCTGATAGAAAAAAATAAAAAACGGCTCCCTTATTCAATTGATAAAAACTGTAAATATTGTAAAATGTGTTTGCGTTTAGGTTGTCCGGCCATTGAAAATAAAGCGGATGCGGTTGTTATTAATCCGGCTTTATGCAATGGCTGCGGCGTGTGTGGGCAAATATGCAAATTCCAGGCCATCGGAAAGGAGGCCCAATCATGAATCATGCCGCGGCAAATGTGTTAATTGTGGGCGTTGGCGGGCAAGGTACCCTGTTAGCCAGTAAAATTCTTGGTTTGGCGGCGCAGCTTTCCGGCCTGGATGTTAAACAATCGGAGGTTCATGGCATGGCGCAGCGGGGCGGCAGTGTGGTAACGTATGTCCGGTTTGCCGCCAAAGTTTACTCGCCGTTGGTCGAAAAGGGACAAGCCGACATGATTCTGGCTTTTGAAAAACTGGAAGCCCTGCGCTGGGCCAATTATTTAAAGATCGGCGGGACGCTGATTGTGAATGAGCAGGAAATCCTTCCCATGCCGGTTATTACCGGTGAGGCGAAGTATCCCGGGCAGATTTTTGAGAAGCTAGCCCGACAGGATATACGCGTCATTCCGGTGCAGGCCGTACGCTTGGCCGGGGAAATCGGCGAACTTCGCGCAACCAATGTGATTCTTCTCGGGGTCGCGGCCAGACTGCTTGGCTTTAAACAGGAAGTTTGGCAGCAAGCGATCGAAGAAGCGGTGCCGGCCAAAGCGCTGCCGGTTAATTTAGGGGCCTTTACTCGGGGATGGAACTTACAGGCAGTCTAAAAGAATTTTATTTATATAAGACAAAATGTTGACCGAGGTGGTAAAAGATGATTCGTATAGCAATTATCGGGGGAACCGGTGTATACGACCCCGGCATATTAAAGAATTTACGGGAAGAAACAATAAATACCCCCTACGGAGTCGTGCAGTGCAAAATCGGGGAGTTTAACGGACAGGCAATTGCCTTTATTCCGCGTCACGGGAGCACGCATTCCATTCCGCCCCATCTGATTAATTACCGGGCTAATCTTTGGGCAATAAAAAAGCTGGGCGTGGAAAATATCATTGCAACGACCGCGGTCGGTTCCTTGAATCCGGCGATGAAACCCGGTGATTTTGTACTGGTTGACCAATTCCTGGATTTTACGAAAAACAGAATCACCACTTTTTATGAAGGGGGTAAGCGCGGCGTTGTTCATGTTGACGTAACCGAGCCGTATTGTCCCACTTTGCGGCAAAAATTACTCCAGGCCAGTGAAAATACCGGCATTGCCCTGCATGCAAGGGGAACTTACGTATGTGCCGAAGGCCCCCGGTTTGAGACGCCGGCGGAAATTAAGATGTTTGCCAAGTTAGGCGGTGATCTGGTGGGAATGACGAATGTGCCGGAAGTGGTTCTGGCCAGGGAAGCGGAGATTTGCTATACGACCGTTTCCATGGTAACCAATTTTGCTGCCGGTATAGCCCCTAACCCGTTAACGCATGGGGAGGTATTGGAAACGATGAAGGCCAACGCGGAAAATATTAAAAAGCTGATTATGGCGGCTATCGGTCTTATCGCCGGTGCCGGCGACTGCAGTTGCCGGCATGCCCTGGCGGAATACGGCGGATTTAAATTATAGTAAAAGTGGTGAGTTGCTTTGCACACTGCGGTAGAATGGAAAGAGGGACGGTTACGGTTGTTAAACCAGACCTTGCTGCCGGTACAAACGGAGTATATTGAATGTACGGACTGGCAACGGGTGGCTACGGCTATACAGCGGCTTGAGGTTCGCGGCGCCCCGGCGATTGGAGCGGCCGCCGCGTTTGGCTTGCTTCTCGGCGCCATGGAAGTCACCCATACGCCCGATGATTTTGCGTCTAAACTGTTTGTTATAGCCGAAAAGTTAAAGGCCACCCGGCCAACAGCGGTAAATTTATTTTGGGCCATTGACCGGATGCTGCGAGTCTGGGAGCAAAATCAAGCAAAAGAAGTGCCCGGCTTAATTCAGGCGATGGAACAGGAAGCAATTCAGATCGCTGCCGAGGATGTCCAGGTTAACCGGCGCATCTCAGTCCTCGGCGCCCAGTTATTTACGGCACCCGCCAGCGTGCTGACTCACTGCAATGCCGGCGCGCTGGCAACGGTCGGTTTCGGCACGGCACTGGGCGTTATCCGTCAGGCCTGGTCCGATGGGAATATTATCCGTGTATTTGCCGACGAGACGCGCCCGTTGCTGCAGGGGGCACGTCTTACAGCCTGGGAACTTATGCAGGAAAGCATTCCAGTTACGCTAATAACGGACAACATGGCCGGCTGGGTGATGAAAAACAACATGGTTCAGGCGGTTATCGTCGGAGCCGACCGCATTACTTTAAATGGGGATGTGGCCAATAAAATCGGTACTTACAGCGTTGCCGTCCTGGCCAAAGAACACCGTATTCCTTTCTATGTGGCGGCGCCGCTGTCTACGTTTGATTTTACCAAGCAGACGGGGGACGAAATTCCGATTGAGGAACGCAGCGCTGCGGAAGTCACTCGGTTGGGAGGACAGCCAATTGCACCGGCAGGGGTTGACGTGTTCAATCCGGCCTTTGACGTAACTCCCAATCAGCTTGTTACTGCCATTATTACGGAATACGGTATCCTGCGGGCGCCGTATGACATTTCAATCGCCAGAATAAAGAAAGGTGGTCCTGAATAAAGATGGAATCCATGATTCGTGACCGTGCGTTAGCCCCGCAAGGGCTGGATAAAATCAACTGGGTTAAAGGGTTTATGCCGGTATTAAATGTTTTGAATAATGAGTTGTCTGTTTCCCGGCCGCTGGCGGGTAAAAACGTGGTGGTTACCATGCATTTGGAGGCAAAAACGGCGTATTTGGCAATAGTGCTGAAAAATGCGGGGGCTAATGTCGCTGTGACCGGAAGCAATCCTTTATCCACCCAGGATGATGTGGCGGCCGCCCTGGCCGAACAGGGGGTAACCGTATTTGCCTGGTATAATTCAACCGCGGCGGAATATGAAGAATTCCTTCATAAAGCGCTTGATACAAAACCGAACATTATCGTTGATGACGGCGGCGACCTGGTATCGCTGCTGCACGGAAAACGGAGCGAAATGGCCCGGAACATTCTGGGCGGTTCGGAAGAAACCACCACCGGTGTAATTCGGCTGCGGGCCTTGGCGGCGGAAACCCGGCTCAAGTTTCCTATGATTGCCGTCAATGACGCCTATTGCAAATATCTGTTTGATAACCGGTATGGAACCGGGCAATCAACCTGGGACGGCATTATGCGGACTACCAACCTTACGGTGGCCGGCAAGACTGTGGTTATTGCCGGCTACGGCTGGTGCGGCAAGGGGGTCGCCATGCGGGCCAAAGGACTTGGCGCCAACGTGATCGTAACGGAAGTTGACCCGATTAAAGCGATCGAAGCAGTATTTGACGGGTTTCAAGTTATGCCGATGCAGGATGCGGCCCGCCGGGGCGATATTTTTGTAACCCTTACCGGCTGTAGGGATGTGATCCGTCAGGAACATATGAAGGTTATGAAATCCGGTGCCGTGTTGGCCAATGCCGGCCACTTTGATGTTGAAATCAACAAGGAAGATTTAGATCTTCTAGCCGTGGCCCGCAAACAAGCGCGGAAAAATATTGAGGAATATACTTTGGCCGATGGCCGTAAACTGTATCTTTTGGCGGAAGGCCGCTTGGTTAATTTGGCTGCCGGTGACGGTCATCCGACGGAAATTATGGATCTGTCCTTTGCCATGCAGGCGTTGGCGGTGCTGCATATTGCGGAGCATGGGGCGTCAATGGAAAACAAGGTATACAATATTACGGATGAATTAAATGTGCGGGTTGCCAATTTAAAGCTGCAAGGCATGCAAATTCAGATTGACAGCCTGTCGACGGAACAGAAAAAGTATTTGTCTCAAGCCTGAACGAAATTTTATCCGGATTGAAATTGCCGGCTGAAAAGGGAATCGAAGCCGGCTTAGAGTATCTAGCATGCGGAGGGTTATTGGGATGGGAAAGACGGTATTGAAAAATATTGAATGGTTAGGCAGCGACAACCGGGTGCATCAGGGGGATATTGGCATTGATAACGATGTGATCGTCGCTGCGGGAACCCTTGATTCTAACTGGCAGCCCGACCGGATTATCGACGGTACCAATAAATTAGCCGTTCCCGGGTTCATCAACACGCATACCCATGCGGCGATGACGCTGTTTCGCAGTTATGCCGACGATATGCAACTGATGGATTGGCTGCAAAATAAAATTTGGCCGGCTGAAGCCAAATTGGAACAAGATGATATTTATTGGGGCACCTTATTGGCGATTGCCGAAATGATCAAAACCGGCACAACCACTTTTGCCGATATGTATTTCTCCATGCAGGAAATAGCCCGGGCCGTTGAGGAAAGCGGCATACGGGCCGTGTTGGCGCGGGGGATGGCCGGAGTTACGCCGAATGCGGAGCAGGCGTTACTGGAAAGTGAAACCTTTTTCAAAGAATATCATAACAGTTGCGACGGCCGCATTACGGTTATGCTGGCGCCGCATGCCCCATACACCTGCCCGCCGCCTTATCTGAAAAAAGTTGTTCAACTGGCGGAAAAACTGGGTGCGGAAATTCATACGCATTTGTCTGAAACCGCCGGCGAAGTGGAAGATTGTCTTAAGGAATACGGCGCATCACCCATCGCCCTGATGGAAGAGGTCGGCTTACTGGCCCATGGCGTATTAGCCGCCCATTGTGTGCATGTGTCGCTGCAGGATATTGAGATTATGCGGGAAAGAAATGTCCGGGTAGCGCATAATCCCGGCAGCAATCTGAAACTGGCCAGCGGTATTGCGCCGGTGCCTCAGATGCTGGCTGCGGGAATTTGTGTCGGTTTGGGAACCGACGGCGCTGCCAGTAACAATAATCTGGATATGCTGGAAGAAACCCGTCTGGCCGCTTTGGTGCATAAGGCCAATACAGGGGATCCGTTAGCCGTGCCGGCGGCTTTTGCCTTACAAATGGCAACGGCAAACGGAGCCTTTGCCCTGGGTCTGGGAGACCGGACCGGAAAGCTGGATACGGGCTGCAAAGCGGACATTACTATCTTTGATATTCAGGCTCCGCACTGGTATCCGCGTCACGACCGGCTTTCCCTGCTTACTTATGCCGCTTCCGCCGGTGATGTTCATACGGTGATTGTAAACGGGCGGATTCTGATGGAGAACCGTCGCCTTACCACGCTGGATGAAGAACGGATTTATGCCGAATGCCAGGCGAGAGGAATGCGGCTTTGCCGATAATTATCGCCCCGCCGGCAGGAATTGTTCCTTTTCATAGGGAAATAACTATAAAAAGACTGGTATTATAATTGCGAAGTGTGGGGGATTCTCATGTTTAATCCGGCTCGACGGATGCAGGGATTAACGTCGGCGATTTTTTCGGAGGTTGACGAACTGCGCAAAAAAGAAGTTGCTGCCGGCAACGATGTAATTACGTTAAGCATTGGCAGTCCGGACATGGCTCCCGCGGCGCATATTATCGAGGCATTAAAGAATGCCGTTATCGAGCCGCATAGTTATGGCTACACTCTATCCAAAGGGACACCCCGCTTTTTGGCTGCCGTGGCAGAGTGGTACGGCAAGAATTACAACGTAAAACTGGATCCTGAAACCGAAATTCACTCGCTAATGGGTTCCCAGGATGGCCTGGCCCATATTGCTTTGTGTTTCGCCAATCCCGGCGATGTAGTGCTTGTTCCCGATCCCGGCTATCCCATTTTCAGTGCCGGGCCGTCGATTGCCGGCGCGGAATTATACAGGATGCCTCTGACTGCGGCCAATCATTATCTGCCGGATTTGGATTCATTACCGGAAAATGTCTTGCGCCGGACCAAGCTGATGATTATTAATTATCCGAATAATCCTTTGGCCGCCACCGCTACCCCGGAATTTTATCAACGGGTGGTAGCTTTGGCCCATGAATATCAATTTTTAGTATGCAGTGACTTTGCTTATAGCGAATTGGTATTCGACGGTTATAAACCGGAGAGTTTTCTCTCCATACCGGGTGCCAGGGAAATCGGCATTGAGTTCAATTCGCTTTCTAAAACATATAATATGGCAGGATGCCGGGTTGCCTTTGTTGTCGGCAATTCGCAGGCAATTGCCGAATTAGGGCGGCTTAAATCCAATTTTGATTATGGAATCTTTTATCCGGTTCAGCAAGCGGCGGTTGCCGCTTTAACCGGACCTCAGGATTGTGTAAAAGCAACCGCCGATACATACCGGCGGCGCCGTGATATTCTCGTTGACGGATTAAACAACGCCGGCTGGCCAGTTGACCGTCCGCGCGCTTCCATGTATATTTGGGCACCTGTTCCCGCCGCACAGTTATCGGTTGATTTCACCATTGATTTGCTGAAAAATACCGGTGTGGCGGTAATTCCCGGTAAAGCTTTCGGCCAGTGCGGTGAAGGATTTGTCCGCATTGCCCTGGTTCAACCGGAAGTCAGGCTAAAGGAAGCGGTTCACCGGATTCAAACCTGGTTTGGCAAACTTAACAGATAGGGAGGAAAGTTGAATGCGTGCGCTTAATTTTTATTCAGCCAATTATCACAGCCAATTAGTATGCCGGCGAAAGACCTGTACGATCCGTCTTGGCGATAAGACCGGCAAATATGCTGAAGGAGACATTGTCTGGGTTACTGTCGGTAAACGGTTTGCCCAAAAGAAAAAAATATACACGGCCGTCATCGACCGGGTGCTTGTGAAACCCATTGCTCAATTGACAATGGACGATTTGCAGGGTGAAAATCCGGATTTAACCAGCGTAGATGATTTACTGTTATTTTTGCAGTCCATCTATGATAAGTCCTTAATACCCAGTGATATCGTAACTGTAATTTACTTTTCCGAGATTATTGAATAACTACAATACCTGTTGACGCAAAGGAGTGTTTTTAATTATGTCCAATGTAAAAATACCGGTAGGAATCTCTGCCCGCCATGTCCATGTAACCCGTGAGCACCTTGATATATTGTATGGTGAGGGGTATCAGCTTACTGTAAAAAAGGATCTGTCCCAGCCGGGGCAATTCGCTGCGGAAGAAACGGTAGATATTGTAACGGAAAAAGGTTCTTTTAAGGGAGTGCGTATTTTAGGACCGGAACGCAAGAAGACGCAAATCGAAATTGCGCTCACCGATGCCCTGAAATTAAAAATAAGTCCTCCTGTAAGAGATTCGGGTGATATTAGCAATTCACCGGGAATTACCCTGGTTGGACCGAAGGGGTCCGTAACCGTGGAGGAAGGCGTTATTGCCGCCGGCCGTCATATCCATATGACTCCCGCTGATGCCGGGAAGTTGGGACTCAAAGACAAAGATATTGTAAAAGTAGCGGTTCCCGGTGAACGGGCGCTGATTTTTGACCAGGTGCTCATCCGGGTCAATGAAAATTTTTACCTGGAAATGCACGTGGACACAGACGAAGGCAACGCGGCTAAGATCAAGACGGGAGATTTGGTGGAAATCATAAAATAGAGGCGTGATTCAACGTGTCGACAATCAATGATACTAACCAGGGAAAGCTTGATATGATCGCCAGCAGGACTTTTCCTTCCGAGAACGTCCTGGTTGACGTTGTTGATTTTTTGAACAAATCTCTAAAGCGGGATGGTTATATCTTTGGTGTCAGTAAATCAGGCGAAAAGATGACAATTGTCATTTATGAAACCGGTAAAATACCCCGTGATTAATAACACGGGGTATTTTGTATTCAACTGGAATTGCAGGATTTTTTCGGTTCTTTTCGAATATCCTTCTGTGGAGGATATGAAGTGAGATTGTTTTTTGGTCCCATTTTTCGCAGTCATCTGTCATTCGACAATAATTTCTCCAGAGAAGGATAAACTTAATGAATTTTAAACGAAATGTCAAGTTATTGTGGCTATAGATTGGGAGAAAATATTGTCGCCATAGGTTCAGAATGTGAAATGGGGGTTTTGTAATCTCTTTCGGGGAAAAGTATGATTTAACGCCGGGTGTTGCGGGTATATTTACCAGGAAGGCTATAAAGCCTAGGTACGGCCATTGAAGAGTTTGGTTTTTCCACAACGATAAACGAGCAGGAGGGAATTTCATGCCAAAACCGGTTTTTAATGAAGAAAGGTGTAAGGGGTGCGAATTATGTACCACCGTATGTCCGAAAAAAATAGTAATCATTGCGAATCGTTTCAATAGTAAAGGCTATCGGCCGGCAAGCTGCTCCGATGAGTCCAAATGTATCGGCTGCATGCTTTGCGCCAAAACTTGTCCCGACATGGTCATTGAGATTCACAAATAAACATAGGGGAGAGATCAATGTGGCAGAGAAAATATTAATGAAAGGCAATGAAGCCATTGGCGAAGCAGCCATTGTTGCCGGTTGCCGTCATTATTTCGGCTATCCTATTACGCCGCAGACAGAGCTGACGGAGTATATGGCCCGGCGTATGCCGCAGCTTGAAGGGGTCTTTTTACAGGCCGAAAGCGAGATAGCGGCGATTAACATGGTTTACGGCGCAGCGGGGGCAGGCGCCCGGGTCATGACGTCGTCTTCAAGTCCGGGGATTAGCTTGAAGCAAGAAGGTATTTCCTACATTGCCGGTGCCGAGCTGCCCTGCGTGATTGTCAATATTATGCGCGGCGGTCCCGGGTTAGGCAGCATTCAGCCCGCTCAGGGAGATTACTTTCAGGCCACAAAGGGCGGCGGACATGGTGACTATCGCTTGCTGGTTTTAGCGCCGAACTCAGTTCAGGAATTGGTTGATCTGACAATTTTATCGTTTGATCTGGCCGATACCTATCGAACACCGGTCATGCTGCTGGGAGACGGTGCGCTGGGGCAGATGATGGAACCGGTAAAATTTGCCGCCGAAAAGACGGGCTATATTGCCAAACCCTGGGCGGCTACGGGCTTACGGGGACGTCAAACGCCGAATATTATCAATTCCTTGCATTTACAGCCGGAAAAATTAGAAGAGCATAATATTCATTTGCAGAAGAAATTTGCGCAAATTGCCGGCAGGGAAGTACGGTATGAAGAATTATATACGGAGGATGCGGAAATTATCCTGGTGGCTTATGGCATTACTTCCCGGATTGCCCGTTCGGCTATGGAGAAGGCAAGGGCGGAAGGAATTAAAGCCGGTATGTTCCGGCCGGTCACGTTATGGCCGTTTCCAGCCGCACCGTTGGCCCGGCTGGCGGCAAAAGCCCAAACCTTTTTAACGGTGGAATTAAGCGCCGGTCAAATGGTGGAAGATGTACGCCTGGCTGTAAACGGGGCCAAGCCGGTTCATTTTTATGGCCGGACCGGCGGTATGATGCCCAGCCCGAAATCAATATATAATGAAATCGTAAAAATAGTGAATGGCAAGGGGGGCAAGTAGAGTGGCGGAAAAATTATTTTGTAGGCCGAATGCGCTGAAAGACATGGCATTTCATTATTGTCCGGGTTGCCATCATGGAATTATTCACCGGCTGGTGGCGGAAGTAATTGATGAATTGGATATTGGCGAAAGAGCGATCGGCGTGGCTCCCGTCGGCTGCTCCGTGTTAGCTTATGAATATTTTAACTGCGACATGTTTGAAGCCGCCCATGGCCGGGCGCCGGCCGTAGCAACCGGCGTGAAGCGGGTTCATAATGATGCCGTTGTTTTTACTTATCAGGGGGACGGGGATTTAGCGGCCATAGGTTGTGCGGAAATTGTGCATGCGGCCGCCCGGGGCGAAAAGATTACAACCATTTTTGTTAATAATGCCATTTACGGCATGACGGGCGGGCAAATGGCGCCTACAACCCTGGTAAACCAAGTAACGAACACCTCACCCTATGGGCGCGACCCGTCAACAGCCGGGATGCCTATCCGTATGTCCGAAATGCTGGCAACGCTCGACGGGGCAAAATACATTGCCCGGGTTGCCGTCAATAATCCTGCCAATATGGCAAAAGCGAAAGCGGCTGTTAAAAAAGCCTTTGAAGTGCAAATGGACCAACTTGGTTTTGCTATGGTGGAAGTTTTGTCAACCTGTCCCACCAATTGGGGAATGAATCCCGTTGAAGCGACCCGCTGGCTGGAGAAGAATATGATTCCTTACTATCCGCTGGGTGTATTTAAAACACCGGAAGGGGTGGCAAAATGATCCACGAAATGATTATGGCCGGTTTTGGCGGGCAGGGAGTTATGCTGATGGGGCAGCTCTTAACCTATGCCGGAATGCTGGAAAACCGGAACGTATCCTGGATTCCGTCGTATGGTCCGGAAATGCGCGGGGGAACAGCCAATTGTTCGGTAATTGTTTCCGATGAACCCATTGGCGCCCCGGTAGTTTCGGAGCCTACTACAGTGGTAGCTATGAATTTGCCGTCATTGGATAAATTCGAATCTTCGCTCAGGCCCGGCGGAATTCTTATCATTAACAGTTCGCTAATCGATAGAAATGCTCAACGCCGGGATATTCAAACATTTAGGGTGCCCGCCAATGATATTGCCGCCGAACTGGGCAATAATAAAGTTACCAACATGGTGGTGCTTGGTGCCTTAGTTGCCGCTACCGGCGCCGTTGAACAGGATTCGGTTTTGCAGGCATTTGCTAAGATTTTTGCCAAAAAACCGGAACTGAAGACGATTAATGAACAGGCCATCCGTCGTGGAGTGGAACATATCAGTAATTTGAAAGCCAATTAAACGGTTAAGAAAGACCGCTAACGGGGTCTTTCGGCTCATGGTGCAGGGCTCAGGGCGCGGAAAACCTACTCACAATCCCTTCAGTCCTTGGATCCGTAAGAACTTACAGGCTCTTAAAACTTATAAATTCTAATACATTTAGAAAGATACTCCGGTCAATTGGAGGCCACTGAAAAAGTCCCTATGATGCTAAAAAAGGTATAGTCTCTCAATAAAACTGAAGAGGCTGTACCTTTTTTCCTGTATAATTAAGGTATCAAAGGGAGCAGGTGAGTCAAATGATACAACAACAACAAGCCATGGTTTTAAGTCCCTATATAGAGCTCTATAACTTGATTATTCCCAAGGATAATATGCTGCGACAAATCAGCGAACTTGTTGATTTCTCCTTTGTGTATGAGGAATTGAAAGAGCGCTATTGTCTGGATAATGGCAGAAATGCGATTGACCCGATTCGGATGTTTAAATATTTGCTGCTCAAAACGATCTTCGAACTG
>NZ_UPPP01000126.1 GCF_900476375.1 Allolucifera butyrica | reverse complement strand
GCCGAAAAAGATAAGCGGCGGAAGAATTACCAGTTCCACGCCCTTATAGGCATAATAAAATAATCCGCCGGGCTTTATCAGATCCGAACCGGGAACGTTGGCAACAATACAGGCAAAGCCGATGCCTAATAGCAAAAACGGTTCGTATTTGCGGGCCAGCGCAAGGTAAACCAGGACGGCACCGACAATAATCATTACCACGTTGCCCCACCAAAGCTGGGCAAGGCCGGTTTGTTCGACCAGCGAATACAGTAGCGACGAGATTTGTTCAAACATGCACTTTCCTCCTATAGTATAAGGTTACGAACAAGAATTAGTGGCCGCCCTTCAGCTTGCTTTCATCGACATGGCCCAGCTTGTTCAGATGGGGAAATATATACAAAACCAGGCTGATGCCATAAATAATTACGAAGCTCAGTAGAAAATCGATAACGCTTAATATGATCGCGCCTTCCATCGAATCAGGTACTGTCATTTTGCAGGTCTCCTTTCTAGCTGTTAATAAAACCCGGATCCATGGCAGTGAAATCAGAGATTACAAGGGAATGTTACCATGTTTCTTGGCCGGCCTGTTTTCCCGCTTTGTCGCCAGCATGTTGAGGGCCGCGATAATACGGGGCCGGGTTTCCTTCGGCTCGATGACCATGTCCACAAAGCCGCGTTCGGCAGCTTTATAGGGTGTGGCAAACTCTTCGATGTATTTCGCCGTCTTGGCCTGCACATCCGGATCACCGCGGAAGATAATGTTGGCGGCACCC
>NZ_UPPP01000082.1 GCF_900476375.1 Allolucifera butyrica | reverse complement strand
CCAGTGTGGCCGTTCATCCTCTCAGACCGGCTACTGATCGTCGCCTTGGTGAGCTCTTACCTCACCAACCAGCTAATCAGACGCAGACCCTTCTTTTAGCGACAGCATGTTCAGAGGCCGTCTTTCCTGTCCTTGCCATGCGGCACGGACTGCTCATTCGGTATTAGCACCCCTTTCGAGGTGTTGTCCCCAACTAAAAGGCAGGTTATCTACGCGTTACTCACCCGTTCGCCACTAAGGTTCCATTGCTGAAACCTCCGTTCGACTTGCATGTGTTAGGCACGCCGCCAGCGTTCGTCCTGAGCCAGGATCAAACTCTCCAATAATGTTTTATTGAAGAACCTTGATGGCTCTTTATGAATTAAAGAATTCTTGGTTGTTTTTTTGACGGTATTACTTCCGTAATACCTGTCCGCACATCTGGCTTTTCACCTTACATTGTTTAGTTTTCAAAGAACAGCCTTTACAGTTTATCACGTTTCTTTCACCGTGTCAACTTTTTTTTCGTCGCCGTCGTTCTTGGCTGACGACCGACAAGTTCATATCTTACCAAAGCCGTGGCTGTTTGTCAACTGCTTTCGCTTTGGTATTTTTTGTCGCTGTTTTTGGCGACTTTTATATAGTACCATGATATGATTAACATGTCAAATCTAATTTAAAATGTTTATTGCTGAAATGTCGATCAGGGTGATTTCATTAACACTTTATTGTTATATGTATTTTAGGGAATATTAATAAGTCACCTTTATAGTATATATTATAACAAAAAGACCCCGCCTTTCGACGGGGTCAAATCTGCTTTATATAGGAAAAGACATAACTTCAAAGTCCTGTTCTTATCAAAGGCTTAGGAATGGACCAATTATCCTAATATTTAATGCAGACTAGTAAGGCGACATTGCGGGGACGGGTTTCCGATCCGCCACTAGCGCTGGTATCCAGGCTAGTTTTCTGTCGATGAGTTCCAGTACTGTTGCCTGGTACACCATAATCACCATCAGAAGGAATTTCTGGCGTCATGTAATAATACGGGTGCGTATGAGATGCAAAGGCATCACTCTGATTACTACCCAACACACGACTGCTATCTACACCGCGCCCATCATCAAAACCGCGGATGAACTCCCCACGTAAATCAGGTAAATTAAACGTCGTACTACCGTCACCGGTTCCGAATGCCGTCCCAACTACAGCAAAAAGATCCGCATAATCAGTTCTGGCTATAGCTGATCCATCCGCCTTTAACCAACCTTTAGGCGGTGTTGCCGCCGCAAAATGCATTACTACCCCCGCAGGAATACTTGGTTGTATTTCCGGAATAACACTTGGATCAAACTTACCGCCATAGCCAAGCATCGCAAGCTTTCCTGTATCTTCTGCACCTTTTGATACTACGATAATTTCTTCGTTACAAGTAAATGTTCTCGCCATTGTTGCACAACCTTTCAATTTTTTATTAAAACCGATATAGCAATGAACTTTTAATTGATGTGTGTTTCCCGCATATCGGCTTTCACTTATATACATTCATTCCATTATCTTATTTAAACGGCTAAATCCGCCTTTTTGCAAAAAAATTAGAATCCCGGTAGCCGAAGCCACCGGGATTTTCAAAATTTTAATATTTGATGCAATAGTTAAGCACGATATAAGGCGGCATGTTACCATGCCCATAATGCTGGTTATGCAGGCGAACACCGCCTGCATTATTATTTGGACTTGAAATCCCTTAATATCCTTTTGCTGTCCAGTAGCAAGGGTAGCCTGAGATACCATTACCACTGACGGCAGACTGCTTGGTAGCCAGGAAAAATTTAGAATTGCTTACTGGATACCCGAAAGCATTGTCTACACAAGCGCCTTGAGAATCTGCATTACTAGCTATAAAATTTAGACAAGCATTCGGAAATGCCATTGGAAAAGAAAACTGATTGTTAGTAGATGCTTGATAGCCCCACTGCTCAATCATCCCATCTGACCATTTCCGATAACCATTCGTCCCCAAGGATTCGGCAACAATATATACACCAGAAGAACCACTGCTGGCCGCCGTTACTCTCCCTTTTGCGTCTATAGTTATACTTGCATTGGTATAGTTTCCTGCTGTTACGCCTGAATCGGCAAGAGTTAACGCGGCGCTTTCATCAGCACTGCCATCGAAGGACAAAGAACCGGCGGCATCACCCGTTAAACTAATCGTCCTCGCTGTTGCTAACTGAGTCGCCGTTGCCGCATTACCGGTACAAGCTGCAGCCGTATCCGCTGACGCTGCACTCGCAACCTTGCCGTCAACTGCAATCACGACTTTCTTGTTCGCAGCATCTGCAGTTAGCGCAATATTAGTCCCTGCTGCCAACTCGATAGTATCTGTCGCACTGGCTGCTGCAATGGTTGTCCCATTTACCAGCACATTCGAAAAGGCGTTTTCTCCTTTTAATATATCAATCTGCGTCTGCAAGTCTTTGTCGGCAGCCGCCCTGGCGCTAACCTCTGCATCAATATTTGCTTGCAGCTTGGCATCGGCATTAGTCCGCGCCGTGGCTTCTGCGTCAATATTCGCTTGTAGTTGTTCGTCTGCTTCTTTCCGCGCGGCAACTTCCGCTGTAATCTGAGTTTGCAAATCATCAATTACGGGAATCACACTTGTGTCAAATTTCCCGCCATCGCCCAGCGCAACCAGTCTTCCGGTATCCTCCTTTCCCTTTGAAACAACGATAACTTCCTCCGGACAGCATACTGTTCTAGCCATAAAAAACACAACCTTCCTTCAAACAATATCTAAACCGATATCACCAAGGACCTGGTACTCTATTTTTCTCCCGTATATCGGTCTTCACTTATATACATTCATACAAGCTTCTTTTTTTAACGGCCAAATCCACATAAATTTAAAGCCCCCACCTTACGGCAGGGGCAACCTTACTTTATACAGAGAAAGACATAACTTCAAAGTCCTGGATCTTATCAAATGCCAGATAATCTTCCCGGCTCTGGAACGGCCCAAGATTTAACACCTCCTATTTAATAAATGCGTTTTTAAAGTGTTATTTACTTGTCGGATTTTGATTTTGGCCTTAGTTATTTATGTTTTACATCATTACAACATAGTTTGTTATCAATAGCTTTTAACAAAATTTAGTTGTAAAATATAATGAGATGATTATTTTCGTTTCAATAGGGATCAGTTTAAACGCCAGCAAATGTATTAACGGAGCGACTCATAAGGCCGTTAATATTTTTTGTCCCTTTCACCGAACATATATCCTGGTTGTACACATATTGCATTAGAGCAAAATGGAGGTAACGGCATGGAAGAACCAAAATTACAGAATAGCATAGCATTTTGCGGATTGGTCTGCGGCCTCTGTGACCATATTCGTGATTGTTCGTGTAAGGCTCCGATTAAATTTAGAAGATAAATGTGATAAAGAACGCTGTTACCACCGAACTTGCTGCTTAAAAAATGGGTATAACGGCTGCTGGGAGTGTCCCTCTTTCCCGTGTGATCAGGGACGTTTTGTTGATGAAAACAGAGGTCAGGCATTAGGATTCTTGCAGTATATTAAAGATTTCGGCAAGACAGTTTTATAAACAGGCTTTTGGCAAACCAGAAAAAGGGAATAAAGTATGGAATGAACGGAGCTTACAGGCTGAAAACTCAGGAAGAAATAAATCGACTTCTTCGGAATGAGAGATTCCGGTTTAACGGTAAAAAAAATAGCCCGGATTTACCGGGTATCGGCGGAGGTGGAAACGGGAACCACCTAGCATAATAGATGAGAAGCAATACTATCATAGCAACCAAGCAAGATTGGCCCGCAGCATCTACACCAATTGGATAAAACAAAGGAATAATAATTACACCGACACGTCCCATATCTTCAAGAATAGTTAGAGTAATCGGTTCTTTTCTCTCTTCTGCCGCAGGCATATTGATTAGCGGAAATAAAAGCCATAATAAATTCGGGGCAAATACAACCGCCGGAATAATTAGGCTTATCCAATAGAGCTTGATATTCTCCATGTTCTATCTTTCCTTTCACAATTCAATATCTATATTTTACCATACAGTTAACGTCCGAAAAAATTTCATTGTGTAAAACAACAAAACGTCCAATCATTCATAAATGGAGGTTATTTTCATGTTTATTGTGCTATTAAAGTATGTAAAACCCTTGGAGGAAATTGATGCTTTACTGCCGGGTCATATTAAATTCTTGGAACATCAATATAAGAAATCAAAATTTATTTTTTCTGGCCGGAGAAATCCGAGAATTGGCGGTGTAATATTGGTTAATGTTGACTCGGAGAGGGAATTACATTCTATATTAAAAGAAGATCCTTTTTATATTCATAAAGTTGCAGAGTATGAGACGATTGAATTTATTCCAACTAAATATGACCCTAATTTTAAGTGTTTTATAGATAAACATTAAAAACATTAAAAATAAATGTCCAATCCATATCGTAATTATAGAAAGAAATTTTATGGTTTGATATAATAGAATAAACTTTCATTAATGGAACGAGTATAAGGTCAGGAACTTATCTGACTATGGTCTTTTTGTGTCTTAAATTACACGAAACTACACGAATCAAATATCAATCGAACTGGTATAACAGGGAACACATATTCTAATAATTAAATATTAAATATAAATGTTAGGTTGTAATATCATGAGTGAAGAAAGATTTGACCGTCTCGAAAAAATGCTGGAACAGTTGATTCAGATGGTTGGCCATAACAATGCCGTTCGAATGGACAAACTAGAAACACGGATGGATAACCTTGAAAGCAAAGTTGACAGCGGTTTTCAGCAGTTAACCAGCATGGTCACCCTGTTAAGCGATAAAGTTGATAATATCAAAAAAACATTATCCCGTCACGCAAATATGCTTGATGTACTGGCCACCCGTACTACTCACCAAGAGGCTGAAATACAGGGGCTTAAAAGAGGAGCGTGATATTATGACCAATGAAGAATTTCAAAGACAGGTATTGGAAAAGTTTGAACAGAACGATAAGTTTCAAAAATCCGCTATGGAGCAATTATCTGCCCTGGCTCAACAACTCGTAGCGTTCCAGCAGTTTACGCTTGAACAATTTGATAAGCTTGATAAGAAGATAACCGCCGTTGACAAAAAAGTAGAATTAGTTGACCAAAAAGCTACTAAGTCATTACTCAATATTGAAAATGAACTCCGCCCCGCTATTAAGGCTTTAGCCGAAGGACAAGCCGCACAGCAAGCCCAGCTTGACCGTATCGAAGCCAAAGTCACCATTTATGATGAAATCATCTTTAAGCGGGTAAAATAGCACGACTTGGAAGTGAGAAGACCAATGAGTGAAGAAAGATGACCCTCTCGAAAAAATGATGGAGCAATTGATTCAGCTGGTTGGCCATAATAATGCCGTTACGGAAGAATTGAGCCAGCGAATGGACAACCTTGAAAACAAGGTTAATGGTGGTTTTCAGCAGCTAACCAGTATGATTACATTATCTAACGAAAAAGCGGAATCAGAAAT
The DNA here is from genome assembly GCF_900476375.1 of Allolucifera butyrica. Taxonomy (GTDB): domain Bacteria; phylum Bacillota; class Negativicutes; order Sporomusales; family UPPP01; genus Lucifera; species Lucifera butyrica. The sequence goes on along the minus strand of NZ_UPPP01000082.1, from coordinate 40,904 downwards.
AAATGCCTTGAAAATAAATACGGCCAGTAAAGAATTTGCCAAACGGACTGAAAAAATGATCACACTTTTAATGCCAAAGCAGCAACCAAAGAAGACTTGGCCGAAGTTCGCACTCATTTAATTGATGAAATGGATGCCATGCGTACTGAAATAAGAGAAAATATTTCTGAGTCAGAAGCAAAAATAAAAGAAGATTTGAAATCAGTATATGAAATCGCCGGTGAACATGAGGTAAAATTAAGAACTTTAATGCGTAAACCGGTATAAGCTTAAAAGCCGCAGCAAGCTGTGGCTTTATTTATGCCCATCCGGGGCGTTTACCATTATAAGTTAATAGGCGGGATTGCACCCGCCCAATTTTGTAGACTATTTAAAATCTTCCGAGGTAAAGTTTTTGCAAAGCTTGCCGATTGCCCGTTTCTCGATACGTGACACATAAGAGCGGGAGATCCCAAGCATGCGGGCGATATCCCGCTGCGTTTTGCGTCCGCCGCCCGGCATCCCGAACCGCATCTCCAATACCCACTTTTCCCGGTTATTCAGTCGATTAATTTGTTTATTCAGCCGGTCTTTTTCGCATTGATTCTCCACCGCTTCAGCCACCACATCCGGAGCCGTTCCCAAAACATCGATCAGGGTGATTTCATTTCCCTCCTTGTCAACTCCAATCGGATCATATAAACTGACCTCAGCCCGTGTGCGGCGGGTACTCCTTAAATGCATTAAGATCTCGTTTTCAATACAGCGGGCGGCATAGGTTGCTAACCGGATTTTTTTAGCCAAATCAAACGTATTGATTGCCTTAATAAGGCCGATCGTACCGATCGAAATTAAATCATCAACATCTTCACCGGTATTATCAAATTTTTTCACAATGTGTGCTACTAAACGTAGATTGCGCTCAATTAAAATATTTTTTGCGTTTTCATCACCGTTTTTTAATTTGTCTAAATACAATTGTTCTTCCTTTTCGGAAAGCGGCAATGGGAAGGTATTATTGGCTATATAGGAAACGAGCAGGGTAATTCCTTTAACTACCGACACTAACAATGTGATAAAAAAAGACACCTAGCGCTTCACCCCCCGACTAATCTGTCGCTTCATTGTATGGGGTTTAGCGTCGAAATGTGCCTGTTCAATTTTTTTACTTTTTACCCTTTGCGGTGGTAAACCTGGCGGCCATCGTTTATAATCTTTTTATAAAGAGGATCATCGCATAATAATGTTAACGAATCCATAAAACCTACAAATAAGGAGGATGATTAATTATGGGCAACTATATTGGCGACCTGGGAATTATCTTCGTTTCAGCACTGGTCCTGTTATACATGATGTGGGACCGGCTGTTCGGGGAATAACAGCCTAACCTGAACTGGTTCTTATTTCCGTTTTTCTTCGGATTATTTTTATGGCCTCAATTAATACATTCCCTATAATTTTACTAAGTTTAATCACAATAGAAAGCGGCGTGCTCTGTAAATCCAAGTATCCCAGTTGACCGCCGGCATTAACTACACCGATAACCGATATGCTGCCCACACACGGCAGCCTGTTGCCTACTGCAATTCCGGCTTCAATACCACCCTCCCACATCTCAATATTGCCAACCTCATTGGTTCTGCCCAAACACGCATCAATCGCCACAACAATGGGGTGATGATACTGATATTGAATTAAGTTGACTGTTTCCACCAAATTACCGGCATGAACGGGGCTCTCTAATGTTCCATATACAATACAATCAATATGTTCTTCCAAATAAGAGCCGATAAGAGGGCCCAGAGCGTCACCGGTATAACGGTCCGAGCCGATACATAGGATTACCATAGGTCGAATGTTGAAACCTTCCTGCCGATTCAGCAAGTATATCAAATAATCGCATAGCTTGGCCTGAATGGCTGTTTCACTAAAATGAACAGTCAGTTTTTGGTCGTTTTGTTTGCCCATTCCCTTTCTCCTCACGAATATGGTTACTTATTTTTATGCCCCTATTGTTTCCTTTATACGACCAAAAAAATTAGGCAGACAATAAATTGTTCTGCCGTTATCGATGACTGTTCTCATTTTTTATCCCATTCTCAATCTTCGTTTAATTGTTTTTTGTATGACCATGCGATATTTCACTTACTTTGGTATCTGTAATCATAAACATACTTTCCAGTAACTGTTTGGTCTCTTCTTTATTTACGACCCAATAGCTTGAGCCATTAATTGTAGCGAAATCGCCCGGTAACATTTCGGTATACAGACCGCCGCCTTTAAGGCTTTTTAAGGCAACTGCCATCTTAACCCAGGCGACAGCCGGAATGTCGGTATGTATATACTGTCTATAAGCGGAAATAAATGCAGGTACTTTGAAGAGGGTTTTCCACTGGAACAATTCGCTGCTAAATGTTTTTAAAAAACGCTGTTGACGTTGAACACGGCCAATATCTCCCAGTTCATCATGACGGAAACGGACATACTCTCCGGCTTTTAGGCCGTCGAGGTGCTGATAACCTTTTAAAAGATGGATTCTTAAGTTATCATAAGGATCTTCATAGTTCATATCGTGTTCCACATATAAATCTACGCCGCCAAGAATATTGACAATCTTAACAAAGGCTTGCCAGTCAAGCACTGCATAATAATTAATCGGAATATGAAATGACTCTTCAACCGTCCGCGCGAGCAAATCGGGGCCACCATAGGCGAAAGCATTCGCGATTTTATCAAAACCCTTTTGTCCGGGAATATCCACTTTTGTATCCCGTGGTATTGATAAAAGACGAATCGAACCATCCGCTGTGTTTATACCTGCTACAATGACCGTATCGGAATGCCGCGACGTCCCCGGGTGTTCCTTGTCGCCATTGTCGACCCCTAATAATAAGATATTAATCCGCTTATCATGTCCATTCAGATTATCGGTAAACGGCATCGCGAAAGAACCCGTAGAAGCATGAAAAATAGTAGCATAAGCATACATCCCCATGCCGGCGATACCGGCAATCAACAAAAAGAAAATAACCAAAACCAGAAACACTCTGGACCAAAGGATTCGTCGCCGACGGACTATCACTTTTTCATTTTCCGACATACTACTCCTCTCTCTCTAAACCAACCCATATTACATTCACACCAGTAAGGCATTGCGGCCTTCTACCGTTGCCGGATGGATCAAGCCGCGCCGTGCTACCAGATAATTTAATGTTTGATCATAGCCGGCCAATACGGCCTCTCTTAAATTTTTTCCGGCTAACAACCGCAATTGGTCCACTCCCGGAAACACACGGCCCGGTTCAATAAAATCGGCTAAATAAACAATCTGGTCAAGTACAGTCATCACCGGTCCGCCAACCGTATGTAGCGTAATAGCCTGCAAAATTGCAATATCATGAATTCCGTACTGCTCTTGGGCCAGTCTTGCTCCCACCGGAGCATGTAATAGCGATGGGCTATGTGACTCGACATCATTCACCACAATACCAAATTTTTCTGCCATTTGCAATAACGTTTCGCCGGGTAGCTCCCGGGCACAATCGTGCAAAATTCCGGCAACCCGTGCTTTATTGATATCTGCGCCAAATCGCTCAGCCAGTTCCACTGCACTCCGGCTAACTCCGAGAGAATGTCTGAAGCGGGACGGCGAAAGAATACGCGATAGTTTGTCAACCATTTCATCATAATTCATATTTTCTCACCTTTGGCAAATATTCGTCAAAATTTTATGATATCCTCTATAAAAAAACAAAAGCCTCCTATTTTTAGGAGGCATCTCACCTAACCCTGACGTGGTTTGGCTTCATTCACTACAATCTGGCGCCCGGCAAAATCAGTACCGTTCATAGCAGAAATCATTTTTTCGGCATCATCATCTTCAACCTCAACAAAACCAAAACCTCTGGACCGGCCGGTTTCTTTATCTGTAATAATCCTGCTTGATATCACCGCGCCATATGGACGAAACGCATCCGCGAGAGCAGTGTCTGACGTGGACCATGGCAAATTACCGACATAGAGAGTTTTTGCCATTCTGGGAATCACCTCTCTTTCCATGAATTCAAAAAAATATCTCAATCTCATTATCTGCGAATTCATGATATTTATGCCTGCCTTTATTTGGCACGGCCGCGTTAAAAAATTAATTCCGGTATAAATTTTCTTTAAGGATATAGTTTTCAACATTTTCCGGAACAATATATTTAATGGAACGTCCACTTTTGATTCTTTCCCGTATATCCGTAGATGAGATCTCCAATTCCGGCGTTGCCAAACGATGAATGCGCCGCTGTCCCGCAGCGCCAAAATATTTAATGATATCGTCTATTGTACCGACGCCTCCCGGACGGGCGGCGGCAACAAAATGGCAAAGTTCCAGCAATTTATCAATCTTGTTCCAGGTTGGCAGATCCCGTACCGTGTCAACTCCCGTAATAAAATAAAAGTCCGTATCCGTACCATATTGCTTGACTAAGGTCATTACGGTATCAATCGTGTAAGATGGACCGTCCCGTTCGATTTCAAGCGGGGAAACATGAAAATGGGGATTGGAACAGGTCGCCATTACCGTCATAATATACCGATGCCTGGCAGGAGTTACCGATAAGTTTTGTTTATGAGGCGGATTTCCTGCCGGAATAAACAAAACCTTTTCCAGTAAATATTCCAGCCGTACAGCCTCGGCAACTACAAGATGTCCAATATGTATCGGGTCAAAGGTGCCTCCCATAATCCCGATTTTGCATTTTTTTTCCGGCATTCCGTTTCTCTCCATCGCAAAAATTTAATCTACCGTGAATTGCTTCAGTGGACAAAAAAGAGTAACAATCGCCAGACTACCAGCATAACAACTCCCATAATTACCAAAGCGCGGCAATAATCTGCCAGATCATGTCTGGTCTTTTCCGTCTTTAGATAATTGTGCAGCGCATAAAGATAGCCTAGCACTTGTTTTCTGGACATATTCGCCTCAATCAAAAAAAGTTTTATTTTCGCCATAAGTTCAGGGTGAGAAATATGAGATTTATAGCGAAATACCAACCGTTTCCGTTCTTATTGTACGTGTTTCCAACCGAATAATCAAATAAAAACCAAAAACATAGCAACGGCCCCTGCATCCGCCAGGAAGCCGTTGCTTGCTTATTATCTGATTTGTCCGTTTCCGGCTACCATATATTTTATACTCGTTAATTCCCTAAGCCCCATTGGCCCCCGGGCGTGGAGTTTTTGGGTACTGATCCCGATCTCCGCGCCAAAGCCAAATTCATAACCGTCGGTAAAACGGGTGGATGCATTGACGTATACAGCTGCAGCATCCACTTCCTGTTGAAAACGGCGGGCGTTATGATAATCATTGGTAACAATTGCCTCGGAGTGCTTCGTTCCGTAACAGTCGATGTGCTCAAGGGCCTCATCTAAACTATCGACCACTTTGACCGCTAAAATAAGATCCAGATATTCACAGCTCCAATCTTCTTCCGCAGCCATTTTTACAGCCGGATGAAAGCTTCTGGTTTCCGGACAACCCCTTAGTTCGACTCCTGCGTGATGATATTTTTCCAGCATGGCCGGGAGAAAACGGCCGGCTATCGCCCTGTGCACCAGCAAGGTTTCCATAGCATTGCATACCCCCGGACGGGAAACTTTAGCATTAAAAGCAATGTTCTCCGCCATAACCAAGTCCGCCGTTTCATCCACAAAGATATGGCATACGCCGGTTCCCGTTTCAATGACTGGTACAGAACTGTTGGCCACAACGGTTTTGATCAGTCCGGCACCACCCCGGGGAATAATTACGTCGAAAAACTCGTTTAAGGAAAGCATTGCATTTACCGCTTGCCGGTCCGTAGTCTCAATAAGCTGGATTGAGCCTTGCGGTATACCCGCGGCAACCGCCGCCTCTGCAATAATTTTAGCAATAGCCCGATTGGAATGAATTGCCTCGGATCCTCCCCGTAAAACGACGGCATTTCCGGATTTAAGACACAAGCCGGCAGCGTCCACGGTGACATTCGGCCGGGCTTCGTAAATCATACCGATAACTCCCAACGGCACTCTGACCTTGCTGATCTCAAGACCATTCGGCCGGCGTATGATTTCGAGTCCTTCGCCGATGGGATCGGCAAGCGAAACAATCTGCCTCAATCCTTCCGCCATATTATGAATCCTGGTTTCGTCTAAAAGCAAACGGTCCAGTAAAGCCTTGGAAAGACCATTCGCCTTTCCGTTCTCCATATCCTGGCGATTTCCGTCCAGAATCGTTGCCCGTTCCTGTTCCAACGCGTCCGCCATGTGCAAAAGCGCCTGATTTTTAACCTGGGCAGATGCAGTTGCCAATTTGCGGGCCGCCTGCTTGGCCCGCAGTCCCTTTTCCTTTACCTCGCTTACGCAGTCCATCCAATTCCCCCCCTATATCAACAAGACCATGTTATCCCGGTGAATCACCTCATCATAAGGCTTGGAACCGAGAATATAAGTAATTTCACTGGTATGACGGCCCATAACTTTTTTCGTATCCTCGGCACTGTAATTTGCTAAGCCGCGGGCGATTTCCCGTCCTGCCAAAGTTTTAATCCGGATCGTGTTGCCTTGTTTAAAACACCCCTCCACCGCCGTAATACCGGCAGCCAGCAGACTGGAACCGTCTTCTAAGAGCGCCCGCTCGCAGCCTTTATCAATGGTAACGGCACCATAAATGCGTGATCCGAAAGCCAGCCATCGCTTGCGAAAGTGCAGACGATTTTCCTTGGGTAAAAAAATCGTACCAACTTGAGCTCCCTGCAAAATATCCCGTATGAGACCGTCTTTGGCACCGGAGGCAATCACCATAACCGTGCCGGAATTAATGGCAATTTTTCCTGCCTGAATTTTGGTATACATTCCACCGGTTCCCCGCAGGGAACCCGGCTCACCGGATAATGATTCGATTTCCGGCGTAATATCGCGTATTTCCGTAATAAGCTGCGCCTGGAAATTCTTCTGTGGATTTTCCGTATAAACCCCGTCCACATCCGACAAAATGATGAGTAAATCCGCATCAATAATACTGGCAACTATTGCCGATAAGGTATCATTGTCGCCAATTTTGAGTTCATCAACCGCAACCGCATCATTTTCGTTAATCACAGGGATAACACCCATGCGCAATAAGGTAAGCAGAGTATTGCGGGAATTGGCATACCGTTTTCGATTGACCGAATCCTCCCGCGTTAGCAATACCTGCGCAACAATCTGGCCATATTCAGCAAAAAATTTTTCGTACGTATGCATCAATATTCCCTGTCCAACCGCAGCAGCAGCCTGCTTTTCCGGTATGGTCCTCGGCTTCTCCGTCAAACCCAGCCGGTCCATTCCGGCTCCTACCGCCCCCGAGGAAACCAGTACGATCTCTTTACCCTGGTTCACCAGGTCGGACAAATCCCGGACCAGCTTTTCAATGCGCAAATAATTCAGTTTTCCTGTTCCATGGGTCAGTGTACTGGTTCCTACTTTGACTACAATCCGTTGCGCAGTTCCCAGCGTTTCTCTTGTCAGCATTCTCTCTCCCCCACCCGCTAAGGCAGTTCAAGTTTCGGCTTTTCCTGATTCCGTTTATATAGCAAGCCGTTGCGTCCAATGACTTGAACTAGTTCCGCCCCCGTACTTTCCGCCAGAAAGGCAATGGCAATTGGGGGTTCCTCAGGGCTGTTTTGTAATACTCGAACTTTAATTAATTCCCGGGCCAGCAATGCATCCTTTGCACTTTCAATGACCGGCTGGGCCACGCCGCCCTTACCGATTTGCACAATCGGTTCGATCGTGCTGCCGATAGAACGCAAATAGCGTTTTTGTTTTCCTGTCAACATATCAAACTACCTTGTCCCCTCTATAACCTGAATTCGAACTCCATATCCCGGATTCTTACCGTATCGCCTTCTTGAATGCCGCGCTCTTTTAACGCCTCATCAATTCCCAGCCGACGCCAAATCAATTGAAAGCGGCGTACACCCTCGTCATTTTCAAAGTTAATCATAGCAACCAGCTTCTCGATATCTTTTCCCTCCACCACGTAAGCACCGTCATCATCACGGCGAATGGTAAATCCGGCTTCCGGTTTGGCCTCATAGACCTTTACTTCGTCCACTGCCTCCGGCTCCTCTACATACTCCTGCAAAAGCTTAAATGCCCGCCGCATCAATTCAGGCAAGCCTTCACCAGTAGCAGCCGACACCGGATAGATCTCATGCCCCTCCTGCTTCATATAAGCGGCAATCCTGGAAAAATTGGCCTGGGAGTCAGGCAAATCCATTTTGTTGGCGGCGATAAGTTGCGGTCTCTGGGCCAGCCTTTCGTTATACAATTTTAGCTCTGCATTGATTTTATGATAATCCTCAATTGGATCACGGCCTTCAATACCGGAAATATCCAATACATGAATGATCACTCTGGTACGCTCAATATGGCGGAGAAAATCATGTCCCAACCCTACCCCTTCATGAGCGCCTTCGATCAAGCCTGGAATATCGGCTAAAACAAAATTAGAGCCTTCCTCCAAACTAACCACACCCAGAACCGGGGTTAAGGTAGTAAAGTGATAAGCGGCAATTTCCGGTTTTGCCGCCGATACGCGCGACAAAATACTGGATTTGCCCACACTGGGATAACCGACTAGTCCCACATCCGCCAGCAGTTTTAATTCCAGTAATAAGGACCGTTCACTCCCGGGCTCCCCCTTTTCGGCAAAGGTCGGTGCCCGGTGAACACTGGTTACAAAACGCGCATTACCGCGGCCTCCCCTGCCGCCGTTGCCTACAATTAATTGCTGATTCTCCCGCGTCAAGTCCCCAACGATCTCGCCGGTAAGCTCATCTTTCACCAGCGTGCCGGGAGGAACCTTAACCAAAAGATCCTCGGCCCCTTTCCCATGCATGTTGCTGCTCTGCCCATTGGCTCCGGAATCAGCAACAAACTTACGCTTGTAGCGAAAATCCATTAATGTGTTCACATTGGGATCCACAATCAAAACGACATTGCCGCCCCGTCCCCCGTCACCGCCGCTCGGTCCCCCCTTGGGGACAAATTTCTCCCGGCGAAAACTGGACATGCCGTTTCCTCCGCTGCCGCCTTTAACAAAAATCTTTGCTCTGTCAATAAACATATTTTATCCCCTTCGGTTCCATTGCTCAATTTGTAGTAATATGCTCGTTTGGGCCAAAATTTATAAGGCATAGCCGCTATATCATCCCCGGCACGTACTCCAAGAGCTGTATGACTATGTATCAAGACCCGACTTTCCGGCAGTGTTCCTGTATGGTATGCTTATCAATCACATCGGACATCAAGTCCGGGTCACGGGCTAATTCTTCGATATATTTCATGGCTCGGTCCGTTTTTCCCAGTTGAATCATGGCATGGATAACCTGCATGTGGTTAATAAAATCATGCCGCTGAATCCGGAGCAACCGAACTAATTCATCACATACATCAGTGTTTGCCATGTTTATCAATCCTTCCGAGACACCATAACATATTTATTGAGGATTTTCTGCATCGCCGTCGGTAAATCCTGTTTATTCATCAAAAAATAATGCCTGCGGCAACATACCGCAGGCACCCATTACATGGCTTCTTCCGCTACAGGGTATACACTAATCTGCCGGTCCTCACGGCCTTTACGCTCAAAAGCAACTTGCCCGGCGATCTTAGCATACAATGTATCATCTTTACCAATGCCCACATTGTGACCAGGGTAAAAATGGGTTCCTCTCTGGCGGACCAGAATACTGCCGGCTGTTACGACCTGCCCGGCGTGACGCTTTACACCAAGACGCTGGGCTGCACTGTCGCGGCCGTTACGGGTACTTCCTACTCCTTTTTTATGGGCAAACAATTGCAAATCAAAAGTAAACATCCTACTCACCTCCTGTGTTCCTTGATTTGAACACGTTTTGGGTCTATGTTAGCAATTTCCTTTAATCCTAGCAACATGGTTTCCAAGATCGCATTGGACAGATGATCCGGACTGTTTATAAGCCGCATAGCCAGATTGCCGCTCGCTACTTCCAGTTCCATATCGCGGCCTAAATATCGTTCCAGTCCCATTACTGCAGTTTGGGTAAGTGCAGCAACTCCGGCACAAATAATATCCTTCCCATGCTCGGCGGCATTGGCATGGCCATTTGCCCGGAATTCTGTAATGCCTTGGTTTTCGTTGCGAAAAATTTCTATTGTAATCACTAGGCATCAATCTTTTCAATCACAACTTTAGTAAACGGCTGACGATGACCCTGACGTTTCCGATAATTCGATTTCGCTTTATATTTAAAAACCAAAATCTTTTTATCTTTGCCATGAGTCAGGACTTTGCCGCTAACTTTGGCCCCGGTTACAACCGGTTTGCCGATTTTAACCTCACCGTCTTTAACCACAGTCAATACACGGTCAAACTCAACCGCTTCGCCTTCTGTGATTTCCAATTTTTCAATCGTAACTACATCACCTTCGGCAACGCGATATTGCTTTCCGCCTGTTTCAATAATAGCATACACTGGACATTACACCTCCCTGCACGTAGACTCGCCAGATTCGGTATGCTCCACACTGCCTTACGGCACCATGCAGTTCAATTTAGAACCTCTCTGAGCGGTTGAAGTGTACAGCCTAAAGCACGCACACCTACAGATTGAAATTTTACCATAATTGAAGCTGTTTGTCAATTAAACTGTTTACAAGCTCTAGTCCTGCTGATAGAGTACGGAAAAGGCTTCGGTATGCATAGTTGGAACCGCTTCCACGACCAGCCTCCGTGCCAGTTCCTGCTCCAAACGGGGAATTTCATCCTGACGCGAAAAAATTTCCGCCACCCGCGGATGCACCTGAATAAGTATATGTCCCCCGCCCTTGCACTCACCATTGATTTTTCGCAAATGTCTGCGGACATGAATCGCTACCGTTTCCGGTGATTGAATCCGGCCCCGGCCGGAGCAGCAGGGGCATTCGCTATATAGCAGGGAATCCAGGTTCTGCCGCGATTTCTTCCGGGTCATTTCGACCAGTCCCAGACCTGTCAGGCCAAGTACATTGGTTTTGGTACGGTCCTTTTTTAAATGATCTCCCAAAGCGGTTAAAACAGCCTCTTTATGCACGTCTTTTTCCATATCAATGAAATCAATAATAATAATGCCGCCAATGTCCCGCAACCGGATCTGTCTGGCAATTTCAGCCACAGCCTGGAGATTGGTCTGGAACACCGTATCGGCCAGATTGGTCTGTCCGACAAACTTACCCGTATTTACATCAATCACCGTTAGAGCTTCGGTATGGTCAATAACGAGATAACCGCCGCACTTCAGCCACACCTGCCGCTGGTGTAACTTTTCCATTTCCCCGTCTATGCCATAATGCACAAAGAGGTCGTCCGTTCCCTGGTAAAAGCGCACCCGGGGTACAAAATCAGGGGACGTAAAGCGCAATAAATCACATACCCGCCCATACGCTTCCCGGTTATCAATCACCATTTCGGACACATCCGCCGTCAAATAGTCTCTAACGATACGAATTACGAGATCCACATCCCGGTATAAGAGAGTAGGGGCGTGAGAGCGCTTGCTCCGGGCAGTCAGAGCATTCCATAAATTATGAAGATACGAAACATCCCGCTGTAAATCATCTTCCGTTTTTCCTTCCGCTATGGTGCGAACAATCATTCCCATTCCCGCCGGGCGTACCTTTTCCGCTACTGCTTTTAACCGCTCTCTTTCCTTATCGCACTCAATTCGCCGGGATATGCCAATATAGTCAACGGTCGGCATCAAAACCACATAGCGGCCCGGCAGGGTCAAATGAGTTGTCGCGCGGGGCCCTTTGGTGCCAATGGCATCTTTTACAATCTGAATTATAATATCCTGCCCGGCGGTTAAAACTTCATCCCCTGCGGCCAGTCGCGAGACCCTTGGAAACAGATCGCCAACATATAAAAATGAATTTTTATCACGGCCGATATCAATAAAAGCGGCCTGCATACCAGGCAAAACATTTTTTATTCTGCCCTTATAAATATTGCCGACAATATGGCCTGTTTCCGCCCGCTCAACCGCTACTTCCACCAAATCACTATTTTCCAGTAAAGCCATGCGGGTTTCTTCCGGAGTGACATTAATCAGAATTGTTTTACCCATGTCCCTCCTCCCTTCATTGAGTCTGCCTAAAGCAAACTCCTATTCGTTATAAGTCCATCGGACTTTGCCGTAAAGTACCGTCCGCAATGAATAAGCCCGTACGATGAATGGCGGCCCCATCCTGACGCACCGGCAACTTAAAGAAAGTAACCAGCGCATCCAAAACCTCTCCCGGTTTAATACTGCCGGTAGGAGTGATCCGGATGTCGAAGCTCAATTCAATTGTCTGGTCCGCTACGACAGCAGTCATGTCGCCGCCAAGAAACTGTTTTATGTTGATTTCTCTTTTTCCCTTGGGAGATATCCGGGTATAAGGAATCTCAGCCGCCGTTTTAAACTGCTCCATACTCCGTTCGATATCAGCCGGGGAAGTATTCTCTGCCACCGGAACAATAATCCGGTAATGGGCCAAATTGACAATCGCCATCAAGGCCGGAGCATGAATGTCTACATATTTTACCTGCTTAATAGCTATACCGGGTGGCATTTGTCCGGCAAGGCATTCTTGAATCGCAGCAAGATCCATTTTATCCACCAATTCGACGTCCATGTACTCTGCATCACTCGTCACTCCAACTGCCAGCGCCGAAGCAAAGGCCACTTTCATGTGGGGGTTAAAGCCTTCCGAATAGGCAACAGGAAGTTTGGCCCGGCGAAAGGCCCTTTCCAGAGCCCGTGAATAATCCAAATGGGAAATATATCTCACCGCAAGCCCCTTCGTAAGCTCCAAACGTATTCTCGTCATAATTCCTGGTTCCTCCAGTCAATAACCTCAACACCCAATCCCTGGCAAACACCGCAGCCGCTGCAGGTATCCCGCCGGCAATCCGGCGTAGCCGCTCCCTGCAGAGCCTGCTCATACTCCTGCTGCAAAAAGGATTTATCAACCCCGGAATGCAGATGATCCCAGGGGAGGCATTCATTACCCAGTCTTGTCCGGTTGGCATAGAAGGCCGGATCCATTCCCGTTTGCCGGAAAGCTTCCAGCCAGGCATCATAGTTAAAATGTTCCGACCAGCCGTCAAACTTAGCGCCCAGTTCCCAAGCCTTCAGCAACACGGCGGCAAGCCGGCGGTCGCCGCGGGCAAAAATTCCCTCTAAAAAGCTGGTTGGGGAATCGTGCCAGTGAAAAGAAATATCCCGTTCTTTTAACAGGGACTTTAAAATTTGCTGTTTGCGCTCCAATTCGGCAACCGGATTTTGACCAAACCATTGGAAGGCTGTTTGCGGTTTCGGTACGAAAGAGGAAACACTAACCGTAACCTTGCAGCCACGGCGCCCCCGCAAATTTTTATATAAACGGATCACTTTATGAGCCATTTCAGCAATACCGGCTACATCTTCATCGGTTTCGGTCGGCAACCCAATCATAAAATATAACTTGATTGTTGACCATCCGGCCCGGAAAGCGGCGGTGACCGCATCTTCCAAATCCTGCTCCGTAACCCCTTTGTTAATAACATCCCTTAGCCGCTGCGTACCGGCTTCCGGAGCAAACGTCAATCCGCTCTTCCGCACTTTTTGGACTTCCTGCGCCAATTGAATGGAAAAACTGTCAATCCGCAAGGAAGGCAACGATATACTGACGCCTTGATCCTGAAACTTTTCAAGGCATGTTTTCACCAGTTCGTGCAAACAGGAATAATCGGCCGAACTTAAAGAAACAAGTGATATCTCATTATATCCCGTGTTATCAATTAATTGCCGGGCCAATTCCACCAGTTTTTCCGGCCGCCGTTCCCGTACAGGACGGTATAAAATACCGGCCTGGCAGAACCGGCAGCCCCGGGTACAGCCGCGGAAGAGTTCCAGCATAATCCGGTCATGGACAATTTCAATATAAGGGACAACCGGTTTCGTGGGAAAATCCACCAGGTTCAAATCCCTGACAATGCGTTTTTGAATAACCGGTTTAGCCTCCGGTGAATTGGGCATAACAGCAGCCACCGTACCGTCCGGATTGTAAGTTACGTCATATAAGGAGGGTATATAAATTCCGTCCAGTAAAGCCAGCCTCTTTAACAAACCCGGCCGCCCGCCGGGTTTCCCGCTTCGTTTCCATTCAATAAAACAATCCATCACTTCCAGAATGGATTCTTCCCCTTCGCCGAGTAGAAAAAAATCAAAAAAGTCGGCTAATGGCTCCGCGTTATAAGCACAAGGTCCCCCGCCAATAATCAAAGGATCCTCTTCGGCCCTGTCTCTGGCCAGTTTCGGAATTTGGGCCAGGTCCAGCATATTGATTATATTGGTATATGTCATCTCATATTGGAGAGTAAAACCAACCATATCAAACTCGGCAAGGGGTGTAAAACTTTCTAAAGAATATAACGGAGTTTGTCTTTGCCGCATTTCGCCTTCCATGTCCACCCATGGGGCATACACCCGCTCGGCCGCGATATCGTCGCGCTGATTTAAAATATGATATAAAATTTTGAATCCCAAATAGGACATACCAACCTCATAAACATCCGGAAAAGCCAGTGCAATACTGGCCTCTACCCGGGTATGATCCTTACGGATGCTGTTCCATTCATGCCCGGTATAGCGTCCGGGCTTGTTCACCTTATTCAATATAGCAGGATCAAGTTCGATCATTCCTTACCTCCGCTGCGTAGTATAAAAACTATTATGGATAAATTACTGGTAATATATCCTAACATATATTTTTTGAAATTTCTAGTATAAGTAAAAAAAGTCCTGCCAACCTTACAAAAAATCTCCTAATCTGGCATAAACGCCGCGTAAAGGCAAACCCTCCCAAACCTCCGTCTCGGTTAATGTCCCGCATACATGAAATTTTTCATCCAATACTTCAACAATGTAATATTGCTCCGGGCTAAAAAACCGGATCACATCCCGTACCGGCGCATCCTTTAGTGCCGTAAGATGAAAAGCTGTCATAACTCCGCGCCGGGATAATTCCGCTTTCTTTTTCGCCAATACCCTCATTGTACGAAAGCCGGCAAGATCCAGCTCCGCCCGGGCCGCAACATAAAGAAACAGGGCAGCCATAATAAAAGTGATATTAATATTATTAAAGATGACAAATTCAATGCAGACTACGGCAAGTAAACCTAAGCTTACTAATTTACTGATGTTAGCAACAAATATCGTAGCCCGGACATACCCAATATGCCTGGATAGCCAACCACGGACGATGCGCCCGCCGTCAAGCGGCACCGCCGGAATCAAATTAAATAAAAAAAGCATTATATTAACATTTAAATAATAGTTCAAGGTTGCATTCCAATCAGGATACCACACCATCCCTACATATACAAAAGCCGCCAAACCCAGACTGGCCAGTGGTCCGGCGACTGCTATCATCATTTCGTGGACAGACCCCGCTTCACTCAGTCCCTCAATGCGGGCTACGCCGCCAAAGGGTAATAGTTCAATCTCCTTTACTTTATACCCCAACAGAGAAGCTATCCCTGCATGGGTTAGTTCATGCCACAAGATACAAGCAAATATGCCGGCCACTTTGCCACCGAGTCCAGCCATGGTAAATAGCAGTATTAGCAAGATAAACCAGTTATTTAGTAGTATTTGTACACCTGCTACTTTTCCGGCCCGCAAAATGTCACTTCCTTTCGGGAAGGGTAAACTCCCCTTTAATGCGGGTTAGCGGATCAATTGGCTTGCCGTTTTCCCGTACTTCGAAATACAATAGCGGACTTTTCGCCGTCCCTGCCGGTCCGACTCTGGCAATCACCTGTCCCTGACTGACCATTTCGCCTTGAGTAACCAGCACTTCGCCTAAATACCCATATATTGTCTCGATATTCTGTCCATGATCGATAACAACCGTTCTTCCCCACTGGTCACTTTCCGTAATCAGCTTTATCTTTCCCGGAGCAACGGCATGTACGCTGCTGCCGGTTTGAGCCGCTATATTAATACCTTCGAGGATACTCTGCTGTTTTTGCCCGGAACCAGCCGTCCAGCCAAACTTGCCTACTAGTTGACCGTCTACCGGTTTACTCATATAAAGTAAAGGATCCGCCGGCCGGGAAACCGCTGATTGAACCCGTTTTAACGCGGAAATATCCAAATTCGGCGGCAACCTTTTCTCAATCAATTGCGTGATATAGCCGAAATCAGTCTCATAGGTAAGTATGTATCTTACGGCCCGGTCCGTCATGTCTCCGAGAGCGGTATCGGATATATGGGACGCGTAAATCACAATAAAAATAAAAATTGCCCATCCCGTCCGCAGTAGCCAACCATAGTGACTCCTCTCCTGGCGGTATTGCCATGGATCCTTTGTCTCCCATTGGTTCCTCCAGCTATTCCAGGATTTTGCCATTCTGATTCCCCCCCTGCCAAGAGCGCTGCTTTCACTGCATGTATATGCCGGGAAGGAATAAATATAACAAAAAAAGTGCACAAGCAGTCTGTGCACTCTAGCCATAGTCCTCTTCAAAACATAATTTTTTGTCGACGCATATAGATATTTAGTAATATACCTATACTCACCATATTCGTCGTTAATGAACTGACGCCATAGCTCATAAGAGGCAGCGGAATACCCGTTACCGGCATAATTCCCGCCGTCATACCCACATTAACCAGAACATGGAATGTAAGCATCGAAGTAATTCCCACTGCCAGCAGCGTACCAAAATTGTCCCGCGCCGCTCCGGCAATTTTTATGGCCCGGTATAATAAAATAAAGTAAAGTAACAGAATAATCGCCGCGCCAATAAATCCCAGTTCTTCACCGATTACCGCAAAAATAAAGTCTGTATGATTTTCCGGTAAAAAATTCAACTGGCTTTGGGTCCCGCCAAACAAGCCCTTGCCGAACAGCATACCGGACCCAATGGCGATCTTGGATTGAATAATATGATAGCCCGATCCTAACGGGTCTACATTAGGATCTAGAAACACCGTAAGCCGTTTTTTCTGATAATCTTTCAAAAAATGCCAGAATACAGGCATAAAAGCCAGCCCGACACCAAAGATTCCCATCAGATGCTTTACCGGAATTCCCGCAATAAAAATCATACCGAAAAAAATAGCCAAAAATACCAGGGAAGTACCGAGGTCAGGCTGTTTTAGAACCAATAAAAACGGCACACCGAGATAAATAAAAATGGGAACAATATCCTTAAATGAATTCAATTTTCCATATTTCTTATCTAGCAAATTCGCTAACGAAATAATCATGATCAATTTAGAAAACTCCGACGGCTGCAAACTAATCGGACCAATCTGGATCCAGCGCTGGGCCCCCAGCGCAGAATGTCCCATAACCATAACCGCTAACAGCATAACTAAATTGATACCATAAAGTATATTGGCAACCTTGCTTAAAGATTTATAGTCAAAATGAAGCATAACAAAAATAATAAATACATTAGCCAGCGCAAACAATCCCTGGCGCTGCACATACCAGTAACGTTCCTCACTGGGTGTATTTATATGCGTCGCACTGCCGATAATCATCAAGCTAATTAGAATAATCACCGCCGTAACGACGATCGTTACACCATCCAGATTTCTCAATAGGCGCCGGTTAAGCATCCTTTACCCTGACCTTTCTCCCAAACATCATATCATATAGTATAATAATTTGTCCGCACCTCCATCCATCCCCTTTTATGACGCCAAATCACTCTGCCGGCAAAGTCCCCCGCTTCATGCGGTTAACCGGGATGTTAGCAATTAATGCCACAGAAGAATTGGTGGTGGTAAGATTTACTTCCATCTCTTTCTCATTAATTTCCATGTAATTGGAAATTACTTTAATCATATCCTCTTTTAAAATTTCCATAAACTGCGGAGAAACATTCACCCGGTCATGCACCAGAACTAACCGCAGGCGTTCTTTGGCAATATCCTTGGAACCAGTTGCTTCTTTGCCAAACATTTTCTGAATCAAATCGAACACCCTTCATCCCTCCTAAAATCCCAAAACCTTTTTAAGGCGGCTGAGAAATCCTTCATTGACGTCCATGCTCATAAGGGGCACATTTTCGCCCATTAGCCGGCGCACAATATTCTTATACGCTGTACTGGCGGAAGAAGCGGGATTGACAATCGCCGGTTCACCACGGTTCGTTGAAATTACGATATATTCGTCTTCCGGAATAATCCCCAGGAGGTCGACGGCCAGAATCTCTATAATATCGTCAATATTCATCATATCGCCCTTTTTAACCATTTGCGGCCGAATCCGGTTTACAACCAGCTTTGGATTATGTTTGCCCTCAGACTCCAGTAAACCGATAATCCGGTCGGCGTCCCGTACGGCAGATACCTCCGGCGTAGTTACAATGACCGCCCGGTCGGCGCCGGCAATTGCATTTTTAAATCCTTGTTCAATTCCTGCCGGACAATCAATGATTACATAATCGAAATCCTGGGCCAGGTCGTGGCATAACTGTTTCATTTGGTCCGGACTGACCGCATTTTTGTCCCGTGTTTGGGCTGCCGGTAAAAGATATAATTTTTCATACCGTTTATCGCGAATTAACGCTTGTTTGAGACGGCAATTGCCTTCCGTAACATCGACCAAATCATAAACAATCCGATTCTCCAGCCCCATAACCACATCCAAGTTTCTTAAGCCAATATCAGCATCTACCAATACCACTTTTTTGTCCATTAATGCAAAGCCGGTTCCCAAATTCGCCGTTGTTGTCGTTTTTCCTACGCCCCCTTTTCCGGACGTAATAACAATAACTTCACCCATTTTGCCGTACCTCCTATCGATTAGCTGGTTCAATCATAACCGTGCCGTCTATAATTCGTGCAGTTTCTACATAAGCCGGCTTATCCAGAATATCGGGCGCCCTGGCAATCAGACCGGCAATGCGGATTTGACCGGCAAGCAGCTTATTGGCGGTAATCGTTGCCTGCCGGTTGCCATACGCACCGGCATGAGCCCTGCCACGGCAGGCGCCCAAAACAATGATATCCCTGCCCGCGGTTATTTCCGCCCCGGGATTGACATCACCAATCACCACAACCGTCCCTTCGTAAATTACCTTCTGCCCGCCCCGCAATGTTTTCGTAATAATCAATGCCTGCGTTTCGCATCCCGGAACCGGCTTGGCAATTTCATCGTCCGGTGTATCCTCATATTCTTCACTGTCGTCTAACACACTTTCCTGCCAGCGCAGCCCATAATTCTCCAGCATATTTGTCAGTTTTCCCTGCTGCTCCGGAGTAAAAAAACGGGAAGCATCCGGCACATGAATCATCGTACCGGCGGTAAAAAATTCCGTGGCAGAATTGAGTTTTGCTCTTAGTTGTTCTAAGATCAAATCAAAATCCATCGATGTACTAAATGTAAGCTGTAAACCATCTCGAATCCCTTTTAGTGCAATCACTTCATTCATCTTATCTCCCATTTTTTACCATGTAATAAATGATTCCGCAACTAAAATTCGCTCTTTTTAGCAATATTCCTGCCATTTGAAAAAAAAAGAGGGCCGGAGGGACTTCCGACCTATTTTTGTGGGAGCCGAAAAACCGCTGCGCGGTTTTCCTGTTATATAGCAGCTCTTTCTTTATGTACTTTTGGCCCTTCGACCTGGGTTTGATTTATATTAAATGCGGCTTCCAATATTTTTTTGGCAATAGGCACCGCCGATGCCGCTCCATACCCGCCATGTTCCACCAGAACAACAACAGCAATCCGGGGGGCATTAAACGGTCCGTAGGCAACAAACCAACTATGGTCATCACCCTGCGAATTTTCCACCGTTCCTGTCTTACCGGCAATAGGAACCGGAAAATCACTAAATACGGAACCGGCCGTGCCGCCTTCCTGGGCGACTTCCTTCAAAGCATCGCGGATCAAATTCAACGTGCCTTCGGAAGTATTGACCATGCCAAGTTCCTCCGGAGCAAATTCTTTTACGATTTCTCCATTCGGCGCCGTAATTTTACTTACAATATAAGGCCGGTACCGGTGTCCACCGTTGGCTACTTCACTGATAAGCATGGCTAACTGAATAGGAGTTGTCAATTGAAATCCCTGTCCAATTGCTGCGTCGAAGGTCTCCGACAAATACCAGTCCTCTTTGTATACTTTTTTCTTATAGGCCCGATTGGCGACAAGACCGTCGGACTCACCCGGCAGGTTTATCCCCGTAGCAGTTCCCAAACCAAACATACGGGCATACTTTTCCAGATTATCAATTCCCACCCGGTTGCCCATTTCATAAAAATAAACATTATCCGATTTGGCTAAAGCTTGCTTAAAATCAATCCAGCCCAATGCTTCCCCATCGGCATTTCCCTTGGGAATCAGCCAATGCTTCCCGGTGTCCAGGATCTTTTCCTCCGGAGTTACTTTTCCCAGTTCCAGCGCAGCCGTACCGGTGACAATCTTAAAAGTCGACCCCGGTGGATATTCGCCGGAAATTGCCCGGTTTTCCATAGGATGAAAGGGATTGTCATTAATGGTTTTCCAGTCTTTAATGGAAATACCGCCGGCAAATAAATTCGGATTAAAAGCCGGCCGGCTAACCATAGCCAGGATTTCACCCGTTTGCGGATTCATTACCACGGCTGCTGCGGCTTTGGCCTGCACGTATCTCGTTTTTGTTTGCAAGTATTTCAGCTGCTGGTCAATCGCTTCTTCTGCCGCCTTTTGAATCCGGTAATCAATCGTAAGGCTAAGATTGTCACCGGGAACCGGTTCTTTTTTACCCAATACCTGCACCGGGCGGCCGCTGACATCCACTTCAACCTGGCCGCCGCCGTCCAGACCTCTCAATTGCAAATCATAGACTTCTTCCAAACCAAATTTGCCGACAATATCACCCGGTTTGTATCCTTCCGCCTTGCGTTTTTTCAACTCATCATCATTGATTTCACTTACATAGCCGAAAACATGAGCGGCCAGGTCATTATAAATATAATTGCGAATTGGCTGGACTTCAATAACCACCCCGGGCAATTCACTCCGCCGTTCCTCAATTTTCGTCACAATATCCGGTCCAACGTTATGTTTTATCCGTAACGGTTCAAAAGAGCCGTTATGCTGGACAATCTTTGCCCGAATATCTGCCTCAGAAATTCCCAGAATTGCCGCCAGCTTATCAATGACGTCCTGGGAAACAGGAGCCGCCAAAGTGACCAGCGAAACGGTAAATCCCGGACGGTTATTGACCAACGCAACTCCATTGCGGTCATAAAAAATACCTCTGGGCGCCATACTGGGGATTAACCGGATGCGATTGCCATCCGCCAGCCGTTCATAGTATTCTCCCTGCATTACCTGCAGATATCCCAACCGGCTAACCAGGGCAAAAAAAACCAAAAGAACAACAATCGCTAATACGTCAATCCGATGTCCGTATTGTTTAACCGGCATTCACACCCCTCCTTCTCAAAGCTGACCGTCTGCACTATGCGGGAAAGGCAGACTGTAGCAGTCTGCCTAATTGAAGCTGATGAAATAGTTAAGCCTAGTCCCGTCTTGCCAAAAACCGACTCACCCGGAAAACAAGCCGGTGTACAGGAATCGCCAATACCAGGTTGTAG
The DNA here is from genome assembly GCF_900476375.1 of Allolucifera butyrica. Lineage (GTDB taxonomy): Bacteria > Bacillota > Negativicutes > Sporomusales > UPPP01 > Lucifera > Lucifera butyrica. The sequence goes on along the minus strand of NZ_UPPP01000082.1, from coordinate 19,260 downwards.
CCGGCAGCCAATAACATGTTTCTGAACAAAACATTTGTTATGTCAACTTTCAATCGCAAAATAAACAAAAGCAAAATCATAAGTAAATTGTTAACAATCGTGGCTGCAAACACTCCCAGTACCGGCAACAAAATGTTTTCCTTAAAGACTTTCCGTTCCGCCATGCCGAAAAGATAACCCGTCGCCATCTTAGACAGAATATTTAACCCGAAAATATTTCCTGATGCCAAGTCCTGCAGCAACCCGGAAAAAAAACCAATTCCTACACCGTACTCTTTTCCGGACAGCAGTCCGCACGAAACCACCAAAATAAGTAGAATATCCGGCCGGACCCCCTGAATATCGAGAAGTGGAATAATAGTTGCCTGCAATATAAGAATCGCTAAAATCAGCAACAACCACACCACGATCACTATCATGGCACCGCTCCTTTCGGTTTCCCAGGGGCGGAAGAAACGGCCGGCGGTATTGTCGGAACCGGTTCCCGGGAGCGGATAATAACCATAACCTCTTCCAGTCTGTCAAAATCCACACTAGGCTTCAAAACAGCATATTTTAATAAGCCGCCTGCTTCATTAACCACATCCACAACTTCACCGATTAACAATCCTTTCGGATAAATACCACCGAAACCGGACGTGATAATTTTATCTCCTTTTAAGATATCGGCATCACGAGCGAGATTAATCATTCTGGGGGACATGGGGACGGTCCCGTTTCCTTCCACAATACCGGCCACACGCGACTCCGGGCGCTGCACCAGAGCTCCCACTGCACTGCGGGGGTCCAAAAGCAGTTGTACCTTAGCGGTATGCGCATAGACTTCCGTCACATTTCCCGCCAATCCCTGCGGCGTCACAACCGGCATATCCTTAGCAAGGCCATCGGCACTTCCCCGGTTAATTACGATTATATTTGTCCAGGTTCCCGGGTCCCGGGCGATTACGGCAGCGACAACAAAATCAAACTGCGGCGCCGCCTTTTTATAATCAAGTATGGCCCGCAGTCGTGCATTTTCCGCCATAATTTCGGTCAAATTAATATCATTCTGACGCAGCTGCTCAATTTCTGCACGAAGATTTTGATTATCCTGATAAACGGTAAATAACTGACCCGCCGAAGTCGAAAATTGCCGCAACGTATAACCGATTTTAGCAGCTATGGATTCTACCGGCGCCAAAGTAGTGGTAACAATTTGCTCCGTTATTGTAAACCGGTACTGTCCATGCGATGTAAAAATGGCCATCAAAAAGACGGTGAATACAGCGACCAACAAGATGACCGCCTTTTTGTAGAAAAAACGCACTCTTCCGGCCCCTTTCTATCCCAGTTTCTTCGGTGACATTAATACACGCTTTAACAAGTCAATACTTTCCAGAGCCCGTCCGGTGCCAATCGCAACACAGGAAAGCGCATCTTCCGCAATATGCACCGGCATTCCCGTCTCCTTGTTAAGCAAGGAATCCAGCCCGCGCAGCAAGGAACCGCCACCGGTCATGACAATGCCACGGTCCATAATGTCGGAGGCCAATTCGGGCGGAGTCTTTTCCAGCGTAACTTTGACCGCATCCATAATACCATATACAGGTTCACTCAAAGCTCTTTGAACCTCGTGGGCTTTGATTGTTAAAGTCTTCGGCAACCCGGTTACTAAATCACGGCCGCGAATATCCATTGACTCTTCCACTTTTAGACTCAGAGCGGCGCCAATGTTAATTTTTACTTCTTCCGCCGTACGTTCACCAATCATTAAATTATATGTTCTTTTAATATATTGGACAATTGCCTCGTCCATTTCGTCACCACCGATACGAATCGAACGGCTGGTTACAATTCCCCCTAAAGAGATCACTGCCACTTCGGTCGTACCGCCACCAATATCCACCACCATATTTCCGGTCGGCTCATGAACAGGCAAGCCGGCACCAATCGCTGCCGCCATGGGTTCTTCAATTAAATAGGCTTCCCGGGCTCCAGCCTGGATTGTTGCATCAATTACCGCTCGTTTTTCTACTTCCGTCACACCGGACGGTACCCCTACAACAACCCTCGGACGAATAAACGATTTACTATCCATCGCTTTACGGATAAAATATTTCAGCATGGCCTGGGTTACATCGAAATCCGCAATTACACCATCTTTCAGCGGACGGATCGCAACAATATTACCCGGTGTCCGCCCAATCATCTGCTTGGCTTCCTCGCCTACAGCCAGCACTTCCCCCGTATCCCGTTGAATCGCCACAACCGAAGGCTCCCTAAGTACAATACCTTTTCCTTTAACATGCACCAGTGTATTTGCTGTTCCCAAGTCTATACCCATATCACGCGACAATGATCCGAATAAATTCATACCCCTACTCTACCCCTTTCACATGTCTAAAACCCGAAAACTATTACAATTCCATTATAGTATTCCCTTTTCTTTAAAACTAACATACTTGCCATCGCCAATTATTACGTGATCCAGTACGGAAATACCTAACAATTCCCCGGCGTCCGCCAGTTTATGCGTCAAAGCAATATCTTCCTGGCTGGGGGTCGGATCACCACTAGGATGATTATGAATCAAAATTACCGAGGCGGCCGCATAATTGACTGCCTCCCGGAATAATTCCCGTGGATGAACGACCGAAGCATTTAAGCTGCCAATGGATATGGTAGGCGCAGCAATGATATGATTTTTGGTTGACAACAAGAGCACGATAAAATGCTCCTTCGCCTCATAGCGCAGTCTTCCCATCATAAAATGGGCGGCATCCTGCGGGGAACGAACCACAACCTTTTCACCCGGCCCCAGACTGCTTAGCCGCTTGCCAAGTTCAATTCCGGCCAGCACCGTAACTGCCTTAGCAACGCCAATTCCCGGCACCTTGCTCAGTTCCTGCGTCGTAAGACCGCCCAGCCCGTTTATACCATATTGAGCTAATAGTTCTTCTGCCAGCATTTTTACAGATACCTTTTTGGTTCCCGTACGCAATAAAATAGCTAAAAGATCCGCTTCACTCAAAGCTTGCGAGCCTTTTTGCATCATTTTCTCTCGCGGACGTTCGCTTTCCGGCAACTCCTTAATCATTAAGGAACGAACCGGATTCTTTGTAATCATAATAATTTGATTCCTGCCTTTTTGAGCAGTTCAGCCAAAGTAACCAGCGGCAAACCAACCACATTGGAATAAGACCCGCTGATATTCGCCACCAGCAAGGCACCGATTCCTTGAATGCCGTACGCTCCGGCTTTATCCATAGGCTCACCTGTAGCCAAATAATGTTCAATCTCCTCATCAGTAAGGTCACGAAGCGTAACCTTAGTACAAGCAAAATCACTCCAGGTCTGACTGTTCCCAACAACAGCCACTCCGGTAATGACACAATGTTCATGGCCGGACAATTCCGTCAGCATTCTGCGTGCGTCCGTCCGGTCAGCCGGTTTGCCGTATATCTGCCCGTTATATACTACAATGGTATCCGCGCCGATAACCACATCATTACGGCCTGCTCTTGCCGCAACATCCCTTGCCTTAGCTACGGCCTGAATTACAGCCAGTTTCTCCGGCGGCACAGCCTGTGTATTATCCTCGATTACATTACTGGTTACCACAGTAAAGTTACAACGGATTTGCGTCAGCAATTCCTGCCGCCGAGGCGAAGCAGACGCTAGAATGATGGCCATAGAAACCTCCTCAATTAAAAACGGCGGAATAGAAAAACTGCCACCAATATCCCAAAAATGCTAATCAAGTTTGGATTGAGAGCAAATCCGACTACCAATTTTACAACATATAAGTTAATTACTACAGGGGGAAGATCAAAAATCGAAAAAGTTTTCACCAAATAAGGAGCTACGCCCGACAACAATGCCGACCCGGCTATCATTTCTCCCAGTATACCGCCAAGAACTGCGCCGGTTATCATAAATAAAAGTAACATGCCGAAACCTTTATTCGTCCCGCCTTTCAATCGTACAACCTCCCACGTCTAGCGCAATGATTTCCGTATTCTTTTATTCTTCTACAATAAACAAAAGAATCCTTGCGATAACAAGGACAATGCGGGCATTTTGCAATCTTTTTCCGCACATTACGACCATTTTGGAATCCGGGTCATAAAGTGCCTGGCTGTCAGACCGGTTATTACCCCCGTCGGGACAGCAAATAAAATCAGATACGGCAAATACCACAACAAGCCTGCACTAGATATAACTACACACGCCACCAAAATTTGTGTCAAATTATGAAAAACTGCCCCGATCACACTCACGCCAACCAGTGAAAAAGTGGGATACAGGAAACGATAAGTAAGCACCATTGCCGTCGTGCTAATTAGAGCAGCGCTCAAACTCATGGCAAATGTCAGTCCTAAAAAGGTCCCGTTTAACAAAGACCCCAGCAAAACCCTTAATAGGGCGACACTAAGCGTCTCCCGCCAGCCATAAGCAACGATCACAAATAAAGATATAAAATTGGCCAGTCCCAGTTTAATGCCCGGTACCGGCAATGGCAGCGGCAGCCAGGACTCAACGACATGCAACATGATAGCCATTGTTAGAAGAAAGGCCAGTACAATCATCCGTTTGGTTGATTTCATCTTCGCCTCACCGCGCTATATCATCAATATCCGAAGGTTCCGCGGATATAATTCGTACAGCAACCCGGTTGGGAAGACAAACAATCTGTTGCGAGACCAGACTCGCCCAGCCTGTACGCACACAGATTTGGTCAGGACAATCGGCTTCCCGTATTCGTATACGGTCGCCCCGGACTTCAATCACATTATAATGTCCCTGGTTTTCGACCCGGAATTCATCATAATATCCCTGCCGGAGCGGAATCACCTTAACCACTTTTCCGTTGACACTGACTTCAGCAACCTTTTGACCGGTCGCAGCAAGCACCGGCCAGCCTGCAAGAATGCCAACCGCTGCTACCACCAGCAATATGCCGGTCAGCCATTTATCCGCCTTAGTCAGCATCATATCGTTGTCCACCCCATAGATTACTCTATCTTATTGTACAAGAATTCAACAATACATGCAAGTTTTCGCAACAAAAGACCGTAATTGCGGTCTTTCGTAAAAATGCTGAAATCAAAAGTGAAAAAAGGAGGGGAATCCCCCTCCTTTTTAACTTGCCGAAATATTTTGTTTTACATAGGTTGGACAATTTGCTGCCACGCTGGTTTGATCTTCCGTTCCCGGCATAATTCCCAGTATCGCCGGCCGTATCGCCTTGGTCGGACACTTTGCCAGGCATTTTGCATCGGAACACTGTTCAACGCAAATATGAGCATCCACAACAGCCAAATTATTTTCCATTTTTATTGCCCCGTGGGGACATTCCCGCATGCACAAGGAACAGCCAATACAAGCCGAGCTGCAGGCTTTGCGCGCGGCCTGCCCCTTATCTTTGGAATTGCAGTTAACCCGGACATGCGCCCCCAAAGGCATCATGGCAATCACTTGTTTCGGGCATACGCTTTCACAGGTACCACAGCCGGTACATTTGTCAGGATCAATGACCGGCAGTCCTTCCGGACTCATCGTCATGGCATCAAACGGACAACTCCGCACACAGGTGCCCAGTCCCAGACAGCCGTATTTGCAGGCCTTGGGCCCGCCAAACAATAAATTCGCCGCAACACAGTCGTCCACACCCGTATATTCGTAAGTTTTTACCGCTTTGCCGTCACTGCCGGCACATCTTACCTGAGCGATGCGCGGTTCTACCGCTTCGGCCACTTTGCCGGTCAATTCAGACACCACCTTCGCAACCAGTTCTTTACCCGGTATACAAAGGTTTGGCGGTACATCCGGATTCAACACCACGGCCTCGGCATAAGCCTGACAGCCGGCATATCCACAGGCCCCGCACTGGCCCTTCGGCAATACGTCTTCAACGATATGAATCAGCGGGTTGACTTCAATAGCAAACTTCTTGTTGGCAAACGCAAGAATGAAGCCGAACACTAAACCAAGACCAGTCAAAACGACCAAAATCGCGATTGATGTGCTCATAATCATTATCTCCTTATAACGGAATCATACCGGAAAAACCGAAGAAGGAAAGGGCCAGCATTCCTGCCAGGATAAAAGCGATCCCCAGACCTTGCAGCGGTTTCGGCACGTCCGCATATTGCAGTTTTTCCCGCAGACTGGCCATTAAGATGATGGCCATGGCAAAGCCTGCACCGGAACCGATGGCATTCACGACACTCATGCCAAAGTTATAGCTATTGTCGGCATTTAAAAGCGGCACCCCAAGCACAATACAGTTTGTAGCAATCAGCACGAGGTAAATACCCCACATATTATACAATGCCGGCGCATGTTTTTTGATGATCATCTCCAGCAGCTGGACAAAGCTGGCAATCAATACGACGAAAATAACCGTATTCAGGAATGTGAGGTGATAAGGAAGCAAAATATAATTATAAACAACCCACGCCAGCATCGAGCTCATAGTCATGACTGAGGTCACAGCCATACCCATACCGATGGAAGCATTGAGGTTTTTTGATACGCCAAAGAAAATACATAAGCCCAAAAAACGGGTCAATACGAAGTTATTGACAATAACCGCACTCATAAACAACAGAAAATAATCGTGCATTACGCCCTACTCCCTTCCATCGCAATATTTTGGGCCGCTTTGGCTTTTGCTGCGCGAGCCTTGCGCTGGTATTCGTCGAACAAATTAATGCCGCCAATAATTAAGCCGATTAAAACGAAACCGCCCGGTGGCAAAATGGCGACTAAAATCGGGTTATAGGAGGCGCCAAAAACACTTACACCCAAAATTGTACCATTGCCCAGAAGTTCGCGGATTACACCAACTACCAGCATAGCCAAAGCAAAACCGGCGCCCATACCCAGTCCGTCAAAAAAGGACGGGATAACGGGATTCTTGGCGGCGAAAACTTCCGCCCGCGCCAAAATAATGGCAAACACCACAATCAAGGCGAGATAAATACTTAACTCTTTGAACAAGACCGGAAAATAAGCCTGCAAGACGAGCTGGACCACCGTAACAATCGTGGCAATGGACGTAATATATACCGGCACGCGGACTTTCGGGTTAACCCAGCGCCGCGTCAGGGATACCACAGTGTTGTTGGCAGTGATAACAAACAAAACGGACAAGCCCATCGCCAGCGCATTCATAACCGTTGAGGTTACGGCCAATGCCGGACAAAGACTTAATGCCAGACGGAATATCGGGTTTTGCTCAAATAAACCCTTATAAAAAATTTGCCACAAACTTTGATTTTCGTTCATTTTTCCCACCTCACTTCTGCTGACCGGCGGCGTAGGCGGCAACTTTCTCGACGGCTTCCTTAATGCCTTTGGTAACGGCACGGGAAGTAATTGTCGCCCCCGTCATAGCCTGAATATTTTTATCGGTCGGAACCTTTACAACTTCAAGTTGTTCAGCCGTCTTCCCAATAAACTGATGACTGAACTTAGGTTGAGTGGCATTCGCCCCCAAACCGGGAGTTTCATTATGGGACAGTATTTTATAACCGAGGTCTTTACCGTCGGTTGACACAGCCGTCAGCATTTTGATTGCACCGCCATACCCTTTACTTTCGGCAGGAACAACATAAGCAATCACTTTGCCGTTCTGCAAAGCGGCATACCAGCCGGTTTTACCGTCCACCGGCTTAAAATTCTGAGCGTCGGGTACCAGGTCTTTCATTGCCTTATTTTGCTGAACAATCTGCTCTTTAGCGGCAACCGGAGCCGTAACGGCGTAAGTGCCGGCAATAATCGTCCCCGAAATCAAACAGGCAATCGTCAGGTTAATTCCAATCTTAAAAATACTGCTGGCGTTGGATTCGTGTGCTTCATGCGCCATGTGTCCTACCTCCCAGCCCCGAATTTTTTAGGTTTGGTAAACCGGTCAATAAGCGGCGTTACGGCGTTCATCAGCAAAATAGAATAACAAACGCCTTCCGGATACCCCCCGGCTATACGAATCAGAGCAGTCAACGCCCCGGCACCGGCGGCAAACACGATTTGCCCTTTTACCGTAATCGGAATGGTTACCATATCGGTAGCCATGAAAAAAGCCCCGAGGATCAGACCGCCGCTTATCATGTTGAGTAGCGGATCGCCGCTAAATAAGCCGGCATTACCGCCAAAGGCCCAGGTGAGTATTCCGGCGGTACCGATCATGACCACAGGCACCTGCCAGTTGATATAGCCGCGGTAAATCAGATAAATACCGCCGATAATCAGCAATAAGGCCGAAGTCTCTCCCATACTGCCGCTGCGCAGGCCCAAAAACAAGTCTTTATACATGGTTGCCTTGTCACCGAAAATCTCAACTAACTTTTGATATCCTTGCAGTTTCAATATTCCCAGCGGCGTAGCCGAGGTAACCCCATCCACCTTGCTGGCCATCTCCGGCCAGCTAGTCATGGCGATCGGCCAGGACGCAAGCAGAAACGCCCTGCCAACCAGGGCCGGGTTAAAAATGTTATAACCCAGACCACCCATGGTATGCTTGGCAATGGCAATTGACACCACCGCGCCAAACACCGGCATATACCAGGGTACGGTGGAAGGAATATTCATGGCCAGTAAAAGCCCGGTCAGAAATGCGCTGCCGTCATTAATAACAACGGGTTTTCCCTGCCACTTAAGAATTAAATATTCAGTAACCACAGCCGCGACAATCGACACAATCATTGTCGTCAGTGCAGGCAAACCGAAACGGTAGACCGAGAATAAAGCGGCAGGTGCCAGCGCCAGGTTTACCGTCCACATGATTTTGGCTATCGACTCGTCGCACCGGACATGCGGCGATGCCGAAACAGAAAGTTTATCCAGTTCAAATTTAGCTTCAGCGCTCATACCGCCACCTCCTATTTCTTAGCTGCCTTCGCCGCATTTTGGGCTTTCGACAGCTTAATATAGTGAACAATGTTCCGCTTGGCGGGACATACATAGACACAGGACCCGCATTCCACACAGTCCAGCAGGTTGTACTCCTCTTTTGCCACCTGATATAAGTTACGCTGCCCGAGAATACTCAACATGCTGGGCACCAGTCCCATAGGACAGGCTTCGACACACCGGCCGCAACGGATACAGGGACGTTCCGGACCAACATTTACGTCTTCCGCTGTTAATGCCAGAATTCCTGATGTACCTTTAATTATGGGTACATCCAAAGTCCGCTGGGCCATTCCCATCATCGGTCCGCCCATAATCACCTTTACCGGCTGTTCCTTGAAACCGCCGCACCATTCCACTGCCTGAGCAAACGTTGTGCCAATACGCAAAAGAAGATTTTTCGGTTCAATAATCGCGCCGCCGGTTACGGTGGTAACCCTTTCAATCAGGGGGATTCCCCGTTCGACCGCGTCGCCGATGGCTACCACGGTGCCCACATTCTGAACGACGACTCCCACATCCATGGGCAGCCCTCCCGAAGGAACTTCCCGGTCGGCTATAACCTTAATCAGCGTTTTTTCCGCTCCTTGCGGATACTTCGTCTTAAGCGGCACCACCTTAATCTCCGAACCGGCGCACACTTTTTGCAGACTCTCAATGGCATCGGGTTTATTTTCCTCAATCCCTACATATCCTTGCGTTACCCCTAAGACTTTCATCGCAATCTGCATGCCGTTTACAATCCGGCCGGCCTGCTCCAGCATGACACGGTGGTCAGCCGTCAGGTACGGCTCACATTCGGCGGCATTCAGAATAAACGTGTCAATAACCTTCTCCGGCGGGGGCGCCATTTTAACATGCGTCGGAAAAGTAGCCCCCCCCATACCGACAATGCCGGCCTGGCGGATTATTTCCTTTAATTCCTTGCTCTCCAGGGTCTTCCAGTCCCGGGTTAACGGCAAACCGTCGGCCCACTCGTCTAACCCGTCGCTCTCAATCACGATGGCACTGCACAATCCAAATACAGGATGCGGATAGTCGGAGATTTCAGTCACTTTTCCTGATGTAGAAGCATGAACCGGACTCGAGACAAAGGCCTGTGCCTCGGCAATAACCTGTCCCTTCTTAACCAAGTCACCCACTTTTACGGTGGGAGAACAGGGCGCACCGATATGCTGTCTGGTAGGAATTACTACTTTCTGCGGCAGCGGAGCAACCTCAATCGGTTTCGTTGCCGTATACCGCTTCTTGTCGTCAGGATGGACACCCCCGCGAAATGTTTTCCCCATAAATTCACCCCTCTAACTCGTTTGCGTTGCCTCATAATTTTCACAAAACAATTAGTTAATCCAATATTTTTGTGACTACCGGTTGCATAGCTGCATTTGACCTGGCACTGTGGTCAAAGTATTTAATATACAGAACAGAACAACAAAAGAATATGCCGCCACCCGCAATCTGAAACCAGAAAGGCCCGCTGCCCAGTTTGCCGGCAGTAAATCCGCCGGCCAGGGCCCCTGCCAGGATAGCCAATAAGGGTAATACGTAAACAATAAATGCCGCTTTTAACATGTTGCCCGCCGGTACTTCAACCAGTACCCGCTGACCGGGAGTCGCACCCAGAGGATTTCGGGCTTCCAAAACGATGGCCGAATTGCCGGGACAGGCGCCGCAGTTCTCACAATCGTTATGCCGGCTTGTTTTTACTTTGGCCAAGTTCCCTATAATATCGATAACCACCCCTTCTTGTTGTTTCTCCATCCTGTTACCCTCCTCTCTTTTGGTCTAATGGTCATACCAGCTTTTAACCGGACTCAAATATAAACAAAGAAGTATTCGCTCTTAAATTAAAGATTACCTGCTTTTGTAACTTTATAAAATTTCCTGTTTGACAACAAATCAGATTCCCAGGCCGGATTAAGAAAAGACCTGGTTTTTCTGTGTTATTATAACATTTTTCCGTTCAATGCGTAAATACAAAAAATATTGCAATTCTTATCCATTCAATTTCCAGCTGTCAAACTACTGCAAATATACTAAGTAAACATATAAATTGACTATAGCGATACTGATAATCATGAGAGGAAAAGCAATCCGGAAGTAATAGGCAAAAGAAATGGGACGGCCATGTGCTGCGGCGATACTGGACACAACTACATTGGCCGATGCGCCGATAATGGTGCCGTTGCCGCCCAGGCAAGCCCCCAGTGACAAGGTCCACCACAAGGAACTGACATCAATACCGCCAAGCTGCGCCATGGATTTAATCAGAGGAATCATGGTCGCCACAAAAGGAATATTGTCAATAAACGCCGAGGCAAGCGCCGATAACCACAAAATGAGAAAATTCATGAACACGATGTTGCCTTTGGTAATATCCAATCCCCACTGGGCAATCATCTTAATGATGCCTGTCACTTCCAGAGCACCGACTAAAATAAACAAACCGATGAAAAAGAAAATCGTATTCCATTCTACTTCCTGAAAAACCTCTTCCGGTTCAAAACCGCTCACCAATAATAATACTGCTGCCCCGGCCATCGCAATCGTAGCCGATTCAAGATGCAGTGTCTGATGCAAAAGGAAGCCGGCCATCACCGCGGCCAATACTGCCAGTGATTTGATCAACAGCCGGCGGTCGGTTAAAAACGCTCGCTCGTCCAATTCCAAAATTTTTAACTGCATTTCCCGGGAAACCGTTAAATCTTTTTTAAAGATTAAATAGAGCAAAAAACAATTTACAATACCTACTAAAATAATGGGTAACGTCAAATTGGCAATAAAATCAACAAAACCCAGTCCGGTTGCACCGCCGATCATAATATTAGGCGGATCCCCGATCAGGGTCGCCGTACCGCCAATATTGGAGGCAATAATTTCCGAAACCAAAAAAGGAATCGGATTCATATCGAGCACTTCCGTAATGGCAAAAGTAATACTGGTAAGCAGCAGTACCGTAGTCACATTATCTAAAAAAGCTGAGGCAATGGCGGTAATGGCAAAAAAAGCAACCAGTATTCTTGCGGGATTTCCCTGAACCAGTTTCGCCGCTTTGACCGCTATATACTGGAATACGCCGGTCCGGCGCGAAATCGTCACTAGAATCATCATGCCGATCAGCAGTCCCAGCGTATTAAAGTCAACTGCCCGCACAGCTTCTTCCTGCGGTAGGATCTTGACCAATATTACAAGAACGGCGCCGATAAGTGCAACTTTCGTACGATGTACTTTTTCCGATATAATTAGCAAATAAACCAGAATAAAAATAAGTAATGCCATGAAAGCCGGAGCTGCCATTTAAATTCCCCCATCGATTTTCCGGCATATTTTTTGTTAAATGAGGCGCCCGAAAAAGTATAATACCGGCTATGCAGGACCTGTGCCTGCATAGTTAATAAATTACACAGAGTATGTTACTGCAGATAAAACAAAGACTTTCCGGTGGTAACACTTTGCCCTGCCGTGATAAGAATTTCATTAATTATCCCGTCTTTAGGAGCTATAATGTCATTTTGCATTTTCATGGCTTCCAAAATGCATAACACATCCCCCTGTTTAACGGAATCGCCCTTTTTAACATTAACCGCTAAGATTTTCCCCGGCATGGGAGCGTTCACAACCTGTGAACCCGCCGGCGCAGCAACATCAATACCAGCCGGAGCGCTTACATTCTGCGGGGTCTGAGGACTCGCAGCTTTACTAACCGTCTTGGCAGCGGGAACCGGATTCATCGCCTGAATTTCTTCCACTTCCACAAAATAAGGATTACCATTTACCACTACTTTAAACTTTTTCACTATGAATGTCCTCCCCAGTCACATTATGAATACCTTGAACTTCGTGCATGAATTCCTTCCATCCTTGCGGTCTGACTCCAAATAGGAGATTGATCCAAACGGCGTATCAAGGAAATTTGACTTTGGTTATATCCCTGCGCCGCAAGGGCTGCAATAATTGCTGCAACGACAGCTTCCTCGCCGTGTTGTTGCATTTCAGGCGAAACCGGCTGCTTTTCCATTTCCATCACCTCATATCAACCCGTTTATGCTTCCAGTTACAAGGGAATATTGCCATGCTTCTTGGCCGGACGGGCTTCTCTTTTTGTTTTCAGCATGCGTAACGCCGAAATAATACAAGGCCGGGTTTGGCTCGGCTCAATAACCATGTCTACGAAACCCCGTTCCGCGGCCTTATAGGGAGTTGCAAACTCTTCAACATACTGAGCCGTTTTTTCCTGTACATCCGGAGCGCCGCGGAAAATAATATTTGCAGCTCCGGCCGGTCCCATAACCGCAATCTCGGCCGAAGGCCAGGCTATAACCTGATCGGCTCCCAAATCCTTCGAACACATTGCTAAATAAGACCCGCCATACGCTTTGCGGGTAATCACCGTAACTTTAGGAACAGTCGCTTCCGAGTAGGCGTACAGCATTTTTGCTCCATGCCGGATAATTCCCCCGTATTCCTGCCCTGTTCCCGGCAAGAATCCCGGTACGTCTACCAGGTTTAACAAGGGAATATTAAAAGCATCACAAAACCGAATAAACCGGGCGGACTTATCGGACGCATTAATATCGAGGCAGCCGGCCATTACGGTAGGCTGATTGGCTATAATTCCCACAGTGCTGCCATCCAGCCGGGCAAAACAGGTAATCATATTTTGCGCAAAATACTGGTGCACTTCATTAAATTCGCCACGGTCCACGATGGACCGGATTACCTCTTTCATATTATAGGGTTGATTGGAGTTATCCGGCAATAAAGTATTCAGGGCCTCGTCCATCCGCTCCGGCCGGTCCCCCGTATTCACAACAGGAGGATCTTCCAGATTATTTGCGGGCAAAAACCCAAGCAAATATTTGATTTGACTGATACAGTCCTCATCATTTTCCACTGCAAAATGAGCCACGCCCGATGTGCTATTATGAGTAACCGCACCGCCTAAAGCTTCCGCCGTCACTTCTTCCGCCGTTACCGACTTGATTACCTGCGGACCCGTAATAAACATTTGACTGGTATTTTTAACCATAAAAATAAAATCAGTTAATGCGGGGGAATACACCGCACCTCCGGCACAAGGCCCCATAATTACGGATATTTGGGGAATCACGCCGGACGCCATGGTATTACGCAGGAAAATCTTTCCGAAACCGGATAAGGCATCAACCCCCTCTTGAATCCGCGCTCCGCCGGAATCATTGAGGCCAATAAGCGGTGCTCCCATTTTCAGTGCCAGATCCTGTACTTTTACAATTTTGGCGGCATGCATTTCTCCCAGTGATCCGCCTTCAACCGTAAAATCCTGAGCAAAGGCATAAACCAAACGCCCGTTAATCGTACCATAGCCGGTAACAATCCCTTCGCCGGGAGTTTCCTTTTTATCCATCCCGAAATTTACACAGCGATGTGTCACAAATTGGTCAAGTTCCACAAAAGAACCGGTATCAAACAGTATGTCCATCCGTTCGCGGGCTGTTAGTTTTCCCCCGGCATGCTGTTTCTCAATCCGTTTAGGGCCGCCGCCCAGCATTACCTTTTCCTGCTTATTCCTTAGTTCCTGAATTTTTTCGGCAATTGTAGCCATATACCTACCTCCGAATGTTAATTTTCTACAACATTATTAGTAATACTATGTATTTTTACTATTTCCTGCCAATTTACCAGAACGTTTTTATGTACCTTCCTTTCTGAGGTAATTCAAATTATCCCGTATTGAAATATAAACCGAAGTTATATTCTGCCCGGGCAGGCATAATTTTTATAAACCCGGGCATTCTAAACCAGTCTTGTATACATACAAAATATGTTGCTTGATATTATTACCATATGATATAATTTGATTATAGTACCTGATAATATTTTGGGGAGGCATTGATATGCGGGATATTCATAATGTTCCAAGAGACAATACGGCTTTTGTTGATTTTCTCTCCTCATTTGATTTGCGAAGTATATTATGGCCCGGTCTGGATGCTACGGTGCAAAAATTAATTGATGAATCCGACACAGCGGCGCACTACGGCAGCGGTTCGTTAGGGCATCTGATTGCCACTCCGGCTTTTGTCGCTTTGATGATTAACGCTTCCGTTAACGCCGTAGAGGACCGTTTGCCGCCCGGGTTCGTCACTGTTGGGAGATCTCTGGAAATAACCCACGAAGCGCCGACTTGCCTGGGAATGGTTTTGCGAGTTAAATCGACTTTAAAACAAATCAAGGGCGACCGGCTATTTTTTGAAATTGTAGCTTCCGATGACTATAGCGAAGTCGGCTGCGGCACCCATGAACGGGCGGTAGTCCAAAAAGACAGACTCTTTCGCCGGGCCGAAGAACGTCTGAATCGGATCTAAACGGCATCAAACCTAAATTTGGTATTCCCAAAATATAAGACACCCGCTTATGCGAGGTGTTTTTTTCTAAAAACAACGTTTCCTCCCTATTTCGAAAATATTGACGCCGGTTCGCACTAAATGCTATTATTGTATAGGTTATCCAACAATTCTTAAAGTTCGGAGTGAATATATGGATTGGTTAAACGCCTTAATCTGGCCAACGGCATACTTGCTTTTGGCCGGTGCTGTTATTCTTTTTGTCTGGGCTATGCTGTTACGCAATAAAAACAAAAAAAATACCGCCTGGAAAGAAGTGCTGACGGTAGCTGTCTTTTGCCTGTTAAGTTCGGGGGTAATGCTGCTCGTACATTTCGCCGGCTTTCAATTGTCTTTTACGACCAGGCTCGGATTGGTAAGCGTTATATTGGTTCTTTATGCCTATTATAGCTACCGCCGTCAACAAAAATAAATCTGACAAGACGGACTCAAAGGGTCTTTAAGTGGAAGGAAAGTAAAGAAGCACTCCCCTGGCGGGAGTGCTTCTTTGTTTCTATCATCACTTAAATTTATGATACTCCTGTTATCATGTAGAGGAAGATGAACAGGAACGGAACCAGTACTTTCATCATCATCAGCACAAAGACATCATAATACGCTTCTTTGTGGGTCAGACCGCATACTGCCAGCAGCGTCACAAGAGCCCCATTGTGAGGCACAGTGTCCAGTCCGGCAGAAGCCAGGTCAATCATCCGGTGAAGAATTTGCGGCGACATGCCGACGGAATGCGCCCATTTCAGCCAGTCTGCGCCTAACATGCCCAGCGAAATTGTAATACCGCTGGAGGCTGAACCGGTAAAGGCAATCATAAGGTTCGTAGTAATAACTTCGGAAACCAGCGGACCGGAACCGAAATGGAGATGCAGCAATGCATTTTTAATAATTGCAAACCCCGGCAATATAGCAACAAGGCTGCCGAACGCAAACCCGGATGCCGTATTCAGCACTGCCGTTAGGGAAGAGGTAACGCCGGAGCTCAGAACACTGGCAATACGGACGCCCCGTTCGAAGATGTGCTTGCGGCCGATAATAAGACCCAGAACAATACCTACGATAAGGGCAACATCGAGAGACCAGACCGCCTGAACGTTCGCTACGGCCGGACTCATCAGCGCCAGCTTTAACGGTTTCAGCGGCTCAAGCAGATTCGAATTCCAGGAATAGGCCCAACTCCATTTAAAAGGATTGCTCATGTATAAATTAACGAGAACAACAGCTACCAGCGGCAGAATCGAAGGCAGCCAGTGCGGCAACTTAGCGGAATCCATCGGTTTCGGCTCATTCAGGGTATGATTGCCGTACCCTTCATTGCCGGATTTGCGGAAACGGTAGGTTATCCAGCCAAGGCCCAGTCCGAAATAGACGATGGCGCTTAATACGCCGGTAACCGGAGCAGCCCAGGTCGTTGTGCCGAAGAAAGAAGTGGGAATAATGTTTTGGATCTGCGGAGTACCCGGCAGAGCAATCATGGCGTAAGTGAAAATTCCCATCCATAGGGTTGCCGCCAGCAAACGCTTGGGAATATTAGCTTCCCGGAACAATACGGCCCCAAAGGGATACATAACGAAAACAGCGACGAATACGCTGATCCCGCCGTATACCAGCACGCCACAGCCCAGCATAACGGCAAGAACCGCCCGTTCTTTACCCAGGGTGCGGCTAATAGCGGCGGCTATGCCGGAAGCCATTCCGCCTTCTTCCATAATCTTGGCGAAAACCGCGCCCAGCATCATAATGGGGAAGAAGATTTTTACAAATTCCGCCGCCTTGCTCATATAGATTTCACTAAAGGTCGGCAGGATCGGAAACGGACTGGCTGCCGCCGCCAGCATAGCGCACAACGGAGCAAACAAAATCAGGGAATAGCCGCGATAAACTAGTATCATCAGTAATGCAAAACTAACTAATATGGCCAATAATTCCATAGTTGACCTCCTTGAATTAGATTCAAACTCAGTTTTTGCAATTTAAATTTCCCAGCATTATACTAAACCGACTCTGTTTTTTTCATCTCCCCTTCGGATTCCGGTATTCGGCAATCATTATTAAGTACAAATCCCCTCCTTTTATTGACGCTTGTTTGGGCCTGTCCTTAAAAACAAAAGCCCTGAAGCGTAAAAATAAAAATGACCAAGGAACAACAGGCGGAAAAAGTATAAATATTTTCCACCTGACGTACCTTGGTGCAAGACAACGTCGTTCTGTCATGGTATATGACAGTCTGTTCATCCCGTCCAGGTTGTTCAGCTTGTTTCCGGACAGACCATCCAGTCTGTCCTTCGCAAAGCCTGACTATAATCTTTTGCGAATTGTCCGGGTGAATGTTCAATAATAAACTTACTGTATATAAGTATTCGCTACGGTTCGACGAATTCCTTCTGCTATTCAGACATTTTTCACAATTCAGTAACTTAAAACGCCTAAAAAATTCTGGTAATTTACCAGTACAATACACCTTGTTATCAGCATAAACAGTCCGGTAAAAACCGGACTGTTTACTTGCATCAGGATACTTATGTGACATTTAGGTTTAAAGGTTCCCGTATTCGCAGGATACCAGAGTACAACAAATGCTGCAGTATGCGTACCGCGGTCATTTAGCCGATCAAGGCCAGGGCTTGTCCGGCCTGCACCGGGTCACCCTCTTTTACATAGATTTCTTTAACAACTCCATCGCCGGAAGCCAACACAGGATTATGCATTTTCATAGCTTCCATAACAAGTACCTCTTGTCCTTTTTTTACACTATCCCCAGTTTTAACTTTTAGTGCAATAACTTTTCCCGGCATCGGGGCTGCCACCTGGCTGCCTGCTCCGCCGGCAGCCGGAGCACTCGCTTTAGGAGCCGGCGCAGGAGCTGCAACCGGAGCTGCGGCCGGGGCCGGAGCGGGAGCGGAGGCACTGGGAGCCGCTACCCGCGGGGTTACGGCTTCTCCCTTCTTCTCGACCGTAACATCATAAGACTTGCCATTTACAGTAATTGTATACGTTGTCATTGTTCATCCTCCTCATAGTTAAATTGACCCTAACAAGTTACAGCCGTCCATGTACAAGCTCTTGGCGCGAAGTTAAGGTCCAACTCGGACTGCTGTGCGTAATCCGGAGCACTTGAAACTCCGTTGTCCCCTCGAACTCCGCAATCGCAGCCATAATAACCGCCACAAGCTCATCATTTTCATGATCCGCCTGACTTACGTGAGTCGCTGTTCCCGCCATATGCGCGGTACTCGGGGATAAATCAGCGGCCTGATTTGCCTCTTCCACAGGCTTCTTGCGCAACAGCATAAACAGAGCCACGATAATAATAATCAGGATTAGCCACATCATTCTTGGCACTCCCCCTTTCGGACTGAATACAGCTTACTACTTCGGCATATTACGCTTCCGGACCTTTTGATTACTCATCCTGGGATTTTATATTGTTTTGCTGCTTTAACCCGGTTCGCCTTTTCCGCACTGTATAAAAGTAATAACCGAGTGAAATAATCAAAGCCAATAAAAACGCCGTAATATTCATCATGTAACTTCCTTATGATCCCATTTTTCGCATTCCTCTGTCATTCGACAATACCGTTTATTTTACACCCAGCAATGCCAGCATAATGCCGCCGGAAATAGCGGTGCCGAATACACCGGCCAGATTGGGGCCCATGGCATGCATAATTAAGAAGTTATATGGATTTTCCTGCAGTCCAACGACGTGGGAAACACGGGCGGCAATCGGTACGGAAGCAATCCCGGCGGAACCCACCAGCGGATTCACCTTTCCACCGGTATACCAATTGATTATTCTGGCCCCGATAACGCCGGAAGCCGTTCCGCACATGAACGCAATCAAACCGAGGACAATAATTTCCAGTGTTTTCACTGTCAGGAATTGATCCGCAACCATGGTGGAACCAATGGCCACCGTTAAGGTAATCGTAATCACGTTCATTAAATCATTGGCTGCCGTGTTGGCCAGCCGTTCTACCAGCAG
>NZ_UPPP01000080.1 GCF_900476375.1 Allolucifera butyrica | reverse complement strand
AGTTATCAATAGCACAAAGCCAGGCATTGTGCGAATCTTTTTTAAATACATAGGTTGATCTTCTTTCCATGGAATATTTTGAATCTTTTATATCGGCTTTAAGGAAGGCTTGTGAAATAACCAACGCAGTATCTCCGGTTTCCAAAATAACCATTTCCCCTTGTGCCGGGACAAGGCTATTATTGAAATATTTCGCAATGGCAATAAATGCTTTTTTGATTTCTTCTTTACCTCGTGCAATCATCCCAGGTCTTACAACCAAAATTGCATCATCTGTATAATAATTCATAAGCGTATCAAAATCTTCTTGTTGTATTGCGAGGTCACATTTTTGGATTAATTCTCTTAATTCATGCTCCATAATAAAGACCATTCCTTTCTGCGAAAGGCACCAACAAGAAATGAAACGAGGCGGCACCAGTCGCTTTAGATTTAAATTACCGTCAGCGTGGTGCTAACATTCACTCTGTGGGACGGTACACTACATTAATGTCGGGGGGACGAGGTTGGTGACACCCCTTTACGCCTTTAAAACTATACCTATTTTCCAAAAAAACTATGACCATTTCCGTTTATCTAAAACGCCTATAACAACCTTTATTTCCCATAAAAAACAAAACTCCTGCCAAATTCTACATATTCGGGCAGAAGTTTATTACTCATGCGTATTTTGGATGCATCCGGACGCCTTGTCGGAGAAATAAAGTAACTGGAAAGAAGCAAAAAACGTCCCCTTGCCTCTTCTTTTATCAACTTTGAAGAATCCGAATATATCCCTCTACCAATTTCTGAAAGGTCATTTTTAACTCAAGCGAAAAGTGTCTGTCCCCGCGTTTCCCGGTCATATAAATTGCCTTCCTAAATGATTGCACTGCAATTAACTATATAGTATTTCCTTTATAGCAATAACGGCTTGCTTTGAATCTTTGGCCTTTATACCTACCATTTTCATAGAAATCTGCCTTTTTACAAGCTCATCGTTAATCATTTTTATAAATACTCCCTGCCCCAAATGTTCTCTATCATTTGACCAGGTTGTTTCTACCCCACAAGTCGGTGAGCAATTTATCCCCACAAGCCCTACTATTTGAAACCCATGCTTTCGATACTCATCAATCTGATAAATAATATTGCTTACTATTTGATGACATAACTCTTGAGCAATCTCTTCGTTCATCCGAAGAGCTACCCTAGTATCTTCTGACTCGATAGTTGTATTTTCTCCATGAATTGCTTCTCTATCAAGACCGAGATATAAAAATTCAGGACATGGTAATTGTACCAGTCCAACATCTGATTCAAGAAAAACCTTCATTACTTCACGTATGATTCCAGGATAATAAGCACACGCATCAATCTTAGCATTTGATTTAAGATACAGTGTGCTACAAATATGACCTTTTTACTTCTTTTATCAGTAAACATCAGGTCCTCCTTTAACCTTTCAGGGGGATTGGGGTTGTCGACACACAGTTGTCATTCACCCCGTCCCCCTAACAATTTTCCTGGTTTGTCAGGAAAACGGGGTTATCGACATTTCCCGCTTTTATAGCGTCCCTATTTGCGAAATTCGGTCCCCTTAATACAAAGGGGTAGCTTTGTTGCGTAGTTTTACTTTATACAATAACTCATATGAATCCGAACCAAAGGTAACGAATCGTAACTCGCACCCGGCTACCCATCATTTTTCATACACGTAAATCTTTCGTTTTTCGCTCTTCCAAAACCAGGGCCGATAAAACCCCGCTTTATAAGCTCTTTACGTAGAAACATCATTATGAATCCATGGCTTACTAAAAGAACATTCCTATCTTCTTTTAGAATTAATTCTTCCAGAATGTACTTTACTCTTTTTTCAAACAATAGCTTGCTTTCAATTTGTGATTTATGTGATAGCATCCAGGCCATTCTTCCTAAAATTAGCCACAATGGAACCGGCAGTTTAATGTTTCTATCCGTAGGCGGACATATAACAAGCTCCCTTAATGCTTTTGTTTCAACAACTTGGCCACTGTATATTTTTTGTGCCGTTTTTAATGCGCGAGGCAGATCGCTGGAATAGCATTTTTCCCATATAATCGCGCTAGGCTCAATGTTGCCTTTTATAATGTCAGACATTTCATATTCATGCAGCCACTCCTGAAATTGACCAGGAGTCATGAAATTGCTGATACCTGGAAGTTTGCATTCGACTTCAAAGTGACGTACCAAACCTACCTTCATTCTAACCTCCATTTCGCCGCTACCGCGGCGACACAAATGGCATGGCAAGAGGGGGACGAGGTTCGTGACACCCCTTTATGCTTTTAAAACTATACCTATTTTCCGAAAAACTATGACCATTTCCGTTTATCTAGAACGCCTATAACAACCTTTATTTCCCATAAAAAACAAAACTCCTGCCAAATTCTGCAGAATTAAGGCAGAAGTTTATTATGATAGAAAAACAAGCCCACGTTTCAGAACCGCCGCTGTTATAACGAGGAAGGATGAATTTTTGCATTTTTAAGCTTCCATACTTAAAAATTCTAATTAGCGCAATTTGGAATAGAAAAGAAAAATAGATAATTTGCTGGAACAAATTATCTATACTCTGATCTTCGTTTAAATTCGGAATTACCTGCGGCGCATTTTCTCCACAGCAAAGGTTAGGAGCTAACTAACCTTTGCTTTTATTATACCCTGATTTTTCGCAAAAATGCAATAGAAATCCATTTTTATCACTAGAACCGCCAACCTCGGCAAAGGTTGACGGTCCAAAAATAATTCTCAATTAGGTTGCCCGGACGTGCAGAGGTGGCCAGGTGTCAGAGGCCGAAGTTGTCGATACATTTGTCATTAACCCGTCCCCCTAACAGTTTAATGCGAGCATCCGTATAAAAGATGGGGCATTTGTTCGCCTCTATACAAACGATTAAACTGCTTAATAACAGCCATGCCAAGTTTCTCAGCTACTTTTCTGGAACTTAAGTTCTCAGGTCTAATCTGCGCAGTTAATTCAGAAATTTTCAAAGTACGGAAAGCATAGCTTTTGCAGGCATTTGCACTTTCAAAAGCCAAGCCTTGATGCCAGAATGCTTTATTGAATATGTAACCAATACCAATATAATCTTCATTATCTGCGCTTTCCGCGATTATTCCACAAACACCAACTAATTTTTCAATGCGCTTTTCAATCACAGCCCAATAACTATAATCATCTCTGTTGTATCTCATAATGTTTTCATTAATCCAATCAGTGACTTCTTTATCAGAAAAGGCATGCTCCCAAGCATACATGACTTCAATGTCTTGTAGAATTTTTGATATACTCAAATAATCATCAATGGTTATTTCCCTAAGGATTAGCCTAGGTGTTTCAATGACTATGCTCTGCTCCATAATCAACCATCCTTCATTTATAATTCTATTTACTAAGTTGTGTCAACGGGACGGGGTTGTCGACACACAGTTGTCATTAACCCCGCCCTTACCAGTTATGACGCTTACGAACTACCAGACATATAGCTGCAGTAAAAAAATTAAGTCCGGTAAATCCGTTCATCAATCCGCCGTACCACACTATAAGTATAGGCAGTGAAATATTTCAACCAAAAGCCATTCGCCGTAGGATTTAAGCTTTCGAAATCAACTCCGCAAAGAGTATACCCCTCCGCCCTAACTTTTTCCTGCAGCACCGCGAGTAATTTTGTATAAATACCACTCCCCCGGTACTCCGGCAACATATAGGCACCGCATATATTTATCATCTCCGGAGAATCACAAACAAAATTTTCACCGGACTGCATGATTTCAATAAATGCAATTGTTTTATTATTGTCTTTAGCGATAAAATACCTTGACTGGCGGCGCTCATTTTCTTGCTTGACATCAGCAACATCATAACTAAAGAAACATGGCATAAATATCGGAGCACTTTGTAAATGCTCAATAAGCAGATTTTTTAATGGGACAATTTGAGCGATCTCTTCGATGGGAAGTTCACCAAAAAAATAGTCCGGAAATTCATCACATGTGACCGAAGCGGCAGCCCGAATCGCATCAATGCACCGCAATCCAAAGCCATTCCCAAAAAAGGTGTTCACTACTTCTGTATCATGGGCATATAGCGCAATTGTATGACTTAAGACCCCGGCCTTCACCCACTTTTTAGCAGCTTGTTGGTACATTTGCGAATAAATCCGTTTGCGGTTATTTTTGATTGCGCCATGCGCATGAATTGGCGAAAATGTGCCCATTGCAGTGCCAAAATGATTATTCCATGGTTCGTAACAGGTTAAAAAACCAACTAACTGCCGTTCTTCTGTTGCAACGATTCCCAAGTTATGATCAACCATTTTTAAAAGCATGCTGCAAAAAAGATCATAGTATTCGCCATCCGGCAATAGCGGCACCGCACTTCTTTCCTCATGGTATTCTGCCAAAGCAAGCTTAGCAGCCGCTTCGATATGGTTATCGTTTAAATTATAACAATATATTAATCTCCTTTTTTCCTTTATCTAAAACGCCTACAACAACCTTGACTGTTACTTTCACAAGCCTGTTCCTAGTACTCTTAACTTAGCTTCCCCAGCCTGCATTTCGCCTGAGTCCCCCCACATTGCTCGGTGAGCATGGCAGCGTAAGTGTATTGGGCTTAATAGATAGTTTATTCCTGAATGTTCAAACCGGGATTAAAAAAATTGCAAAGGTAAGAATAACTGCAGAGGAAGTGCAAATAGATGTCAGGGGACGGGGTTGTCGACACACAGCTGTCATTAAACCCGTCACTAACAATTTCCACTGGGTGATGAGCTTGCTGTAAATACGGCCATACCTTGATTAAAAAAGTCTCCTTCGAAGACACCGACAAAGACATTCTAGCAATGCTGGAATCCATTTTCCTATGCAAATAGGCTTAACTACGAGGTGACATTTTCACAAGTTATTGACAGATATTACTTAGGTATGTATCTACCTGCATATTCAAATTTGGCTTTTTCCGTATATCTCTTAATAAACTCTGTTTTTGCTTCTGTGTATCCATCTCTGTTGTGCTCGTATTCTTTCCACAACTTCAATTTGAGATTTCCATACTGGACGGCGATATCAGGATGATCTGTTAGATAATCTCTAAAATATAATTCATCCCAATCGCCCAGATACCTGACATGAAGATGATATACTCTTTCGGCAAATCCAAACGGTGTATAACCTTTATTAAACACAAGTCTCAAATCTGGCTCATACTTACTTGACATAAGTATCCAGCCATTAGTTTTTAGGATTTCAATTAAATTTACAATGTGGAAATTATCTCCTATCTCTAATAAAATATCCACAGTCGGCTTTGAAAGTAGTCCTTCTATCGCACTGCTTCCAATATGGTTGATACGTTTTATATACTCATTGTTGATACAATTAAAAAGTTGTCTTTCTTCGGTTTTATACCATTCTTTATAATTGGGATTGTGCTCTTTTAAGATAATTGGAAACAACTCCCACAATTCTTTTAATGACATTCCTGACAAGTTTTTTTTTATGCTTACCACCTCATCAGTAAGATTGGGTTGTGTTAGGGAGACGGGGTTGGTGACACCCCTTTACGCTTTTAAACTATACCTATTTCCAAAAAACTATGCCCATTTCTGTTTATCTAAAACGCCTATACTTACAGGGGACGGGGTTGTCGACACGCTTGTCATTAATCCCGTCCCTCTAACAATTTTCCTGGTTTGTCAGGAAAACGGAGTTATCGACATTTCCCGCTTTCATAGCGTCCCTATTTGCGGAATTCGGTACCCTTAATACAAAGGTGGTAGTTTTGTTGCGTAATTTTACTTTATACAATAACTCATATGAACAAAGGTAACGAATCGTAACTCATACCCGGCTACCCATCATTTTTCATACACGTAAATCTTTCCGTTTTTCGCTCTTCCAAAACCAGGGCCGATAAAACCCCGCTTTATGAGCTCTTTACGTAGAAACATCATTATGAATCCATGGCTTACTAAAAGAACATTCCTATCTTCTTTTAGAATTAATTCTTCCAGAATGTACTTTACTCTTTTTTCAAACAATAGCTTGCTTTCAATTTGTGATTTATGTGATAGCATCCAGGCCATTCTTCCTAAAATTAGCCACAATGGAACCGGCAGTTTAATGTTTCTATCCGTAGGCGGACATATAACAAGCTCCCTTAATGCTTTTGTTTCAACAACTTGGCCACTGTATATTTTTTGTGCCGTTTTTAATGCGCGAGGCAGATCGCTGGAATAGCATTTTTCCCATATAATCGCGCTAGGCTCAATGTTGCCTTCTATAATGTCAGACATTTCATATTCATGCAGCCACTCCTGAAATTGACCAGGAGTCACCAAATTGCTGATACCTGGAAGTTTGCATTCAACTTCAAAGTGACGTACCAAACCTACCTTCATTCTAACCTCCATTTCGCCGCTACCGCGGCGACACAAATAGCGTGTCAAGGGGACGGAGAAAAACCCTCGAGCGTCAAGCTCTCTTAAAACCATAATCTTCTCCTCTTTTATGAAAAGCAAAAAAGGAGAGCTTGGTCCTGGTCGTCTACCCATAAGCGGTACAGACTCCGTATCGAGTGTACAGAGGGACACTGGGACAGGTTCCAAAAGGCATACTTATAGAAAATTCGTCTTACGTTATATGTTGACAACATATATATGTTAACTTATTCAGCCTGTACATCAGTAAATTTATCAGCTTTCTGTCGTAAAACCAGTGAAAATTCACCCATACCTGAACTATCGAAATATCTCTCGTTATAATCAATTATAAAGGCATTCGGAAAATGTATGGTTCTAAAGTCTTGATCAGCAGTAATTACCTTAACAGTTACGTCTCTATAGGAATCTGCATTCTGGGCAGTAACTAATGACCATTTAAATAATTTCAATGTTTCTTTATCGATAACCCCTGGTAAATTATTTTCATCATCTACACTTGAATGTAAGCCATAGTTTTCATTTAATCCTGTTTGGGTATCCTTTAAGCCAATCCATGCATGTCCGACTTTAGAGAAAGATTCTGTTCCATCTTTCTTTATGCATGGCGAAAAACATTCAGCAATATAAACTATTAATTCATATCTTGAAGTAGCCATTTTTATTACTCCACCTTTATATTTCTTTTTATCACATAAACCAAAACAGCTACTGAAAACATACATGCACCATATCCCACTGGATAGATCGCTTTTAAAAAATCCAAAATTATATCTTCAAGAGTATTAAATCCTGCTCCTAGAGCTTCTCTCATTAACATAACTCCAATTGTAATGGCAATCCATTTCCAATAACATTTTAATTTAATTAGAATCCCTTCTAATAATATTATTAGTGCAAACAACTTAAAATTATCGTTCCCGCCTAAATTGAAACTACCATAAGCCCAAATACCTAAAATTATTATCAGGAAAGTAGCAAGCAAATCACTATAATAGAATTTCTTATCATCACTGCTTAACGTTGCACTATTGTTATTTAAATTACTTTCTACCGGATTACATATTGTTTTCCAATTAGTTCCTAGGTATAAAAAAACGTAACTGCTAAATGGAGTATTTATGTAGCCACTTCCCATTTGCACATAAGAAATTAACGTTTCACCAAATACCTGATAATTAAATATAAGGCTGATCATATCAACTAAAAATTCAAAACCGGAAACAATAACTAAGCACTGCATACCCAGCTTTCTCTTAAAACATAAAATTGCCCAAGCTATTAAATATGGACCTACGAGTAAAGAAAACATACTGACTTCCCTTATCATATATAGGTTTTGTTTATAATCACTATACATAATGGATAAGATTGTTAATACCAATGTTAATATCATTCTAATGGCTATTGCCCAGAGTATTTTGCATGGTATTTGGGGGAATTGCTCCATCGTTTTCATATGTATACGTTTCATAAAAACCTCCACTTCACCACTACCGCTGGCACAGGTATTACTAAAGTAAAATTACCATTTTCCTATTACTTCATGAAATTCCATATTCCTCCTTTTTTCAAATAAACAGGACGAAGGTCCCTAAAAAAACCATATAAGTAAGTACAACAACCGCAGTCGTTATTGCAAAACCTTCCAGCAACTGCTGAAACAAGCCTTCGGTTGTGCTGCCCAGCAATAAAAAAACGCCGAATCCACCGATTACACTAAGTACTATTGCTGTAATGGTTCCGATCCAAACTTTCTTACTCTCGCTAGAGAGACCAACTCTATGGAGATAGGAGAGAATGATTCCAATAACTAATGCAGCCTCAAAACCTTCCCGCAGAGTCACAATTAACGTCGGTAACATTTCACACCCCTTTCAATTGTTTTGATAATAATTATCATTACTAATTATATCTATGGTATAACCTTCTCCCTTACTGTTTGCAAGTAAGAATTTAGAATCAATGCATTTGACATGCCTCCGCTTACCACATTAACCTCAGAAACGAAACAAACGTCAGGTTGCTGACGCTTGTTTTTCAGGCTTGTGCCATTTTCAGCGTAATGGGAGCTTTCCCTCTAAAAGTCACACACCTTGATTGGTGATTCCTCTATACTCATTAAATCCTGCTGAATCGTTTCGAGAACTTGTAAGAAATATTCGGCTTCCCGTAGAACATGGTCTGCCAAAAGAGGGGGAATAAGGGAGACAATTTTACATGCGGCAATTAAATCTCTAGCAGCCATTTTAAAGTCACGCAATTTAGCCGTAGCCTTCGTTACATCTTTTTCAAATCGTACAAGGTTATTATCGGGAGCGGAATGCCATAACATGCTATCTAGGTCACGCGCTTGAAGCTGTAATTTTTCGAATTGAACAGCAAAATCATTTGCTTTCTCGACGAAATCACGTTCTGATGGGTCGAGCAGTCCGGCAATGAATCTTGCATGGTCCGCCATATGCCTGAGCCAGAACACGTTGTCGCTTACAATGGAATCCACAGGATGTTTCATATCCCCATCCTGTATTTTTTCGAGCAATTTCAGAAAGTACATTGCCTCACGGGAAAGATGGTCGATCAATAATGGATAGTTATATCCCCCAATCTCGCAATGGACAATCAAATGTAATACATGCCGCTTAAAGGCAAACAAGTTTTTAACAGCGACTATAATCTTTTCAACAAAGGCCATAAATTGTTCATCGCAATCGATACACTGAGCCTCTTTCTCGAAGGCGGCAAACTCACCATAAAATTGTTCTGCCTCGCAAATAAGCCCGGCATCTTTACAGGCGAAACCCAGTTTCATAAACAGGGAATGCTCTTTCATGATTCTTAACCAAAACTGCACCCGACACAAGTTTAAACACTCATACGGTTTTACACTCGGGCAAAAGATATCCATGCTGAATCCTCCTTCGTTATTCCTTTTATACAGAAAAATAGAACCACGAGGTTATCAGAATCAATGCGAAAATGTGCGTCTTGTTACATAATATTCCAATAAATGATCAGATGGCGTTATTTCTCATTTTGTAATAATACTTGATCCTGCCATTCCTATCTATAACTAGGAAATGACCGGTTCATTTTTTAAACTAGCATTCTTCCCATTCCATGCAATTGTCAGACTCAGGATGCGCCGGATTCATAACTCTAGCTATTGCCCGTGCGAAATGAAGGGGATTCATTATGGACTGGACGTGCGCATACATAAGGTGAGGCTCGTCAAGCAGCCAATGATTGTGTAAAGCAGATACCATAATTCCCTGATTATAGAGAAACCGGATTGCCACCGGTACTTCTTCCTGGAGCAGAACCACATCCCCTAGATTAAGTGCCTTATTCGTGCCGGGAATCATTTGAAATGAAAATGAAGTCCCAAGTGGAATTTGGGTGGGAATCCCCTCAATGGTGACGTTTATGTTTTTTCGTGAAATCGCAACGGAACAGACTCCATTTTGAAATTTGGGTGTTCCACCCAATATATTGGCAAATTCTGAGCAAAGATCGCTTAATGTAGACATAAAATCCTCCCCTCGATTTATCTAGTTTATCTTATGTATATTCGATTCCAGGCGTTCCGGACCGTGGGGAGTACGTGTCGAGGGGACGGAGTTATCGACACACAGTTGTCATTAACTCCGTCCCCTGTAAGATACGGTTATTTTGTATTGCCAAACATATCCAAGCGATCTGGCTTTGACCGTTCCGGAACCATCCGTATCGGCAAATTTATTATCAATCACAGCTTTATTGTCCCCGGGTTAACAGCTAAAGCGAATTTTATTAATGAATACTATTGCAACAATGCTCATTTGATGTTATCTTAAGAAGGTCTTTTTTAATTTATACATGTCGAGAGGGGAAATATGGGTGTTATCTATTGTTATCGGATGTTTACTTACAATTACAGGTTTCTTTTCCCTTTCCCTGTTCCGGGATCTATACAAAAACCGAAATACATTTTCGGACGCCAGCCCTTTCACGCTTTCTGCCATCGGCTTTATTGCAAATTTTTTGGACACACTGGGTATCGGAAGCTTCGCCCAACTAACGGCCTTTTTTAAATTTTTCAAATTAGTACCTGATCGGATTATTCCAGGTACGCTCAATGTAAGCTGTTGCATACCGGTTATCCTGGAAGCTCTAATTTTCATGACAATCATTGAAGTTGAACCGATTACATTAATCAGCATGTTAGCTGCATCCATGGTAGGTGCCTTTCTGGGGGCCGGGTTGGTCTCGCGCTTGCCGGAAAAGCAGGTCCAACTTTATATGGGAGCGTCTTTATTGATAGTAGCAAGTATTATCACAGCAGGTCTTCTTGGAGTAATGCCTGTTGGCGGCGAGGCCATTGAATTAACCGGTTCGAAATTTATTTTGGGGATTATCGGCAATTTTATACTAGGTGCTTTAATGACTATTGGCATTGGTTTATTCGCTCCTTGCATGGCTTTAGTTTACCTTTTAGGACTCAGTCCCCGGGTTGCTTTCCCAATTATGATGGGTTCATGCGCATTTTTACAACCTACTGCCAGTATGAAATTCATCAAGGAAGGCGCTTATGACCGTAAAGCCAGTCTGTGGATTACACTTTTAGGCTCAGCCGGAGTACTTATTGCCGCATATATTGTCAAATCATTACCACTAACTATGCTTAAATGGATTGTCGTGTGCGTAATCGTTTTTACCGGTATAACAATGATTCGATCTGCCTTCAAACAAAAAGAAAGTCGGAAAAATGAGTTCGTTCCAAGTTAACATCCTTGTTTTTAGTACCAGGGGGACGGGGTTATCGACACTTGTGTGTCGATAACCCCGTCCCCCTAACAGTTATTACTTTTCACACAGTCTGACGGGGTTGGTGACATCCTAGAAAAAATAGCAATTACTATCAAAATATACTCTCGAATTTAGAATATAATGGTATTGAGGAGGTAGATATATTGAGTTATATAGACGATATTTGTAAAGCTATTGATTATATTGAAACTAACTTTGACTGCGATATTTTTCTTGATGACATTGCTTCCTCTGTCAACTTATCAAAGTTTCATTTTCTAAGGATCTTTAGTATGCTGACCGGCAATACCCCGACCGAATACATACGAAGGCGAAAGCTAACCATGGCGGCTAGTAATTTAATTAATACCCGCGATCCTATCATCAGTATTGCACTATCTTCCGGCTACATGTCTCAAGAATCTTTTTCACGGGCTTTTAAAAATATGTATGGATTAACCCCTAATACATATCGAAGAAACAAAGTTCATTTTGCTAATTTAGATGCAATCAGGTTTACCAAGGACATTTTGGATATAAAAGTAACGCCAAAAGAAACTAAACCTATTGTAATAAAAAAAGATGGCTTTTCTTTACTAGGAATACAATATCACGTAAAAAACAAAGATCGGGAAATACCAAAACTTTGGAATAGATTGGCTTTACGAATAGGTGAAATCGAGAATATTGCCAGCAATAACTACTATGGCTTACAAATATATTCCGGCAAACTAAAGAAAACGGAAGAAATAACTTATATTGCATCTGTTGAAGTAAAAAGTGCCGGTACGATTCCCCCAGGTATGGTTTCTATCGAAATACCACCAAGTAAATATGCTGTTTATACTATCCCATCTATTATTGACGATATCCCTTCCGTTATGAAAAAGATATACACTGTATGGCTTCCAGAAACCGGCCTTACTCCTACCAGCAATTATGATTTCGAATTGTTTACCGAATCCTTTATTCCAAACAACCCCAATTCCGAGTATCATTTTTATATTCCTGTAACAGGAGAGTGCAAACATGACCAGTCAAATTCATGTTAACCGGATATTAAATTTCATTGTTGCAATAGCCCTAAGTTCTGCCGCCTACCATTATTCAACAGGCTCTCATAACCTATGGATGCTGATATGGCTGGCACCATTGCCACTTTGTATTTACGCATTAAATGCATCATTTGTTTCTACTATTTGTGTGGCATTTTTCGCATATTTTATTGGCAACTCGGCTTTTCTTGCAGAATCTTCTTATCCCATAACATTGATTACAGCCATAATTTACGGAAATATTCTTGGAACAATAGCCTTTAGCATCATTCTTGCTATATTTCGTTATATGACGATCCAATATAAACATTGGACCAGCAGTTTGGTTTTTGCCAGTGGTTTTACGGCTTATGAATTTATCACCTCCCTTTTTTCACGTCACGGGACTATCTCTAGTGTTGCCTACACGCAAATAACAAATTTGCCTATTATTCAGATTGCCTCCCTTACAGGTATCTGGGGTATTACTTTTTTACTGTCTCTCATTCCCGCTGGTATAGCAACCGCCTGGCATTTCCGTCAAAATCGTCCGCTTAGCAATAAAATTTTAATTCTTCCATTTAGCTTGCTTGTCTTGACAATACTGTTCGGGACCTACCACTTGGACCTGGCTTCGTCAGGTCCAAGTATTAAAATCGGAATAGTTGCAGAGCCCACAACCTTGAAGCAATATTTTTCTATTGAAGCAAACAAAGATCCCCGGCAAGTATTGACTTTCTTGGAGAAATACACGAGGGATATTGAAATTCTCGCCCAAAAAGGCGCAAATGTCGTACTGCTGCCTGAAAAAATATTTACCTTATCGGATTCAAGTCAGTACGATTTGCTACAACACTTTCGAAATACGGCAAAGCAGTATGGAACATATCTGATTGTCGGACTAAATTACCCGGAAAATGATAATCTTTTTAACTCCGCTTTTGTATTTTCACCGAGCGGAGAAATATTATTGCGCTATGATAAACAGCACCTTCTGCCACCTTTCGAAAATAAGTTTACTTCCGGCAGCAGCTTGGGACTGATAAAAACATCATCGTTGGGTACTTGGGGTATAGAAATTTGCAAAGATATGGATTTTATTCATCCGGCTTTAGATTACAGTCGGCAAGGCATAAATATTATGTTTGTCCCCGCACTAGACTTTCATGATGACGCTTGGGCTCATGGGAGGGTCGCCATCATGCGCGGCATTGAAGGCAACTATGCAATAGCGCGAGCCGGTCAATGGGGATTACTGACCTTAACCGACAGTAAGGGGCGTATTATAGGCATGAGTTCAACGGATGCGGCCCAAGGTGAGACTCTTTTAACAGGAGAATTACAACTTGGTGAAGGGAAATCAGTGTATAGTAAATTGGGGGATTGGTTTGGCTGGTTTTGTATAATCATCTTCACTATATTATTAAGGCCCCTTTTTTCTCGCTTCTTATTATTTTTTCATAATACTCCCGTTCTTCTTGCGTGTTCAAAAAACCGCCCAGATTAACAGAACCGTCCAAAAAATAATATATAACCGAAAAATAAGCATGCATCAATAAATTTACCAATGTCTCATTTAAAAGCCCATTGCATGTTTTACAATTTCCATTTTTTCTGTAGAAGTCAGCTTCTCTAAAGGGGGTCTCACCAGCAAAACGCGGATTTCGTACGCTAGGTAATTTTTTATAGGAGAAAAGCCGTTTCCCCGTCGCTATGAGGAAACGGCTCTATTTTTTATGACCGATAAAAGCCGGACTTATTTGTATTATACCATTTTAAAACAGCAGCTTCCGGCTTCGCTTTCAGCAACAATAAGATTTCTTTAGCAAACTCCAATGTAGCCGTGCCATTGGCAATACGCTTTCCCAATCGGCATATCCGTCGAAAATAAATACCAGTACTTCTTTTTTCATTGTTTGTCCCCTCCTTCTGTTTGATATTCTACAACAAAAAAGGTGACAACTATATGTCACCTTTATAGCAGGAATTTATTTTGCTTAAACGGCGTTTGATTTCTTCTTGGAGTGCAGGAGGAGAAATGACAGACGTGTCAAGGGGGCGTCGACACACAGTTGTCATTAACCCCGTCCCCTGTAGATTTTTTATTCATGAGAAAATTTATCTTTAAGAATAACATCATGTGAACCGCCTTCAACGATACTTGTTGAAGATACTAAGGTAAGTTTAGCTTTTTCTTTAAATTCTTTTAGGTTTAATGAGCCGCAATTGCACATTGTAGAGCGGACTTTACTCAAAGTGAGATTAAGGTTATCTTTTAGACTGCCAGCATAGGGGACATAAGAATCTACACCTTCTTCAAAGGACAGTTTTTTATCGCCTCCCATGTCGTAGCGCTGCCAGTTTCTAGCGCGGTTTGAACCTTCACCCCAATATTCTTTTAAATAGTTACCGTTAATCTCTACTTTATCGGTCGGGCTTTCATCAAAACGTGAGAAATATCTACCAAGCATCAGAAAATCGGCGCCCATAGCTAATGCTAATGTCATGTGGTAATCATGGACAATACCGCCATCCGAGCAGACAGGAATATATATGCCTGTTTCCTTAAAATATTCATCCCGGGCGGCAACAACATCAATCAGGGCGGTTGCTTGGCCGCGCCCGATACCTTTTTGTTCGCGTGTAATACATATGGAACCACCGCCAATACCAACTTTAATAAAATCAGCGCCAGCCTTTGCTAGAAAATAGAAACCCTCTTTATCTACTACATTGCCGGCACCCACTTTAACTTGCGGGCCAAAATTTTTATGGATATATTCTAAGGTGATTTTCTGCCATTCAGAAAATCCTTCGGAAGAGTCAATGCAAAACAAATCAGCGCCTGCCTCAATTAACGCCGGAACGCGCTCGGCATAATCGCGGGTATTGATACCGGCACCTACCATATATCGTTTCTTGGCATCAATTAATTCGTTTTTATTTTCCTTGTTATCCGCATAGTCTTTTCTGAACACCATATATTTCAAACGTTGATCTTTATCGATTAACGGCAGCATGTTTAATTTATGTTCCCATATCAGGTCATTTGCTTTTCTTAATGTAGTATCCGCATTAGCATAAATCAATTTGCTGAACGGCGTCATAAATTCTTCGGCTTTGGTATCTTTGCTCATCCTAGAGACACGATAGTCACGGCTTGTTACGATACCGACTAATTTGCCGGTAGGTGTACCATCATCGGTAACAGCCATAGTAGAATGTCCGGTTTTTTCTTTTAGCGCAAGGATTTCCGCCAAAGTTGTGGTTGGTTTAATATTGGAGTCGCTGCCAACAAAGCCGGACTTATAATTTTTTACTCTGGCCACCATAGCTGCTTCATCTTCAATTGATTGAGAACCATAGATAAAAGAAATGCCACCTTCTTTTGCCAAGGCAATGGCCATTTTATCATCTGATACAGCTTGCATGATTGCTGAGGTCAGCGGTATGTTTATGGTGATTACTGGTTCCTCAAATTTTGAAAATTTTACCAGTGGAGTCTTTAGGCTTACGTTATTTGGTATACACTCTTTGCTGGAATATCCCGGAACTAATAAGTATTCGCCAAACGTATGGGATGGTTCGCTAAAATAATATGCCAATTTATACCCCTTCTTTGTCCATATTTTAAAATTACAGCGAATTTGATATTGTTTTGTATAATACTACTTTTTTATAAGGCTTGTCAAGGAATTGTCAAAGACCAGCTAACTTCAGTCAAGTCCTTTTTTTTAAATAGTTACTCAAAAAGGGTATAGCAAAAAAGCCTTTGCAAATAACGAATATTTCCAGAGGTTGTGTCAGGGGAGGACGGGGTTGGTGACACTCCTTTACGCTTTTAAACTATACCTATTTCCGAAGAACTAGGACCATTTCCGTTTATCTAAAGCGCCTATACCAACCTTTATTTCCCATAAAAAAACAAAACTCCTGCCAAATTCTACAGAATTAGGCAGAAGTTTATTATGATAGAAAAACAAGCTCACGTGTCAGGGTCAAGTGGAAGCGCATCTCACGGCGCGCAACTCTCATGAAACGGATGTTCCCTATTAAAGCACACCACCTCTGCCCAAACCGCGGATTCTTTCTCGGGTTTAAAGTTTTTTCTCGCAAAAGAAGAGATGGATTTCCTTAACAACTAAAACAAAAGAAAAATAGATAATTTGCTGGAACAAATTATCTATACTCTGATCTTCGTTTAAATTCGGAATTACCTGCGGCGCATTTTCTCCACAGCAAAGGTTAGGAGCTGCCAGAAACCCCTATGTCGGTAACCAAATTATGAATATAGTAACTTTGCGAACTGTCATTCCAACACTTATCTTGTTCTAATAATGCAAATGCTCCTATAACACTATTTAAATTCCCATATTTAACAACATAAAGCTGACCCTTTGATACTAATTCTTCATAATAGTTTTTGGGATAGTATTTAAGATAATTCGTTTTATTCCATTGACTTATGTTATTTTCATCCATCCAATTTATACGTTTTTGTATAAGTATTAAAATTTCATCAACATCTTCATTTATTGCCTTTTGAAAACTATATCTATCCACGACATAGTTCTCCTTTTTTTTCTAATCTAGGGCGTGTCAAGGGGACGACACAATTGTCATTAACTCCGTCTCATTAACAATTTTTAATAACGTTCTGTATCTAATACTTCCGTTCTTTACTCCTAAAGATAATATACAACCGAAAACTAGGCATGCATCAGTAAATTTACCAATGTCTCATTTAAAAGCCCATTGCATGTTTTACAATTTCCATTTTTTCTGTAGAAATCAACTTCTCTAAAAGTTTGAACGCTACGCCAGCAGCAGTTTCAGGACAATATGAGGTAATGATGTTTTTATCAACGACAATAGGCTCATTTACTACATCAACATTAAATTCTTTTAACTGTTTTTGGCGATATGCATCCCTCAAATGATATGTTGTGGCTTTTCGCCCCGCTAACACCCCGCTTTTCCCCACAGGCAACGCCGCTACGCAAATTGTAGCAATTATTTTCCCCTGCTTATCAAACTCACGAATAAGATTCAAAAATCGTTCATTATAGGCTTCTTCGTAAAACCCAAATTCCTCAAAACCGCCTGGAATTGCCAATGCCGCATAATCATTAACATTTATCTCATCAATTGTCTTATCAACCAAAATTGGAATATTAAAAGTACTGGTTACTTCTTTTTGAAATCCACATGTAACGACCGGCACCTCATATCCATAGTCGTTTCTAGCCCATCCTAAAACATCAACAAAAACACTGAATTCCATAGTTTCAAATCCCTTTAGAGCAAACAATAAGGTTTTCATTGAATCTCCCCTCCGTAATAAAAGATTACCAGATGGGGTTAGCGACACCCCTTTACGCTTTTAAAACTATACCTATTTTCCGAAAAACTATGACCATTTTCGTTTATCTAAACGCCTACAACAACCTTTATTTCCCATATAAAACAAAACTCCTGCCAAATTCTACAGATTAAGGCAGAAGTTTATTACGATAGAAAAACAATCCTACGTGTCAGGGGAGGACGCTAAATGGGGTTATATCAGAAAGGCCTATTTTTCGGGGAGTGACAATTAAGGCATTAAAGTGTATGTTTGAGGCAAAGTCACTTGAATTAATCATAAAACGTGGTTTAATAACAAGTATAATATATAAAATTTTGGTTTGGAGGGGGGATTCCCTTTCGGCAACTAATTTTATGAAAAATTGGAGAGGTGGTAGTGTACTGTGGGAGTTAAACAGGAAAGACTCCGGTATCTTGATAACCTGAGACTCTTGATGATCGTGTTTGTTGTCATGCATCATCTAGCAGTGACGTACTCTGGCTACGGCAGTTGGTACTATTTTGAAGGAAGGCCTTTAAACTTATTGTCCAGAATTGGGTTCGGATTTTATTTATCCTTTCAACAAGGATATTTCATGGGACTCTTATTCATGATTGCCGGCTATTTTGCTGCAGGGAGCTTCGACCGGAAGGGTTTTAAAAAGTTCGTCGGAGAGCGTTTTAATCGCTTGCTCATCCCCTCACTAATCTATATGGCGGTGATTACGCCGTTTATCGGGTTAGTAGAGCTGGGTGGGAAGATGAACGGTTTTAATATTTTTAACTTTTTGTCAGGCACCGGGGTGATGTGGTTTGCAGTAGCGCTCTTCATTTTTTCGTTGTTCTACGGGTTGGTGCGCCTGATTTCGCGAAAAACTGCTCCTGTTTTTGATAGGGAGCGAGTCAGGCCATCATTGATCAATGCAGTCATCCTTATCCTGATTATTTCCGTATGTGCATTTCTAATTAGGACCGTCGAGCCGATCGGAACAAATATTTTGAATATGCAACTCTGTTTTTTTGCCTCGTATATCGTACTGTTCATCGTGGGTATTGTAGCTTACAGAAACAACCTGTTTGCAAGGATCGGCTATCAGACCGGTAAAAGATGGCTTATCTGTGGTATTGTCCTGGGCTTGCTATTTTGGTTGGTTTTGACAAAGAGAGCCAGCGCTGTGCCAGGGGGAATGACCGCCCTTTTCGGAGGGGTGACCTGGGAGAGCGCAGTATATTCTCTGTGGGAATCATTTGTGGCAGTTTCCATGAGCATCGGGCTGATCGCCGTATTTAGAGAAAAATTCAATTATCAAAGCAGATTTGTCAAGACACTGTCAGATAATTCCTTTGCTGTTTATATGTTTCATCCCCCGATTATTGTCGCGGTCGCTCTGTTATTTGGGTCTGTAGCATTATTACCAATAGTTAAATGGGTCATGTTATGCGTCATTTGTATACCGCTATGTTTTGCTATAACACACTTTGTCATCCGGAGAATACCACTTTTAAACAAAGTATTATAGTACCCGGCGCGCCATTTAAAACACAGCAACGGCAAGGCTTCAGAAATTCTGAACCTTGCCGTTTTTTATGGGATCGGAAAGTATAAGTTTTCGGGTTGTTAATGTTCACACTCAATGTGTGCTATGATAGATAATTTATTTACCTTATCCAATTCCCAAGGCTAGATACCGAGTGGCTGGCTAGGCCTTCCCAGGCGGGATTCCCACCCGCTATACCCTGTGCGCCTCTTGGTGCACAGGAACGTCCCCTTTTATCCCCTTCATTGAATCTCCCCTCCGTAGTAAAAGATTACCAGGACGTGTCATGGGGATGGGGGTTAGCGACACTCCATGCGGTTGAAAACAAATAAAAAGCCTGGCAGCCGAAACCACCGGGCAACTATTACTTTTTTTCCACAAACCAACGCCCCTCATCGCAAAACAGAAAAAATTCCCGCCAGCCTATCCGGCAGGTATACTGCATTCCGCAGCCCCTTCCTTTTAAGAATGCCGCTTGTTAAATTCCAAGATTTCGTCAAATTCGAATACAAAAACTTAAAACTCTTTACCATTTCATAAAGGCAACGCTTTGACAACCTCGATCATCCTGGTTGCAGTACTGCTTAAAACCGACAAGTCTTTCTCATCCAAAGACTTGAGTTTGTCAGCCAATATTTCGATAGCGTCATTTACCACAAAATTTAATAACTCTAAACCAGCTTCGGTAAGACTTACTTTTATAATTCGCCTATCGGTTGAATCATATTCTCGCTGAACAAGTTTGCGAGAAACTAATTTATCGACAATACGGGTTGTTTGGGTTTTAGGCATCCGTAATTCGTTTGCTAACACTGTCATTGTGACGATCTTCTCTCCTCTAAGTGTTTCCAATGCATGAATTTGCAAAGAACTAAGGTCTACCTTAGAATGATGCATTACAGTCCTCGCAATCTTCTTCTGAAGAAGCATCGTTAATTGGGCTAATTGCTCAACAGCGTTCTCTCCCTTGTTGTTATCCAAAAAATTTCACCCCTTATTATTCTTGACAACACTGCAAAACAAGTATACACTTATATATAGTTAACATTTGCGCACTATATACATAACGATATTTTATATTTTTATTAATAATTGTCATTTAATAATATTTTAGCACAAATAAAGGTCGGCGTCCATATATCTTATGAACTACTATGGTCTAGAAAAAATGAAAAATGTTAAGTACATATAATTATTATTTACGCCGCCAGCGGTAGCGACAGAACGGAGGATGAAATGTTTAAAATTTACAAAAGCATCACTGAGAATGTGTTGTTAGTCAGTCATCAAGAGAACTATATCGAGGATTTAAATGTTCATGTAATAGTATATGATAAATTAATGTACATCACTGATTTAACCAATGCATTAAAGGCAGAAAAAGTCTGTAAACGATATGTCATCAAAATGGAGGACGAATTCGAGAACGGCCAATTTTCTGATCAATTTATAAAATGGCTGGAGGATTGGAGCTTAGAAGAGTTTATCAAGTGTCTGTTAGCAGGAGCGTTCCGTTTTTATGGAATTTGTGTGACAGTACGTGAGCTAAAGGCCGTTAATGTATTCTCTCCGTTTACCACAGTCGAGTCGATGAGAAAAGGCCGACTAGTGGACACTATCACCAGGTATTCCTAGGAAGGCATTCGATATATGAGTATTAAAATATTATTTGCTGATGGCGAAAGTAATATTCGGCATGTTGCACAACTCTACCTGAAAAGACGGTGTTTAGTGAGAAGAGTACAGCGGTCAAGTACTTTGCTTTTGCTGGGTGCATAACATAACTAAATTAAAATGCCAGTAAACGACATCTTAATTTCGGGACTAAATTTTCTTAATAGCTCTTATACTGTGTTGGTGACGCTGCACGGCATTGGTGCCTCATTCAAAATTGGGACAGGATACAGTCTACACATTTTGAACCTTCCCTTCATATATTAGAGTAGACATAATGTTAATTCGATGCAGGAATTTTATGAAGGGGAGAACAGCCGTGACACTGCATGAACGCTCTGAAAAATTACTTAAGAGTAAAATAAGAAACTTACATCGCCAAGAATTCCGTTTCGTCTTTATGGGCGACAGCAGGGGAAGGGGACCAGCGGATGGTTGTTTTACAATGGCCGGTGAATTTGAGCTGGTTTTAGAGCAGACATTGAAATTAAAACCTTTATTTATTGTTCATGGCGGAGATACGGTATTTACGGGCGAGGTGCAATACTTGGCGCATTTTGTACGCTACGT
Source organism: Allolucifera butyrica (assembly GCF_900476375.1). GTDB lineage: Bacteria > Bacillota > Negativicutes > Sporomusales > UPPP01 > Lucifera > Lucifera butyrica. The sequence continues at coordinate 31,254 of NZ_UPPP01000080.1, read as the reverse complement.
GGAGAAACATGTCCCGGATATACCTATGTTCGTCGCCATCGGGAATCATGACGAGTTGTTTCTAAATCAAAGCAATGTAGAGAATTTTGAAGCTACAATAGGTAAGGTACACTGGAAAATTGATATTCCGAAATTTGACTTCCGCTGTTTTTCCCTGAACAATATCATCAGCCCCAGCAATAGCATATATGGTTTTACTGATTTGGAATTGGACTATCTTGGGCATCAATTGGAGATCAGTCCGCGGAATACCATAGTAGCAATGCATGCTCAACCGAGCATCGGAAGATGGAGTACCCTTGACGGCTTTCCCGTTGACACACCGGAAAGTCAGCGGTTTTTTCAATTGATTGAGCAGTTTAGGCATAAAGTGAAAAAGGTACTTGTCAGCCATGTGCACGCCTATGATGAACAATTCATCAGCCTAAGTCCTACAGGTGAGTTGATAGTCGGAATAGGTACGGATTACGTGCTTACGGGTGGAGCAGGAGCACCGTTGGATACATCAATACCTTTAATTTATAACAGTTATAATTTTGTTCAGTTTTTTGTGAATAGACATGGTGTGTCATCCCCGGATTTGCACAGAGTCTTCGGTTTGCCTAAAAAGCCTTGTGTATAGCTTACCATATAATTACCCCATCCTTCTTTGATAGACAGTTAAAACGCATAAGGCAGCTGCTTTCCTTGTGGTGTAATTAGGAAACGTCACGTTTATTTTTGCTGTTGCCATGTGTCAAAATTAACCTGCTGCTCTGGCGTAAGTTGCTGACGAATCGTTCGCATGGTATTGGCACGCAGCTGGGTAAGTTGTTGACGGAGTTCACTTTTCGTAATTGAGTTATCGCCAACTATTCTCCAGGCGGCTTCTTCGGAGCTTTCACTAATTTTGGCAATTTGAATTTTTTGCTGTCTAGTTAATCCACGCTTTTCAGCATTTCCTTTTTTCTTTCATTTTCACTTTGCCGCTGAGCTGACCATTGATCAAAAACGGCTTGCTGATTTTGGTCAAGCTGCCCACGTATTTCGCTTAATGCTTTATTGCGAATTGTTTGAATCTCATCCATTATGCCCCTAATTTGTCGTGGTCTCGCACTTTGAAGCTTCGATCCTTCTTGCATAACCTTCCACTACTCCCTGGGGAGCACCGTGAGGGGCAAAATCGTCACCGTATGGACCGGGGATTACGAAATTGCCGGCGATAAGGACGTTGGCCCGCCAAACGGCCCAAAAGAGGGCATAACAGGTACCCCGCCGACAACAAAGCTGTAACTCCAGATATCAGACGGGAGTGGACCGACCGTCACGGTCCAAATACCCTGTTTATCCTTGATCATAGGAATAGTACTACATCCTTCCAGGCCGCCCGGCCACTCACCCTCCACCTCGACGCTCGTTGCCTGCGGAGCCTTGAGGCGGAATGTCACCCGGTTATCGGGCAGGACCTGATATGGGGGCAGCACCGTCATCCTTGCCCTATCTTGCGGCGCTGCTTCCAGGGTTTTAGCGTTTTGAGCTGACACCAGCGCCGGTGCTATGTTTTGAGCTGAAATTACAACGCAAAGCATCCAGATTGACGCCAATGCTATTTTGTAAACTCTCATCTTCTTCTCCTCTATTTCCGATTTTTCTTGCCTGTTTATAGGTTCATAACACAAATTAATGATTCCTTACTCAAACATCTGTCGTCTCCGGGGTGGAACATAGCGTTCCGTCTCCTGTCGTCTGGCTTTCAATTTTTGCTGCAAATGATCAAACCATACATAAAAAACCGGGGTTACATACAGGGTTAAAAACTGAGAAAATACCAACCCGCCAACCACTGCAATTCCCATAGGCTGTCGAGCCTCACCACCGGAACCGTATCCCAAGGCAATCGGCAACGCGCCAAACACCGCAGCCATTGTCGTCATCATAATCGGCCGGAACCTAATCAGACAAGCCTGGTGAATAGCTTCTTTAGAGGGGAGTCCCTGTTTCTCCGCTAACTCCAGGGCGAAATCGACCATCATGATCCCGTTCTTCTTGACAAGACCAATGAGCATAATAATCCCTACATAGGAATAGATATCGAGTTCCATATGGAATAGCATCAAGAATATCAGTGCCCCGGCGCCGGCGAGCGGCAATGCGGTCAGGATGGTAATCGGGTGAATAAAACTTTCATACAAAATTCCCAGCACTACGTAGATAAGAAATACGGTAATGAGCAGGAGAAATCCCATATTTTTAAACGAACTCTGGTAAGCTGAAGCATTGCCTTCAAAAAAGCCCACTACGCTTGAAGGCAAGGTCTTTTGGGCCAGGGTTTGAATTTCAGCAGCTGCCGTACCAAGCGCATATCCCGGCTTGAGATTGAATTGAATAGTAGCTGACGGCATCTGGCCGCTATGATTTATTGATAACGGCATCATTGTTTGCGTTAGCTTACCGATCGTCGACAGCGGAACCAACGCCGGCGTGGTAACGGAAGGTCCAAGAGATGACCCGGTCTTCACATACAACTTGTTAAGTACCGACGGGTCGGTCTGAAAGTTGACCCCTAGGTCCAAGAATACATCATATTCGTTACTGGCAGAATAAATGGTGCTCACCTGACGATCACCATAAGCGGAATAAAGGGCATCCTGGATTTGATTGGCGGAAAGCCCGAGAGCCGACGCCTTGTCCCGGTCAATCGTGAGATACATTGTAGGAACTTTTGTTTGCAGGCTGGAAACCACATCAGTAATTCCGGGGATCGTTTTTATTTGCGTTTCCATATCGTTAGCCGCTTTATACAAAAGGTCCAGGTTGGGACTGGTAATAGTATACTGGCCAACGCCATAGGATTGGCGGCTTCCCATGCTAATCGGCGGGGGATTGTATGAGGTTACCCGCAGTCCAGGAACATTGTTAAATTCCGGCCTGAGCCGATTAATAATCTGGTCCACGGACTCGGCACGGTTTTTTCGATCCTCAAGGCTGACTATAATAAAACCCGTATTATATGTAGGTGAGCCAACGGTGGACACCGCCCCTCTCAACCCCGGTAATTTCTCCAATATCTTGTTTATCTCTTCCTGATGATTCTTAAGATAGTCAAAGGAAGACCGGTCATCGGCCTGGGTCCGAATGGTAAACATATCCATGTCCTGGCTGGGGATAAATCCCTTGTCAATTTTGGTGTACAGAAATCCCGCCAGAACAAATACTCCGAGAATAAACACCAGCACCCGCAGCGGGTGATTTAAGGTTATTGTCAACGTCTGTCCATAGAAGTTCCTGGCCCGTTCGAAAACCCGTTCCGAAATCTCCATAATGCGGCTCGGTTTACTGTCACCATTCTTGGGCTTGATAATATAAGCGCACATCATCGGGGTCAAAGTCAGGGAAATGAAGCCGGAAAATAGGATCGCCGCAGCGATGCTGACTGCAAACTCACGGAATAAACGGCCAATAATACCACTCATGAACAGAATCGGTACGAAGACAACAACAAGCGAAATGGTCATTGACAGAATGGTGAAACAGATTTCCCTTGAGCCGGAGAAGGCGGCTGCCATTGGAGTTTCGCCTTTCTCAACCCGCCGGACAATATTCTCCATTACGACCACGGCATCGTCAACAACAAAACCCGCCGCCAAGGATAGCGCCATCAATGATATGGTATTCAGACTAAAGCCGGAGATTTTCATGATTGCAAAGGTCGCCATTAACGAGAGGGGAACGGTAATACCGGGAATTAACGTGGCTCGAAGGCTGCCTAAGAAGAGGAAAACGACGCAGATGACCAACAGCACCGTTAAGGCCAAGGTGGCTTCCACGTCATCAACCGATGCATGAATGAAATTAGCCTTGTCATACAACAATGATACGGTGAGACTCTGGGGAAGCGATTTCTTTACTGTTTCCATTTTCTTCCTGACATCGCTGGCAATCTGTACAGCGTTGGACCCAGGCTGCTTAAATATCGCCACTAATACGCCCGGCGCTTCTTCACCGGGAGTAATGACATTCTTCACAATTTTTTCGTTTTCGCTGCTATCGGTGGCTTTGCCAATATCTCGAAGGCGAATCGGATTGCCGTTATGGTAGGCGACAATTAAAGAATTGTATTCTTTGGCATTCATAAGCTGGCCAGACGAATCGATATTGTAGGTAACGTCCGGTCCGTTTAATGTCCCTCCCGGCAGATTCACGTTGCCATTAATGATAGCGTTCGATACTTCATTGATACCTACACCGCGGACCGCCATCTTATCCGGATCCATTCTGAGACGCACAGCATATTGGGCCTGCCCAAAAATCAACGCCTGCGAAACACCGTTGACTGCGGATACAGCCGGTATAAGTTGAGATTGAACATAGTCCTCTATCTCCGGCATTTTCATCGTTTTTGAGGATACTACATAGTACATGACCGGCTGATTGGCCGGATTGGTTTTCGTATAAGTCGGCGGGGACGGCATATTCGTTGGCAGCCGTTTGGTAGCCGCCGATATAGCGGCGCTAACATCATTCGCTGCACCGTCAATGTCACGATCCAACGAAAAAGTCATACTAATGGTCGTTGTACCCGTGTAGCTTATCGAAGTCATCGAGTCCACACCGGAAATTGTCGACAACTGTTTTTCTAAAGGTAGAGCCACCGATGATGCCATTGTTTCCGGGTTGGCACCCGGCAAGCTGGCAGAAATTTGAATCGCCGGATAGTCTACATCCGGCAGATCATTAACCGGCAGTTTCCAGTAGCTGATTACCCCGAAAGACAACAGCGTAATCATTATAAGAATAGTCATTACCGGACGGCGGATCCAAATAGCGGAGATATTCACTATGCACCACCACCTTGGGCAATAGATTGAGCATTGCCGGCAACTGCCTGTTTGACACTGACTTTAGCTCCGGGACGTAAGTTGACTTGCCCGTCGGTGACGACTGTCTCTCCAGGATCCAATCCTTTGGTAACTACCGCTAATCCGTCAAATACCCGGTCCACTGTCACCGGGCGTACTTCTACCGTCAGATCATCCTTTACTATAAAAACATATTTGCCCTGCTGTCCATCCATTATTGCCGCATCAGGCACTACGACAGCATTGGACTGTTCACCCAGTTTGACGGTAATACGGACAAACTGTCCGGGCCAGAGCTGCCGGTTAGTGTTGGGAAACTGGGCTTTCATTTGAATTACACCGGAGGTAGTGTCTACCGTATTATCGATGAAGGTCAGCACCCCGTCAGTAACCCGCATCCCCTGATCGGAAATGTTGGCCATAACCGGTAGCGGGCCGTTTTTTTGAGCGGCAGTTACCGCCGCCAGGTATTTCTCAGGAATACTAAACTGAACAAAAATAGGAGTAATCTGATTGACCACGACTAGTTGAGTCTGGTTCGCGGTGGCCAATGTACCTATATTTGCCAGGATAGCGCCGGTACGTCCGTTAATGGGAGACCGGATATAACAGTTATTGAGATTGATACGAGCATTCTCCACCGCCGCCTCCGACTGCGCAACCGTAGCATTTTCGGTGCTCGCGGCGGTGGCCATTTGCTCATAATCCTGCCGTGATACAGCATCGTTATGGAGCAAATAATCATAACGTTTAGCAGTTGCCTGGTTAAAAGCCGCCTGGTTTCTGTCATGGGTCAGCTGAGCCTTGGCCTGAGCCAATTGTTGTTCAAACGGTTCCGGGTCAATTGTAATCAGAAGATCACCGGCCTTTATATCTTGCCCTTGCTGAAAGTGAAGCTGCAGTACCCGTCCAGTTACCAGAGGCGTAATTGCCGCAGAATTATAGGCCTGTACGTTCCCCACCGCGTCGAGTTGGATAGGCATAGTGCGCGTTTCTACCTTGCCTACCGTAACGGCAACCGTTGATGGAGAAGCGGCCTTTTTATCGCCACAGCCAAAAATAAGGCTAGAAAGGACTAACAATAAAACCGTCCATACGAATCTATGCTTGTACAAGTTACTTTCCATTAGCAAACACCTTTCTTCTAAATTTCGCACCTTAAGAGTTTGTTTGGGACCACCTGTATTGCCTGTGGTATTCGCTTACGAAAAAAAATTCATTCGCTTATCTGCTATAAAATCAGTATAAACGAATGAATTAAACTAAACTTTAATTAAATTTAAACTGTTTATAAAATCTTTCATACCTTAAAACGGTATCCAACACCCCAGACAGTTTGGATATAACGGGGGTCCGCCGGATTTTCCTCGATCTTCTCCCGAAGTCGATTGATATGAACCGCAACGGTAGCATTCTCACCCAATGCATTATAACCCCAAATACGGTCATAAAGAGTTTCACGGCTATATACAACATCGGCATTCATCACTAAAAAAAGCAACAACTCATATTCTTTATTTTTCAATTCCTTTTCTTGTCCTCTTACAAAAACACGATGTGATTTAGTGTAGATACAAATAGGGCCGATGGTTATTTTATCGGACATTTCTTTGCAACTATTCTTGAGTCGCTGATACTGAGCCAGATTCGCTTTGACACGTGCAACCAGTACCCCAGGCGAAAATGGTTTCTCGATATAATCGTCCGCACCTAGTCCAAGGCCGCGAATTTTGTCAATATCCTCCTGGCGTGCAGTTACCATTAAGATGGGAATGTCCAGTTGCTCGCGAAGTTTTCGGCAGACTAAAAAACCATCCATTTCCGGCAACATTAAATCTAATAAAATTAGATCAAAATTACCGCGCAGAGCTTGATCTACTCCGGAAAGTCCGTCTGAGGCAATTTCAACCGTAAAATGGTCAATTTCTAAATAGTCCCGTTCAATCATGGCAATATCGTTATCATCTTCAATAATTAAAATTTTGCTCATTTTTTATTCTCCTGTATAGGTAATTTGATTTCCATAGTTAGTCCCTCATTTTTTCCATTTTTGGCTGTAACTGTACCGCCCATTTGACTAACCGCTTTGGAAACAATAGCAAGCCCCAACCCGCTGCCCTTCTGTGGATTTTGCCGAGCTGGATCGCTTCGATAAAAAGTATCAAAAATCCGGGGGAGTGATTCTTCCGATACGCCAGGACCATCATCCGACAACGTAAGTATCACATAGGCAGCCTCTGTCTGTGTGGAGTAAATTGTAAGCTGACCCATCACCTTATTTTTATATTTCAAACTATTTTCCATGATATTGACCAGAATTCGGCGCAGTGAATCCGGGTCACCAAATACTGTGACAGGTAACAAATCCTGCATTGTTATTTGCAGGCCCTTTTCCTTATATTCTGCACCGACCTCATGAATAAGTGTGTCGATTTCTTTTGCCAGATTCAACGGTTCAGGGTGTTCTGAACATTGACCAATTTCCATTTTAGAAAATAGGAAAATTTTTGACACCATTTGATCAATATCTATGGATTTGGTCTTGATTGTTTCCAAATAGCTGCGCTGTGCCTCCGGCGTTTTGGCCACCCCGTCTAATAATCCCTCCACATAGGCGCGTATAGAGGTCAGCGGTGAACGCAGATCATGGGAAATCCCTGCTAATAGTTCTTTACGGCTTGCCTCCTGCCGTTGCAACAAGTCAACAGATTCCTTTAGACGAGTTGCCATATCATTGAAGTCGGCACAAACTGATGCAAATTCATCCTTATGGTCATATTTGATTCGGCAATCTAAATTGCCATCTCGAATCTGTCGCACGCCACTTGATAAGATATTCATTGGATCTTCAATTTTTTGAAACACAAATCTAATTAAAAATTTATTTGTTAAAAAAACGGAAAGACAAATACCTAAAGTTAGGATTATTCCGAATGGTATTAGCATTCCATGCCGTAAATGAGGAGAATCTTCTATCTGTTGGCCTAAATGAGGGGAATCTTCTATCTTTTTACCTAAAATACTTATGCTATACAAAGTTCCTTTAATTTCTGTCTGATGAACATAATAGTTGTATCCATTACTAGATATTACTCCTTCACCATTTAACGCCGCCATGGCTGCCAACAGCTTGGAATTATCTAATTTTACATCTTTGCCAAAATGATATCGTTCCACACCTAATGCGCTAATAGTCAAGGAAAACGAACCTTGATTTAACAGCTCTTCCAGATGCTTAATTTGTTCGGTTTGTTCATTTGGGTCTGTTGTATTCAAAAAGTTTTCTGCTATAGATGAAATCCTTTGACTTGCATTATAAAAATGCGGAGAATCCTTCAGAACAAAGCCAGCGCCGTTTATCATAGCCAACCAAACAATTTCAAGGCAGACGGCAGCAATAATAGTCGTGATTATCACCGGCACAATAATCATAAGAATGTTGGAAATAGAAAGCCGTTCTTTTATTGTCATAATGATGCCTCAATTCTTTTATGTAATTTAGAGAGGCGCAAAGGAGATTACATCTATTTTGTTACTCCCATGGATAAACGACAGAGCATTCACAACAAGATTAGCTCAATATTAGTATAAAACAGTAATGGAAAAAACGGAATGGTATACGATTCGATACCATTCTTGGTTTCTCTTGGCGGAACGGTAACAATACGACTATTTAATATTCTGCCGGTGATGACGCCAAATAACGCCATGGGATAAAACAAAACTCCTGCCAAATTTTGCACATTGGGCAGGAGTTTACGTGGTTTAATAACAAGTATAATATATAAAATTTTGGTTTGGAGGGTGGATTCACTTTCGGCAACTAATTTATGAAAAATTGGAAAGGTGGTAGTGAGCTGGGCGGGAAGGTATTTCCGCATGTGCATTTCTAATTAGGACATCTTTATTTAGTTCTCTTATCTCATCTATGTATTGAGGCTCACATTTCAAATTAATATATAACTTGTTCTTCCTTAACTGATTCCTAAAGTTTCTTTGTTTTGAGCTTTTTGATAAGCTCCAAACGTTCTTTTATATTTTTTTCAAGACCTTGTTCAGTAGGCTGATAATATTGGCGGTCTTTCAGATTTTCCGGCAGGCATTGCATGTTGGCAACTTTATCCTTGGCATCATGTGCATATTGATAATCCTTACCATAGTTAAGGCTTTTCATCAGCTTGGTGGGAGCATTCCGAAGGTGCAGCGGCACACCATCGGCAAGTGTGTTTTGCGCATCTTTCTTGGCATTTTCATAAGCTATATATAGCGCATTGGACTTAGCTGCAATAGAAAGATATACTACCGCCTGAGTTAAGTGCACGTTACACTCGGGCATGCCTAGATAATGGGCGGCATTATATACGGCAATAGTCATTTCCAGAGCTCTGGGATCAGCCAGTCCGATGTCTTCTGACGCAAAGCGGATAAGCCTTCTGGCAATAAACAGCGGTTCTTCTCCGGCTTCAAGCATTCTGGCCAGCCAGTAGACCGCGGCATCAGGATCACTGTTGCGCATGGATTTGTGCAAGGCAGAGATAAGATTATAGTGTTCTTCCCCGTTTTTATCATATAACAATGCTTTTTGTTGGATACAACCTTCTACGACACCTTTACTTATAATCGTGGTGTCACTCTGCCTATCACCGCTCGTTACAGCCATTTCCAGCACATTAAGCGCCGTCCTGGCATCTCCATTTGAATATACGGCGATTAATTCCAGCAGTTCATCGGCAATTTCAATATTTTGACCCCCGTAGCCTCTTTGATCCTGTAAGGCATGCTTTAATAGCTTCACAATATCTTCTGTTTGCAGAGAATGCAGAACAAACACTCTACTTCTCGATAGCAAGGCTGCGTTGACCTCAAAAGAAGGATTTTCGGTAGTAGCGCCAATAAGAATAATGCTGCCTTTCTCAACGTGTGGAAGAAAAGCATCCTGCTGCGCTTTGTTAAAGCGATGAATTTCATCTACAAAGATTAAAACCCGCTCGCCTATCAGCCTGCTCTGTTCCGCTTTTGCCATTATCTCCTTGATCTCTTTGATACCAGAGGTTACAGCGCTAAAGTTCATAAATTTAGCGTTGGTTATATTGGCGATAATCATCGCAAGGGTAGTTTTACCAACCCCAGGCGGCCCCCATAAAATCATCGAAGTAATATTATCTGATTCTATGAGCTGTCTCAGTACCTTGTCTTTACCAAGGATATGTGTCTGACCAATGTATTCATCTAAAGTTCTTGGCCTGAGCCGGTCAGCCAAAGGAGCTCTATGCATATTTTCAAAAAAGGTGCCTTGTACAAAAGCCATCATTACACCCAATTTCCTCGAATTTACATGGTTCTATTTTATATATTATCATCTAATTACTAATTGTTCGAGAGCCTTAACAAGATCAAATACAAAGACCAGCTCAAATATAAATGGCTTTTTATTCATTTCCATAAATAGGCACTCCTAAAATAATATTATCTCATAATTATTAATAAAAGCTGAATCCTGCATAATACAGAAATCAGCTTTTATTCCCTTTTTGCATTATTTCTGTCGTATTAAAGAATGATCCTTTTCTATAGCTTAATGCATACACCGTGCCCAGTGGCTACGAATTTTAGATTAATACTTTTGAGGTTATTTAGCAGTTTATCTTGCATTTCTTTATTGGGTATAGATTCGATACCACAATTGGCAACAGCATCTTCCCAACTGCGTTCTATAACCTCTGCGTATGAATTAGAGTGGGCTCTGCAGATAGTAATAAATATTGATGAAGAGATAGGTTGATTGGTTCAATATAATCCGTAAACTGGTGTAAATCATTATAAATTTGGGTCATATAAAATCCCCCTTTAATAAATTAAATTTAAACTTGGCAATTGCTTTCATTGTTCCATGATAGTTCCTGGTCATATAAAATTGATCAACCGGTTACGTCATTGACCAATATATTTTTATTATAACCAAGAAACCTTGACATCTATGTGTCATATTTTATGATAGGATAAAATAAAAATCTAAGGTGATATCGTTGAAACTAGGCAGATTAGTATCCATTATTATGCTGCTGCTCGAACATAAAAAAAATCAGCGCCACTAAGCTCGCGGAAATGTTTGAAGTAACGCCTCGAACAATCTACAGAGATATAGAAACCATAAACTCGGCGGGTATTCCAATTGTAACTTATCCCAGAGTTAATGGCGGCATTGGCATTATGGAGGAGTACAAGATAGAAAAAAGGTTATTTACTCTTCAAATATCACCGCCTTATTAATAGGTCTTGGAAGTATTCACCCAACCATGTCCAGTGAAGATATCCTTAATACTATAGCAAAAGTGAAAGGCTTAGTCCCAGCGGAACAAATGAGAGCTATTGAATCAAAATCAAGTCAGATTGCCATTGACCATACTCCTTGGTTTGGAAATAAAAGCCTAAGGCTGAAGCTTGAGGAGATTAAAACTGCCATTAGCGAAAACCGCCTCCTGTCTTTTGATTATTCTGACCGGCTTAGCCAGAAAAGCCAAAGAATAGTCGAACCCTATCGGTTAGTATTAAAGGATTCGAATTGGTATATACAGGGATACTGTACTACCAGAAAGGATTTTCGGATTTTTAGACTCTCCCGTACTTCGTCACTTGAAATCCTTAAAGAAACCTTTCTTCCCAGGGAATTTAATTATAAATCGCAAGACTTTTCATTCAGAACAGGACGTGAAGCTACTACCGTTAAACTTCTTATTGACGATTCAATAAGAGACTTGATGGTGGAATTTTGCGGAGAGGAAAACATTGAATCCTATGGAGATAATAAATTTATAGCTCACTGTCCATTTGTGGAAGATGAGTTTTGGTATAATATGCTGCTTCGCTTAGGTGATAAATGTGAATACTTAGCACCAGAAAATGTCCGTTCAGAAGTGATTCGCAGAATTGAAAACTTATTGGCTGCTTATAAAAAAAGCTGAAAAACCCCAAGAATCCTTGATCTTTTTAAGGTTTCTTGGGGTTTTGAGGAACTAACTAACCTTTGCTTTTATTTTTATACCCTGAATTTTTTCGCAAAAACACAATAGAAATCCACTTATTATCAGCAGAACCGATTCGTAATTCCTTTGATGATAAACATAACAGCCGTCGCACCCGGGTCAGGTTTTCCAATTGATTTTTCATTATAATAGGCGGCTCTTCCATGGACTGATTGCATTTTTTTGGTTTGTTCAACGCCGTCTACTGCTGCGTAATAAACAGCTTTGCATAAGTCAGCCGCTGGTTTATCTTCATTCATTGCTTTGTCTAATGCCTCTATGGCTGGATATAAGGCATCCAGCATAGTTTTATCGCCAACTTTGCTTTTACCGCGCTCCATAACACCCTGGATCGCCGCTTGGCCCATCGCCGCCAGGTCATGTAATTCCAACTCCGTTTTCCCTTTGGCTACTGCGGAGGCTTTAATGAAACAGGTTGCGATCAGCGTCCCCATTGTCGATGGAACAACCGAATTCATTTTCATCCCCAATTTCATAAAAACCTTTCCCATATCCGTTTCATGAATTGCATCCATTTCATTATATAGAGCCAGAAAACCGGTATGCATAGTAAGACCTAAGTCACCATCACCCATAGAGCCATCCAGTTCAATAAGATATGCTTTTTCTTTTTCTAATATGGCGACAATAGAAGCTAACACATCTTTCATAGCCGCCTTGGTTATCTTTCCCATTATAAATTCACCCTTTTCTACCTGGATTGTTCGAAAAATGGAGAGTAACACGGCGCATCAATTAGTTCTTTTAATTCGTCATCCAATTTTAACAAACTAACTGACATTCCTGCCATTTCCAGTGAAGTAGCATATTCACCAATATATTTTCTGTGGATGGCAATCCCTTTTTCTTGCAAAATTTCATGTGCTTTACGATATGCAAGATAAAGTTCTTCTTTGGGAGTTCCTCCTAAGCCGTTCACTAAGATAGCAACTTCATCCCCGGCGCTATAGGGCAAATCTTCGATAATTCTGAGCAAAATGTCCTCTACTACCTCATCGACGCATTTTAGTTTCGTACGCTGAATGCCAGGTTCGCCATGGATGCCCATGCCGACTTCCATCTCGTCTTCACCAATGGAAAACGTTGCTTTGCCGGCTTCAGGAACGATACAGGGCGTTAAGGCAACCCCCATTGTTCTTGTACGGTCTACGGTTTTCTGCGCAATCCGGGTTACTTCCGCAAGGGATACCATTTTTTCGGCTGCGGCGCCGGCTATTTTATATGCAAATACCAGACCGGCAACGCCACGCCGCTTATCTTCTTTGCCCTTGGACGCCGAAGCGACATCGTCCGAAACTAAAACTTCCGTAACTTCAATTCCTTCCATCTCATCCAGATCTTTCGCCATCCCGAAATTCATTATGTCGCCGCCATACCGTCCATATAAGTGAAGAACGCCGGCTCCCGCATGAATTGCTTTATCGACTTCATGCATCGCTTCCGCGCTTGGTGAAGCAAAAACATTGCCAATCGTTACACCATCAGCGAGCCCATAGCCTACATAACCTAAAAATACCGGTAAATGGCCCGAGCCTCCGCCTGTCGCGATCGCTACTTTACCCGTTTTTTTCCGGTCCGCTCTTACCAGGCAGTGATAACTGCCATTTAACATTTTTAAAGATTCCGGATGCGCAAGTACGATACCTTCCACAGTTTCCCGGGCAAAATCTTCCGGTTTATTAATCAGCTTTTTCATCATTGCGGCTCCTTTTTATTTTTTCAATAATTTAATTTGTTTCGGATATTCCCATTTCTGCAACTCATCCAATGGCACAACGTGCGGCTCTTTTCCATTGTTAAGCATCAATGTCCGATAATATATTTCGGCAAGTTCTTCTACGTAATGTGCTTTTAATAAAGCTTCTTTTAATACTTTATCTACGGCAATAACACCATGGCTTTCCATTAGCGCGACATCGGATATTTGTAACGGTCCGATAACGGATTCCGCCAGTTCCGGCGTGCCCGGCCGGCCATACCCGGCAACCGGAATATAGCCTTTTTTGCAGCCAAGTCCGGCAACTTCATAGACAATAGCGGGAATTTCCTTTTTTAGAACGGAAAAAGCCGTTGCATAGCGTGAATGAGTATGCGCAATGGCCGCTACATCCGCTCTTGATCTATAAACTGCTAAATGCATTAAACTTTCACTGGTTGGCCTTAAGCCGGTTTCCGCTTCAATCACGTTGGCGGCTAAATCAATAACCACAATATCATGATAACTAAGTTCCTCTCTGTCTACCCCGGTAGGAGTTATACATACATAACCGCTCTGGAGATCCCGCGCACTGAAATTACCTGCTCTGTGTTTGCATAATCCGGAACGGTCAGCGCTTAGCGCATATTTTACGACTTGCTGTTTTAATTCTTCCAACATATATACCAACTCCACTTTACTTTTATAATCGGAATCGCCGTATGATCAATGCGATTTCACTTCATCTAACTTTTTATTAAGATTTTTCATATAGTTGTAGTACCAGACAAATAGTATGCCAAATCCGGCTAGTGCGGCGATTCCCAGCATCTCTCCGTTAAAAGCATGGACAAGTGACCAACGGAATTCCGGTGCTTCGAGCTGTATCCAGGTAATGAATTGTCCGGCATGCACTTGCAGCGTTCCGGTCGAAGCCGCCATTTTGGTTATCATAGGAGCAAAGCTGGTTGCCACAGCCAGATACATAGGAGTCGCTATGATAGATATAAGGATCATCCGGAATAAATTGCCACCTGTAACAATCAGAGCAGGAACTGCGACACAAACATTAATAATAGAAGCAAGCGGAATCACGTTGTTCATGCCCATTTTACTCATAACCAACGCTAAGACCAATTCAAACGGCACCAATACAATCGCCGTTACCCAAATTTCATTTTGACCTGCCAGGAAAGGCCAGTCGAGACCGACATAAAAATCTCTGCCTTTAAATTTACTTTTCATATAGCTGCTTGTAGCGTCTGCAATGGGAGCCAGCGCCTGCATAAACAGCTTTGCCACCATGGGGAACAGCACCAGTGAGGTTGCAACCTGCACTGCCGTTGTCAAAACTGCTTTGACGGCATAGCCGCCCATTAGTGCAATTAACGCACCAACAATAAAACCCATAATGCTGTTTTCACCAAAAATACCAAGTTTATCTTTCAGCTCTTTAGCATTTAAATTAATCTGATTAATGCCGGGAATAAAATCGAGAATCCGGTTTAAAAGGGCTAAAAATGCGCTCTGCAATGCCATCGGATGTGTACAGGTAACACCAGGAATATTGGAAATATGGTTTAGCTGTTTTTGAATCAGGTCGGCGTTAATAAGTTCCAGAATTATTTGAATTGCAGCAGCCGCATAACCCAGCATTAAACTGCCGGTTAAGTACGATACCATACTGGCTACAAAGATCTTGCCCCATACATTCCATAAATCAACATTTAAACAATTTGTCCATTTAAAGCCTAACATAATTAGATTAATAATAATCTGTATCGGGAATAGTACCAGCGCATACGGCCAAGCCCAGGCAATGGCCGCAATGGGTGACCAGCCAACGTCAATTGCGGTTAGTTCCAATCCGGTGCGTTTTACTAGCGCCGCCGCCGCCGGACTAATCGCATTAAACATAAAGCCTAATACAACATTCATTCCGGTAAAAGCAACCCCTAATGTCAACCCGGCTATAATTGCTCTTTTCGGTTTCATTTTCATCAGTAAACCGAGCAAAATCATAATAACCGGCAAAAATATCGCCGCACCCAGACTCAATATATAATTTAATACCGCTTGCATTCTTCCCATCCCCTAAATTTTATTTTTATTACACCGGTACATAATTGATTAACCCGTTAATCATCGCACGATTCATCTTCTCTTAGGATCAATTACACCACTTCACTTACACTTTAGCAGCCGAAATGATATAATAAATTTGGATTACTTTTTTTAGCTTCTTTTGTTTTTTAGCAAAGAAGCTTTTTTTCTTATAAAAGCCGCCACATCCGATTATTTTTTAATAAATTCTTTTAATTTTTCAAATTCTTCGTCCATACCAACACCTGTTAGAAATGGAATTCCGCTAATGGTTGGGACATTCCAGTTATTGGCGCCGGTAGAAACAATTGATACATAAATGTCACATTGGTCAATGATACTTTCCAGCGATTTGATATCGACGGCTTCAACGGTTACAGCAAGTCCCTCGTCTTCACACATGCTGCTTATCTTGGATGCCACCGTTTGA
This sequence comes from Allolucifera butyrica, assembly GCF_900476375.1. Lineage (GTDB taxonomy): Bacteria > Bacillota > Negativicutes > Sporomusales > UPPP01 > Lucifera > Lucifera butyrica. Next base: position 15,144 of record NZ_UPPP01000080.1, on the reverse strand, counting down.
GATGTTGCAACACCTGAGCCACATGCCACAAAGATTCTTTTCATACCAAACACTCCTCTTTTTTATTATTTTAAACACCGGATAAAACCGGTATTTACGCCAGGATTTCATCTAATTTGTTAATAATGGCTTTTTTGGTATCGGACTGGTACAAATCTAACAGCTTATCTCCATTCGAAAAGATAGACATCAACTTACTTAATGTTGCCAAGTGTTCTTTAGGATCAGTAACCGCCAACATAAAAAGCAGTTGAACGTCAACATCGCCGCCACTATTTCCCATCTCCTTAAAACGGACTGGAGTTGACAATTTAGCGACTAAAATAGCAGCTTTATTTACATGTTCGGGATCTGTATGCGGAACTGCAACTTTCACGCCTAACGTATTTAATCCCGTAGGAAAAACTCTTTCTCTGCTGATAACTGCGTTGGCATAGCTGGTTTTTACATACCCTTTATGATTTAAAATAGTTGCCAGATTTTTGAGCAACTCTTCATTTTCCTGGGCTTTATAGTCTAAAAATACTAATTCTTCATGTAGCAGCGACGTAGTCATGCGAATGACCTCCTTGTTTAAGTGAATGCATTTATTATTCGCAAATATCATGCCATATTAGTGTCTAGCGGATAAACTCTGCAAAGGGAATGCTTCAGAGAATTTTTTTATGCACTTTTCAACAAATCTTTGACTAGTGTATAATCTAAGAAAGATTATACAAGCCTTTTTGATGTTAGAATTCTATAAATTGTTTAGTGCATAATTTTTATGGTCGCTAAAAATATTTTTTATTTATAGAAAAAGCAGGCTCTATACCGTTATAAAGTTTATGGAGTGATCACGATTGAAAAAGCTGGATCTTGTTATGCAGTTTATTGAAAATAATGTTTCTTATGATAGTTTTATCAATAAAATACAGCAAGATATGAATCCTGGAATTGATGCTGCACAAATTCAACAGGAACTGGGAATTATCCGCAATAATGCAAGTACGATATTAAATAATCTTTGGAAACAAAACCGCCTGATAAAAATCAGCAGCCGCCCTGTTACATTTTTTCCCGGCCATATCTTAACGCAAATTACAAAGGAATGTTCTCTTGGACGAAAAAATATGTATACATTTACTGAACTAAAACACGCGCTTATAACTTTTAATGTAGAGAAAACACAAAAGGATCCCTTCTTACGATTATTGGGTAATAACAGTAGTCTGCTTAATCAAATTAGCCAGGCTAAAGCGGCGATTGTTTATCCGCCTAAGGGCTTGCATACGCTGATATTGGGAGAAAGCGGCGTTGGAAAAACAACTTTTGCTTCGGCCATGCATGAGTATGGGATGCTGCTAAAAAATAAAACATTAGAAGAATTCCCCTTCATAACGTTTAATTGTGCAGATTATTTTAATAATCCCCATTTACTATTATCACAGTTATTTGGGCATGCCAAAAATTCGTTTACCGGCGCTGACAAAGATAAAGAAGGGCTCGTTGAAAAAGCAAATGGCGGAATCCTATTTTTAGACGAAATACATCGGCTGCCTCCAGACGGACAAGAAATGCTCTTTCATCTTATGGATAAAGGAGAGTATAACCGACTGGGCGAAACCGGCAGCAAACGGATCAGCAACCTTTTAATTATCGGTGCAACAACAGAAGAACCGAATGGGTCTTTATTAGCCACTTTTATACGGCGAATTCCAGTGACCATTACGCTGCCATCTTTTATTGAAAAGCCAATCAGCGAGAAAGTAGAAATTGTTGAACACTTTTTCTATGTAGAAGCAGTAAATTTAAATAAGCGAATCGCAATTACCCCGGAAGTGCTTAAAGCCCTTGCTATTTATGATTTTAAAGTGGGAAATATCGGCCAGCTCCGTTCAGAAATTAAACTGTTATGCGCTAAAGCGTTTTTGCAGCACTTGCAAAATAATCAGGCCATCAGTATCGAATTTTCGATGTTGACTAAAGAGATTCGCGAAGGACTTTTTAATTATGCCAAACAGGAAAAGGATGTAAAAAATTACCTGAATGTATTTTCGGAAAATATTATTATTTCGCCGACTAAGGAATATGACTATTATCCATTTGAAATAAAAAATGATATTTATGATTTAATATCTAATAAATTAAATGATTTAAAGCAACAGGGACTAAGCAGTGAAAATATAAATGAATCATTGAAAAAAGAGGTCGACCAGTATTTTAGCGGCATTATGAAAAATTTTCACAATGCTCATATAAATATTACTATGCTTTATAAACTAATTCCTAAGGAAATTGTGGATATAACCTCGGAACTGATAGAATTTTCTCAACATTATTTAGTTACAAAGTTTAATAATAAATTTATTTTTGGTTTATCTTTTCATATTCAAGCATTATTAAAACGTATACAAGAAGGAAAACTTATTCAAAATAATCATCTGGCCAAAATAAAACGGGAAAATCCAAAAGAGTTCCGCTTAGCAAAAGAATTAGTAAAAATTCTAAGTGAAAAATTTGGCATTCTAATTCCGGAAGCGGAAAAGGGCTTTTTGGCATTGCTGCTTGCTCACAATAAGCTCGAGTCGCCAAATGATGAAAAAATTGGGGTTATTATTGTTTGCCATGGTGAAGCTACGGCGACAAGTATTGCCAATGTAGCCAATTCCCTGCTTAACGCAGACTGGATCAAAGCGATCGATATGCCGCTTAATGCCACAATTAATGAAACATATAATAAAGTCAAAAATGCAGCCTATGCGATTAACCGGGGCAAGGGAATTCTCTTATTGGTAGATATGGGTTCTCTAATGAAGTTTAACGAACAATTAATGACCGATACCGGCATAAAAGTTAAAACAATTGATAATGTATCAACTCCGCTGGCACTGGAAGTATTACGCAATGTGCTTTATAAAATGGATGACTTAGACACTTTGTATGATGCATTGACAGCACAAAAGAACATAGCGCCGATACCTGTGAAAAAAAAGCAAACGGCGATTTTATCCGTATGCATAACAGGAAAAGGTTCTAGTCTTTTAGCTAAAAACATCCTAGAAGAATTAATAAATAGGCATTATCATGAAACAGTAAAAATTATTATCGTCAATTATCTGGATGCAAAAAAACAACTTCCCACAATTCAACAGAACTATGATGTCGTTGCTGTTATCGGCAATATTAACCCTGATCTTGGATTGCCTTACTTTCCTATAAATAAGTTATTGGATACCTCGTTTCAAAAGCAATTTTTCCACCTTTTAGACAGTAATCTGCAAAATACACTTCCCGCCGTTCAAACAACTAAAACGGTATACGAAACAGCCAAAGAAATGCTAGAGCAATATGTAAAATATATTAATCCCAAGTTTGCAGTTATTAGTATAAAAAAATGTATCGATAAAATTCACAATGTACCGAGTAATGAAGACTTGCTATTGGACCTGATTGTACATATGGGATGTATGCTTGACCGCTGTATACATAAGGATGCTATCTTATTTGAAAACATCCATTCTTTTAGAAAAGAAAATCAGGCTGATTTTGAACAGATTCGTAATATTATTAATGATTTAGCAAATGAGTATGATACGGTAATTAACGACGATGAGGTCTGCTATATTGTTAAAATTATAAAATATCGCATATAAAGCATCAAAACAACCCCATTTGCGGTTTACTTATAAGTTAAGTTTCTTTTCTCGTTTGATTCCAGTATAATTACCTTCTTGAACCATTCCAACATACTCAAATCCAAGTCCATTATAATATTCATTTAACTTATGATTTGAAGCCTGACAATCTAATCTAATTTTATTTTTACCATGTTTAATTGCAATTTGTTCACAGAATTTAATTATAGTCGCTCCAATACCCGAAACCCCTATGTCGGTAACCAAATTATGAATATAGTAACTTTGCGAACTGTCATTCCAACACTTATCTTGTTCTAATAATGCAAATGCTCCTATAACACTATTTAAATTCCCATATTTAACAACATAAAGTTGACCCTTTGATACTAATTCTTCATAATAGTTTTTGGGATAGTATTTAAGATAATTCGTTTTATTCCATTGACTTATGTTATTTTCATCCATCCATTTTATACGTTTTTGTATAAGTATCAAAATTTCATCAACATCTTTATTTATTGCCTTTTGAAAAATATATCTATCCACGGCATAGTCCTCCCTTATAATGGAATTGTTTTGACATTTTTATCATTTTTGGATATAATTTAACTGCTTTAGGGGAGTAATTAACTAGATACTATCAACATATTGGCAATTGCCTGGTAGTATCCGCATAAAAAGTGCGTAATGAGACCTATGGCGCTTTTAATAGCGCCTAGGTCTTTTTATTTTTACCTATTCTATAAAAATGGAGGCTGTCTATGTTTACTGTTTATTTAACTCTATTAGTATCCGTACTCGTAATCTATTATAGCTGTGAACTTTTTGTTAACGGTATTGAGTGGGTCGGTAAAAAATTTGGTGTTTCACAATGTGCTGTAGGAACTATTTTAGCAGCTTTGGGAACTGCCCTGCCTGAAAGTGTTGTTACTTTCGTAGCAGTGGCCTTTAATGCTAGCAGCGAACAAAAAGCTATTGGGGTGGGAGCAGCATTAGGTGGCCCTCTCGTACTTGGCACAATTGCTTATGCTGTTGTAGGGATATGCATTATTCTTTTCCGAAAAAAACGCGAAATAGGAACAGATATTGATATTGATAGTAAAAAATTGAGTCGGGATCAATTATGGTTTGTATCCATATTCATTTTTAAAGTTTTATTGGGACTGTTTATTTTTAATATTAAACCTTTATTAGGTGTTTTATTTCTAACAGCTTATGGCTTATATTTCTTCAAAGAAATGCGTGCCGAATGTATAGATGAATGTTTGATTCTCGATCCGCTTAAATTTCAACCATCTAAAACAGAGCCACAAAAATCCTGGGTTATCGTACAGACAGTAATAGCATTAATACTTATCTTTATTAGCTCACACTTATTTGTAAAAAACCTCGAAGTCGTAAGTGCTTATTGGAATATATCGCCGCTTATTGTATCACTTCTCCTAAGTCCGGTTGCTACAGAACTTCCGGAAATTCTCAATGCAGTTATATGGGTTAGACAAGGAAAAGAGACCCTTGCCTTGGGTAATATTAGCGGTGCAATGATGATTCAGGCTACTGTACCAAGTGCCTTTGGTCTATTCTTTACTCCTTGGTTATTTGACTCACATCTGCTTTGGGCCGGAATTGTAACATTACTAGTCATTATTTACTTATTAATGACCCTTAGGAGAGACAAGCTATCACCTGTTCGTTTAACTTATGCAGGACTTTTCTATTTGATTTTTGCTTCCATCTTTTTAATTAAATAATGTCTGTACATTAATAACTGTCAGGGACGGGGTTGCCGAGCTTGCTGTTAAGACACCTAGGACGTTCCTTATTCCATCATAATGTTCTCCGTCATTTGATTGTGAAAATGCAATCTTTTCTGCTATAAGATCTGCACATACCCTTCCGTTCCGTTCACCCGGATTCGCTGGCCGTCTTTGATCAGCTTTGTGGCGTTTTCCACGCTCACCACCGCGGGAATGCCGTATTCGCGGGCAATGACGGCGCCGTGGGTCATTAGCCCGCCCACCTCCGTCACCAAGCCTTTGACGGATACGAATACAGGCGTCCAACTGGGGTCGGTGAAGGCGGTGATCAAAATATCGCCATTTTCGATAGCCGCATCCTCCATCTTTAATACGACCCGCGCCCGTCCTTCGATCACGCCAGCCGAAACGGGCAGGCCCGGCAATGCGCCACGCGGAATATTCCCGGCGTCGTATTCGCCGGTTATGACCTCGCCCTCGGAAGTCATGACCCGCGGCGGCGTCAGCTTTTCGTAGACTTCGTATTCTTCCTTTCTTTCGGTTATGATGCCGTAATCCAGCCGCTTTGTACGAACGGCCTCCCGCAGTTCCTCAAACGATAGATAATAGATATCCTCCCTTTCCCGTATGACACCCTCCTGCGCGAGCATGGCAGCCTCTTTCAGCAACGCCTGCTTATAAATCCAGTACCGCTGGATAAAGGCGTACTTGGGATATTCCCGGAAGCCGATGAAATTGCGCAGCACGCTGATCATCTTTTGCGTCTTTTCGGCTTTTTTTCGGCCACCGGGCAGTTCCGACAACCGGCTTAACAGGTCCTGTTCCTTCCGTTTGGCCTCCAGCCGCCCCTGTTCGAATTTAACCCGGCCTGAATCCGGAACGAAATTTTTGATGTTGCTGAGAATCATCGGAATGAGGGAGGTAGGCCGCTCGCTCCAGCGGGTGCGGGTGATGTCAATCTCGCCGGTGCAGCGCATCCCGTATTTTTCAAGATAGGCCCTTATTGCGTGGCTGACGGCTTCGCCGCCGTCCAGCCCGGTCAGATCGCTGAAGAAGGTCTCGTCATTGGCATGCTGAAAATATTCGATCACCGCCGGGTACTGCCGGACGACGTCCGACACGTCGAGCAGCGCCAGCCCCATCATCGACGTGATGTTGTTGGCCACCGACTGGGAAAGCGGGTCGGCCGCGCTCTTTTCGCCCAGCCATTTCTCCATCTTCTTGTTGAGCCAGTTCACAACATACGCCCCAAGGAAAATCGCGCCAAAGCCACGTGGGTCATACATGATTTCTTTTAATTGTTTTTGGTCTTCCATGATAAAAGAAAACAGTTCATCACCCGATATGTTGGCGATTTTCCGCCGCAGTTCGCCGATTGACGTCTCGTTACGGGCAATGAGCGCTCGGATGGGCGCTACGTCGTTTTTGAAGTAAAGCAGGACGGCCTGAACAAACATTGCCCAGGACATCCCCTCCCGGCTTATCCGAATGACCCTCTTGCCGCGCGGCAACGATTTGATGAAAGCCTTTCGACTCAATACGTTCAATAGCGCGCTCCGCATCAGGCGGTCGTTTCGACCCAATATACCGATTACGATCCTGCGCCCGACGGGGGAGGCCAAATCGTGCGAAAGATCGATAAACAGCCTCCCGCCTGCTTTATACATGGGAACATCCCCGGATAAAAGCTGGAAGAAGGATATGCCCAACGGTTTGATGGCATCTGTCATCATCTGCCCGTGGCCCATCGATATATACACGCGATTCTTCCCGTCGCCCGCTTTCGGTATCGGGTACAAGGTGGTGATAGGACGGCTCTGGACGATAAAGAAGGTATCTTCATAAAGGCACCATTCGATGTCCTGCGGACAGGCGAAATAGGCCTCGACCTTCCGGCCGAGGCGCTCAAGTCGCAAAATCTGCTCATCGGTCAACGCCTGTATGTTCTGCCGCCCGGGCTCGATCTCCCGCTCCTGGGTGCCGCCTTCTGCCAGCGCGTAGACGGCCAGTTTCTTGGCGGACACCTTCTTGGCGGCGATGCCGCCGTCCCACACCTTATAGACATCCGCGTTCACCAAGCCGGAAACAAGCGCCTCGCCAAGCCCAAAGCTGGCGTCGATGGACAGTACTTTCCGGTTGGAGGTGACGGGATCAGCCGTAAACATGACCCCCGCGGCCTGGGGGAAGACCATCCGCTGGACGACGACGGATAGATAGACCTTGCGATGGTCAAAGCCGTTTTGGATGCGATAAGTTACGGCACGGTCGGTAAACAGAGACGCCCAGCACTTGCTGATATGCGCCAGGATGGCATCTTTTCCTTTGATGTTCAAATACGTATCCTGCTGGCCGGCAAAGGAAGCGTTAGGCAAGTCTTCTGCCGTAGCGCTGGAACGTACTGCGTAGGCATTTTTCTCACCAAGCTTTAAGAGGTGGTAGGCAATCGCTTCCTTGATATCCTCGGCAATAGCGATTCCTTCGATGAAACTGCGAATCTTGCCGCTGATATCACTGATTTTTTCCCGTTCTCCCACTCTGAGCTGTGATAGTTGATCGAGCAACAAGTCAAGTTCCGGCGTTTGCCCGATCATCTTTTTATACGCTTCGGTGATAACACAAAAGCCCTCCGGTACCTGTATACCCTCAATCCTGGATAGTTCCCCCAGGTTGGCACCCTTACCCCCGACTACCATGAGTTTTGTTTTATCAATCTCCGGAAAACTAAGCACATATGAATTCATATCTACTTCCCTCCCGCAATTCCTTCCCTGATTATCTTGAAGCCATCGTTAACCTTTTCTAAGAACAGTTCTTCGTTAAACCCAACCAAGGAATACTGCTTCCAGATCAGGGCATAAATCATATCCGCGACCAGGTCGGAATCGGTTTCCGGCTTTATGAGGCCGCGCTTTTTATCGCGCTCGATCATTTTTCGCAAACCTTCGAATGACGCGCCGCGAAGTTTGGTAATAAACTCACTGTTGTCTATCTCCATCAGCATTCCTATCTGGCTATATTTCGGATTCAAGCGCCCCCATTCGAAGGAAGCGCCGGTTGCTTGTATACAAATTTCAAAAACGTCGGCATCCGGGTCAACGGATTCTGACTGGCGGATAACATCCCGTTTTTCTTTTAGAATCTCTTCGAACATATAACAAAAGATGTCTTCTTTACCGCTGAAATACTGGTAAAAACTTCCTCGGGGTATGCCGGCAGCCTTCACGATCTGGTTGATGGACGCCTCGCTGAAACGTCGGGTTGAAAATTCCTGTACGGCAGCATCAAAAATTTTCCGTTTCTTATCATCACTCAAATTATGGAAAGTGTCTTTCGGCACGCCATCATCTCCTTTTAAAGCCATCATAGCATAACATGCCGAATATGACAATCATGTCATATGACAATATTGTCATATTTATTTTATACAAATTAACCAGAAATATGTAATGTTCCGATAAGAAGCAATTTCACAATTTATTGGAGGGACAAGCAACCTGCCCCCTTGCATGCATAGTATAGAAATATCCGGCAACCGCAGTTACCGGACTATTTCTTCTCTAAGGCTTAGTTTGGCTCACTAGCATGAGTTCAATCATATTACTTCATAAGCTTTAGAGGCTGTTTAACTACTCTATACTAACGAAGTATTCGCGAACGCGCCGAAAGGATCTGCAATATAAACAGCATGCCAGCCGCCAGTATAAGTCCACTAATCAAAAATAGGAAACCACCCCAAAAAGATCCCGTAAACGAAACGATCGCGCCAACGACTATAGGGGCGAAAAAGCCTCCTATTTGCCCGCCGAAGTTCACGAAACCGCTAAAGGTAGCGCGCAATTCATCAGGTATTTGGTCTTGCGCTGTTGCCCAGAACGGGCCAAAACCGCCATATAGGAAAAATCCGGCACAGGATAGGGCCGCCAGACAGCCCAGCGCTGATTCCTGGGTAAAAGCGACATAAAGCGCGAAACCCGTCATTAGGTAACCAACGGCAACTAAAGACGTTTGATGTTTCATAATTTTGTTTCCGAGCCAACCCAAAATGATCATTCCAAAGAATCCAAAGATATAAGGCATTGATGCATAAAATCCCATTGTTTTCAATTCAATATGACGGGCAAGACTCAAATAACTGGGTATCCAAAGAAGAAATCCCCAAAAGGCTATGTTAAAAAACATATAAGTAAAAAACAAAAGCCAGACCGTCGGATAAGTTACTATATCTTTCCACCCTGCTTTTGAACCGTGTTTGTTCAGAATTTCAGTATGGACTACCCCTGCCACCGGTTTTTCGGGCAAAAATTTAAAAAGTAAAACCGCCATAACCAAACCCGGAATAGTAAAATATAGGAACAGTTCCCTCCACCCGGTCAAACCGATGATCCATGCCGCAATTGGTCCCACAAAAGCCGGTCCAATTGCCAGTGCAGTCAAGAAGAAAGCATTCGCTGAGGAACGTTCTTCTGAGGAAAAATAGTCGGCAACCAGCTTGAATTGGGCCCCAAGAGCTATGCCTTCTCCTATACCGAATAATACGCGTACCGCAATCAACAAACTTACTGACGAAACAACTCCTGTCAATCCTGTAAAGATTGACCAGCAAATAATTGCTATAAGCATCATCCGTTTGGCTCCGAATTTATCTGCCAAATATCCACCCGGAATTTGAATTAGCGCATAGCCAAAAGTAAATGAGGACAAGACACTACCGAATATCCACGGGCTCATATTCAGATCATGCATCATAGTTGGTCCGGCGACGGCAATATTAACCCGATCAAGATATGAGACAAACATTGTCAGCCACATTAAACATAACATAGTCCATTTCTGATTTTTATTCGATTGACCCATTAGCTCATTCACTTAACCATACCCCCAATTTTTAGTCGTTTAATCCATTTCTCTGTTTCCGTAAATTACAGTTTTTGTTCCCCTCCCTTCTATACGCCGCTTAACAAGGGATTCGATATTACCAACCTAGACATTCCCGTACTTACAAGCATAGGCCATATGTCCAGTAAGAACCGGCTGGATTTGCTCACGCACAATCTTGACTGCCTCCAGATATTGGTCCAGGTCAACCCCTGTGGCAATGTCCATGGCATGAAGCATATTGATCATATCCTCGGAGGCCGTGTTTCCCGCGGCCCCCGGCGCAAAGGGGCAGCCGCCAAGTCCACCGACCGATGTTTCAAAGATGGTTACACCTGCCTCTAAGCCAGCTAACGTATTGGCAAGGCCCATTCCCCGGGTATCATGCAGGTGCAGACCAAGCCTAATATTCTTAAATTTTTCTTTCACGGCTGTCACCAACTCAGATACTTGCTTAGGATTAGCAATGCCAATGGTATCGCAGAGAATAATGGAATCTACCCCGTAGCCCACCACCGCCTCGATCAGGCTGAGAACCAAGTCATAGTCCACCTTCCCCAAGAAGGGGCATCCAAAGGAGGTTGCCACACCGATCCTTATTTTCAAATCCGGCATTTCGGCAGTGATGCCTTGCAAATCCGCCAAAGACTGCTCCCGGGTGCGGTTAATATTAGCCATGTTGTGCTTCTCGCTGGCGGATATGACATAGGTAACTTCCTTAATACCGCACTCATACGCTTTTTTGGCCCCCGTCAGGTTAGGAACTAAGGCCATTGCCTTTAGGCCGTGATCCTGATAGTTAGCAACAATGGCTTTAGCCACCTCCGCCGCGTCCACCATTTGAGGGATAGCCTTGGGATGAACGAAAGATGTCACTTCCATGGTCCGCACTCCGGCAGCAATCATTTTCTCAATTACCGCTAACTTGGTTTGCGTGGGAATAAACTCTTTTATATTTTGGAATCCGTCGCGAGGACCAACCTCCACAAATTCAATGTTCTTGGGCAAAGCAATCATGTTATTCACCTCAAATTATTGATCAACAAGTTTTTTATGTTAATTAAATGGTCCCACGCAACTTGAGCTCTTCAATCTCAGCTTCCGTCAGTCCGGCCAACTCCGCCAAAACCTCATGGTTGTGCTGGCCTAGGCTGGGAGCAGGAGTTTGAATAGCCGGATTCGTGTCGGAAAGCTTGATATGCGAACCGGTCAGGGTTACTGCGCCTGCCTTTGGATGCTCCGTCTTAACGAACATCTCCCGGGCACCTGCGATATGGGGATCTTGTGCAACCTGCTCGATGTTATAAATTGGTGCTGCGGGTATGCCGGCCGCTAAGAGTTCATCCACCACTTCTTCAACCGTTTTTGTTTGTGTCCACTCTTCAACGATTTTCTTGACGGCTTCATGATTCTCCACCCGATCACGTGACCGCAGAAAATCGGGATGACTAGTTAGTTCGGGACAGCCAATTACGCCGCAGAACAAGCCCCACAACTTGTCATTGCCAGCACCGATGATAACCAGGTCATCTTTCGCCTGGAAGGAATCATAAGGATAGACCGATTCATAGCGGTTTCCTATGCGCTGTGGTAATCTTTTCTCGACAAAATAAATCATATTGATGATTTCAAGGCTCGCCACCGCCGAATCCACCAGCGCTACATCGACCATTTGCCCCTGATCGGTATGATTTCTGTTATATACGGCAGCCAAAATGCCAATAGTTACGGATAGTCCCCCGAGTACATCTCCCATCGCGGTTCCCGACCGGGTAGGCTCACCGCCGGGCCAGCCGGTTGTGCTCATAAGACCGCTCATAGCTTGGCTAATAATGTCATATCCCGGCCGCTTGGTATAAGGACCGTATTGTCCGAAACCTGAAACCGCCGCGTAAATAATCCGGGGATTAATTTCTTTAAGCACGTCATAACTCAGGCCAAGTTTTTTCATTGTACCGGGCCGATAGTTTTCAACCACGATATCAGCCTTCCGGACAAGCTTTTTAAAGACTTCCTTGCCCTTCGGATCTTTCAGGTTCAAAGTAACCCCCTTTTTATTGCGGTTTAGATTCATAAAATAAGCGCTTTCACCGTTTTGAAACGGCCCCATTTGGCGTTCATCCGCACCTTTACCGGCTTCTTCGATCTTAATGACATTGGCCCCCATATCGGCCAGCATCATTGTGGAAAATGGCCCTGCTAATACCCTGGTTAAATCCAGCACCGTCAAACCTTCCAGTGCTCCTTTGCGATTACTCATATCTCCATCTCCTTATTGGGGTTTCGCTTTATTTAAACGCAAAAAGCATGCCAATACTAAAATCCTTTAGTATTGGCATGCTTTCGAACATCTATTTTCATTTTTGGAAAGAAAACATACTTGACTCTTCAATCAAGCCTATAGTTTTAACACACTGCATCCATTATTCTTTTTTGAAATTCGTTTTTCATATTTGAAACATATCACGTATTTATTTTTCGCCAAAGAGTAGTTCGGCCAATCCCCAATCTTTTCGCTACTGCATCTTGATCGCGCCCGTATTTTTCAAGCATATAATCGAGAATTTTTTTCTCTACACTGTCGATTACTTGCTTTAAATTGCCTTCGAGCTCTATTCTCACAGTTAATGAATCTCCATCGTCAACCGGGAATACATTCATCACTTTTTTAAACAGCTCCGTTGAAGTCAGTTTTTGTTCCGGACGTTCGAGCAGTAAAGCTAACCGCTCGCATATATTGCGCAGTTCACGGATGTTACCCGGCCAATTGTATGCCTTCAACGCCGGAGCCAACTCCTTTTCCAATAGCTCATAGTCAGCATGAGCATTAAGCTGCTGCAAAAAAGACGACGCAAGTAACGGAATATCTTCCTTCCGTTCTCTAAGCGGAAGTAATTTCAGACTGAATACATTTAGCCGATAGTATAAATCGTCCCGAAATTCTCCTTGCTCTATTTTACTCTCAAGATTTTTGTTTGTCGCACTTATAATGCGTATATCCACAGGTATCAGCTTGTCGCCGCCAACCCGCATAATTTCTTTTTCCTGCAATACCCTCAGCAATCTGGCCTGTAATGCCTTCGGGATTTCTCCTATTTCGTCAAGAAATATTGTGCCGTTATGCGCCAGTTCAAAGAGGCCCTGCTTTCCTCCTTTTTTAGCCCCTGTGAATGCACCGCTTTCGTAGCCGAATAGTTCGCTTTCCAACAGATATTCCGGAATCGCTGCGCAGTTTACGGCAACAAACGGTCGGCCAGCCCGTTTGCTCGCATTATGAATACTCTGGGCAAACAGCTCCTTTCCGGTGCCCGATTCCCCTTCAATCAATACAGAGGAATCGGTAGTTGCATATAACGCAGCCAGTTCTTTAACTTCAGATACCTGCGGGTTAACTGTCAGAATATCTTGAAAGCGGTGTTTTGCAACAAAACCTTTAGCATGAATTTGCTTTCGTATCTGCTGTTCCAATTGCTGGATCTTAGTAATGTCCTCAAATACACTAACTACCCCGATTGGTTTTCCATCAAGAAAAATAGGGCTACGACTTGTTGCGATGATCCCGCCATGAATTTCTTGCAACTCACCTAACTCAGATTTTCCAGTTTCAAAAACAGTGTGCATCCTGGTATTCGGAATTGTCTCTTGAACAAAGCTTCCGACTACTGCCCTTTCCGGCAATCGAAAAATTCGCTCGGCCGCTGGATTGTACACAATAACCCGGTTCTGATCATCAGTGAAAATAATGCCTTCCGCAATCGAATCAAGCACAGCTTTAAACCTTACAGCTTTACGGCGTTCCATGCGACTTGCCTCAACTATATGGATTGCTTCAATCATTGACCGGTAAACCGCTTCTTCACCGCTTTCAATTAAGACTCCCTTCAAGCCGTGCTGCTCCGCCAGGTTGATGGTAATTATACCGCCAATAACAATTTCGATTCCATGCGACTTTGCATTGATTATACCTGCTTCTATTTCCTGTTCATTAAAAAAAGTATATTCGCGAATCGTTGCATTAAACATATTTTCGATATCTCGAATACCGTACATGTTACTTCCATAATTAAAAAGAGCTATCTTTTTGCCGATATCCTTTATGCTATTTATTGATTTTACAGCGTCAAACGGAGTAATGGGGATAGAGATTACAGGAACCGACACTGCTTGTTTGATATATTCCGCAGTCCCTCCTCGGCTGAGAATAGCGTCTATATTCGGTTCAATTTCTTTTGCAATAGCGGCGGCTTCATCAAGTGCTGCAAAAGCGACGTATGGTTTGAGATTTTCCTGCTTTGCCAACGCGGAGAATGTCTCCGCCATTTTAGGATAAGTATAAATTAGTGCAAGACGCACCGGTTCCGCTTTTAGGCTGCCATTTAGATTATCCATGCGTTCCCCCTCAACTCGGATTAGTTTCAGGACCCTACATCAGCATGAGTCAGTTTATAAGTCAGTAAGTCAGGGGACAGCAGTAAGTCAGGTCGAGTAGAAACGCGCCTTGCGACGCGCAACCCTCACAGAACCGGACTTGCCCTATTAAGGCATCCGGCTCTTCATAGCAGCATTTACTTACGTCTAGCCATAGATATTTACATAGATTCTCGCGTTAACTAGCGGGAATCTCTCCTCGAGTTTTGCAAATCCTTCCCAAGTCAGGCTGTTCTTTTGGCTTCTACGATTGAGCACTTCAAGTATCTTGCGCCGTATGCGGTATCCAAACGCATGAATTCCGTTGCTGTTGTCGGTCACCCCATAGTAGCGGTAGTGCCCAGCCAGCTTGGCATTTATCTGCTTGATTAAGTCTCCTATCTCAGTGTGCATATTTTGATAGAGCCATTCAGCAAAGTATTTCAACTTCGCTCTAAATTTCTTCCGGCTGGTTGTCCTCTTGA
>NZ_UPPP01000074.1 GCF_900476375.1 Allolucifera butyrica | reverse complement strand
CCCGCCGATATGGCGGGTACGGTGATCGTGCAGCACATGCCCCCGGTTTTTACCTCCATGTATGCCGCACGGCTGAACAGTACCTGTGCCGTGGAGGTGAAAGAAGCTCAAACGGGAGATCTAATTCTGCCGGGGCGGGTTTTGATCGCTCCGGGCGATTATCATATGCGCATAAAACGGACCGGTAACGGCTACCTGGTTGAGTGTTTCCGGGGCGAAAAGGTGAACGGGCATTGTCCGTCGGTGGATGTCCTTTTTCATTCCGTAGCCCAGCAAGCCGGCAGTAATGCGGTTGGCGTAATTTTAACCGGCATGGGCTATGACGGCGCCAAAAGCTTGCTCGCAATGCGGCAGGCCGGAGCAAGGACTATCGGTCAGGACGAACAGTCCTCCATTGTTTACGGCATGCCGAAAGCGGCTTTTGACATAGGGGCTGTGCAGGAACAGATTCCGCTTGGTTTAATTCCGCGCAAATTGTTTTCGTTAGTAAGGCGGTGAGTTATGGATAGCAAACTGTCCGTTTTAAATTTTAATGCGCAGATGTTGTTTACGCTGGCCAGCATTGGCGACGGAGTCATTATTACTAATTTAGCGGGTTGCATAACTTTTATCAATAAAGCAGCGGAAAATCTTACGGGTTGGACCGGTCCCGACGCCTTCGCGCTGCAATTGGAGTCAGTGTTTCACATTGTCAATGCCAGAACCCGCGAACGGTTGCCCAATCCCTTTTTGGCGGCCATGGAAAAAGGGAAGCCCGTGGGACTAAGCTACGACACAGTCTTGATCGCCAGAGACGGCAGTGAGAAATTTGTTTCCGCCAGTTGTTCACCCATAATCAACGAGGAGGGTGAGACGACCGGGATCGTTCTGGTTTTTCGTAATATTACCCGCATAAAGCTGGCCGAGGAGAGTGTTGCCAGAGAACAGAATAATCTGCAGACAATTTTTGATTTTGCCCCGGTGGGGATGCTCTCCTTTAATGAGAATCTGCTGATTGACCGGGTGAATAACTGTCTGCTCACCATGCTGGACCGGAAAGAGGAACAGGTTTTAAACCGGCGGATCGGTCACGGACTGGGCTGTATTCACAGCCGGGAACACCCTAAGGGCTGCGGTTATGGCACTGCTTGCTCCTCCTGTTCACTGCACAACATGCTGCGGCGGGCGTATCAATTTAATGCCGCGATTAACGGACTTGAGACCAAACATTTGTTTATCCGTTATGGCAGGCCGGTTTCCCGCTGGCTGAAAATTAGCTCGGTGCCGATTATTCTTGAGGGAAAGCAGCACATCGTGATGGTAATCGATGATATAACCCGGAGTAAGCAGATTGATGCCGAACGAAACCGTATTTTAAGCGAACTCAAGGAAGCGAAAGATGCCGCCGAGGCGGCGAGCCGGGTAAAGAGCGAGTTTTTGGCCAATATGAGTCATGAAATTCGAACCCCGTTGAGCGGTATTATCGGTATGACCGATCTGATGCTGTTAACCGGTTTGACGGCGGAGCAGCGGGAAAATGCAGCAATTATTAAAAATTGTGCCGACTCTCTGTTGCACATTATTAACGACATTCTGGATTTCTCCAAAATTGAAGCCGGGAAGATGATGCTGGACAAAGTCCAATTTAATATCGGCGAACTGATTGCCGATATAATCAAGACTCATACCTTACCCGCGCAGGAGAAGATGTTAACCTTAACCTACAGCAGGGATGCGGAGCTGCCGCCTTTTGTCCGGGGAGATGCCGGTAAATTGCGGCAGGTTTTGAATAATTTAATCGGTAATGCGGTTAAATTTACCGAAGCGGGAGAAGTGGCTTTAGAGGTATCGGTGGTAAATTCCCGCGACAACAGTCTGGTTTTGCTGTTTATGGTGCGGGACACCGGAATCGGTATTACCGGCAAAGAGCAGGAACGGTTATTTAGAAGTTTTAGCCAGGTTGATGGTTCGATTAGCCGAAAATACGGCGGCACGGGCCTCGGTCTGGTTATCTCGAAACGGCTGGTGGAAATGATGGGCGGAACGATCTGGCTCACCAGTCAGAAGGGAGTTGGCAGCCGCTTTTATTTTACGATTGAGCTGGAATCCGGCGATAACCGGCAGGAGAATCCGCCGGCCGATATTCCCCGGCCGGAACCCGAAGAGCCGGTTCCGGCACTGCGAGTGCTTCTGGTGGAAGACGACAAAATAAGTCAAAAAATAATTGCCGGCATTTTGTCCGGACAGAAGCATACCGTTGTGTTTGCTCACAATGGCCGGGAGGCAATTGACGCAGTAACCCGCGAGAAGTATGATCTGATTTTGATGGATGGGCAAATGCCGGAAATGGATGGTTTGGAAGCAACCAGGGTGATTCGGCAAATGGAAAAGAAAGCGGGAGTCCATACGCCGATTATTGCTTTAACAGCTCATGCTTTAAGCGGCGACCGGGAACGATTCCTGGCGGCGGGGATGGACGAATATCTGGCCAAGCCGTTTCAGCCCCGGGAATTAGTTGATGTAATACGCAGGGTATTCCCCACCATGGTTCCCCTGGCAGTCCGGAATGCGCCGGCAGATGCTGCCGAAAGCCGGGAACAGCTATTGAATCAAATCAGGCAGACATTTGCCGGTCTCGGGCCGGCGTTGGCGGGGAAACAGGGAACCCGGGCTGAAAAGGCGGCGCATGGGCTGAAGATTCTGGCAGCTAAAATGGAATGGACGGAAATGCGTACCCTCTTTTTTAAAATTCAACTGGCCGTAAGAAAGGGCGATTGGGAAAATGCCGGAAACTTAGGTCAGGCAGCGGCGGCTATGCTTGAGAAAGTAAGTATTTCCGGGACGGCAAATTATTTATAAAGGGAAAAGGAGCGAAGAACCATGAGAATTTTAATCGCGGAGGATGATCTCGCCAGCCGGAAATTTCTGTTTAAATTTCTTTCCCAATATGGTGATTGCGATTTGGTCGTGGACGGGATGGAAGCGGTAGATGCCTTTATGCTTGCCTGGGATGAAGGCCGGCCGTATGATTTGATTTGTCTGGATATCATGATGCCGAACCTGGATGGACTGAAGACTCTCAAAGTGGTGCGGGATATTGAAAAACAAAAAGCCGTGCCGAAAGCCGGCAGTGTTAAAGTCATTATCACCACGGTATTGGACGAGACGGACAAAGTAAGGGCAGCATTTAATACCGGTTGTGAAGCGTTTGCCGCCAAGCCGGTTGATACGGAAAAATTTGTGGCCGTTATGAAAAAATTGGGGCTGCTTTAAGAAAAACCGCGCAGCGGTTTTTCGGCTCTTAGCTCATGGCGCAGGGCTCAAGGTACGGAAAGACCTACTCGCAATCCTGTCAGTTCTTGATCCGTAAGAACTTGCAACCTCTTAAATTCTGATACATTAACAAATACCCCGGGAAAAGTTACAATTAACTTTTCCCGGGGTATCTTCGTACGGGTCTTTTGCACCCCGGGCCCTGCGCCACGAGCCGCAAGACCGTTAACGGTCTTGCTTAAGGATTGCCAGAATTTCAGCGGCGCTGTTGGCCCGGAGCAAAGATTCCCGGATCTCTTCCTCTAACAACAGACAGGATAGTTTGCTTAAATTACGGATATGTATCGCATCGGCATCGTCAGGAGCGGCCAGTAAAAAGAAAAACCGGGACAAGTTATTATCTTCGGCGCCGCAGTCAATTCCTTTTTTGCTGATTCCCACGGCGATTGACGCTTGCTTAACGGTGTTTGTTTTGGCATGAGGTATGACGATTCCGTCGTTGAGAACGGTGGAATATTCTTTTTCCCGTTCCCACACCGCCTGCAGAAAAGCATTTAAATCATTTAACCGGCCATTTTCATGCAGCCGCGCCGCCAGTTTGTAAATTGCCGCTTGCTTAGTATCGGCTTCCAGCGGGATTAAAATGAATTCCTTCGAAAGTACTGTATCAAGCATACGTAGCACCCCCGTGTATTTTTATCCTAATTACATGCTAACATGTATCTACTAATTTGTAAATACAAATTAGTAGATACATGTCCAAGGGAAATGGCGGAAATGCTATATATATAAAGGAATTTGTTCCTGTGCTGGTGAATTTACTGTGTAAAGAATCATTTTATTTTTTGTAACTGTGAATGAAAGAGAAACGGGAGGAACCGAGCTTGAAATATGCTGCTGTCTATAAAGATATTAAAAGAAAGATTTTGAACGGCATCTATACTCCCTGGGCTCCTTTGGAAGGGGAGGAGATGTTGTGCGGGATTTACGGAATCAGCCGGACTACCGTAAGAAAGGCCATAGCCAAGCTAAAACAGGATGGATATTTGCATTCCCAGCAGGGGTCGGGAATTTTTGTGAATCCTCCCGAATTTTATGAAGAGCGGACGATGACCACATTATCGGAACGGATTGAAGCGGATGTGGACCTGGAAAATCAAATCTTGCAGTCTGATCTGATTGAGGCCAATGAAAGGCTGGCCGCTATCTGCAATCTGCCGGTTGGCAGCAAGCTGCACCACTATATTCGCTTGCGCACGATCAACGGCACTCCTTGCGTCCTGGAAGAAACGTATATGCCGCAATATCTGTTTAGAAATTTTGATGCCGCCAAAACTCCCCGGGGTTCAGTGTTTAAATATATTGAAGAAGACTGTAAATATGGAATTAGCCATGCCATTAAGAATGTTACGGCCATCAAGGTGGAGGGAGAATTGGCCGGCTTGTTGCAGATGGAAAACGGGAGTGCCACCCTGCAAATTGAACATAAGGTATACTTAAAAAAATCCGTTTTGGCACAATATACAATCGAGGTTCAAACCAATAAAACCATCCGCTTTATTGCGGTCCGGTAAAAAAACGCGCTGGCGGTTTTTCTCATGGGATCGGAAAGTATAACTTTTCGAGTTGTTTCTAAATAACACATTCTTCTTAAGAAAGCCGAAAAGTAAAATACTTTCCTTCCACTAAAAGACCCTTAAGGTCTTTCTTGTAAAACGGCAGAAGAATCGCCTTATGTTAGAGGAAGAAGACGATGGAGGGAGAAATAGACTAGGTAAGCCAAACGGATTATTCTGGAAAGAGAAAAATCGATTACTGTGTTAGGGGGTTAAAGAATGATTTTAGGACATGTTGACAATTTGGAGCAGGAGGGGAAATTTCTACCGCCGGCCTTGGTAAAAGGACTGCAGTATTTAAAGAACAACCGGTTTAGCGAGATGTCACCCGGACGTTATGATATCGACGGCGACGCCTTGTATGCCATGGTCTCGGAGTATGAAACCAAACCAAAAGCGGAGAAAAAGCCGGAAACGCATGCGGTTTACGCGGACATACAATATATTGCCGCCGGGGAAGAAGTTATTGGGTTTGGTGTACGTACCGCAGCAATGGTTGTTACGGAAGATAGACTAAAGGAGAAAGACGTGGTTTTTTATGCGGCCGTCGAGAAGGAAACGGAAATCAAGCTGTCGGCCGGAATGTATGCCGTCTTTTTTCCCTGGGATGTTCATCGTCCCGGGTGTGAGGCCGGCACGAAAAGTACTGTCCGCAAAGTGGTACTGAAAGTAAAAATGAGTCAGTTGGGATAGTTGCGCAGTAGACAAATGTTTTTTGTGTGAAGATTTAATATTGCGAATTTTTGCTAGTGGGTTGCACAATTCGGTTGTTTGTGTTACATTTAGTGTAAAATAGCAGATGGGTAAAGCAAAGGAGCTTATGAAAATCATTCATAAGCTCCTTTTGTGCAAATTCCCGTCACTGAACCTCAATTTTATATGACGTCCCGGCGGAATATTTCCTTCCGGCAGTCCTTTAAGCGAAGAGGCTTAGGAACGATTTTGTTTCTGGCCTCTTTGCGCTTTTTGAGGAAAATAAGGAGGTGACTATTATAGCAAATAATGGAATGAAATTAAAAAAGCTTCACGGGTAATTGCGGTACCCATGAAGCAGCGGCAGTCTTTACCCCAGTGGCACCAGGGTTATTTTAACCTGCCTAATTATAATTATACCCAGCAGGTTGTTCTTTTTCAATACCAAAATTGAAGCCGTTTCAAGGCTAATTAAATAAGGAGGATTTTGTTATGCGACAAGTGGCTATATATGGTAAAGGCGGGATCGGCAAGTCGACGACAACCCAAAATACGGTGGCGGCCCTGGCGGAAGCCGGTGCTAAGATTATGGTGGTCGGCTGTGATCCGAAAGCCGATTCAACCCGGTTGTTATTAAATGGTTTGTGTCAAAGAACGGTATTGGATACGCTGCGGGAAGAAGGCGACGATATCGACTTGGACGATATCCTGAAACCCGGTTTTAAAGGAACGCGCTGTGTGGAATCCGGCGGCCCGGAACCGGGTGTAGGCTGCGCCGGCCGGGGAATTATTACCTCCATTAATTTGCTGGAATCGTTAGGCGCTTATACCAGCGAACTGGATTATGTGTTTTATGATGTCTTAGGCGACGTTGTCTGCGGCGGGTTTGCCATGCCGATCCGGGAAGGCAAGGCGGAGGAAATCTATATTGTTGCTTCCGGCGAACTGATGGCCCTGTATGCGGCTAACAACATTTCCAAAGGCATTCAAAAATACGCCACTTCCGGGAAAGTACGGCTGGGGGGCATTATTTGCAACAGCCGTAAAGTAGACAATGAATACGCCTTGTTAAAGGCGTTCGCGGAAGAACTCGGCTCGCAGCTGATCCATTTTGTGCCACGCGACAATATTGTCCAGCGGGCGGAAATCCACAAAAAAACGGTAATCGATTTTGATCCTGCCGCGGACCAGGCCGGCGAATACCGGCAGTTGGCGAAAGCCATCAGTGAAAACAAGATGTTTGTCATCCCCAAGCCGATGACGCAGGACCGCCTGGAAGAACTGATGATGCAGCACGGTTTTCTTGACGCCATAGCGTAGTCTCTCATTTTCGGCAGTTGTCGAGTCAAATAGAAAGGGTGAAATTCATGCTGTTAATCAGAGCGATTATAAGACCGGAAAAGAAGGATGAATTATTATTTGAACTGTCGAAAGCGGGGTTCCATGCCGCTACCGTTGTGGACGTGGTAGGCCGCGGCAAGCAAAAGGGCATTAAGATCGGCAGCATCGTCTATGATGAAATTCCTAAGGTGCTGATTATGATGGCGGTCCGGGATGAAGATAAAGACGATGTGATCCAGGTCATTTTGCGTACGGCCAAAACCAGTGAAAAAGGCGCCTATGGCGACGGCAAAATTTTTGTCAGTCCCATTGAGGAAGTGTACACTGTTTCCACCGCCGCCGCGGGTTTGTAGGAGGCGGCGCTATGAAAGAGATTATAGCAGTAGTTCGTATGGATAAAACCGGCGCCACCAAACGGGCCCTGGTCGAGGCCGGAGCGGCCGGTTTCACGGCGTTTAAGGTTTTGGGCCGCGGTAAGCTGGTCGAGGATAAAGCGGTGATCGCCGACCGGAAGGCCGATTTGATGGCCCGGGCTTATGCCGAAGACGACCAGGAAACGGAGCGTCTGATTGAGGGTTTTCTCGACGGGACCCGGTTATTTCCCCGCCGTCTGTTTACCGTTATGGCCCAGGATGACGCCGTGCCGCAGATTGTGGACGCGATCATCCGGGCCAATAAAACCGATAAAAAGGTGGGCGACGGCAAAATTTTTGTTTTACCGGTGCTGGACCTAGTGCGGGTCCGTACCGGAGAAAGCGGCGACAACGCAATTTAGCAGAAAGGGGTTGCGTCAATATGGCGTTTACGGAACAACAATTAGAAGAGATGTTGAGTCAATATTCTCCGAAAGTGCAAAAAAATCGTAAAAAACACATGTTTGTTAGAGACACCTCTTTGGAGCACCAGCAGATTGAAGCCAATACCCGGACCATTCCCGGCGTCATCACCAACCGCGGCTGCGCCTTTGCCGGCTGTAAAGGTGTGGTGCTGGGGCCGCTTAAAGATATGGTGCACATTGTGCACGGACCGGTAGGCTGCGCTTTTTATACCTGGGGGGCCCGCCGCAATAAAGCGAAGTCCGAAGACCCCACCCAGAATTTTATGAATTATTGTTTTTCCACGGATATGCAGGAAAGCGATATTGTTTTCGGCGGCGAAAAGAAATTGGCCAAAGTCATCGACGAAGTGGTGGAAATCTTCAAACCCCACGCCATTACGGTATCGGCCACCTGTCCGGTGGGACTGATCGGTGACGATATCAATGCCGTCGCCAAAGCGGCCGAAGAGCGTCACGGCATTCCGATTATGGCATTCAGTTGTGAAGGCTATAAGGGGGTCAGCCAGTCGGCGGGCCATCATATCGCCAACAACATCCTCATGGACCGGGTGATCGGCGCCGGCGACCTGGAAAAAGCGCCGGGAAAATTTCCTATTAATATGCTGGGGGAATACAATATCGGCGGTGACAGCTGGGAAATTGAACGGGTGCTGAAAGAAATCGGTTATACTATCGTATCCGTCATGACCGGTGACGGTTCCTATGAAGAATTAAAGAATGCCCATGTGGCCGAATTAAATCTGGTGCAATGCCACCGTTCCATCAACTATATTGCCGAGATGCTGGAGACCAAATACGGGACACCCTGGCTGAAAGTAAACTTCATTGGCATCCAGTCCACCATAGAATCCTTGCGGAATATGGCGCTCTATTTTAATGACCCGGGTCTACTGCAGCGGACGGAGGAAGTCATTGCCCGCGAAGCGGCTAAGGCGGAAAAGGGCCTGGAACAATACCGGAAAATTTGCGAAGGCAAAACAGCCTTTTGCTTTGTCGGCGGCTCGCGCGGCCATCATTATCAGGGACTGTTTGCCGAGCTGGGCATCGAAACGGTATTGGCGGGCTATGAATTTGCCCATCGCGATGATTATGAAGGACGGCAGGTCATTCCCGACATTAAATTGGATGCGGATACCAAGAACATTCCCGAGTTGCATGTCAAGCAGGATGAAAGGCGGTTTTGCCTGAAACTGACGCCGGAAAAAATGGCCGAACTCAAGGCTAAAATCCCGTTGAGCTATTATGCCGGCATGAGTGTGGAAATGAAGGACGGCACCGTAATTGTGGATGACCTGAATCATTTTGAAACGGAACTATTTATTAAACTGCTGCAGCCGGACATATTCGCTTCCGGTATTAAAGATAAATATGTCGTCCAAAAAATGGGGATTCCGGCTAAACAACTGCATTCTTATGATTATAGCGGTCCTTACGCCGGTTTTGGCGGCGCGGTGAATTTTGCCCGGGACGTGAGCATGGCCTTTGCTTCGCCGACCTGGAATTTTATTGTACCGCCCTGGAAGGATCAGCCGCTGTTAAACGGCGCGGTAAATTCGGAAGGAGTGGCTTAATATGCTGGACTGTACACCCAAAGAAATGCTTGAACGAAAGAGCGGCGGCCTGATTAATCCGGCTAAAACCTGCCAGCCTATCGGCGCGATGTACGCTGCTCTGGGAATTCACAACTGTTTGCCCCACAGCCATGGTTCGCAAGGCTGCTGTTCCTTTCACCGCATGCACCTGACCCGCCATTTCCGCGATCCGATCATGGCCTCAACCAGCAGTTTTACGGAAGGTACGTCCGTTTTTGGCGGCGTAGCCAACTTGAAAGCGGCGATCAAAAATGTATTTGATATCTATGGTCCCGATGTAATCGCGGTTCATACCACCTGCCTTTCTGAAACCATCGGCGATGATATTCCCAGCACGATTAAGGCGGCTGAAATTCCGCCGGGCAAAGTCGTGATTCATGCCAATACGCCGAGCTACCAGGGCTCGCATGTAACCGGTTTTTCCAATATGACCAAGGCCATGGTGAGCTATCTGGCGGAAACGGCGGGCGGGGTTAAGAAAGACCAGGTGAATATTGTTCCCGGTTTTGTCAATCCCGGCGATATGCGGGAGATTAAACGCCTGGTGAAAGCCATGGGAATTTCGTTCATTCTCTTTCCCGATACGTCGGGGGTGGTCGATTCGCCTATGACCGGGGAGTTTGCCATGTATCCCCGCGGCGGCACCACCATTGAACAATTGAAAGACACGGGGAATTCCAAACTGACCGTCGCCCTCGGACGGTTTGCCTCCAGCGAGGCGGCGGAACTACTAAGCAGTAAATGCAAAGTTACGGCCGTCGCGCTCAAAACGCCGATCGGCATCAAGGCGACCGACGCGTTTTTGATGGCTCTCAGGGGCACCTTTGCGGCGGAGATTCCTTACGAACTGGAAGAAGAGCGGGGCCAGCTTGTGGATATCATGACGGATACGCATTTTCATTTCCACGGCAAAAGAGTGGCCATTTTCGGCGACCCTGATATTGTCACTGGTCTGACCGAATATGTCCTCAGTCTGGGCATGATTCCCGTTCATGTGCTGACAGGCACGCCGGGCGGTGCCATCGGTTCGGGCATGGGCAGTTTTGAAGAGGATATTCAGCAGATGCTGGCGGAAGCGAAACTGTCGGCCAATGTGAAAGCCGGCGGCGATTTATTCCTGCTGCACCAGTGGATTAAAAACCAGCCCGTCGATTTGCTCATCGGCAATACGTATGGCAAATACATTGCCCGGGCGGAGGATATTCCTTTTATCCGGGTTGGTTTTCCGGTGCTGGACCGCAGCGTCCATTCCTATCTGCCTATCGTCGGCTACCGCGGCGCCATGCGGCTGATTGAAATGATCAGCGGCGCACTGCTTGACCGGGCCGATCGGGACGCTAAGGATGAAGATTTTGAGCTGGTTATGTAAGGCAAGAAACTAAATGGCGGAGAGGGGTGAACCGATTGAGTGCGGAGCTGGCAATCAAAGAGCGGGAAGCCTTTATTGTAACCAAAGGAAAACAAAAAAATCAGCTGCGCTGTGATGCGGACAGCATTGCCGGCTGTGTCAGTCAGCGCGCCTGTGTCTATTGCGGTGCGCGGGTCGTCTTAAACCCGGTTACCGACGCCATTCATCTGGTCCACGGCCCCATCGGCTGTGCCAGTTATACCTGGGATATCCGCGGCAGCCTGAGCAGCGGCTCCGAGTTGTACCGCAACAGTTTCTCCACCGATTTGAAGGAACAGGACGTGATTTTCGGCGGTGAGAAAAAGCTGGCCGCAGCCATTGATCAATTGGTAGCCGCTTACCGGCCGCCGGTGGTATTTGTTTATTCCACCTGCATTGTCGGCGTCATTGGCGATGATTTGGAAGCGGTATGCAAAAAGGCGGCGCAAAAACATAAAATTGAAGTGATTCCCGTACAGTCAAGCGGCTTTATTGGCAATAAGTCGGCTGGGTACCGGGCGGCCTGTGATGCGCTGCTCCGGCTTATTGTGCCGGCCGGGCCGGCAACGGCAAAGCACGGCAAATCCGTCAATTATCTGGGTGACTTCAATCTGGCCGGAGAAGCGTGGATTATCCGCAACTATTTGCAGCAAATCGGCGTTACGGTAAATGCCGTGTTTACGGGGGATTCCAGCTACGCAGCCCTGAAAGAGGCGGCCCGGGCTTCGTTCAATATCATTCAGTGCGCCGGTTCCATGGCTTATTTGGCGGGGAAAATGGAAGAACTCTATCAGATTCCCTATCAGCAGGTTTCTTTCCTGGGGGTCCAGGATACCAGGGAGTCCTTGCGCAAAATCGCCGTCATGACGGAAGATGCGGCCGTAATGCGCCGCACCGAAGAACTGGTGGCTAGAGAAATGGCGGCGGTGCAGCCGGTGCTTGCGGGGTACCGGGCCAAACTGGCAGGAAAAAAAGCGGCCGTTTATGTAGGCGGCGGCTTCAAGGCCATTTCTCTTATCAAACAATTCCGGGAAATCGGCATTGATGTGGTTATGATCGGTACACAGACGGGCCGCCGGGAAGAATATCAGGTCATCAACGAACTGGTCGACGACGGTACGGTGATTCTGGATGACGCCAATCCGTCGGAATTGGAAAAATTCATGATGGAAAAAGGCGCCCATCTCCTGGTGGGGGGCGTCAAAGAGCGCCCACTGGCCTATAAACTGGGCATCGCCTTTATTGACCATAACCACGACCGCAAACATCCTTTGAGCGGTTTTACCGGCGCCGTGAACTTCGCCCGGGAAGTGTATTCAACCGTTTGCTCGCCTGTATGGAACTATGTCCGGCCGGAAGGGGGACAGTAAAAATGAAAGAAGAATGCTGCCGTAATGTAAATGAGAATCCCTGCAATATGTGCATGCCCATGGGCGGGATCCTGCCTTTGAAGGGAATTGAGCGCTCTATGGTAATTTTGCACGGTTCCCAGGGCTGCAGCACCTATATGCGGCGCCATATTTCCGAGCATTTTAGCGAGCCCATTGATATCGGTTCCTCTTCTCTGAATGAGAAGGGTACCATTTATGGCGGGGAAAAGAATCTCCGTCTGGCCCTGGATAATATTCGTAAAGTTTATAACCCGCAGTTGATCGGCGTGCTCACAACCTGCCTGGCTGAAACGATCGGCGAGGATGTGAACCGGATTACGGCCGAGTACCGGGAACAAAACGGACTGGACGACTTATTTATTGTCCCGGTTTCCACGCCGGGCTACGGGGGAAGCCATGCGGAGGGCTATTTTTACACCCTGCGGGCCATTATTGCCCAGTTGGCGGCGCCAGCCCCCAAACATAACAAAATTAATCTGCTGCTTCCTAACTTAAGTCCGGCGGATATCCGAGAAATTAAACGTCTGCTGGCAGTCATGCAGGTGGACTATACCCTTTGTCCCGATATTTCCGATACCCTGGACAGGCCGTTTGTCCGGCCTTATACCAAGATGCCTGAAGGCGGAACCCGGATTGCCGATATCCGGGCCATGCCGGGAGCGCCGGCCACGATTCAGATGGGAATGACCGTGGCCGATGACTTGTCGCCGGGTAAATATCTTGCCGATACCTTTGGCGTGCCCCTTTATACTGTACCCATTCCCCTGGGTGTCGAGAATACGGACCGCTTTTTGGCCGTACTGAGTGAAATTACGGGCCGTCCCGTACCGGAAGCGCTGCAGCGCGAGCGCGGCCGTTTATTGGATTGTATGGTGGATTCCCATAAATACAATTTTCAGGGCCGCAGTGTTATTTTCGGGGAGCCGGAACTGGTATATGCCGTGACGGCCGTTTGTATGGAAAATGGCATTTTTCCGGTCGCTGTGGCGACGGGGAGCAGGCCGGGGCCGTTAAGGGCGGTTTTGTCGCAGCTGACCCGGGATTGTCCGGAGCCGGTTGAATTTTTGGAGGAAGCCGATTTTGTCCAAATCCGGACTGTCAGCCGGCAAAAGAAAGCCAATATTGCCATTGGTCATTCCGACGGACGGTATCTGACGGAAAGAGAGGGAATCCCCCTGGTGCGCATCGGCTTTCCCATTCTTGACCGGGTTGGCGGACCAAGACTGCTGTCTGTCGGCTATACAGGGACAGCCGTTTTCCTGGACCGGCTGACGAATACCCTTCTGGAAGCAAAGCACGGATCGTACCGCCGGACGCTGTACGATCAATATTATCAGGCCAACTAAGTTTGGCGACTAAAAAATGGAGGTGAAAACAGAATGGGGTGTTCCTATTCGTGGACGGAAAAACATCCTTGCTTTTCTTTGGCGGCGCATCATAAATACGCCAGGATGCACCTTCCTGTTGCACCTCTGTGCAATATTAGCTGCAACTATTGCAACCGTCAATATGACTGTGTAAATGAGAGCCGGCCGGGGGTAACCAGTGAAATCCTTTCCCCGGCTGCGGCCAGGCAAAAGTTTGACTGGGTCCGGGAGAAGATCGACAATCTAAGCGTGATCGGCATTGCCGGTCCGGGCGACGCCCTGGCGAACTGGCAGGAAACACGAGAGACCATTGAATTGATCCGGGACGCCGACGCCGGTATTCTTGTCTGCTTATCCACCAACGGACTGATGCTTCCCGCCTATGTCCCGGAAATTGTGGAGCTGGGCATATCGCATGTTACTGTCACGGTCAATTGCCTGGAGCCGGAAATTGGCGCGCAAATTTACCGGTTTGTCAGTTATCAGGGAAAAACCTATACGGGGGCTGAGGGGGCCGGAATTCTGCTGCAGAATCAAATGGAAGGCATCACTTATCTGGCCGGCAATGGCGTGGTGGTGAAGGTTAATATTGTCATGATACCCGGGATTAATGATTTTCATATTCCCGAAGTGGTGGCCGAAGTCAAAGCAAAAGGCGCTTTTATTACTAATATCATGCCCCTGATTCCGGCCGGCGGCAGTGTGTTTCAGCATTTTCCCCAGACCAGCATGAAGGCAATCAACGACATGCGTAACCGGTGTCAGGCGGATTTGCCGCAAATGCGGCACTGCCGGCAGTGCCGGGCCGATGCCATCGGCCTGCTGGGGGAAGACCGTTCGCAGGAATTTTGCCTGCGTAACCGGGATAAGGAAAGGAAACAACCGGCCATGCCACCGTCCAAGCCGGTTAAAATAGCCGTAACGTCCCGCTATGGGCGCCTTGTTGACCTGCATTTCGGCCATGCGGCGGAATTTCTTATTTTTCAGGGTTCAGGACCGGAGTTTCATTTGCTGGAGAAACGACCGACCGACCGCTATTGTCTGGGGATGGAGGAATGTGACAGCGAAGAATCCCGACGGGATGCCATCCTGGAGACCATTCAGGACTGTGATGCCGTGCTGACCATGCGGATCGGGCACAGCGCGCAGCAACAGCTGCGGCAAAAAGGAATTTTAAGTGTGGAATACTGTTATACCGTCGAAGACGGATTGCGGTTTGCGCAGGCCCAGTTGGCCGGCAGTCAGGAAAAATGAAGGAGTGAATCGAATGAGAAAACCCGCCTATCATATTTTTGTTTGCACCAGCTCCCGGATTACGGGGCAGCAGAAGGGCTATTGCCACTCCAAAGAAGGCGTTACTATTGTCGCCAAATTTATGGAAGAAATTGAAGACCAGGATTTAGGCGGTGAAGTCTTTGTTTCCAACACGGGCTGCTTCGGGCTCTGCGAAAAAGGGCCCGTGGTGGTGGTATATCCCGGCAATGTATGGTATGGCGCCGTAACGCCGGCAGACGTGGAGGAAATTGTTACGGAACATATCAAAGGCGGTAAGGTAGTGAAACGGTTGGAAATTTAATAAAAAGGGTGATGTTATGTCCCGGGAAATTGCAGTGTTTACCGGCGGGGACGGTGCGACGGCTTCCTTATATGAACCGGGTACAATCAGTATTTATAAACGGCAGCAGGGAATTTGGACCATTACGCGGGCCATGCCGTTTGGTCTTGATAAGGAACGGGGTTTACGGGAAATGAGGGACAAGATGACGGAAGTTCTGCGTTTTCTGGAAAATTGCTCCGTCTTTGTTGCTTTGTCTGTTACCGGCGTACCCTATTATGAGTTGGAAAAAGGCCGGGTCAGCGTATGGGAATATGAAGGAATCCCGGCCGGGTTTTTGGATGCCGTTTTGGCGGAGGAGGAAGCGAGCCGGCAGGCTTCCCAGGATGAAGGCAAATTATGCGCCGTGCCGGTGCCGCAGGAAATCGGCCCCGGTCATTATCAGATTTCGATCAAAGAAATCCAGGAAGGCTGCTCCGGGATTACCTCCAAGCAAGTGTTGCTGCCATTGCTCCGCCAAGGGGGATTTTACCAGCTGGATGTGGTGTGCAAACACCTTCCGCCCTGGCTGGAAGGGGAGCTGTTGAGCGGCAACCTTACGGGCAGTCTGGAAAAAATGGACAATCAGGAACTGAAGTTGAAAATTGCCCGTAAAACCTGTTGCGAAAACCGTTAGACAGTTTTGGCCGGAGCCCGGGGTTGGGCTCAGGCCGCTTTAAAAATGCCAAGATCCGGATGATAAAAATCGTACCGTTCGCAGGTACGGTTTTTTTGTTATAATAACTATAAATCCCACATTCTTTGATATAACGGAGGTAGTTCCTTTGAAAATTCTTGGTCTTGTGGCTTCGCCGCGAAAACTGGGAAACTCGGAAATTCTCGTGCGGGAAATGTTTGCCGCATTGCCGGATGATACGGAAAAAGAGATGATCCGTCTGACCGAGCTCGATATAAAGCCCTGTAAGGCTTGCTATGCCTGTCTGCCTGGCGGCCGGGAATGTGTTATCCAGGATGACCTGGCTTTTTTACTGTCAAAAATAAAAGCGGCCGACGGCGTGATTATTGCTTCCGCCTGTTATTTTCTGGGTTGTCATACCAGCCTGAAGCGGATCGGCGACCGGCTCATTTCCGTTTTGGCCGAAGCGCCACAGTATGCCGGCAAGCGGTGTGTCACGGCGGTAACCTACGGCATTGCCGGCTGGGAAGGGTATGCCCGGGAAATGGTCAATAATTTCGCCCGGTTTCTTCATTTAGAGATAGTAGGTGACATGACCGTCCGGGCGGCGAATCCGGGAGAAGCCGTACGGCCCGAGGTGCTTTCCCGGGCGGGGGAACTGGCGCAAGCGCTGCTTTCGGCCGGCGAAAATTCCGGCTGTGCCGGCAGTGACTGGCCGGATTCCCTTTTGTGTCCAAGCTGCGGCAGCAGCCTGCTCCGTCTCGCGCCGTCCGGGGCAGTCCGGTGTGTTATGTGTGGTGCGACCGGCCGGATTGCGCCGGCCGGTACAGAGTATGCGATTCAGTTTCAGCCGCCGCAGCCGGCCCGCTATTCACCGGCCGGAATGGAAGAACACAGCCGGTTACTGGCCCAAATTAAGCAGGACTACCTCGCAAACCGCAGCCGGTTGTTTGGAGTGCGGAAAGCCTATGAGAAACCGGACTGGTGGGTCAAGCCTGAAGAATGATTCGGGACAATGCGCGGATTATGAGGATACGCCCGTGGGGTGGCTGTATCCTCGCCCGCATTTGGTAAAGCGTTAAGCTTTTTAGCTATTTACAACAGGCGGAGTATGGTATATGATGGAGGTAATGTTAACGAACAAATTGAAGATGGTTGACATTTTATTTTTATGTCTTTTGTTAACTTGTTATTTTGTTTTGGTTAACCATCCGGGATTTAGTACCGGCAAAGGAGGAGAGAGTGGTTGAGACACATTCGTCAATTGACAGAAACAGGATTATTGGCGGCATTGATTACCATCACCGGGGCCATAAAACTGCCCGGACTGTTTCCGGGAACGGAATTTCAGCTTTCGGCGCCGCTGGCTGTCGCCATATGCGGTGTTTTCGGTTTCCGCCAATATATTATAGCCGGGGTGATCTCCAGCTTGCTGGGTTTGGCTTTGGGCACGCAGAATGGTCTGGCGGTGCTGGTGGCGATGGTATTCCGGCTAACGGCAGGCGGTGTCCTTTATCTTGGCGGTTCGTCCTGGCCGGTGGTGGCCATCGCCGGTCCGGTTGCGTCGGCGGCAGCCAGAATGGTCGTGGGGTTGGTAGTGAATGTTTCTCCCTGGCCGCTGCTGGTGGCGGCTTTGCCGGGAATGGCGTATACAGCCGCCGCGTCCTGGCCTTTAACCCTGATACTGAGAAAGATCAAAAATCAATCAACCAAGGTGATGATCCATGTTATACAGCGTTAGAATGCGGGCGGCTCAGGGCGGTTCGCATGAGCAAGGCGGCAGGCATATATCGGGAGCTGAGCGGCTGGTTCCGGCGGAAGAGATTGCCCGTTTGACCGGGGTAATGATTGAAAGGGCGATGTTACATAGCCGGGGGCGGGCTGATTTTATTAATCTGACCATCGAGGCCATGGAGGCGGCAGCGGTGAAAAAAGTACCCCTGCTGCCGGTCCGGACGGTTGCTGAATCCGGCGTTGAAACAAGCCGCTTGGCGGCCCGGCGAGCACTGGCCGGCTTCGGGGTAAACCCGGTTGCGGCAGAGGCCGGGTTTGAACAATTATTGTCATTGGACGACAGTATGCATGGTGCGATGCTGATATGCTCGCAGACAGGCCGCCGGCTCGACGGGCGTGGTCAGCGGGGTGTCCGTGTATCCCGCATGGATATTACGGAAGAAGCCGCGTACAACAACTGGCTGCGGCAAAACGGACTGAGCGGGATTCATGTGCGGGAAGCGCTGGTTTTAGCCGCCAAAGTAGCGGCGGCAACCGAGGTGGCGGCCGAACTCTGCTGGTCCGATGATCCCGAATATACCACCGGCTATGTTGCCGCCGGGACTGCCTATATCCGCTTTTCCCATTTGAAGCCCTATGGCAGCCCCCGGGGAGGACGGGTATTTTTTGTTAAGCCGGGCAGTGATTTGGACCGTTTATGCGGGTATCTTGAACGGGAGGCCGTTCTGGTCACCGTTCCGGCGGAGGAGCGGTAAAATGAAAGACTGGAAGGAAGCGCTGGCGGGCTTAAAGCAAGAGAATCTGTTCCGGGAGACTTGTTCCTATGCTCCGGAAGACGCGGTGCATGTTCGCCTTGAAGGACGTTCCTACCTTCTGCTGGCGTCCAATAATTATCTGGGATTGACTCATTCTCCGGCGGTGAAGGAGGCGGCCCGGGCGGCCATTGACCGCTGGGGAACCGGTTCGGGGGGAGCTCGCCTGACTACCGGCAGTCATCCCCTTTATGCCGAGCTGGAAACGGAACTGGCCCGGTTCAAAGGAACAGAGGCGGCGGTAGTATTTAATACGGGCTATATGGCCAATGTGGGAACAATCAGCGCGGTAGCGGGAAGCGGCGACGTGATTTTTAGCGACGCCCTGAACCATGCCAGTATTATTGACGGCTGCCGCCTGTCTAAAGCCCGCACAGTTATTTTCCGCCACAACGATATGCCCCATTTAGCCGCCTGTTTAGCGCAGGTTCCCTGCACCGGGCAGCGGCTGATTGTAGTTGACGGGGTATTCAGTATGGATGGTGATATGGCGCCCCTAAAAGAAATCACTCAGTTAGCGGAACGGTATAGTGCCCTGGTTATGGTGGATGAGGCCCACGCCGCCGGTGTAATCGGACCGGCAGGGG
Source organism: Allolucifera butyrica (assembly GCF_900476375.1). Taxonomy (GTDB): domain Bacteria; phylum Bacillota; class Negativicutes; order Sporomusales; family UPPP01; genus Lucifera; species Lucifera butyrica. The sequence continues at coordinate 49,634 of NZ_UPPP01000074.1, read as the reverse complement.
CCGGTGCGGCCGCCTACTGGGGCGTCAAGGACCGGATTTCGATTCATATGGGGACCCTCAGCAAGGCGCTGGCGTCGGAAGGCGGCTATGTGGCCGGCAGCAGGGAACTGATTGCTTACTTGGTAAATAAAGCCCGCAGCTTTATTTTTTCTACGGCGTTGTCACCGGCGAGCGTTGCGGCGGCTCTTGCCGCTCTCCGGGAACTGAAAAAGCAGCCTGATTTAGCGGAACGGCTGTTATCTAATGCCCAATTTGTACGCCGGCAGCTGATTGACGCCGGGTTCGCCGTTAGCCGGGAGCCGACGCCGATTATTCCGGTCATGGTAGGTTCAGCGGCCAAGGCGGTGCAGTTGTCCCAGGCGCTGAAGGAGGCAGGCATACTGATTAGTGCCATTCGTCCGCCTACGGTTCCGCCGGATGCCAGCCGGCTGCGGCTAACCGTTTCCGCCGCTCATGAACAGACCGAACTGGCGGCGGCGGTGCAAAAAATAGCCAAGGCGGCGCAGGATTTGGGAGTTTTAAAGGGAGGATCCATATGAAAGGCTTTTTTATAACTGCTACTGATACGGAAACCGGTAAAACGGTAATTACCGGGGCGATTGCGGCGGCCCTGAGAAACCGGGGCATGCAGGTCGGTGTAGTGAAACCGGTCGCTTCCGGCGGTACCGCAGGCGCCGGTGGCCGTCTGCAATCGGAAGACGCGCTGTTTCTGATGCAGGCGGCCGGCATGGAGGCAAGGGATTATTCCACCGTAAATTTTGTATGCCTGAAACCGGCACTTACCCCCGCTGTGGCCGCTGCAGAAAGCGGCATTGCCATTGATATGGCGGCGGTTATTGCCCAATGCCGTTCGGCCGGAGCCCGTTACGACACGGTTCTGGTGGAAGGAGTCGGTGGGATTATGGCGCCGCTGTGGCAGGATTATCTTGTTGCCGACATGATTGAGGAACTGAAGCTGCCCTTGATTATCGTGGCCAATCCCCGGCTGGGGGCCATTAATCATACCGTATTGACGGCCAACTATGCCAAACAGCGCGGTTTTCCCGTGGCCGGCATCATTATCAATCAATGGCGGGAAGAAAGCGCCGGCTTGCTTGAACGCAGCAATATTGCCTATATTAAACGGCTGACCGGTTTGCCGGTCCTGGGATTGTTTCCTTTTGCAGCCGGTGTTTCCGTGCCGCAAAGGAAGACTGAATCGCTGGCCGGGCTGGCGGAACAGCATCTGAGCATCAGCGATTTGTTATGCCGGATGGAGGGGTTAAAGCGTGAATGAGTTTGAAGCCAAGGATAAAGAATTTATCTGGCATCCTTTTACCCAGATGAAAAGCTGGCGGGAAACCCCGCAGACCGTGATTGTGGCCGCGCAGGGGAATAAGCTGATCGACCAGGACGGCAGGGAATATTATGACGGGGTTTCTTCCCTCTGGGTCAATATTCACGGCCATCGGAAAAAGGAAATTGACGCGGCCATTATCGAGCAATTGGGCAAGGTAGCTCACAGCACTATGCTGGGACTGGCCAACGTGCCGGCGTCGCAACTGGCGGAAATGCTGGTTGAAATTGCGCCGGCCGGGTTGCGCAAGGTGTTTTATTCGGATGATGGTTCGACAGCCATGGAAGTGGCGATAAAGATTGCGTTTCAATACTGGCAGCATAAAGGGCTGGGAAAGAAATGCCGCTTTGTGGCGCTGGAGCAGGCGTATCATGGCGATACGGTCGGTACGGTGAGTGTCGGCGGTATTGACTTGTTTCACCGGGTATTTAAGCCCTTGTTGTTTGACCCCATTCAGGTGCCTTCTCCTTCGTGCTACCATTGCCGTTTTGCCGCGTCCCCGGAGGAATGCTGCGGCGAATGCGTTGCGGCCATGGAGAAAGTGCTGGCCGAACAGCATGAGCAAATTGCGGCTGTTGTTCTGGAACCATTGGTTCAGGCTGCTGCCGGAATGTTGATGTCGCCGCCGGGTTATCTGGCTAAAATCAGAGAATTAACCCGGCGCTTCAATGTATTGCTCATTGTAGATGAAGTAGCCACCGGGTTTGGCCGGACCGGGAAAATGTTCGCCTGTGAACACGAAGACGTTAGTCCTGATTTGATGGCCCTTTCGAAAGGGATTACGGGCGGCTATCTGCCGCTGGCGGCCACGCTGACGACAGATGAGATTTATAATGCTTTTCTGGGAGAGATGTCTGACAAGAAAACGTTTTACCACGGTCACTCCTATACCGGAAATCCTTTAGCCTGTGCCGCCGCGGTAGCCAACTTGCGGATTTTTCAAAATGAAAAGGTGATTGAGGCGCTGCCGGCTAAAGTTGAAACCATCCGGCGCTATTTAACGCCCCTGCGGCAGCTGGCGCATGTCGGCGATGTCCGCCAGTGCGGCCTGATTGTGGGCATTGAACTGATGGCGGACCCGGCTAATAAGGTGCCGTATGCCTGGCATTGCGGTATGGGAGCCCAAGTTTGCATGAAAGCCCGGGAATATGGCCTATTTATCCGCCCGGTGGGGGATGTAGTCGTATTTATGCCGCCCCTGTCCACGACCCATGCGGAACTAAAACATATGCTGCAGATCATTTGCCGGTCCGTGGAGGAAGCAACCAGCCGGGAAGCGGAGCCCGTGGCTGTCAGCGGGGCCCATTTTTAAACTTTATTGTATTTTTAATTATTTTTTTACTTAAAGACCGCGATGGCGGTCTTTTTTATAAATTCGTTGTTTTTCCAAAATCTAATTGCCAATTTCAATTACCGAAAACCGCGTCAGCGGTTTTTTCTTTTTATTTGAGAAAATTCTGGAATAAAGCAGGAATTCAATTACTTAATAAAGAACTTAATAAAGAAGTTTGGATAAGAGGTCTGTGCCACCGGTAGGAAGCAGACGGCCGGAGTGGTAAAACCTGATTTATTTATTAAGGAGGTCTCACGATAATGATCAACATTCCTCAGGTAAAGCTTGGCATTGTGGCGGTGAGCCGGGATTGTTTTCCGGTACAGCTGAGTGAGGAGAGGAGAAAAGCCGTAGTGGCGGCTTGCCGGCAAAAAGGAATTGCCCTTGAAGAAATAACGGTTGCCGTGGAAAACGAAAAACACGTTTTGCAAGCGTTGACGGAACTCAAAAACAAAGCGGTAAATGCGCTGGTAGTTTATCTCGGTAACTTCGGCCCGGAAGGCCCCGAGACAATGCTGGCTCAAAAATTCGATGGTCCGGCCATGTTTGTAGCCGCGGCCGAAGAGACGGAGAAGAATCTGGTTAATGGCCGTGGTGACGCATACTGCGGTATGCTGAACGCTTCTTATAATCTGGGACTCAGAAAACTCAATCCCTATATTCCGGAGTATCCGGTGGGAACGGCAGCGGATATTGCCGCTATGGTCGCCGATTTTGAGAATATTGCCCGCGTTTTACTGGGCCTGGCCAAACTTAAAATTTTCGGTTTTGGACCCCGGCCGCAGGATTTCCTGGCCTGCAACGCTCCGATCAAGCCCTTGTATGATCTGGGTGTTGAGATTATGGAAAACTCGGAACTGGATTTATTTGAATCGTTTAATAAACACGAACAGGATCCCCGCATTCCGGCTGTAGTGAAAGATATGGCCGATGAGCTTGGGGCTGGAAACGGCTATCCGGGAATTTTGCCCAAACTGGCGCAATATGAACTGACCCTGCTGGATTGGCTCGAAAATAATCTGGGAGCTTCGGAGTATGGGATTTTTGCCAACAAATGCTGGCCCGCTTTTCAAACGCAGTTTAAGTTTGTTCCCTGCTACGTAAATTCACGGCTGGCTGCCAGAGGAATTCCGGTAGCCTGTGAAACAGACATTTACGGCGCTTTAAGCGAATATATCATCACCTGCGCCACCGGGATGCCGGCTACGCTGCTGGATATTAACAATACGGTGCCTCAGGATATGTTCGACAACAATAAGAGCCGGTTTGCAGGCTATCAGTTATGCGACCTGTTTATGGGTTTCCATTGCGGCAATACGGCGGCATCCTGTATGAAACAGGCGGCTATGAAGTATCAATTGATCATGCACCGGCTGCTGGAACCGGATAAAGAGCCGGATATGACCCGGGGAACGCTGGAAGGCACGATCCGGCCGGGTGAAATCACTTTATTCCGGCTGCAGAGCACGGCGGACAGCCAACTGCGCAGCTATGTGGCGAATGGTGAGGTCATTGACGTGGATCCGAAATCCTTTGGCGCAATCGGCATTTTTGCCGTGAAAGAAATGGCAAGATTCTACCGGCACGTATTGATTGCCAAACGCTATCCGCATCATGCCGGTATTGCCTTTAAATCTGCCGGCAAAGTGTTGTTTGCGGCTATGAAGATGCTGGGTGTTGAAGACGTCGCTTTCAATCAGCCGGCCTCCATGCTGTATAAAGACGAAAATCCGTTTAAATAATTTTCTTTAAAGTACAGGGAAGAAACCGCCGCCGGCTGCAAACGCAGCCGGCGGCGGTTTTTATGGGAATGGAAAGATATTTTTTGAGCAGAAACTGAAAAAAGCAGGAGAAAAAGAATGCTTTCTAGAAATTACCTGAAAATTTAGCGCGATACCGGAACCCGCGCTCACGTAAGGTGGGATAAGGTGAAAGCAGTAGAAGCTTTAATTGCTGTGGCCAGGGGGCAGACCAAGGCTGATTTGGTCTTGAAACATGCCCAGGTGTTTAACGTATTTACCGGTAAATTCCACCGCAGTGATGTGGCTGTTTGCGGTGGCTATATTGCCGGCGTGGGTGATTATACAGGATACGAAGAAATAAACCTGGAAAGGAAGTATCTGACGCCCGGCTTTATTGACGGTCACGTGCATATTGAAAGTTCCATGGTCAGTCCGGTTGAATTTGCCCGGGTTGTGGTACCCTGCGGTACAACCACAGCGGTTATTGATCCCCATGAAGTGGCCAATGTGGCCGGCGCGGCGGGCATTCGCTATATGCTGGACGCTTCGGAAGGTTTGCCGCTAACTGTTTTTATGATGCTGCCGTCTTGTGTGCCGGCCAGTACTATGGAAAATTCCGGCGCCAGATTGCTGGCGGAGGATCTGACCCAATTTATTGAACATCCCCGTGTTTTGGGTCTTGGTGAATTAATGGATTACGGGGGCGTTCTCAAGGGAGATTCCATTATTTTGGATAAACTGAAGCTTATGCCGGCCAAGCGGGTTGACGGTCATGCGCCGGGTCTTGCCGGGAAGGAGCTGGCTGCTTATGCTGCGGCCGGTATCAAGTCCGACCATGAGTGTGTAACACCGGCCGAGGCCAGGGAACGGCTTGCTTTAGGGATGTATGTAATGCTCCGGGAGGGGTCGGCGACCAGGAACCTTCTGGACCTGCTGCCGGTTGTAGACCAGTACACGACCCGGCATTGTTTATTTGTCACCGATGACCGTCATCCGGCCGACCTGATTTCCCTCGGTCATATTAACCATATGGTACGGCTGGCCGTGAAGGCAGGATGCGACCTGGCGCATGTCCTGCAAATGGCCACAATCAATACAGCGGAATATTTTCAATTGAAGGAATTGGGAGCCATTGCCCCAGGATACCGGGCCGATATGCTGGTGTTTGACGATTTGTCTACCTGGCGTCCCGCCACGGTTTTTAAAAACGGCCGGGTTGTCGCCCGGGAGGGTTCGCCGTTATTCGGTGGACGTAAAACGGCTGAACAGGCAATCCGGGATTCGCTCAGATTGAATATGCCTTCCCGGGAAAAGTTGAAAATTCCCGCCCATTCGGAGAAGGCGCTGGTAATTGGTCTTGTGCCGCATCAAATTATAACGGAACGTTTAGAAATACAAGCACCTATTCAGGATGGCGGGTATATCGCGGACCCGGCGGTAGATCTTTTAAAGCTGGCAGTCTTTGAGCGGCATCATCATACGGGCAATGTTGGCAGCGCACTGGTCAAGGGACTGGGACTCCGCAGTGGGGCCATCGCGTCTACCGTTGCGCATGACTCGCATAATTTGATTGTCATTGGCGCCGATGATGATGACATTTTACTGGCGGCGCGGGAAATCAGGCGTATCCAGGGCGGTATAGCCGTAGTAAATCAGGGACGGGTCCTGCATTCCCTGCCGCTGCCGCTGGCCGGACTTATGTCCGAGCAGGATGTATTTACCGTGGAAAAAGAATTATCCCTGCTCAGACAGCTTGCGCGGGATTTGGGAGTGAAACCGGAGTATGATCCGTTTATGACCTTGGCGTTTTTAAGTCTGCCTGTAATACCGGCATTAAAATTGACCGATTTGGGACTGGTTGATGTGGCGGAATTTTCTCTGACGCCGGTATCCCGGAACTAAAAACGGCTACGGAATTGTTTTGGAACTACATACCGAAAAAAATAGCCGACAGGGAGGGAGGAGTTCATTGCCGGGCGTCGAAATATACATATCTGACTAACCATTCAGTTAAATAAAATGGATAGAAACTTATGGTCAATGAGGTGTGATGCAAAAAATTATCAATTGGGTAAATACCGGAGCGAGCAAAAAGAGAGCAGGCTCGCGACTATTTTTTGTAACGTTCTTCGCTTGAAAAATTGAAGGAGGAGTTGAATTTATGTCTTTAAAGGACCGGAAATATCAATGGCCGCATTTAAAACTGGCTATGCTGCTGGTGCTTGTCACGCTGACAGCGGCCGGCTGCGGCAATAAGCCGGCCGCGCAAGGGCCTGCCCCAGTGGGAGTCAAGGCAATGCAGGTCATTCAGAAAGATACACCCATTACCTACGAGTATGTTGGTCAGGTGGTAGCCAAAAACGAAGTAAAAATTATGGCGAAAGTAGCCGGTAATATTGTGGCTAAAATGGTGAACGGCGGGGAAACCGTACATAAAGGACAGCCGTTGTTTCAAATTGACGATAAGCAATACAAGTCGGCCATACTGGCCGATCAGGCGGCCCTGGCGCAGTCCGAGGCGGCGTACAATAATGCCCGCATGGACGCGGAACGCTACCAGCAATTGGTAGCGCAAGACGCCGTGGCCCAGCAAACAGCCGATACGGCAGATGCAACGGCCAAGCAAGACGCCGCTGCGGTGGAAGCGAACCGGGCCAAATTGCAGCAGGCCCAGGAAGACCTGCAGGATACGCTGATTGTTTCGCCCGTTGACGGACGCATTGATGTAAATGATTTAAGCGCCGGCAACTATGCTGTGGCAGGATCGACGGTCCTGGCTACGGTGTCATCCGTGGATCCGGTCTGGGTCCAGTTTAGTATGAGCGAAAATGATTATTTAAAATTCATGCAAACAGGAAACGGAACGCTGCCAAGCAGTTTTAAGGATAACCTGAAACTGACCTTGAGTGACGGGTCAACCTATCCGCTGACCGGGAAAGTCGAGCAAATCGACCGGGGCATTAATCAAAATACGGGTACCATTACGTTGAAGGCTGTTTTCAGCAACCCGCAGAAGCTACTGCTGCCCGGCATGTTTGCCCGCGTTGTGTCAGAGGGGGAAGTCCGTAAGGGAGCACTACTGATTCCGCAGCGGGCCGTGCAGCAAATGTTAGGCAAGAACTTCGTTACCGTTGTGGCGGAAGGTGACAAGGCGGAATCGAGGGCCGTCAAGCTGGGACCCAAGGTAGGCGATTTGTGGATTGTGGAAGACGGCCTGGCGCCAACGGACCGGGTGGTTGTGGAAGGCTTGACCAAACTGCAGCCGGGAGCCGCCTTGAAAGTGACCATGATTGGGCTGGATGATTTGAAAAATCCGGCTCAGCAATAGGGGGTAGTCTGGTGGCTAGATTTTTTATTGAGCGGCCTATTTTTGCCATTGTATTGTCCATAATCATTACGCTGGTAGGTTCCATTGCCGCATTTAACCTGCCGATTGCCCAATATCCGCAAATTGCGCCGCCGACCGTCCGGGTCAGCACCACCTATCAGGGAGCGAATGCCGACGTAGTGGAACAGACGGTGGCCCAGACGATTGAAGAACAGGTTAACGGTGTGGAAGACATGACTTCTATGCAGTCCACGAGCACGGATTCCGGCACCTATACGCTAAATGTTCAGTTTGAGGTCGGTAAAGACCCGGATATTGCCACGGTGCAGACCCAGAACCGGGTATCCCAGGCGAATCCCAGTCTGCCGGACGATGTACAGCAAACCGGCGTAATTACCCGTAAATCTTCCCAGGACATGTCGCTGATTTTTAGTTTGTGGTCGCCGAATAATACTTATGATATGACTTTTTTGAAGAATTACGGCACCATTTATCTGGAAGATGCGATCAAGCGGGTTAAAGGCGTAGGCAATATTATGGAATTCGGTTCCGACTTTGCCATGCGCATCTGGCTGCAGCCGGATAAAATGGCGCAGTTGGGAATAACAACGGCGGATATTAAGAGCGCTATTCAAGCGCAAAATGTTCAGGCCCCGGCCGGCGGAATCGGCGAAAGGCCGGCGCCCCAAGGACAGGAATTTCAGTATTCGGTCCGGGTGAAAGGGCGGCTGACGAAACCGGAAGAATTCGGCAATATTATTATCCGGGCCAATTCGGACGGTTCGTTCGTCCGGATTAAGGACGTTGCGAAGGTGGAACTGGGCAGCAACAATTATGACTTCGATGTCCAGTTTAAGGGGCATCCGACGGCCGGTTTTGCCATTCAGCTGACCAGTGACGCCAATGCGCTGCAAACAATCAGCAATGTGAAACAGGTTTTGGCGGACGCTGCCAAGCGGTTTCCGCCGGATCTGAAGTATAATGTTGTAGTTGACAATACCGAATTCGTCAGAGAATCCATGAAGGAAGTCGCTAAGACTTTTGCGGAAGCATTGCTGCTGGTACTCTTAGTGGTATTTTTGTTTTTGCAGACCTGGCGTGCCACGCTAATTCCAATGCTGGCGGTGCCGGTATCTCTGGTTGGGACCTTTGGCGCATTTAAGGCTCTCGGATTTTCGATCAACACCTTAACGCTGTTCGCCATGGTGCTGGCTATCGGGCTGGTGGTGGACGACGCCATCGTGGTTATTGAAGCGGTAGAGCATCATATGCGTTATTCCGGACTGAGTCCGAAAGAGGCAACGAAACGGGCCATGAGTGAGGTGTCCGGGCCGGTTATTGCCATCGCCTTCGTGTTGGCTTCCGTATTTTTGCCGGTTGCCTTTTTTGGCGGCACCATGGGCGTGCTGTATCAGCAGTTCGCCTTGACAGTCGCCGTATCCATGGCGCTGTCGGCGATTGTGGCGCTGTCGCTGACACCGGCGCTCTGCACGCTTTTGTTAAAGCCGTATAATCCCGATGCCCATAGCGGCATCGTCGGCCGGTTTTTTGACCGGTTTAATATTTGGTTCGAAAAGACGGTGGAACGGTATGGCAGGGGACTGGGTAAAATCATTCCCCGGGCCCGCCTGGTGATTGTCCTGCTGGCCGTATTGGTAATCCTGGCCGGAGGACTGGCGCATTTTGTCCCTTCTTCCTTTGTGCCGGACGAGGACCAGGGATTTGCTATCGCTTCTTTGACTTTGCCGGAAGCGGCCAGTATGGACCGTACCGAGGCGGCGCTGAATAAACTGGTGAAAATGGTCAGTGCTCAGCCGGGGGTTGAGGACGCTATGGCGATTACCGGCTATGATCTGATCGGCGGCGGTACAAAATCCAATGCCGGAACCTTGTTTATCCGGCTGAAACCGTGGGCGGAGCGTCAGGCGCCACAGTTACAGATAAAATCGGAAATTGGCCAGATCTTTATGAATGCCGCTAAGCTGCCGGAAGGAAGCGTGATTGCTTTTAATCCGCCGTCTCTGCCGGGGCTGGGGATGGTCGGCGGCTTTACGCTGATGCTGGAAGATAAAGGCGGCAGCTCGATTGATGATTTGAACAATACAGCCCAGCAATTTTTGGCCGCCGCCCGTAAACGGCCGGAGATCGGCATGATTTATACCCAGTTTAAAGCAGATACACCCGGCTATCAGCTGGATGTCGACCGTGACAAAGTAGAAAAACTGGGAATTCCGATCAGTGATGTGTTTACGGCGCTGCAGACTTTCCTGGGTGGCGCTCAGATCAATGATTTTAACGAGTTCGGGCGGACTTATAAAGTCATGCTGCAGTCGGAGATGAAATTCCGTGATGATATTGATGCGACGCGGCTTCTGTACCTGCGGAGTTCAAACGGGACCATGGTGCCCCTAAACACCCTGCTGAAACCTAAATCAATCAATTCAGCTACCATGATTACCCGCTACAACGGTATGGACGCGATTCAAATCAACGGCAATCCGGCTCCCGGCTATAGCTCCGGCCAGGCCATGACCGCGCTGGAAGAAGTAGCGGCTCAGACGCTGCCGAGCAGTTATGGTTACGAGTGGTCCGGACAAAGCCGGGAGGAAAAAATTTCCGGCAGCCGGGCGCCCATTGTGTTTGGCTTTGCCATTGTGTTTGTCTTCCTGTGTTTGGCAGCTTTGTATGAGAGCTGGAGCGTTCCTTTTGCCGTTTTGTTGAGTGTACCTACGGGAATTTTTGGCGCTTTTCTCTTCCAGTACCTGCGCAGTCTGGAAAACAGCGTATATATGCAGATCGGTTTAGTTATGCTGATTGGGTTGGCGGCGAAAAATGCCATCTTGATCGTTGAATTCGCCAAGGTCAGGGCGGATAAAGGCATGAATCCCGTCCAGGCGGCGATCGAAGCGGCTAAAATCCGGCTGCGGCCAATTCTTATGACTTCACTGGCATTTATTATCGGCTGCGTGCCGCTGGCAATTGCCACGGGCGCCGGCGCCGGCGCCAGAAATTCAATGGGAACGACGGTTGTGGGCGGCATGCTCATGGCGACCTCTTTGGGAATCTTTCTCATTCCGGTGCTCTTTGTCGTAGTGGAAAAAATAACGGCAAAAATCCATGGACATCGGCAGCAGACAAACGATTCAGGAACTCCCCCGATTTCCCAGTAAGGCTTTACTTGTTCAAGTAAATACTGTGTGAATGGGCCAATGCCCTACAGTTTATCACTGTAGGGCATTGGTCAAACTAATAATTATATTGGAGGAAATCATGTTAGTAAGCCAACCCGGGGATAGCGGTGAATCGAAGAAAAGAATACTGGATGCTGCTAAAGCGGAGTTTTCCCATAAAGGCTTTGAAGGAGCCCGCGTTGATAAAATCGCCGATAAAGCAGGCGTTAATAAAGCGTTAATTTACTACTATTTTAAAAGCAAAGACAGGCTGTTACAGGAAATTATTTCAGAATTTTTTGATGAACTGTTACAGCAAATGAGTTATTTGCCGGTGAATGACTGCTGCAGCGAGGAATACCGGCAGCAGGCGTTTGAGCGGTTGTATTTGTTTATGAATCAAAGAAAAGCGGTGATACGCATCATTCTGGCCGAAATGGCCAAAGGGGCCGCAATGGCCGACCGGATTATAACCGAGAGTGAAGCCGTATTAGCTTTGTTTGCCAAAAAATTAGAAGAAAAGGGAATTTTATTGGACAACCGGTCCATTCATTTTAAGCTGCGTAATATTTTCTTTGGCATCACGCCTATGCTGATGTTTACGATTTTAAAAGAACCGATGGCCCGGCATGTGCACGCCTCTCAGGAAACGGTTGTCCGGGAATTTAAAAATATCGGCGAGCAAATAAACCAGGGCTGGCTTGAACAATTAATTGACACGACCGGCCAGGATTCAGCGAGTCATAGTTGAAAAGGAGGAATTTTGGGCATGATTGAATTATCAGTGGCGTTGGCAAGCGCAGAAGAAATTGCCCGGTCTGTCGGCCAAATGCAAAAGGAACGGCTTGGCCGGAAGGACCTCCGGATCAGCCGCAAGTCCAGCGGTATCGATTTAGTAACAGATGTGGATAAGAAGTCGGAGGAGGCTATTATCCGGTTTATAAAAGACCGGTATCCGTCCCATGCCATTCTGGCGGAAGAATCGGGACGTTCGGATAATGAATCGGACTATGTCTGGGTGATTGACCCTCTGGACGGGACCACCAATTATGCTCAGGGGTTGCCTGTGTTCTCCGTTTCCATCGGGCTTACCTACCGTGATGAGGCCGTTCTCGGCGTCGTTTATGTACCGGTCATGGACCAGTCGTTTACGGCAATTAAGGGACAAGGTGCCCGCTTAAACGGCGAACCAATCCAAGTTGCCGCTAAGACGGAACTTTTGGAAAGTGTTCTAGCCACCGGATTTCCTTATGATATTGCTGATCATAAGGATAATAACGTGAATTATTTTAGTGATCTTGTAGTGAAGGCACGGGCGATCCGGCGTATGGGCTCGGCGGCGTATGACCTGGCTTGCGTTGCGGCCGGTAAATTCGACGGTTTTTGGGAGATGGGCCTGAATCCCTGGGACATCACTGCAGGGGTCCTTCTTGTTGAGGAGGCCGGGGGACAAGTGATTCATTTCCGTTCGGACCGTAAAATTTCTCTTATTGCCGGCAACGCCGTTCTTTGCCAAAAAGTGCTGGCGGAAATTCGAAAGGTTGACCAGCAAGGTTAGCCGGGAAGATGCTGCAGAATCGTCATGTAAAGGGGAACGACCAGAATAGTCAGGAGGGTTGTGACCAGTGTCATAACTGCGGCATAGCGGTAGTCTGATTTATACTGGCGGCACATGATGGAGGTTTGCGTCATGACCGGCATTGCTGCTTGAATGACAAAAACATTTTTCATTAACAGCGGGATAGGAAACAAGGCGGCTACCCCAAGTACGGCCAGAGGCGATACGACAAACCGCCCTAACAGAATGGCGATCATATCTTTGTTAAATCGAATTTCCTTGAATTTCACCTGAAATAAGGCGATGCCGATAAACAGCATGGACAGCGGGGTGGTCATACTTCCCAGGTATTTGGAGGTATCGGTAATAAACGGCGGTAAGTGAATTCTTAATAAAATGAAGAGAATTGCGCAGAGAAAACCCAGTAAAGGCGGCGACAGAATTTGCCGTAACGTATCCAGGCTCAACAGGCTTTTGCCGCCGCCTGTTCCGTCGGCACGGATGCCATGCAGTCCGATTGTCCAAAAGGTAGTGGTGTTGGCAATGTAGTAAAGAAGTACATAGGGGAGACTCTCCGGGCCAAACAGGGCCAAATTGATGGGTAAGCCGATAAATACGGAATTGGATGAAAAAAACATGGAACGAAAGGTGCCTTGATGCTTCGGTTCGATTTTAATGGCGCGCGAGACGGTATAGCCAATGGCATAGCATAATGCTATGGAGGCAAACGGAACGAGGAGTCCGCTGCTCAGTTCGACCAGTTTATCGTGATTAAAACTGCTCATAAGATTCCATAACATATAGGCCGGCAGAGCGATATAACTGACTAAACGGGCGAATAAGCGGCCTGATTGCTCGTCAAACCATTTGTGCGCCGTTAAAATATAACCGATTGACACCATAATAATAATACTTAAAATGCTTTCCATAGAATTGAGAAATGTCATGGATTAAAGCCCAGCTTTCTGTAATTAGATTCAGTCCGTGACGCAGAAACGGCAGCAGAATTTTGTTGGTTTTCATGCGTACCAGACTTTAAGATAACATATCCTAATTCTATCATGCCGGCAAACTATGGTAAACCGGAATTGTCCGGCTTATAATTTATATTGAGCGGAGAAGTAGGAGGGTCGCTATGCTTTTTGATACGCATATTCATACTCAATATTCGACAGATTCCCGGATGAAAATAGAAGACGCTGTCAAGGAAGGAAAGAAGCAGCAGCTTGGTCTTGTGATTACCGAGCATATGGATCTGGACTATCCCCGTCCGGAAGCCTTCGTTTTCGATGTGAACCGGTATTTTCAGGAATACGAACAATATCGGGGTGACTCGGTGCTGTTAGGCATTGAGCTGGGAATGCGTCCGCATGTGGGGGAAGCAAACCGGCAAATTATTGCCGGGCATCCCTTTGACTATGTAATCGGTTCGATTCATCTTGTTGACGGTTTGGATATCTATTATGAGGAATTTTACCGGAATCGCAGTAAACAAGAGGCATACAACCGCTATTTCGATTCAATGCTGGAGTGTTTGAAGTTACATGATTTTATTGACAGCCTGGGTCATATCGATTACATTGCCCGCTATGCCCGGTATCAAGACCCGGAAGTGTATTTCCGGGATTTTGCCGAGCGAATTGACCAAATTCTAACAGTCCTGGTGGAACGGCAAAAAGCGATTGAAATCAATACCCGGCGATTTGACCGGCAGCAGGTTGTTGAGTCTTTACTGCCAATTTACAAGCGGTTCGGCGAGTTGGGCGGACGCTGGGCAACCATTGGGTCCGATGCCCATGATGCCGCCGGTATCGGCAAGGAAATTGCCGCAGCCCGGGAGATTGCCGAACGGTGTAATTTAAAAACCGTCTATTACAAGCAACGTGTTCCAATTGAACAGTAGCACACAAAAAGGACTGCCTGTAGGCGGTCCTTTTTGAAATATAAGTATATTTTGAGCAGGTTTCCCCGCGCCCGGAACCCTGCGCTACGAGCCGAAAGACCGCGTTAGCGGTTTTTCTTAATGCATCATTATTGGCTAACAAACATATAAATTAGCATTGGTTTTGTCCGATTCCAGGAAAACGGTAAGGATGTGATTGCATGGCTTGTAAGATTGCCGGCTTAGGAACAGCTGTCCCGCCTTATAAAGCGGAACAAGCGCAGTTAAAGAAAATGACCTCTTTGATGTTTAAAGAGGATGTCGCCAACTTGGACCGTCTGTTGTCTATTTTCGACAATGCCTGTATTGAGGCCAGGTATTTGGCACAGCCCTTGGAGTGGTATGCACAGGCCCATTCTTTCGCTGAAGCGAACGCCCGCTATTTGGAAGTTGCCCCGATTCTGGCTGAACAGGCGGCAACGGCGGCTATACAGGCAGCCGGCACCGACCCGGCTGAAATTGACGCTATTTTGTTTGTTTCTTCGACGGGAATTGCTACACCTACCATTGATGGAAAATTGATACAAAAGCTGGGATTATCCCGTCATACCAGACGCCTGCCTATCTGGGGACTGGGATGTGCCGGCGGGATCGCCGGCCTGGCCAGAGCGGCCGAATTGGCCCGGAAAACTCCACAGGGTAAGACCTTATTGGTTGCCGTCGAATTATGCAGTCTTACCTTTCAAAGAAACGATTGTTCCAAATCCAATATTGTCGGTTCCGGCTTATTTGGCGATGGCGCCGCTGCCGCCATTCTTGCCGCCGATGGAACCGGACCGGAAGTTTTGGGAAGTTACAGTACTCTTTTCGACGCTTCGGAGGACGTCATGGGCTGGGATATTGTTGACAGTGGTTTTAAGGTGAGATTTTCCCGGGATATTCCGGCTATTGTGAGAAAAAATTTGCCGTCACTGGTTAGGAAAGCCGGTGAATTCTGGAAAATGGATCCGGCAACAATCCGGTATTATGTTGCCCATCCCGGTGGAGTTAAAGTTTTGGAAGCTTATGCCGACAGTCTTGGACTGGCTAAAGAGCAACTGGCAGCGGCTTATCACATTCTTGCCGCCTATGGGAATATGTCCAGTGTGTCCGTATTGTTTGTTTTACAGGAATTTTTACACCGGCAGGCCGCGACTGGCGACTACGGCGTGATGCTGGCTCTGGGACCGGGATTTTGCGCCGAGCAGGTACTATTCCGATGGTAGTAAAAATCGTAATGGGTCTGGTTCTGATTTTGGCAGCGGAGCGATGCATCGAACTCTCGATTGCTTATCGTAACCGGCGCTATCTAATGAGTCTGGGGGCCCGGGAATTTGGCGCGCGCCATTATCCGCTTTTTTTTGTTCTTCATGGCGGATGGCTGATAGGCTGGCCGGCGGAAGCCCTTATTCGCGGCGCCGCTGTTAGTGACTGGTGGCCTGCCTGGGCAGTATTGCTGATTACTGCTCAGAGTTTGCGGTATTGGTGTATTCTCAGTCTGGGAAAATGTTGGAATACGAGAGTCCTGGTGCTGCCGGGAAGTCCGAAAATTTACGCAGGGCCCTACCGCTATCTGTCGCATCCGAATTATGGCGCGGTAATTGTTGAACTGGCCGTTGTTCCGCTCCTCTTTCAAGCGTGGATTACGGCTATCGTAGCGTCGGCGGCCAATTTTCTGCTGCTTTGGAAATTGAGGCTTCCCGCGGAGCGGCAGGCACTAGAATTACTGAAAGATTAGTGCCTCCTTGTCACAATTTGATTTGAATCCAGTGGTCTGTAAACCCTAATTCTATAGTGTTCTTACGAGAAGTTTTCCGCCCTGCTTTGTTGTCGTCGGCTTACAGATTTCCGATATGCGCGCCTCCTCCGCCTCACAGGACGAAAAACCTCTCGCAATTCATCCTGTAGCTTTAGAGTTTACAGACCACTAGTTTGTCCACTGTTGCAACCAATTACAAAACGGAATTTTTAACCGGCGCGAATTATTTTTTTCCTGGGGGCTTACAATAAGAAAACATGAAAGTTGAATTTATGACGGAGCAGGGGGAGAATACGTTGCAGAAAAAACAAGGCAAACAAAGCATTGTTTTTGCTGTTCCGCCGTACGTGACCGGAACGGCTAATATTGTCGGTCCCATGGAAGGACAGGGATTGCTTGCTTCCTATTATGACAAGATTATGGAAGATACAATCGGTCAGCATCCCAGTTGGGAAAAATGTGAATCCTTTATGCTGGAATGGGCTGTCAAAGAAGCCGTAGCCAAAGATAGCAGCCAAATGGATGAGATTGATTATATACTGGCAGGCGACCTTCTTAACCAATTAATGTCGACCCATTTTGCCATGCGGAGCTTGGGTCGTCCGTTTCTGGGCTTGTACGGCGCCTGCTCAACCTTAGCGGAGGGCCTGCTTCTGGGCTCTGTTTTACTTGACGGAGGGTTTGGCAATAAAGTTGCGGTGGGAGTTTCCAGCCATCATGATGCTGCCGAACGTCAGTACCGGTTTCCGACGGAGCAAGGTGTACAACGTCCCCCCATCTCCCAGTGGACAGTTACCGGTGCGGCGGGGACGGTACTGTCATTGACCGGTCAGGGACCGCGGATAACCGTAGCGACGGTAGGGAAAATTGTGGATCTGGGCATCAAGGACCCGAATGCGATGGGACCGGCCATGGCCCCCGCTGCTGTTGACACACTGTGGCAGCATATTCAGGATACAGGCCGTCAGCCTGCCTACTACGATATGATCTATACCGGCGATTTGGGAAGGGTCGGCAAGAAGCTGGTTATTCAACTCATGCAGGAGAAGGGACTGGATATAACCGCCAACTATGAAGATTGCGGCTGCATGATCTACCGCGGGGAACAGGACACACAATCGGGGGCAAGTGGCTGTGCAAGTTCGGGTATAGTCTTTACCGGTTATTTATACCGGCAATTACAGGCCGGCAACTTGAAAAAAATTTTGTTGATGGGTACGGGGAGTCTACATAGCACGACCTCCTATCAGCAGAAAGAGTCTATCCCCTGTATCGCCCATGCGGTTGCTATTGAGGCAGAGTAAAGTAGACTGCAGCCTGCAAATTCCACTTATAAATTGAACAACAGAGCCGAATACTATCATTGGTTCACCAAAAAAACAAGGAGGAAAGCGAATGACCGTAAAAAAAGATTTACAAAAAGCAGTCGCTGCCGCTGAGTCAGCCAAAGGAACGTATGCTGCCTTTGCGCAGTCTACGGAAGATAAATCGGCGCAACAAATGTTTGAGCAAATGTCCAATGATATGGATCGCCATATTAGTCAATTAAACAGCCGGCTGAGTTCTACGGCGGAAAATCAAATGCAGGATTGAATCATGTTAAAAACGGGAGAAGCCTTGAAGGCTCTCCCGTTTTTATAGGGTCATACACTAGATAAGTAGGTTAAATTTCCCCGTTCAGTATCGGTTGCCAGGCGCTGTGATTAATTACAGCGCCATAATGATCTTTCGTTATTGCACGCAAATAAAAAAAAGCAGGTGGATGCGAAGGAAACGGTAATTTTATAATAACGTCCTCCTTGTAACGGAAGATGTCTGAGGGGGGAATACTGGCTTCGGAATTATCGAAAGAGAAGGCTTTGTAATCCCGTTTGTATTGGCCGTCGCCGGTCCGAAACCAACTGATAACAGCTAAGTGATATCCGTTCCGGGTAGCGGAAAATCCGGTAATTGGCAGATGCAGCCATAATGACCGGTCCTGGATAAGGCCATAGACCGACATGATTTTCCCCTTTTGTTCCAGAGCGCTTAACGGATTTATACCTGCCGGATTTTCCAGCAACAGCGGAGCTTGCTGCCAGGAAGACAGGTTCCGCAAATCTAGTGTGGACGATACCGTTGCGATGGAAGAAATATTCGGTTCGGCAAATAATTCGTTTTGGCGGGTAAAACTGTTTAACAACCCGGCCATGATCGGCACTTTGATTTGACTCCGGTACTCTTCGATGGCCGTTCGCTTTAGGTTTTTCAGTTCCGGCGGCAAAGGATAAACATGCCAGACAGAGGGATATAACAGGGCAAGAGGTTTCGGCGGTAAGAGCGAAGCATTGGGTAAATACCCGTGGGGAATCGGATAATCGCCGCGATGAACCAAATAGGTAAAAAAGTTTGGCACCTCTAATTGGCCGCTCAGCTTATTTTCAAGGACTGCAGCCAAGATAAAGGCCCAAACGGCGGCGTGGTCGGGGTGCTCATCATTGGGATGCGGGGCAAGAATATAATTCGGGGCAAAGGACAGAATGATTTTCTGTAAATCATTCAACAGGTTTTGACCGGCATAAACGGCACCGGGATGAAAGGTGGCCGAATAAGGAGAATGATTGTATTGCGTATATCTGGATGTATACGGACTTGCTAAATCCCAGTTTGTTTCCCATAAGCTGGTTATACCCCGGTCGGGATAACCGAGAAACAAAATGTCCTGTGCCGGTACTCCCAATAAAGCCAGCGCCCGTTTGGATTCGCGCTGACGTGTATAGCCCGATTGCACGTAATCTTCGCCTGTTAACAATAAGCGTTTGAATTCTTCCTCTGTAGCGAAGGTAAAACCGTCGCCGTTGGTAACAATGACAACCCGTACGTGACCGCCGGCCTGGATTACGTCGTGGATCATACCGGCGGTACCAAGCGTTTCATCATCACAATGGGGAGCTATGACCAGCAGGCGGGTATTGGCATTAATGGGCGGCATTGCCTGCATAGGCAAACCCGGCAGGGGCTTTTCCTGATAATAAAAATAGAAATAGTCCACGGCATAGAGAAGCAGTGGGACGGCTACCAGTAAAATTAGCCAGTAATAAAAGGGTCGTACGCGCATAACAGACCTTTCGTAGGTGTTTTATGTTAGTATATCCCATCTTAGACCGGGTTATGAACCGGTTTTTGATCCTGTCACATTTACCCGGTAGACTAAAGGCCTAAACAGTGTTATTATAAAACATGACTGACTGGTCAGTCGTATATTGCGGCAAGGGGAGAAAGAACATGATGCGGAAGCAGATGTGGAAAAGGCATTTGGCGGTAGCGTTTAGCGGCGGATGGCTTTTGTTGAATGCGACGGCAGCTTGGGCTGATGCCCCAATGTTGTCATTGGATGACAGTGTTGCTATGGCTTTGAAAAATAATCCCAGCATCCAAATGGCAGTTGACGATAAAGAAAAAGCAGCATGGGGAATTAAGCTAGCTCAGGCGGGAAAAGAACCAACCTTTTCTCTCGGCAGTTCCGCCACCCGCGGCAGCGCCAATTTGGAAACTCCGGCGGGAAACCTGTTTAGTACATCCCTGAAGCTCAGCGTACCCCTATATACCGGCGGCAGAGTGGAAGGGTCGGTAGAAGAGGCAAAATTAAACGCTCAGGCAGCGGATTTAGGCGTGGAGACGGCCAGAGCACAGGTCAAACTGGATGCGACAACTGCCTATTTTGATGTTCTCCAGGCGCATAACATGGTTCAGGTTAACCAGGAAGCACTGGATAATTTGAATGGGCACCTGGAAAATGTGCAGGCCCAGTATGATGCCGGCACCGTCGCCAAAGTGGATGTACTGCGTTCCGAAGTAGAAGTGGCAAATGCCCGGCAAAACTTAACAAAGGCGCAAAATGATTATAATGTTGCGGTGGCCAGTCTAAATAATACAATTGGAATCCCGCAAAGCACACAAAGTATACTGAAAGATGAACTTACCTACACTCAATTTGATTTACCTCTGAACGAGTGCATTCAACAGGCATTGTCCAACCGCCCGGAAGTCGGGCAGTCGGAGGATACGGTGGCGGCGGCTAAAGCAGGTGTGAAAGTGGCCGACAGTTCCGGAAAACCGACGATAGCCTTAAGTGGGTTGCAAGGCTGGAGTGGTCCCGAATTCTCCAGTCAGGATAGTAACTGGTCCATAGGCATTAATGCCAGTTGGAACATTTTTGACGGCGGATTGACCCATTCTCAGGTTAAGCAGGCCGAAAGTACTCTTGATAAAGTAAAGGAACAGGACAAACAAAACCGGGATGCGATCGAACTGGAAGTCCGTCAGGCGTATATGAATATGAAAGAAGCGGAAAGCCGGATTGAAACGTCCAAAGTAGCTGTCGATAAAGCGGAAGAGGACGTGAAAATTGCTCAGACAAAATATGCGGCCGGAGCAGGCACGAACCTGGATGTAATTGATGCCCAACTGGCTCTGACCCAGGCTAAGACCAATTATGTTCAAGCCCTCTACGATTACAACGCAAATAAGGCTAAGTTGACAAAAGCGATCGGTGAAAGATGAGTAAACAATAAAAGGGACCTTCAAAAAGCGTTTTTGCTTTTTGGAAGGTCCCTTTATTGTTCTTCTTTCATATAATGTTTTGGTATCCGGTTGGTATCAATCGGTTCAGACAGATAGATAGGCTGTTTAGTAATTGTATGGCCGGGAAAGCCGTGTTCATGGGAACGGATGGTGGTGAGCACCTGGCGGATATTTTTGGTCCGTCCGATGACTTCATTGCAAGTTTCGCAGCGAATGATGCAGCCCGACCAAAGTGGTATACAGCCTTGTCTGACAAAGGACTGTACAATTTCTTTCATTTGCAGATAACCGCCATAATCTTCGGCAAAAGCCAGATGGCCTGTTTCCAGGCAATGAAGTTCCGCCGTTGTAACAGCTTCTTTTTCTGTAAGCAGTCCTAGTGGTGTGATCGCATTGTTGCAGTCATTACACACTACATGCCAGCCAAACATAGTTTCCCCCCCCGTTGGTGATTTTGATAATATACCCGCAAAAGAAGGGGAATATGCTTTACTTTCTTGGATGATTTTGGCGATCTAAAAAGGATTTAGGCGAAATGTCCAAGAATAAATAGAAAGTATTGCTAAAAAATTATGATACCAAGAAAGTATTTTACTTTTCGGCTTTCTTAAGAAGCATGTGTTATTCTAGAAACAACCCGAAAAGTTATACTTTCTGATCCCAAGAAAAATGGGAAGGCAACGAGGGCGGATGGAACGAAAAATAAGTACGAAGGGAACCGAAGGCATGGTTAACGATACAAGAAAGACCCGGCCCCAAATAAATACCGGTGAATTGAAGGGCGTTGTTTATGCAGCGAATTTCTATTGATGCATTAATTCCGGGAATGGTGACTGCCCGGGACATTTTCAGCGCCGAAGGGAGAATCCTGCTGGGGCGGGGTGTATT
The DNA here is from genome assembly GCF_900476375.1 of Allolucifera butyrica. Taxonomy (GTDB): domain Bacteria; phylum Bacillota; class Negativicutes; order Sporomusales; family UPPP01; genus Lucifera; species Lucifera butyrica. The sequence continues at coordinate 28,036 of NZ_UPPP01000074.1, read as the reverse complement.
GCTGACCCAGCGGTATATTCAACGTTTACGGGAGCTGGGGATTTATTCAGTCTATATCCAAAGTTCTTTAGCGGCAGACGTTGTTATTCCGGAAGTTATCCGGGAGGAAACGCGGATTAAAGCCATCAAACAGGTGAAAGAGGCATTTGAGAAATTCCGCGGCGGTTTTCATCATGACTTTTCCAAATTGAATGCGGTTGCCCGGAATATTGTTGATGAAATTTTACAGCATGGTGAGCATATGGTGCACCTGACGGATATCCGGCAATATGATGAATATACTTTCGGTCATTCGGTGAATGTTTGTATTCTTTCCGTACTGACAGGGGTCAAACTGGACTATCCTTACGGCCGGCTCCGGGAATTGGCCCTGGGAGCTTTACTGCATGATATCGGCAAGTTGGGTATACCAAACGAAATATTGAATAAACAAGGCACTTTGACAGCGGCAGAAATGGAATTACTCCAAAAGCATCCCGATATGGGCTTTGATATGTTACGGCGGAATCCCGACCTGCAGATTTTATCGGCCCATGTCGCTTATCAGCATCACGAACGGATGGATGGAAGCGGTTATCCCCGCCGGCTAGCCGGCGACGATATTCATGAATTTGCCCGCATCGCCGCTATTGCCGATGTATATGATGCTTTGACCGCCGACCGGGCCTACCGGAAGGCATTACCGCCGCATAAAGCCTATGAGATTTTAATGGCTACGGCCGAAAAGCATTTTGATCCGGATATATTGCATGTTTTTTTGAGTAATATAGCGCTTTATCCCGTAGGGTCGATTGTAAAATTAAATACCGGCGAAACCGGGGTTGTCCTTAAAGTAACACCGGTCTGTCAGGAGCGTCCGCTCATCTACATTGTTACCGATGCGGACGGTTATTTTGTCCCAAAGGGTAAGGAAGTTGATCTGGCCCAATACCCGGAATTATTTATCAGCAAGATTTTTAAGATGGAGGAAGTGCTGGATTTATTACAAAAGCTGCATACATTTGACTCGAAGAAACATTTTAATGGGTAAATGAAGTTGAAAAGAATTGGGTCTTTCTTTCTCAGGAGAATTATTGTCGGGTAACAGAGAAAATGCGGATATTTGACAGATTGGAAGGAAATATTTAGTATATAGCTAATACTAATATAATTACTATACCGGTGAGAGCCTGCTTAAAAAGATGCAGATACTAGGCGCGGCGAGCATTCGAACGAGGCGTACTCAGGCGTACGTTGAGTGAGAACGCGCAGCCGCAACAACGGGTCCCACATTTCGCACTCCAAAATAATGACAGAGGACTGCGAAAAATGGGATTGATGCGCTTTTTAAGCAGGCTCGGAGAAGGAGTTAACAATATGACCACAGAAGCTTCTATGCCATCGTCCAACTTTATCCAGAATATTATTGATGAAGATGCTCGTACTAATAAACATCAGGGCCGGGTGCACACGCGCTTTCCGCCGGAACCGAACGGCTATCTTCACATTGGCCACGCAAAGTCGATTTGTCTTAATTTTGGCATTGCCGCCCAAAACGGAGGACTTTGCAATTTGCGCTTTGATGATACCAATCCCAGTAAAGAAGATGTGGAGTATGTCGACTCCATCCAGGAAGACGTCAGGTGGCTGGGTTTTGACTGGCAGGACCGGATGTTTTATGCTTCGGATTACTTCGGACGGCTCTACGAATATGCGGTACTGTTGATCCGGAAAGGAAAAGCTTATGTCTGCGACCTTAGCGCGCAGGAAATCCGGGATTACCGTGGTACATTGACGCAGCCGGGCCAGGAAAGCCCCTACCGGAACCGTTCCGTAGCCGAGAATCTGGACTTATTTGAGCGCATGCGGCAGGGAGAATTCCCGGACGGTTCCAGAGTGCTCCGGGCTAAAATTGATATGGCATCGCCCAATTTAAACATGAGAGATCCCGTTCTCTACCGGATCTTACGCTCCCATCATCACCGGACGGGTAACCAATGGTGCATTTATCCTATGTATGACTATGCGCATCCCTTATCCGACGCGATAGAAAAGGTCACGCATTCCATTTGTACCCTGGAATTTGAGGATCACCGGCCGTTGTATGACTGGGTGCTGGCGGCAGTGGAGCACGAATATCGTCCGCAGCAGATCGAATTTGCCCGGCTTAATTTAAATTACACCGTAATGAGCAAGCGGAAATTACGGGAACTGGTCGAACAGAAATACGTAAACGGGTGGGACGACCCCCGCATGCCGACCATTTCCGGCTTACGGCGGCGAGGCTATACGCCGGAAGCAATCAGGGACTTTTGTGACCGCATCGGCGTAGCCAAAAGCAACAGCATTGTGGATATTGCCCTTTTGGAGCATTGTATCCGGGAAGACCTGAATGCCCGGGCAATGCGGGCCATGGCTGTACTGCGGCCGTTAAAGGTGGTTATTGACAACTATCCGGAGGGAGTAACCGAAGAACTGGCGGCGGAAAATAACCCGGAAAAACCGGAAATGGGGAATCGTACCATTCCTTTTTCCCGGGAACTGTTCATCGAACAGGAAGATTTCTGTGAAAATCCACCGAAAAAATTCTTCCGTCTTGCTCCCGGTCAGGAAGTCCGCTTAAAGCACGCCTATATTATTAAATGTGAACGGGTTGTCAAAGATGGGGCAGGAAATGTTGTGGCCGTTCACTGTACCTATGACCCGGATACAAAAAGCGGCGGTGCCGCCAGCGGGAAGAAGGTAAAGGGGACGCTTCACTGGGTTTCCGCCGCTCATGCTGTCAAGGCCGAAGCCCGCTTGTACGATAACCTTTTCAATGTGGAGAACCCCGATGAAGGGGAAGATTATAAAACTAATTTAAATCCTAATTCGCTGGACGTCCTGCAATGCTTTGTGGAGCCCGGGCTGGCGGCGGCAGAACCGGGAACTAGATACCAATTTCTGCGGCAGGGTTATTTCTGCGTAGATACGGTGGATTCCCGCCCGGGACAGCTTGTTTTTAACCGGATCGTTTCATTGCGCGATTCCTGGGCGAAAGCACAAAAATCGTAAGTAAAACTAAGGAGGGTGTTTCCCAAGCTAAGCCGGGGAACACCCTCTTTTACCTGACTGCAGCAGGAATTTTTTACTCCGCCGTGCAGGACGAGAAATCTCTCGCAATTCATCCTACAGATTTAGGGTTAACAGAGCACTAGAGATTTAATAACCAATCCGTTCGGGTGATGATTTCATTAAAATCTTTAATGACCCTATCAGCCCGGGATAAGTCCTGGGCACCGGAGTTGGGGTTGTAAAAACCAAGGCATTTCATCCCGGCTGTTTTTGCCGCCGTTACGCCGTTTTTTGAGTCTTCGATTATCAGGCACTGCTCCGGGGGAAGAGCCAAAAGTTCTGCCGCCCGTAGAAAGATATCCGGCGCCGGTTTGCTGTTTGCTACTTCCAGACCGCTTATTTTGACGGCAAACAAATCCGTTAAATGAAACATGTTTAAAATAATATCAATGTGTTTGCGGGGGGAAGAGGAGGCCAACGCCAATTTTACCTGGGAACTTAATTTATTGATTAGGAGATCAACACCGGCAAGGGGTTTTTCATCCGGCGCTGTTAATAAATAATCAACATAACGTTGTTCGTAGTCTGCAATCAGCGTGGTAAGTTCCTTTTTAATGCCATATTTGGCTTTTAGCGTCGAGAACATATAGAGATTGGTACTGCCGATAAAGGTATTATATTCTTCCTCGGAGATAGCAAGCCCTAACTCCGAACGGGTATACTGCATAAATATTTTATGATGCAGCGGCTCGCTGTCAATAATGACACCGTCCATGTCAAAGATTACACCTTTAATCATAAAAGATAACACTCCCAACCATTTAGTATTAAAAACCACTTCGTTATCGATATGCGGTTTTCCTGTCGGGAAATAGGAGATAAAGCGGGAGTGGGGGAAGGGGGATTGAAAAGGAAAAAGCGCTTCATCGACTGATGAAAGCGCTTTTTATTTACAATTAACGCGGTAAGAAATTTCTTTTGTTCCGTAGACCGCCGTTTTTGGCCCTTCAAATTCAATCATCAGCACATCCGCATTTACCTTTGCCCGGGTAGCGCAGCAACCCTGTAACTGGCGGGGTAAATGGAGATTCCGTTTGTATTCCCCTACCCTGATTGTAATCTCATCGTCTTTTTGGGACCAGGCAATCTCGTCTTTACTCACAAACGGCAGTTTTAGTTCCAGAATATACTGGTCACCGGCCCGGCTGATTTTTTGCGTTTGCCCGCAGTAGAAGAACCCCGTAGGCAGCAAATCACCAAAGCATTCGTTACCCATTTTTTCCAGGGCGGCAAAACCTGCGACTTCTTCCGCGAACAACGGCACGGTGAGAACCGGTACGGGACTGAACTGATTTTTAATATACTGGAGGTAAGTGTGTTGTATTTGGCTCCACTTTTCAAAGTATTGGCCCAAATCCACCGGGGGGAGCAAACGGTTAACGATCACTGCGTCGGTATTAAAACCGAATAAACTTAGATACATGAAACTGCGTTCTGCTTCTTTGATGACCATTTTTTCAGGATTTACTACCAATCTGACGGAAGTGATCATCCGGTTGGCTAATAGAGCGTGCATTTCCCGGATATGCCGGATTAATTCGGCGATTCCCTCCAGGGCATCATCTGTAGGCAGCGGAACGCCGACAACTGATTTGGCGACAGGGCGGGCAACTTTGAAAAATAACTTTTGTTTGGGAAATATTTTTTCCAGCCACCATTTGAGAACTTCAGGAAAACTAAGGAGTCTGAGTGTTTCGCCGGTTGGTGCGCAGTCAACAATGACCACGTCATATTTCCCCTCCTGACAGTGAGTGAGAATTTCCAGCAGGCGGAAGAGTTCCTCCAGTCCCGGAAAAACCATCAATTCTTCCGTGGTAATATCATTAATATTCTGTGATACGAACAGGGAGGATAAATAATTTTGCACTTTACTCCAATACCGTTCCGTACTGGATAAAGTGCTGATTTCCTGCGCCCAAAGATTTTCCCGGATCTGTAATGGTTCATTGTTTAATTCCATACCGAAGGAATCTCCCAGGCTGTGAGCAGTGTCTGTACTTACGACAATTGTTTTTTTGCCTGAAGCTGCCGAGGCCATCGCTGTGGCTGCAGCCAGGCTGGTTTTGCCGACGCCGCCCTTTCCGGTGTAAAGGATAACCCGCATAATAACCCTCCCCGCATTTCGTCAAATCAACTCCTCTTAGGGAAGAGCTGAAATAAGGCATTCATTTTATTCATCGTGTTAATTTATAAATTTGTTATCAGACTTATGTACTATTTTTTGTAGGCCTAAAGTCCTGATTTGTCGGAGAATCGCTTTGGCAAGCTGTGGTCCTGGTGTTTGCCTAAATGCGCTTGCTTTTTGAAAACTAAAACACTATAATAGTTTATGGGTTGAAAGGATGAATTTGGTAATCTATTAAATGCTTGGTAAGTGGTGATATTTTGGATGATCTAAAAAACGACATTCTCGACAAGGCGAAAGAGCGATTTGACCGGTTTGGTTATAAAAAAACAACCATGGATGAGATCAGCCGGGATTGCAGAATTTCCAAAAAGACGGTTTATGAACAGTTTAAAGACAAAGAAGACTTGTTTACCTGCCTGATTATCAGGGAAAAACGCAAAGCCCGGGATATTATTTTTGCTTCCATCAGAGAAATCAATGATCCGCTTGACAAGCTGCTCCAAATGATGCGGACGGCAATCGGCTATTTTAATGAGGATAACTTTCTGACAAGACTGCTAAAAGATGACGAAATTCTCTTTTCTAATTTTTTGAGTACAAAATCCCATTCTTTAATTCGAGACGAATTGATAGCAATGATTGCCGATATCATCGTCGAAGGGAAGAAACAAGGTAAAATCCGGGATGTGGATGAACAGTTTGTGGCTTATGCCGGTCTGAAGTTATTCGAGGCGTTTAGTTATATGCGGACAATTGAATTAGACCGGAATAAGGCGGCGCAGGGCTATTATACGGAGGCTCTGGTGGATTTCATTGTGCATGCTTTGATTAAAAAATAGCAGAGAGAATACATCCCCCATTTCGCACCTTGAACTTAGAGCGACAATTGACATAGGCCTGCGAAAAGCGGGATATATAAAAAATTTTACCATTAAGAAACTTAAACACCAAAATAGTTTTTTGGTTATGACAACCGGCTTTTCCATGACCCGGAATAAAAATTGCAAAGGAGGAAAAAATGCGAAACAATTTTGACCCAATTTTTATAGTTATTGCCGTTCTGGGGATTTGTTTGCTGCTTTCAGGCTGTGCCAAAACAACGACGGCAGCAACCGAAGCGCCCCTGGTCCGGACTAAAGTAGTACAGTTAACGGGAGGGGGAGAAAGCGCAAGCTATTCCGGCGAAGTAAGAGGAAGATATGAGAGTCAGCTCGCTTTTCAAGTCGGCGGCAAAATCATCGGCCGCAAGGTCGAACTTGGCAGCATTGTAAAGCCGGGGGACATTCTCCTGGAGATCGATCCCCAGGACATAAAAGAGACCGTGGCCATTCATTCTGCGCAGGTCTACTCGGCTGAGTCGCAGCTAGAGCTGGCGAAAAATGATCTGAACCGCTACCGGAAATTATATGAAGATCATGCTATCAGCCGCGCCCAACTGGACCAATATCAAAATGCCTACGATGTGGCCGTGGCAGCCGTACGGCAGGCTTCCGCCCAGTATTCGCAGGGTGTTAATCAATTAGACTACAGTAAACTGGTTGCGGATAAACCGGGAGTGATTTCCGCTATTGCTGCGGAAACCGGCCAGGTAGTGAGTGCGGGACAGCCGGTGATTACCCTGGTACAGGACGGGGAGCGGGAAATAGAGATTCATGTTCCGGAAAACCGTATCGAGGAACTGCGCAAAGCACAACAAATTAAAGTTTCCTTTTGGGCTTTGCCGGGGCTTGTCACTGCCGGCGAAGTACGAGAAATTTCCCCCATCGCCGACAAGGTTTCACGAACTTTTAAAGTACGGATTCATTTAACAAATCCATCGCCGGAGATTAAGTTGGGCATGACTGCATCAGTGCAGGTAGTTGACCAGCAAAATCAAAAAAACGCCTATATTCCACTCTCGGCCCTTTATCAGACGGACAATACACCCGGGGTATGGGCTGTTACGAATGGCAGCGTCCATCTTAGACCGGTTCAAATCGGCGCATTTGGTGATAATCAGGTACAAGTTCTGGCAGGGCTGCAAGACGGCGACGTGATTGTAACCGCCGGAATCCATAAGCTGCAGGAAGGGCAAACGGTGCGCCTGGCGGGTGACGCACCATGAAGCGGCTGAATCTGACCGAATGGGCGCTGAATCATAAACAGCTTGTCTATTACTTTATTATCATGACGTTTATTATGGGAACCTTCTCCTACCTTCATCTGGGAAGAATGGAAGATCCCGATTTTGTAATCCGCCAGATGATTGTTTCGGTGGCCTGGCCGGGCGCCAGCGCCCGGCAGGTGGAAGAACAAGTAACCGACAAAATAGAAAAAAAGCTGCAGGATACGCCTGGTCTGGATTATCTGAAGAGTTATTCACGGCCGGGACAGGCGGTAGTCTATGTAACGCTAAAGGATACGGTCAAGGAAAAGGACATCCGGCCAACCTGGCTGGAAGTGCGCAACATGGTCAATGATATTAAGGGAACCTTGCCGCAGGGAGTCGTCGGTCCCGCTTTCAACGACCGGTTTGACGACGTATTCGGTTCCATTTACGCCTTGACTGCCGATGGTTTTACTTATGAAGAAATGCGGGACCGGGCGGAAAAGATACGGCGCATTATGCTGGGTGTTCCCAATGTAAAAAAGGTTGAGCTATTAGGGGTACAAGATGAAAAAATCTATATTGACCTGGAAAACAGTAAACTGGCTCAACTAGGGATTGACCCTAACCTGATCATCAATACTGTGAAGGCGCAGGATGCCATGGCTTCTGCCGGCATGGTTGAAACAGCCTCCGATAATGTTTGCCTGCGGGTCAGCGGTATGTTTGATGATCTGGAGAGCATCCGCAGCCTGCCCATCCGGGCTGACGGCCGTACCTTTCGTCTGGGGGACATTGCCAAAGTCCGGCGAAGTTATGCCGAGCCGATCGAACCCAAGATGTTTTTTAACGGTCAGCCGGCTATCGGCATTGCTGTTTCCATGGATAAGGGCGGCAATATTCTTACTTTGGGCCAGAATTTAGCAAAAACAATCGGCCAAATTAAAAAGGATTTACCCCTCGGTTATGAAATCAGCCAGGTCTCAAACCAGCCTAAAGTGGTGGAAGAATCCATTGATGACTTTGTTAAATCGCTGCGGGAAGCGATACTCATCGTTTTGGCCGTCAGTTTTCTGAGCCTTGGTGTACGCTCCGGCATCGTGGTCGCGTTATGTATTCCGCTGGTTATTGCCGGAGTCTTTACCTGTATGAAGATACTGGGAATAGATTTGCATAAGGTTTCCTTAGGAGCTTTAATCATTGCTCTGGGGCTGTTAGTGGACGATGCGATTATTGCCGTGGAAATGATGAGCGTGAAACTGGAACAGGGCTGGGACCGGTTTAAGGCGGCCTGTTTCGCCTATACGGCGACTGCCTTTCCCATGCTGACGGGAACTTTAATTACCTGCGCCGGTTTTATCCCGATCGGATTTGCCCAAGGCGCTGCTGCAGAGTTTACCCACAGTTTGTTCACCGTGATCACCATTGCGTTGGTAATATCCTGGATCGTTTCCGTCCTGGTTACGCCGCTTTTGGGGTATAATCTGATAAAAGTTAAAAATGGCGGCGAAGGCGGACACGATGTATATAATACGAAGTTTTACCGGTTTTTCCGGCAAATACTGATCTGGTGCCTGAGTCACCGGAAACTGGTGCTTGGTATTACCGTCCTCTGTTTTGCCGGCTCCATTTTCCTGCTGAAATTGGTAAAGCAGGAATTTTTCCCGCCTTCAATGCGGCCGGAACTGATTGTGGAATTAACGTTGCCGCAAGGTGCTTCGTTGAAGGCGACAGAAGGCGAAGTAAAACGGTTCGCCGGCAATCTGGACGGCGATCCTAATATTGACAACTACAGCTACTATGTCGGTGAAGGCGCTCCCCGCTTTGTGCTGACTACAGAACCGAAACTTCCGGCCAACAATTATGCCCAGTTTGTTATTGTCGCCAAAAATGTGGCGGCCCGGGAGGCATTGGAACGGAAAATAAATCAGTTATTGGCCGGCGGTTTTTCCAATGTACGGGGAAATATTAAATTAATTCAGACCGGACCCCCTTCCGCCTATCCGGTTATGTTACGGGTCAGCGGTTATGATTCCGCCAAAGTACGGGAAATTGCCCGGCAGGTAGGTGGCGTGATGACGGCTGATCCCAAGCTTACGGATGTCAATTTTGACTGGATGGAAAAAAGCCCAACCATGCATTTGGCAGTAGATCAGGATAAAGCGCGAATGCTGGGGATCGACAGTCAAACCCTGGCGGCCAATTTGCAAACCCAGCTATCGGGGGCAGTTATATCCGAGTTTCGCGAAAAAGATAAAACCGTAGATATTGTATTCCGGATTGCACCGCACAATCGAAACGATCTGGCTCAAATTAAGGATCTTATGATCCATATCGGCAACGGCCAATTTGTACCTTTAGACCAGATTGCCAAAATAAGCTATCAAGCCGAGGATGGCTTGATTTGGCGGCGTAATCTCAAACCGACAATCACGGTGCAGGCCAACGCGGTCCCGGGCGTGACCGGGAATGATGCCACGAAAGAAGTATATGAAAAACTGAAAAATTTGCGGGAAAGCCTGCCGCCGGGTTATAGCATCCAGGTCGACGGTTCCCTGGAAAGAAGCCAAATTTCTATCGGCTTTTTGCTGCAGCCCGTGCCGGCGATGGTGGTCATTATTCTTACCCTGTTGATGCTTCAACTGCAAAAGATGTCACTGGCTTTTTTAACAGTAATGACCGCACCACTGGGAATTATCGGCGTCAGTCTGTCCATGCTTTTGACTCAGCGTCCCATGGGGTTTGTAGCCGAATTGGGAATTTTGGCGCTGGGCGGTATGATTATCCGGAATTCGGTGATCCTGATTGATCAGATCGAACAGCATATTAAAGGCGGCGAGTCACCGTGGAATGCTATTATTGATTCGGCAGTGCTGCGATTCCGCCCGATTATGCTTACGGCCGCCGCCGCCATACTGGGGATGGTTCCCTTAGTGCCAAGCACCTTTTGGGGACCCATGGCGGTTGCTATCGGCGGCGGCTTATTTGGGGCCACTGTATTAACACTGCTGGTTCTGCCCACAATGTATGCAGCCTGGTTTAAGGTGAAGCCGGAAGGGATAGGCAGTGAGACCGGAATTTATTCCAGTCTCGAACAAAAACAAACATAAGTTCTGTTTTTGGGGAAAACCTCTTGCATCGAACATATGTACTGTGATAAAATAAATGCAAGGTTGAACATATGTTTGGAAGAGGTGCGGAGATATGACGAAAACGATATTAATTTTTTCCGTGATGCTTGCTTTATGGTCGATTACCCCGTTAGCCAGTTCTAACGCTTATTTCGCTGCCGACCGGTTTACCGTCGTTCCTGTCGGGGCCGGTGATACAGTATGGAACATTGCCGCCAAATATGTGACCAATAAAGACGATATAAGAGAGCTGACAACGGCCATAAAACAAATAAACCATTTAAATACGAATGCGCAGATTTATCCGGGACAAATGCTCAAAGTGCCAATAAAACCTAGGAAATAACAGGTTGTTTTCTTATTCTAATTCAGGCCAATGCTTATTTCGATCATCAGTTCATCGACAGTCATTTCCAGACCAATATAATTTGTATTGCAGATTTTAATCTGGGAAGTGCATTGCGATAATGCGGGCGGCGCAAGCTTAACCGGGATTCCGTTGTTTTTAAGCGAAGTCGCCGCGGTAGAGGTCACCATATTGGCCATTTCGCACAGTGCGCTTTGCGCTATATCATCCAATTTGTTTACTATGGCACCCATCATTATGACGGAAGATAGTTTTTTGGCCACTTCTTCCGTCATATTGAACACTACATTACCGGTAGTCTGGGTGACCAATTCTACATTTACAGTGACACCCAGGCTGTCGAGAAACTGATCTTTGGTAAATACTTTTCCTCTCGCAATATTTTTAAATCCTAATTGAGGGAGCACATCGGACAAAGCAGCAATAAACGGATTGACAAACCGTGCGTCCATCGCTACCTCACCTCCTTGATTCAGCAGTCCAATTTAAAGCTTACAATTTATTCATCGTGATAAATTAAAGATTTGTTATCAGACTTCCGTTCTATTTTTATAGAACAAAAGTCCTAATTTGCAAATAATACCAGACCGGAGTTTGTTTAATGCGCGCTCCGAAATAATGCAGAGAACTGCGAAAAATGGGGTTTGATGCGCTTTTTAAGCAGACTCGGCTAGGAAAAATTTACACTTAGACCAGCACTCTAATTTCTGATATAATAAATCTGTTTTAATTGCTTTTTATAATAGACTGTATATAGAAGGAGAATTAGGTAATGAAAAAGCTTAATACGGTTTTAGCGGGATTTGCTCTGAGTGTATTTCTTGGCGTCTCGATGGTAGCAACGGTGGCAAATGCAAATGCAAATGTGTCTGATATTGCAGAAGTTGCTAACGAACTGCATCCGCCGATGAATGAGGTGGAGAAAGAACTGCATCCGGATTCGGACGTAAGCAGGCAGTCTCCAACGATGCGGGAAGAAACAAACTATTTCCGGCCTAAAAATAACTAATCCTGCAAAACATAGATTTTTGCAGGATTAGTTATTTTTATTATTTATAGTATTCTGTTATAATAAATATAATTAGGACTGTTTAAATGATTGAGTTATTCGTGCAAAGCCTGGTTTTTCCGGGAATAAAAAATATAAAAAGAAAGTAGAGGAGGGAAGAGAATTTTCAGTTGAATTAAGGAGGTGCCCCATGATATGAAGTCATTTATAAAAAAAGCGATTTGTACACTTGCTTTAATCGGCATAGTGTCTGTTCATAGCACTTTTGCGGCCGCCCTATCATTACAGGATGAAGCGTTTTATCCTACGCCGGCCAGTTTATTGGCCAATATGAAATTAGTAGAGAAAAAGGATGGTTATTCTACATACCGTGATTCATACGGACAAATTGAATATGTGGTTTTTCATGATAATGGCTGTGTTTCTTTTATTGAAACGAATGGAATTGAGTGTAATGCCAGGACATACAGTGAAGACGGCAGAACAATAAGAATAACAGCCTACGGCGATCCTGACGGGGAAGTTCTGGTTTTGTATCAGAAAGACCCGCAAGATACGGTTGTCGGACGTTATTCCGGTAAAGTGAAAATTTCTCCCGACGGTGTCAAGACGGCTGAATTCCAGATGGTTACAGTCAGAGCGGAAGGGAAACCGAATGACCAAATTACCGCCAAAGATATTATGACATTTAATTATGACGACATTGCGGACATTCCGTCCGATTTCTATCAGAAAATTTTTAAGACCGTGAGGGAAGCGGATGAGGAAGAATGGCTGGACTATTTTGACCTCGATACCTTCTGAGTTAAGCAGGAAGAAAAATCCTTACTCACCCTGCACCTGGAACGCAGTGGCCATACTTTTGAGAACTGTGAGAAAAACGAATCAGGATCTTCCTGATCGTTTTATGGAGGCCGGTTTATGAATATCGCTTTTTTTCTCATTCCCAAAGGGGAAGTGATTTATTTACCGTTAAATTGTACAATGCGGCAGGCGCTGGAAAAAATGGAATACCATCGCTATACTGCAGTTCCGCTTATTGATGAGCATGGCCGATATGCCGGGACAATTACGGAAGGTGACTTATTGTGGAAAATGAAGAACACGCCGGGTTTAACCTTTGCCGATACTGAGCGGGTTATGCTCAGGGAGATTTCCCGGCGAATGACCAACCAGCCGGTGCGGGTCGATTCGGAAATGGAGGACCTTCTCTCATTGGTTGTTGTTCAAAACTTTGTCCCCGTAGTGGATGATGGAAATACTTTTATCGGTATCATTCGCCGCCGGGAGATCCTTGAGTACTATGTGAAACTGAAATTGCAGTGATGAGGCTGCCGCTGAGCCTTGAAAGCAGAAGGGAGTGTCTAAAAAGTATTTCACTTTTTAGACACTCCCTTCTGATCCTTCTGCGTTACTTCTTGTATGCCTCGGTGGCATCCCAACGCCACTGCCAGTAGTTGGCAAACTCGTCGGCCAGCGGCTTATTACCCTGGTGAATCTCGCAGTTTTCCGCATTATTATGTTCGGCGGCTTTCGTAAAATTGAATGACCCCGTTACGACGTCGGTGCCGTCGATAATCATCACCTTATTATGAGCAATTTGAAAAGCCCGGTCAATATGCACGGGAATACCGGCATGAACCAGAAAGGTTGCAGATGAATATTTTTCAGTTTCTTGCGATTTGTCCAGAATCACTTTTACATCCACGCCGCGTTTTTTGGCGGTTGTCAGGGCTTTGGCTATTTCCGGTGAGGTAAAAGAATAGGCTTGCACCAATACGGATTTTTTGGCATGATTCAGTTCGTCAACGATCATCGCCGTGATCCCGCCTTCCGGGGAAAAGGCCAATTTTATGGTGCCTGTGGCCGGAATGGTATGCACGCCTTTCAAGTCAGCGGGCATGACTCTATTTTCCGACGCATCGGCAGGCTCCTTCCTGGTACAGCCAAGGATAAATCCGGCAGAAAAAGTCGTCAGCATGACGAGCGCGATTATGCACTGTTTCAATGAAATGCGCATAGTGAAGGTCCTCCTTAGTTTCTTTGTGCTATCTCAGGATCCCGAGATATTATATGGATCAAGGCATTGTGCCTTGGTCATTTTTATTTCTACTATACATATTATAGGTTTTCTCAGAGAATTTTACCAGAGTTCGGTCAATAAACTCGATTAGCCCTTATGGATAAATCTTTCATATATTTTTTTATAAAAGGCAGATAATAGTATATTCAGGGGCATCTTGTTATAATTGTCATAATAAATTATATTTGTCATTTTCATTGTTACGGTTTTGTTATGATTTTGTAACAAAATCGTAATAATTGAGGTATAAGATGCCAGTGTAGAGTAATTTAGGGCGGGGAGTCTTACCATGAAGCCAGTGCATTTGTTGAAAAATGGAGACCGGTTAGTTATGCTTATGGGCGTTGACGGGAATGACCTATATAAATTTCCTTACTATCTTAGAACTTACATGGAAAACAATTTTTATAAGGGTGATTTGAGCCGTATCAGCGGGGAAAAAAAAGAAGAAGACAAAAATAAATTATTTTTAGCCAAGATAGGGAATCAAGTTGTCGGTTATATCCGGCTGGCAATCGGAACAAGTCCAATGAGCATTCATGTGGGCGAAGCTTTTTTGTTATTGGATGAAAATTACCGGGGCCTTGGAATTGATAAGCTGTTGGTTAAACAATTAATTTATTGGACGAAAGAAACCGGACGAATCCGTAAGATCAATATTAAAGTCCGGGCTGATGATAAGCCGGAAATTGCCTTTTACAAGAGGCTGGGTTTCCAAACAGAGGGTTTATTAAAACAGGAGCTTTACAGTGACGGCATTTTTTTCGACGCAGAAATGCTAGGTCTTTGGATAAATCCTCCGGCGGAACAGTCCGTTAGAAGAAAAGTAAAACAATTTGGACGTAGTCCGAAACCAATGCAATTTGTAAAGCCGGCTGCTGAACTGTCAGATACAGTGGCTCCTTAGGCAGTATACGAATCTAGTAATATTTTGCTTACGCAGTGAAATGAGGGGGACGGGTTACCGTCCCCCTTGCCGCATCTAGTGGTCTGTAGACCGTTTACAGACCACTAGGGAGAATTTCAGGCGGCAGGCGAAAGGAATTTTTTAACAGGAAAATAATCATTTGTTAATATGTGGAAGCGATTCTTTCGGTATTATTGATGTAAGGAGGTATGTTTATGGAAAATAAAAAGGAAACGGAAAGCACAGTCATAGGCCGGAAACGGTTTCTGGAATGGACGATAAGCGCTGCCGCGGGATTGGCAGTCAGTTCTTTTCCCAACGTATCTTTTGCCGGTACGCGTATTTTTACCTTAAAAGCCAATACGCTGGCGGCCTGCCAGACAATCAGCCCATTGGAAATGGCCCAGGGTTCGGATATGGTGAGAAATGCCTATTTTTACATAACAAAGACTGTAAATGAAATCATGGACATCAATTTACGTAACACCGTAGCCGGAATTATTGCCAATCCTGCCCCTACCTTTATGAACCGTTATATGGACCGCGACAGCCGGAAAAGCATTTGGCAACGACTAACCGATGCCGGATTGCTGGACCACGGTGTATCCTCCGATTCGTTATTTCCACCTTATAAAGATCCTAATGAGAGTCCCCAGCAATTTATCAGTGCTCCCGGCAGTGGCTATGACAGCCATCATCCTTATCCGGGGGGATTGTCCGCTCACGTGGCGACTAATATAAAAATTACGTTATCCCTCTATCAGACTTACAACCAAATTTTTGCCTACAAAGTGGACAAAGATGTGATTCTGGCAGCACAGGCCCTCCATGACTTGCATAAACCGTGGGTATTTCAATGGCAGGACAATGATTCTTCTTTGCCTGAATTAATAATTGCCGGCACCGGTGCCCACCATATCTTCAGCTTGGCGGAAGTGATGTATCGTGCTTTGCCGGCAAAGGTTATTATTGCTCAGGCCTGTGCCCATAATCATCCCGGTTCGCCGCAAGGAGAAGCGGATGTGGTGAGGTGGCTTACGGCGGCAAGCATGATTGCCGGCAAGGATCCCGTTAAGGAGGGCTATCTTGCCAGAGGTGGTAGAACATTGCCAGAGCCATATCAACAGGAGGGTTATATTGTTCATTTAGGGGACCACGATTGGGTATTAAGTGTGACTGCGGCCCAAGAAACGATTGCCGTATTGGCTAAGATTGCCCGGAAGGAATACGGGCTGCCGGCAAATGAACTTAAAACGCGCCGGTTTCATTCTTTCCGCAACTATGTTGCGTCGCAAATAAGCATGATGAATTTGCACCATTTACTATGCACCGGTGGTGAAACGGCAGTTGCTGAAGCTGTGAGAAAAGTAGTGAGTCCGGCTTAAGCAAAAGGGGGAATTCCGGCAGAGGACGGAATTTTACTTGCGGTTCTAGGTTATGTTAGTGATGAATAAAGCTAAAAAGTACGAAAAATAGTAAATATTTAAGCAATCTGTACATGAAGACACGGAATTTTAATATAACATAGTGTTTTGGTGAATTTAGCCATATGACATGAACTGGATTATAATGTAAAATAAATTAATAAGTAAAAGTGAATATAGTTTTTAGGCAATGATGCCCAGGCAAATGATTTAATGGTTGCCGGGCATTTTTTATGTTTGTTGGGAAGCGAAGGGGATGAGACGATGATAAAGCTGGAGGGAATTCATAAACATTTTGGCTCGCTGCATGTCCTAAAAGGAATTGATTTTTCCGTAGCCGCCGGGGAAAAGGTGGTAGTAATCGGACCCAGCGGTTCGGGTAAGAGTACGCTAATCCGGTGTATTAATCTATTGGAAAAACCAAGTGAGGGAAAAGTAGTCGTTGACGGAGTTGAAATTACGGCGCCAAAAGCACCGGTAACCCAGGTCCGGGAATCGGTGGCGATGGTATTTCAGCAGTTCAATTTATATCCGCATAAAACAGTGCTGGAAAATTTAGTTTTGGCGCCGACGCTGGTAAAAGGGATACCGAAGGCGGAAGCGACGGAATCGGGGCTGGCCTTCCTGGAGCGGGTTGGTTTGAAAGAGAAGGCACATGTCTATCCGGCACAGCTTTCTGGCGGGCAGCAGCAGCGGGTCGCCATTGCCCGGGCCCTGAATATGCGACCGAAGATTATGTTGTTTGATGAACCGACTTCGGCGCTAGACCCGGAAATGATCCAGGAAGTTCTGGATGTTATGGTTGATTTAGCCACTGAGGGGATCACGATGGTAGTCGTGACGCATGAAATGGGATTTGCACGCCGGGTGGCTGACCGTGTAATTTTTATGGACGAAGGACGAATTTTAGAAGAAGGCACACCGGAACACTTTTTTACGAATCCGGTGCAGGAACGCACCAAATTATTTTTAAGCCGTATCGTTCACTAAAATAGATAACAGAGGAGAGATTGTGTATGAAAAAAGTATGGATTTTCATGGCGGCCTGCCTGATTGGCGCCAGTCTGTTGCTGTCGGGCTGCGGTTCCGGTAGTACCCCGGAGACCTCCGCATCTACGGGGCAGAAAAGTTCTATTCCGGCGGATATTAAGGCGATTAAAGACCGGGGCGTTCTGAAGGTAGGCGTTAAGGTGGATGTTCCCAAATTCGGCTTTAAAGACCCGAAAACAGGAAAAATCGAAGGGATGGAAATTGACTTGGCGAAAGCAATTGCCAAGAAGATTCTGGGTGACGAAAACAAACTGGAGGTTCAGGCTGTAACCGCCAAAACACGGGGGCCGCTGTTGGATAACGGCGAGGTGGACCTGGATATTGCCACGTTTACTATAACGGATGAGCGGAAAAAGAGCTACAATTTTTCGGACCCCTATTTTACGGACGGCATTGCTTTAATGGTCAAAAAGGATTCGGGTATTAAAAGTTTCAAAGATTTGAACGGCAAGAAAATTGGGGTTGCGCAAAGCGCCACAACCAAAAAAGCCTTACAGGAAGAAGCCAAAAAACAGGGTATTAAAATGGATTTCTTAGAGTTTGCTACCTATCCGGAAATTAAGACGGCGCTGGATGCCGGACGGATTGATTGTTTCTCTGTGGATGGCGCTATTTTATATGGCTATTTGGATGATTCCACGGTTATTTTGCCGGATCGCTTCAGTCCGCAGCAATACGGCGTAGCCTCCAAAAAATCGAATACAGGATTGGCGAAGCTGGTAAACGATACCATTCATGAAATGAAAAATTCCGGTGAGTTAGACAAATTGATTCAGAAGTGGGGTTTAAAATAGTGAACGGTCCTTTTGCCTGGTTTAAGTGGCTGGCTCTTTTTCAAGACTGGTCCGTATTCGCGGAGGGGTTTCTCATGACCCTGACCGTTTCGATTCTCGGGTTGGCCTTATCCCTGGCACTAGGTGTCTTATTCGGCGTTTTGGGGACAGCGCACTGGAAGGGATTCCGGGTTATCAACCGGGTGTATGTCGAATTTATTCAAAATACACCGCTGGTCATTCAGATTTTCTTCTTGTATCACGGGCTGCCGCATTTAGGGATTATTCTTCCCGTTTTTAGTGTTGGCGTCCTTGGGGTTGGCGTCTATCACGGCGCGTACATCGCTGAAATCGTCCGGGCCGGAATTCAGGCCATACCCAAGGGCCAACTGGAAGCGGCGTATTCGCAGGGCTTCAGCTATTGGGGGGCCATGCGGCACGTCATATTACCCCAGGCGCAGCGGATCGCCTATCCTCCCTTGACCAATCAGGCCGTTAATCTAATTAAGAATACGTCGGTCATGGCTATGGTGGCGGGCGGAGACCTGATGTATCATGCCGACTCCTGGGCCAGTGACAACTTATATTACGGCCCGGCATACATTGTCACAGGATTGCTTTATTTATCGCTGTGCTTTCCTTTGGCGACTTATGCCCGCCGTTTGGAACGTAAGCTGGAGGTGGTCCTGTAATGCATGCGATATTGCAAAAAGATATTTTGCTGTTTTTGGGACAAGGGTTGTTAACAACGTTATATATTGCCGGCGCCTCTATTGTTCTGAGCCTGTTGTTCGGGACCATACTGGGGGTGGCGCGCTATTCCGGTCACGCTGTTTTCAGCCGGATCGCCGCCGTATATATTGAGATTGTCAGAAATACACCGTTATTGCTGTTTATTTTAGCTGCCCGGTTCATGACCAGTTTACAGCCATTGAATGCCGGCATTACCGCTATGACTGTTTTTACCTCTGCCGTCATTGCCGAGATACTGCGCGGCGGCTTAAACTCAATTCATAAGGGACAATGGGAAGCGGCCCGGTCACAGGGACTTACTTACCTGCAGACATTGCTGCATATTATTTTGCCGCAGGCCCTTCGCAATATGATTCCACCGCTGGTTTCGCAATTTACCACTGTCGTTAAAGACACTTCATTTGTTTGGGCAGTAGGAATTGAAGATTTAACGGGAAAAGGTATGATTATTATGGGCAAATACGGTACGACCGAGCAGGTGTTTTCGCTGTTCGGCCTGATTGCCCTGCTGTATTTTGTGATTAATTATACCTTGTCGGTGTTAGCCAGACAGCAGCACAAACGATTGGCACTTAGAAGCTACTGAACTGGCTGTAGAAAAGGGACTAGTTAAAAAATCGCAAGCTGCACCAATGTGGTGATGCTTGCGATTTTTTGTGGGGTTAGAAAGTATAGACGATCCTTCTGCCTGGATTGGCGTCCAAAATGATTTCCAGATGGTTTCCCCGCGCCCTGTGCCATGAGCCAAGAGCCGAAGGATTAGTGTTCCAGTCCATTCCGGAAGGCGGCGAGAGTATTTTCATTTTCGTCCAGACGGTAAATGCGGCCGGGTTGTCCGTTCCGGTCGTAGTCCGTGCCGGACCACCAAATCGCCAGTTTAATTTGATCGTAGTGGCCGATTTGGCGGAACATGTTTTTTATCCAGGCCGGTTTGTCGCCGCCGACGGAATTGGAGCCGAATTCGGTAATCATGAATGGCTTATCGAACAGCCGGGTGTATTCAGCATAAAGGGGACGGTAAATGGTATCAAATTCCTGCCACGTTTCACCGGGAAAGTAGGTTCCCGTATTGTAACCGGTCAGACCGATAATATCCACATACTGGTCTCCCGGATAATACATCAAATAATGATTCCATTTGAAATCAGGGCGGTTTACATCGTTAGGATTCCAAACCCATAGGACGTTATCGACACCGTCCTGTTTAAATAAATTGAAAAGATACCGCCACACTTCTTTATAAAGGTCCGTATCCTTAGAAGCGTAATACGCCGAATACCAGCACCAGTCACCGTTCATTTCATTATCAAGGCGAAATAGCACCGGATGCCGGAACGATTTTAGCCGGGCCGCGTATTCATGAAAATAGGTATCATATTTTCCGTCCAGAATATCATAAATAATACTGGCATTAGAGTGGGAAGAATCGCTCCCCAGGGCATTAACATCGTTTGCATGGGTTGTTTGCAGCGTGAGCTCAACATATTTGTGATGTTCATACGCATTGAAAAGTCCCCGCTCCGGCAGGTTTTCATCCAATGACTGGTAGCGGATAACGACGGGAAAGGAATAGTCCAGTTCCTGCTCCAGCGTGTCCAGATTTTGCAGCGATTCCGGGGCTGAGGGTTCAAAGATTCCCCAGCGCAGCGGACTGGAATTGCCGAAAAATTTAGTGAAGAAGGCTTGTGTTTCCTGGTTTAAGGGTGTGACGGAAGGCATAAAGGTTTTCGTAATCCGGGCTTGGCCCCTTTTAGAATGCAGGGAAAAACTTTGCAGGATCTGTAACGCATTATCGAAGTCAATGGGCTGGCTGGATTTTATAAAAAGCGTGTAGACTTCATGTGGATTTTTTATAATCTCGGCGCTCAGATAATAATTTTTGTCATTCCTGACGCGGGCCAGTTTATGGCGCCACCATTTAAGCATATGTACCCTGCGGCCATTGATGGTAAGCATCCGCTCCAGTTCCAAATGGTGGTCCCGGGTATTGTTGAGAAAGCGGTTGCCATAATCGGTATAATCGGTGGCTGTAGTTTGCGTATTGTTAAAATCATCGTAATAAACTTCCATTTGGGTAGCTGTATTGCTAAATACGATGCGAATTGGCGAACAGGAAACGTCTACCACCATGTCGGACGGGTAGTTTAGGCTGTAGCCGTTGGCATAATCGGTATAAGTCGTAAGCCAGGCATTGTAAGGCTTGAGATTTTTGACGTCGTCATCGGCTGCCGTGGCAGACAAGTTATCGCTGATATAGCCGTTAACGATATATGTTATATCGCTGTTTCCGGCCACGGCCGCGGGGGTCAGAGCCATGGTAAGCCAAAAAGCAAGGAGGATGGGGACGGTACGGAGTTTCATTTTGCCACCTCTCCATTCGTAGTAGGGCTGTATCATAATCAGTGTACCCCTGGATTTGGCAGTTGGCAACGCTTTTCCATTTCTCGCCCGGACCCGACTTTTCCTATTGCCAGTTTTATGATAAAATTTATATTTAAGAACATTATGGTTTATTGGCCGCTAATAGAACCATAATAAAAAATGCAGGCGGTATCATGCCTGGGGAGAATGGAGATTTTTCCCGACATAAGGAGGTTTTATATTGGAATTATGGTATACCGAATATCAAACAAAAAATCTTGGATTGACGTGCCGGATTAAGGAAACGTTGTTTCAGGGACAGTCCGAGTTTCAGGAAGTCGCTGTGGTCGATTCCCTGGAATTCGGCAGAATGCTGGTCCTGGACGGTGTATTTCAGACTTCTGTCTTTGACGAATACATTTATCACGAGATGATTGTTCACGTACCGCTTTGCACTCATGCCAATCCGAAAAAGATTTTGGTGATCGGCGGCGGCGACGGGGGAGCGGTGCGGGAGACCGTAAAACATGCCGGGGTTGAGAGTGTGGAGATGGTGGAAATTGACGGCTTGGTGGTGGACGTTTCGAAAAAGTTTTTGCCGGAAATCAGTGCCGCCTTGCTTACCAATCATCCCAAAGTGCAGTTGAAAATTGGCGATGGCATCAAACATATGGCGGAGGCGGAAGGGCAGTATGATGTGATTATTGTCGACTGCTCCGACCCGATTGGTCCGGGAGAAGGATTATTTACACCGGAATTTTACCGGAATGTACATAAAGCGCTGAAAGCAGACGGCTTATTCGTGCAGCAAACAGAGTCGCCTTTTTATCATCAGGACCTGATTCGCCATCTTTACCGGGATATTGCCGCCTTATTTCCGCTTACCAGACTATATTTGGCCAATATTCCTCTGTATCCCGGCGGTTTGCACTGTTTTACCATGGGGTCCAAAAAGTATGACCCGCTGCAAATCAATGTTGCCAATCTGCCTGAGTTGAACACTCGCTATTATAATGGGGCTGTCCATAAGGCCTGTTTTGAACTGCCTAATTTTATTCGTAATTTAATACGGTAAAAAATTCGGCTCATGGCGCAGAAAAAAGACCTGATTTTAAATCAGGTCTTTTTTAGTATCCCGTACCCTGAGACATGAGCCGGAAGGCTGCGTGAACAGTCTTTCTCACATCAGGTTTTCCGGGTTGAGGCCTTCCAATTCAGGAATGACAAAACGGCCGTCTTTGCGTATTAACCGGTCATCGAACCAGATTTCGCCGCCGCCGTATTCGGGATTCTGGATACAGACCAAGTCCCAGTGAATCGCGGATTGATTGCCGTTAAATGCTTTTTGGTAGGCATTGCCGGGGGTAAAATGAAAACTTCCCTTAATTTTTTCGTCAAATAAGGTATCTTTCATTGGTTTTTCAATAAACGGATTTACCCCCAGGGCAAATTCGCCAATATAACGGGCCCCTTCGTCCGTATCAAATATTTTGTTGATTTTTTCCGTATCGTTGGCGGTGGCCTTGACAATTTTACCGTCCTTGAATTCAAGGCGGATGTTTTCGTAGGTAAAACCTTGGTAAACGGCAGGAGTATTATAAGTAATTGTTCCGTTAACGGAATGTTTTACCGGCGCCGTATAGACTTCTCCGTCGGGGATATTGCGCAGACCACAGCATTTTATTGCCGGGATCCCTTTAATGGAAAAGGTTAAGTCCGTATCCGGGCCATGGATTTCTACCCGGTCCGTACGCTGCATCAACTCAACCAGCGGCGTCATAGCTTCAGCCATTTTCGCATAATCCAGAGTACATACCTGAAAATAGAAATCTTCAAACGCTTCCGTGCTCATGTTGGCCAACTGAGCCATGGATGCGTTAGGATAACGCATAACACACCATTTGGTCTGGGGTACCCGTACGTCCGTGTGGACAGGTTTCATCCAATATTTTTGATACATTTGCATTTGTTCCGGCGAAACATCCGCCATTTCACTGACATTTTGACCGGCTCTGACGCCGATATAAGCATCCATATGCTGCATCCGTTCGGTTTCCCATTGTCCAATTAACCGCAGCTGTTCACGGGATGCGCTGCGCAGCAATTTGCGCTGCAGCTCCACGTTTTTTAGCGTGAGAAATGGGACGGCATCGGCCTGATAGGCTTGATCAACCAGGGATTTTGCCAAAGGAAGCGCGTTATCATACACTTCAATTAAGACTTTTTCGCCAGGCTGGAGCGCAGTGGAATATTGAACCAGATTTTTGGCCAGCGTTTGTATTCTTGAATCCAAATAGAACACCTCCTAAGTCCATTGAATAGTATTTGGCATTTTTCTACAATTATCCTTCTTATCATTGGGAAAAGCGGCCGGATCTTTTAGTTTCCATAAAAAAACACGAAATATTTTATTTAATGGCTTGATTTTTTCCCGGAGGTATTTTATAATACATTATGTTGTCATTCCTCGATAGCTCAGCTGGTAGAGCAATCGGCTGTTAACCGATCGGTCGTAGGTTCGAGTCCTACTCGAGGAGCCAGTTATGGCCCGTTGGTCAAGCGGTTAAGACACCGCCCTTTCACGGCGGTATCAGGGGTTCGAATCCCCTACGGGTCACCATATTCGGGCGATTAGCTCAGCTGGGAGAGCGCCTGCCTTACAAGCAGGATGTCGGCAGTTCGATCCTGTCATCGCCCACCATAAGGAAGACGGAAACACAGGGAAGAGAACCTGTGTTTTTTTATCGGAAAAATAAACTGCGCAGCCCGACCGCAACTTGCGGCGGGACTGCGCAGTTTTTAAAAGCCTAGTTCTTCGCCGACGACAACAACATGAATGTCCGTTGCTGACGGGCGTTTACGGAGAATGGTGGTAACATTACAGATACGGGTCGGCAATTGACAATCCATGCAGACTCCTGTCTGAACGCAGGGGTTGGGCCGCCCCAGGCGCTTATTATTGATTGGCGCGGCATACTGTTCGATCCGTCGTTCGGCCGCTTCGACATCCTTCACTATTTTATTAATGCCGGCTATAACGATTACTTTTTTGGGGCCGTAAATCATGGCTGCTACCCGGTTGCCATTGCCGTCGACATTTACCAGCTTTCCGTCAAGAGTGACGGTGTTGGTGCCGGTCAGAAATACATCGGCGGTTAATTGTCTGCGGCGCAATTCGGCCGCCTCTGCCGGTGTAAGTCCCGGTTTATTGTGATTAAATATAGGATTGCCACGGACCTCCAGTGCCTCATCCAGTCCCAGCTCTTTTACCGTCCAGGAGCCGCCCATGCCGATCGTTGCCTCGGGCGGTATAAGAGCTAAAATTTGTTGGCAGGCTTCTTGCCTGGTTTTTACATAGGCGGCGGAAAAATTATTTTTAATCAAAGCCTGGACTACCTTTTCGCCTAACAGGTCATTGTGCCATTCTGTAAACTGACTCACGGGAAAGCCCCCTCTTGTGAATTGTAAGCTAGTGATTTTTTCGACAGTGCCGGGGGATTTCCTTTTTCGGGTAAGGAAGAACTTGTATAACCTTGAAAGAACAGCTAAAATAATTCTTATCAATGATTGACCCAGAAGAGGTGAAACCATGAATGCTAAAGAAAGGCGAGCCATGTTGGTCGAAAGATTACAGGGGGCCGGTTTACCGGTTACCGGCGGGGCACTGGCTCAGGAACTGGGAGTAAGCCGTCAGATTGTTGTCGGCGACATTGCCATCCTGCGCGCGGCAGGGCTGGATATTTACGCGACACCGCAGGGATATATACTGCCTGAACCGAAAAAGCAGCTCAATGTAGTGGCCAAATTGCCCTGCAAGCATGGCATGGATCGTATGGAGCAGGAATTAACCATCATTATTGATAATGGTGGCAAAATTCTGGATGTGATTGTGGAACATGCGCTATATGGTGAATTGAAAGGGAATCTCATGCTGGCATCCCGGCGGGATTTGGCCGACTTTATGCAAAGACTGCAAGACAGCGGTGCGGAACCTCTATCCAGCATAACCGGCGGCGTGCATCTGCATACGGTGGAAGTGCCGTCACAGGACGTGTTACTCCACATTAAAAGAGAATTGCAGAAACAGGGTATTTTATTGAAATAGAACAGAAAAATAGTCGGTAAGAGGTTGACGGCATCTTGTATCCCCAGCCGGACCGCTGTATAATATTTACATGTGACAAGACAGATGTAAATACTATACAGGGGGAATGCAAGATGGACATCATCAGTCGGTTGGAGCGAATTCCCGCCGGACGGTTTCATTATCAATTGCTGTTGCTTACGGGTCTGGGATGGATGTTTGATGCTATGGACACGGGGATTATCGCCTTTGTGCTGCCGGTACTGGCCCGGAAATGGGGATTAACACCGGCGCAAGTCGGGTATATCGGCAGCATGGGACTGGTAGGAATGGCTTTGGGCGCAGTGCTGGCCGGTTCACTGGCCGACCGGTTTGGCCGCAAGAAAGTATTTGCCGCCACGCTGGTGTTTTATAGTATTGCCACCGGTTTATGCGGCGTAGCCTGGAATTATACCGTCCTATTATTATTCCGTTTTTTAGTCGGCTTTGGTTTGGGCGGACAACTGCCGGTAGCCGTTACCCTGGTATCGGAATATGCTCCGGCTGGAAAGCGGGGGCGGTTTATTGTCCTGCTGGAAAGTTTCTGGGCGGTAGGCTGGCTGGCAGCTGCGCTGATATCTTATTTACTGATTCCCCGCTACGGCTGGCAAGCCGCATTTTTAATCGGCGCCCTGCCGGCTCTGTATGTTTTTCACATCGGAAAAAAAGTGCCGGAGTCAGTGCGTTATTTATTGGAAAAAGGACAGGTGGCAGCAGCACACCAACTGGTAAGCAAGCTGGAAGAAGAGTCCGGCCTGGCGGTGGCGGAAGCCGCAATTGTGCCTGAAAAGGCGGCGAAATTCCGTCCGGCCTTCCAGGATATTTGGACGAAGGGCTTGGCCCCAAGAACCGTTATGTTATGGATTTTGTGGTTTGGCATTGTTTATACTTATTACGGTATTTTTATCTGGCTGCCTTCTTTGATGGCGGGCCAGGGAATTACTATCCTGAAAACATTCCAATACCTTTTAATTATGACATTGGCTCAACTGCCGGGATATTATTCGGCGGCTTATCTGGTAGAGCGCGTTGGCCGCAAAGCAACGCTGGCAGCTTATTTGCTGCTTAGCGCATTATGCGCCTGGTTTTTCGGACAGGGGGGCAGTGTGGTCTCTATTCTGTTTTGGGGAAGCATGATGTCATTTTTCAATTTGGGAGCGTGGGGAGTCGTGTATACTTATACACCGGAATTGTATCCGACCCGGATACGGGCTTTCGGTTCCGGTTGGGCGGCAGCGGTCGGAAGAATTGGCGGAATTTTGGCGCCCATTTTTGTCGGCTATATGGTTAGCGCCCGGAGTGGATTTATGAATGTATTTATTATGTTTACTGTTGTTATGGTGTTGATTGCCGGCGCCGTTTGGTTTCTTGGCGAAGAAACCAAAGGCAAATTGTTGGACGAAATTAGTCGGTAACTGTCAAAAAAGAATTTATTGAAATTATCTATCAATTCTGATAATATATAACCACCGGAAGATAATTAAGGTGGTGTATTGCGATGAACGTATCTCTGGGAGATGTGGGAAAATTACTGCTGTATAGTCTTGCCACCGCATTATTTTTGACAGTGACTTTTTGGTGGGCTTTTCATTAACGCAAGCTTAACAGTCAGCCACGCATTTTGCGTGGCTTTCCTATTTTAAATTGCAATGTTATAATAATACGGTAACTACTTTAGTAATCGGCAGGGGGAACTGTTTGTGACGACAATTGGCTTGGCCATCGCGCTGGTAGCGGCATATTGGGTATATACCGATGCAAGAAGCAGGGGGCAAACAAATAGTACGGCGTTGATGTGGGCAGCCGGTGTATTGGCGGCTTTAATTATTTTTCTTCCTTTGTATCTGGTTGTAGGACGTAAACAAATGCCCAGGGCCCATCGGGATGAGAATGTGATTGATGTGGAAGCAACGGTCGTGGAAAATACAGTCCATTGTCCCATGTGCGGTAATCGGGTGCAAGAGGATTTTAAAATTTGTCCCTATTGCGGTCATACGCTGAAACCGAAATGTCAAAACTGCGGCAGGGAAATTAACCGGGAATGGAAGACTTGTCCTTATTGTCAAACACCGACACCGGACAAGTAATCAGAGCGTACCGGTGGTAAAACCGGTATCCTGAAAAAGGTAATAAAAAGTTGCAGATTTTAGTTGCCATAATGTTTAGGCTATGCTATAATGCAATATGTGACTTGAAACAGCCAATGCGCCCGTAGCTCAGGGGATAGAGCACCGGCCTCCGGAGCCGGGAGCGCAGGTTCGATTCCTGCCGGGCGCACCATAAGAAAAGTATTGAGATCTCGCGGGTTCGCGGGGTCTTTTTATTTTTGCTCATTTTCAAATAACTGGAAATGGAAGGCAATTAGGCAGGCAATACTGTATTTTATGGGGTAAACACAATTTTATGGGGTAGACTATGTCAATAACTTGTGAAAATGTCACCCCCAAATAGGGATAATTATCGTGAGAAAATGTCACCTCGTAGTTAAGCATATTTGCATAGGAAAATGGATTCCAGCATTGCTAGAATGTCCTTGTCGGTATCTTCGAAGGAGACTTTATTAATCAAGGTATGGCCGTATTTGTAATAATGACTATCAGGCGGCCTCCATGTTGATTTTTGTTTGGACGAAGGGGCAACAGGCTCTTTTTTGACAGGCTTGATATACGGCAACACCGGATACAACTGCAGTTTCCATTCAACGGCAATGCCAATATGAGGGCTTACAAGAACACTAATTTTGGCCTT
>NZ_UPPP01000073.1 GCF_900476375.1 Allolucifera butyrica | reverse complement strand
ACTGACTTTATGGGATTATCCTAATGATATTTCTCCGATATTTCCGGTGTTAACCGCCATAAACCTATCTATCCTTCCTATGGTCTACTCGCTTATTTATCAGCATTTCAGCACTTGGAAGCGTTTTACAGGCGCCACTATAATCATTTCCTGCCTGTTATCCTTTGGTTTTGAGCCTGTCTTGACTTGGGCCGGCTATTTTCAATTGCTTAGATGGAAATATTATTATACCTTACCCGTATATATTGCCGTATCCCTTTTAATCCGCTGGGTAACTCTCAAAATTTTTGCTATTGCCGAACAGGCTCAGAACAAAATTTAACGATTCCCGTTCCTATGCTAAGGAGGTAACAAATGTTTTTCGCAACTTCAGGCATATCTGCGGATATTCCCATTCAAAAATTAATCACGTCTATCCGAATCGACGAATGGCTCCAGGAGGATCTATTTCATTTCCGATGGTGGATTCTAATAGGCATTTTTACCTTTTCGGCATTCATTTGGTGCAAAAATGTCGATAAGACGCGGCTGCCCGAAATTACCTTATGTGCGGGATTCACGACGATCGCAACCTTAATTCTCGATGAATTTGGCGAGGAATTAACCATGTGGGATTACCCTACGGATGTACTTCCCTTGTTCCCGCCTCTTACAGCCATTGATTTAGCATCTTTGCCTATAATTTATTCACTTATCTATCAGCGTTTTAAAACATGGAAAAGTTTTCTCTGGGCTTCCATAGTAATGTCTGCTATATTTTCCTTTGTTTTCGAACCGCTCTTAGCCTGGGGCGGTATCTACCAGCTATTAAAATGGAAATACTATTACGGATTCCCAATCTATGTAATATTGGCATTATTTATCAAATGGCTGGTTACTAAAATCTATGCAATTGCCAAAGAGGCCGGGAACGCGAGATGATTCAACCTCAGTTATGATAATGAACGGTTATCAAGCACATACTTCACGTCTGTAACTTCGGCCGTGACCGAATCCAAGGCTACAAGGTCTTCCGGTCCAAGTTCTTTTAAGGAAGCTTTGCCCAGAGCACGCATTGCTTCTTGCATCTCCAAAACCATGGACTTCAGCGTATTTGCCACATTCGTGGCAGCTTGTTCAACATTAAGCCGGATTTTGGCCGGCGAATCATAGAACACCAATGTGGTAATCGGTTCCCATGGCATCGCTTTGTCCGTCTGTTTATGCGCCAAAGCAAAAAGCGGCACCGTAGCGAGATAAATAGCATCAGCCCCCAGAGCCAGCGCCTTTAAACACTGCCCGGGTGTAAAAAATCCCCCCGTCACGATTAAACTAATGTTTTGGTTACCCAAAAAACGTTTCGCCCGGATCAGAGCATATAACGAGGGTATTCCAAAGTCGTCCTGCTTAATCGGCGTTGATGCATGTGCTCCGCCCTGAGCACCGTCTATAACAATGGCATCAAAACCTAGGTCTACGGCTGCCGCCAAGTCTTCTTCGATATTATCGGTGGCCATGAGTTTCAAGCCGATTGGCTTGCCTTTAGCCCTTTGG
Source organism: Allolucifera butyrica (assembly GCF_900476375.1). Lineage (GTDB taxonomy): Bacteria > Bacillota > Negativicutes > Sporomusales > UPPP01 > Lucifera > Lucifera butyrica. The sequence goes on along the minus strand of NZ_UPPP01000073.1, from coordinate 73,607 downwards.
CGCAAATTTTTCATGAAGTCCGGCCAGTCTTCAATTTGCCGAATTCCCGGCGGAGCCGGCAAGGCTATCCCCGGTTGCCCGGCAGCCAATCCGCCAAGAATCCGTGCCCTGCCCGCAATTTCATTTTCCTCTATACGTGATGTCCCCAGGTCTGCGCCTTGACCCATTTGAACTTCCAGCATGTCGGCAGCATCAATCTGGCCGTCCGTTCTTTCGCCCCAGGACCAGCGGCTGATCTGCAGAACGTGTCTGTAAGCTTCTTGTTGTTCCTCCGGCAGAACAGGACCCTCCCCGGAACAGATTGCAGTCTGAAGCCGATTTGACGCTTTCGCCAGGGCCATTTTGGCATTCTCGCTTAATCCCGTTCCATACGCCATTGCACTTATCATAAACGGGATAGTGATGGATAATGGTTTCTCAGCGTTCGAACCAATCGTTACACTCATATCCACAGGAGTGCTTTCATAAAGAGACAATTTAGTCATTTGCCGGGGAATAAACATTAGGTTTTCAAAACCGCGAAAATGCTTGGGCGACCCTAATGGACGCGCTATTACCTTTCCTTCTTCCGCGCGTAAATTCAACTCTATCAGGTTCAAAACGGAAAAGTGTTTCAGGATCGGAAGCATTTCAACGATATTCCGGGTGTATTGGTTGGTCAAAATTTTTCGCAGCACGTCATTGGTCACTTTCTTGATGATATACCGGAAGAACGGCTTTACCAGCAAGACAGCCGCTAACACTAAAAGGGATAGAAATAAAATTAGCCCCACCGGGTTATCCATAATGAGCTGCATTCTTTTGGCCCCCCTAACGGTATTTGAATATTAGTATGTGACGTTACAATCGGTATTAACCCGGTAATCGCTATTTCCGGAACATTTCGTTATAAGAAAGACCCAAAGGGTCTTTAAATGGAAGGAAAGTATTTTACTTTTCGGCATTCTAAGCAAAACATGCATTTTGGGGATATAGCCCGAAAAGTTATACTTTCTGATCCCACAGGAAAAGTAAAAATCCCGGCAGCCGAAAGCTACCGGGATTCTCTTTGGTTTTTCCTTTCTCAATTCGCAATGGGATGTTCTACTCTGTCGTGAAACAGTCTATGGGGAAAAGCCGCTCTGATATTTTTCATATCTTGTTTAAAGGTGCTGTCGTCAACTCCTAAATTCTGTGCAACATCATGCCATGTATTATTAATTTGGCGCATTGACAGGATACTGCTCATTGATTTACTGGTGTTTTTAGCTAATTGGTTGGCTACGGCGATGTCACGCGAACGATATCCCTGTTGCATAAGGGCAAGGCTGTCCTGTTTAGGAATGCTTAAATTCTTTTCCAGACGATTGGCGGCGATATCCTGATGAGCTGCTCTTATTTGCTCTTTAGTCACTCCCAGCGTTTGAGCTGTCTCTTTCCATGTATTAGCCAAGTTTTTTGCTTCCAATACTTCTTGCAGCGATTTACCGCTCGCCTTAGCCAGGAAAGAAGCCCTATATAGTTCAGGAATACGAACGCCTTGTTTTTCATATTTCAGGACGTCATTCTTATTCACGCCAAAAGTGTCAGCCATCTGTTGCGCAACTTTGTCAGGGTCGATTTGGTGATGTTCATGAATGGGTTGATTAAAACCGTTACGTTCTGCGGCTTGGGTAGATAAGGGACTAACCACCCCGGCCAATACAAACATTCCCAGCGCTAAGCCAATCATACTTTTTTTAGTTAACCAATTCATATATGGTAACCTCCTTAGTTAATTTAATCAAATTTTATTCCCCAAATATGTCAAAGCTGTGACAGGAAAATTAAAATAAAATTAAAAAAAGATTAGAAAGATTAAAGCTCCCGTGGATTCCTGTTTGCAATCCTTGGTATGTATTGTATAACCCTTACATAAAAAGCTAATACTATACCAAGGAATATTTGGTAATGGCAGTAGAAAGTATGAGGAAAAGAAATCTTAAAATAAAAAAAATTTCACCTGGCATCTCCGTTATTTCCCGCTCCAAAATCGTTTCTGACCTAAAATCGCTGCAAAGATTACTTAGTGACAGTTCTCAAATCGCTACAGAACTGGAAGCGGTCGTCAATCAGCTCCGGCAATCTGGAGATACTACACTTCCGGTCTCTCATAGACTAAAAGATAACGAAAAGTATATTAAAACCATATTGGATAAATGTTCCGATTTGGTTGTCCGGGAAATTAGAATTGCCAATGATCCTAAATACAGCGCCATAATTGTATATATAGACGGCCTGGTAAAACTGGATCTTATTGAAGAATCCGTCATTAAAAAGCTAACCGGCAAACCGGCAGAAGGTACATATCATTCCGAAAGTCAAGATTATGCGCAATATTTGCTGGGGATCAGACCCGAAGACATGTATAAAGATATGAACAAGGTCATGGACATAGTTTTAAATGGCAACCTTGTTTTATTTATCGATGGGGTAAATACGGCGCTGGCAATTGATTTTAAAAATCCCCCCGCCAGAAGTGTGGAAGAACCTCCGACTGAAGTTACTTTGCGTGGGCCCAGAGAGGGATTCACAGAATCAATAAAAACAAATATAAGTCTTATCAGAAAAAAAATTAAGAATACAAATCTAAAGATGGAGTCGTATGTATTTGGCAAACGGACCAAAACAAATATTGTCGTTTGCTATCTCGCTGACATTGCCAGTAACAGGATAGTAAATGAGGTAAAAGAAAGATTAGCCAAAATTGATATAGATTCCGTGCTGGATTCCAATTACATCGGAGAATATATTGAAGACAGTCCTCTCTTTTTCTTTCCAACCATATTCCGTACAGAAAAACCGGATGTGGTAGCCGGTAAATTGTTAGAAGGCCGTATTGCCATTATCGTTGACGGTTCTCCGGCAGTTTTAACCGTGCCCTGTCTCTTTATTGAATTTCTTGAAATCAGCGAAGATTACTACTTAAAAATTATTCCGGCTACGATAAACCGCTGGCTCCGGTTTGTTTCATTTTTTGTAACTATTATTCTTCCGGGCCTTTATGTGTCGCTCTTGACGTTTCACCAGGAGCTTATTCCTAATGCTTTTGTCCCTACTATTATTAAAGCTCGCGCCGGAGTGCCTTTTCCTGCAATGTGGGCGTGTCTGGGAATGTTAGTTGTCTATGAGGTATTGAGAGAAGCCGGCGTTAGAATGCCAAGAATGATTGGACCGGCTATCAGTATCGTTGGTGCCTTGGTGTTAGGTCAGGCGGCTGTTGAAGCAGGACTTGTAAGCACACCGACAGTAATTATAGTAGGTTTTTCAGCCATCGCTTCCTTGACTATCTCTTCCCCGGAATTGAATACGTCACTGGTATTCCCCCGTTTTATATTTTTATTTTTAGGCGGAACCTTGGGTTTGGTAGGCCTTACCAGCGGTATGTTGATATTTATTATGTCAATGATCTCCCAACGTTCATTTGGCGTGCCATACATGGGGCCACTGGCGCCCTTGATTATAAATGATCTGCGGGATGTAGCGGTAAGGGCGCCGATAAAAAACATGTTCAAGCGGCCCAAGCTTATTACCTGGAAACACTCGATACGCAGAAATAGTCACAAGGGGTAGTGTATGAAAAAATTGACAGTATTTTTCATAGTAATCCTAATTATGTCTTTTACCGCAGGCTGTTTTGGAGCTAACAATGAAATCGAAAAACTAGGCATAGTGGTAGCTATGGGTATTGACATCACGCCTGATAGTAAATATTCAGTATCACTGCAAATATTAAAAGCGCAGAAAAAACCATCGTCAGGAGGAATGGGCCGTCGAAAAGGCGGTAAGCAGGAAATCCCCACAGATGTAGATTTCTTCACTGTTTCCGGCGATACCATCTACGATGCTCTGGGTCATCTGTCTACGGAACTTGGTAAAAAGCTTCATTTAGCTCATATTGATTTTGTAGTTATAAGTGAAAAAGCGGCCAAATCAGGTGTAGCAAGTATTATTGATGCCGGATTAAGATCGCATCAACTCCGGGATAATACCCCGATCCTTGTTACAAAGGATAAGGCTGCCAAAATTATATATGCAACAACACCCGAAGATCCCAATCCCGCTAGTGCGATTAAAAACATCTTAGATCTGCAATCCCGTTATGGCTATTCACCGATCGTTTCTTATCTGGATTTTTCCAATTCCTTATCCAGCAAGACGGTGTCACCGGTAGCAGGAGTGATTAACCTTGATGCGGATGGGGTGCTAAAAGTGGCAGGTACTGCGGTATTTAACAAGGATAAACTGATTGGCTATATGGATGAAAAAGAAACCCGGGGAATGCAGTGGTTAAAAGGCAGGGTTAAAGATGCCAGTATCGTCATTCGATCCCCGGATAAAGGCAAAATTACGCTGAGAGTTACCAATGCGAGCAGTAAGATCAAGCCAATCCTATCTAATCATAAACCAGTAATGCAGGTAACTATTAAGACAGAAGGATATATCAGAGACATGGAAGGAAGTCTTGACCCGATGAAAGAACCGGACATTATCAAAAAATTGGACGAAATAGAGAGTGAAGCCATAAAACAGGAAATTGATCAAGCTTTATATACTGCCCAAAAGAAATTCAAGGCAGATATATTTGAGTTCGGTGAAATCATTCACAGAGAATATCCTGAAGAGTGGAAAAGCATGGAGCCAAATTGGAACGAGATTTTTCCTGATCTTGCTATCGAGATAACGGTGGATTCTCATATACGAAGACCTGGTATGATATCTAAACCGCTATATTAAGAGGGGTTATATGTTGAAAACCAGAATTTCAGCTTATCAGTTATTTGCGATGATGTTGTTATTTTCATATGGCACCGCTTCCCTCTTTTTTCTAACCCCGGATGCCAAACAGAATGCCTGGCTGACAGTGCTTTTATTTATGCCGACAGGCCTTATATTGCAGCTTTTAGCTACGGCACTATTCTATCAATATCCCAACGATACCTTAATCACCTTTCTGCCTAAGATTTTTGGCAGATTTATTGGCTATCCATTATGCGCTATATATATTCTCTATTTTTCCTATAGCGCGGCAAGGGTGCTGCGGGATTTTTCAGAGCTTATCCTTATGGCGGCAACGCCGGAAATGCCGCTGCTACTTGTTGCAACTGTTTTTATGACCGCATTTGCCTATGGAGCTTTTGCAGGTCTGGAAAACCTTGCACGGGCAGCTCAATTCGCGCTGCCCGTGGTAATATTGGTTATTTTCTTAGATCGCATATCGCTATTAGCGACACCAAATTTAGTAAAATTTTATAATTTAAAACCGTTCCTCGAAAATGGCCTGTTGCCTGTCATAAAAGCTGGTTGGATGCTCCCTACTTTTCCTTATGGTGAGGCTGTTACATTTTCCATGATATACTGTTCTGTCAATGAACCGTCCAAAGTACGAAAAACGGCAATGTTTGCTATTTTCTGTCTAGGAATACTCCTTGTTATAAATACAATTGCGATTATTACTGTGTTAGGAGTAAATTTTGCATCAACAACCCAGTCTCCTCTGTATGAAGCCGTACGCCTTATAAAGCTTGGCAGTTTTTTTGATCGATTAGACATATTTATTATCGTATTCTTGGCCATAGTCGGTTCCATGAAGGTATCTATCTTTACATATATGGCGATGCTGGGTACAGCCCAGCTTATGAAATGGAATGATCCTAAATATCTGGCAATCCCCTTTGGCATAAGCATCTTAATCATGTCAATTCTGATCGCCCCTAACTATGCAGAACACATTCGGATAGGACTTAAATGGACGCCGATATATATTCATTTTCCATTATTAATAATAGTACCGGCACTCGCATTGATCGTACATTATGTGAAAAAAACATGGAAAGAGCGTACAGCAACCTGTTAAACCATATGTTGTTTTGGTTTTGGATTATTCGTTGTTCTTCACTTCTGGAACGTTTTTATGATTGGGAGGGCGCTTGGATTAAGGTGAAATCAGAGAGCGTGGTTTTTAAGACTGTACATTGCGATATCGGCCAATGTAATTAGGTCGTCCAAATTTTTTGCGTCATCAGGATAAACGGCAACCCCCGCTGAAACAGAAATCTCTATTTGTAGCCTTTTTGATAATTCCTGTAATTCATTTTTCAATCGGGTAAGAATTACTCCCATATCTTTCTTATCGGCATAAGGAGCAATAATTAAAAATTCATCGCCACCCCATCGGACAGCAATATCACTTTTTCTTATACCGGCTGAAAGAATAGTTGAAAGACCTTTTAATACTAAATCTCCTTTTTTATGCCCAAAATGGTCGTTAATGGCTTTAAAATTATCACAATCAAGAATAGTTATGCTTAGTTTGGCATTTCGCCGATCCATTTGCGCCAAAAACATTGGAAAAACATTATCAATAAATCTGCGATTATATAACCCCGTTAAGGCATCCCTTTCTGCGTAATATTTCTCTTTGTCATATTGCTTACCGAGGAACCAGACGATAAATAGGCAAACAATCCCCACCAGAGGAGGCGCGGTAAGAGGATAATTTAAACTATAATAAGCCCATATTCTTATTATGAAAACTAATCCCACAATCAATAGTAAGCCTGTTATTCGTCCTCTATATCCCATGCAATCCCCCTGCTTTATTGCCATTCGCATGCAGACTGTTTCTTACAATTTCATATTTATATAAGAGTCCCATCGAAGAAAAGCACACCCGGAAATGGAATAATTCTTATTCATAAATATTATCATATTTCTAATCATATGAACATTATTATACGTCATCGGGTGGATACTTATAATCATTAATATCTACCGCACTCCGTACCGGGACGCGGCCGCTTTAAACCAACCACATATGAAAAGACAAATGACCAATTACTTCTAATAATGGAACAACCTAGACTATCGTAGTAGTGCTAGTAGTAGCCATCGTTGAAGTAGTAGTCGCAGTAGTGGCTGTCGTAGTAGTAGTTGTTGTTGCGTTGGGACTGACAATAGGAGAAAGATAGGCAAAAAAGTTGGTTGCTATCTCTTGAATATCTCGCGGTAATCCCAAATTTGTAAAATTATTTATGCCGCAGCCTGCAAAACCTGTAAAAGACTCGGATCAATTACAATAACAGGTGTCGCAGGGGTAGCAACAGTAACAGTAGGGCCCGGCGCAATAGATGCATTGGGAGTTAGTGGGGTGCCAGGCTCTAAAGGCGCAGTTGGGGTGATTGGTGCCGTCGTATTAGCAACAACGACATTTGAGGCATTAGTCGGGTTCATCAAAAAAGCTAAATTATTATAAACAAAAATCTCCAATTCATCATGAAAATCAGGAGTCACTGGCATTTAGGTCACCTCCCGCAGTAAGAAATTATACTTACAGGATATGCACTGATCTAACATTTTGGTTTTATATTTTGAATACATTCAAGAATACTGAAGAACTTAGCTCATCGCTGTCATTCATTCACATCCGTTTACCTAAAATGTTTATATATATTTTAGGTTTCTTCTGTCTTATCGTGACAACCTAAAGAAAAACCCGGCCTTTTAGCCGGGTTAACAGATTGAACACCTGTTGAACTATTTTTTTCCGCACCCGCATAGCGGGGTTCTGTGTGGAGCGCAAAATTCACCCACTCCGCTGGCTGACGCCAATAATAAAAGCCTTCCGATTACTCGGAAGGCTTGATTTTACTGGAGCCGGTAATGGGACTCGAACCCGCGACCTGCTCATTACGAATGAGCTGCTCTACCAGCTGAGCTATACCGGCGAAACACATTAGTTATTATATCTCATTCCCGTCTTTATGTCAAGAATATGATGACCTACGCTTTTATTTTATCTGCTTAAAATCAATATATCCCAGTTCCACATTCGTATCTACTAACTGCACCCGGGTTCTATGACCAACATCTAGCCCTTTAAAGTTATCCACCAGTCTACCCTCAACAGGCGGATTCAGCAAGCGAACCCATGTTCCTTTATGAGATGCCCCCGTGACAATTGCGTCAAACGTCTCGCCAACCCTCGATTCCAGCAAAATTGCGGCAGCGGCTTTACCAACCTGCCGTTCCACTTTCTGCGCCGCATTCTCGGCCTCGGTACAGTGCTTGGCAAGTGCTATCAGTTCCGCTTTTTCATACGGCACAGAGTCTCCGGACAACGCCGCTTTCAATAATCGATGGGTGATTAAGTCCGGATACCTGCGGTTTGGTGCAGTAGAATGAGCATAATCCTTTACGGCAAGGCCAAAGTGCCCTTCCGGACTGTCTCCCGGAAACTCAACAGCATATTCGCCCATACCCAATAACTTGATAACACTGAGGCAAAGGTCGGGAAAACGCAAGGGATCTGCGGCTTTCGCCGCTACCAGAAATTGATCCAGCGCCTTTGAATCGGGATCCTCGGGCAGTACAAAGTTATGCTGCAAAGCAATTTCGACGATCCGGTTCCATCGTTTCGGTGTACGGACGACGCGGCGCAGGGACGGGAATTTTTTCGCTGTGAGGTAGCGTGCGGTTACCCCGTTAGCCGCAATCATAAAATCTTCAACTATATCTTTGGCACTATTCCGTTTCTCTGTTTTTAAATCTTTTATCTCATCTTTGTCAAATACAGGTCGGGCTTCAATTGTTTCAAAATCAAGCGCACCGTGCATATGCCGGAGAGCCCTCATTTTTTGAGCCACCTGGTTTTGTAGCCGGAGATTTTCGGCCAGCCCCTTGACTATACTGATTGCTTGCGGCATTGGCCCGGTTCCATCCAACCAGGCCGCAACGCTGTCATAAGCCAGTTTGGCCCGGTTCCGGACCACCGCCCTGTAAATATCCGCATTCTGTAAAGACCCGTCCGCGGCGACGATTATTTCAATAACGATGGCCAAGCGGTCGGATTCATAATTAAGCGAGGTAATATCATAGGAAAGTTTCTCCGGCAGCATGGAGAATATCTCCGCGGCGGTATAGACCGAAGTCGTGTTATGCCTGGCATGTTCATCGATTGCCGTGAACTTCTTCACAAACTCGTCGACATCGGCAATGGCAATGAAGATCCTGGCGCATCCTCCCGGCATCCCGGCGGCGACGGTTAGTTGATCCAGATCGTTCGAATCATCATTATCTATGGAACACCATAAAAGATCTCTGAGGTCCCGTACCTTTTCAAAGCCGGAAACATTTTCCCGGATGTCATTAAGCTGGGCAATTGCCGCCGCCGAAAAATCCGGAAGAAGTCCTCTTTCCAGCATGGCTTGCCGTGCAATTCGCTGTAAGCGCAACCGGTGTTGTCCGTCATTTGTACTCATAAGTCACCTTCCTATGAATAATCTTTTCCAGACTCAGGAATCTATTTAATTCCGTAGAAGAACCTGTATAAACTCCTATTTTAAATTATATATAAGTTCTACCGGGAGACCACAACGTCCTTCAAGCATACTTTCCGATTTTAGGCATTTACTAATACCTTTGCTCTCTGCTTTATCGATTTTCCGGATAGTAAACCCATAAAATTGGCAAAATAGCCGTTGATAGAGTAGGTAAGGAGGAACTCCGATGAAAAAAGATGTTTTTCTCCGGGCAGTATCCGCCGGCATGCTGTCCGCTGTAGTATATGCCCTTGTCGAACTGGTTGCAATTAAAACAGGCTTGCAGCATACCTCCGTCTGGGAAGCGGCAGCGGGAATGTTCTTGCCGGCCAGTCAAGTATCCACCCAATTAGGTACTTTAATCGGTTTAACCGGTCATTTTATAATCGGAGGATTATGGGGCATCAGCTTTTATATTTTCCTGCTATATGCCGGAGTAAGCCGAAGTATCCTCAAAGGAATGTTAGTGGGGTTTTATCTTTGGCTCTTAAGTACGATAATGATGCGTTGGGGAGTAACAAGCTATGTGTATTTTGACTCGAATGAACAACTCGGAGCCTTGATTGCTACATTGATTTTCGGCTTGTCCCTGGGATTTCTTGTCCCGCGAATGGCTATGCAGAACATTTCTGAGTCCAATTCCATTTTCCGGGGTATCCTTGCCAATATTCTCGCGCAGCCGGCCTATAAGACAAAGCTTACAAAGTCCGAAACAGAGCAGGATTTTAAGCCGCCCGATCAGAACTGACCGTTTCATTCCGCCAGCACAGCTTTTTGCCGCCATAAGCAATAGTAAATTGCCGTAGTAAAAGCAACAATTGTCGCGGCCAGCAGATACATGGCGCGATAACCGGTATGAGAAGCCACCACGCTAAGAAAAAATGACCCCAATCCTACACTGATATCCAGAGCCCAGAAATAGGTAGCCGTAGCGACTCCGGCCCGGTGCCCGGGCGAGACTTGGATCGCCAGCGTTTGAAATACAGGGGTAAGAGCCCCAAAACCGCTTCCAATAATAGCCCCTGCCGTTAGAAAACCCGGAAGTCCTTGCACCTGACTCAGGCCAATTAAACCCAGAATGAACAGGATAAACCCCGGATAAACAATCGTATTTGCACCACATTGGTCAAATAGCTTGCCTACGACCGGCCGGGTAGCCACAATCACTAAAGCAAACACCGCAAAAAACAGGCTCGTGTATTCCGGCAGACCAAGCTGTTTGGCGTAGATGGGAATGAATACCAGCACCCCCGTATAGGCAAAAAACAACAAACCGCCGATCAGAGCTACCGGCAGAGCTTTGGGTTCTATAAAGCAATTCCAGTTCAATGAGCGATCCGTCTTCTTCGGCTCAAGAGCAACGTCGGATAACCGAATTTTACTGCCGCACCAAAAAGACAATATGGCCAGGACTACGCATCCGGTAAATAATATATTAAATCGATAATGGGAAATGACCGTTAAGCCAAAAAAAGGACCGATTACCATCGCCAAGTTGGAAAACACGGCAAAATAACCGATTCCCTCTCCTTTGCGTTGCCTTGGCAAAACTAAAGCCGCCAGCGTTGCTGTGGTTGTGCTGCCTGTCGCAAAGACCGCCCCGTGGAGTAAGCGAATTACTAATAAAAAATACAGGCCCTTTGCATCTAAATACATTAGGCTGACCAGCAAAAAAGCGCCTAACGAAATAAACAGCATTTTCCTTTTATCGAATTCATCAATCCATTTACCGGCCAGCGGACGGCACAGCACGGCACCAATCTGAAAAAAGGTCATTGCCAGTCCCGCCTGCCAGTCGTTTCCTTTTAACGTATCAATAACAAAGACCGGGAGAGCTGCGATTAAAGCATAATGAGTCATATACTGAAAAAAGCTGCTTAAGCTCATCCCCAAAAATTCTTGCGTCCATAATGGTTGTTTTGCCATGAAAAATCTCCAGTCTCATATAAGAAAGACCCAAAGGGTCTTTAAACAGGAAGAAAGTATTTTACTTTTCGGCATTTCACAAAAACAGCTTATATAAGAATATCCCGAAAAGTTATACTTTCTGTTACTAAGAAAAAGTCCAGAATCCCTTCTGGACTTTCCAGTTTATGCTTTTTAACATTATATCTCATTCCTACAGCAAATTCAAGGCTTAAGAAGAGCTGATTCAGCGGGAGGAAGTGGCAAAAAATCCTTAGATTTCAATGAGTTCATACCGCTTTGTGCCAATGCCGATTTTTTCCGCGTGGTCCATACAAGACTGCCAATTGGTTTCCGGATGGGTAGCGCAGAAATGGTCCTGGACACCACCCTTGCCACTCTGTTTTTGCAGTTGTTCTTCCAGGTAACTGCCGGCAATGACCGGCGCCCGGTTCGCCATTTCGGCACAGGCCATATCGAGTGCTACCGGGTCAAAGGAGGCAAACATACCGATATCAGGAATAATGGGGACGTCATTTTCGGCATGGCAATCGCAGAATGGCGCCACGTCAATCACTAAGCTTATATGAAAATGGGGTCTGTCATGTAACACGGCCGCGGCATATTCGGCCATTTTTTTATTGAGGATATCGCTGGACTCATCCCAAGCCGGGACAATCGCATTAAAGTGACAGGTGCCTATGCATCTGCCGCAGCCAACACATTTACTATGGTCTATTCTTGCCTTTTTGTCTACAACCGTGATTGCACTGTGAGCACAGATTTTGGCGCAGGCGCCGCAGCCTACACAAACCTTACTGTTTACAACCGGCTTGCCGTCACTGTGCATTTCCATCTTACCGGCCCGGGAACCGCAGCCCATACCAATATTTTTCAAGGCCCCGCCGAAGCCGGCCAGTTCATGACCCTTAAAATGGTTCAAGCTGATAACAATATCTGCATCCATGATAGCCTGCCCAATTTTAGCTTCTTTCACGTATTCGCCGTTGGGCACGGGAACGTAGGCCTCATCAGTCCCTTTCAATCCGTCGCCGATCAATATCTGGCAGCCGGTGGTAAGCGGATTGTACCCATTCTCATAGGCGGCATCTAAATGCTCCAGCGCATTTTTGCGTCTGCCTACATACAATGTGTTGCAATCGGTAAGAAAAACCTGGCCGCCCTTTTCTTTAATGATATCAATAATAACCTTGGCGTAATTCGGTCGCAGAAAAGCAAGATTTCCCGGCTCACCAAAATGTATTTTAATTGCCGTAAACTTATTTTCAAAATCAATTTGTTCCATCCCGGCTTTCTTAACCAGTTTCGCCAGTTTCTGCAGTAAATTCATATTGGGTGACACCCGCAGATTTGTGAAAAAAACCTTTGACTTTTCCATAAGATCCTCCTCATTTTTATTTAATTTCTCAACTCACAAAGTAAGTATATTTTATCCCTTCGAGTACGCTCAAAGTCAATAGGCTTCGTCTCTAATACAGAAAAAAAAAGCAAAGACAATAATGTCTCCGCTTTTTTCCGGACATCAACGATTTTTGGCTATGTTCCGCTGCTTTATTCCCTTGACTTTAGGGTTGCAGCAGTCGACCTGACCAATTACAAAATTATCATAATAACTTAACTTCTTGTTGATTCTAACTAGATATCCATTCATTTGTTCAATTTTCTGTTCTACTTCCTTTTTATGCTGCAGCAATATCAGCCGGCGAACCTCGACTGTTTTGTCTCCCTCCAGGCAAAGTTCAACATAACGTTTAATTTCACTGACAGACATTCCCGTATCCCGCAAACAGCGAATCAGCGAAACCCATTCCACATCATTGTCATTAAAGATCCGGTTGCCGTTTTTATCCCGCTCAATAAACGGCAGCAAACCTTCCTTCTCATAATACCGCAGCGTGTACGCCGTTAAATCCAGGGTTTCCGCCACCTGCTTTATTGTATATCCCATGAACAAACCCTCCTGACTATATGAATATAGACGAAAAATATCGTTTGCTTTCCGCGCTACAGCTTTGACCCAGCAAAGGTTCAGGCCCCGGCCGGCTCTACCCGGCAAGCTGGACGGGAAGAATAGAGCAAGGAATAGACCCGGTCACAGTGAAGAAAAAGCTCCTCAACAATCTTACCGTCTAATTTCCGGTTGTCAACCATAGTCCGCATGATCTTCTCCACTTGCCGGCAATCCAGCGGCTGCCGGTAAGGACGTTCCTCCGTGAGCGCTACAAATACATCAGCCACCGCCACGATACGGGACCCCAGCCGTAGGGATGCTTCTCCCACCCGGAAAGGATAACCTGAACCGTCCAATGTTTCATGGTGATAGGCGGCCCACTCGGCAATCATTTGAAACCCGTCAATCTGTTCCAGAATACGGTAGGTATAGTATACATGCTGCTTAATAACGGCATATTCGCCGTCAGTCAATTTTCCCGGCTTTTCCAGGATATGATTGGGTACGGCCAGTTTGCCAAGGTCATGAAAAAGGCCGGCAATCCGCATCAATTGAACTTCCTCCGCACTGAACCCCCTGACTTTTGCCAAAAACGACGCCACGATGGAAACGCTACGGGAATGACGTGCCGTAAACCGGCTGGTACGGTCGATAATGGTCGCAAAGATTTCACCAATATTTTGCAGGTCGTCAATCGTAAACCATAATTTACCGTAAAAATCAACATTATGGAAAAAATTTTGATAATAATAAGGGTTGACCAGGTCCAACCAGAAGCTTTCCTGCCGTGCCAGTTCATGCACAATCCTGACTAGTTCGGGGTCAAATGCCTTCCCGTTTAACTGACGGATGAAACTCAATATAGTAAACTTTTGTTCCAAGATATTGCCCTTATCCTTAATCAGGACTTCTAAGGTGTCGGCAATACTAATGATACGGCTAAGCAGCGGAATATCGGGCCCGGCTAAGCCATCCGGACTGTTAGACCCGTCCCAGAAAACATGATGATACCGGATGGGCTCAGCCAGCATCCCCAGTTTCGGTGAGTTATTCAATAGTTGATACCCGGCCTGGGCATGAATGCTTGCAGTCCCATCAAGGACATACACTTGTTTCCTTTCGGTCCAGTTGGAAGCAGCGCCGATATCGTGAAGTAAGGCGGCATACACCAGTGTCTGGTACTGCCAGTCGTCCAGCTTCAAATATCCGGCAATCCGGGCGGCAATCATAGCCGTACGCCAGTGATGCCGGGACAGGCCGCCTGTCGACAATTCCAACGACAGCGATAACGCTTTCATTAAGTTAAGCGGATGAATATCAAATTGCACAGTCGAAAATCCTTCTTTCTCTATTTCAATCTGCAAAATATAAAATTATTCCAATATGCCTAAGCGGTAGCGAAATGCCCGTTAAGCGTCAGTACCATTCTTTTGGCCCAAGCCGGCAAAACGATACAAAAACCAGGTCACGGCCAGCAAGTCGGCCGCACCGCCGCAGCTTACGTTATGGGCAATAAATTCCTTGTCCAACTCTTCCGCTTTCTGCCGGGCGGATGGCTGTTCCATACCGCCGTCCGCCAAAAAACGCGCCGCCTTCTGCCGGGCCCACTGCCGTAGTTTGTCCGGATCGTGACGGTTCATCACCGTAGTGTCTTCAACACAGGTCATTAATTCCAACAACGTGTGCACCAAAGCGTCATTCGGATTCAGACCACCGGCCAAAGCGTGCTTCAATACCGGCAAAGCCCGCTCCCGTACCGCCGGAATGCCCGCTTCCATTTCACCGCGGATTCCGGTTACACCCCAGGTAAGATACAACCGCTCGCCGGCTGTTCTTTGGTTTTCCCTTTTGTTCGCGGCGGTAGCCAATTCCCGGGCTACAATACCCTCCGTCGAGGCGGCGACCGCTTCAAATACGGACGGAACATCCGGTTGCCCGCTCTCCCGTAGCAGCCAACCGCTTACGGCCACAACCACGCCTAAGGCAAACAGAAGGCCTTTCTGGGTATTGACACCACCCGTTGCTTCCAGCATGCGCTGTTCTCCCTCCCGCCCGATAAGACGCAGTACCGGTAAAAGGTCCGGCAAAGGACCGTTATGATTCAAACCGGCTTGAGCACAGCAGGCCATAGTTTGTGCCAGGGAGGCCGAACTGGATAAAAACGTGAAAAAATCCATATCCATATGAGCCCCGCTGTTATTCCTGTCAACCAGTCCCGGAGATGGGGTACACGCGACTTCAAACAACATGGCCTCCAAAGCCAGTTCCCCCAGCTTCTCCGCTAGCAAACCCGTCCGGTGGGCCTGATGCGCTTTAAACCTGTTTAACAAATTCTCAACGGCTGAGCGAAGCTCCTCTGCCGGGTGAGTTTGCTCCCTCATACAGACGACTGCCGGCCGGCCGCATAACAAACAAGACCGCCCAATGCCCCGTTCCGCACAGGCAACAGACGCACCCCGCTCATCGAGCACATCCATGTCCAGCAAGCGCCCAAAGGATTGCTCCTCCTCTACGCGGCTTACAAGCCTCTTCAGACTGCCTGCCTCCTGCCGTACAGCCAATAAGGCTTCCGGACCGGTAAAAGAATTTATCTCTTCCGTGGCAACCACATCACAACAACCTTTAATTTTCTCGACGCCATAATCTCTCAAGCAGCGTAAAACCGGACTATCCTTTACACTGCCGGGAATAGTAAGCGTAATGCTGACCACCGGCAGACCATACCGGTCGATAAGTGCGATTTGGCGCAAACGGCGATTTTCCTTCGCCGTTAATATATCTTCCAAAATTACTTCCGTCACCCAACTATTCTCCTTTAATTTTATCCGCGAAGCTCAGGCAGCGGGTCCCGGAAACTTGCCTCACGTAAAGGCAAGGCATCAGAGCTCCCTTAAAACCCATGGCCTTGCAACCGTAAGGAAAAGACTTGTCCCAGGTTATATAATAGTATTTGCATTGCAAACACAAGACAGCCTGTTTAGCCATAGTCCTCCCCCCTATTTCAGTATAACGCATATTGAAGTATAAAAAAATGCCTGCAACGGCTTAATTTCGTCCGGTCTTTTACAGGAAAAATGTATATTTTCTTCCGGTCTTTGGCACATTATAACCGGGGCCGATATTGGAAATGAGGCGCCAGTTTCTACGCCTGGAATTAGCGAGGCATCGCCTTTTCGGACGTATTATCGGCCCGCGTATTAATGGACCGGTTCAATTCAGGATACAGAGGTGATTTTTTGGAGAAAACAACAGAGCAGCCTGAGTTAGCCGAAAAAGCCCCCGAACCTCATGCGAACATACTCCAAAATACGCAGAAAAATTGGGACGATGAGAAAATCCTGCAGTCCGCTATGATGTTTATGCGGGGCGAATAACCAAAAGCCTGCCTTCCTTTCCGGAAAGCAGGCTTTATCCATTTCCCGTCGGACAATGCAAGGCAGGATTTTGACGTTTCTACCCGAATAGATGTAGTATTTACAAAGATTACCGGATACCGGAAAATAACTTTTCCTGTAATACTTTTACCGTCTGCTCCATGTCTGTTTCCCTGATTAATACGGAGAATCCGGTGCAAGAACCAGCTATCTGCAAGACGTCGATATTCGACCCGGCCAATGCTTCCGCAATGCCGGACAAAACATAAGGCGTTTCATCACTCTGGCCGCCGGAAATCACTACTTGCGCACAATCCGGTATGGACTCAAAACGGTATCCCCACTTACGGATACGGGATTGCGTTTTGGCCGCCAGGGGATTATCGACGGTAAACACCACTTGTTGCGGATGCACGTTAACCAGGTCCATGCTAATCGATGAATCAGCCAGTTCTTTTAACAGACGACTAATTTCTCCGGCCCCCTGGCCGGGGTCAAAACTGATACTCATCCGGGTAATGCTGGGAATACAGCTTACATGAATTGGCAGCCGGTCTATCACATCATTATCATTTTCCGTTTCACTCCCTGGTCTTGCCATTATCATTAACGTCTCATCCTGCTTAGTCTTGCCGTTTTTTGACATCTTTTCCTGCCAAGCGGCCGGTGTTATAGGCCGCAGCCGTTCCTTTAATTTCTGTGCCTGGAATTGCACACCATTCCCTCCCAACTGTCCAGTTCGATGTCAACAAGACCTGAAGATCCCGAGTAATACCGCATGAAAGCCCCTTTGTAAAAAGGGGCCGCCATATAAGAAAGACCCAATGGGTCTTTAAATGGAAAGAAAGTATTTTACTTTTCGGGAATCCGAGAAGAATGTGTCATCTTAGAAATAACCAGAAAAGTTATACTTTCTGATCCCACAAGAACAACGTGAAACTTACTTTTATTATATTGATATTATCGCAACCGAAAAATGGTGTCATCCCCGCGAAATTTCTTTCACTAAATAAATCCAATCCAGGAGGTCCATCAATGAAACGGTTATTTCACATTTTGTCTCTTTTATTCCTTTTGTTATATTTGACAACATCCGGCCCGGCTGCTGCCTCCGCCGCGACCAATGATACCTATCCTGTAGTTCATATTAAAGGTGTAATCCGGTATATCACGTACCTGGGGACATACGGCATTTTAAGCGAAGATGGCAAGAAATACCAGCCTGTCCGTCTGTCCAGAGATTTTCGCAAAGACGGATTAGCTGTTGTTGCCGATGTCCGCCTGCGGGACGATCTGATGGGAACCCGAATGTGGGGAACGGCCGTGGAAATTCTTGCAATTGACGATGCCGGCCATTATATCGGTCCGGACGACAGGCAGGCTATAAAACTGCTGCTAGCCCGTATGAAAGCATTTAATTCCCGGGACCTTGCCCTGCTGCAAACGATTGACCCGGCAACGCTGTCCCTTTCCCAGGAACAACTGAATGCCTGGATTGGCGGCTATGGGCATTTTATACTGCGTTATGTGGAAATCCTGGATTCGAATGACACCACGCTTCGGGGATATGCTCTTTATAGCCGGGAATTATTAAACGGCATAGCTTTATCAGGCAATATTAACTATGCAGTCATCACCTTCACGCTGCGTAAAACCGGTGACACCTGGCAGTTTGCGGCGGTAAACAGCGCTCCGCCCGACCCGGCCCTTGCCTTTGACCAATATGTTCAGACTCTGGAGCAGCGTTCTAAAGAAAAGTATGGTACAACCAATCTTGCGGAATGGGAGCCATCGAAGAACCACTAGTATGTTTTTTCCGGGGCAAAAGGTGCTAAAAAAATTAAAGGGTTTTCAGGCTTGCCTGAAAACCCTTTTTTTGTTTACAACTGAAAATAGCTTACCGTATTTTGCAAATCGCCGGCCATTTGGGCCAGATTCTGACTGGCCGCGGCAATCTCCTGCATCGATGCGGATTGTTCTTCCGTTGCTGCCGAAACGCTTTCCGTATGACCGGCATTCTTCCGGCTAATTGACTCGATATTTTGCACTGTCTGGGTAATCTCCTGCATACCGACGGCCATTTGCTGTTCGGCTGCTGCGATCTCCCGGATTTGATTGGCCACGGCATTGACCTGTTTTTCAATTTGTTCAAAAACAATACCGGCCTGCTGGACCACATCCAGTCCCTTTTTCGTTTCTTCCGTTCCTGTTCTCATGGCCTCTACCGCTTGAACCGTATCCTCACAGATCTCATGGATTAGCCCGGCAATTTTGCCAGTTGCCATCTGCGACTGTTCAGCCAGTTTGCGGACTTCTTCCGCCACAACGGCAAATCCCCGCCCTTGCTCACCGGCCCGGGCCGCTTCAATGGCGGCGTTTAAGGCCAGCAAATTGGTTTGCCCGGCAATACCGGCAATCGTATCAACAATTTGTCCAATTTCCTGCGAACGTTCCCCCAGCTTGGTTATTACATGCGCCGACTGTGTCACCGTCTTTTCAATCACATCCATCTGCGAAGCAACCGTGCCAATTGATCGGCCGCCCTCTACCGCAGCCGCCGCTGTCGTCTCGGATGCCTGGACTGCTTTGCCGGCATTCGTCGCTGCCTTCTGCATCTCGGTCGCCGTTTCCTCTGCAATCAGGACCAGCGCACTCACATCGAGAAGCTGCTGTTGCGTCTCCTGAGCAAACTCCGTAATGGATGCGGCTACCTGCCCGGCGGCAACTGCCGACTGGTCGGCGTTAGCCGTCAATTCTTGAGCGGAAGCGGCCACTTGCTCCGCCGAGGACGAGACCTGGCCGATCAAGTCCCTCAGGCGCTGCGTCATGGAATTTAGCGCTCGGGCCAAATGGCCGATTTCATCCTGCGAGTCGACAGTAAGCTCCCGGCTCAGGTTGCCAGCCGCCACTTTTTCCGCATGACCTACCATGGTAACAATTGGCGCTGCTATCTTACGGCTCAGCCAAATGGCAATTCCTACTGCCAGCCCCAACACCAATAAGGTAATCAGCAGCGCCATCCCTATATCCTTCAGTAAACGTCCGTGCAATTCAGCTTCTTTCTTGGCTACCAGCTTATCAATATCATCCGTCCAGTTGCCTGTGCCAATCACCCAGTTGTATGGCTTAAACAGCAGCGAATAGCCGCGCTTTGGCTTTGGCTCTTTCTCGTTGGGTTTTGGGAACCAATAGTTGGTATAACCACCGCCATCTTGCATGCCGTTTTTGATAATTTTCTGGATGAACAAATCACCTTTGGCGTCTTTATCGTTAATGCGGCTCTTACCTTCCGTATTCCGCCCCAAAAGAACCACGTTAACCCCATCCACCGTATCGGCCCAAAAATAGCCGTCTTTATCATAACGAAGATTTCTTAAGATGGCCGCCGCCTGTTTCTTCGCCTGGTCTTCCGTCAATTGACCGTTCTTTTGCTGCTGGTAAATTTCATTAATCATACTGACAGCCGTTTCTACCTGCAGACGGATATTTCTGTCGAATTGATCCTGCAACAAGGTTCTATATCCCTGAATTGTCGCTCTCTCACTACTGTAAATGCTCCAAATATTATAGGCGGCAAGAACCCCAGCCAATAGGCACCCTACCGCAACGATAGCTACAATCAGTTTATGTTTAATCTTCGTCGTCAACGCCCCCCCTTTTTGCATTGTATCAGATTTTTCCGGCAATTCCGCTTTTACAGTTCGCTGCCAATGAACAATTGATTTTCGAATAAACTTTTAGACAGTTGCAACGAATGACCAACCACCCTGCGTATGATACGAGTAGAAAATCGTTGTTGAAAGAATCAGGGCGCAAAATGCGGGAACAATCTGTCTATTGCGTCAATTATAGCATATATACGACAAAAATAGTAAATTTTTTGTCTATTTTTGCATAAGAAACCCATTATTGCAACAGACAATACATATGCAAAAACAAGCCGATCGCTATGATAGCCAGCGCGGCAAGCCCATATATTATGTATTGAAGCATTGTCTTCCCCCTTTTTTTGTCGGTACATTCGGTACGATTCTATGGTATGCCCGCTAAAAACAGCCCATTCATACAAAAATAAAAATCCCGCCATTGCGGGATAGTAAGCGAAAAAATCTATATAAACGATCGGCTGTGTACCGGGTTATTTTTTCTTGTCAAAAAATATAAGTTCTTATAAAACCGGTACTATGCCGATCTGTTATGTTTTTATTATACGTGGCAAATGTGACAAAAATATGACAAGCATCTGCTTTTTTGTATCAAAAAATTTAATAGTGTATTACTTTCGGCAAAAAGTCCGTAAAAACCACTTTCTATTTTTGATACACATGTCGGAACAATTTTTGCTTCTATTTCGGTTAGTTTTTAAAATTAGTGTAAAATAATTCTAAGGAGGTGCCAAAATGGCTACATACAAAATGCTATGTTTAGACATGTAACAGATTCATTAGCGGAGGTAAACAGGTGAAAAGAATTGATAAAATCTACGAATATTTAGAAGAATATACACAGAAACTTTCCAAGGAAGACCTGCTGCAAAACAAGGGTTTTGACGCCAACGAATTAGCGGCGGACTTAAATATCTTGCGTAATAACGTTAGTAAAGAACTGAATGAATTGCTGCGAAGGAATCAGATAATAAAATTAAGAGGCAGACCGGTGAAGTTTCTGCACAAGGCCGCTATTGAAAAAACATTGAATATTCGGCTTACCGGCAAGTCTATAGAAGTGACTAGTATTCATGATTTTCTCCGCAGCCAGGAAGCGGAAGACCCATTCAGCCATTTAATCGGCGCGGAAAAAAGTTTAAAAAATCAGGTGGAACAAGCGAAAGCAGCCATTATTTACCCACCGGTCGGCTTACATACCCTAGTCGTTGGCCAAACGGGCGTAGGCAAAACGTTATTTGCCAGAATGATGTATAACTACGGAAAGCATATCCAGCGGTTTGTCAATACCGCTCCCTTTATTGTATTTAATTGTGCGGATTATTATAATAATCCGCAATTGTTACTGTCCCATATTTTCGGACATGCCAAAGGAGCCTTTACAGGGGCTGACAGTGAAAAAGGCGGCTTAGTGGAAAAAGCCAACGGCGGAATCCTTTTTTTGGATGAAATCCATCGCTTACCGCCGGAAGGCCAGGAAATGATATTTTATTTCATGGATACGGGTACCTATAATAAGCTGGGGGAAACCGAAAGAAAAAGGAAAGCCAGTGTGTTGATTCTGGGGGCGACAACCGAAGACCCGACTTCCTCCCTGTTAAAAACATTTATCCGGAGAATACCGATCATAATTAATATACCGTCACTCCAGGAAAGAACGGTTGAAGAAAAGATCGATATAATCAAATATTTATTTGCCAATGAAGCACACAGAATCAATAAACCGATAAAAATATCCTCCGAGGTTGTAAAAGCATTAATCGGCAGTGCTTCTTACGGTAATATCGGCCAGTTAAAATCCAATATTCAGCTCACGTGCGCCAAAGGATTTCTAACCAGCATCAAAAGTGAAAAAAATTATATAGAATTGGACTTCAAGGCACTCTCCGCCAATATTAAAGACGGATTTTTTGAACTCAGCAAAAACCGCCGGGAGTTTGAAAAATTGGGCGGCATTCTAAACGCCCCGTTATTAATAGAACCCGACGGCTATAAAGAGCTCCTTGAGGATTCCCATGAACTGCCCTTTAATTTATACCGGCTTATTGAAGACAAAGTAAGTTTATTAAAGGAAGAAGGTCTGGACGACAGCTATATTAACCGGTTTATTACCACCGATGTAAGCATCAATATAAAGAAGTTTTATAATAAGTTTAATAAAGACAGAAAGAACCGGGACCGGATTTTAAAAATAGTAGATAAGGAAATTCTGGAGTTCGCTGAAAAGATGAAAGACTTAGCGGAAACGGATTTGCTCAGAAAATACAGTGACCGGTTTGTATATGCCTTAAGCTTTCATTTAAGCGCTTTTTTTAAAAGATTGAAAGAAGAAAAATATAACGACCGGTTATATATCAGCCATTCAATCCAAAACGATGATGCTGAATTTAAGGTAGCTTTAAAAATAAAAGCAATGATAAGCCAAACCTTTCGGGTTGACGTCCCTGAGGTTGAAATTACTTATATTGCCATTTTATTAAAATCCGTGGAAGAGGAAAAACAGGGGCAGGTTGGCATCCTTGTTGCCGCTCATGGGAACAGTACGGCCAGCAGTATGGTCAGTGTCGCGCAAAAACTACTGGGTGATTCTTCCGCTTGTGCCGTCGATATGCCTTTGGACGTAAGTCCCCGGGAAATATTAGATATTATTATCAATAAAGTAAAAGCCATGGATAGCGGCAAGGGGGTCCTCTTACTTGTTGATATGGGATCTTTATTCAAATTTGAAGCAACCGTCATTGAACGGACAGGAACCCGGGTAAGAACCATCGATATGGTTTCCACGCCCTTAGTGCTGGAAGCCGTAAGAAAATCCAGCATTTTTAATATGGAACTGGATGATATCTACAGCTCGCTGAAAGAATTTAAAGGCTACAACAATGAGCCGAAAGAAAACACCTCTTTTAGTGATAATGTCATTATCACGGTGTGCACCTCCGGTAAAGGCACAGCGATTAAGCTAAAAGAAATTGTCGGCGAAATTGTTGCAGATTTGACGGCTGAGTCTTACACAATCATACCAGTCGGCGTAAAGGAACTTGACAAAAAAATTAATGATTTACAAAAAAATCATGCGGTCTTGGCTGTTGTTGGCGTGAAAAAGCCCAAAGCAAATATTCCCTTTATCCCTCTGGAAAAACTAATTGACGGCACCGGCGAAAAAGTATTAAAAGAAATTATTGCCGGTGGCCGTACTGTAGTCCGTTCCCAGGAACAGAGCATTGTTGTCAAAGATTTATGTGTGGATAATTTAAAACAATTTCTAACTTATTTAAATCCCCATAAAGTTATTGGACTCTTACTGGATTTCGTGAGCCGTCTGGAACGGGAGTTAGCTATTGAGTTTGATCATTCCTTAAAAATCCGGATTGTAATTCATGCGGGCTATGCCCTGGAGCGAATGATTACGAACGACGGTTTAACCTTGGCGGCTGAAAAAAGTCATTTCAGCGACGAGCTGATCCAGGCCGTAAACAACGCCTGTGAGATTTTCCAAAAATCCTTAAATATATCGCTGAGTGATGCGGAAAAATATTATATTTGTGAAATGTTAATTTAAATGTATCAAAAGAAAAAGTCTTTCTTTTGGCAGTGTATTAAAAAACGCACATCCGTATCAACAGCACAAAAACCGCATCTTATCAAAAACTCCGTACACCTAGACAAAGATTGCCACGTCACTTTACTCCTCGCAACGACAGAAAAATAAGCTGTCGTTGCGAACGAAACGGAGTGTAGCGTGGCGATCTTAGATTTTCTCGACAACCTGAATTCCGTACCTCTAAAGTAGTACGGAGTTTTTTTATGGGATCAGAAAGTATAACTTTTCGGGTTATTTCTAAATAATACATTCTTCTTAAGAAAGCCGAAAAGTAAAATACTTTCCTTCCACTTAAAGACCCTTTTGGTCTTTCTTGTTAAAAAATTCGGATACACAACTTGGCATAAAATTTGCTTTTAAAAATAGCGGTACCGCTACAAGGAGGTGAATTCATATGGTAGGGTTGATTATTTGCACCCATGGAAGATTTTCGGAAGAATTGGTACGAGCCTCGGAGATGATGTTCGGCAAACAAGAGAATATGCAATATTTAACGTTCGAAGCCGGTGAAAGTATTGACATTCTTATTGAAAAATATAAGACTGCAATAAAAAGTCTTCCCCCTAGGGAGAGCATCCTTTTTATGGTGGATTTATTCGGGGGCAGCCCCTATAACGCTGCCTGTAGAATCGCGGCTAATAACGAAAGAATGGATATTGTTACCGGCGTAAATTTACCAATGTTGCTGGAAGTTTATACGGCGAAAAATTCCGTGTCAATTTCCGAATTGGTGACGCTCGCGGCCAATGCCGGCAGTCAGGGGATAAAATCATTCCGGGCACTGTTCAATAATAACATGGGAGATGACTTGTAAATGAAAATTTGTTTGGCCAGAATTGACGACCGCTTAATTCATGGGCAGGTAGCGACCGTTTGGGTAAAAGCCGTCGGTTGTGACAAAATAATCGCCTGCAGTGACGAAGTCGCCGCCGATAAATTGAGAAAAACCTTATTGCTGCAAGTAACGCCGCCGGGAATAAAAGCCTATGTTCTACCGGTCGATAAGGCAATCGAGGCTTATAAAAATCCCAAGTACAGTGATTTTAAAACTTTATTTTTATTTACTAATCCGACCGATGTTCTAAGAATGGTCGAAGGGGGGGTGAATATCCAATCCGTAAACGTTGGCGGAATGTGCTTTAAAGAGGGAAAAACACTAATTACGGGTGCGGTCTCTGTAGGCAAAGAAGACATAGAAGCCTTTCGAAAATTACACGAAAGGGGGATTGAGCTGGAGTTAAGAAAGGTTGCCAGTGATAATAAGGAAGATCTTATGAGTAAGTTAAACAACTTGAAAGAAATGTAACGGGGAGGGAACTTATATGACTGAAATTCAAATGATTTTAGTTATCCTTGTCGCCGCCATCGCCGGTATGGAAAGTGTGCTTGACGAAGGGCAGGGACACAGACCGCTGATCGCCTGTACACTAATCGGACTGGTTTTAGGAGATTTAAAAACAGGCATTATTTTAGGGGGAACGCTGGAAATGATGGCCCTGGGCTGGATGAATATCGGCGCTTCTATGGCCCCGGATGCGGCTCTGGCCAGTGTAATCGCCGCCATATTGGTAATCGTCGGCAAACAATCGATCGGCGCCGGCATAGCCATTGCAATACCGCTCGCAGCAGCCGGCCAGGTTCTTACTATCTTTGTCAGAACAATCACCGTATTCTTCCAGCATCTTGCGGATAAGTATGCTGAGAAAGCTAATTTTCGCGGTATAGAAGTATGTCATTTCCTGGCTTTAGGATTGCAGGCAATTCGGGTCGCTGTTCCGGTGGCATTGGTAGCCGCCGTGGCCGGCACGGACGCGGTAAATGCCATGCTGGCGTCCATACCGGAGGTTGTAACCCGAGGGTTGCAGATTGCCGGCGGGTTCATCGTGGTAGTCGGTTATGCAATGGTAATAAACATGATGGAAGCCAAATATTTAATGCCCTTTTTCTTCCTTGGTTTTGTATTTGCCGCTTTTACCAATCTAAATCTGGTCGGCTTTGGTATTTTGGGGACCGTATTGGCCATCGTATATATTCAGCTAAACCCTAAATATAACAAAGTTGCTACAACGGCTGACGAATTAGACGACTTGGATGAGTTATAAGGAGGAAATAAAAATGAGTGAAGTGAAACTGACCAAAGGCGATCAAATCAATATGTTTATCCGCTCAAACTTCCTGCTGGGGTCTTTTAACTTTGAAAGAATGCAGTCAATTGGGTTTTGTGTTTCCCTGATTCCGGCGATTAAAAGATTGTACCGGGGAGACCGGCAAAAACAGAAAGAAGCCTTGAAACGGCATCTGGAGTTTTTTAACACCCAGCCCTTTATAGCGAATCCGATCATGGGCATCACGGCAGCGATGGAAGAACAAAAAGCAAATGGAGCTCCCATTGACGATTCCACAATCAGTGGCGTAAAGGTAGGTTTAATGGGGCCCCTCGCCGGTGTAGGCGACCCGATATTCTGGGGAACCTGGCGGCCGGTGACTGCCGCCCTGGGAGCATCTATCGCAATGAGCGGCAGCGTCCTGGGACCCATTCTCTTCTTTATCCTGTTTAATGCCCTAAGACTGGCCACCAAATGGTATGGCATAAAATATGGCTATGAAAAAGGAACCAGCGTAGTAGCCGATATGTCCGGCAACAGGTTGCAAAAATTGACGGAGGGTGCGTCGATTTTAGGCTTATTCGTCATGGGAGCTCTTGTTTCAAAATGGACCAGTATCAACGTACCGCTGGTGGTATCCACGGTTACCGGCGCGGACGGCAAGACGGTGGTTACAACGGTCCAAACCATTTTAGACCAGTTGCTGCCGGGACTGTTGCCCTTATTATTAACTTTCGCCTGCATGTATCTGTTGAAAAAGAAGGTAAATGCCGTACTGATTATCTTCGGCCTATTTGCAATCGGCATCGGGGGCTATGCGCTGGGCATACTGAAATAATAATCTGAAAGACCGCTTATGGCGGTCTTTCGGCCCGTAGCGCAAGGCTCAGGGCACAATAAAAAGGCTATTGGCTAAATGCCAATAGCCTTTTCCGGTTCGTTAAGCTCCTTTAAATATCAGGCGGCAGACGCCAGGCCGGCGGCTAAAATTTTTAGCCTGCCATCGCTGTGGAACTGGATCACCCTTGCCGCCTTAATCGCGTCAACCAGCGCATCCCGCACCGGCAGGAACGTATCGGCCAGATTTTTTCCCTCTTTAAACATGATATAACCGTCCCCGCCGGCGGCCATAAAATCATTGGTCGCCACCCTGTATACCTGATTCATGCCAAGGGGCGAGCCATCCGGCAGCGTGACCGACACTACCCTGTCGCCCGCAGGCCGGCCCGGATCATAAACAACGTTCACGCCGGAAAATTGCAGCATGCCAACCCTGGTATTCATGATACCGTATTCCAAAACCTGTTTGATTTGTTTTCCCGTCATATCCGCCGTATAAATCGTATTGTCGAAAGGCATCACTTCGTAAATCATGCCCATGGTAATTTCACCGGCCGGCAACCCCGTGCGCAGGCCGCCGCCGTTTTGAAAAGCAACATCGGCTTTGGCCCTCGTCCGCAGCACGTCTGTGGCCCACTGGCCCAGCGGTGATACCACCGGCTCTTCCCGGCTATGATCTAGCGGCGTCAGGGTCTTACCCAGAACCACATTTTTAACCGGTCCAATTTCAGCCTGTGCCTTTTGCACAATCCTGGCCACCGCCGGATCAGCCGCCAGTCCCGGGTAAGGCAAAGCAACCGTCTCCACGCTGGTATTGACGACTTTATGAGCCGCCTTGTCGTACAAAATTTCCACCTTGCCCACGGCCCGGCCGTTGTAATAAGCCTGCACCACCGGTACGCCATTCACTTTGCCGTATACGGTTTGATGCGAATGGCCGGAGATAACGGCTGTCAACCCTCTGGTCTCCCGGGCCAGCACAGCCGCGTCCCCGCTGATTTCACCGGTCTGGCGGTCCATATAACTGGCCAAATGGGATACTACTAAAATAATCTCCGCACCTTGCCGTTGCAATTCCGGCAGCAATTGGTTCACGGTCTGGACCGGGTCGGCAAAGGTATAGGCAGCTACGTATTTCGGACTGGCTTTATACGCCGTCTCCGGCGTTGCCAAACCGATCACGGCAATTTTCACTCCCTGCCGGCTGAGCAGGATATACGGCTTCACAAAGTCCGCCGGCTTCCCCGTCTTTTTATCGATAATATTGGCGGCGACATAGGGAAAAGCCGACTGGTTGATGCGTTTCTTAAGAATATCCACGCCCCAGTCAAATTCATGATTCCCTACCGTCATGGCGTCAAACCCGATCTGATTCATCACGTCCACTACGGTCTTGCCATATAAAAGATTGGAATCCGGCGTCCCCTGGAACATGTCGCCGGCGCTTACAATAATCGTTCCCGCCGGATTGACGGCTTTGGTCTCTTTTAAATATTGGGCCAGTTTGGCGGCACCGGGATTCTTGCCATTTTCAGGCAAGGCGCCATGAAAATCATTCACCGTTAGCACCTCGAAACTGACGACGTCCGCACTGCCCGCCGCCCAAACCGGGGCGGTTGTCATTACCGCGAATAAGAGAACGGCCAGTGTACACCGGGCGAATCCTCGCCACAAACAATTCATCCAAACTCCTCCTTTACCTGCTCATTCTATTTAGCGAACTTGGGATTATATACTTAACCTGCTGTCCCGGTATCTCTTGATCAAATCGGCCGGCACATCCACAATTCTCGGGGAACAAGCTTATACAACTGATTCTCGATTTCCACCCCAATTTCCTGTCAATCATCTCGTTACTGCCACCCCGAAACTCACATATCGCCGGAGCCTTCAATACTTCCGGGAACACAATAATTTTTTGGGGTTGCTTAAATATTAACCTCTGGAATGCTGTTTATATGGTATGCTAAATAGATGAAACAAAAAATGACAGTTTCCCAACCGATTTAAACAAAAGGAGACCATTACCATGTTGGAAGAACTCAAAAAACAAGTGTTCCAAATCGCCTTGCAGGCGGACCGCAGCGGTCTCTGCAAACACAAGTCCGGCAATTTCAGCATAAAAGACAAAAGTACCGGTTATGTGGCCGTAACCCCATCCGGTTTAGACCGGGAGGAGTTAACGTATCATGACATTTGCATCGTGGACCTGGATGCGGTTGTAATCGAAGCCGAAACCAGTGTCAAACCAACCAGTGAACTGCTCATGCATTTGCAGGCCTATAAAAACAGACCGGATATATTGGCCGTGGTCCATACCCATTCCCGGTTCGCCACTACCTTCGCAGTATTGAAAAAAGAAATTCCCGCCGTTGTTTATGAGGGAGCAACATTGGGTGGCGAATGCGGCATCATTCCTGTCGCCCCCTATGGCCGTCCCGGCACCTATGCCCTTGCCGCCAGTATTATTGAACCGCTAAAAAAGGCAGACGCCATCCTGCTCGAAAGTCACGGCGTGCTGACAGTGGATAAGAATCCGAAAGAGGCTCTGCTAAAGGCCCACTACGTGGAGGAAATTGCCGAAATTTATTACCGGGCCTTGCTATTAAACGGCGGCAAAGAGCCGAATGTCATTCCACCGGAAGAATTGAAGCAATGGCAATATCCGCCGGAAATTAAGCTGAAAGGGTAGCAGTTCTTGCCATTATCCCAAATTTTTGTTTTTTTCCGGCAAAAGGAAACTCTCCCCCAATGGCGAAGAGTTTATGATTAAACTTTGTATGCAACCTATGTGGAGGTGTCTTATGGTCTCCGATGCAATAAAAAAACAATTATGCGCTATTGTCGGCGCGGAGAACGTCCTTGACGCCGACCTTGACCGTTTCGGCTATTCTTACGATTCTTCCTTTGTCCCCCTCATCCCGCCCAATAAACCGGACCTGGTCGTACGGCCCATGACAACGGCAGAAGTCGCCGCCGTCATGGCTCTGGCCCATGCCAATACGATTCCCGTTACGCCCCGGGGCGCCGCCAGCGGCCGCACCGGCGGCTGCATTCCTCTCGCCGGCGGCATTTCGCTGGCGCTTGACCGCATGACCCGCATTCTTGAAATTGACGAGCAGAATATGCTGGTCACAGCCGAACCCGGCGTTCGCACTATCGATCTTTATAATGCCTGCGCCGCCAAGGACCTGTTTTATCCGCCCGATCCGGCAAGCTGGAAATTTTCCACTATCGGCGGCAATGTTGCCGAAAACGCCGGCGGGATGCGAGCTGTTAAATACGGCGTAACCAACAACTATGTCATGGGCCTGGAAGTGGTATTGGCCGACGGTACGGTCATCAATACCGGCGGTAAAGCCCTTAAAAATGTTACCGGCTACAATCTTACGGGACTGTTCACCGGCTCCGAAGGCACGCTCGGTGTCATCACCAAGGTGCTGCTCCGCCTGATTCCTATGCCGAAAATGCGCAACACCCTGCAGCTTATGTTTCCGGCTCTCGACAACGCCTGCCTGACAATTCATAAGATGCTGCAGTCCGGCGTCACGCCGGCTGCCGCTGAACTCATGGACCAGACCAGCATTCAGGCTGTGGCCCGTCACCGCCATCTCGTGATTGACCCGGCGATTGAAGCCTGCGTAGTCATTGAGATCGACGGGGAAGATACAGAGTCTCTGGAAAAACAGGCCCATCAAATTGAAGCCATTGCTCATAGTTTCGGTGTGGCGGAAGTACGCATCGCCGCTTCTGTCCAGGAAGCGGAAGACATCTGGTCCATTCGCCGCGGTCTCAGTTCAGCCATCGGCGCCATGGCTCCCAACCGCTTCGGCGAGGATATTTCCGTTCCGCGGAATGAATTTCCGGCCGTTATGCGCCGCATACGTGAAGTTGCGGCCAAATATAATCTTTGCATCGCTGTCTACGGTCACGCCGGGGACGGCAACCTGCATCCTTCCGTGCTGTGCGATCTTTCCCGGCCAGAAGAAGCCGAACGGGTTCACCAGGCTATCGACGAAATCTTTGCGGCCGCCCTGGATGCCGGCGGAACATTATCCGGCGAACACGGCATCGGCATCACCAAAAAGGGTTATATTGCAAACGCTCTCGGCAATGCCGGCGTTAACACCCTAAAAACCATTAAGCAGTCTCTTGATCCCAAAGGGATTCTCAACCCCGGGAAAATATGGTAAACGATTGCAAGGAGTCAATTATGAGTAATGCCAATACCAAGGATTTTTTGCCGGATGTCCATAGCATTGTCAGCCAGTGTGACCGCTGCGGCACCTGCCTGCCCGTATGTCCGCTGTTTGGAGTAAAGGATATTGAAGCTTCCAGCGCCCGCGGCAAAAACAATATAGCCCGCGCTCTTACCCAGGGCGGCCTGGAAATGACCCCCGACGTGCTGGCCGCCGTCAACTTTTGTCTCTTATGCCGGGCCTGCGTGGAGACCTGCCCGAATAAAATCCAGACCGATACGGCCATGATGGCTGTCCGGCAGCATTTCGCCGACCGGCAGGGAGTCAGCCTCAAGTATAAGGCCATGGGGAATCTCCTGAAACGGCGCTCTCTCGTTAAACTGGCGGCAGGCACATTGCGGGTGCTGCGCAAAACCGGACTGCACCGTCTGATTCCCGGCGGTCTGGTTCCGGGAGAAACAACCCGGGACCAATTTCTGACCGCTTTTGCCGGTCCCGCTTCCCTCGGAGCCCCTGCGTCCCCTTCGCCGGTTTCCGTATCACCGGCAAGCAAAGTTGCCTATTTCCACGGCTGCGGCATGCGCATGATGTTCCCCGAAGCGGTGAAAGAAACGCTAACCATCCTCCGCTCCATCAGCGAGCCTATCCTCGTGGATAATCTGTGCTGCGGCCTGCCCCATCTGGCCCACGGCCTGCGGGCCGATTACCTTGCTATGGCCAAAGAAAACATCCGCCTCTTTGAGACAGCCGATATTATCGTGAGTGACTGCGCCAGCTGCAGCGGCACTTTGAAGCATATGGCCGGTTATTTTGCCGGCGATCCGGATTGGAAAGACCGCGCCGAGGCTTTCAGCCGCAAAGTGATGGACTTATCCGAATATCTAATAAAAGCAGGCTATCAGCCGCGGCAGCGTACGGGCGTTACCGTTACCTTTCACGAACCCTGCCATCTGGGCCGCGGGCAGGGCATAAAAAGCCAGCCGCGGGAACTCTTAAAAGCGGCGGCGGAATACGTGGAAATGCCTGGCGCAGATACCTGCTGCGGCGGCGCCGGTTCCTTTTATGTCGATTACCCCGCCGTCGCAGAAGCCGTTCTGGAAAAAAAGCGTCAAAATATCGAGAAGACAGGGGCTCAGGTCGTCGCGACCTCCTGTCCGATCTGTCTGGTGCAAATGAACCGGGCGGCGCAAAAAAGCGGTAAATTCCGGGCGCTGCATATCAGTCAAATATTATAAGAAAAACCGCTGCGCGGTCTTTCGGCTCATGGCGCAGGGCTCGATGCGCAGGGAAACCATCTAAAGATCATTTCGGGCGAACAATCCAGGCAGAAGGATCGTCTTGTCATAAGCGGAGGTTAAGTGGCAACGGCGCAGCGTTGATAAGGCAATTCTTCTGCCGTTAACGGCTATCTATATAGTCCTTAAAACTTATACTTTCTTAATACAAGCTAATTGACGTATGCTCACGGAAAAAAAACCACACAAGAACACCAAACACCACAATCCAAAACCAAGGGTTGAAAGAACCGCATCCATACCTGCAACTGCTGCTGCAAGTAGAACTGGTATCACAGCCAAAGTTAAAATACACCGTTGATTCCCCCTTCCGCATCCGGTAATATCCTATGCTTTTCCGGCTGTTTTGCCATTCCTTTATAAGAAAGACCGCTAAAAGCGGTCTTTGGGTCCATGGCGCAGGGCTCAGGGCACGGGGAAACAAAAAATGGTTGACTTTTCCAGGATCCAGGAGTATAGTTAAATTAAAAGATAATATTTATTGATTGATAATAAATATTATAAAGGAGATGACTGGCATGGTAACGGAAGAAACCAAAGCAAACGCTGCCCGGGAAGAAGATTTTGATGATTGCTGCTGTTGCTGCTGTTGTTGTGAGGAAGAAGACGAGTAGTAATCATAGCGAAAAATCGTTTTACAAATTTCAGGCACTCATTCCCCTAAGGAGTGAGTGCCTTTTTGTATTAAAAAATTGTTTTTTCCGTATCCTTATCAAATAAATAAATTTTTTCCTGTTCCAGAACAACCGGAATGGTATTGCCCGGTCCGGCCTTTGTCCCGGGACTGACCCGGGCGATAAAATTACTGCCCTCCACCTTCATAAACAGGTAGGTTTCCGCCCCCATGTGTTCGGCAACTTCAACATAGGCGTTTACTACACTGCCGGGATTATTTACAACGGCGGCTTCGTCAACAGCAATATTCTCCGGTCGGATTCCCAGAATTACTTCCCGTCCCTGATACCCGTTAAGCACGGCAGGATTCCTTTCTCCCGCCGGCAACCGCACCCTGCTTCGGCCAAATACAAGCTCTGGGTTATTGTCCCCCTTCTCAAGCACTGCCTTGACAAAGTTCATTTGCGGACTGCCAATAAAGCCGGCCACAAACAGGTTGCAGGGATTGCTATACAGCCGCTGCGGCGTATCCACCTGCTGGACCAGTCCGTCTTTCATTACCACAATGCAGGTTCCCATAGTCATAGCTTCCCGCTGATCATGGGTTACATATACAAAGGTGGCCGCTAAATTCCGGTGCAGCTTGCTAATTTCCGCCCGCATCTGGTCCCGCAGTTTAGCATCTAAATTGGACAACGGTTCATCCAGCAAGAATACTTTGGGTTCCCGGACCATTGCCCGGCCCAGGGCCACCCGCTGCCGCTGCCCGCCTGAAAGCGCCCGGGGCTTGCGCTCGAGCAGATGTTCAATATCCAGGATTTTAGCCGCTTCCATGGCCCGCCGTTTCATTTCCTCCTTCGGTGTTTTGCGCATTTTCAGACCAAAGACCATATTTTCGTATACCGACATATGCGGATACAAGGCATAGTTCTGAAACACCATGGCAATGTCCCTGTCTTTGGGCGGCACCGCGTTGACCAGTTTGCCGTCAATGTATAGTTCTCCCGCCGAGATCTCCTCCAGCCCGGCAATCATTCGGAGAGTGGTGGACTTGCCACATCCCGACGGTCCGACCAGCACCACAAACTCCCGGTCCGGTATATCCAGATTCAGGTTATTTACGGCGGTAACATTGCCTGGGTATTTTTTGCAAATATTTTTTAATTGTAAACTTGCCATTGCGATTCCCTCCCCAAATTCAGGCATTTCTTTGGCATTTTTCTTTGTATTCGAGTGGTGTAATGCCTACAACCATCTTGAAAACTTTAAAGAAATACGTGTAGTTGTTAAATCCTACCTGACTGACAATTTCTTTCAGTTTGGTATCGGTACGTTCCATCAGATACTGCGCCTGTTTAACCCGTATATTATTTAAATATTCGGCAAATCCCGTGCCGCAGTCTTCCTTGAAAATCCGGCTTAAATAAGAACTATTCACGCCAATATGCTCTGCCGCCTGATTGAGGGATATAGCCCGCGCATAATTTTGCCAGATATAGGCTACCGCCTTTCTGGTGGGTTCCGTATAATTGGGGTTAATATCCGCTCCCGGCAGCAGTTGAATCAACCGTTCGTAAACGCCGCAAATCCATTCTTTGACGTCAATAATCGTTTCATGTTTCTTCATTTCTTCATAAGGTATGTCTTTGTTGCTGTAAATCTCCTGGATATCCAGGGAGGATTCCCGCGCAATCCGGTTGGCGACGCCGATGAGTTCCACACAAATCATTTGTATTGATTTATAACTGACTCCCAGCTCGGCGATCCGGTCAAAAATAACAGTAAGTTCTTGCGACACCCGGGTCATATCCCGGGCTTTGACCGCCAGCATGATTTGTTTTTCATCTTTCAAATCAAGATTAAAAAAATCAACCGTACTTTTAAGATTAGCCGGTTCCCGGAAAATCCGGTCCCTGCCCGCAATCATCTTTTCATTCAATTTTTCATTGGCTTCTTTATAAAACCGGTCCATATCACTAATTTTGTAAAACGAACGGCCCAGGCTGAAACAGGCTGTGATATTCAGATATCTTTTGATACTCGCCCGGATGCGGTTTACCGTTGTTCCCACATGATTATAAATATATAACTCACTGCGGATATTGCCAAAACTAAACAGAATAATAAACTTCCCGTCATCAACGAAGGACATTACGGCATGGCCCATATCCTGCAATATTTCTTCCGTCAGGTCCGCTAGCGACGCGATTAAGCCGCGCACCTCCGTCTCCGTAAACCGTTCCTTAATGAGACGGAAATCGTCAATAGCGACTACCGCCAACGATAAACTTCCATCCTCAACCGGCAATTCCAGCTCTTTTATTTTCGCCTTGATCCCAGTTTTATCCCGAATATTTCCCAGAACAAGCTGCCTGATCAAATCGTGCTGCAAAATCTCCCGGCTTCTTACCAGCTGTTCCATCAACCGGTGTTTCCGGTTAATCTGCTCGCTGGCCGACTTTAGAACTTCCAGCAGGGATGTGCTATCCAGCCTATGTTTTAACAGGTAATCCACGGCGCCGTTTTTCAGACTGTTTTTTACATAATCAAAATCGTCGTAGCCGCTAAGAGCGACGGTCTTCATATCCGGGTACGTTGCTGCGATATATTCAATCAGTTCCACGCCGTCCAAAAGGGGCATACTCATATCGGTAATAACAATATCGGGCAATTCGTCCTGGATCAGTTGAATCGCGGTCTGGCCGTTTGTTGCCTCGCCACAGAGTACAAACCCGTTTTGTTCCCAGTCAATCATGGTTTTGACATTGGTCCGGGCGGTAAAATCGTCATCCACAAGCAAGACCTTAAACATTATGCTTCCCTTCCTTGCCTGACGGCCGGCAATGTGACTTCAACCGTCGTATATAGGTCCGGAACGCTTTCAATGGACAACCCGTACTGCCTGCCAAAGTACAGCTTTATTCGCTCATTCACATTGGCAATTCCCATACCGTTCAGGCCCGTAGACCTTTTCTGCAAAATCGTCTCCAGCTTTTGGGGCGGAATACCGGTGCCATTGTCGGTTATGACAAATTTGATATCATTTTCATAGACAAAACCCTTAATTACGATTAATCCCTGTCCCTCCATAGGCCCGATGCCGTGCAGCAACGCATTTTCCACGACCGGCTGTAAAATAAGCCGGGGTATTTTATACCCCAGGATTTCCGGTTCCAGGCCGTAATTAATTTTAAATTTGTTCAGATAGCGATATTCCTGAATGTTTATATAGTTTTTGATATATTCAATTTCTTCCCGGATCGGAATCAGGTCATCCCCTTTGCCCATGGTCATATGGAAAAGCTGAATCAATGACGTAATAATGCTTTCAATATTTTGCGCTTTTTGCGCTTTGGCCAGGAACCTTACCGTATTCAGCGTATTGGACAAAAAATGGGGATTAATCTGAGCCTGTAACGCTTTTAGCTCGGCCAGCCTCTTTTGGTGTTCCGTATTCTTTACGTTTTCCAGCAGGTTATTAATCTCCGTCAGCATGTTATTGAAATGCTGAGTGATTTCACCGATTTCATCATTGGAGCCGTCGCTGACACTTACGGACAGATTACCCTGTTCCGCCTGATTCATGACTTTGCGCAGTCTTTTGAGTGGTGCGAGAATACTGGCGGAAAATAGATAAGCCAAAAATACGGCGGCAATAAAACAGCTTATACCGATATATATGGCGTCGGCATACATCTGTTGCGCATCGGAATGAAGATAGGAATAAGGAATTTTACCCACTACAAACCAGCCAACGCTTTGTATGGGCGCATAGGATACCAGGTATCGCTGGCCGTTGAATTCATAATTGAATACATAACTGCCGTTTTTGAAGTTGTCCCGGATGTTTTGAATTAAATTCCCGTCGGGATAACGGCTGGTCACCGGCACACGGGAACTACGGCTGGAAACCACAACACCGTTACGGTCTAAAACAAAAATGTCGGCGTCCTGCCCAATATCAATGTCTTTATAAATATTGGACAAATACCGTTCGTTCGTCCGGATCATAAGGTAACCGATAATATCCCCTTCGCTCAGGGACTTTACCGCCCGCCCCATTACTACGCCGTTACTTTTACTGAGCTGTTCGGCACTTGTGGCATACTTGACCAAATGCTCTTCGCTGTCCGTATTTACCGGTATCCAGACCACACCGCCCCCTTGCCGGTAGAGGCGGTCAAGATAAGGTTTTAAATATTCTTTTTTCAGATTGAATGAAATTCCGTAGTCACCATATGCATTTATCTTTTTTCGCTGCCGGGTATAAATCAGAACATCGGATACATCATGCAAAAAAGAAAACTTTTTAGCCAGGTTTTGACGCATGGTATATTGAGCATTCTCAATTTCCCAGGGGCTCATTTGGTTATAATGCAAAAGCGTTTGCTGTACCACATCGGAAAATTCAATTTCCACACTGTCGTTTTGCAGCCGGTCCAGTTCCCGCTTGATATTTTGACTTACCTGGCTCATGACCTGCACCGAATAGGTGCTGATTTTACTTTGCAGCGCATCACCGGTATCCTTATAAACGATAACTACCGTAACAATTAAAGGGAGTAACGCAAGAATAATAAAGAGCAAAACCAGCCGGGTCCTTATTTTGAAATTCCGAAACATCCTGCCTACAGAAAAAACAAAATCCTTTTTCCCGGAAATGATTCTCAGCAAATTTCAACACCCTTATCAAGCCGTTTCTCCTTATTATACCATTTTTAACCAGATCAAAGGTTAGAATTCCTGTCGCGGCGGTATCCGTACAAACTTCATAATTTCTCCTTGCCGGCTGTAGAAAATGTTACCGGCCAAAGCGAAACATATTCCAGGAAAGCTTCGGCAATATCGTTGTCACCTTGTTCCGGCCGGCAACGATACTTCCATTGCGGGGGGCCACCGTGTCCTGCGCCGCAAACGTATTCTGGGCAAATAAGTCGGGTCCGTCCATAATCCGGTGTTCCCGCATTGTTACGCTGCCAAAAGAACGCAGGTCCAGAACAAGCTCCGTATCTTCCTTCATATCACAGTTTAAGGCGAAGACGGTTATGCTGCCGTCTTCCCCGTTATATGTCGCTGCCGTCTGCACGGATGGCACATCACCATATAATGTGGTCGTAAATTTTTCCGCTTCGGTCAGTGTCTTCAGCGCCGTTCCCCGTCCATACAGCGATACTTGCTGAAAAGGATAATACGTTGCCTGTTTTAAAACCCGGCCGCCCTTCTCGGTAAAGATGGGCGCAATCACATTAACCAGTTGGGCCAGACAGGCCATTCTTACCCGGTCGCAATGATTCAAAAGAGTACACAGCATGCCGCCGAATACTAATGCATCCAGTAAGGAATACCGGTCCTCCAGTATAGCGGGCGCCTCAGTCCAGGGGATACGGGTTTGTTTTTTTATATACCATACATTCCACTCGTCAAAAGAAATCTTCATGGTCTTGGGACTGCGAGCCTTGGCTTTCACATAATCGGCAGTTGCAGCCACAGTCTTAATAAATTCATTCATATCGGCGAAAGAAGCCAGGAAGTTTTCGATACTGCCCTCATTTTCATAGTACCGGTGCATCGAGATATAGTCCGCCTGCTCATAGGTATGTTCCAACACCACCCGGTCCCATTCGGGATAGGTGGCCATGTGCGGTCCGGAGCTGCCGCATACTACTAATTCTATTGAAGGATCGACCCACTTCATGATTTTGGCCGTCTCCCGCGCCTTTTTCCCGTAATCGGCGGCGCTGAGGGCGCAGGTCTGCCAGGGACCGTCCATCTCGTTGCCAAGGCACCAAACCTTGATATTATGCGGCTCAGAGTGCCCGTTTTTAATCCGTAAATCACTCCAATACGTGCCGGCGGGATGATTGCAATATTCCAGCATGTAGCCGGCATCCTGAGGAGTGCCGGTACCGAGATTGACGGCGGCCATGACCGCTGCACCGGCTTTACGGCACCAGTCGGCAAATTCATCGATCCCCACTTGATTCGGCTCAATCGACTGCCAGGCATAATCAAGCCGGCGGGAACGGCCGGCCACCGGCCCGATTCCGTCGGTCCAACTATATCCCGATACAAAATTACCGCCCGGATAACGGACAATCGGCACCGCCAGCTCCCGTACCAGTTGCAGGACATCCTGGCGAAACCCCTGCTCATCCGCCGTCGGATGGGAGGGTTCGTAAATCCCGGAATAAATTGCCCGGCCCAGGTGTTCGATAAAGGAACCATACAGCTTAGGATCCACCTCGGCGATAACATAATCTTTATCGATAATACACTTTGCTCTTTTCATAATGCTACCTCCCGGATTTAGGTCTGTTCCGTTCTTCCCGCAATTAACCTTTGACTCCCCCGACAGTCAGTCCCGAAATAAACGCCTTTTGATTCATGATAAACACAAGCAGAATCGGGATAACCGACATTACAGCGCCGGGAAACAATAAATCATAATTATTGCCATAGGGAGTAATCAGGGACTGCAGGCCGATCGGCAGAGTAAGCATTTCATTGGAACGCAGTACGATCAGCGGCCAGACAAAACCGTTCCAACTGAACATAGCCTGTAAAATTCCCATAGCCCCAAATGCCGGCAGCATCAGCGGCACCATAATCTGAAAAAAGATTCTAAATTCACTGCAGCCGTCAATGCGGCCGGCGTCGATTAATTCCCTGGGCAAGGTAGCTGCATATTGCCGGAAAAAGAAGATCGACGTGGGCGCTACTACAAACGGCAGGATGACACCCAGATAGGTGTCAATTAAGTGAATGCCTATGGCCAGCTTATACAGCGGCAATATCAGGATCTCTACCGGAATCATCATGACCACCAGAACGATGGTGAATATCAGTTTTTTGCCTTTAAAATCGTATACTGCCAACGCGTAACCCA
The DNA here is from genome assembly GCF_900476375.1 of Allolucifera butyrica. GTDB lineage: Bacteria > Bacillota > Negativicutes > Sporomusales > UPPP01 > Lucifera > Lucifera butyrica. The sequence continues at coordinate 33,812 of NZ_UPPP01000073.1, read as the reverse complement.
CCATAGAAGTAAAAAATAAGGACACCAGGGTGTGCAGCGCCGTTATCGCCAAGCTGTTGAAATACCAGATGGGATAGATACCGTCTTTGCCGTCGATTAAAAGCCGGTAATTTGCAAAATTCAAAGCCTTAAAATCAATATGCAGGGAAATCCCGTTGCGGATCATCTCCACACCGGGACGCAGTGACGACAGCAGCAGAAAGAAAAACGGGGCAAGGCAGAATACGGCAAAAACCGATAAAATTATAAATACGGCCAGGGATACGAGCTTACTTGCCGGTTTTGAATTCATCAGGCCGCCTCCTTTCTGAAAAAGCCGCTGACCCAGAGCTGAATCAGATTTACGGTCATGACAATGGCAAACAGGGCAATTCCGATGGCTGAGCCAAACCCTAAATCGTTATTATTGAATCCTTCCTGATAGATGTAATTTACCATGGTCATCCCGATTTCCCCGGGAGAACGCGGGCCGTTCCAGAGAGCAAAGGATTCGGCGAACATGGAATAACCGCCGTAAACGCTGATAGTCACTACATAAATCACAACCGGTTTTAAACAAGGCAGCGTAATGTGCCAAAATTGCCGGAAGGGACCGGCTCCGTCAATGGCTGCCGATTCATAAAGCTCCTCCGGTATGCTTTGCAGGCCGGACAAAAAATAAATAATGTTAACTCCCAGCCATCGCCAGGTGCAAAGTAAAACCATGACCAGTATACCGGTGCTGGGATTTTGCAACCATACAACGGGCTTGACACCAAATATCCCCAAAATCGCGTTGACCAGGGTCGTTTCCTGTTCGCCAAAGGCAAGACGGAAAAACAGCCCGGCTATAATTACGGAGGTAAGTGCCGGCATAAAAAAGGCGGACCGGAAAAACGTTCTTCCCCAGGTCGTTTTTTGGTTTAAGAACACGGCCAGGATTAGCGGCAAAGGGATTAATACCAGAATCGTCCAGAATGTATAACGGGTAGTCACCCATACGGCGTTGAAGAAATGCGGGTTCAACAAATTCCTGTAATTTCGCAGCCCGATAAACGTTACATCCCCCGGCCCGTTAATCCGTTGAAAGCTCATCACCACAGTCGATACGACGGGATAAAGAAAAAACAATAAGAGCGATATAATAAACGGCAGAACAAAAAGATACGGCGCTGTTTGGGGTGAGGACAGCAATTTTCGCAGTTTATGCTGTCCAATGACTTGCCTGTCTGCCGCAGCAACTACCGGTTCCGGCATGTTATCTCCTCCTTTGCATGGAAACACCGCTAACGCGGTCTTTCGGCTCGTGGCGCAGGGCTCCGGACTACCTTGCTTTTAAATCATCCGCTGCTTCTTTCAGCGCTTGTTCCGGCGTTTGGCTCCGCTCCTTAAGCACTTTGAAACAGACATTTTTTTGCACCAGCGAAACTGCGTCAGGGAATTTAGGACCTACATTAATTGAGCCAATATCACTAACGACGGACTTCAACGTATTAAATATGTCCGTGCCAAAATAATCGGTATACTTATTCGGCGCAGCCATAGCGGGATCACTCCAGGCATCACTTCTTATGGGATCAAATCCCAGAATCGTCCAGGTCTTAATACTGCCTTCTTTGGAAAGTTTGGCTTCCGCTAAAAACTGTTTAGCCAGCTCTATATTTTTACACTGGGTCGTAATGGCCGTTCCGGTACCGCCCATACCGGCCGACTTTTTGCCTCCCGGGAATACAGGCATCGGGCGAATCACAATTTTCCCCTTCAAATCGGGCATATATTGTACAAACCGGCCCATATACCACATCGGCATCCACACGGAAGCAGCATTTCCTTTATCCATCCAGGCCCAGTACTCCTCGGAATGATGGTAGCCGCCGGGCGCCGGCACGGCAATTTTTTCCTTATAGAGCATATCCTGCAACATTTGCAATGTCTTGCGATTCGTCTCATTATCCAGTATGACATTGCCGTCTTTATCCAAAAAGTCCGACCCTTGCATAACAATCAGGGGATAATAAGACCAATGTTCGGTTGTTTCAATAGTGGTCATGGGCTTTCCTGTCTTCTCCACAACCTTTTTACCGGCGGCAATATAATCGTCCCAGGTGACGATATCATTCACATTGACTCCCGCCTGGTCAAGAATTTCTTTATTATAGTACATGACTTCGGCGCCGACATGGTAATCAATCCCATAATACTGGCCATTTTTCGCGTAGTTCTCTATACGGCCCATAATCAGCTTGTCTTTGACCGGATCGACAATATCATTCAGCGGCACCAGCCCCGGTTTGCTGCCTTTTAAGAAATTGGCAAATTTGCCAATTTCAATATCGGCCAAATCCGGAGCACCGGTTCCCGACTGAAGGGCAATCAAAAGTTTGTTATGCTGTTCGTCGTAAGGATACACATCGGTTTTCAGTACAATCGGCTTATCAGGATGCTTTTTATTCCAGGTTGCTACCGCATCATCCATGAATTGTTTATGCAGTTCCTGAAAAGTCCAGAAAGTCAGGGTTGTGGCTTTCGGTTCGCCGGCTTTCGTAGCGGCGTTTTTTTGCCCTTTACCGCAGCCTGCTAACACGACCGTTGCCAGTAATGCAACCGTAAGCAGAAGGGCCAGACTTTTTCTCAATACACTCTCCTCCTCTTTTGGCTTCATTGCACTTTTCTCTTAACATTTATTATACCGGCGGAAAAGACGGCCCGGCATTTAAATCTTTTTACATTTTACTCAATTATTTTTATATTTAGAATTTTCTTTCTCCGCTTTGCTCCCCCCGTAACCGGAGCAGGCCTGCCGGTAATACCGACAGGCCTGCTCTTGCTATTTAGAATTCGACGGATTCTCGCCGTACAGCAGTTCTCCCACGGCAGCTTCCACAGCCCGCGTCAGGAAACCGTCCTTGATCAGTTGATAAATGCTCTGAATGTCCGGCGCCGGAACCCGGTCTTCGTCGAGATGCGGTACCGCTTGCCGGATAGTGCGGCAAGCCGCACCGGTACCTTTTCCCGGTGCCAGGGGCGCCAGAAAATCAATTCCCTGCGCTGCGGACAGACATTCAATCGCCAGAATATGACGTACATTCTCCAGAATCTCCCGGGCCTGACGGGCAGCGATGGTTCCCATGCTCACATGGTCTTCCTGATTGGCGGAAGTCGGTATGGAATCAGCACTGGCCGGATGCACCAGCACTTTATTTTCCGACACCAGGGCCGCCGCCGTATATTGGGTAATCATCAGGCCCGAATCAATTCCCGGATAGGCCGTCAAAAACGGCGGCAGGTCGCTAAGATGAGAATCCAGCAGCCGGTTGATGCGCCGTTCGGATATATTGCCGATCTCCGCCAGAGCCAATTTTAAATAATCCATAACCAGCGCCACCGGCTGACCGTGAAAATTCCCTCCCGAAAGCACATCGCCGTCGTCGGGCATAATCAGCGGGTTGTCGGTAGCGGCATTAATTTCCACGGCCAGCGTTTCCCCCACCCGCCGGAGAGCATCCTTGGAGGCGCCATGCACCTGGGGTATGCACCGCAAGGAATAAGCGTCCTGTACTTTGGAGCAATGGACATGGGAAGATATAATCCCGCTATTTTCCGTCAGCCGCAGCATGTTATCCGCAGTAGCCATTTGGCCAATATGGGGACGCACCCGGCTGATGCGGGGGTCAAACGCGGTCCGGGTGCCTTTCAAAGCCTCCAGGGATAATGCGGCGGCAATATCGGCCACCTGCATTAGCTTAGCCGCATCATGCCAGACCAGACAGCCTACTGCCGTCATAATCTGGGTACCGTTAATCAGAGCCAGTCCTTCCTTGCCCCCCAGCGCAACCGGTTTCAGACCGGCCGCCGCCAGCGCCTCGGCGCCGGTGACCAGTTCCCCGTTCAGAAAAGCCTGTCCTTCACCAAGCATAACCAGCACCATATGCGATAAAGGCGCCAAATCTCCGCTGGCTCCGACCGATCCTTTCGCCGGCACGGCCGGGTAGACCCGCCGGTTAAGCATAGCCAGCAGCATTTCAACAGTTGACAGCCGGATACCGGAATATCCCTTGCACAATGAATTTGCTCTGAGCAGCATGGCAGCCCGCACTGCGTCCTCCGGCAAATAGTCGCCGACTCCCGCTGCATGGCTGAGGATTAAATTCTTTTGTAATTTCTCCCGTTTTTCCTTGGAAATAAAGACCCGGCTAAAATCGCCGAAACCAGTGGAAATTCCATATACAGGATTTTCTTCTTCCAATACCTTGTCTACAATCGCCCGGCTGGCAAGAATCTGCCTTATACCGCAGTCCTGCAGGCCAACCGTTTCATATTCGCGGGCTGCCTTTACCACTTCAGCCAGCGTCAGAGAATATCCGTCCAAATAAATCATTTCTTTCCTCCTCCATTAATTCCGGCTTTCATTATTACCGGCCTTTATTTTCCACTTAACTCTCACTATTACCCGCCGGCCTCCGTCCTATGCAATCGGGTCCGGCACGAGCGCATAACTCCAGGCGCGGGAAAATCCGGCGAGTCCCACTTGCGTTTCCCACAAAAAAAGGAAGCAAAACCCGTAAAGAGTCTTGCCCCCTTATATCTCGTACCTCTGGGCCGTTTATTTCTATGAGACTGCTTAAAAAGCGCATTAATCCCACTTTTCGCAGTCCTCTAACATTCGGCAATAATTGCGAAATGTGGGACCTAACGTTGTCGCGGCTGCGCGTTCTCACTCAACGTACGCCTGAGTACGCCTCGTTCGAATGCTCGCCGCGCCTAGTATCTGCATCTTTTTAAGCAATCTCTATTTGTATGTTATACCGGATTGATCCCCAATCCCAGTACTTCATGCTCAAATCCTTTAATCGGCGCTCCCATGCTGCCATATAATGCAATAGCGATCCATTCGCCGTCCGCCGCATCATTGGGAAGCCGCGGCCCCCGCACAATACTGAACAACAGCCCGGCACTGCGCATCACATTCCCCAGCCCGTCCTGTCCCCGGCAAATGCCATGATAGGCTTCCAGTATGGAATGATAAAGCGCATGTTCCTCCCGGTACCGGTCGTTAATCAGTCCTTCCCGCTTGGCGGCAGTCGTAATGGCGGCAAAGATTTTGGCGGAATCCATAGAGCCAACCTTCCCTTTGTATACTTTATAGCCGCAGGCGACACTCCGGTCCTGCAGCGCCGTTTCCGCCCCGCCGGTATGCAGCACCAGCAGAACGGCGGCCTTGCCGAGGCTGACGCCATCTTTTTCGAGATTGCCCATTCTTCCGCCTTTCTCCCATTGCAAATGGTCATCCGTTCTTCTTTCCTCCGCCGCGCAAGGCTGCGGAAGTCTCCTGTCTATAGACGGATGCTACCAAGACTTTATCATTATGATAGTGCAACCGGGCCGGAATGTCAATCATCTTAGGCATCCCGTTTTCTGTATCCCGTCAAAAATGTCAGCATGGCGTACAATGCCGTACGAACCGTAGCCCGGCGATAATCCTGCAGTGGATCCACACATACAATATCCAGTCCCCGGACCTTAGAATCCGTCCCCAATTGGAACAAAGCATCCAGCAACTGCCAGGACGTCATTCCCGCCGCGGCCATGGCCGGCACTCCCGGTGCGTAGGCCTGGTCAAGCACATCCATATCGACAGTGACGTAAATCGCTTCTGTTCCGTCGCCGGCAATCTGCATTGCCCTTTCCGCCAGTCGGTCAATCCCCTCCCGGGCCACCTGCCGGGCCGTAAATTGGGTAATTCCCTGGGCTGCGGCGTATTCGCGATAGAATTTGGAATTGGCAAAACTATGAATCCCGATTTGAACAATATGACGGCCCTCAACAGTGCCCGATTCCAGCAAACTGCGGACCGGCGTTCCGTTCGAGGGACCGCCGTCAAGTAAGTTGCGCACATCCATATGGGAATCAAACTGGATCAGCCCCACTTTGCCGGCAAAACGCCTTTTAAACGCCTTCACTGCCGGATAAGTGATTGAATGGTCACCGCCCGCAATCACCGGAAAAAGATTGGGCAAGGCCTGAAATAGGTTCGTCAGCCCCTGCTCGATATTGGCATGGCAGCGCGGCAAATCGGTCACATGCATTTCGATATCGCCCAGGTCACGGGCTCGCAGCTCCTGCAAATCAATATCGGCATCCATATTGTACGTAGTTATTTTCGGAAACAATTCCCTGAAGGCATTGGGCGTCAAAGACGCACCGGAAACACTGATTGATGTTTTGGAAAGAGGCACACCGATAAAACCGATATCGACCGCCTCCTTCCCGTCCCAGGGTATCAGCCATTGGGATACCTTGGTTTCATAGCGGTCCCGCCAATTGGCACGAAAAATCACTTCCGGCGGATTCAACAATTTAATATGCTGCATTTTAAACTCCCTTTTACCTAGCTGAAGATCCTTTAAAAAAACAAAAAAGCAAAACTCAAACTGAGTTTTGCCCCCTAATCGCTCTTATCTCTAGGCATTTAGTTGATATATTTTAACTTTAATTATTATAGTGGTTTATCCGGCAAAAGTCAACCTACCAGGTTTTCATTCCTTCGCCTGGGCGGTATACTTCTCCAGCAATTGAAACGGATAATAGGACTCTTTCGCTTTGCGCAGACCGGACATACCCATATCCTCTTCCCGGTTGATATAAAGTTTGTCGGGCCACTGCCGCCGGCAAAACTGCTGATTAATCAGCGGATAGAGCCCGCGGATATCCGGATTGGCCTTTTCGGCGTGAATAACCGCCGTAGTATCATTAATCGCCTCGCCCAGCGTCATGGCCTCAATCCTTCCGTTGATTTCAATAACGGCGCCCTGGATATCCAAGGAATCCAATTCTTCCATGATATCCAGAATTGCCTCCTTTTCTTTTTCCAAATACCGGTTCGCGTTATGGCTGCTAAACCAACGGTCAAGAAAAGTCAGGCATTCGGCCAAATTCCCCCGGCCTACCGGGCGATAGCAATAATTCCCGTGCATAGCCAAAAATGCATTGATATGATTCCGTTTTTTACTGTAGCGGCGACCCGTTAGCTCGCTGAGGTCCGCCCCCAGGTAAACATAGTCCCAGCTGTCGCGGTCCCGGGAAAAAGAAAACCGTTCCGGCAGCCGGCTCTGAAACAGTTCCAAAAATGGTTTGGTAATCCCCCGCATATAAAACGGTTTATGAACTGACTGAAAATACTCCTCCATTTTCTTTATGACCCCTGCAAAATTAGCTTCCGTAGCACCATAGGGCGGAAAGAAAAAAGGCTTTCCCATAAAGTCAAGCAGAATACAGAGGCAGTCGTCCACAAGGGCCCAGCGGATATTGCCTGCTTTACGCCACATATAGTAATAAGTAAATGTACATTCCGAATTATGGTGCTGTCCGGACCTAAAAAAACGGTCAAAAAACGGCTTATCTTCCAATCGAACGGTTTGAAATTGAATCCTGACCACTCCCCGTCACTCACCCGGCAGTTGTTTCAGCCTCCGGTTTATTTACTAGTTAACCTTACGCCTTTTCCAAACAGTATATACGCAATAAAGCAAAGGATACCTGCCGATTAATAAGAAAATGCTTTTTCGGTCCATGGCGCAGGGAAACCATTCTAAGGCACACGAAAAGTGCTTATACGTTTAATCCAAAGCTCAGGGCACGCAAAAATGCAGCCAAAAACAAAAAGTCGTCCCGCTGGGACGATTAAAAACAAAACTATCTTTTCTGGACTTTACGACATCTGGAATTAAAAGGCGCATTCGTCTTTAGCATTCTCTCAATGCCAAAGAGAAGAGCTTGGGGAGCTCTTTCACGCATCTTGCCGCTTATGATATTGAAAAATCAGCTTGTCCAAATCCTGGCTAATTTTTAACACTTCAGGATGCAAACATCCATAAAGTAAGGCTAAATTATTCAGAAGTTGTCGAGCCTCCTCGATCTTTTCCTTTAACTGGTCGTGCATTTTAAAACTTGCTTGCCCTTTCATCCTAAATCTACAACAGTTCTCATTATATCTGGTAAAAATTGTATTGTAAAGGTGTTTTATAAAAATCTTGTCAAAAGAAAAACCGCTGATGCGTTCTTTCGGCTCAGGACTCATAGCTCATTCTATTGTCAATCCCCGGATGGGGCTAAACGGCCAGGCACATTCCGGTTCAACAATAAATAGTCAGGCCAAAGAACCAATATCGCACCGGCCAAACCGGTCAGACCGGTTACCCAAAATCCCCAGTTGAGCCCAAACCGGCTGCTTACCGTACCGGCCAATACAGGTCCCAAAAACATCCCTAATCCATATACGGCTTGGAAAATACCCATTGCGGTCGATCGTTTTTCATCCGGAAAATACCGGATACTCATTCCCATCAACAGCGGCATAATCAACCCCAGACAAAAGCCGATGATCGCCTGACTCAAGTAAAGCAGCGGCAGCCACTGAAAGAAGGGAATGGCCAAACAGGCGGCGGCAAGAAAGAAAAAACCGCCGCCCAGGATACTCCGCTCACTAAAATACCGAATGAAAAAGGTGCCACTCAGCGCTGCGGAAACAATCGACGGAACAATACACAAGATTGAGAGCAAGCCCAGTTCGAAATTGCCGGCGCCGAGAGTCTTGGCTATCACAGGCGAAAAACCGAAAACGGTAACAAAAATGACAATCTGCAGCAAGATTCCCAATACGGATATCCGCAGCAAGTTACGGTCCCGCAACACCTCGGCCAGTGGTCCGGTACTAACCCGCTTAGGGGCCGTATATTTCTCCTTAACCCCCAAGGCAAGCACCGCCCCGGCTCCACCACCTATGGCCCCCAAAAGAAAAGTTGAAGTCAGTCCCGCATACTGGGCAACATAGCCGCCGGCCAGCATACCCGCTACCTGGCCCAATGCATTGGCGGCATTAATATAACCAATCGCTCTTGTCATATCTCCGGCCGGAAAGTAACTGACATACAACACTGTATAGTCAACCCAGGCTGAAGCGGCGATCCCCGAAACAGCCCGGAAAATAAGCAGGGCCGTGACCGAGGCAAACAGCCACATACCGAGGGCGCTAAAAATAGCCAGGCAAATGCCGCCGAAAACAAACAATCGCCGGCGGCCCCAAGCGTCTGATATTACGCCAATGGGTATACGCAGCAATAACTGCGTTAAACCGTACGAGCCGATAATAACGCCAACCATCCCGTAGGATGCTCCTAAGTGCCGGGCGTAAGGAGCCAATATCGGTACATAAGTATATAGGGAAAACCAATATAACGCCGTTACGCCAAATAAAAGAATTTTTGCCAAGTCGTCCTTTTGCATAGAAAACAATTCCCCATTCTGCAAATAATGCATACGCTTGCATTCTCATTATAGAATACTTGATTTGCCTTGTAAAGATTTGTCCCCCGAGTATAAATCCTTATCACAAAGAACCGGCACTTCCCTGCCTGGAAAATGCCGGTCCCGCTCTACCTGTCATTATGACTGTGGCTTAATTACCAGCAAAACCCCGCTGCAAATCAACAAGGTACCCAGCCAAAACGAAATTCCGACTTGCTCGCCCAGTAATAGCCACCCCAGTAAGGTTCCCGTTAAAGGCTGAAAAAAGAAGTAAATTCCTCCCCGCGCCGCATCAACAGTCTGTAGCCCTTTATTCCAAAAATAAAAAGCTCCCGCTGTTGACACAACCCCAATATACAGGATCCCTCCCCAGACGGCCGGCTCCAAAAACACCGGCAGCGGAATCCGGCAAATCGAATCAGCCACAAATGGCGTCATCACAACCGTCGCCGCCAAAATTGCATAAGTTGTAACTACCAGTTGGGAATAATCCCGGGGAACCTGTTTGACCAAAACAGACATAAGAGCCCAGGATAAAGCAGCCAGCCCCAGAATAGCTCCCCCCAGCCGGACGGAATCGCCAATCGCTCCTACTCCGACAATGAGCAGAACTCCCATTGTTGCCAGGCATACGGATACGCCTTTACGCAGGGTGATCTTTTCTTTGAGCAGTATACGTCCGAATAATACCATAAAGGCGGGCGTCGCTGAAGTAATCATCGCTCCCATTTGAGCCGACGAAAGCTTTGTGCCGGTAAATTGCGCCCAAATGGAAAGAAAATAACCAATTATGCCGATCCCTAAAACGAGCGGCACATCCTTTTTTTGTATGCGCCAGGACTGACGGGTGACTATACCGGTCAGCGCAAGCGCCGCCAAAGCAATCACGTAGCGGAGCCACACCAGTTCCAAAGGTGGAATTACCGTGAGCACCACTTTACTAACCACATACAGGCCTCCCCAAATACTGGCGGCCAGCGCCAGATAAACCTGTCCCCTATAGTTTTTCTGCATTGTTTTCCCTCCGTCTAATGTAATCGGCGTCTGCTCCAGACGGAAGGCAATCCGTTTCCCGCATTCCCATTCCGCTAGGAGTGGAATACTGCCGGAACATCATTTTCAAATAAAGGTTGGAAATACATTCCTATCGCCTCCAAAACAACAAATGTTTTTTATTTATATCATAATACAGTTGCATCCCGCTGCCCAGCTTTTTTTACTTTTCATCCGGCTACCCGTCCCGAAAAACAAAAGCCCCTACCGTAGTAAGGGCAAATAAATATAAAGGCCTCTATATGGAAGCCTTAAGGGGCTTAAGAATTAATTTATATTATAATCATAAATTGTGGCAACTATATGGCAAAAATAATACATCTGCCAAAATGGTTTTCCTAATATTTACAGCTATCAAAACTCTTTTTCCGGATATACTACAATAACGGAGGTGATACACTTGAAAACCGAAAACTGCAAGCAGTGTACTCAGAAAAATCTTGAGTTTTCTTGCGAGTTGAATAACATCAAGAAAGAACTTAGGAAGAAGAACGACTGCGCTACCTGCAATAAGTAAGTGCCAAGTATATCAATCTCCTTGCTGGGCGGCCGATTCGGCCGCCCATTTCAGATAAAAACATTGAGCCCGTGCTGAAAAGTAAATTATACATTATTTTTATTGTTAGTCTGATTCTCCGTTTTAGCTCCGCCTTCTGTATGGTTGCATTTCTTACATACCCATTTAAAATGATCGGTAATACTTGCAAAGTCAGGTACTTTAACCATTATTCCATCACAATTCGATTGGGAACACGGTTTAGTCGACTTAATATTCACTAGCACCCCTCCTAATTGTTAGAATATTAAGCATAGTCTGAAATATTCCTGCTAAATTCAGTGCAAATTATAAAAAAACAATTTTTTATCCAAACTAGTTTCCAAGGGGGTGATTTCTTTGCCAGATTCCATTCATGACAGTAAAAAGTTCAAACGGGAAATCCACGTCATTTCCAATTTACCATCTTACAATGACAAACGGTCTTCACCGGCACTCGAAAAAGACGTCTATGCCAAACAAGAAGAAGCTTCCGAGCAGGTATAGGCCGTATGTAGCAATCCCGCCAAATTCAGAATACTATATATTAGATAATATCCATTATCTAATATATGGAGGGATCAGCATGACTTTTTTGACCTGCTACGGCTTCATTTTCCTAGCCGCCACAATAATCGGCATACCGGCAGTGCTGAACCGTTCTGCCGGTTCCACTACTTCCCCGCGCAAACAATAGACCAGATTGTAAGCCAGATGATTTCATTCATCTGGCCTTTCTGTTACTTTTTGCCTCACCCTTCTAATTCTATTTCCGGGAAATAATTAAAGCCACGGACCCATTAATAAACCTCCGTTGCCTGATTTTATCCGAATCTGACAACAGAGGTTTGCTATTAATTAATCCTATAAATTGCGCATGCTACTTTACTTTTTAACTTTTGAGGCTTTTTCATTAATGATAGGAATATCCTCCGACCGGTCTAGAATAGCAGCCGGTCCTTCTTCTCCTGTCCTAATTCTGATAGCGTTATCAATATTATAAACAAAGATCTTACCATCGCCGATATTACCGGTCCGGCAAACCTTTTTTGCCGCCTCGAGTACTGCTTCAACGGGAACTTCGCAAACAACAATTTCAACTTTGATTTTTGGAAGCAAGTTTACCGAAACTTCCATTCCCCGGTATACTTCCGTATGGCCTTTCGATAAACCACAGCCATATACCTGACTGACAGTCATACCCGTAACCCTTATGGCATTCATGGCTTCTTTTAGATCTTCGAGCTTTTCAGGGCGGGTAATTATTTCTATCTTCGTTATTTTGGGCTCCATAAATCATTCCTCCATTGAATATTTTGCGCTTAAGAATTCCGTTGAATCCCCTTTTCGCAGTCCTCTGTCATTCAGTGTGCGAAATGTGGGTTGAATAAATTTTTTAATCTTTAATATTACGGCAAGGCTCCGCCAATTCCTGCAACCTCTTAAATGATAATTTAAATAATTTAGTCCGATTTGTTTTATATTTTTAGTTTAATTAGTAGCATTCATTATTAATTCATGTTATGCTAATGAAATAGATGGCAACGACGCCAAAAAAACAAGTCATAATCGGCTTGTTTTTTTGGCGTCGTTATTTTTATATCCAGTAAGGAGGAATGGGAATGGTAACAATCAGTTCAGTAGCTATCGGCTTAAACACCGTATGGGTGCTTTTGTGCGCAGCGCTGGTATTTTTAATGGAAGCAGGCTTTGCCGCGCTGGAAGCAGGTTTCATTCACAGCCGGAATTCATTAAATATTATTATGAAAGTGCTGATGGACTGCACGGTAGGAATTATAGGTTATTTTATTTGCGGCTTTGCTATTATGTATGGTGCTGATGAGGCTGGACTCATTGGCATTTCAGGATTCTTAGTGCAGGGAGACTTTTCCCATCTGAACCTAAGTGTACCAGTTTACGCATTTTGGTTGTTCCAGGCTGCCTTTGCAATTGCTATGGCAACGATCGTATCGGGCGCGGTAGCGGAACGGATGAAGTTCGCCCCCTACATAATCTTTTCATTGCTGGCAACCGTACTCATTTATCCCTTGGCCGGCCACTGGGTATGGAGCAGTGGTGGCTGGCTAAACAAAATGGGAATGCTTGATTTCGCCGGTTCGGCAGTAGTACATGCGCTGGGCGGTTGGGCCGCCTTGGCTGCCGTCACTGTTCTCGGCCCACGCACCGGCCGCTTTGGCAAGGACGGAGCGATTACCGTCATGCCCGGCCACAACTTACCGCTGGCAGCTTTAGGCGCCTTTATTCTCTGGTTTGGCTGGTTTGGGTTTAATCCGGGCAGCACCCTGTCCGGGCTGGATTTAAATATCGCTAAGATTGCCGTCAATACCAATTTGTCAGCTGCCATGGGAGGTACCATCGCAGCATTACTTACCTTATTTCGCTATGGCAAAGCCGACCCCAGCATGGTAATCAATGGCGCCCTGGGCGGCTTGGTCGCGATAACCGCCGGCTGTGCTTATGTGGAACCGGTCAGCGCTTTAATCATTGGTGCCTTTGCGGGAATACTAATCGTGATTGCGGTGCCCCTATTAGATAAGCTGCATTTCGACGACCCGGTCGGAGCCGTTGCCGTTCACGGTGTTTGCGGTACGTTTGGTACCATAGCAGTAGGTCTGTTTGCCGAAAAGAGCGGTCTGTTTTACGGCGGCGGGGTGCATTTGTTATTCGTGCAAACAATCGGCGTAATTGCTGTTTCCGCTTTAGGCTACAGTTTGACTTATGCCCTGTTCCGGGCGTTAAAAGCAACGGTCGGTATCCGGGTTACGGAAGAGGACGAGATTGTGGGACTTGATTTGAGCGAGCACGGAATTGCGGCTTATAATGATTTGGAATATTCCCCGCTAAAATCTCTCCAGCACTTTTCAATTCAAGAGCCGGCGAAAGTCAAAAATGAAGATATTTCGCCCGCCTAAAATTAAGACTCCGCCGACGTACGTAGTCTTTCAGCGATTTAAAAAAGCCCGGCTTTTGACCGGGCCCAACCTAGGGGTATATTTTAAATTATTTCCGCAACCTTCTCTATTTCAGTAGCTGAAGCTGCCAGCCCTTGCATAGAAGCAGATACTTGTTCGGTCGCCGCTGCCTGCCGCTCCCCAAGAAGGGTCGCATCATTCAGCGCATTGATAATAGATGTGAGTTCTCTTTGTATGGTACCCAAAATTTGCTTTATATCTTTTACTGAGTCCGCGCTATTTACGGCCATTTTACGAATCTCGTCCGCTACAACGGCAAATCCGCGGCCATGTTCACCGGCCCGCGCAGCTTCGATCGCCGCATTCAGCCCAAGTAAATTTGAATTTGCGGCAACTTCACTAACAAACTTGAGAATGTCATCCGTTTTCTTTATTTCTCCCTGAACCAAATGTCCGCTGGATTTTATGCTGTCCAGGTCTTGCGCCAATTGCGTTGCTGTTGCAGCCAGTTCTTGCGTGGTAGCAGTAATTTCTTCCGACGTAGCTGCAACTGTCTGAGCTGCCTCATGTAAAGTCTGCTGCGTTTCCAGGCTGATTCCGACCGCCGAGGCGCCTACCAGCCGGTCTTCTTCATAAATTGGTATACTTATGGACCGAATGGGAACACCATAGAGGTCTTTTCCCAGTTTTTTGTCTACTACTTTTCCAGACTTCAAACATTGATCAACTGATCCCCCAGTTGCCGCTTTGTTTCCAACCGCGGTATGCATATCGAATGTTTTCGCGGGAGCAAAAGCCAAAACAGCCCCTTCCGAGTCGGTAATCATAACAAAACAATCAATTGGAACTAATTGCTGAATCACCGGTGCCGAGTCAACTAACGAATTCAGTTTGACCATAAGACCCCTCCTCATAATAGAATAGCAATTGACATTATTCTACATTATTCTATCTGCGTATCAAAAACCCTGCCATTGATGAGCGGCAAAAAAGATATAGGGGTGAATACTAAGTCACATTTATAATAACCGATTAATATGTTAATAATGGGGAACGATTTATTAAATGTGTCTGAGGGCGCAAAAGAACACCTCCTTTTTTAATATAAAAAATCGTTCCCTCTCCAAGACAGAGAACTGCAAAAAATGAAATTACACGCAAACAGGCAGTAAGAATATCTTTCTTATTGCCTGTTTGCTTTATTAGCATCAATCATTTAAAAGCATTCCTGCCCGTATCCCTTGTAAAATGTCTGTGCTGTTGTATTCCCTGACAATTTCTATAACTGATTTCATACTGTCAGTTATATATTTATTTTTATAGTAGGCGATGTTAAATGACCTGTCCCAGTCATTATCTTTACTCTTGATGACATACATCCGGCCACTTTTTATTTCTTCCGCCACCAGCCTGATTGATATCGCCGCCAGGCAATTATTTTCCAATACGATATCCTTTATTACACCCGGACAAGTTACTTCCCAGCCGATTTTAAGTTCCACTCCACTTTGGTGCATGTAATTTTCAAATAGTTCTCTTGTACCGCTTCCCTCTTCCCGCATGACAAACAATTCATTTCTCAGCTCTTGCAGGGAGACCCGCTTACGTCCCGCAAGCCTATGATTTTTAGCACATACAATAACCAGATAATCCTTTACGGCCGGAGTATTGACTAAGTCATGGCTTTTGACCTGCCCTTCGATAATTCCAATATCCAGCTCCGCTTTCAAAATTTTATCTTCAATCGACCTTGTGTTATTTACATAGCAAAAGGGTTCCACCTGGGGCATCCGTTCCCTAAAACGGCTCAGAATGGAAGACAACATACAAGACCCTACCGTTACGGTTGCCCCAATCCGTATCTTTTCCGCATGGCCTTCTGCCAACATGTATTTATCCAGTTCGTCAAATTGTTTTACGGCCACTCTTGCATAATTAAGCAAATTTTTTCCTGCATCCGTTATATATAACTTTTTCGCAATCCGTTCAAATAATAACACTCCATAATGGGTCTCCAATTCTTTGATTGCCTGGCTGACGGACGGTTGAGAAATGAAATATTTTACTGCCGCTGAACTCATCTTCCCGGTTTCCGCCACAGCAATGAAGATTTTCAGATGTCTAATCGTCATTTTTTCTCCTTTAAGCATTTTAATCTTAATAGGTTTTACCTATGATTATCATAAGATAATAACATTTTTAATAAAGAGAAACAAGTGATATATTGTTATTATGTTACTTGATATAAATATGCAAATGCTTAAGCAAAGGATGTGGCGAACTTGAAAATCCTAGTTATCGGTGGAGTTGCAGCCGGAACAAAAGCAGCAGCAAAAATAAAACGAGAAAACAGAGCGGATGAGGTAACGCTCCTTACAAAGAGCAGGGATATTTCTTATGCCGGTTGTGGTCTTCCTTATTTTGTGGGCCATGTAATTGCAAATCGTGAACAGCTAATTGTCAATACGCCGGCCAGTTTTTCTGCTCTGACAGGGGTTATGGTCATCACGGAAACAGAAGTGACTAAAATTAACCGCAGTGCCAAAATGGTAGAAGCCCTGAATTTAAACACAAATCAAACTTCTACCTTTACCTACGATAAGCTGATCATCGCTACCGGCGCAGAACCGGTTAAACCGCCTATTGCCGGCATTGATCTAAACGGTGTGTACTTTATGCGTACACCGGATGACGCCGTCGCCTTAAAAGCTGCCGTGGATACAGGAAAAGTGAACCGGGCCGTAGTGGTCGGCGGCGGATTTATCGGTCTGGAAGTTGCTGAAAACCTGGCACAACAAAATGTAAAAGTTTCTGTTATCGATATGGCGGAACATATATTGCCGGGATTTGACCCGGAAATTGCTGAATATGTAGAAAACCATCTTGCCAGTAACGGCATCATGACGTTTACCGCTACAAAACTCGAGGCGATTTTAGGTGTCGACAAGGTTGAAAAGGTGCAAACCGGAAAACGCGCTATGAAAGCGGATGCTGTCATTCTCTCACTGGGTATCCGGCCAAATACCTCTTTTCTAAGAGATGCCGGGATTGAATTCATGCCAAATCACACGATTAAGGTAAACAACTATCTACAGACAAACGATAACGATATTTATGCCATCGGGGACTGCGCCTGTGTTGCAAATCGGATTACCACAGCTCCCGCCTGGTCGCCCATGGGATCTTCCGCCAATATCGAAGGAAGAATCGCCGCCAAAAACATTAACGGTAAACAAATTGCGTACCCCGGGGTACTTGGTACAGGGATTGCAAAATTACCAGAGTTAAATGTCGGCAGAACGGGTTTAACTGAAGCAGATGCTATAAAGAACGGCTACGATGCGATAAGCGTTATCACCGTAGTCGATGACAAAGCTCACTATTATCCGGGAGCTTCTTCCTTTATCATAAAAATGGTCGCCGACAAGACAACTAAAAATTTTTTAGGAATCCAAGTGCTAGGCAAAGGCGCCGTCGATAAAGTGGTCGACATTGCCGTAACCGCACTCACCCTGGGAGCTACCTTAGAGGCTTTGGAAAATATGGATTTAGCCTATGCTCCTCCATTTTCCACGGCGATTCATCCATTTTCTCATAGTGTAAACATATTATTAAATAAAATTAGCGGCGAATTCGAAACCATTACACCGACAGGTTACCGAAACGGGGCAGCCGCTGATTATAAAATGATTGATGCTTCCCTGCAGCCGTCGATTGCCGGAGCCACTTTTATTGATTTGACAGCAGTAAACGGCGAACTCCCCGAATTTCCGAAAGACGATAAATTGCTGTTAGTCTGCACGAAGGGAAAACGGGCCTATTTACTGCAAAATCGTCTAAAATACTTTGGTTATACTAACACGCTCGTCCTGGAAGGCGGAACAACATTTAATGAAATTGACAACTAACATTGGGAGGATCTAATTATGGCTACATTAACAATTAGCGCAGAAGATGAAAAGAAAGTAAAGGCACTGGGATTCTTAAGCAATAAAGGCACCGACAATTTTTCCGGACGGGTGATTACCGTAAATGGTGTGACTACTGCCGCCCAAATTAAATGTATCGCAGAAGCCGCCGAATTATTCGGCAATGGCATCATTGCCCTTACAACAAGGCTTACCGTGGAATGCCAGGGGATTCCCTACGAAAAGATTGCAGACTTCCGCTCTTACATTGCCAAAGAAGGGCTCGTAACCGGCGGTACCGGTTCGAAGGTGCGTCCTGTCGTCGCCTGCAAAGGTACAACCTGTCAGTATGGCCTTATAGATACCTTCGCTTTATCCGAAGAAATTCACGAACGGTTTTATAATGGCTATGCTGCCGTGAAATTGCCCCATAAACTGAAAATTGCCGTCGGTGGCTGTCCAAATAACTGTGTAAAGCCGGACTTAAACGATATCGGCATTATCGGCCAGCGAATTCCTAATTTTGATGAAGATAGCTGTAACGGCTGTAAAAAATGCTCGGTTGTGGATGCTTGTCCTATAAACGCCGCTGCTGTCACCGGCGGTATTTTGGAAATTAACCCGGACCAATGCAACAATTGTGGACAATGTATTGGAAAATGCCATTTTGATGCCATTCCAGATGGAAAACAAGGTTATAAGATCTACCTCGGCGGCCGATGGGGCAAACAGGTAGCCCAGGGTAAAACATTAAACAAAGTCTTTACCGATAAACAAGAAGCCTTGGCAGTAATTGAAAAAGCGATTCTCCTTTACCGGGAAAAAGGCAAAACCGGCGAGCGCTTTGCGCAGACCATCGAAAGACTTGGTTTTGAAAACGTGGAAGCGCAAGTGCTATCCGATGAAATCCTAACCAGAAAACAGGAAATTCTGGATGCCAAACTGCACTTAACCGGCGGGGCCACCTGCTAATTCTTAAAATTAAAGGCTCAGCTTGCAATAACTGCAAACTGAGCCTTTTTTGAACCTTTACACACCTGACATTTTTTTCAGGTCCCCTGGCACTGTTTAGAATCATATTTCACATCCTAAACTTATGGCCACAATAGGACTGCGAAAGGCGGGATTAAATGCTCTTTTCGGCTAATAATTTATATCTCGCCAGCCTTTCCCGCGCATCCTGTTCGGTCTTTTCAAACAGAGCATCCGCCATATCCGGAAATTGCTTTTTCAAAGCCGAATACCGCACTTCCCCCATAAGGAATTCCGTAAAGTCAGCGGTTGGTTCTTTCGAATCCATGATGAACGGATTTTGACCGGCTTTTTTTCTTTCCGGGTGATACCGGTACAGCCCCCAATAACCGCTTTCCACAGCCCGTTTGGCTTCCAGCTGGCTGCAGCCCATACCGGCCTTGAGGCCGTGATTAATGCAGGGAGCATAGGCAATAATCAAGGACGGTCCCGGATAAGCCTCCGCCTCCTGAAGGGCTTTCAAAGTCTGATTTTTGTCGGCGCCCATAGCAATTTGCGCTACATATACATAGCCATAGCTCATGGCGATCATTCCCAGATCTTTTTTCTTAGTCCGTTTCCCGCTTGAGGCAAATTTGGCGACAGCCGCCGTCGGCGTCGCTTTGGAAGACTGTCCGCCTGTATTCGAGTAGACTTCCGTATCAAAGACTAAAACATTCAGGTCCTCACCGGAAGCGAGCACATGGTCCAACCCGCCGAAGCCGATGTCGTAAGCCCATCCGTCGCCCCCAAAGATCCATTGGGACCTTTTTACCAGGAAGTCCCTATTTTGATAAATTTCATTCAGCAAGGGATCCTTTCCTTTAACCTTTTCCAAAGCCGTAATCAATTTATCCGCTCTTTCCCGGGTACCTTGCGCCTGCTCTTTATTAGCCAGCCATTCTTCGGCGGCCAGCGTGAACTCCTGGCCGAGATTAAGCGTAACGGCTTTTTCAATATCCAGCGCCAATTTATTTCTTACCTGTTTAGCCCCCATCAGCATACCCAGGCCGAATTCGGCATTATCTTCAAACAAAGAGTTGCCCCAGGCCGGGCCATGGCCGCGGTGATTTTTGGTATAAGGTACGGACGGAGCGCTGCCGGCCCAGACGGAAGAACAGCCGGTGGCATTCGCGACCATCATTCTGTCGCCAAATAATTGCGTTACCAGTTTCGCATACGGGCTTTCGCCACAGCCCGCACAGGCACCGGAAAACTCCAGAAGGGGCTGTTCAAACTGGCTTCCCTTAACGGTTTCCTTGTTCAGAGGATTTTCTTTAGGAGACAAATTCATGGCGTAATCCCAAAGCGCCGCCCGGCTTAATTGACTGTCAAGCGGCTTCATAATCAGCGCCTTTTCCTTGGCCGGACAAACTTGGGCGCAATTGCCGCAGCCGGTACAGTCAAGCGGTGACACAGCCAGGTGGAAGTGGAATTCTTTGGCTCCGGCAGCCGGTTTGGCCTTAAAGTCCGCCGGCGCATTTTGCCGCTCTGCTTCATTGACCAGCATAGGCCGGATGGCGGCATGGGGACACACATACGAGCATTGGTTGCACTGAATGCATTGATCCATTTGCCACTCCGGCACATTAATGGCAATGCCGCGCTTTTCGTAAGCCGCCGTGCCCAGGGGGAACGTGCCGTCTACCATCTCGGCAAAGGCGCTTACGGGCAGTTTATCGCCCTCCTGGCGATTAACAGGCATTAAAACATTTTTAATAAATGACGGAACTTGGCTGCCATGGTCCACTGCCTCCTGAGCTCTTCCCCAGGCATCCGGCACACAGACCTTGACGCAGGAATTTACCCCCGCGTCAATGGCGGCATGATTCATGGCAACCACTTTATCGCCTTTTTTACCGTAAGATTTTACGACAGCCTCTTTGAGATAATTGGCGGCCTCTTCCACCGGAATAATAGCAGCGATCTTAAAGAAAGCGGCCTGCATGATCATATTAATTCTGCCGCCAAGCCCGATCTTCTGGGCGATGCCCACCGCGTCGATTGTATAAAAGCTGATTTGATTTTCGAAAAGATAGCGTTTCATCGGGGCCGGCAGATTTGCATCCAGCTCCTCGGCATTCCAGGTGCAGTTTAAAAGGAAACTGCCGCCCTTCTTTAAGCCTTCCAGGACATTATATTTATCTATATAGGACTGGTTATGGCAGGCAATAAAATCCGCTTTGTTAATCAAATACGGCGCTTTGATCGGCTGCTTGCCGAACCGCAAGTGCGAGATGGTAACCCCGCCGGACTTTTTCGAGTCGTAGGCAAAGTAAGCCTGCGCATACATGTCGGTATGGTCGCCAATAATTTTGATCGCACTCTTATTGGCTCCCACTGTTCCATCCGAGCCCAGGCCCCAGAATTTACAGGCTTTCGTTGCTGCCGGCGTCGTGTCAATATCATCTCCCCAGGAGAGCGATGTATAGGTTACGTCATCCATAATGCCGACGGTAAAGTTATCTTTGGGCTGCTCCGCTTTAAGATTTTCATAAACCGCCAGAATATGCGCCGGCACTACATCCTTACCGCCAACCCCGCAGCGGCCGCCAACAATAACGGGATGCCGTTCACTGGTATAAAATGCCGCTTTTACGTCCAGATATAACGGTTCGGACAGCGAGCCCATTTCTTTGGTGCGGTCCAGCACCGCAATCTTTTTCACGGTTTTAGGGATATATTTAAAGAAGTGCTCAATTGAAAACGGTCTGTACAAATGAACGGTCAGGAGACCAACCTTTTCTCCTTGTTCATTCAAATGGTCGACCACTTCTTCAATGGCTTCACACATGGAACCCATGGCAACAATCATGCGGTCGGCATCTTTCGCTCCATAGTAGTTAAAGAGATGATATTCCCGTCCCGTAAGCCGGGTGATTTCCTGCATATAGTCTTCTACAATTTCCGGCAGGGTCTGGTAATATTGATTCGCTATTTCCCGCTGCTGGAAATGGATATCGGAATTCTGAACGGTTCCCCGCAAGACCGGATGATCGGGATTTAACCCTCTCCGTCTGAATTCATTCAGGGCCTCTTTATCGACTAAGGCGGCCAATTCGTCATATTCCAGCATTTCTATCTTCTGGATCTCGTGGGAAGTCCGGAAGCCGTCAAAAAAATTGAGGAACGGAACTCTTCCCTTGATGGCCGACAGATGCGCCACCGCGGCCAAATCCATAACTTGCTGCACGCTGCTTTCCGCCAGCAAAGCAAACCCGGTTTGTCTTGTGGCCATAACATCGGAATGATCGCCAAAAATACTGATGGCGTTGGCGCCAACCACCCGGGCGCTGACATGAAAGACTCCCGGCAGTAATTCGCCGGCAATTTTATACATGTTCGGAATCATTAACAAAAGCCCTTGCGAAGCGGTATAGGTAGTTGTCAATGCCCCTGCCTGCAAAGAACCGTGTACGGCTCCGGCGGCTCCGCCTTCTGACTGCATTTCCACAACCTCGACGGTCTGCCCGAAAATGTTTTTTCTGCCCTGTGCCGCCCACTCGTCAACACTTTCCGCCATATTGGACGACGGCGTAATCGGAAAAATGGCGGCCACATCTGTAAAAGCATAGGAAATATGCGCTGCCGCCGTATTTCCGTCCATTGTTTTCATTTTTCTCTTCATACTGCTCATAAAATCCTCCTCCAATGATCCGCAAATAGTCGCATAGTACTTGCCGGTTGAGTACTATGCGACCCTGTTAGAATGCTTTAATTATTTTTCCGCAAAAAGTTTGGCTTCAATTTCCTGGGCTGTTGGTGTTTTGGCCAGGCCCGCGTCGGACGTTTCCCGCAGGCTTGGCGGTAAAAGGCAGCCAATTTCATAGGAAGCCGCGATAACTTCATCCGGAGGAATTACGCTTTTTATGCCCGCCAGTGCCAGTTCAGCCGCGACCAGAGCCTGAACGGCCCCAAAGGCATTGCGTTTCACACAAGGCACTTCGACTAAACCGGCCACGGGATCACAGACAAGGCCCAGCATATTTTTCAGAGCCAGGGCCATGGCCTGTCCTGATTGATCCGGCGTCCCGCCGGCCATTTCCACAACTGCGGCCGCAGCCATGGCGGCCGCCGAACCGCATTCCGCCTGGCAGCCGCCGGCTGCGCCGGCCAGCGAGGCATGTTCGTTAATAATCAGCCCTACCCCGGCAGCGGTAAATAATCCGGCGACAATCTTCCCGCGCGGTGCATTCAGCACCTCGCCGGCAGCCAGCAGCGCCCCGGGCAAAATGCCGCAAGAACCGGCTGTGGGGCTGGCGACAATGCGCCCCATCAGGGCGTTCACTTCGCTGACAGCCAAAGCATACTGAATGGCTTTTTGCACAACTCCGCCCAAGAGACCATTTTCCCTGGTATATTCGCCAAACTGCCTGGCATCGCCGCCAACCATTCCGCTGACTGACTTTTCCTGACTGTTCTTCCCTTTTTCCACCGCTTTTTCCATTACGGTCAGGCACTGGTCCATTTGCTGCCAGACAGCTTCCCGGTCGGTCCGGCTTTTTTGCACTTCATACTCTATGATTACTTCCGATAACAATCTCTGCCCTTTATTCGCTAACATCATTAAATCCATAAATGTGGAAAACCGCTCCATATTCTTGCCTCCTAGCTAGGTAATACTAACATAGCTACCTCGACCGCGGGTATGTTAGCTACAACATCATAGGCTTGGCGGGAAATCGGCTCATCCGATTCTAAAATCATCAAGGCTTCGGCGCCACGTTCCTGCCGGGAAACACGCATAAAGGCCACATTTATTTTTTCCTGTGCCAATACTTGGGTTACATGCGACACGACTCCCGGTCGGTCCTCGTGGATGGTAATTAAGGTGGCGTACTCGCCGGTAAGTTCCACTTGATAGCCGTTGATCCGGGTAACAATAATATTGCCGCCGCCAACCGAACAGCCCATTACTGAAGCTTGCCGGCCCGACTTGCCAATCATTTCAATCACGGCGGTGTTGGGATGGGCATTGGCAAGATTTTTCCTGACAAACTCAATTTTCATACCCGCCGCCGCTGCAAGATTCAGCGCTTCGGGTATGCGCTCATCATCGGAAGAAAACCCAAGCAAGCCCGCAGCAATGGCTTTATCGGTCCCATGCCCGCGGCCGGTTTTGGCAAAAGAACCATGCAGCTTTACTAAAACCCGGGACGGTTCTTCCCCTAAAATTGCCCGGGCTATTTTACCAAGCCGGGTTGCCCCTGCCGTATGAGAGCTTGATGGCCCAATCATGACAGGACCAATGATATCAAATACGCCTTTCATAACTTCCTCCCAAGCCTCGTTAAGGCCATTCCCGCTTATTTAGCACGTTCTCCCTCTTCAAGGGCAGGACCCGGTTCTGCCACCTGTCTTTTGCTGATTCCGGAAACATAATAATATACCGAAACGATGGCGCAAAATACGGCGCCGGCGATTAACCCGCCCTGTGTATCCTGATTAAACCACATTCCGACTAATACAAAGGCTAAAAACAACAGCGTAATATAGTTACTAATGGGAAACAGTACGGATTTAAACGGATGAGAGCCCATTTCATTTTCCCATTTCTTTCTAAACTTGAGCTGACTGATACATAGCACGATCCAGGGAGCCATGCCGGGTAGAATGCTGGCGCTGTAAATATAGACAAATAATTTGGAGTTAGGATAAATATAGTTGAAAAATACACCCAAAAGCAGACAGCCAATGGTGATTTTAATACTATTGCTGGGAACACCGCTGTCGGAAACCCTGCCGAGGAATTTCGGCGCCTGTCCATTTTCCGCTAGTGTATAAAGCATTCTTCCCGCGCTGTATATGCCGCTGTTGCAGCCGGACATCGCTGCGGTAAGCACTACGAAATTGATAATACCCGCTGCTGCAGCAATGCCTACTTTAGCGAACGTCATAACAAACGGGCTGCCGATGGTACCGATTTGATTCCAGGGATAAATAGCTAAAATTACGAAGATAGCACCAACATAAAAGATTAAAATACGCCAAATAATATTTTTAATTGCTTTGCGTAAAGTATTTTTAGGATCTTCCGCTTCACCGGCAGTAATGCCGACCAGTTCTACGCCTTGATACGCTGCGGTTACCAGACACAGAGCAAATAGGAATCCTTCCCAGCCGCCGGCAAAAAAGCCGCCATGATTAAATAGATTGCCGATGCCCATTGGGTGGCCACCATTGCCGATTCCCAAAAAGATTACGCCCGCGCCAACTACGAGCATAGCCACAATGGTAGCTACTTTGATCAGAGCAAACCAAAACTCGAATTCTCCATAATATTTTACGGAAACTAAATTCGCCGTTGCAACCAGTGCAACGCCGAGCAGGGCCGGTATCCATTGCGCCAAATGAGGAAACCAATAATTCACATAAATTCCAATTGCCGTAACTTCCGACATTCCTACCGTAACCCATAAAAACCAATAACACCAAGCCGTCAGGTAGCCCGCCCAGGGACTAATGTACTTATGCGCGTAGGTGGCAAAAGAGCCGGTAACCGGTTCGAGATAAAGCATTTCCCCCATGATCCGCATAACAAAGAACATGACGATGCCGGCCAGGGCATACGCAAGCATTACCGAAGGACCCGCCCACTTAATGGTACTCGCCGAACCCATAAACAATCCGACACCAATTGTTCCGCCTAAAGCAATCAGCTCAATATGGCGCGCTTTCAGCCCACGGTTAAGTTCTCTTTCTTTCATTCTCTTCCCTCCTGAATATCATATAATATTTACAGAATACCCGTGTTCTTCCATAACCACTTGGATCGCATTAATTTGTTCCTGATCGGCTGTCTCCAATTCCAATTGAACCTTTGCATAACCTAATGCCACGCCGCGCGCCTCCCGGTTGTGGCTGATATCTAAGACATTGGCGCCTGTTTCTGCAGTCAGTTTTAACAACTGGCAAAGAAAACCCGGTTTGTCGGGAATCACCATATCAAAGACTACTTTGCGCCCCGATTTCGCCAGTCCCTGGTTAATAATACGGGACATCATATTGACATCGATATTGCCGCCGCTGAGCAAGGCAGCTATTTTACGGTCCTTGTAATACGGCAGCCGATTTAGCACCGCTGCGACGGAAACAGCGCCGGCTCCCTCGGCGATCGTTTTGACACGCTCCATCAGCAGTAAAATCGCGCTGGCAATTTCTTCTTCGTCTACTACTACCAGATCGTCAACATAACGCTCAACCATAGCAAAGGTAAAATCCCCCGGAGTCCGCACAGCAATTCCATCCGCCACAGTGGGAATACCGTTGCAGGTGCTCACCTTCTTTTGGGCTGCCGCTTCCACCATGGATGGCATATTTTTAGTCTGGACACCAATCACTTTTACGCTTGGCTTTACGTTTTTAACTGCCGCGGCGATGCCGGCAATCAGTCCGCCGCCGCCAACCGGTACAACGACAGCTTCCACGTCGGGCAAATCTTCTAAAATCTCCAGGGCAATTGTCCCTTGTCCAGCCGCAACCATCGGATCGTTAAAAGGATGAATAAACGTTAATTGCTGTTCCTGCTGCAGACGGCATGCCTCCTGATAGGCATCGTCATACACCTCGCCATGAAGTACAACCTTGGCGCCATAGCCTTTCGTCGCTTTTACCTTTGACAGCGGTGCACTTTTCGGCATAACAATGGTAGACTGAATCCCGAAAAGAGTGCCTGCCAGCGCCGTTCCCTGAGCATGATTGCCTGCCGATGAGGCAATGATTCCATTTTTTCTTTCTTCGCTCTTCAAATTGGCAATTTTATTGTAGGCGCCCCGCAATTTAAAAGATCCTGTCCGCTGCTGATTTTCCATCTTTAGATAGACCCGGTTTCCCGTCATTTCACTCAGCGTATTTGTGTAGGCCAGTTCGGTGCGGACAACCACCCCCTTTAGTGTTTCCTGGGCTTTTTTTATGTCCCCCAATGACAAATCCATTTCCGCCACTCCCCTTATGCGTGTTTGCAGGCAATCAATTCGATTTCCACTAACACTCCTTTCGGCAGACTTGCCACAGCGACACAAGAGCGGGCCGGCAATTTGTCGGTGAAATAGCTCCCGTAAATTTTATTTACAGCAGCAAAATTGCCCATGTCGGTAATAAAGACCGTAGTTTTTAGAACATCGTCAAAATTCATTTCTGCCGCCAGCAAAATTTGTTTGAGATTTTCCATTACCTGTTTGGCCTGTGCTTCAATTCCGCCGTCAACCACTTCCCCTGTTGCGGGATTAATCGGAATTTGACCGGAGCAAAACAGATAGCCTCCGGAAATTCTGCCTTGAGAATAAGGACCGATCGCTTGCGGGGCTAAGTCGGTTTTAATTACTTCTTTCATTTTTTCTCCTCCTAAATAAAAAATATTTGCTCCAACAATACTGACTTACTATTTAAAGGCAGTTAACTACCTAAAAATCAAAGTTAAACTAAAAAAATTATTTTTATAGTAAGAATTTTTTATCATTCAACCATAAAAAAATATGTTATTTTAAAGCACCGCCACTACGCTATTTAGACGACAAATATCTATAAATCGTGCTTTCTGATGTTTGCAGCACACTTGCCACCTTCGCTATGGCTCCTTTTATCTTGAAAATACCGTTGTTGTTCAGTCTTTGCACAAACGAAATTCTTTCATCGAGAGACATTCTTTCCACCGGCACGTCATATTGCTCGAGCACTTTTTTTATCGCCGACTCCACTACATTCTCGACCGATGTGTTTAACGACTCGACTATTTTTTCCTCTTCATTCACGGCCGAAGTTTCGGCCGCCTGATTTTCAAACAAAATTCGCATAAGCTTCGTTGTTAAATCTTTCGCAATCTGATTATCTTGCGAAATAAGAATATTTACACATAACATACCAAGTAATTCGTTATTTTCATCTTTAATAAAATAAGTAGAGGATCTTAATTTCTCTCCGTTGGCTGTGCAGCTTAAATAATTAATCAGCGCATTTTGATGTAAGTACGCCTTATTTTCCAACAGTTCAATACCCAAATCGGTCAGGGGACAGCCTAAAGTTCGTCCGCTTATGTATCCATTGCGAATGGCCATTACCGACTCTTGCACATCAACAATATCATGCAGCAAAACTTCACAATGGGGACCAATAAGATCAGCAATAAAGTTGACTAACGGAATATAGGTTTCAAGCAATCGTTTCGATTTCATCTCGATTCTCCCGGAAAGAATTTTTAGATTTTAATTATATATTCTGTAAATAATAAAAAATCCCTTTTATAATAATAAAAAATTATTAAAATAATTAAAAAATTAATAGCGAATAAACAAGTAAGCACTTTTGTATTCTCACAAAATACATTTGTTAATTTTGAATAAGGTTTTACTAAATTAGTTTACATTTCTTTTTTGAGTTTATTTCTTTATAAATCCCAGAATACAGAATCAATGCCAATAAAAATAAGCCATTTGGCAATCCCCAAAAGACTAGCTTTTTACTGGAGCCGACAACGGGATTTACCTCATCAGTCCACAATTTAAAGCACAACTGTTTTTTTGCTATAGCCACTATATGCTGACCATAATTTTCCGGCGTTCTGGCAAATTGACCACTTTTTACCGTTTTTGCACCCCCTTGAGTGCTATTCGCCAATCCCAGCTATAGTTCCACCGGCAGTACACCGGCGTTTTACTTCACCCCCAAATGATTAAATTGCTCAATATACCTCCCTACGGTCACAGCGTATGTGATGGCCGTCCCAGCTATGGCCGCCAACCCGGAAATAGCCGGTATAATCCACATTAGCATCCTTCGCCCTCCTTTCGCCTGGTTTGCATCGGTTTCCAGGGCATATACGCGATTTTCCAGGGTCGATTCCGTACTGATGTGCGTATCCAGCTTGGCTTCAATCCGGGCTTGTCCCTCAATAATCTTTAAAAATACATCCATTGGTACAGCAATTTGGTTTTCCCCCATATTCTCACCTCGCTACCCCTTTACCTTATATATTCAAATTCCAAGAATTTTTTAACGGCATAAAAAAAAATGACGCCTATGCGTCATTAAAATATAAAGCTCTTTAGCTTCACCTACTGTTTCATTCTTCTCATAGTCTTTTATTATCTTTATTTTGTTTCATCTGCTTCTTTTAGTTTTTGATAAATTGTAGCGACACCGTCAAAAATAAATGTCGGCTTAACATCCGATTCTTCAACATCTTTCATCGCCGCTTCGCCAGATAATACTAAAATCGAAGTAATATCGGCGCACACACCCGCTTTTATATCAGTATACAGACGGTCACCAACCATGGCAAACTCTTCCAGTTTATATTGTGGTCTTTTCCGAAAGGCGCTTTTAATAATTAGGTCATTCGGTTTGCCAATTATTTTCGGTAATTTTCCCGTGGAAGCTTTAATTAATTCAATCATTGAACCACAGTCGGGGATATATCCAGTTTCCGTCGGACAATTAAAATCAGGATGTGTTGCAATATAAGTAACTCCCTTTCGGATTAAGTCACAACCAATTACAAGTTTTTCATACGTTAATGTCATATCAAATCCAAGCACGACATAATCAGGGTTTTCCGCAGTTAACGTAAAACCCCAATTAATAAATTCCTCTTCCAGATCCGGAGTTCCTATCAGATATATCTTCGCTTTTGGTTTTAGGCTATTCAGATAATTCGCTGTAGCTTCCCCAGAAGTCAACACATTGTTACTGCTACAATCAATTCCTAAATTTCGCATCTTTTGTACATAATGCCGGCCATTTTTGGAAGAGTTATTTGTAACAAAGATAAAATCCCTGCCACTTTCTTTTAAATAATTTATAAAATCACCTGAACCAGACAATAACTTTGCTCCCAAGTTAATTGTACCGTCCATATCAAGTAAAAAACATTTAATTTTACCCAAGTTTTCCATGGAGTTCTCCTATTTTTATGTGAATTTTATTAACTATCCCGCATTTATATCAAAATTATTCAATACAAATTATATTTCCTACTTGTAATTCAGGTACTTTATCTCCCTTTAATGCAATTTGTCCAGGTAAGTCAACCACATCAGCACCGTCGAATCTAAACGTGCAATGTCCCAATTCTTTCAACGTATGCAAGGCTTCTTCACCAATAGCGGTAATTTGATATATAAAGCTACCTAATGTCACCCTATCTCCTACTTCGATTGCGCCTTTAATTTCCCCCCTGGTATGCATCACGGAAATCTCCATCAACGCTTCATTTGGGCATTTATCAAATATAACTAAATTTCCGTCAGCCAACAACTCTTTTGACAATGGTCCAATATTAATAATCTCAACTTCATATTTCATACATACCGCTCTCCTTACTAGCAATGACTGAATGCGAGACTTAAGAAAATAATCCAATACCAACAAAATAAGCAACCACTACCCCTATCGGTCCAGTAACTGCACGTGAAATTAATATTGCCGGTACCCCCGTTTCAATAGTTTCCGGTTTTGCTTCCATCAAGCTTAATCCAACCGGCATAAAATCGCAGCCTACTTGTGCATCAATAGCAAAAAGTGCCGGCAATGCATATTGAGGCGGAATATGTCCGGCACCAATTTCGACCCCAATCAATACACCAACAACTTGTGCAATAACCGCACCAGGTCCGAGCAAGGGTGATAATACCGGCAAAGCACAAATTACCGAAATAGCGAACAGACCTGGCAAACTGCCGGCATAAGGAGAAATGAATTTAGCGATAATATCTCCCAAACCAGACTGCAGAATAATACCAATAATCATGCTGACAAACGCCATAAACGGCAATATACTTGCAATAACCATATTAATGGTATCGCGGCCAGCCTGAAAGAAAATCGATACTATACTACCGGCAGCTTTACCAAATCTGGCCAAAATATTGCCTTTCTGTTCCGGCTCTTCCACAGCGGGTACTGTTGAAATCTCCGTTGGAACACTCTCTGTCGCTATATAAGCACTCTCGCCTTCTATTAAATAAATGGTTGATTCTTTTACATCTGATACATAGATATTTTCTTGAATATATTGCGCTAAAGGTCCTGATTTTCCAACTGATGTGATATTAACCGTCGGTACTCCTTTTTTGGGGTACACTCCACACCGCAGCGTTCCGCCGCAGTCTACGATCGCTACTGCAATCTCCTCATCAGGCACCCCTGTCTTAAATCCATTTACAAGTTCAGCACCTAATAACTTGGCAATTTTCACGGCAACAGGATGCAAACTTCCTCCGGTAATACAAACAACCTTTTTTCTTTGTTCTGTTAATTTTATGATTAAAGGTCCACCCCATCCATTGGATCCTCTTTCAATTTTAATCGCATTACTCATAACTACTTTTTCCTCCCTTGAATAATGTCAAAGACTACGTGATTCATCAGACATCATTAAATATCTTATCTTTTACATCTTATTAGTTAGGGCTTACGCCGAAAAATTCTCTCCCAGGAGTTTGCTTTTTGATTTTCTTAACATATATAGCGTAATTTTTTCAGTCAAAACACCACGGATAAAAATAACAATAACACCTGCAATGAAATACCGCACAGCTAATTCAGCGGTGGATAGTCCCAATTGCGTAATTCCATTGGCAATTCCCAGCCATACGAACAATTCTGCCGGATTGGCATGTGGAAATAACCCTGTAATTGGGTGACAAAAAGTTATTGCAGAGTCCATAAACGCCGGTTTATATTTTTCCGGTAAAAACCTGCCAAAACTATACGCTATCGGATTCCCTAAAAAAAACATTGCAAGAATTGGGAAAATTGAATATCTTAAGATAATATTTTTTGTTGTTAAACGGGCAAATCTATCTACCCGCTCTGCACCAATAATATTAATCAATGCGTTTACCGCCGTAATGAGCACAATCAATGTAGGAAGCATCGTCGTGACCATACCTACAAAACTTTCTCCGCCTTTATGAAACAACGCAATAAACCCTGCTGCTAAAACGCCTAATGTTTCCATTGAAATCCTCCTAATATATTAATATTAGACAAGTCAATAAAATCTGTTCCCGTATTCTCCAACTACGGTCTCCCCCTTCGGACATCAATCTTGGTTTAAGAGTGCGCCCCCAACTTTGCGAACTTTTTTAGTACCATCTCCCCTGCTTATAAAAATCAAACTTATACCGGCCCATCTCCTTCCGTCCAAAAAAAGGCTGTAATTTATACTCATGTATAAATTCGCCGTGAAAAACATCAAAACGAGAGGTTCAAAATTATATAAGCTGCGCTTCCAGCTGATTTAAAGCATCTACCAACGCCGGATCTTTTTCGTTTAATGTCTGTTTCCGTAATTCATGTAAGGATAGTCCTCGAATATTTTCTATCTTTTTAAATCTGGCAAATACGCTGACGCCTCGCATGGTCCAAGCTTCCACAATATCACCGGATTGATCACTAACTAAAATAACAATATTTCCTGCCATCAATTTTCGCTTCTTTGCGCCTATACCAACTATACCTTTTGCGCGGAGTTCCCTGACGATCTTTTTAAAATGTGCCATCTGTAAATAAGCCATCAACGATTGAATAACATACGCTGCAAATAATGCCAACAAAAAACTTTCCATTTTGATGTCCTCTCTATTTAAATGAATTGCTCTATTGAATAAAGCAATTCATTTGTTCTGCATATTTTTCCAACAGCCCCAAATCCGACAGCAAATTTAAAATCGTATACCTCTGGCGTACCTCTTTTGCCATCACTATACTGTTATAAACTATTTTCTCATCAATGCCCACTTCTCCCGGCCGTAGCGGAGCATTGGCCTTTTTCATTAGATTTTTGATAAAATCAACCGACTTTGCTGTTTTTGCAAGTGCAATAATCTCCGGAAAATGCTCCTGTATAATCTGAACTCTTTTTAACCGTTTTTCAATAAAATTACGTTGGTCTTTTTGAGCATTCGCAATAATTCCTGTTGCTGCTTTCCCATAAAATTTCTTTATATCTTCCGTCCATTGTTTTTCATCAAACATCTTGATTTTACGTATTGCTTCATCAAAATCAACGTTCTCTTTCGCAAGCAATTCATACATTCTGGCAATAATGATACTGGCCAAACCCACTTTTGTTCCATGAAGCAAGGCTTCTTTGCCAGCAAATAAAAACATCATTTCCCAATAATGCGACATATGATGTTCGGAACCTGATGCAGGACGTGAATTGCCGACATAACTCATAGCAATCCCGGTGCGTATTAATCCTTCCATAATATTTTGAATTGCTAAATCATCCCGCTTATCTATGCCGTTAATATGATCCACACACTTCTTTATGGCATCAGCAGATATCTTCGCTGTAACCTGGCAATAATACTCACCATTAATCAAACGGCTTAATTGCCAATCAATCAGAGCAGAGTACTTACCGATCATATCGCCTAAACCAGCCAGAATCATACGCTTCGGTGCTTGTTTTAAAATATTCACATCGCCGATGATGACTTTTGGCAAACTACACTTCACGCTAGTTTTCAAATTATCAATAATCAAAGCAGAAGTATCTGAAACAAAACCATCCATCGATGGCGCCGTGGCTACAATAATGGAAGGAATCTTAGTTCTTTCGCTGACAAACTTCACCAAATCATTTAATACTCCCGACCCCACCGTTATCAAAAGGTCCGTATCCCCTTCAACCTGCAACAACAAATTACCAATTGCCTCTTCATTGGGTACTAAATCATGAGTCACATTATAAACAAACAGTTTATACTTCAACTCATTCGCTTTAAGAATTTCCGTCACTTGTTTACCTGCAACTTCATATGTATGAGAATCAGCAACAATTAACGCCTTTTGTGAACAATACTCTTTTACAACATCCGCTACTTTTTCAATAGCACCTTTTTCGATAATAACTTTGTCAACATTCATATAATGAATTTTCCCACACCTACAGGCAATCTTTTCACCTAAAAATTGATTAATTTCTAATTGGCCAACATTATCCATTGTCAATTCCATTTTTTCACGTCCTTTAATTTATTTAACAAACATAAAATTAAATTACCTTTATCATCTATATATTTTCTATATATTTTTGTTTTTAGTATTTTTTATTTTCATAATTATTAATTTACTTTTTTTATT
>NZ_UPPP01000070.1 GCF_900476375.1 Allolucifera butyrica | reverse complement strand
CTTTATCGGCCCCGTTGGCAAAGACTTCTTTTGCCAGCCCTGCCACCTGTTCCCCGATGATCACGCCGGCCAGTTCCTGCCCCAGCGCATCCGCCAGCAGCCTTCCCTGGCCCAGAAGTTCATGCGCTACATTGCGGGCCTGTCCGCCCACTTGTTCCACATACACCCAGACGCCCTTGTATTCCGCCTTATCCATGGCCACGTTCTTTTCTTCCGTTTCCCGGACAATCGCCCCGACGGGACAGACATCGATACACGCGCCGCAGGCCGTACAGGCCTCGGTGATAAACGCCTTGTCCTCCCGCATTTCGATGGCGCCGAACGGACAGGTGCCCACACAGGCGCCGCAGCCAATACATTCCGCTTTTTTTACTACAACAGCCATTTATTTTTCCACTCCCATTAGATAATCTTTGCTTCCGTCAGTTTGCGCGCCAGTAAGGCAGCGGCTTCCCGCGGCGTCTCGGCCTTAATCATTTCCCCCTGCACGCGCTGTTTGGGGGTGAAGATACGCCGCACCTGGGTCGGAGACCCCTTTAAGCCGATGAGTCCCGGTTCCACCTCGACATCGGTGGCGGTCCATACCGGAATTTCCTTGCGATTGGCTTTCATCGTGTTTTTCACCGTGGGATACCGCGGTTCGTTAATGGATTTAACAACACTTAGCAAGACCGGCAGGGAGGTTTCAATGACTTCATAGCCTTCTTCCTGTTCCCGTTCCACCCGGACAACCCCGTCGTTCACTTCCACCTTGGCCACATAGGTTACCTGCGCAATGCCGAGATGTTCGGCAATTTCCGGCCCGACCTGGGCAGTATCACCGTCAATGGCCTGTTTGCCGCAGAAGATGACATCCACGTTGCCCATTTTTTTAATGCCGGCAGCCAGGGTATGGCTGGTAGCCAGTGTATCGGCCCCGCCGAAAGCCCGGTCGCTCAGCAGAATGGCTTCATCCGCCCCCATGGCCAGACATTCCTTCAGGGCATCTTTTGCCTGCGGCGGTCCCATGGAAAGGACCGTTACTTTGCCGCCATGTTTTTCCTTCAACTGCAAGGCCGCTTCGACCGCGTTCTTGTCAAAGGGATTGACAATGCTGGGCACCCCCTGGCGCACCAGCGTGTTTGTCGCGGGATCGATTTTTACTTCCGTGGTGTCAGGTACTTGCTTGACACATACTACGATTTCCATTTTGTAATCCTCCTATTAATTACGGATGTTATGCCGGTCTAACGCAGCACGGAACTGGAAATAACCATGCGCTGGACCTGATTGGTTCCTTCATAGATCTGGGTAATTTTAGCATTCCGCATGAGGCGTTCCACCGGATATTCCCGGCTGTAACCGTAGCCGCCAAAAATCTGCACGGCATCGGTAGTAACCGCCATGGCCGCATCGGAGGCAAACAGTTTGGCCATGGCCGCCTCCTTGGCGTAGGGAAGGCCTTTATCTTTGAGGTAAGCGGCCCGGTAAACCAGCAGTCTGGCTGCGTCAACCTTAGTGGCCATATCGGCCAGCATGAAAGCAATTGCCTGATTGGCGGCAATCGGTTTGCCGAATTGTACTCTTTCTTTCGAATATTTAACAGCATGGTCAAGAGCGGCCTGGGCAATCCCCAGCGCTTGCGCCGCTACGCCGATGCGTCCGCCGTCCAGAGTCTGCATGGCAATTTTAAAGCCTTCCCCTTCTTTGCCAAGCAGATTTTCCTTTGGTACGCGCACGTCCTGGAATACCAATTCCATAGTCAGGGAAGTATGAATTCCCATTTTGTGCTCTCGTTTACCAAAGGTGAATCCGGGCATCCCCTTTTCCAGAATGAAAGCGGAAATCCCCCGGGCGCCCCTGGATTTGTCCGTCATGGCGAATACAACGTAGATATCGGCTTCCCCGCCATTGGTGATAAAAATTTTGCTGCCGTTCAATACATAATGGTCCCCGTCAAGCACGGCCACCGACTGTTGGGCCGAAGCGTCCGTACCGGCATTGGGCTCTGTCAGGCCGAAAGCTCCTAACTTCGAACCTTCCGCCAGAGGGGTTAAGTATTTCTTTTTTTGTTCTTCCGTGCCAAAGGCGTAAATCGGCCAGCCGCACAGGGACACCGTTGCCGACAGGGTAATGCCTATGCCGTCGTCAACCCGGGACAGTTCTTCCACCGCCAGTATGTAGCTGAGTACGTCGCCGTCCGCGCCGCCATACGTTTCGGGAAAACAAATACCCGTAAATCCCAACTCTCCCATGGCATCAGCGATTTCGCGGGAGAACTCACTTGCCTCATCGCGCTCGGCTACGGTCGGGGCTACCTCTTTTTCGGCAAACTCCCGAACCATTTTTTGCATCATTTTTTGCTCTTCCGTTAACTGAAACTCCATAATCCTGACCTCCTAAAAATAATTTATGAGAATGCAATTAAGCCTTACCCCTGTGAAAACATTCACTTCTCCATCATGAGAGTGCCAGTACCCAACGGTACTGGCCTTTGATATCCTATTTGCAGGAAATCCGCTCCACAATGGTTGCTACCCCCTGGCCGCCGCCGATACATAAAGTGGCTAGTCCCAATTGGACATCCCTTTTTTCCAAGGCGTGAAGCAGGGTAACCAGAATACGGGCACCGCTGGCGCCGATGGGATGACCGAGTGCTATGGCTCCGCCATTTACATTCACTTTCTCTTTCGGCAAGCCAAGTTCCTTCCCCACTGCCAAAAATTGTGCAGCAAACGCTTCATTGGCCTCAATAAGATCAAGGTCGGCAATAGTCAGCCCGGCTTTAGCGAGAGCCTTGCGAGTGGCGGGCACCGGTCCCATACCCATAATGGCGGGGTCTACGCCGCCGGAAGCATAAGAGCGGATGCGGGCCATCGGTTTCAGATCCAGTTGTCTGGCTTTATCGGCGGACATAACAACCAGTGCCGCCGCCCCGTCATTGATGCCGGATGCATTTCCCGCCGTAACCGTGCCGTCTTTTTTAAAGGCCGTCCGCAAACCCTGCAGACCGTCCGGGGTCGTACCCGCTTTGGGATATTCATCGACAGCAACTATTTTGTCACCTTTTTTACTTTTTATCGTTAATGGCAAAATTTCCTGCTGAAAACTGCCATCTTCAATTGCTGCCAATGCCTTGCTCTGCGACTCGAAGGCCAGGCGGTCCTGTTCTTCCCGGCTGATACCATATTGGGCGGCTACATTCTCGGCCGTAATCCCCATATGGTAATCATTGAAGGCGCACCATAACCCATCCTGGATCATCGAATCAATCAGCTTGCCGTTCCCCATCCGGTATCCCCAACGGGCCTTATTTTCCAGGAGATACGGCGCATTACTCATACTCTCCATGCCACCGGCCAGAACGACGTCGGCATCGCCGGCCAGAATTGCCTGCGCCGCCAGGTTGACTGTTTTCAGACCGGACCCGCATACTTTATTAATGGTATAGGCCGGCACTTCCACCGGAATCCCGGCCTTGACAGCTGCCTGACGGGCAGGATTCTGCCCCAGGCCGGCCTGCAGCACATTGCCAAAAATTACTTCTTCGACAATGCCGGCATCAATCTTGGCCCGTTTGACCGCTTCGGCCATTACGGCGCTGCCCAGGTCCACTGCCGAAAATCCGGCCAGGGAACCGTTAAAACTACCGACTGCCGTACGTACGGCACTAACAATGACTGCTTCTCGCATCGAATCCACTCCCGCTATTTATTTTAGTCCCATGAGTCCATCCCGGAAAATCCGCTCATCCATCGTCTTTAAAGCTGGCGAAATGACCGGTTTAAAATCCATGTATGCCAGTATATCTTTTTCCAAATCCACACCCGGTGCAATCTCTGTCAGCATCATACCTGCCGGCGTCAGTTCAAATACGGCCCGCTCCGTAATATACATAACGGGCTGATTCACTTTTTGTGCATACTGACCGCTGAAGGTAATTTGTTCCACCTGCTTGAGGAATTTTTTAGCCTTCCCCTCATTGGTAATGTTCAGTTTACCGTCGGCTACTTTAACCTTCAGCCCGCCGGCGCTAAAGGTGCCGCAGAATATAACCCGTTTGGCATTTTGCGTAATGTTGATGAACCCGCCGCAACCGGCTACACGGCCTTTAAATTTGCTTACATTGATGTTTCCCTTTTCATCGGTTTCGGCCAGCCCCAAATAAGCCAGATCCAAACCGCCGCCGTCATAAAAATCAAACTGGTAGGGCTGGTCCAAAATGGCTTCCGCATTCGTAGCCGCTCCGAAACTGCCGCCGCCGGCCGGTACACCGCCAACCGGCCCGGCTTCTACCGTTAAGGTCATCATATCGCCGATTCCTTCTTCATTGGCCACCATGGCGACCCCTTCCGGCACCCCGATTCCCAGGTTGACTTTCGCTGCCGGGATCAGTTCCATAGCAGCCCGGCGGGCAATCACCTTGCGTTCATCCAGCGGCATCGGCGCCAACGCGGACAAAGGAACCTTGATCTCGCCGGAATAGGCGGGATTATATTGTTCCCCAAAGGTCTGCATATGCTGTGAAGGGTCATCGGCAACGACGATATAGTCAACGATGATGCCCGGTATTTTAACTTGCATCGGCTGAAGGCTGCCGTTGGCGACCAGACGTTCCACCTGGACAATGACAATCCCGCCCGAACTCTTGGTCGCCTGGGCAATCGACAGATTCTCCAGCGAAACCGCTTCATGTTCAATCGTAATATTGCCCCGTTCATCGGCGCTCGTTCCCCGCAATAATGCGACATGAACCGGAAACGGCTTATACCACAGCCATTCTTCCCCGCCCAGCTCAATTACTTCAACCAGCTCTTCCTTAGTTACGGCGTTGATTTTACCGCCTTCAACCCGGGGGTCAACAAAGGTATTCAGTCCGACTTTAGTAATAACACCGGGTTTACGGCCGGCTACATTACGAAACCAATGGGTTAATGTTCCCTGCGGAAAATTATAGGCTTCAATTTTATTTTCCACGGCCAGCTTGCCAAGCTTGGGAGCAAGATTCCAGTGGCCGCCCACGGCCCGCTTGACCATTCCCTCCACGCCTAAATGATTCAGGCCGCGGTCCTTACCGTCTCCCTGGCCGGCACAATAGATCAGGGTCAGATTGGTTGGTGCTCCTTCGTTCAAAAACCGTTGTTCCAAAGCAGCAGTCAGTGTTTCCGGATGGCCATTCCCCACGAAACCGCTGGTAGCAAGGGTCACGCCGTTTTGAACCAGTCTTACAGCATCCGCCGCACTAATCACCTTCGCCATATTGTTCACACTCCTTACAAATCTCAATCCACAATAGTAAGCAATGCAAAACTCATGCCAATTGCCAAAATGGTCTGTTTAGCGGAACCAGCTGGTGAATACTGAGCAATTTCGCGGTTTTCAGTTTTTAAAACCGCCTGTCCGGGACAAGGCTTACGCATTTTGTACGCATCCATGTACACTTCTGTGTCTATATATCTGTACACATTATAATAAAAACCGCTGACGCGGTCTTTCGGCTCTTGGCTCATGGCACAGTGATTCTTCTGCCGCTAAAAAAATATCCGTACAATAAAAAATGGAGAAAGCCATAATCAGACTTTCTCCATTCATTGTCTCGAGCCGGATTTCCGTATGTTTATTTAGACAATCCGCAATGCAATTTACCCGCAATGATGCCGAATACCCATAATTGTCAGTGTAAATACTGCTCCGTTGCCAGCCGCGTACCTGCAGCGGTTTTAAAATTTTTAGCAATGATCGCGGCCAGTCCCGGCAGTTGGTCCAATTGCTCTTCTTCGATATTGACAAGTAAATCGGCTTCCAAGATAATCTGAAAATCCAGTCCATCGTTTTTAGACGGTGTATGATGTCCGCCGATAATATAGGCTACCCGTTCCATCACCGGGTCCGGTTCTCCGGCTTGCCGCATTATTTGTCTGGCAACCGGCGGACCCTCTATCTCCTGGTAGTTCCCGGCAGAAGAATGATACTTTTCCTCCGCCGGCTTAATCCCCACATCATGCAGCAGTGCCGTAATCGTAATAACCTTGCGCAGATCCGCCGAAACGTTTTCCCCGCACATAATTTTTTCCGCGTAGGCTAATACCTTCAACGCATGATTGATTCGTTTCCGGTCCGAGCCAAAGTGACGTTCGAGCTGTTGCCGGTAAAATTCCCGGTAGTTATCCTGCCTGCCGGGTATCGCATCACTCATTGTACATCCGCCTCCTTTATCGAGCCTGCTTAAAAAGCGCATCAATCCCATTTTTCGCAGTCCTCTGTCATGATTTCAGAATGCGAAATATGGGATCTACGTTGTTGCGGCTGTGCGTTCTCACTCAACGTACGTCTAAGTACGCCTTCGTTCGAATGCTCGCCGCGCCTAGTATCTGCATCTTTTTAAGCAGGCTCTTATCCAGTATACCATATTATAGACAGGTGTCGACCCGGTCCCACAATCTGCCCAGCAATAGCTGCCTGCCCTCAATCGCCGGAAAGCCCAGTTGCCGGCCGGACACAAAATCACCGTGACAGTCCGACCCGCCGGTCACTATCAAATTATGCTGTAAACACCAGGCCAGCGCCTGCCGGGTTGTTGCCGCATCATGACCGGGATGATAACATTCCACGCCTTCAATGACTCCGCCGGCAAACTCCTGCAAAGTCTCTTCCAGCGAACAACCGTGAAACTCACTGCCGGGATGAGCTAAGACCGGTACCCCGCCGGCGGCGGTAATAGCATCCCCGACTGCCTGGAGCGAGGGAAATTCGGGAAAGGAAATTCCCCTTTCCGGCGTAAACCAGCGGGCGAAGAAATCCTTCACGTCGGAACACAAGCCTTTATCAATAAGAAAATTGAGAGACTTCCAGCCGCCGCGAGCCGGATCGTGACGATAGGCGTGGTATTCGGCAAAATCGACCGGCAGCCCATCGGCTATGAGCTTGCGGATACTCTCATGATCGGCTTCCTCCATCAGGGTCTGGTTGTGAATGAGCAGACGGCGCAAGGCTTCGCACGCCGGATCAATTCCGTATCCTAAAATATGAAAGGAACCGCCTTTGTGGGTCGCGGAAATTTCCACTCCCGTTAAAAAATGCAATCCCGCTTTTTGGGCCAGTACAGCGGTGTCAACAACATTGTCGACACTATCGTGGTCGGTTACGGCAAATAATCCGATTTCGCGCCGCGTCAATTCATCAATTAGTTGCCGGGGAGACCAGCAACCGTCCGAGGCTGTCGTATGAATATGTAAATCCGCCCGCATAGAAAGCGCATGAATCGGTTTCATTGTTCTTACTCCTTGTAAAGTGCTTATTTTACCCGTTTTCTTCATCATATCCGAAACAGAATAACGAATCAAGAACAGTCCTCTTATTATTTCATAAGTTCAACGGTACAAAATGTGGCGGTAACAAAGAAAAAGAGCCATAAGGCTCTCTATATCCACTACCTGCCTGCATGTTTAGGAACATGTTTAGCTGGTCGATTCTTCTTATTTTTGTGCCACCTGTCAAGTAATTCGATCATCATCTTGATAATACTTAAGATAGTGGCAATTACAGAAACAATATTACTGAAAAGCAAAACTAAATCTGCTGCATATACGGTCACCTCCTCTCGGTGAATCACAGATTTAATTTTTGCTCTTTATAGGTTACTACGCAATATAAAGAGATATTATGCATACAGCAGTGAAACTTTTAACATTCATCTTCAATCCAGATAAGGGAATTTTTTCCTCTCACATTTATCATAAACATATCCTTAGCTGCGTACAAGTATCTTTGTCTAAAAAGACTGTATTAGTGTCTGTAAAGATCCCGGTTTGCGTCCCCATTCCCGGAAGCTGCAAAAGTTTGCATACATCCGTTTTACTTTGCCTTTACTAAGAGTCAAAATCAGCGCCCCCTCCGGCCCAGAACGCCAAATTTTTGCAAACTGTTGGCAATCGTCCCGCCCAGATAGGGGACGCGGCGAATATCCTCTTCCGCCAAACCGCCAATGGCAACTTGAATTAAAAGATAGACAGCGCCGCCGGCGGCAATGGAGCTTAATGTCGCCCATGTATTGTCGCCGGTTTTATAAATCAGTCCGTTATAGACCCCCATCACGGCCAGTCCCATGACGGCGGCGGCCACGCCGGTCTTTAGAATATACTTGCTATTGATGGCAAACCCCACTTCCCGGTAAATAAAATACATATTAAGCGCCGCCGCAATACCGAAATCAGCCACCGTTGCCCCGGCGGCCCCCTTAATTCCCAACAAAGGAATAGCCGTCAAGGTCCAGTTAAGTATTACCTTAATTACGGCGGAAAATCCCATATTCACAACGGGAATCGTCGTATGGCCCAATCCCTGCAGTACACCTGTCGTCACTTGGTGCACACCCAATAAAAAGATGCCCACGGCCAGGACCCGGACCGGTCCGCCGGCGTCAGGCGCATGGTAAATCAACTGGGCGATCGGCGCCGCCAATAAATAAATTAATACCCCGCCGGGCAGACCAACCCAGGTCGCTATATTGAGGGCCGATTCCGTACGCCGATAAATAGCCTGCCGGTTACCAAGCGCCTTGGCTTCGGATATGGACGGTACCAGGCTGGTTGCCAAAGAAGCGGTCAATAAAGTAGCCAGATTGACCAGGGGAACCGCCATGCCCGTCAAATAACCGAATTGTTCCGTAGCATGTTCAGTCGTAAAACCGGCCGCTTCCAGCCGGGTCGGCACAATCAGCATATCCAGATTGGATACAATAGGGAGCATAATGCTGGCCATCGAGACCGGCAAAGCCAGCTTAACCAGCCGCCGGATGATGTCCACCGCTCCCTCGGCCGGAAGAGACAAATCAGCGTCCCCGGGCGGAAGCTGCATTTTGGGGCGCAGCTTCCAATAATAATACAACAAAACCAATAGTCCGCCTACCGCACCGGGAGCGGCTCCCAGACTGGCGCCTGCTGCCGCATATTCCAGTCCGCGCGGCAGCAGCAGGTTGGCGAACACCAGCATGGTTATCACCCGGACCAATTGCTCAACAATCTGAGACACAGCCGTAGGCGTCATTTCCTGCCAGCCTTGCAGATAACCCCGGAAACTGGACAGTAACGTAACGAAAAAAATAGCCGGCGCCAAGGCAATAATGGAATAATAAGCCCGCACATCCCGGATAATACGGTGGTCAATCAGCCAACCGGCGCCTAAATACGTTAGTACGCTGAATAGCAAGCCGGATGTGAATAAAATAACCAGAGAAATGGTAAATACCCGTTTGGCCCCCCGCACATCCCGCAAGGCCAGTTTCTCGGCCGTAATAATGGAGATAGCTACCGGAATCCCTGCCGAAGACACGCTCAAAGCCAATAAATAGATGGGAAATGCCATCTGGTATAAGCCAATTCCCTCACCGCTTAAGACCCGCGACAAAAAAATCCAGTTCAGCGAACCGATAATTTTCACTACAAAGCCGGCTATCGTCAAAACCAGCGTTCCTTTAAGGAAATTTCCCTTATTGCGGGAAAATTCATCTTTTGCTAAGTTGCTCAATATTTACCCTACTTTCAGCAGTAGTTTATGCTTGTTTTTTTCTCACCCAAAATCCAACTGTCAAGAACAGCAATAAGCCAAAAACAGCTACCAGACCGGCCGCATGCCCCATCTCGTATAACTTGCGCCAATTTTCCCCCAGGAGCCGGCCGAGAGAAACCAAACCAATACACCAAATGGTCGAACTAAGAACAATATATATCATAAATTTCTTTAAGTTCACTTGCAAAAGGCCTGCCGGCAGTGCAATCATGCCTCTCACTACCGGCAGGATCCGTCCGACCAGTACGGTGATCATTCCATAGCGCTCAAACCAGGCTTGAGCATACTCTAATTTTCGCGGGGACAAAAACATATATTTGCCGTATTTATGTACAAAGGCTCCCTCTCCGAAATAACCGATCAGATAAGCAATCAGTGAACCTAAAACTTCTCCCAGTAAGGCCGCCGGAATGACCCAGCCAAACTGAAGCCGTTCGGCAAAAACCAAATAACCGGCAAAAGCCAGCGTCAATTCACTGGGCACAGGTACGCCCATACTGGCAAGGCCTGTACCAACCAAAATGGCGAAATATCCTTGCGAACCAATATAATCAATCATTGTCTGAACGATATAATCCATCTTTTATCCCCTTATGTTTCACTTATTGCATTCTGTTACAATTATCCTTCCTTTACTATTACCAAATGACCGGAAGCTTAGACCGGTGCAGGGAAATAAAAACCTACAAACCCCTTTCCGGCTTGCAGGCCTGTTTTCTTCTGCCGTTAAAACACCCGTCCAATGCCTAAACCCTAAACGGGCTGTCTATATAACCCATATTCGCATCTTACAGAGGATTGCGAAAATGGATTGAGAACAAACGCTCTGGTATATATTTCCCAATATGACAAATTCCATTTCGACAAAACTTTTTCTTTTCCTTTTTCCGCATAACAAAACCCTCATCTCTTCTTTATTATTATAAATCAGGCAGCCCCCAATGGTCACGCAAATTCTTCCAGGCAGTAAAAAAACCGCTAACGCGGTTTTAAAAATCTTCTTTCCTATAGGGTAAACCGGTCCACGGAATGTTGCAGTTGTCCGGCCATTTGGGTCAATTCCTGACTGGAGGCAGCAATTTGCTGCGTCGAGGCGGACAATTCCTGGGTCAGGGCCGACACGCTCTGGGACTGCCCGGCTGTATCCTGACTGATCCTATCCACATCCCGCATGGAAGCGACTACCTGCTCACTGCCGGCCGACATTTGATGAACCGCAGCCGAAATTTCATCAACCTGGCCGGATACCTGTTCAAACAGACCGGTAATTTGCTCAAAAGCGCGCCCGGCTTCCTGAACAACCCGGGTTCCCACAGAAACCTCCTGTTGCCCTGTTTGCATTGCCGTAACGGCTTGCCCCGTATCATTCTGAATGACCCGGATTAAGTCGTCAATCTGTTTGGTTGCTGTTTGCGACTGATACGCCAGTTTACGCACTTCTTCCGCCACCACGGCAAATCCTTTCCCCTGTTCAC
Organism: Allolucifera butyrica; assembly: GCF_900476375.1. Classification (GTDB taxonomy): domain Bacteria; phylum Bacillota; class Negativicutes; order Sporomusales; family UPPP01; genus Lucifera; species Lucifera butyrica. The sequence continues at coordinate 74,935 of NZ_UPPP01000070.1, read as the reverse complement.
CGGCACGGGCCGCTTCAATGGCAGCATTGAGGGCCAGCAAATTGGTCTGAGCGGCAATATCATTGATCGTCTCCACGATTTTACCGATTTCCCGGGAGTGTTGGCCTAGTTTGTCCACCAATTGAGTAGAGTTGCTTACTGCCTGCTCAATACTCTTCATTTGTTCTCTTACCGTATTAACCGCACCGCCGCCCGCCGCTGCCGCCATGGTGGTCTGGCGGGAAATTTCCGTCAGCGTGTCCGTCCGGCCGGCCACCCGTGTTATCCCTGCCGACATTTGTTCCATAGCACTAAGAGCCTCACGCACAGCGGCCATCTGAGTCTCCGTTCCCCGGGACACCCGCATAATAAGTGCCGACACCTGTCCGGCCGCCTGAGCCGACTGATCCGAAGCCGACATTAACTGTTCCGAAGCCCCCGTAACCTGTCGCGAAGAATTAAAAATACCGTGAATCAGCGTGCGCAGATTGTCCTGCATTGTATTAAAAGCCGCGGCTAATTTTCCCAGCTCGTCTCTGGAGGTAACCGGAATCGGGTTGGTCAAATCTCCGTCTGCGCATAACGTCGCACCTTCCAGCAGCCGCTTAATTGGCTTGCGTATCATACGGGAAAAGAAAATACTCAGCACTGCCCCGGCCATAAAAGCAATCATTCCTAATACGGCGTTAATCCAATTAGCCTGTTGCCCCGCTTTTCCGGCCGCCTCGATTTTGGCTTGCGCCATGCTTTTACTCTGTTCAACGGTTTGATTCAAAATGGCCGCTACTTTCTCCCCCATCTCCACCATACGGTCATTGACCTTAAACATTTCCGTCTTTGTCCTTTGGGCCTCTTGCGTATTCCCCTGAGCCAGTTCATTATGATACTTCTTAACTAACGGTGTCAGATCATTCATGGCAATATCGCTGTACTTGCCGGTAAGCTGAGAGAGTTGCCGCATCTCCCGCCCCATTTCATTGCCCAGTTGATTTTCCAGTTCATATTCCCTTACGACAGCATCGCTCATTGACTTTTCCATTTGCTGATAATATTTGGGGTCACCGGACGCAACAAACCGGGTGGCATTAGCATTGCCATCGGCAAATATATTCTTAATCTGCATGGCTAACATTAAACGGGAATTAGCCTTTTGAACTTCCACCATGTTACGGGTGGACCAAACATTGGCAAGATAGGAACTCAACCCAATGCCTGCCAGCAACAGCAGCAGCAGAAAAAAACCCAGGGCAATTTTATCGCCGATAGAAAGCCCCTTATGCCTCAATGCGATAAATCGTTCATTTCCCCACCATAAGGTCAGATTGGTAAACGGATTTTTTTTCATCATATTCTCCTCCTGATCAGCCGCTGCGGCAAAATAAAATTCCCCCCAAAAACAGACAAAGCTTTTCAGAGACGCGAGCGTCTCTGAAAAGCTTCATTGCCACACTGTATTTACATGGTAATTATTCTTCATTTTAGCATCTCCGGCGAACTTTTACAAGCATTTGGGGACAGTTAGCTAAGTTAATAATTTGGTCCGGGCGAATACATTATATATTGCTCGCAGCGGTCTATAAGATTATGAATATTGGCAAAGTAAGGCAGGGAAATCAACCCGTATGCGGAAATGAAAGATAAAGAAGAAAACTGTTTATCCATAGAAAAGAGGAGAATCAGCATGAAAAAAGTCAAAATTGGTATCATTGGCTATGGACTATCCGGGTCGGTATTCCACGCTCCGCTTATCAGTACTGTGGAGGGCCTGGACCTGGTTGCGGTCGTTTCGTCCCAGCCGGAGAAAGTGCGGCAGGACTTTCCGGCCGTAGACGTTGTTCCCTTTGTTGAAGCTCTGCTGGCCAGACCGGACATTGATTTGGTTGTTGTGTCTACTCCGAACACTACCCACTTTTCTTTTGCGAAACAGGCGCTGGAAGCCAACAAACACGTAATTGTCGAAAAACCGTTTGTAACCCATTTCCAGGAAGCAGACGAATTAATATCCCTGGCCGAAAAACAAAACCGCCTGTTGAGCGTTTACCAGAACCGGCGCTGGGATAATGATTTTTTAACCCTGAAGCAATGCATCCGGGAAGGCTTATTGGGCGATATTTTTAGCTATGAATCCCATTATGACCGGTTTCGTCCCCAGGTTAGCGGAAAATGGCGGGACCAGGCTTTACCCGGTTCAGGAATGCTATTCGACCTGGGTTCCCATCTGATTGACCAGGCGCTGCATCTTTTCGGACTGCCCTGTACCGTTTTTGCTGATATACAGGCTCAGCGGCCGGGCGCCCAAGCCGACGATTACTTCCATATTATATTAGGCTATGACCGTCTGCGGGTCATTCTACACTCCAGTTGTCTGGTCCGTAAGCCCGGTCCTCACTTCCAGGTGCATGGCAATAAAGGAAGCTTTATCAAGTACGGTCTGGACCCGCAGGAAGGATCCCTGGCGGGAGGAATCCGGCCGGGTGCTCCCGATTGGGGCCGGGACCCGGCCGATTTATACGGTCAGCTCACCATTGGAACCGGCCTTGATATTACAGCCCCGGTAGAAACACTGCCCGGTTCCTACCAATCCTATTATCAGGCTGTTTATCAAGCAATCACCGCCGGCAGCCCCTTGCCGGTTACGGCCAGAGAGGCCCGGAACACAATAAAAATTATTGAAACCGCCCAGGAAAGCAGCAAAACCGGGAAAATCATCCCGTTTGCAGAATAATCGAGCAGGAGGTTTAATTATGGAAGACTTGCAAGAATTACTGACCCAAGTAAAAAATGAGGAAGAACTGCTCCAATTTGCCTCCTTTACGAACGAAACGGCATTAGCATTAGGCACTCAGCTGGCCAATACCGCCGCGCAGAAAGGCAAGGCCGTAACCGTTGATATTTGCCGTAACGGCCAGCAGTTGTTTCATTACGCCATGACCGGCACATCGGCGGATAATGACGCCTGGATTCAGCGCAAAAACAGAGTGGTCAACCGCTTTGGCCACAGTTCCTATTATGTGGGACTGCTGCTTCGCAGCCAGGAAAAAACGATGGAAAATAAATATTTACTGCCCGAATCCGACTATGCTCCCCACGGCGGAGCCTTTCCCCTCCGTATCAAAAATGTCGGCGTCGTCGGCACCATCACCGTTTCCGGACTGCCGCAGCGGGAAGATCACGAACTGATCGTTGGCGTATTAAAAAATTTTCTCGGTTTGCCTGATTAATATGGAATGACTGCCGTTACCATAAAAAATTCACATCAACTCATAAGTTTTCATAAGATGTAATAGATAATATAGAGGGGGGCTAAAATGAGTATAAAAAATGCTTTCAAAAACCCGCGGCAAGCGCCGGTTGTTTCCATACTCCCCCGGCAGTTAAACACTTCTTATTCCGTTCTCCTGCAGGTCCTGCCGGCTATCCGGCACGGCCTCAAAGAGATTAACGCCACCGACCCTCAACACGCCCTGACTGAAGTTGCCCTGATGAGCTATCTGATTGGTCTCGGCTTCGACTACCGCACGGCCAAAGTCATCGTGGAATCCTGGGAAAGTGATGAGCAGCTGGTGTGTGACGGCATACTCACGTCATCTTAATAGCCAGGACCCGGAAAAGCATACCGGGTCCTGGCTATTCTTTATTTTTTTCTCAGCCGTTATACGATTTCCGCTCTCTCTAAACTTACTCGGCCAAATATCCCTTTTGTACGGCCCGCTCAATCACGTCCTCCACCAATTCACAAATCTGCGGCGACAATTCCCGGGTCAGGCGGTTGCGTTCCTTAACTTTGCTGCTGGTAATACCATGTTCCCGCCAAGAGCGCCCGGCGGTATGATAATGCAGCAATAACGGCTGCAATCTGTCCAACGCTGCCGCCAAACGGGCTTCCATGGTAAGACCGGCTTCAAACTCCTCCCACACCGCCCGGAAATCGCGGGCCTGGTCCGCCGGCAGTAAGCCAAAAATCCGGTTAGCTGCCGTTTCTTCCCGCTTTTTCTGGGTTTTCACGGCTTGTTCATCGAAACAATAAGTATCCCCGGCGTCAATCTCTACCAGATCATGGATCAGCACCATCTTTAAAGTTTTTATCATATCCGCCGGGCCAGACGCATATTCGGCCAAAAGAAGGGCCATAACCGCCAGATGCCAGGAATGCTCGGCATCCGTCTCCCGCCGCTCGCCGCCGGTCACATAATTCTGCCGGGCAATCTGTTTAACTTTATCAATCTCAACAATAAATTCAATTTGCTTTTTTAATCTTTCACTTACCATAGTTTCCTCCCGTCCGATATCCATCCAAAATACAACCCATGCACCTTTCCCCAACTGCATAGTATCATGAAAATAACTTGCTATCAATAATAAAGGATCTGCTTTTCATTTACTCCCTTACATCTTATAATAATAATCAAGAAATATTAATTAGCCAAAATCAACTTATTTCGAAGGAGGCTTACTTATGAAAAGTCAATTTAACTATTTTATGCCCACCCGGATCTTATTTGGTCCCGGCAAACTGAAAAAACTGGCTACCACTCCCTTCTTACCCGGTAAAAAGGCTTTAATAGTTACCAGCAGCGGCCCTTCCGTCAAAAAGTACGGCTATCTAGACCGGGTTATTGAATATTTAAAACAAAATAATGTGTCCTCGGTTACTTTTGACAAAATATTGCCTAACCCCATTCTGGACCATGTTATGGAAGGCGCTCAGGCAGCCAAAGACAATCAATGTGATTTTGTCGTCGGCCTGGGCGGCGGTAGTTCCATCGATTCGGCCAAAAGCATTGCCGTCATGGCAAAAAATCCGGGAAATTACTGGGACTATGTGTATGGCGGCACCGGAAAAGGAAAACCGGTGACCGGCGGCGCTCTGCCGATTGTGGCCATTACCACCACCGCCGGCACAGGCACGGAAGCCGACCCCTGGACAGTGATCACCAACCCGCAAACTAATGAAAAGATTGGCTTTGGCAACGATTATACCTTCCCGGTTCTATCCATCGTCGATCCGGAACTGATGGTTACGGTACCGCCAAAATTTACGGCATTTCAGGGCATGGACGCCTTCTTCCATTCCGTTGAAGGGTATCTGGCCACAGTCAGTCAGCCCGCCAGCGATCAATATGCTTTAGAGGCCGTTACCCTGATTACCAAATATCTGCCGGTCGCCGTAGCCGACGGCAGCAACCTGGAAGCCCGGACGGCGCTGGCCTGGGCCAACACGGAGGCCGGTATGGTAGAATCCCTGTCCTCTTGTATTTCCCACCATTCTTTGGAGCACGCCCTAAGCGCTTACCATCCCGGGCTGCCTCACGGAGCCGGGTTAGTCCTGTTGTCAATAGCCTATTTCTCCTTTATGGCCGGAAAAAGCCCGGCCCGCTTTGCCAACCTGGCCAAAGCCATGGGGAAAAATGTAATTGATCTGCCGCAGGAACAACAACCCTTTGCCTTCATTGCGGCCTTGAAAAAACTGATCGCCGCCATTGGCTTGCAGGACCTTAAATTAAGCGATTATGGCGTCAAAAAAGAAGAAGCCCCCTTATTGGCCAGGAACGCCATGAGCGCCATGGGCGGCCTGTTTGCCGTTGACCCGTACAAACTGTCCCCGGAAGAAGTAACCGGAATTTTTGAAGCCTGCCTGGAATAAGGAAAACGGCGCAGGGCGCATAGCAAATAAAACCTAGCTTTTGTATAACCCGGTCCAAAGAAAAAAACGGGAGAAGACTTAGCAATAAGTCTCTCCCGTCTTTCTTTAACCGGTTTCGCCTTGTTTTTCACCACCCCGCACTTCCCGGATATGGTTGGCAGCATCCACCATTACTACAGTGGGAGAAAACGCGTGAAATTCTTCTTCCGTCATCATCGCATAGGCAATGATAATGACCGTATCACCCGGCTGCGCCATGCGGGCCGCCGCACCGTTAAGACAAACGACGCCGGAATTTTTTTCCCCTTTGATAACGTACGTTTCCAGACGGCTGCCGTTGTTATTGTTAACGACCTGAACCTTCTCATTAGGGAAAATACGGGCAGCCTCTAAGAGCGCCTCGTCAATGGTGATGCTCCCCATATAATTAAGATTGGCCTCTGTGACCGTGGCACAGTGTATTTTCGCTTTCAACGATGTTAAGAACACGCTGCAACCTCCAAAATGGTGTTGTCAATAAGCCGGGTTGATCCGAACCACACTGCCAGGGCCACCAGTGCTTTATCCTGCAATTCCTGAATCGGATTCAGTTCCGGATACCCATAGATTTCCGCATATTCGATTCTGGCCAGAGATTCCCTGGCAAGTTCACTTTGAATCAAACCCAGAAGCTTTGTTACATTCCGCTCGCCCTCCCGTACCGCCGCCTCAGCCGTTCCCAGGCTGCGATAAAGAACCCGGGCCGCCGTTCTTTCCTGCGGGGACAAATATACATTGCGCGAGCTTAAGGCCAGGCCGTCCTCTTCCCGGACAATAGGCAGCACATCAACGGCGACATCCATATGTAAGTCCCTGGCCATTCGCCGGATCACCAGTGTCTGTTGCGCGTCCTTCTGGCCGAAGAAAGCCCGGTCCGGCCGCACAATATGGAACAATTTGCAGACCACTGTCGCCACACCCCGGAAATGGCCCGGGCGGGACAAACCACAAAGTTTTTCCGTAATCCCCCCGACTTCAACATAAGTAGCATATCCTGCCGGATAGATTTCACCGGCTTCCGGCTGAAAAATGACATCCACACCGGCCGTCGCCGCCTTTGCCCGGTCGTTTTCCGGTACCCGGGGATACTGTTCGTAATCTTCCTGCGGACCAAACTGAGTCGGATTGACAAAAATACTGGCTATAACCACATCACAAACTTGTTTGGCCTGCCGCATGAGAGTCAAATGGCCGGCGTGCAACGCTCCCATTGTGGGCACGAGACCGATCCGTTTGCCCTCGCCGCGCACCCGGTCAACGTAAGCGCGCATCTCTTTTACCGTTGTTAATACCTGAAGCATTCTTCTCTTCCTTTTCGCCTAATATAGTTTTTCCAGCACGCCGCCATCCATAGCGAAACCGTGTTCCGGCGCCGGAAAAGTTCTTGCGGTCACTTCTTTTTTATAAGCGGTGACCGCTGCCGTTATGTTTTGCTGCAGGTCGGCATATTTTTTCACAAATTTGGGCGTAAACCCCGTTGACAACCCCAGCAAATCATGAGTAACCAACACTTGTCCGTCGCAGTCGGCGCCGGCGCCAATGCCAATCGTAGCAATACCGAGGGATTGAGTGACTTTTTTCGCCAACAGGCTGGGAACACATTCCAGCACAATGGCAAAAGCGCCGCAGCTTTCCAGCAGCCTGGCATCCTCCAGCAACTGCTGCGCCGCTCTTTCCTCTTTTCCCTGTACTTTGTAGCCGCCTAACTGGTGAACCGCCTGGGGGGTCAATCCCAAATGCCCGACAACTGGGATGCCCGCTTTAACCATCGCCGCAACAGCCGGGGCAACGGCTTGGCCGCCTTCCACCTTTACTGCCTGAGCTCCTGTTTCTTTCAATAGCCGGCCGGCATTGCGAACTGCTTCTTCCACCGAGACCTGGTATGACAAAAAAGGCATATCGGCTACCACCATCGCTTGCTGCGTTCCCCGGCAAACTGCTTTCGTATGATGAATCATATCCTCCATCGTCACCGGCAAGGTGGATTCATACCCCAGCATAACATTACCCAGTGAATCGCCTACCAGAAACATGTCGATTTCCGCCTGATCCAGCAGTACGGCAGTCCAATAATCATATGCCGTCAGCATAGTAATGGCCTCGCCGTTTTTTTTACGGTCCCGGATGGTCGCCGTTGTGATTCGTTTCATTCTTGTTCCCTCCGTTTAATCGGTCTTCGAATAAGTCGCCCATAGCTGCCGCCTGGATTTTAGTAATCCGGCCCGCTTCCCGTCCGATTTCGGCAGTATACAGTCCCAACCGGCAGTATAATTCACAATTTCCGGTATCCATATCATCTAGCGCCGTCAAGTGCCTGGCAATCGTTGACAGGTCTCCCCGGCTGGCCGGCCCGGTTAAAGCCGCCGGAACTCCCAGACAGTCGATGTTCTCCACCGTCCCCGTCAAAAGGGGCCGTAATGCCCGCCATGCTTCCGTCCGGGTCAGGCCGAAACGGGCATAAAGACCGGTCGCCCAGTGCGCCAGCGCAACCAGATAATTAGATAGGATACAGGCACCGGCATGATAAAGGGCCCGCTCCGATGGCGGCACAAAAAAGCTTTGCCCCCCCAGAGCATTTACCAGTTCTTCTGCTGCTGTTACTGCCTCCGGATCGCCGTCAAGCGCAAAATAAACCCCTTCTAAAGCCCCGGGCACAACGTCTGCGGCAGCAAACGACTGCAGAGGGTGAAGCGAGCCGGTGAATGCCCCGTCAGCTTTAGCCGGCGCCAAAATCGCTGCGGTCAAAGACCCGCAGGTATGTAGAACAACCTGTTTGGCCCGGAAGGCGCCGCTTCGGGCTGTGGTCGCCGCCACCTCGCCGATCAGCCGGTCCGGTACAGTCAACAGTACGATGTCCGCTTGCCGGATAATATCCCCCGGTGCCGTCGACCAGGTTACTGCCAGCCGTTCTCCCAGCCGGCGAGCCGATTCTTCCTGACGGCTGACAACACCGGTCAATTCAAAGCCCCGGTCCTTGAGGAGCACAGCCAGGACACTGCCGACCTTTCCCGCGCCCACTAGGGCAATGCTTTTTTTCGGCAATATCATCCCCCCTTGCATGAACACTGAAAAAATAAAATGCCTTCCGGCACCTGTCCGGAAGGCATACGAATCCCTCTCACCTCCCGTCTCAGTCCTGTCCGGATCTAAGCGGATTACTATTATGAGGTTATTTCAAGACACAGCCCGTCTCTTTGTGCGGCTCCCACCGGATGCCGCCAGGACAGGCGCATAAAATCAACCAGCTTCATCATACCACAGAAGGTTTCTGCAGTTCAATACCTGCTGACAATATTAGGACTGTTTGTTTTTTGTATAAATATCGAAGGCTACAGCCAGCAATAATACCAGGCCCTTGATTGTTTGCTGCATGTCAATGCTAACGCCAATCAAAGACATGCCGTTATTCATAACCCCCATAACCAGACCACCGATAACCGCTCCTGTAATGGTACCAATCCCGCCGGCGGTAGAAGCGCCGCCAATAAAGCAGGCTGCAATGGCGTCCAGTTCAAAGCCCGTGCCGGCTTTCGGCGTTGCCGCGTTAAGCCGGGCGGCGAAAACGAGGCCGGAAAGAGCTGCTAATACGCCCATATTGACAAAAACCCAGAAGATAATCCGCTGTGTTTTCACGCCGGACAGTCTGGCCGCTTTTTCGTTGCCGCCAACAGCATAAATATGGCGCCCCAAAATTGTTTTCGTAGTAATAAACGTATAGAAAACAATGAGCACAGACAATAAAATCAAAACATTCGGAATCCCCTTATATAAGGCGAGAATATACGTAAATCCGTTAATTGCCAGAGCAATAATTGCAATTTTGGCAAGCATGAGCGGCAAGGGAATTACATCGAAATTATACTTTTGCTTCGCCCGCCGGTTGCTTAATTCAAAATAAATAAAAATAACAGTCAAAATGATCCCAATCATCAGAGTTGTAATGTGAAGATGGGCTCCGTGAAAGTAGTCAGGCACAAAACCACTGCTGATCTTTTGGAAGCTTACCGGGAAAGGCCCCATAGACTGTCCGCCCAGCACCGTCATCGTCAGGCCCCGGAACAGCAGCATGCCGGCCAGCGTTACAATAAAACCGGGAATTTTAAAATAAGCAGTCCAGTAACCCTGCCAGGCGCCGACAAGCGCTCCCAGCAGCAAGCTAAGTGTTACGCCGGCCACAACTCCCATATGGTGCTCTACCATTAAAATCGCCGACAAGGCGCCGATGAAAGCAGTTACCGAACCGACGGATAAGTCAATCTGGAAAGCGACAATAACCAGCAACATGCCGATGGCCAGGATTAAAATATAACTATTCTGCTGGATTAAGTTCGTTACATTCAGCGGCATCAGCAGCGTACCATTACTGACAATTTCGAAAAACAGCATAATGGACACTAATGCGATCACCATGCCGTATTCCCTGATATTGTTTTTAAACAATTGCTTCAACGTTTCCAAGTTTAGCCCTCCCTTACCTATTGATTACATGTCTCATAATTTTTTCCTGGGTCGCTTCACTCTGGGACATCTCACCGGTAATCCGTCCTTCGCTCATTACATAAATCCGGTCGGACATTCCCAGAATCTCCGGCAATTCGGAGGAAATAAGCACAATCCCCTTGCCGGCCTTGGCCAGATTATTTATGATCGTGTAAATTTCATATTTCGCACCTACATCAATCCCCCGGGTGGGCTCATCCAAAATCAGCACATCCGGTTCGGTAAAAATCCACTTGCTAAGAACGACTTTTTGCTGATTGCCGCCGCTCAAATTAACCGTCGGCTGCAAAATGCTGGAACATTTAATATTCAGCTGCCGGCGGCTCTTTTCAACCTCCACGATTTCTTTGTTCTCATCGATTATATATCGATTTGATATTTTATTTAAATTAGCCAGTGTCGAATTGCGTTTGATATCATCAATTAAAATTAAGCCATATTGTTTTCGGTCTTCCGTCACATAAGCTACACCATTTTCAATCGCTTTGCTTACATCGGTCAAATGAACTTCCTGGCCGTTCTTATATACATGTCCGCTTATTTTTTGTCCGTAGGATCTGCCGAAGATGCTCATCACCAGTTCCGTTCTCCCGGAGCCCATCAGACCCGCAATTCCCACGACTTCGCCCTGACGGACCGTCAAGTTGACATCATTGATGATCTTGCGGTCGCCATGCAGCGGATGGTAGACATCCCAGTTCTTTACTTCAAAGATGACATCACCAATCACTACGTCCCGCTTAGGGAAACGGTCGGTTAATTCCCGGCCCACCATTCCTTTGATGATCCGGTCTTCCGTAACCGGTTCCGTTTGAACATCGATCGTCTCAATGGTGGCACCGTCACGCAAAATGGTAATAGAATCCGCAACTTTGGAAACCTCATTCAATTTGTGGGAAATAAGAATAGAAGAAATTCCCTGCTTTTTAAACTCCAGCAGCAGGTTTAATAAATTGGCGCTGTCATCTTCGTTCAAGGCCGCCGTCGGTTCGTCCAGAATGAGCAATTGAACTTTCTTCGCCAGGGCCTTGGCAATTTCGACCAATTGCTGTTTGCCTACGCCGATATTGGTGATCAGCGTTTGAGGCGATTCCTTCAGTCCCACTTTTGCCAGCAGTTCCTGGGTGTGAGCCGTCGTCGCGTGCCAGTCAATCAGACCATTCTTTCCCTGTTCGTTGCCAAGAAAAATATTTTCGGCAATGGATAAATAAGGAATCAGGGCTAATTCCTGATGAATAATTACAATGCCTACTTTTTCGCTTGATTTAATGTCTTTGAATTCGCAAAGCTCCCCGTTGTAACGAATATCCCCGGTATATGTTCCATGGGGATATACTCCGCTTAAAACCTTCATTAAAGTGGACTTGCCTGCACCATTCTCGCCAACAAGCGCGTGTATTTCGCCCTTTTTCACCCGCAGGTTTACATTATTAAGAGCCTTGACACCCGGAAATGTTTTCGTGATATTAATCATTTCCAAAATAATATCTTCCATATATCCCCGACCCCCTATCTACCACGCAAATAGTTTAGATAATAATTTAGTGATGACCGACCATTCAGCCATCACTAAATTATTAAATGGTACTATCCACACTGATAAAACTTTGTTGAATTATATCTGCCGAAAAAAAGCCAGAACGGTATTTCAACGATTATTGAAGCTGGTCCGCCTTGTAATAGCCGCTGTCGATCAGCACTTTCTGGTAATTGGATTTGTCGACGGCTACAGGCGTCAGAAGATACGAAGGAACCACTTTCACACCGTTGTTGTAAGTCTTGGTATCATTTACTTCCGCTTTCTTGCCGTTCAAAACCGCATCCACCATATTAACGGTTACTTTGGCGAGATCCCGGGTATCTTTAAAGATCGTCATGGATTGTTCGCCCTTGATGATCGACTTCACAGAAGGAATTTCGCAATCCTGTCCGGTAACGATAGGCAGCGGTTGATTCGCTGTGCCGTAGCCGACAGCTTTCAGCGAGGAAAGTACGCCGATGCTAATGCCGTCATACGGTGACAGAACCGCGTCAACCTTGGCATTCGTATAATACTTGCTCAACAAGTCGTCCATTCTGGCCTGCGCCGTAGCGCCGTCCCATCTCAGCGTAGCACAGACTTTCATATTCATCTGGCCGCTTTTTACAACCAGTTTGCCGGAATCAATATACGGCTTTAAAACCGACATGGAACCGTCAAAGAACATAAAAGCGTTATTGTCGTCGGGCGAGCCGCCAAACAATTCGATGTTAAACGGACCTTTGCCGTCTTTCAAACCTAATTTGTCGACAATATACTGAGCTTGCAAAACCCCAACTTTGAAATTATCGAAGGTTGCATAGTAGTCAACGTTGGGCGTATTTTTGATCAAACGGTCATAGGCAATAACCGGAATATTTTTATCCTTCGCTTTTTGCAATACTTCCGACAGCGCAGAACCGTCGATAGATGCTACAATCAAAACCTTGGCACCTTTGGTAATCATATTTTCAATCTGGGACACCTGGGTTTCCACACTGTCTTCCCCGTATTGCAAATCTGTATCATACCCTTTGGCTTGCAGTTGTTTCACAATGTTGTTACCGTCTGCGATCCATCTGGCGGACGATTTCGTAGGCATTGCAATACCTACCAGTTTTTTACCGCTGTTTGAACTCGCTTTGGTGTCACTGTTTGACCCGCATCCCGCCAGTGCAAGCGCCATTACCAGCACCAGCAGCACAGCTACTACCTTTTTCATTGAAGATCCCCCTTTTTTTTAATGTTATTACCGTTAAACCCAATAACACCCTTTATTATACTTTGACCACATCCTTTCAACAAATAACCCTTTAATATGTAAATACAAAAACCTGCAATCTATCCGGCTGTTTATTTCAACAATAAATACTTTTTAAACAATACAGAAAATTCGACAGCCATATAAACTTCTGAATCTCCTGGAAATAAAAGCCTTCCCAATAAATTAATTACTTAATTATCGATTTTATTTAATACATTCGCTATGACTCAGGGAATTCCTTCTTGCAAAACACAAAAATGAAAAAGTTAATATAAAAAAATTAATAGCAATGCGGCATTCTTCTTGCATATCTTTTACAGCAATCCCGTTCCTGCTTTCACATATTTTTCGACAGAAATCAGCTCTCTCCTGCTCTATAAATTTCAAATTTAATTAATTATTATTCAAAGCACTAATAAAATGGCAGGATTTAACGAAAAATTCTAGAAAATGAAAATAAATTAAATTATCTGGTTGCCGCATTTATGAAACAGGAGGGGACTCGGAATGAAAAAAAAGTTTAACTTACAGCTGGATATCGGCACAAGAATTCTTCTGACTTCTATTATAATTGTTTTGGTTTTTAGCGGTCTCAATATTTACACCTATTTAACCATCAACTCGATGCAGGCAAAATATCATAAACTGATTACTGAAACCACGCCCATTATCAACAGCGTTTCGTCTATGCAAACAGAAATCTGGACACAAAACGCAGAAGTCAGAGCATATATCCTAAGCGGCAGCCCGTCCTATAAACAAAATTATCAGGATTCCCGCAAAAGGCTGGCTCAGCTCTTTGACCACGTACAAAAATCCGCCGACAGCGATACGAAACAGAAAGTATTGCAATTGCGGTCTGCGGTATCCAGATTTGAAAAGACATTGGAAATCGGTATGGCAATTCGTAATGTATCCAATATAAATGAAACAATAAAATTTCTCAATGCTTCCAATGAACAAATTAATGCCGCCATACAGGAAGCCGCCAAGTTCAACTCTCAAATATCGGCCCAAGTGAACCAGCAAGTCGCCGATACTGCAGCCGATATCGAACGCATGAAAAGGACGGCTCTTATATTAAATATTTTAATCCTGCTATTAGCTGCGGGCAGCAGTTACCGGTTCGCCCGTCAAATATCCCAGCCGCTTAAAACAGTTGCCGGAGCAGCCCAAAGCATTGCCGCCGGCGACTTACGGCAAAAAAGCATCAATTATTCCCGGGCCGACGAAATCGGCCATATGGCTCAGGCAGTCAATATAATGATAAAAAATTTACGCCAGATTATTAATCAGGTTGCCAAAGCATCGGAACAGATCGCCGCATCCAGCGAACAGCTAAGCGCCACTACCCACCATTCAGCCGGACTCTCCGTCCAGGTCGTCGATACCGTCACCGAAGTTGCAGCAGGCTCAGCCGCTCAGGTTCAAGCAGTCGAAGACACGTCGTCTACAATAACAAATATGGTCCATTCAATTACACAAATTGCCGAGAACGCCGGCCACGTCTCCACAAAATCCCAGGATGCTTCCCAAATGGCGAAAGACGGCGAAATTGCCGTAGATGAAGCGATGCGGCAAATGCAAACAATCAGCCAGTCCGTTAGCCGTTCCTCGGCAGTGGTTGGCAACCTGGGTGCAAGTTCCCGTCAAATCAGCGAAATTATCGGTGTTATCAGCGATATTGCCGGACAAACCAATCTCCTGGCCCTCAACGCCGCAATCGAAGCGGCCCGCGCCGGCGAACACGGGCGCGGCTTCGCGGTGGTAGCGGATGAAGTCCGTAAATTAGCCGAGCAGTCTCACGCAGCAGCGCAAAAAATTTCCGCAATCATTACGGAAGTGCAAAAGGAAACGGACATTGCCGTATCAACCATGCAGGAGGGGACGGCCGAAGCCGCTCAGGGAATTGATGTAATCAGTCAGACCGGCATTAAATTCAAGAAGATCGTCACCGTTGTCGGTGAACTAAATCAGCAGATTCACAGAATCAGCACGGCAGCGGAACAATTAGCCTCTTCGGGCGGGCAAATCGTGGCGGCAGTGGAAAATGTCAAACATATCGCAGTACAAACGGCGGCCAATACGCAAACCATCTCAACCTCGGCAGGCGAACAGGCTGCGTCCATGCAAGAAATTAATACGGCTTCGCAATCTCTGGCGACTATGGCCGAGGGCCTCCAAAACCTGGTGGACCAGTTTGAATTATAAAAAATGAAAGAATAAGAAGGAAACCGACGGTTTCCTTCTTATTCTTTCCAGCTCTGAAATTTTCTTTTGCCAGATTTCTCGCGCCCTGAGCCCTGCGCCATGGACAAGGACCACGTTAGCGGTCCTTCTCTTTATATTCCTTGTGCCAGGTGATAATATAAATCGTTCCACCGGAGTTCCTTTTTAAAATCACGGATTTTAGTGTCATTGTCAATCACCAGATATTCAATGCCGGCCATCTCGCTAAAGTCTT
Organism: Allolucifera butyrica; assembly: GCF_900476375.1. GTDB lineage: Bacteria > Bacillota > Negativicutes > Sporomusales > UPPP01 > Lucifera > Lucifera butyrica. The sequence continues at coordinate 59,526 of NZ_UPPP01000070.1, read as the reverse complement.
CCAGGTGCTCTGTGGTAACCGCCTGGCTAAAGCAGGTGTGATGCGCACCGCCGGCCAGAATCCACGCTTCGGCTCCTGTCTGCAGATTAGGCCGGGGCATCCAAAGCGCTCTGGCAACAGGAAGTTTCGGTAGACCCTGCTCCGTATTTACAACATCGACCTCATTTACCAGCAACCGGAAACGGTTGCCCATATCCAGAATTGTCGCATTCAACCCTCTGCCGGCAGGTACATTAAATACCAGCCGCGCCGGGTCCGCCTTGCCGCCAATCGATAGCGGGTGAATTTCCAGGGACGGCTTGCCGCCGGCAATCGATTCGCAGACCTCCAGCATATGAGCGCCCAACACTTTCATACTGCCGGGTTCCAGATGATAGGTATAATCCTCCATAAAAGAGGTTCCGCCGTTTAATCCCCAAGCCATAACCTTCATTGCCCGGAGTAAGGCAGCCGTTTTCCAGTCGCCTTCCGCCCCAAAACCATACCCGGCGGCCATTAGGCGTTGAACGGCCAACCCGGGCAATTGGGCCAACCCATAAAGATTTTCAAAGGTTGTGGTAAATCCCTTAAAACCGCCTTCCACAAGAAAGTGCTGAATGCCCAGTTCAATTTTCGCGGCTTCTTCCAGCGCCGCCCGCGCTGAGCCACCTTGACGAAGTTCTTTTTGTACAATATATTTCGCCTCGTATTCGGCAAGCAATGCTTTGACCTCGGCATCGCCGACAGCATCCACATATTTTGCCAAATCTCCGAGTGCATATCCGTTTACTGAATATCCCAGACGGATCTGCGCTTCTACCTTATCTCCCTCGGTAACAGCCACTTCCCGCATGTTATCGCCGAAACGGGCAAACCTGGCGCCCTGTAAATCATTCCAGGCCAAGGCGGCCCGAATCCAAACCGCCAGCCGTTCAATTACCGTTTTATCCTGCCAGAAGCCAACAATCACTTTGCGCGCTTTTCTCATTCTGGCGCCAATGAAACCAAATTCACGGTCGCCATGCGCTGCCTGGTTCAGGTTCATAAAGTCCATATCAATTTCCGACCAGGGAATATCCCGGTTATATTGGGTATGAAGATGAGCCAGCGGCTTACTCAGTATATTGAGGCCGGCAATCCACATCTTTGCCGGCGAGAATGTATGCATCCAGGCAATTAAGCCGACACAGTTTTCGGCTGTATTCGCCTCGATGCAAAGCCGGCGAATTTCCTCCGGCGTGGTTAAAACCGGTTTAAACACAATTTTTACCGGAATTGGTCCGGCTTTGCCTATCGCCTCGGCCATAACCCGTGAATGTTCCGTTACCTGTCTTAATGTTTCTTCACCATAAAGATGCTGACTGCCGGTTATAAACCATACTTCTTTTTCCCGTAAATCAATACACATGGAACTCATCCCTCCTTAATTATGGATCCTCCCGCATCACTGCTTAAAGCAATAAAAGGAAAAGCAACTTACCTTACGGCTCCCCAAATTAATAAACCGATAAATTAATTAATTAATTTATCGGTTTATATACGCCATCTTTTTGCGATTCTCCTGCTGCCAAGAACAACGCAAAGTTAAGATATTTTTTCCGTTCTTATCCCTATTTGGTCAAAGCCATAATATTTTGCATCACCAAATCAACAATTCCTTTCAAAACGGCCTCCCGCCCTACTGAAGAAAACTCAAGACGAACATTGGAAAAACAGCTTTCCAAAGCCCGCTCCCTTATTACCTGCAGCATCGCCTCTTCCACAAACCGGCGCGCCCTGACAATACCACCGCCAATAATCACCAATTCCGGATTAAAAATATTTATAACATTCGTAACGCCGAATCCCAGATACCGGGCAACATGACGGAGCATCCGGGCCGCAAGCGCGTCCCCCTCTTCGGCGGCGGTATAAATATGTTCCGCCCGAATTGCTTCAATATTTCCCTCGACTATTGAGGATACTAAAGAGCTTCGGCCTTCCTTTACGGCTTTAACCATGAAATAAACCAGAGCGGTTTCCGAAGCCATCGCTTCCAGACAGCCGTAATTGCCGCAGCTGCATAACGGGCCGTCTATATCTACGACACTATGTCCTATTTCACCGGCGCTATCACCTAAACCGCGATATAACTCGCCATTCAGGATAATCCCGGACCCAATTCCGCCTCCGACGCCCATAAATATCGCATTTTTCACTTCCCGGTAAGGCCCGTAATAGTATAATCCCAGGGCCATCGCCCGCATATCGTTCTCCACAACGACAGGCAGATGAAACCGTTCTTCCATGATAAATTTTAAGGGTACATTGCGCCAGCCCGTAGTAGGTGAAAATAAGGACAGCCCTTCCGTTGACCGGACCGGCCCCCGTACCGTTATGCCGATCGCTGATGCGCTCTGCCCTTCCGCCGACGAACAGCACTGTCTTATAATATCTTCCAAGATAGCCAATACCTCATCCTTCTCAAGATGCTGCGTATTTTGGCTCACCTGCTTCTTAACTTCCAGGCCGGCATTCACTACATAGCCGATAATTTCTTTGGACCGGACATCAGCAATAACCAGATTGGCAACTTCCGGATTCGCCTTTAACAGTACCGGACGTCTGCCGCCGCTGTATTCCCCGATCATATACGTGCTGATTATGCCGGCGTCAATCAATTTACCGGAAATGTTGGTCACCGTAGGCGCAGTCAAGCCGGTTAATTTGGCAATATCCACGCGGGATATAGGACCGCGTCTCCGTACCGTATTAACTATCAGCGCCTCATTCACACCACCCGCGGCTTTTAAATTGGTATTCATTATTTCTGCCATATCACTACACCTATTCTTGCCTTTCTAACTTAAAAATACGAACCACTGTCACTTGCGCTACCAGATTGTATAGCCCGTCGTAATAATCCGAAAACAGCCTCTCACAAATCTTCTCTCTATATAAATTAGAAATCAGAGGCCAATATTCCTCTTTAATTATAAATTTAATTAAATATTTTTTTAACCATTTTAACCTACTCTGCCGCCAAAAACAACTCCAACTATATTACCTATATTTACATCCGGCCGGACATCCATCCATTCCTGCTCTTCGCAGTGGCGGCATCGGTACGGGACTTTATACGGGTTAAGTATAATCCGGAAAATATAATCATCGCTCCGGCAATCTGCAGCGGGCCAAATGTTTCACCTAATAATATCCAGGAGGCAAAAATAGCAAAAACAGGCGATAAATTATTGTATAACGCCGCTTTTGTACTGCCAATTCTGCCAATGGCCCACACCCAAAGAAAATTACCGATACTAAGCCCCAATACACCGGAATAAAGAATACTCAGCCAGGCGGGAAGGGGAATCCGGCTCCAGTTGAGTGCCGTCAGGGCCGGTAAAGAAATCACAGCAAAGGCTAGCGCCGTAATCGTCATTACATAAGCCATAATCTGGTAAGACGAGTATTTATCCACCAGCTTTTTGGAAAATACAGTATAATAGCCGTTACCAGCCAAACCAACCAGGAGCAGCAGCGCTCCCTCCAGGTCATTCGCCGCCAGGCTCATATGCTTGCCCGACCCCAGGACAATTAAAACCACGCCGAATAAAGACACGCCAATGCCAGCCACCACCGGCCGGGAAATGGTCTCCAGGTGAAAAAATTTATTAATTAGAGCGACACTGACCGGCAAAAGAGCCAAAACCATAGCGGCATTCCCCGCCGACGTTTTGGGTAAACCGGCTAAGAAAAAGACCTGAAAAAAGAAAAAACCCATCAGACTGATGGCCAAAATCATCCTTTTATCCTCTTTCGCCACAGGCCGGCAATGTTTCTTTGAACAAAGCACCGGCAAAAATACCAGCATGGCTACCAGCAAACGCAGGGCATTATACGCCATAGGCGGCAAATACAAGAGGCCGACTTTCATAGCAGGGGTGTTGATTCCCCAAATTAATACGGTCACCAATAAAATAGCTTCAACAAAACCCCGGTTTGACAACACGATTCACTCCCATTTTAAATCTCCGGCGTCATATATCTTTCTTATTTTTTATCGACATTTCATTTTATTGTAAATCATTTCTGCCGCTTAGGCAAACAGTTCCTGCCGTTCCTATAATCCCCTGCCCCTGCTATGGAACCGTCGGGAAGGAAATAGTAAACGCCCCGCTTTAAAGCCAAGCGGAGCGCTATAGACCGAAAGACCGCATAGCGGTTTCTATTGCAGTTCTATTGCCGGCTGGGACGAAACTGAGGAATGTAGACCCGGCCGGGAAGACACTTCCGGCCGGCGCCGGCTGCCGGCATAGCGAATTTTTGCAAATTCAGCCAGATCATAATCGACGGTAACCAGATCTTGACGGTTCAATTCATTCATTGCCGTTTTACCCACTGCTTGTACAGCCAGTTGCATTTCCGCCGTGCAAGACCGCAAAAAATTAGCTAAATGGGCAGCCGCTTTATCCACATCCAGTTTATCGGTCAGCCGTCCGTCATATAAGGCCAGTTGCGGCGGGGTGGTCTGAGGCAGCGCCTTAGTCGCCTGAGTCTGCAGCGCCGCCATGAGGGCAATGGAGCCAATATATACGGCATCGGCTCCCAGCGCGACTGCTTTTAAAAAATGTCCCGGCGTTGTCAGTCCGCCCGTACAAATTACACTGATTCTTTCCCGCAGACCCTGTTCTTCCAGCCAATCCACCGTTCGTACCAGCGTATGCAATGTCGGCAGTCCTACATTGTCCTGCAGGGTGGGATTGGCGTGGGACGTTCCCCCTTCCGCGCCGTCCACAACGATAAAGTCCGCTTCCGTCCGGGCGATCACCGCCAATTCATACTCGATATAATCGGTGCCGGCTATTTTGATGCCTACCGGTACATCATAACTGGCTTTAAGACCGTTCACCAGGTTTATAAAATCCTGGACCGTCTGAATTCCCGGCATACGGGCTGAAATACCCGTGTTTTGCCCTTCCTCCAGATGCCATGCCTCCCGTAGATGGCCGCCAATTTTAGAGGCTGTAATCGGTTCGTCTACGGCGCCACCCCAGGCGCCTTGCCCCATTTGTATCTCGATGGCGTCAAGACGGCTTAGCTGGTCCGGTGTATTGAGCCAGCCGCCCCGGTTGTACTGACCGATCAAAAAGCGGGCGGCATCCCGTTCCTCCTGCGTAACCGCCGATTCCCCCGTATTGGTCGATGTTCCCGCCATAGCCGATCCCCGGGCCAATGCCGTTTTGACCTCCAAACTGAGTGAACCGCCGTAAGACATGCCCGTAATCAGAATCGGGATATCCAGGGTAAGCGGGCGCTTTGCCTGCGGACCAATCACCGTCCGGGTATTAACCTGCTTATAATCGGGTACGGGAAACGTAAAAAGCTGTTTCGGATTGAGTAATATTTTCTCCCATGGTGATAGGACAACGGGACTCCCCAGGGGACGGGTCAGTTCTTTGCCGGATTCCGCCCGCATCATCGCCTCAATGATTGCCACCGGATTCATTTTCGTTGCCGCGGTAACCAGCAGCATTGGATTATCGGGATAATCCTCCGTCATCATTTTAACCATTGCTTCGTCCATTACGGGATCCATCATCTTCATCATCATCCAGCTCGCCAGCATAGCAACATCCCTTTCATAATGACTGTTTAATCATAGTATGGTGTATACGGATAAAATCATTCCGAACCGATAAGCGGCGAAAATTTGGCCTTTTGTTTTTTAATAGGCACTGCGGGGATTGTCCAGGCCGGATGGCGATTTTACCAAATTTTAGTTTTTTGATACTATAAAGGCAAGTAAAACTCATCACAAGGAGGTCTGGATGTGAAAAAGATTCTACTATTGCTGGCTAATGGTTTTGAGGCTTATGAGGCCAGTGTTTTTACTGACGTATTCGATTGGAACCGGGAAGAAGGAGACGGGTCGACTCAATTAGTAACCTGCGGTGTGAGAGAAAAGTTAATGTGCACCGGTCATTTAACGGTTCTGCCCGAACTATTGGCATCTCAGGCCGATGCAACCGGGTTTGACGCTCTGGCGATTCCGGGAGGTTACGAATCCTATGGTTTTTATGAAGATGCCTACAGTGAGGATTTTTTGTCCGTTATTCAAACGTTTAACCGGGCGGAAAAACGAATCGCCGCGGTTTGCGTCGGCGCTCTGCCTTTGGGAAAAAGCGGCGTTTTACGTGGACGGCAGGGAACGACCTATCATTTGAACAACGGCTACCGCCAGCGGCAGTTAGCCGCTTTTGGGGTGAATGTCGTTAACCGGCCCCTCGTAGTTGACGGCAACATTATCACTTGTTCCGCGCCGGCGTCGGCCCTGGATGTTGCCTTTAAACTGCTGGAACTGCTTACATCACCGGCAAACTGCAGTCATATAAAACATTTAATGGGTTTTTAGATTTTGCCCTCCAGGTATTCGTTATAAGTAACACGCCGGTCAATCACACCGGTTTCCGTTATTTCAATAATCCGGTTGGCTACTGTTTGTACAAATTGGTGGTCATGGGATGCAAACAGGATTGTGCCATCAAACTGAATCAGTCCGTTATTCAAAGCGGTAATGGATTCCAGGTCCAGATGGTTGGTAGGCTCATCCAGCAGAAGAACATTCGCTCCGCTCAGCATCATTTTGGCGAGCATGCACCGCACCTTTTCGCCGCCGGACAATACGTTGGCCGCTTTTTGGGTTTCTTCGCCGGAAAACAGCATACGGCCCAAAAAACCCCGTACGAACGTTTCGTCCGGATCCCGGGAAAATTGTCTGAGCCACTCCACAAGATTCAGGGACGTATCAAAATAAACCGAGTTGTCCTGAGGAAAATAAGCCTGCGAAGTGGTAACTCCCCATTTCAAGTCACCCTGGTCCGCTGCAGCTTCTCCCGTAAGAATTTTAAACAGCGTTGTTTTCGCTAAATTGTCCGGCCCCACAAAAGCAATCTTATCACCCTTTTCCACCCGGAAGCTGATCTGGTCAAGCACCTTCTCCCCATCGACAGACTTACTGATATCTTCCACTGTCAACAGTTGGTCTCCCGCCTCCCGGTCCGGTTTAAAGGCAATATAGGGATATTTGCGGGAAGAAGGTCGTATATCCTCCAACGTCAGTTTTTCCAGCAGCTTTTTACGGGAAGTCGCCTGCTTGGACTTGGAAGCGTTGGCACTAAACCGTTGAATAAAAGTTTGCAGTTCTTTTATTTTTTCTTCCGTTTTGCGGTTGGCTTCTTTGGAAAGTTTTAAGGCCAATTCGCTGGACTGCTGCCAAAAATCGTAATTTCCCACATATAACTGAATTTTACCAAAATCAATATCGGCAATATGCGTACAAACCTCATTGAGAAAATGGCGGTCATGGGATACTACGATCACCGTATTTTCAAAGTTACCGAGGAATTCTTCCAGCCACCGGATGGACTCCACATCCAAATGGTTCGTCGGTTCGTCCAAAAGCAAAATATCCGGGTTGCCGAATAACGCTTGCGCAAGTAACACGCGGACTTTTTCCTTGCCGCTTACATCCCGCATGAGCTTATCATGCAGTTCTTCCTGAATGCCTAAGCCGGTTAACAGCCGGGCCGCCTCCGTTTCCGCATTCCAACCGTCCAGTTCGGCAAACTCTCCTTCCAGTTCGGCGATCCGGATTCCATCCTGATCCGAAAAATCCGCTTTGCTATACAGCGCCTCTTTCTCCTCCATAATGGCAAACAGTCTCGCATGCCCCATGATTACAGTTTTTAAAACAGTAAATTCATCAAATTCATAATGATTTTGTTTAAGAATCGCAATCCGTTCCCCCGGGGAAATGAGCACCTCCCCGGAACTAGGCTCAATAGCGCCGGACAGAATGTTCAAAAAGGTAGATTTTCCTGTTCCGTTTGCGCCAATTAATCCATAGCAATTTCCGGGAGTGAATTTAATATCCACATTTTCAAACAACGACCGTTTTCCATAACGCAGGCTCAATCCATTGGTGCTAATCATCCCTTATTCCGCCTTTCTAAAATCGATTACAAAAATAAAAGCCGTCCGGTAACGGCGGCTTTTTATGAAATTGAAAAGTATAAAGTATATTGATTAACCATATCACAAATTGTTCCAGCCGTCAAACCGTATCTCTGGCGGCGGCAATTACTCTCCATAGACAGCATTGGCAGCCTGGCTAATATAGAATGCTGGAAACGGTAACCGGCTTTATATTGACAAGCCGCGACGTTACTGTTATATTACTGTTAATAATGATAATCATAAAAGCAATGACTGGGAAAAGTACGGCAGGCTTTTTTCTCGCAGAGAGCCGGGGGTTGGTGTAACCCGGCAGAACAGGCAGCCGGAATACACCCATTAGCTGCAGGCCGAAACCAGTAGGCTGAGCCGGCCGACCGCCGTTATCGCCAAAGACGCTGTCAAGCGTCTGCTGAGCGGCTGTTTCATTGGCAATGTGGGTGGCACCGCGGGTTTTAATTAAGCCCGTCCCTGATCAGGGACGGGCTTTTCCAATGGAACCGGAAAAATCCGGTTTCTTTTTGACCGCACAAACAAACAAGGGGGAATCCATTCATGTCTGTCCTGGAAATTTTAAAGGAACGCGGCTTTATTGCGCAATTAACCCACGAAGAAGAAATTGAGACTTTATTGTCTCAAGAGCAGGTTACCTTTTATATCGGCTTTGATCCTACCGCTGACAGCCTGCATGTGGGCCATTTTCTCGGCCTCATGGTCATGTCCCACATGCAGCGTGCCGGTCACCGTCCCATTTGCCTGATCGGCGGCGGTACCGCCATGGTGGGCGATCCGTCAGGCAAAAGTGATATGCGGAAAATGATGACCGTAGAAGAAATTAATCATAACGGAGAATGTTTCAAAAAGCAGATGCAGCGCTTCATCGATTTCTCCGACGGCAAGGCGCTTATGCTTAACAACGCGGATTGGCTGCTAACCCTGAATTATGTGGAAGTACTGCGGGAAGTCGGCGTACATCTTTCCGTCAACCGCATGCTGGCGGCGGAATGTTACAAACAGCGGATGGAAAAAGGCCTTACCTTTTTGGAATTTAATTATATGCTTATGCAGGCCTACGATTTTCTCGAACTTCACCGCCGTCACAACTGCCGTATGCAATTAGGCGGTGATGACCAATGGTCCAATATTCTGGCCGGCGTTGATCTCATCCGCCGTAAAGAAAGCAAGCCTGCTTTCGGCCTGACTTTTACCCTGCTGACTACCAGCGACGGTCGCAAAATGGGTAAAACGGAAAAAGGGGCATTATGGCTTGACCCGCAAAAGACGACACCCTATGAATTCTATCAGTACTGGCGTAATGTTGAGGATGCCGATGTGTCCCGGTGCCTGTCCCTGCTTACCTTTCTGCCCATGGAGGAAGTAAGACGGCTGAGCGCTCTTAAAGACAAGGAAATCAATACCGCCAAAAAAATATTGGCGTACGAAGTAACCAAACTCATCCACGGGGAAACGGAAGCGCAGAAGGCGCAGCAGGCGGCGGAAGCCCTGTTCGGCGGCGCGGGACCGCTGGATAATGCGCCCACCCTGACCATATCCCCCGCTGTTATTAATGGTACTAAGCTACTGGATATTCTTACCGGCGCCGGTGTTTTTGCATCCAAAGGCGAGGGCCGCCGTTTAATTGCCCAGGGCGGTCTCTACCTTGGCAATATCAAAGTCACCGACCAGGATATGCTCCTTACTGCTGATCTGTTTGAAAACAACAGTCTGCTCGTCCGCAAGGGCAAAAAAAATTATTACCGGCTCATTATTGATTAATTCACTTTAAGGGGGGAGGTTCCGTGATCTCCGTTCTCAGTGACTGCCGTCTTTGCCCCCGCCGATGCCGGGTAAACCGCACCCGGGCCGAAAAGGGTTATTGCGGAGCAGGCGTATTACCCAAAATCGCCCTGGTATCATTGCATCATGGCGAAGAACCTTGCCTGTCAGGCAGCGGCGGCGCCGGCACGGTGTTTTTCTCTCACTGCAACCTGCACTGCCACTTTTGCCAAAATCATAAAATTAGCCAGGAAGGATATGGCCGGGAAGTTTCCATTGACCGGCTGGCGGAAATTTTTTGCGAGCAAGAGCAGCGTGGTGCTCATAACGTGAGCCTGGTTACTCCCACCCAGTTTACGCCACAAATTATCGAAGCTCTCCGGACGGCCAAACAACAGGGTTTTTCCTTACCTGTTGTTTATAACACCAACGGTTATGAAACGGTGGAAACCGTAGAAATGCTCGGCCCCTGGGTTGACATTTTTCTGCCTGACCTGAAATACGCTGCCAATGACTACAGTATTACCTACTCCGAGGGTCCCGGTTACTTTCATTATGCCAGCCGGGCCATTGCCAAAATGGTGGAATTGACCGGTCCGCCCCGGTTTGACGACCAGGGAATCATGCAAAAAGGAGTTATTGTCCGCCATTTGGTCCTGCCTGGGTTAAGGAAGGATTCGCAGCGCATCCTGGACTGGCTTTGGCAAACCTTCGGCCACACTGTGTATATCAGCCTGATGAACCAGTACACACCGTTATATAACGCCGGTCAGCACCAAGAACTTAATCGCACTGTGACGACCCGGGAATATGACCGCCTTATTGAATACGCTCTCACTCTGGGGATCGAAAATGCGTTTATCCAGGAAGGGCGGGCCACCGGCAGCCAGTTTGTACCGTCTTTTAATTTAGCCGGTGTCTTGAATCCTGCCGAAGGACACCCGACTCTAACCGGTCCGTAAACAGTTCTCCTACGCGGACAATCGTCAGTTCTGTCCTGTATTGACGAATCTTCCGGAAGAGCATAATATAGACTTGTAATGTGAAAATTCATAAATAATCCCTTCTCGGTTTACATTAGGGTTGGGCAGGACAGCCTGCTGCAACCCTAATCCAATAAATGGGAGATGAATGGCAAATGATTAATCAAGCAAGAATGCTGGCCGAATTTCTGGAACTGGTCAAGATCAAATGTTCCACCAAGGAGGAACGGCAAGCGGCCGATTTCCTGAAGCCACGGCTTACGGCCCTGAATCTGGAAGTCAGCGAGGATGACGCGGCTGCCAAATTCGGCGGCAATTGCGGCAATATACTGGCCTACCTGAAAGGAAATGTGCCGGCTGCCCCGGTCATTCTGCTCAATGCCCATCTGGACTGCGTTGAACCTTGTGAAAATATTCAGCCCCAAATCAAGGATGGGATCATTTCGTCCGCCGGCGATACGATTTTAGGCTCCGACGATAAAGCCGGCGTAGCCGCTATTCTCGAAGCTTTACGGATACTCAAGGAACAGAATTTGCCCCATGGCGATATTCAGGTTGTTTTTACCGTTGGTGAAGAATCAGGCTTAAATGGCTCCAAAAACCTGGACCGGCAATTATTGAGGGCTGACTTCGGCTATTCCCTGGATGCCGGCGGTACGCCCGGCGAAATTATCACCATGGCTCCCGGCCAAAATAGTATTAACGCTACAATCCACGGCAAGACAGCCCATGCAGGGGTAGCACCGGAAGAAGGGATCAATGCCATTGTCGTGGCCGGCAAAGCCATTGCCGCCCTGAAACAGGGGCGCCTGGACTTTGAAACCACGGCCAATGTCGGTATCATCCGCGGCGGCCGGGCCACTAATATCGTGCCGGATACGGTAGAAGTGTTCTGCGAGGCCCGCAGCCGCAATCTGGACAAACTGGCAGCCCAAACGGCCCATATGCGGGAAACATTTGAGCAGATCGCGCAGGCCAACGGCGCCCGGGCTGAAGTAACCGTCTCCAGCGCCTATAATCCCTTCGTGCTGGAAGAAAACTCAGCTGTTGTCAGTTTGGCCGTTCAGGCAGCAAAATGCATTGGTTTGCTGCCTGACGTTAAAGCCACGGGTGGCGGCAGCGACGCCAATTTCTTTAATGCCTACGGTGTCCCGACAGCGGTTCTGGGCGTCGGCATGTCCAAGGTACATACAACGGAAGAATTCATCAAAGAAGCGGATCTGTATGCTGCAGCCCGTCTGGTTCTGGCAATTATCCAAGCAGCCGCCGAAAAACAAAAATAGATTTCTATTTCCGGGCGGGCATTTTGCCCGTCTTTTTGTTTTGCTCTGTCTTGCGGAATTATTTAAGAACCGCTATACTATATTATTAGTCCATTCATTTATTTGTCTCTTGGAAAAGGTGGTGATTCGATGAAAACAGGCATATCTATTATTGGAGCGCCGGTCTGGCTGGGACAGACCCATTACGGCACCAATCTGGGGCCTTACGCCCTGCGCGCTGCCGGAATTCTCGACGCATTGACCCTACTAACCGCCGACGTTATTGATGCCGGCAACATTGCCGCCGATACCAAAAAAAGGTCCAAACAACGCCGCTCGCGGCTGAAGAATCTCCGCGCAGTCGTTACCGCCAATGAAGAGCTGGCGGAAATGGTCTCGCTCGCCACCGGCCGGCACCGTTTTCCCCTCGTTTTAGGCGGTGATCACAGTATTGCTATTGGCACATTAGCCGGCCTGGCCCGGCATTATCATAATCTCGGGGTTATTTGGTACGACGCCCATGCCGATATGAATACACCCGAAACGTCTCCCAGCGGCAACATCCATGGCATGCCGCTCGCAGCCAGTATGGGACTGGGGCACCCTTCACTCGTTCAGGTTGCCGGTTATATGCCAAAAGTAAAACCGGAAAATATCGTATTTATCGGGATACGGGATATAGATCCGGGGGAACGGGAATTAATCCGGACCCAAAAAATAAAACAGTTTACAGTCGCCGATATTAACGAACGGGGCATGCCGCAGATTATCCGGGAAACCCTGGACTACCTGCTTTCCCGCTGCGACGGCATCCATCTCAGTTTTGACCTGGACGGTATAGACCCGTCCGCCGCGCCGGGAGTTGGTACGCCGGTTCCGGGAGGAATATCCTGGGCTGATAGTCTGTTGGCCATGCAGGAACTGGCTCATTCAGGACAAATCACCTCTGCCGAATTTGTAGAACTGAATCCTTTACTGGATAAGGACCAGCGAACCACACAGGCAACGGTCCGGTTAGTCTCTCTCCTGTTTGGCGGATCCGCCGTTACGGCGGCCCGGCAGGAATTGCCGGCAGCTACGGACATTACCGGCTAAACTTATTTGCATGACGCAGGCTTATAACCAAGCCTGCGTTTTTCGATTTTCAGCACCTAATTTATCCAATTCATTTCAGAAGGAATTTTGTAAAACTTCGTCGAAATCAGGGAACTTAAATGTTTTCTCCCTGTTCCTTTGGTTCCGGTTTCCCTTATGCAAACTTTAATAAATAAATGTTTTGGTTGGGACGTGATAGCCATGCTTTCCGGCGAAACCACTCCAAAGGACAGTCGAATGTGTCAGAAATTCCGGTCACAGCAAATTTCAATTCGAATTGTGACCCTTTATTCCGTTGCCGGCTTCTTATGGATTTTATTTTCCGACCGTTTCCTTGCCGCCGTGACGGGAAATATGCATCAGTTTTTACGTTTCAGTATGTATAAAGGCTATACTTTTGTTGCGGTTACTGCTTGGCTGCTCTATTACGCCACCCGCTATTTTATACGGCAGGTTTACCAGGTCAAGGAGCATTTATTCTCGGCGAATCAGGCGCTGGAATCGGCCTATAAGGAATTGCGAACCAGCGAAGAAGAACTGCGCCGGCAATACACGGAACTGCAGCAGCAATCGGCAGCGTTACATCGCAATGAAGAAAAATACCGTTCCCTGTTCGATAATATGCTGAATGCTTTTGGTCTGCACGAAATCATCTGCGACGAAGCGGGAAAACCGGTCGACTACCGCTTTCTGGGAGTGAATCCGGCTTTTGAACGTATTACCGGACTGAGACGTGATCAAATACTTGGCAAAACCGTCCGCGAACTTCTGCCCGGCATTGAACCCTACTGGATTGAAACATTCGGCCGGGTTGCCCTAACCGGCCAGGCCACGTCCATTACCGACTATTCTGCCGATTTGGGACGTTATTTTGCCGTCGAAGTCTATAGCCCGGAACCGGGTTTATTTGCCGTGCAGTTTTTGGATATAACCGAGAAAAGACTATACCGGGAACGCCTGGAATATTTGGCTTATCACGATTCATTGACCGGGCTTCCCAACCGGCTGCTGTTTCAGAACCGGCTGGAAGAAAATCTGGCGGCATGCCGGCAGCACCAGCAGCAGTTAGCCCTCCTTTTTTTGGATCTGGATGATTTCAAACTGGTAAATGATACCCTGGGCCACGCCGCCGGCGATCAGTTACTCAGGGCCATCGCCGGGCGGCTGACCCGCTGTACCGGTGAGCAAGTAACAGTAGCCCGCATGGGCGGCGATGAATTTACCCTTTTGCTGCCCGCCGCCGAAAGTGTGGAACAGGTGTCGGCCTTGGCGGAAACAGTCATTGCTGCGATTCGGCAGCCGTGGTTTTTTGAGGGCAAACCGTTTCGCCCCAGCGGTAGAATCGGTATTGCTTTATTTCCCCGCGACGGGCAGGATACCGACACTCTGATGAAACAAGCCGACATGGCCATGTATAAAGCAAAAGAACATGGCAAAGGACATTATCAGTATTATATGAATGATATGGAATCGTACCTGGCCAGACGGTTGGAACTTGAAAATAGTCTGCATCATGCTCTCGAAGAAAATCAATTTGTCCTTTATTATCAGCCTCAGGTTGACTTAGGTGGTTCCATCGTAGGGGTTGAAGCTTTATTGCGCTGGCTCCACCCCGAAAAGGGACTGATCCCGCCCACGGAATTTATTGGCGCTGCCGAAGAAAATGGTCTCATCGTTCCGATTGGTGAATGGGTCTTACGCACGGCTTGCCGGCAAAATAAAGAGTGGCGAAACATGGGATTGACGCCGGTTTCCATGTCGGTTAATCTTTCGGCCCGCCAATTTCAACAAGCTAATCTTTTAGCCGTCATTACCGGCGCTCTGGCAGACTCCGGATTATCCCCGGAATGGCTCACTCTGGAAATTACCGAAAGCATCGCCATGAAAGATGCTGATTTTACGATTCAGTTACTGCAGGCATTATGCGAAAAAGGGATCCACATCAGCCTGGATGATTTCGGTATAGGTTACTCCTCCTTGATTTATCTGAAACGGTTTCCCATTCATTCCCTTAAAATTGACCGTTCTTTCATTCTGGACATCAATGATCATTCGGATGGTGCCATTATTGCCCAAACCATTATTGCCTTGTGCCGGAATCTAAGATTATCCGTCGTGGCCGAGGGAGTGGAAACCATTGAGCAAATGCAATTTTTGCAAAAACTGCGGTGTGACGTAATGCAGGGCTATTTTTTCAGCCGGCCTCTCCCGGCAGCGGAAATAACGGCCCTGCTGCAAATTGAAAAAACAGGGCTGTGAGAAACTTATCCGTAGTTTTTCACAGCCCGCTTAGTTTTTCTAAAATGTTAAATCCCGTTCCACTATGACCGGTCCGGCGGGAATACCGGACAAAGTAAACCCGGCCACAAGGTCTGATGGCATTACAGGCTGGCGTTTTTCAATAAGGCCCGCCTTCCAGGCCAGATAGCCGATAATCGCCGTTGCTTTGACTCCCCGGCGGCGCAGGGCGGTAATGGATAAATCCCGTTGCCGTTTGGAAAGACGGTGCCCATCCTCACTGATTAATAGCGGCACATGGGTGAACGCAGGCAGACTGAGCTGCAGCAGCTTATAGAGCAATAATTGCCGCGGCGTCGAACTTAAGAGGTCATCCCCGCGCAGTACTGCCGTAATTTTCATTGCCGCATCATCTACTACCACTGCCAGTTGATAGGCGTGAATTCCGTCGGACCGCCGGACAACAAAGTCCCCTGTCTCCCGTTGGACATCCTGTCTTATAAGGCCCCGGACCCCGTCCGTAAATGAGATCGTACCTGATGGAACAACTAAACGCAGGGCTGGATGAAGTCCTTCATCGCCGGAAACCGGCGGACGCCGCCGGCAAAGGCCGGAATAAATCCGTTCCCCGCTGCCGGCGTGCGGCGCCGACGCAGCCAGTTGCGCCCGCGTGCAATAGCAGGGATAAATTAAACCGGCCGCCGCCAACTGTTCCAGCGCCTGCTGATAAAGATGGCGCCGCTGGCTTTGCCGGTATGGCCCATACAATCCCCCCCGGTCCGGTCCCTCATCCCAGTCAAGTCCCAGCCAAGTCAGGTCATCCATCAAGCCGGCACCGTATTCCGGCCGGGAGCGGTCCGGATCCAAGTCCTCCAGACGCAGGACCATCGTCCCCCTGGCGGCCCGGACCTGCAGCCAAGCCAACAATGCCGTCCAGGCGTTGCCCAGATGCATTTCTCCCGTCGGACTGGGGGCAAACCGGCCCCGCAGCATCGGCTCTTGCTGGTTTTTGATTTCTGACATTCCCCGTCCCGCCTTTATTCCCACTTTCACAGTCCCCTGTCCCTCGAATTCTTCCAGAAAGATAAGCTTAGTGAATTTTTTTTGCAAAATTCATTTTCTCTTTGTTATTATATAATTCCCGCTGCGAATTTACAATGTGGCACATTCCTTACCGGCCGGACAGAAAGGCGGAAAAAGGGCTGTTTAAAAACGCCAGCAGGCGGGGTACCAGGGCCGGCGCCAGCAGTGTGGCGGCAAGGCCGGAAAAAATCATGGACAGACTGGCAATCGCTCCTTCCAGTGATCCCAGTTCATAGGCTTTGCTTGTACCGGTGCCATGAGCGGCAATGCCTAATATCATTCCTTTGGCAATCGGACTTTGCATTGACAAGAGACGGATCACGACGGGACCTAGAATAAGACCCGCTAATCCTGTTAAAATAACAAATACAGCAGTTATCGCCGGGATTCCCCCCAGCATTTGCGACAGGTTCATGGCAATGGGGGTTGTCACCGAACGCGGTGCCATACTGTCTATAAGTTCCGAACTCATAGCGGCATATCGCGCCAAAAGTAGCGAAGAACCTATGGCCACCACCATGCCGCTGACAACACCGCCGGTAATCTCCCAGATATATTGGCGTAAAATCGACCGGTTTTTGTACATGGGAACGGCCAATGCAACCGTTGCCGGCTGCAGCATGTCACTAAACAGGCGGCTACCTGTATTATACGTATCGATTGATACCCGCCACACCGTCAACCCGATAATCAATAGTACCGGACAGACCAGCAGCGGCGATAAGAAGGGAATCGGTTTATAACTATAAATTTTTTTTGTTCCCCAATAAACAAATAAGGTTGCCAAAAAACTAACCAGTATCGTCATATTCTCACCTTTTCTCTCTAATACCCAGCAGCCATTCGGACATCCAGCCCACATACACCATAACCAGCAGCGTGCTGACGACAATAATCAACAGAAATTCGCCCCCCTGCTTTAGCATCAAATCGGAATAGCGCATAACTCCAACAGCGGAGGGAACAAAAAATAACAGCATTTCCGCGATAAGAAAATTGGCTCCTGCCTCAATCCATTTTAACGGAATCACCTTCCATTCCAAAAGCAGATATAATGCGATTATGCCAATGACACTGCCTTGTATGCCAAGCTGCCAGCACCGGGCAATCTCATTACATACCAAGGCGAATACATATAAAATACCAACTTGGGCCCAAACCCTAACATATTTCATTTGACCACTCCTTTTGTTTACGAGTTTACACCAAGGACGAAATAACGGGAAATATCAATTCGCTATCGTATTCATGCCTTGCGGCTATGAGAAAGGTCTTTAGGTCCGTGGCGCAGGGCTCAGGGCGCGTGAAAACCCGGTGGAAAGCTTCCGCCGGCTCAAATCATAGTCGTTCACACAGCAGGAGGATTTTTATTACGCCGGTAGAACGCTGTATATAGTTCTTAAGCTATAGCCAAAAATAACGAGGTGATTATAATGAAACCAGTCTTATTGGTAATCGACGTTCAGAAAGCTTTTCCTCCCAATGCGCCTTCGCTGCAGCAGGCTATCCCGGTCATCAACGCGGCCATAGATTTATTCCGGGAGAACAAGTTGCCGATTATTGCCATTCAGCACATTAATGAGCGGGACGGCCTGGTCCCCGGTACGGAAGGCTTTGAACTTGCCGCCGATTTACACCTGCTGTCTGCCGACCCTCGTGTCCACAAGACCTATGGCAATGCGTTCAACAAAACTTCCCTGGGGCAATTAGTTGAAGAGTATGGCGCCGACACGCTCATCCTGACCGGCTATGCAGCTGAAAATTGTGTATTGTCCACCTGCCGGGCAGCACTTGACCGGGACTTGACACCGGTCATTCTGCGCGGTTCCATCGGCAGCCGCAATCCGGCCAACATCACTTTTGTGGAGAGCATCAACGATCTCATTTCGTTCAATGCGCTGAAAAAATTTCTGGCAGGATAAGAAAAACCGCAAACGCGGTTTTTCGGTCCATGGCGCAGGGCTCGGGGCGCAGGAAAACCCGTCCATACTCAGGGCAAAAAAACGGCCTTTCTTTTTCCTGCGAAAAAAGAAAGGCCGTTTTTTACCAGTTGATACTCGGAGCTACTTGGGCTTCCGGGTTTAGAACCACACCCCGCAACACCCATTCTTTAAATACCGGATACCCTGTCCGGTCGACAATATAGCCGACATGTTCCTTGCCGCCCGGTGCGGCAGGGTCCATATATTCCTGAATATAAGCGTATACATTCCGGATAATGCCAATAATGCTGTCCTCATCCACCCAGCGGATAAAGGGTTGCGCCAAACGGGGATTCTTTTTCCCGGTCCGTCCCATAATGACTAATTGAAATAATTGCCGCGGACTGCGTGTCCAGGCCCCGGTAGGACATTTCAGGACGCATTCGCCACAGCCGATACAGCGTTTGGCATCGCGCTCTACTTTAAAATTGACAAACTCCAGTACATCCGCCGCCCGTTTGGTGCAGTTTTTCACACAGGCCTGACAGCCAATGCAGCGGTAAGCATCATATTGCGGTTCATTCATGCCGATAATGCCGAAATCGTGCATCCGCGCCTTAATGCAATCATTAGGACAGCCGGTCAGGGCAATTTTCACGTGATAATCATGAGGGAACACGTTTTTTTCAATTTTACAGGCCAGGGCTGTTGTGTCATAGTTGGCAAAAGGACAGACCCGGCTGCCGATACAGGCGGTAATATTGCGGGTTCCTGCTGCCAGATAGCCGATATCCGGATCACTGCCGGGAATGTCCAGACCCTCCAGCAGCGGCCGGATGGCCCGGTTGACTGCCGGCATATCCGCCATGGCAATACCGGGAATTTCAAACCCCTGCCGGGTTGTTATATGCACCGTACCGTTGCCGAAGGTCTCCGCCACCTGCTGAACCACCGCCAGATATTTAGCATCCAGATGCCCGCCCGGCACCCGGATGCGCACCGCTGTCC
This sequence comes from Allolucifera butyrica, assembly GCF_900476375.1. GTDB lineage: Bacteria > Bacillota > Negativicutes > Sporomusales > UPPP01 > Lucifera > Lucifera butyrica. The sequence goes on along the minus strand of NZ_UPPP01000070.1, from coordinate 40,185 downwards.
GGTAACGTACCTTCGTGACCCGGAAGGCATTCTTTTTCAGCTGTTTGACATTAATATCATGCTGCACGTTTCTCCCTCCTAGTCGAATAGCCCCTTGGCTTTGGTATAGTTAAATACGGGACCTTCCAGGCAAATATAGGTATCATCCATCTTACAGTGCCCGCACTTGCCGACGCCGCAGCACATTTTCCGCTCGTAAGAAACCCATAAATTGTCTTCCCGGACTCCCTGCCGTAAAAATTCGGCAGCCGTGTGCCTGATCATTACCGGCGGCCCCACGACAATTACCTGAACCTGGTTCCGGTCCTCAATGGCGGCTTCCCGCACATATTGGGTAATCAGTCCCGTACGTCCGGTATAATAGGCGTCGCCTTGATCGACCGTTAAAACGACATTCAGACTTTTTTCCCAAGCCGCCAAATCCTCCCGGAACAAGATATCAGCAGGCGACTTGAATCCGGCCAGTAAAGTGAACGACTTAGCCTCCCGGCGATGGGCCGCAAAATAGTCGACCAGGCCTTTTACCGGCGCCAGGCCTGTTCCGCCGGCCGCTACAATCACTTCCCGGTCTTTGTACTGTTCCAGATCAAAACCGTTGCCGTAGGGTCCCCGCAAATATAAGGTATCACCGGCCCGCATAGTGTGAATGCTGTTGGTAACAACACCCACCTTCCGGATGGTCAGCCCAATATAACCGGGCCCTATATCACTTACTGAAATGGGAGCTTCGCCGTATTTGGGCAGAGATACCTCAAAAAACTGCCCCGGCTTTACGCTTCCTTCATACTGCATGATAAAAGTATAGTCGATGGCGGTATGCGGGATAATCCGGCTGATTACAGACGGAAAAGGACGGTATAGATTCATGTTATTCTCCCTCCTTTGGCTGCAGCCGGTTAATGGCATGCGAAAAAGAAATGTATTCCGGGCAGACATCGTCGCAACGGCCGCAGCCGACACACATAGACTCGCCAAAGCGTTTTTTATAATCATATACCTTATGCAAAACCCGGAATCGCATCCGCTCCCCATAACTTTGGCGGAAAGAATGGCCGCCCGCCATGTCGGTAAAACCGTCGACCATGCAGGAAGCCCACACCCGCCGCCTCTCGCCCGACTTCTCATTATCCTTATAAAAAATATCCTGCATGGAAAAACAAGTACATGTCGGACAAACAAAATTGCAGCGGCCGCAGCCGATGCAGCGGGACGAATACTCCTGCCAGAAGGCGACTTCGAAAACATGGTCCGGCAGGTTGGCCGGCATCGTTACCCGGACCGCATTATCCGTTACAAAACGGGGCTCGATTTCAGCCGTACAACCTTGTAAAGCAGGAAAAGCGCTATTTTTTATTTGCACATCAACAAAATCGCCATCGGGCCGCACAAAAAGGTCATAGTTTTCCGTCCGGTTCGTATTCAGACTGGCACAAAAGCAGTTGGCAAAGCTCTGCCGGCACTCGATGAGACAAATAGAAACCTGGTCGCGTACCGCTTTATAATACGGGTCTGCCGGACCATTTTCCAGATAAATCTGATCCAGGCGCCGCAACGCATGGATGTCACAGCTCCGTAAAAATAACAGGATTTTCCGGTCCCGGACCTTGGGTTCCGTCCAGTTATCTTCCGTAAAATAAAATAAGGTTTGAGTAATGGGCAACAGAGTCTCCCTGGCGGAAAAATCACTTTTCCGGTCGTACGCAATCTCCGTAAATGAATGAACCGGCTTGTAACGGACGGAGTCGGTCCCGGTATAAGCCCCTTTGCCGCTACAAACTACGGGAGCCCAAATATCAAATTCTTTTTGCAGTCCTTCAAAGTATTCCTGCCAGGCCGGCAGGGTCAGACGATATCCTTCTCCCATAGGACAGCCTCCTTTTGAATCCTTTATTTTCACTTTACGCCGTGAGCGTTAAAAAATCTGTGATATATATCACAGATTTTTTGTTTCAAAGTCGCTTTTGGTTACCAGGCGGGGACGACGGAGCCCTTGAAATGTTCTTCGATAAATTGTTTTACCGCCGGCGAATGATAGGCTTTAATTAATTTTTGAATGTTACGGTCATCTCTATCCCGGGAGCGGCAAACAAGAATATTCGCATAAGGAGAATCAGCAGCTTCCATGGCAATGGCGTCTTTCGTCGGCACCAAACCGGCCGTCATGGCATAGTTGGTATTAATGGCCGCCAGATCAACGTCGGGCAATGAACGGGGAATCTGGGCGGCATCCAGTTCCTTGACGGTAATATTCTTCGGGTTTTCCACAATGTCGCTTACAGCCGCTTTCAATCCTGTTCCCGGTTTCAATTGAATCAGACCCGCTTTCGCCAATAACAGGAGGGCCCGCCCTCCATTCGTCGGGTCATTGGGTATGGCGACAATCGCGCCCGGCCTTAAGTCGGCAATGTTCTTTATTTTTTGCGAATAAAGCCCCATGGGAAAAATCACTGTCTTGGCAACGGTAACCAAATCGTACTTACGGTCTTTAATGACATTATCCAGATATGGCTGATGCTGAAAACTGTTCATGTCGATGTCGCCCTGACTGAGGGCCACATTCGGCTGGATATAATCATTGAATTCCACGATTTCCAGCTTCAGTCCGTCCTTGGCGGCCACTTTCTGCACGGCCTCCATAATTTCGGTATGGGGACCGGCGGTAACCCCCACCTTAAGCACCTTGTCGCCGGCTTGCCGGCCGCAGCCGGCTAACAAGACGGCAATACTGCTTATTATCACGGCCGTACCAATTAAACTTCTCAACTTCATAGAATATTCCTCCTTAAATCCACATTTCGCATGATCGCAGCAAACTGAAAAAATCCTCTTCGCAGAGCGAAGAGGATTAGCATACTAATTACTCTCTCCATCTGCCAGGAATCAAATCCTGTTGGAATTGGCACCGTTCGCATCACGCGATGGTTGCCGCAGCTTCATCGGGCCAGTCCCTCAGCTAACTCTTGATGAAGTATTCACTTGTTCCGCCTGCCGCATTCCTTTCTTAAGAAGCGGGCAAGCAATGCAGACCAGACTTATTGAAGAAGATAATACCATAGACTTACCGGCTATGTCAATATGAGAAACGATTATTTATACTCAGATGCGAAACTGTCAAAGTCAAAACAGCCGTCGCTAACCATCTTTTGAAACCAATAACCGGATTTCTTGATTCGCCGGTTACGGTTATTTTCCAGCTCGATTTCCACATAACCATATCTGTTCTTAAATGCGTTATAAGGGGAAACATTATCCGTAAAATTCCACATAAGATGACCAAAACAGTTACTGCCTTCCTCGACGGCTTTCCACAGCCACCGCAAATGATCGGCGACATAATTGATACGGTAATCGTCCTGAATTACGCCGGCGGTATCTTTATACCTGTTTTCCTCCGCAACACCCATGCCATTTTCCGTTACAATCCAGGGTATGTTGTTATATTCATTTTTCAGCACCATTGCATAGTCATACAGGCCCTTGGCATAGATCTCCCAGCCCCGGGAGGGATTCATCTTCCTGCCCTGCAGTTCGTAGTCGTCATAATAATAGCGGGGATTAAATTTTACCGCCGGATTCCAGGCAGCCGTCCTCGCTTTGACCCGCTTGGGAGTATAATAATTGAAACCCAGAACATCCACCGGATTGGCTTTAATGATTGCCAGCTCCGCCGCCTCAACATCAATCATACAGCCATGCTGCTCAAGCAGGGCAAAATATTCGGCCGGAAACTCCCCGTTAATGCACGGATCGGCATAAATCCTGTTTTCAAACAGGTCGCACATCTTAGCCGCTTGCAGGTCGTCCGCCGATTGCGACCGGGGATATACCACCGCCGAATTGAGAATAATCCCGATTTTACCGCCCTGTTTATAACCATAATCCTGTTCGTGGTATAACTTTACTGCTTTGGCGGTTGCCAGCACTTTATGATAATTCCACTGCATGGCCTCACGGGTGTCGGCCTTATAAGGATACCAGACCCCTTCCATAATACCCAGCAGAGGAAATACAATTGGTTCATTAAAAGTAAACCAGTAACGTACTCTGTCCCCTAGCAGCTTAAAAGCTGCCGCCGCATATTTCACATAGCATTCGACAACTTGTTTGGAGTTCCAGCCGCCGTATTTTTCATACAAATAGTTGGGTAACTCCCAGTGTTCCAGGCAAATTATCGGTTCAACGCCGTTTTTTATTAATTCGTCTACTACCTTACTGTAAAATTGAGCCGCTTCCTCATTGACTTCACCGGTTTCATAATTTTGAATGAACCGCGACCAGTCGATGGAGGTGCGGTAAGCCTTTATACCCAGTGCCTTCATCAGGGCGCAGTCCTCTTTATAGCGGTTATAAAAGTCAGTCGCAACCGCCGGACCGTATCCTTCGTGCCAGCGCTCCGGCGAATACTTGTACGCCGCATCCAATAGCGAATCCTGACCCGGCTTTTTCCCAGTCCAGCCTTCCGTCTGCCAGGCGGCTGCCGAAGCTCCCAGCATAAAATTCTTCGGTAAATAATATTTCACAGCGAATCCCCCTGTTTTTGATTTGATTCAAAAGACTAAAACTTCTGCCTGCCCTCTTCAGGAACCGGCAGAAGTTAAGCCATTCTTACAATAGTTTTTTTCAGCGGAGCTGTTTCTAGCGTTCCTGCAGCATCAAAATCAGTTCTTCAATCAAATCCTTGGCCACAATCGTGGTCATAAGATGATCCTGGGCATGAATCAGCAGCAAGCTGACCTCCGGCTTTTTCCCCCCTGCTTCTTCTTGTAGTAAATTGGTTTGCACGTGATGCGCTTTATTAAGTTCCACCTTCGCTTTCTCCATGAGTTCACCGGCGGCGGTGAAATTTTTTCCCCGCGCCAGGCGCAGCGCCTCCATAGCATAATTACGGGCGTCGCCGGCATGGAGAATAATTTGAAAAACAACTTGCTCCAGTTCCATATTAGCCTCCTATTTCTATTCCGTAAGCTACTGTTTTCCCAGGCTCAGCGCCTGATCAAGCACCTTCCTGCCATCCACCATGCCGTAACTGAGCGAGTCAATCACCGCAAATTTTTTATTTTTGGCAGTAACAAGTTCGCCGATTGCCTTGGCTTTATATTTCATTTGCGGACCTAATAAGATCACCTCATATTTATCAAGGTAACTTTCCAGTTCATCAACGGAGCAGGCAAAAATGTCATCCTGATTCCCGCGGGCTTCACTCTCTTTCTTCATTTTATTAACCAACAGGCTCGTTGACATTCCCGCCGAGCAAACAAGTAGAATATTCATGGTAACCTCCCGGATTTGTTTTTATTTTTAAGCCGGCATTCAAGCTTTGAATGCGGTTCCGCCTACCGTTGCTTTTTCCGCTTCTTCCATTCCCTTTTCTTCGGCCAGTTTTGCCTTATCCCATACTCTCAGGAACGGATAATAAATCGCACCGGCTACGATAAAATTAACAAGCTGCAACAAAACGGCTTTCCAATCACCTGTCGCTAAAAAACCGCTGAAGAAAACCGGTGTCGTCCATGGCAGCAAGGCGTAAGGCTTGCCGACAAGTCCCGCTGCCATGGTTACATAAGTAATAACGGCCACTGTTAAAGGCGCCAGCACCCACGGTATAATCATGACAGGATTCATAACGATTGGCATACCAAACGTAATCGGTTCGTTAATATTGAAAAGCCCCGGCCATATTGCCGTTTTCCCTAATGCTTTCAATTGTTTGGATTTTACGCGGGTGAAAAGAAGCACCGCCAAAGCCAGAGTGGTCCCGGACCCGCCGATCAGTACAAATACGTCAACAAACTGCTGGGAGATGATATTGGGAATTACCTGTCCGGCTGCTTTGGCAATCGCATTTTGCTGGGTAAAAGCCAGCCATATGGGACTCATGATGCCACCCACCAAGGCTGCCCCGTGAATACCTACGGACCATAAGAGCTGTACAACCAGTTCGGCAATCAGAATAGCGCCTAAAGTTCCACCCAGATGAAGCAGCGGATTGGTAATAATTGTGTTGATCACTTCCGGAATGGGCAAGCCGACGGTACTTAGTAAAATTACATTTACGACCCAGACCAGGGTAAGAATGATAAATCCGGGAAACAAAGCCGCAAAGGACCGGGCTACTGAGGAAGGCACCCCTTCCGGCATTTTAATAACTAAGTTCCTTTTCGTCATATAGCGTTGAACTTCTACGACAAATACCCCAATCAGCATGGCGACAAACAACCCTTTGCTTCCCATCCAGGCTGAGGCAATATTGCCGTCCTTGGTAAACGGCATGGCTAAGATAAACGCCGATACACTCAGGACTCCGGCCGACAAGGTGTCCAATTTGTACGAACCGGCCAGACTGAAGGCAATGGAAAAGGCCGCCACCAGCGCCATAATGCCGAACGTGGCATTGACTACCATTAACAAATTGCCGACATAGGGTTTAACCATTGCCGCCAGGAACGCCACCGGCGGAAAAGCAATTACCAGAAATGCGGAACCAATCAAAATCAAGGGAATGGTGGCCACGATGCCGTCACGGAGAGCTCTCAGGTGGCGCTGTTCTGCAATCCTCCCTGCCACCGGCATAAAATATTTTTCCAGAAATCGAATGAGACCTTCCATAGACACAACAACTCCTTCATAAATGAATTTCGCTTATAGTAATCGCAAAATTCATGCCAATACCATTATCAAGTGGGACGCCGGAACCGGGATAAGGAACCGGGTACAATGCAGCCCGTCCGAATTTACAAGCATCATGGCCGAATATTCTTATTTTTTAACAACTCCCGGATACGCCGTCCGGAAGCCACCCTCCTGTTTCGTCGCATTATGTGTATCGACTTGTATTGAAACTGTATAGTCTGTCAGGACGTCATGGCAATAAGTCCTAACACATTTAAACACTCGCCGGCCGGCAGCCGGACATTGAATTTTTCTTCCAGATAATGTACTGCCTCTAAAACAAGCGCGTATTGTTCGCTATTTTCCTGCAATTCCGCCTCATTGACCTGACGCTCGGGAACAAAGCCGCCGACGCTTAATTTCTCTACGACACAGGCCAAATGCAAAATCAAACCAATCATACAGTCTTCCGTAATCGCCAGTCCCTTTTGACTCAGTACGGTGTAAAACTTCTCAAAGGCCGCCATAAACGCCGTACCATTGATTTTTAAATTTTGATCAATTACATCCTGCATAAAACTCATCCGGTCCATAACCGCTTCCACGGAAGTTTTCCCTTTTTCCTGCCCTTTGAAGTCCGTTGGGAAAAGACAGGCCTTGCCAGCCAATAATTCCTGCGGTGAAATATAATTGATTGATGAATCCTCCGGCCGGATACTGCTGACTACGGCCAATAAATTCTTTTCCCGCTTAATTTGGGCAATTTTGTAGTTATAGTGGTCCTGGTTGGAAATCTCTACAGGAATCACATCAATTTTCCTTCCCTGCTGCTTTGCCAGGTCTTCCACTATCTTCTTAAGTTTTATCGCGGTTCCTTTACCGGTTATGCAGGCGGTAACAATAACATCTCCTTGCAGGTTATAGGAGAAATTGGTATTGTTCCAATACATGCGGCCCACATAAGGACTTAACTCATTGATCGCCCGGTATATCTCTTCCAGCGGCAGCCGCATAATGGCCTTGCGGGCAGCTTCCAGTACTACGGGTGTACTGACCATTTCCACAGTTTTTATCGGAATGGCTGTTCGCTCATAAATCATATCACCGAACATAACCAGCGAACCCATATCCACAAGCAGCAAAACCCCTTGTCCCTGATCCTGCTGAATTACCAGCCGGCTAATTTCCTCCAGGGCCGCCTCCGGTTTCTGCTCTAAGGGCATATCATAACCGATAATATGTTTCTCGCCCAATAGCCGGTTGGCGACATCCACCATGGAAGAGGCGGTGCTGTTGCCATGCATGGCGACGATAATTCCCACCCGTCCCTGACCATCCTTCCGCTTTTGGTTGTCTACCGTTAAAAACATGGTCATAAAGCCAATTTCGTCCGGCGGTACCGTAATATCCATAGCCGCCTTTATCATCCGCCCCAATTCGTCGGCTACCTCGAATTCCTCCCGGTAGCTCCTTTGGATTTCAGCCAGTTGCAGATTGACAATCGGTTTTCCTTCCCGCAGCCGTTCTATAGCGCTGGATACGTGGATGGTCATGGCAAACAGTATGGTTTCTTCAAAAGACCGGTCCATTTTCTGACCGGCATACTGCAGAAACCGGCGGACGATTTCCACAATTTGTTTGTCTACAATCTTATATAACTCCTGCAAATTATCCCGGCGGAACTTTGACATATACTGCTTGAGATAGGCGTCGATATCAAGCCCCAGGATAAGCTGGATATCCTCTTCACTTAATCCTTTCTGGCGGAGGAGCTGGATCTTTTGCTCCATCATTTCATAAATGCTCAGATCGGTCTGCCGCGGCAAAATAATATCCTCTTTAGCTACGGGAAAAACGATTTCCTCGGCTAAGCCGATCTTATCAATCGCCCCCCGGTATTCCTTATATTTTATCAGTCCCCGCCGGACATGAGCCGGGAGGTCCTCACTGCACACCCGGATGCCGTTATTCTTTTTACCCATAAAATCAAGAAAGGCGCGGGCGCAACTGAGTTTAATATCCCCTTTCAACTGACCGATGTTATTGGGGCAATCGTACATCAGGAAAGCCTTCAAGGAATTGAGACTGACGCTGACCGGACTTTGGAGCACTTGTACCTCCCGCCGGAAAAAACATTTTACCAGTTCCCAGCGCTCATTCATCGTCCGCTGCCGCAAAGGCGGCAGATTAATTACCATCGGAATGCGGCGGACAAAAGTTTTTAATAACGAGGAATCCGGATTTTCAGTGGTTGCGCAAAAAATAAGGACCTGAACCTTTTTAAGTTCTTCCGTATCTCCCAGGCTCCGGTACATGCCTTTATCAATGAGATAAAACAGCATTTCCTGTCCTTCCGGCGGCAGCCGGTGAACTTCATCCAGAAATAAGATTCCCATGTTTGCTTTGGCTACGACACCGGCCTTATCCGATTCCGCGCCGGTATAGCTTCCTTTTTTCACACCAAAGAGCTGAGCCAGCAGCAATTGGGGATTGTGGGCATAATCGGCGCAATTAAAAGCAACAAAAGGGGCATCGATTTTGACCCGGCCAATATCTTGCGCATAACGGAACATAGCCTCGGCAAACATGGATTTACCGACTCCCGTTTCCCCCAACAACAGGGTATGCAGCCCCAGCGGCGGATACATAATGGCCGCTTTCGCCTGTTGGACCGCATTTTTCAAACTGCGGCCGGCACCGATGATTTCATCCAGTGCGGAAAGAGGCTGCATAATTTGTTCCGGCGCCGTCCGTTCTCCGTTTGTCCGGTAAAAAACCGGCTTTCCCTCCAATTTTTCCAGCCGGCCGTCCTTCACCAGACTATTTAAATCAGAGGAAGCGTTCGTTCGCTGAATATTCATCCTGACGGCAATCTCATCGGTTGTAACACCGGCAATCTTACCATCCTGCCTGAGCTGTTCCCTGCATAGTTCCCTTACCGTTTCATAAATCTGTTCAATCCGTTTCACGTTACGCTATACCTCCGGCCCATCAAACTAAACTGAAGGAGAATTCTATCAATATTAACTATTTCCCTGCCATTGCAAAAAGAAAGACCGCTTAGAGCGGTCTTTCAGCCTGCGCCTTTATTATAATACAACAATCTCACCGCGCCGTACCCTTTGGGCCAGTGTTGACGACCCCATTCCCTGCTGCGTTACTTCTTCTATGGGGATTCCCAACTCACTGGCAATTAACTGCCGTACCCTGGGACTGCAAAATGTTCCCTGGCAACGGCCCATTCCGGCCCGGGTCCGCCGTTTTACGGCATCCATTGATTTAACGGCAATACCCCGGTGCAGGCTGTCAATAATCTCGGCTTCGGTCACAACCTCACAGCGGCAGATAATATGTTTATCAGGCTCAGCCGCATTAATATCTCCGTCAAAAGTTGCGTCCTTCTTACGGATAATGGGCCGGCGGCAGGGCTGGAAGGATTCCTTTTTCACCAGAGACAGCCCCGCTTGCCGGAGCAGACCGGCAACTTTCAGCGCAATGGCCGGTGAAGAGGTTAAGCCGGGCGAGTCGATACCGATCAGATTAATCAATCCCGGTATCCGTTCCCCTTCAATGACCCAGTCACGCTGGTTGGAATGGGGACGATTGCCGGCAAACGAAGTCAATGCCTTTCTCATGTCAAAGCCGGGAACAGACTTGCGGGCCGTTCTGACAATAAACTCCAGGGTTTTCTCGTCGGTTCCCACATCGTCTTTATCGTCAATTTCCTCGGCATTGGGCCCGATCATTAAATTTCCATGATACGTTGTAGTTACTAGAATTCCTTTCCCCAGCTTGGTCGGCACCTGAAAAATGACTGATTTCACCAGATAATTCTGGTCTTTATCCAGCAGCACGTATTGCCCGCGCCGCGGCGAAATACGATAATCGTCAATGCCTGCCATACAGGCAATCCGGTCACTGTAAATCCCGGCCGCATTAATAACATAAGTGGCTGAAAATTCCTCATCTCCGGCTGTCAGGACAAAATATCCATCCTGGCGCCGGATCGCCGTCACTTCCTTGTTGAGATGCAATTCCGCGCCATTTTCCACTGCATTTTCCGCCAGAGCGATAACAAATTCATAGGGCGACACAACACCGGCATCGGCACAATACAAAGCGGCAATCACTTCCTGACTGAGATAAGGTTCCCGTTCCCTGGCCTGGTCGCCGTTGATTATGGCAAGACCGCCAACCCCGTTTTTAATTCCATAGTCATAAAGCTCTTCCAGCATGGGAAGCTCTTCTTCCCGGAAAGCCAGCACCAAGGACCCGGTTTGGCGATACCCGAAATGCAATTTCTCCTCCAATGCCTTATACATCCGGTTTCCCCTCACGCATAACTCGGCTTTTAAAGTACCCGGTTCGTCGGAATACCCGCCATGAACAATGCCGCTATTTGCTTTCGAACAGCCGCAGCTGACATCATCGGCTTTCTCCAGAATTCCGATGCGCAGCTTGTATTTGGACAATTCCCGGGCGATGTTCATCCCAACCACGCCGGCCCCAATGATGCATACATCATACATACCGCTCCACTCCTTGTTATTTTTTCACCTAAAGACCCGTCACTTGACTGAACAATACCGTTACCCTTCATGCCGGAAGTTACCAGCTAATTTATTTTATATTTATTCTTTACTAAAAATAATTTTCCTTCTTTTATCATTCCAAGGTCAAGGCAATCTAAAAATTTTCTCCTTAATTTCCAATACAGTAAAAAATGAATTGGTAAATAAAAATGATACACATAAATACAAAAAGATAATATGATTCCCATTTTCAAATTTTTAACTCAATTTTGAATGTTATTCTGTTTTTCTATTCAACCGGCGAAAATCGTGGGAATTTTAGGACAATTACTCTGTATTACCGGAAAATAACCGATAGAATTGCCAGTGTGGCAAGTGTATTGGCACGAATTTTGCGGTACATAAACGCTGACAAGCAGAAAAGCGTCGAATCTGCCGCTATGCCTTCAAGGATATAGGAATAGAACATATCAGCTTATTATGAAGCTAAATTCAGCAAACTCCCCCAAATATCTATTCGGATCATTTACCAAAGAAACTATGGGAAAAGAAAGGAGGGAAAGTGTACACCGGTTCCCATGGCTTGCAGCGGTAATTGATAAATGGGGAACTACGGCGGAAGGTGTGAAAGGAAACTATGGATTCTTGCTCCTTTACCGGAATGTCCCCAATGACACTGTTAGAGAGAAAGAGAGTGTGTGTTATGAAAAAAAAGTGTGTTCTGCTTGTAACCCTGGTATTCTTATTGAGCCTCTGCGGTACCGCTTTCGCCGCTGCGTCCTCTATATTTTCCGATGTACCTGCCAATGACTGGTCTTATGCTGCTGTAAACCAATTGGCTAAGGCCGGCATCGTTGAGGGGTATGGCGACGGCACCTTCCGCGGAGAGCGCCTTTTAAGCCGTTACGAAATGGCTATCATTGTCGCTCGGGCTATGACCAAAATGGATCAGGCCGATGCCCAGAATAAAGCCCTGATCGAAAAACTGGCGGCCGAATACGACAGCGAGTTAAAAGCCCTCGATGACAAATACGACAGCAAGTACAACGCTCTGGATAAAAGAGTGGACAATGTTATGTTAAGCGGCTTTGTTCGCGCCAAATATGACAGCGACAGTTCCGACGGCCACAGCAACGGCGGCGGCAACAAACATTTTTACATGGACTTGGAAGGGCAAATGAAAGTGAATGACAGATGGGATGCCCATTTCCAGAGTGAAACAAATAATCACTATACCAATAGTACTTGGGGTAATGCTGTTACCGGTGCTGAAGGGAATGACAGCGATAACAACGGTACAATCCAAAGAATTTGGGCGGTCGGCAGTGTTGGTAAGGTCGGCGTCACCCTCGGCAAAAAGTGGTGGGGCTACGGACAAAACGTTATTTTCGGCCATGCGGCAGACGGCATTCAGCTTGATGTCCCTGTTACGCAGGGATTTACGGCCAGCGTTTTTGATTTAAGACCTTCCCAATCCTCTACCCTCGTATCCGATTCCCTCTCGAATCCCAATAATACTTCTCTTTACGGCATTCAGTTGAATAGTAATTTATCAAAAGAAGCAAACCTGAATTTAGTCCTTGGCGGCAATCATAAAACCGGCGACCGAATTAATGATGATGGCACTGTGGTTGCCGACACAGGCGTTACCCGTTGGGGAGCGGCAGATTTAACTTATAAGATAAATAATGATTATACGTTCCTTGCAACGTACGCTAAAACGAATGCCGATAATTTCAACAACAGCCAGGAGTACAGACTCAATTACAAAGCGGTTGACCTCAATACGCCCGGGTCCTATGATATTTACCTGCGCTATTTTAAATTCCAAAAATACGGCGATATTTCACACGATGATGAATGGGATTCCATGCGCGGGGATTCGAAAGGCTGGATTCTTGGCGTTGACTATGCCTTGGCAAAAAATATCGAATGGACTTCCCTTTATAGTGACCAGAAGCTCAATATCTCCAGCACCAATGATTCCAGAAAATTAATCCGTACTGAAATTGATTACCACTTTTAATCAATTGCTCCGTATTTGACCTGGAAAGACAAACACCGCTTTCAAGCTATTTAAAGCCTGAAAGCGGTGTTTGATTTCAGTAAAACTAAGTGGAATCAATGAGCAAATTGCCTGACTGTATTCCGCCCTCCCTTCTTTGCGGCATGCAGCGCTTTATTGGCGTTAACGACAGCCGCCGCCGGATCGTCCTGTTCCGGAATAACCGTCTCTATCCCTAAGCTGACCGATACCCGCCGGTATGGACTGGCGGCATGTTCTAAGTTAAGATCCAGTACACCAACCCGGACTGATTCAGCCACCACCATAGCCCCCAGGCTGTCGGTATTGGGCAGCAGCAGGATGAACTCTGCCCCGCCATACCGGGCCGCCATATCTCCGGCCCGGTACAAAGATGCCGGCAAAATTTGTGCCACCCGGCGCAAACAGTCGTCACCGGCCAGATGTCCATAAGTTTCGTTATATTTTTTAAAATAATCAATATCAACAAAAATGATGGATAAGGGACCTCCATCCCGCAGCGCCCTGCGCCATTCTTCTTCCAGACGCATTTCAAAATGGCCCCGTCCGGCAATTCCCGTCAGGCCATCAACGGCAACCAGGTGCTTTAACTGCTTATTGGCCGCTATAAGTTCCGTTGTCAGTTTTTCCAGTGTATATTGATATTCCAGGATGCGGCGTCCTGCCGACAGCCGGCTGCGCAGTTCCTTATCATGTACCGGCCTGGTAAGATAATCATCGGCTCCGGCATCCAAACCATCGGCAATTTCATCGATTTTCGTTTTAACGGTTACGATAATAACATAAATGTGCTTCCATTCTTCCTGCCGGATCTTCCGGCACAATTCGATACCGTCGTCATCCAGCAAGACAATGACCGGCTCTCTCTCCTTCTCCAGATAAGACCATGCCTGATTACCGTCCGTAACAGCCATCAGGTCATACTCCCACTCCGAAATAGCCTGAGTTAAATTCCGCCGCCTAATCGGTTCGTCGTCCACGATAAGCACACGCATCCGTTATCCGCCTTCCCGCTTTTTCCGGTTTCCCGTCAGCCTTTTTTGATGCTTACTATTCGGAAAAAACGGGAAAAATCCTGCTATTTTCCGGTAATTGATCAATTATCCCACTTTTTGCATTCCTCTGTCATTCGACAATAATTCTCCTAAAAAAGATAAACTAAGGGAATTTTAAACGAAATATAAAACTCATTATTTACTTTGTGGCTATAAATTGGGAGAAATATTGTCGCTATAAGTTCAGGGTGCGAAATGTGGGAATTATCAGTTGTCCGGTTTTATGATGTATTGACTCCGGCAATACTCCTTGTTGGCAATCGCCCAGCGCAGCGCCTCCAGAAACTTGTCAATCTCAGCATAGTTGTTGTACAGTCCAAGGCTCATTCGTACCATGCCCGGCAGAGGCACTTCGGGATGACAATGGTAATAATCCAGTTTTTCCGCACTTAATTGCAACAAATTTTCCACATAGGGATGGGCACAGAATAAGCCGTTGCGAACTGCAATACCGGCTTCATAGGACAGTACTTCCGCCAGCAGTTTATGATGAATTCCCTGGACGGTAAACGAACATAAGCTAACCCGTTCCTGCCGGTTATTTTCCCAACCGTATAAGGTAACCCCTGAAAGGCGGGACAAGCCACCCAGGGCATAATGGATCAGATCCCGTTCATAGTTCCGGACGGTAGACATGCCGATCCCGGTTAATGTTTTTAAAGCCGCCAACAGGGCTACTACCCCCATAATATTGGGAGTGCCCGCTTCATTTTTAGCGGGAGGCTGCTGCCATTCAATCATTTGGCGGGAAACCAGCCGCACGTCCCCACCGCCCTGATAAACAGGCGGAAATTGAGCAAAAAAGGCTTGGGGACCGATCAGAATACCGATACCAAACGGAGCGTACATCTTATGGGCGGAAAAAACAAGAAAGTCAATGTGTTCCGGCGAATCTTCCGGTTTCATATCTACCGGGCAGTGAGGCACCCATTGCGCCCCGTCCACCAGAATCCTGGCGCCGTAGGCGTGCGCCAGAGTGGCAATGCGGTAGACGGGATTGATAATCCCCGTCACGTTGGAAGCTCCCGTAACCGTAACCAGCTTGACCTTACCGCTATATTTCTTCAGTTTAGCCTCCATATCGTCCAAACAAAGATTGCCGAACCGGTCTACCCGTACATAATCGACAGCCAACTGGCTTTGCCAGGGCAAATCATTGGCCAGATGCTCCATATCGGTCGACAGGACTACCTGATCCCCGTCCTCCTGCCGGAGCAGATAGGCCAGCATATTAATAGCCTCGGTCGTATTCTTGGTATAGATAACCACATCCTGTCCGCCGGCCTTAACAAAGTTTTTAACGGCGTCCCTTGTTTCCTCGTAAATCTCGGATGACAGAACCGATTTATATCCTGAACCCCGGTGAATGGACGAATACCAGGGCGCAAAATCCTCAACACTTTTGAGAACGGAAACAAAGGGAGGCGTTGTAGCCGCATTATCAAAATTAATGGCTGTTACTTTTTTTCCGTTTACTAACGGTACGACAGTATCAACACCAACGACCAGGGTCCGAAGATAGGCCGCTAATTTTTCGTCCCGCATGTTTCATTCCGCCTTTCCCAATGTGTCATAATTGATTTACCTATTATATAATATTTCAGACGTCATCCTTCCGTTACTAAATCAAGAAAGACCAGTAAAAAGCCCCCAACTGCGAAAGTCGGAGGCTTAAAAAAATTATTCAATAACCGTGAGAATTTGTTCCAGCGGCTTGCGGGACGGATAGGTCCACTCCCTGGCAGCCGGCACGCCCAGCGGGGTCATGGCGGCTAAATAATACCCTTCCTGCGTACGTTCGAAGCCAATATAAGCGGATATTTCCTCACCGGCATAGGTCGGCCCGGTCATCCAGCAAGTGCCGTACCCCAGGCTGGCCGCGGCTAACTGAAAGTTTTCCATGGCTGCCGCTACATTCTGAACACCCGGATTGGGACGGTCCAATTCCCGGATTTGCTCTTCGGCCATGATCCCGGCTTCCCGCAGCATGCCGGCAGTGGTATCATAGGGTCCTGCATAAGCTAAGATAAGCACCGGCGCACCCTTAAAGACCGTATGGTAGGAAACAGAGCCTTTGAATGCCTTAATTTTAGTCTCATCCGTCAAGTATTTTGTCAGGGCCGAATTTTTCGCAACAACCAGATCGGCAATATGACCGATCTTTTCCTTATTGGCAATGACAACAAAATGCCAATTCTGCATATTTTTCCCGGAAGGGGCATATGTTGCGGCTTTAATCATCTCCTGAATATGTTCCATCGGCACCGGCTCAGCAATAAATTTGCGCACGCTGTGCCGTTTGTAAATAAACTCCAGTTGATTCATGAATCTCCCTCCATCTTTCTTCTCTACCCTCTCTTTATATTATACTACCCCGGTCAACTTACTAATCATATAACACATACGTTTAAATGCATCCAATCACTTTTTCAATATTCGGCTTCTCATAAAAACATTTCATAGATAATAAAAATTAGCAGGAGAAAATCATTAAACGAGGAAAATTAAAAAGAACAGGGCGCTCCGCCCTGTCAGGATGTTTTTTTGTCCGCGGAATGCAATAATTCAACATGAAGCGGCAAACAGCCGGAATATACTAACGAAGAGACTTAAAACCCACAAGGAGTTGATACCGTGTTGCGCAGCCCTCAGCTCGAACCGGCAACGTTATTTATTTTTGGTGCGTCCGGTGACCTGACCCAGCGAAAAATCATCCCTGCGTTATATAATCTCTTTTTAGGCGGATTTCTTCCCCAGCCGTTTGCTATTATCGGCGTATCGCGCACCGACTTTACGGAAGAGGCGTTTCACCAGCACCTTCGCGCCGGCGTCGACCGTTTCTCGCTGCAAGAAAAACATACCGGAGAGACTTGGCGCCAATTTACTTCCCTGATCCGGTATATTGCCTGCGACTATGATACTCCGGACATGTACGAAAAATTACTGTCCGCCATGGACCAGTCCTGGCAAACCACGGCAAATCAGGTATTTTATCTGGCTACGCCGCCGGCCCTGTTCCCGGAAATCATTAACCAGTTGGGAGCGTCGGGATCATTCCGCGGTAACCAGCAATTTCGCATCGTGATTGAAAAGCCCTTCGGACGCGACCTTGCTTCCGCCCGCGAGCTAAACGCCGCTTTGCTCCAGGTATTTGAAGAAGACCAGATTTATCGCATCGACCACTATCTGGGAAAAGAAACGGTACAAAATATTCTGGCCTTTCGCTTTGCCAACGCCGTATGGGAACCGGTATGGAACCGTAATTTCATTGATCATGTGCAAATTACCGTAGCCGAGCAGCTGGGCATTGGCCGCCGCGGCGGCTATTATGACACGGCCGGAGCCTTGCGGGATATGATGCAAAACCATCTTATGCAGCTTCTTTGCCTGGTGGCTATGGAACCGCCGACTTCCTTTCATCCTGACGAAATACGCAATAAAAAAGTGGATGTCATGAACGCCATTCGTCCCATTCCACCGGACCGGGTCCGGTTTCATGCTGTCCGGGGCCAGTATGGCAACGGCTGGATCGAGGATACACCGGCCTCCGGTTACCGCAACGAGCCCGGCGTCCGGCCCGATTCCAACACCGAAACATTTGCCGTCCTTAAGTTATTTATTGATAATTGGCGCTGGCAAGGTGTTCCCTTTTACCTTAGAACGGGTAAACGGCTTCCAGCCCGGGTTTCGGAAATATCATTACAGTTTCGCCCCGTTCCGCACCATCCCTTTGCCGGTCCGGCTGCCGACGCGATCCAACCTAACCGTCTGGCAATCCAAATTGAACCGGAGGAAGGGATTCTGCTCCGCACCCAGGCAAAAGTGCCCGGATTAGGCATGAATTTAAAGCCGGTGGAAATGCATTACACCTACCGGGAAGTTTTCGATTCCTTATCACCGGATGCCTATGAAACCTTGCTGGTTGACGTTCTGCGCGGCGATCCGGGATTATTCATGCGGGCCGATCAGGTGGAAGCCGCCTGGTCGGTCATAAGTCCCGTCCTAAACTTCTGGGAAAATACACCGGCCTCTCAATTTCCGAATTATCAGGCCGGACAATGGGGTCCATTTGAAGCGGAAAAACTTATTATTGACGATGGCCGGGAGTGGTTCCTTCCGGCTTGTCTGGAAAAAAACGGAAAGAAGTGTTGAAATAATGACAATCCAAGTTTTCTCCACTGTCACAGATGTTAGCAACGCCGCCGCCTCTATGGTCGCCGACCAGGCCAAAACAGCCATCGCCCGGCATGGCTCTTTCCACCTGGTTCTTTCCGGCGGAACAACACCGCGCCATACCCTGGAGAGGTTGGCCGAGCCGCCTTATGCCACAGGGATACCATGGAATAAGGTACATATCTTCTGGGGCGACGAACGCTGGGTTCCACCTGATGATAGCCGCAGCAATCAACACATGGCCCGGACCGCCTTACTCGACCACGTTGCCGTTCCAGCCGGGCAGATCTTTCCCATTCCCTATCGGCAATCGCCGGAAGAAGCGGCAGAAGGTTACGAGAGCACGCTTCGCCGGTTATTCGGAAAACAGCCGCCCCGCTTTGATTTGCTGTTTCTCGGCTTAGGAACTGACGGGCATGTTGCTTCCCTTTTTCCGGGAACCGATGCGGTCATGGAACAGCGGCGCTGGGTATGCCATACCCAAACGCAAGGCCCGGCCGCCGACCGGATCACTCTTACCTTCCCGGTGATTAACCGGGCCCGGACCATTATCTTTTTGGCAACCGGAGAAGAAAAAGCGCCTAAAGTGCGGGAAATTTTAGCAGCAGCCGGCGTTCCACCCCGCTTGCCGGCTCAATTGGTCCATCCTGTAAACGGTGAAATTTATTGGCTGCTAGACCAAGCGGCTGCCAGTCTGCTGACTGAGAAAATCTAAGAAATTTTCTTATAATAACTTTTCAACCAAACTATAGGTCTGTTCCTCAGGAACCGGCTTGCTAATGAAATATCCCTGGATAATATCGCACTGGTACTGTTTTAATTTCGCCAGTTGATACTCGGTTTCCACCCCTTCCGCCACTGTTTTTAAACCAAGACGATGCGCCATTTCAATAATGGATTCCGTCAGTTCTTTTTCTGTTTGCTCCTGCATACCGTCCATAAAGGATTTGTCAATTTTCACAATGTCGATGGGCAATTTTTTCAAATACGTCAAAGAAGAATAGCCGGTGCCGAAATCATCAAGATGAATGCTGATTCCCAGATTCCGGATGGCTTGCAATTTTCCGATGATCAGGTCAAAAGAATCTGCCAAAACGCTTTCCGTAATTTCCAGTCCGAGAGCCGCCGGATTAATTCCCGACGCGGCAACAATTTGCCGCAGCGATTCCACAAAGTCATTCTGCATCAACTGGGCAACGGAAATATTGGCGGAAACAGTCAGGGCGGAATAGCCCCGGGCATGCAGTTCCTTGATAAACAAACAAGCCCGCTTTAAAACCCAATAACCGATAGGAATAATGAGGCCCGTTTCTTCGGCCAGACGAACAAACTGCAATGGCATAACCAGGCCGTATTCCTTGCTGTTCCAACGAAGGAGCGCTTCAAAACCCCTAATTTTTCCACTATACATATCGATTTGCGGCTGATACCACAGACACAGTTCATCGGCGTCAAGCGCCTCCCGCAAGCTTTGCTCCATCATCATTTTATGCCGCATCACGTCATCCATTGCTTTTTCAAAAAACGCAAACTGGTTTTTTCCCTGACCTTTCGCCCGGTACATGGCCATATCCGCATTTTTCAGCAATATCTCAGCCGTGTCCCCATCCGCCGGAAACAAAGTAATGCCGATACTGACGCTGATATGAAGCGTCTTTTCCCCGACCTGAACCGGTTCACTCAACGTTTTCAGCACCCGGCTGGCATAAAGGCTAACCGCCTCAGCATCGGGCTGCTCCAGCAAAACAACAAATTCATCCCCGCCCATCCGGGCTACAAAGGGCAACTCGCCATTGACGTTTTGCAGTTGCCGGCCAATTTTGACCAACAATTTATCGCCATAAGAGTGGCCGAACGTATCATTAATCAGTTTAAAATTATCAATATCAATGAAAAGAAGGGCTCCGGCGACCGACTGCTGCAAAACGGAACACAACCGTTCCCGCAGCGAAGCCCGATTGGCCAAACCGGTCAGAGAGTCGTGAAAGGCTAAATAATTGACCGCCATTTCACTTTGTTTTCTATCCGTAATATCGGTCATCGAACCGGCCATACGCACAGCCTGACCGCGTTGATCAATCAGCGCCTTGCCGCGGACCAAAACCCAGCGGATGCCTTCCGGCGTATTGATTTGATGCTCGCAAACATAATATTCCGTCTTTCCCTGCAGATGTTCTTCCAGGCCGGTCAGAACGGCTTCTACCTCCGCCGGCGGTACTTTCTCCTTAAGGAAGGAACCCAAGCCCTTGATAACCGGAGTGCTTAGACTCAGCATTTCCCGGCACCGGGCGGACATGTACACTTGATTGCCGGCCATATCCCAATCCCATAGACCGTCATTGGCACCCGCAAAAGAGAGTTCATAGCGTTCTTTACTTTTAAAAAGCGCTTCCTGGGTCGATGACAATTCTTCATACTGACTCTGCAATTCTTCCTGGGACGCTAAAATCTCTTCATACAACGCCGTGATTTCCTCATTGCTCCGCCGCAAATTCTCTTCCGCCATCTTCCGCCGCCGGATATTAAGCTGCAAAAAGAGCATATACGTTCCCATAAGCACAATCAGCGCAACAGTAATCCAAACCGTTTTCCGGTTTTGACCGTAATAGGAAACCGGGCGGTGAATGCCGGTACTATTGGGAGGTACATTTTCCACCGGCAGCTTATACTTTAACAATTGGCGGTAATCCAGCATAACCTGTCCGGCGTTGGAACCGGCGGCGGGAAGCCCCTCAGCCGGCTCTCCGCTCATAAGGCGCAGGCCCATCCGGGCCGCCCGGGCCCCATCCTGCCGGCCGCTGATCAAGCTGCCGCCGACAGCGCCATAACCAAGCTCAAACTGATACAAGAGATAAACCGGTACGCGGCTGGCCTCGCTAAAATCCTTCACAAACCTCTCCGGTTCCATAACCAGCCCGGCCCCATCCCGGGAATAAGAGGCCATCAGCACGGCACTCCGGTCCGGGGCGTTGCGCAAAACTTCCTTTACCTTGTCATCAGTCAGTTCATGCAAATCCACAACATCCAGCCGGGCGGGAATACGGCGGAGTGCCGCGTCAAACGCCCGGCGGCTTGCCAAACCGCTCTCGCTACTGTCATACAATAGATAAACCCGCTCCAAAGCGGGATTGAGCCGTAGCATTAGACGGAGCGTGCCTTCCGCATCCACATCTTCATAAACACCGGTAACGTTCTGCTCCCCGCGGGTCAGGGCAGCGGCCTCATCCCGGGTTACACCGGAAAACACTACCGGCGCATTGGCAAAAAGTTCCTGCCGGTGAACCAAAGCAAAATGAAGGGCGGCATCATCCGTCGTAAGGATCAGGTCAACCGGCCGCCGGGCATACCGGGCCCGGAATAATCCATAAAGTAAATTTAAGTTTTCTTCCGTCGGATTATATTTCCAATCCAAATATTCTACATGAATATCGGCAGCACTGTCCGCTTGACGCAGCGCAGCCAACATGCCTTCGGTTTGTTCGTCGGTCCATGGCAATCCCCGGTTATAGGAATTGAGTATCAGGATATGCCGCTGGGCCTGAGCGGCTATTGCCGGAAAAATCCCGCTCAGGAAAACAGCCATCCAGAGCGCGGACAGGACTGCTATTTTTCGGAACCGCAATCGCCGCATCTCCTTTCATCAACATACTGTCGAAATTAGTATTTAATTTCTGTTTTGACTTTTACTTAAAATTCTCTCTTCCAAAAATGAATCCTGCAATCCAGCCCCGTTCTTGACAAAATACAATAAATTTTTACTGCATTCTTCTTGGAATTCATTTCTCCAACTTTTATTCATCCATTTAAGGATTAATCATTTCATGGTATACTATTGGCAATATCTGAAAAAGGAGTAATCATGCGATCCCCCTTGATAAAATTCATTTTCTTTTTTAGTTTAATTTTCGGCATTATGAACCTTTATATCGGTCTTCGCACTTGGCAATCACTGCACTTGTCTTTGTTTTTTTCCCCTATAACTTTCGGTCTGCTTATGGGAACATTGACCATCCTGCCGGTCGCCGGCCGTTTGCGTAGCCTATACCGTCCTCATGCCGCGGATAGACTGACGGCCCTTGTTAGTTCGTATTGGCTCGCCGCGGCCTATTACGCCACCCTTTTATGGCTTGCAACGGATGCCGCCATTTGGGGAGTCTCCGTCTTCTTTCCCCTTCGTTTCGTCCTGCCGCCGTATCTCCCGGGCCTGACCGTTTGGAGCACAGTTTCCGGCTTGCTCCTTTATGGTACTTGGAATGCCTTGCATCCCGTTATCCGGCACCATACAATAACCATTGCCAAATCATGCGGTCCCCTTACTGATTTACACGCAGTGCTGGTGTCCGACATTCATCTCGGCCCGCTTATCGACAATAGCCGCTTACGGGCGATGATAGAACGGATTAACGCCCTCGAGCCAGACATCGTATTTTTGGCCGGTGACATTATTGACGAAAATGTTGTATATTTTGCGCAAAATAAAATGCCGGAAACATTACGGGCTTTAAAATCCCGCTTCGGCGCCTTTGCCGTTCTGGGCAACCACGAATACCTGGGCGGTTTTCCCGATACGGCCGTACAACTTCTGGAACAGGCCGGTATCCGGGTCTTACGGGATCAGTCGGTCCTGGTGAATGACAGCTTCTGGCTCGTTGGCCGCGATGACCGCATGCGTTACCGCTTAACAGGCAAACCCCGGCGTCCCCTGGAGGAGCTCATGGAAGGCCTGGATGTCTCCCGGCCGGTACTTCTCCTCGATCATCAGCCTGTTAACCTCGCTGAACCTTGCCGGCAAAAAGTTGATTTACAATTGTCCGGTCACACCCACCGGGGACAATTTTTCCCCAATAACCTCGTCACCAAACGAATTTTTGAAGTAGACTGGGGTTATTACCGCAAACAGGATTTTCAAATTATTGTTTCCTCCGGTTACGCCACCTGGGGCCCTCCCATCCGGATCGGCAGCCGTCCTGAACTGGTTGACATCCGGATTCAATTCACAAATAAGAAAGACCGCTGACGCGGTCTTCCGGCAATTGGAAATTGGTAATTAGATTTTTGGAAAAGAAACCACGACTTTATAAGAAAAAGTCTTAACACGGTAGGCAAAGTCGCTTCTTAAGAGATTGCCACGTCGCTCTGCTCCTCGCAATGACAGGAATAGCAGGCTGTCATTGCGAGCGAAACGGAGTGTAGCGTGGCGATCTTGGGTTTTATCGACAACCTGAAAAACCGCTAACGCGGTTTTTTATTATAGTTTTTGCAATAGCTTTTGGTAGGGTTCCACCATTTTCGACCGCATTTGCTCCATATAAACCAGGCGGCGGAGCTTGGGAATCTTCATCAGCCAGTTAAGCAGCGTGTTGCGTAGGACCACTCCGGTATTCCTGGTGGGAAAGTCATAATATCCATGCTCTTTGTAATATTTATGATCGGCAATAAACGGAAAGCGCATGTCGCCCCATATGCTGTCGCGAAAAAGTTTGCGCGCACCGACAAACAGGAACGTAGGCGGCTGGATGTATCCTTCCCGGGAACACTGCAGCGCCCGGTAGGCCAATTCCGCGATCAGCCGGTCCAGCATTGCCGAATCCTTACCCTCGTCCGTTACAATACCGGCTGCATTGGCGCGGTTGCAATCAATATAGGCCTCGACGATTTGCCGCAGGTTTTCATTTTGCGAAAAAGGCCCGCTGATTAAAAAAGCAAACTGCTTGCCTTCCATCACAGGCACATGATTGTTATAAAAAGACCGGTCAAAAAACATCTTCCAGCGGGAAGAAAAATACCGGTCCCGCATTGACGCCGCAAAAACAAGAATATCCGCTTTTTTGACCTTAGCCTCAAAAAAGGAGACAAATTCGTCTTTGTCCTCATAGCAGCAAGTGTTGTCGTAAGCACACCGGATACAGCCCAGACATCCCCCTTTCATATCAAGATCATTCAGATTGGCGACTTCAGGTTCCGGACCAAACCGGCTGCAAAATTGGGTAATCATGTTATTGAGATTGGTATCGTCAGCCGTCGCATCCGTAATGAGCAAAATCCGTTTACCGCTGCAGTCCAGCTTTTCCCCGTTTATGACCGGGTGGTACTCCATCTCCTGCCGGCGAAGTGGCAAAAACATTTTAGCAGTCGCTGCCTGGCGCTCAATCGTCTGAAAAAAGGCGGCGCCAAACTGCAGCAGCCGCTGCCTTTCCGGCACGGCAAACAGGTCCCGCATATCGGCCGAATACCCGCCGGCATAATTCATATCCCAGTCGTCACAGATACCCCGCAGATAATTGTGAGCCGTATGGTCATAAAACCGGATGGACGTTGTTAGTACCGCCGTATATTTTTGTCTAAATACACCCGTTGCGTTTTTCTCCTCAACTAGCTCAATAAAGCGTTTATAGGGTGACGGAACCAGCATGAAATAAACCGGCACGGCCCAGACTACTCCGTCGGCTGCCGCCACGGCCGTCATAATCTCCTGGAATGCCGTATCGTCCCGTTCAATCTGACCGATTCGCTGGGAGACAGTCATCACTTGCCAGGTGTGCCGGGAAAACTTTTGCTGCAAAAAGGCTACATACTGCATGGTAACGCTCATTTCTCCCTTGGGGCTCCCGTTAAGAACAACGATTTTCATCCTTTTACCCCTTTCTTCGGCGGTTCCCTTTTTATCGCATTCAGGACCGCCATGCTTTCGTCCGCCCATTGTACACTGGCCTCAGCCATTTTGATCCCTTTAGCCAGCGTCAGCAGCCAATATACCCGCTCTCCGGCGCAATCACCACCCGCTTCACCGTTTTTAAGCTTCGCTGCCAATGCAGTAAAGTAGTCCAGCCGGGCTTGCGCCTCTTTTTTATAGCGCTCCAAATGAAACAGTGTTTCCTCAACCGGCAGACCGTTGCCAAAAAACAGATGTACTAAAAATTCATCGCGCACCGGTTCCACCAAAGCAGCAGGAAACTCGTGCAGCCAGCGCAAAAATTCCGTCCGGCCCGCTCCGGTAGGGGAATACATCCGTTTAGCCGGCCGCCCGCTTTGTTTTTCCAGCGCCGACACTACCCAACGGCGTTTTTCCAACCCGGCCAGTTCCCGGTAAATTTGGCTTTGTTTAGCCGACCAAAAGTAATTGACCGACTTGTCAATAAACTGCTTAATATCGTATCCCGACATTGGCTGATATTGCAGCAAACCTAAAATTGCATGCGACAGCGACATTTTTATCACCCTTATTATATAACTTGTTATATATAATTTATTATCATTTTAGCAACCAGTTATTACCATGTCAATACTAGAAAGACCTAATGGGTCTTTAAGTAGAAGGAAAGTATTTTACTTTTCGGCTTTCTCAGGAAGCATGTGTTATTTAAAAACAACCCGAAAAGTTATACTTTCCGATCCCATAAAAAAAACCGCTGATGCGGTCTTTCTTGCAAGCACTATTTTACTTTAACCGGCACTTCCACGTAAGCTGTGCCGTCGATAACACTAACTGCCGTTCCTGCGGTCCAGTCATCCATTCCGGTTTGAAAAGGAATCTCTTCCCCCGCTGGAACCAAAACAGTAAAACTTACGTTTTCCAAATACACAGCCCTTTCAAGAATGTAAGAACGGGTCCGTAGTTCTTTTTCTACTCTGCCGGCAAGTTCATAGGGCAAGGCCGTCGTAACCCGGGTATGAAGAATACAGTCAACCAGTCCGGCGGCCTGAATTCCCAGGCTGGCCGCCTGGCCGTATGCCCTGATGAGGCCGCCCGCTCCCAGCTTAATCCCGCCGAAATAACGGGCAACAACGATGGCAGTATCGACAATGCCAGTTTTTTTCAGCACTTCCAGAATCGGTTTGCCGGCCGTACCGGCCGGTTCCCCGTCATCATCGGCCCGTTGCCCCTGTCCGGCCGCACCGAACAGATAAGCAGCACAATAATGATTTGCGTCCCGGTGCTGTTTTTTTATTTCGGCAATAAACCTTGCTGCCTCGTCATCATTGCGGATTCGCCGGACAAAAGCCAAAAAGCGCGATTTACTGATTTGAGTCTCCGCCTGTCCGTCGCCGCAAACGGTACGGTAGCATAACGACTGCTCCCCGTTTAAACAATTTTTGTTGTCCAATTTTCCACATTCCAAACTGTACTCACCCAGTCTTCATAAAAATCCGGCTCATGCGACACAAGCAATATTGTGCCTTTAAACTCTTGCAACGCTCTTTTGAGCTCATTTTTGGCGTCCGTATCCAGATGATTGGTGGGTTCGTCAAGCACCAGCCAGTTAATGTCCTGCAGCATCAGCTTACAAAGGCGTACCTTGGCGTTTTCCCCACCGCTCAACACCATCATTTGGCTGGTAATATGCTCATTGGTCAGACCGCAGCGCGCCAGAGCCGCCCGCACTTCAAAGTTAGTCAGACCGGGAAACTCCTGCCAGACCTCTTCCAGAGCCGTATTGCTGTTATTACGGGCAGACTCCTGTTCAAAATAGCCGGGGTACAAATAATCTCCCAAGGCCACTGTACCGGCAAAAGGCTGCAGTTTACCCAGCAGAGTTTTTAAAAGGGTGGATTTTCCCAATCCGTTAACTCCCCGGATGGCAATTTTTTGTCCCCGCTCAAGAATTAAGTCCACCGGTCTGGTCAAAGGCTCATTATAGCCTAATACCAACCCTTTGGCTTCGACAATCCATTTGCCCGGCGTACGGGCATCCCGGAACTGAAAGGAAGCTTTGGGACGTTCCCGTGGTTTTTCCAGTATTTCCATTTTGTCCAGCCTCTTCTGACGGCTGTTGGCCATACCACGGGTCGCCACCCTGGCCTTATTGCGGGCGATGAAGTCTTCCATGCGCTCGACTTCCTGCTGTTGCCGCTCGTAGGCCTTCAGTTCCTGACTTTTCTTCATATCGTACATTTGCTGAAACTGTTCATAATTCCCTGTATAGCGGGTAAGCACGGTATTCTCCACATGATAAATGACGTTGACAACCTCATTCAGAAACGGAATATCATGCGACACCAGAATAAAACTGTTTTCATACTCTTTTAGATAGCGTTTAAGCCACTCAATATGCTCATAATCCAGATAGTTGGTTGGTTCGTCAAGAATTAAGATCGTCGGATTCTGGAGCAGCAGCTTTGTAAGCAGCACTTTTGTCCGCTGTCCGCCGCTTAAATCACTCACATCCCGGTCAAGTCCGATGTCCCCCAAACCGAGGCCATTGGCTACTTCTTCAATCTTAGCGTCAATCATATAAAAACTGCCGTGTTCCAGCACTTCCTGGATTTCGCCGACCTCTTCCATCATGCGCTCAAGCTCCCCGGGGGAAGCCTCACCCATTTTATCATATAAGGACAGCATTTCAGCCTCTAAATCATACATTCGCCGGAAAGCCTCCCGCAGGACATCACGAATGGTTTGCCCTTTCGTCAGCGTAGTATGCTGATCAAGGTATCCCACCGTAACCCGGTTGGACCACGTAACAGCGCCTTCATCCGGAGTAAGCTGGCCGGTAATAATATTTAGAAAGGTGGATTTTCCTTCGCCGTTGGCACCAACCAGACCAACATGCTCTCCCTTCAGAAGCCGGAATGAAGCATTTTCCAAAATTCCGTGGGCGCCAAAACCATGCGAGACATTTTCAACCGTTAGTACACTCATTTCATTTCTCCTGCCTAAAATTATGCGAATCCATTTTATATTCTAGCTTATCTTTCGCAACGGTGTCAAAACTGTCTTAACGAAGTGGCAGCTGATAATTGACTGATTTTTTTCAGAAAACCCCTTGATTTTTTAATAATTATCTGCTAATATAAACCTTGTGATAACTTTTATCTATTAATAATTATTATAAAGGAGAGATTTAAAGAATGAAAAAATTTGTATGCACAGTTTGTGGTTATGTTCACGAGGGAGATGCTGCACCGGCTTTTTGCCCCCAGTGCAAAGCACCTGCCGCTAAATTTATTGAAAAAACAGAGGCTGCCCTGAACTGGGCCGACGAACACAGAATCGGCATAGCCGCCGGCGTGGACCCGCAAATTGTGGAAGGACTCAAGATGAATTTCATGGGCGAATGTACCGAAGTAGGCATGTACCTGGCTATGAGCCGCCAGGCCGACCGCGAGGGATATCCGGAAGTAGCCGAGGCCTACAAGCGGATTGCCTTTGAAGAAGCCGACCATGCCGCCCGTTTTGCTGAACTGCTGGGTGAAGTAGTGTTTCCTTCGACCAAAAAGAATCTGGAATTGCGCGTAGAAGCAGAATTCGGTGCATGTTCCGGCAAGCTGGACATCGCTAAAAGAGCCAAAGAATTAGGTCTTGATGCCATTCACGATACCGTGCATGAAATGTGCAAGGATGAAGCACGCCACGGTGCTGCTTTCAAAGGCTTGCTCAACCGCTATTTTAAGTAACATAAAAAAGCGAACCCTGCATTTATAGGGGTTCGCTTTTTTTATTCTTCTGGAAAAATTAAAATATAATAGCCGGTAATTTAAGAATAATAATTTACATACCTGCCGATTTTTTTTCGGGCCCTCTGAATCGCATTATCTACTACTTTTTGATCTACATTCAGTTTACCGGAAATATGCCGCTGCTTATAACCGTGAATATACAGGCCGATGACTCTGCGCTCGTTATCGGATAGGCGCCGGGCAATAAACCGGTATATTTTTTCCACCGATTCCTTATCCGCAACTACATCCAGTGGATCCCGCACGCCATTATGAACCACCAGCCGGTCGATTAACGGCGCTTCCTGTTCATTGTCAAAATAACGGCATTTTTCAAAGAGTGATTTCGCCTCGTTAGCCACTCTGTGTTTTTTTCGGTTAGCCATGGTGATGGCCGACTTCATCATGTTTTTAATATTGACGCTGGCTACAAATTCGAAACTGTAGCGGTCGGTTTCGTTAAAATGGAGCACCGCTTTATAAAGACCCAGAAGCCCCCATTGATATAGATCCTCACTGTCTCCACCAGGCAAATAATATTTGCGCGTATACGATATAATCATACCATGAAACTGTTCGGCCAAACGCTCAAATTCGTCATTATTCAATTGTCCCCGCTCATTAAAACAGCATGTCAACATTTTATCTACCTCGATACCATTTAATTTTTCTCATCTGTCGGGAATCATCGTTTTTTGTCGCATAAGCGTTCCATTCAGAAAATTAATATCCAATATTTAGATTTTAACCCGAAATATGTCGTAAAAAAATCGGACCCATGTCCCAATTCTTTTTTTACAATGGGACAAAGGTCCCAAAATTAGACCTTTATGCATAGGGCTTTAGCGCAAAATGTGAAAAAAATCCCGCTGTCGGAGCCAATGGCCGGCAGCGGGATTTCAGTTTAAAAATTTTTTAATTTTTTTAAATTTTTATTAACATTCTTTTATCCGCCGGGTCAGCGTCAGAGCCGCTCCATAAGGGTCGGAAGCGGCAATAACGGCTGATACCACGGCCGCCCCGTCCACTCCTGTTTCCATAACGCGCCGAACATTGGCCGCCTGAATACCGCCAATTGCTACCACCGGAAGTCTTGTCTGCTCCTTAATCCGCTGCAAACCGGGCAGGCTCACACTATCGGCGTCTCGTTTCGTTGCCGTGGCGAATATGGCGCCTACGCCCAGATAATCGGCTCCCCCGGCCTGGGCAGCCAGGGCTTCCTCCACAGAAGATACGGAAACCCCGATGATTTTTTCCGTACCAAGTATTTGCCGGGCTACGGACAAAGGCATATCTTCCTGTCCGACATGGAGACCGTCCGCATCCACAGCCAGGGCAATATCCGCCCGGTCATTAATAATCAAGGGAATACCGTAGGTATCGGTGACTGTTTTGAGACGCTGCGCCCAATGATAAAATTCCCGGGTACATAACTCCTTTTCCCGCAATTGGACAAGAGTAACTCCACCGCGAATCGCTTGTTCCACCGTAGCAAGCAGGTCTTTGCCGGCAAGCAGTTGCCGGTCTGTTACCAAATAGAGAGAGTAGTCAATTCCCGATTTGCACACCATGAATCTTCCCTTCTTTCAGAATAAATTCCGGCAGCATCGTTGATACGGCATCAAACAGCCGGACCCGGAAAGTACCTATCCCCTCACCTGCCCGCAGCGACCGCTGCGCTACCTCGCCGGCCAGGCCCATTGTCAGAATGCCGGCCGCTGCGCCGCAAAACCAGTCATCCGTCACGCCGCAATAGCAGCCGATCAGAGAAGTAGCCATGCAGCCCGTGCCGGTGACCTGCGCCAGAGACGGGTGTCCGTTATCAATATAACATAGCCGGTTCCGATAGGCGATAATGTCTCTTTTGCCGGTTATCGCCACAACACAATCCAGCTCACGGGACAAACCGGCGGCTATTATCTCTCCGTCTTCCTCCGCCGCGGCCGAATCGACCCCTTTAATGTCCGTTTTCAGTCCGGCCAGCAACTTAATTTCCGACATGTTGCCCCGAATAACGGAAGGCCGTACTTCCCGCAGAATTGCAGCCGCCGTCTCCGTCCGCAGTTTGGTTGCCCCAACGCCTACAGGATCGAAGATAACCGGGATTCCCGCCTTGCGGGCTTTGCGGCCCGCCGCCAGCATAGAGTCTACAGTCCGCAAATTAAGCGTTCCCATGTTCAATACCAGCGCGGCTGCAAATGCCACCATTTCCTCCACTTCACCAATATCGTCCGCCATTACCGGGGAAGCCCCGACAGCCAGGGTCATATTCGCGCAGTCATTCACAGTGACATAGTTGGTAATGTGATGGATTAGCGGTTTCTTTTCTCTTAAGTGCAAGAGATTATCAGCGATTTCCGACAATATTTCCATTGCTTTCTATACCTCCTCGAATTGATAGGTGATCACAGTTAACCTCATAACCACACGGTAGTACCAAATACAAAATTCATGAGGAAAATTTGTGTCCTTTCATTCGTCAGTCAGCATCCCTGCCTTTTTATATAAGGTATAGAAATGGTGGGTAGGCCCTACCCCTTTACCAATTGACAGGGCATGTTCAATTGCAGTAGTAATATATTCCTTGGCCCGGGAAACAGCTTCCTGCACAATATAGCCTCTCGCCAAATTGGCGGCAATCGCGGCGGAAAGAGTACAGCCCGTACCGTGGGTATTTAGCGCGGCAATCCGGGGAGACCGCAAATAATAACAGGTTTCACCGTCAAAAAGAATATCGGTGGCATCCCCCTCCCGGTGTCCTCCTTTTAAAAGCACATAGCGGGGCCCCATTTGAAAAATGGCAGCAGCGGCTTTCTCCATATCCTTCAAGCTATTGACAGACTTGCCCGTCATCTCTGCCGCTTCCGGCAAATTGGGGGTGACGACTGTCGCCAGCGGCAGCAGACAGGTTAGCAGGGCTTTTACGGCGTCGGGCCGCAATAAATGATAGCCGCTCTTGGATATCATCACCGGATCAATCACAATATTCCGCGCCTTATAACGGGTAAGGCCCCCGGCGATTGCCCGGATTGTTTCGCTGCGGGATACCATACCGATCTTCACCGCATCCACTTCAATATCCTCGAAAATAGCCTTCATTTGTTCGTCGATTATAGCCGTTTCCATATCTTGCACGGCGAATACACCTTGCGTATTTTGCGCCGTAACGGCCGTAATCACACTCATACCATATACGCCATGCGCCGAAAAAGCCTTGAGATCCGCTTGAATCCCCGCTCCACCGCTGGAATCCGAACCGGCAATTGTTAATGCCTTTTTCAAATTTTCTTCCCCCCTTAGTGTCAATAAAAAAACGCCTCCCCTGCGGAAGCGCTTTACCTTATGTCTTGTTCTTGCAGTATCCCTCCGCTGGCATTATCCAGATCAGGTTAAAGGGTCATAGACTTCCGGGTCTATATCTCAGCCGGCCTCTTTCCCAGCTCCCCTGGCCTATCTACTATATAATTCAAGTTCATCGTATCATACCTCCCGGGGATTTTCAAGGTAAGAAAGACCCAAAGGGTCTTTAAATGGAAGGAAAGTATTTTACTTTTCGGCTTTATTAAGAAAAATGTGTTATTTTTAGAAGCAACCCGAAAAGTTACACTTTCTGATCCCACAAAAAGAGGGACATTTTAAGCCCTACCGCAGGAAAAAAGTCCTTTGTTCCAGAATTTCTAACTCATGCAAATCTACCTGTTAGGAGCGTCAAAATGAAAAGAATTCACAGTCTGTTTATTCTGGCTGCGGCCTTGCTGTTTCTCGGAAGCCTGCCGGTCCCGGCCCAGGCATTCACTACCCGGAGCGTGGCTGTTTTACCGCCGATTAATACGGCAGGCTATACCGACCAGGCCGGGATTAACCAAATCAGCAGCAAGCTGCGTCATCATTTCCGGTTTCCTTATTATGAACTTACGGCTCCATCTACCCTGGCAGTTGCCATGGAAGCCGAAAGGGCCATACTCCGTCATCCTCCCCTTTATAGCCGGACCGTTTTGACGCAGCTGGCCGCCAAACTGCCGGCCGACATCGTCGTCGCTGTGGAATTAGCTGACATCAGGTCATTTACCATTCCATCCCTATGGGACGACGATCCCCATATCATAGCGGATGTAGCCTTAAAATGCTATACCTATGAGGCAAAAACCGGCCATTATCAGTCCTACACCGTCAAAAAACATAATGAAGGTCCCTACCATCCCCGCCTCGACGTAGCCGCTATGCTGGACGAACTGACAGACACGCTCATTCAAAAATTGCCGTTTAAAACAATACCGGATGAGAAAGACCGCTGATGCGGCCTTTCAGCTCGTGGCGCAGGGCTCAGGGCGCCGGAAAGCCGGATCATCTTGTCATAAGCGGAGTCCAATCCGGCATCAATCGCCAAAACAGACGCCGATAGCTCTGGCTGCTCGAATTAAATCGTCATCCAATGGAATATTGGCTGGTTTTCCGGCTACTTGTTCGATGGGAACCCGCACAATCCGGTTATTTTTTAAAGCCATCATACAGCCGAATTCACCGTCCTGAACCGCATTTACGGCCGCCACCCCGTAGCGGGTAGCTAAAATCCGGTCATAGGCCGTAGGCGATCCGCCCCGTTGCAGATGCCCCAGTACAGTACAGCGGGTTTCAATCCGTCCTTCTTCTTCCACCGCCTGGGCAAGCTGATTGCCGATACCGCCGAGGCGAATCCGGTCCGGGCTTCCGTCCACAATCCGGGCAACCACCGGGGAACCGCCGGTCAACCTGGCACCTTCGGCCACTACCGCAATACTGAACATTTTTTCCTGTTGCTGCCGTTCTCTCACTTTGTTAATGACGGACGAAATCCGGAAAGGAATTTCCGGCAGCAAAATACAGTCGGCACCGCCGGCCACTCCTGCGTGTAAAGCGATCCAGCCTGCATAACGGCCCATAACTTCGAGAATCATAACCCGGTGATGCGATTCGGCCGTAGTATGCAGCCGGTCGAGTGCTTCCATGGCAATGCTTATGGCCGTATCAAAGCCAAAAGTGCGTTCCGTCCCCGGCAAATCATTGTCAATCGTCTTCGGTACAGCTATCACTGCCAGATTATATTTTTGCCGGAATTCATCGGCAATCCGCAAACTCCCGTCGCCGCCAATCACGATCAGGGCTTCAACGCCTCTTTGCTGCAGATTGGTTACGGCCCGGGCCGACAAGTCGGCATACTCATGATCCGCTACCGGAAAGTGAAACGGATTATCCCGGTTCGTTGTTCCCAGAATCGTGCCGCCCCGGGGTAAAATCCCCGATACGTCCTGCGCGGTCAACTGCGTCCATTCATTATTAACCAAACCGCCAAAACCATTTTTAATGCCTAAAGTAGTCAGCCCGCACGCATTCCCTGCTTTTACAATGCTGCGGATTACCGCATTCAGGCCGGGACAATCCCCGCCACCGGTTAAAACCCCGACCGTTTTTATTTGTTTCATTTTTCACCGCTTCCTCTCTTCTGCGGCCGTACCCGGCTGGTCGGCTGCGCGCTTAAGGGATCCTCCGGCCAGTAATGTTTAGGGTAGCGGCCCAGTAAATCCTTGCGTACCGCAAAATACGCAGTTTGCCAAAAACTGGCGAGGTCTCTGGTAATTTGCACCGGCCGCTGCGCCGGGGAAAGCAGCTGCAGCGTCAAAGGGATATTACGCCGTCCGATACAGGGAGTCGTTTGCAACCCGAACATTTCCTGCAGGCGTACGGCAAGAAACGGTGCTTCCGGCCGGCTATAATCAATGGGAATGCGTTGACCGCTGGGCACCACTAAGTGAGTCGGTGCAAACTCTTCCAAATCACGGCGCTGTTCCCAGGTAAGCATCGTAAGCAGAATTTCACTGAGACGAAGCTGTGCCAGGTCTTCCCGGCTGTTCATCCCCTCCAGATACGGTCCCAGCCAGAACGGCAGCGCGGCTGTCAGTGCCTCGTCCGAAACATCCGGCCAATCCGGGTCCTGCCAACGCATAAAAAGAATCCGTTGTTGAAGGTGACGCGCCACCCGCGTCCAGGGTAAAATGTGAATTCCTTCAAGGGCAATTCCCGCCAGCAGAGCAGTCCGGATTTTCTCCGGCGCCGGATCCGCTAAAGGAATTTCCTTAATAACAAGAGCTCCCAGGCAAATCTGTTTTCGTCCCCGCACAGCCTGAACATCCCGCTCCCACTCTACCCGGTCCCGTTCCTCAAATTGGCCGGATAAATAACGTCTTACTGTTTCTACTGCCACAGGGGCCGCCAGAAAAACTGTTCCTTCCGCCCCCTGATCACCCACTTCGGCAGCTACCAGGTAAGGTGTGCCGGATAAGGCTTGCCGGCCAAAAAGTACGGCGCCGCGGCCATTACTCAATAAATAATGGCTGCCGTCCCGGCATTGACCGATCCGGTCCGGGTAAGCCATGGCCAGCAAAAGGCCGCAGGCATCCGGGTCGTCGTTATTATCCTTTGACATCTTCGCCAGGGTCATAAGTTTGCCCGCCGTCAAACGCACCCGCTGCCGGACACTCTTATCCGCAGGATACTCCCCCTGCTCCGCTCTCAATACATCCACCCGGAGACGTAAATCAGCCTCTTCCTTGGTACCGTTAACGCGGAATAGGTCGCGCTCCCCTAAAAGGGCCGCAATCTCACACGCCAAATTTCCCAAACCCAGTGACTTTGCCTTTAAAATCATGTGCGCCAGCCTCGGATGAAGCCCCAAAGCAGCCATTTGCCTTCCATGCGGAGTAACATGGCCGTTTTGGTCAAAGGCTTCCAACTGAACTAACAACCGTCTGGCACTTTGCAGGGCAGTATCCGGCGGTTTATCCAACCAGCGTAATTTTTCCGGCTCACTGCCCCAGACCGCCAAGTCGAGCACCAGCATTGTCAGATCGCTTTCTAAGATCTCCGGGACAGTGGAAAATTCCAGCCTGGCATTCTCTTCCCGGGTCCATAAGCGATAGCACAAGCCGGGCCCTAAACGGCCGGCCCGTCCACGCCGCTGGTCGGCTGAAGACTGTGATACGGAAATTGTCTCCAGCCGAGTCATACCGGTACGCGGTGAGAAGCGGGGAACCCGCATTAAGCCGCTGTCAATCACGTTACGCACACCCTCAACGGTAAGACTGGTTTCAGCAATGGATGTCGCCAGCACCACCTTGCGTTCGCCTGGCCGTCCGGGCAATATGGCCATATCCTGTCTTTCCCGGGATAAATTGCCGTAAAGAGGCAGTACCCGGACCTGTTCCGGCAAAGAGGATTGCCCCAATTTTTCCATTACCCGGCGGATTTCGGCCGCACCCGGTAAAAAAACAAGGATATCCCCTTCCTGTCCGGCAAGCACTTTCAAAACAGTTTGTGTCACCAGCGTCTCGGTATCCGCCTGGCTCCGGCCGGCAAGATAGCGGGTTTCCACCGGATAAGACCGGCCGGCCGCCTTAAGAACCGGCGCGTTGTCTAACAAAGCAGCCACAGGTTCCGTATCCAGGGTTGCCGACATAACCAATATTCTCAAATCAGGCCGCAGGATCTCTTGCGACTCAAGGCAAAGCGCCAGTCCAAGGTCAGCCTGCAGGCTGCGTTCATGAAATTCATCAAAGATCACAAGCCCCACATCTTCCAAGGCAGGGTCCGCCAATAGCAACCGGGTAAGAACGCCCTCGGTTACCACTTCAATCCGGGTAAGGTTGCTGACCTTAGTATCCAACCGCATTCGGTAACCCACTGTCTGTCCTACATCCTCATCCAGCAAAAAGGCCATATACTGTGCTGCAGCCCGCGCTGCCAGGCGGCGGG
This sequence comes from Allolucifera butyrica, assembly GCF_900476375.1. Taxonomy (GTDB): domain Bacteria; phylum Bacillota; class Negativicutes; order Sporomusales; family UPPP01; genus Lucifera; species Lucifera butyrica. The sequence continues at coordinate 3,550 of NZ_UPPP01000070.1, read as the reverse complement.
GCTCCAATAACAAGATCTTTTTATCTGCCAGCCAGGATTCCCGCAATAAAGCCAAGGGGATTCGGGTCGTTTTGCCTGCACCCGGCGAAGCTGTCAATACCGCTCTGCCGCTTTTGGAGAAAACATCCCGCAGGCGCGGTAAAACGGAGTCCACAGGGAATGACTGCATGAATTCACCTCATATTTCGAAACTGCTGCCGACCGGCAATCATCGCCGCTATCCGCCGGGCATTAAAATAAAGAAAATTTATTTGTTAAACTACTTGACAGTTGGCATTAAACATTGGCAAACTATTTTATGGTATAATCATACCATATTCGATAGGTTTTCCGTCAAATTTCTATTTATGTTTACGTTACAGTAGCGGGAGGTATTTCATTGGCACCGTCAATGTCCATGTATCATTCCATTGCTTTAGACCTTGCCCAGCGCATCATCAATCATGAGCTGCCTGTCGGCACCAGAATTTCCGGCCGTACCTTATTGGCAAGCCATTATAATACGTCGTCGGAAACAATCCGCAAAGCGGTTTTATTGTTGAAAGATGCCGGTGTAGCCACCGTTTCTCAGGGCAAAGAGGTTGTAATCACCTCTTTGGAAGCGGCTTATCATTTCATCGAACATCACAAAAGCACTCAATCGGTCTATTCCCTCAAGCAGGAACTGGAAATTTTGCTGGAACAAAAGCAAAGCATGGACCAGCGTCTTGATAAAATTTTAAGTGAAATTATTGGCTATTCGGACCGTCTGAAGAACCTTAGTCCCTACAATCCTGTGGAGATAACCGTTCCGGAGGATTCACATATATTGGGACGGACGGTGGCGGATATCCGTTTATGGCAGCATACCGGCGCAACGATTGTAGCGATTCGCCGCGGTATGGAACTCGTTATATCCCCGGGTCCTATGGCCGAAATTAAAGCCGACGACCGTCTGGTAGTCGTCGGCAAATCCGATGTGCTGCAACAAGTCACCAATTTTATCAATCATAAAACGGAAAATTGAAAGTGGATAAAAAAAACTTCCGGTTGCAGCCGGAAGTTTTTTTGCTTAAATTTTAAATTTTTGGACGAGTTGCTGCAGTTCAGCCGCCATATGGGCCATAGCTTCGATGGATGCGCTGATTTCCTCCATAGTAGCTGTCTGTTCCGAGGCAGTTGCCGCAATGAGTTTTGTTCTGTCTACGGTCTCGCCTGCGACGGTTTTAACCGCCTCAACCGATTCCACCACTTCCTGGCCCGATACGGACAATTCCTGTGTATATTCATCGATCTCTTTAATCTGTTTATCCAGATTGTCAATTAACCCGACAATATTTTTAAACTGCCCGCCGGATGCCGTAATCACCCGGGTGCCTTCCTCCACTTCAGCCGTGCCCCGTTCCATAAATTGCACGGTTGCCGCCGTTTCCGTCTGGATCTCCCGGATAATGCCGGCAATCTTACCGGCGGCGGCCTGGGATTGCTCAGCCAGCTTGCGGACTTCGTCAGCTACCACCGCAAAACCGCGGCCTTGCTCCCCGGCCCGGGCCGCTTCAATGGCCGCATTCAGGGCCAGTAAATTAGTCTGGCCGGCAATGCCGGTAATTACATCGACAATTTCCCCGATTTGCTGGGAACGGGATCCCAGTTGCTGTACCAGTCCGGCCGAATGCCGGACGGAGGTATTAATTGCATTCATTTGTTCGGCCGCCTGGTTGACCGCCTCAGTGCCGCCGGCCGCACTTTGAGCTGTTTCCTGCGACATACCGGACGCATCGGATGTAACACTGAAAATCTGGCTAATCGCCCGGGCCATTTTATACGTCGTACCCGCAGCCGCGTCAACTGCCGCAATCTGATTGGCCGTTCCCGCCGCCATACTGTTCACCGTATCCATAACCCGTTCCGCTCCCTGCGCCGATTGGCGAACACTTGCGGACAGTTCCTGGCTGGCCGCCGCCACCTGCTCGGATGCTTTTGTCAAATGCCTGATCAAATCCCGCAGATTATCGGTCATTTTCGAAAATGCTTCCGTCAAGTCGCCAATTTCATTATTGCCTTGATATGCCAGAGCCTGCACCGTCAAATCACCGGCAGCAATTTTTTCCGCCGCCCGCACCACATCATTTAACGGTCTGGATAAACGGCGGGCAAAATAAAAACCTCCCGCAATAACCAGGATGAAGGTGAGCCCATCCAGCACAATTACCGTACGATTCATGATACTTACCGCATCATTGTTGCGTTTTACCCGGTTGTCAATATCCTTCGTAATATTACGCACAAATTCGTCCATAGCCGAATTGACCGCTGAAGAATTATCGCCGGCAGCAGCCAGAAACGCCACGGCCCTGTCCCGTCCCAGCTGGTCCCGGGAATGCATATCGCTTTCCAGTGCCTGCGAATAAGTGTCTATGGTCATTCTCAGCATACTAAACATATCTTGGGACTCTTGCGTGATCAGCTTCTTTTGTAAATCCGCCAGCAATCCCTTTACCTTCTCCTGGGATTGCTTGAAATTTTGCGCATAAGAACTGGCGCCGGTAATGACATACGTCCTTACCAGTGAACTTTGCCGCCACAATTCTCCATTAATATCCTTTACGTCATAAATTATGGGCGCAGCTCTCCCAACCAGCTCATGGTAACCGCTTTCCACCAGTTGTACACGATAATATACATACAGGTTAATCCCTGTTACGGCTAGAACCAGAAGCAAGCATGCACTGATAACCTGCTGCCCGATCGTAAACCGGATTCGATTGCTAATTTGCCTTAACCGGCCGAGGGGAAGCTTGTCCCGCCAGTTAAAATTCATCTTTCCCCCAATGCCCTTGACTAGGAACTGAGCGCTCTTGCCAGTCTTTGGTCCCATTGCAAACCGCATATTATCTTCTCCCGTCAACAAATTAGCTATTTTTATGAATACAGCCTATATATTTATCATGCCTTATAAATATCTTAGCTACAGGTTCCCTGCTTTGTCAATAATTTTCAAAAAACTATGTACTTTCCGACTTTTCGAGAAAAACCGCTGGCGCGTTTTTCGATAATCGGTATTAGACAAGAAAGACCCAATGGGTCTTTAAGTGGAAGGAAAGTATTTTACTTTTCGGTGTTTTAAAAAAAGAACGCTTTTATTCAGAAACAACACGAAAAGTTATACTTTCCGATCCCATAAAAAAACCCGGGTCCGCAATGGCGAGGCCACTGAAGAACTTGTAGTTTTTCGGAGCAAAGCTCAAGAGTAAGAAATAAAAGACGACCCTTATTCCCAATTTTGGGATAATGGTCGTCTTTTACTATCTGGAAAAACCTTTATAACTTGTCTCTTATTTTATCAGTTTCAATATTCTCTTTATATTAACAGTAAATATCGCCATCGCCCCTTGTAACTCCATGCCAACAAGACCCGAAGATGACGCTACGTCATACCCGTGCCTGTGTTTGAGTTCACTGTTTTTAGCCTCAATCTTGTAGCGCTCTTTCGCCTTTTCCTTGAAGTACTCGCTTTCCTGGAACGCCATTTGTTCGGTGTGCTCACCAGATTTAATTTTCATCGAATAAG
>NZ_UPPP01000069.1 GCF_900476375.1 Allolucifera butyrica | reverse complement strand
GGCTACTGATCGTCGCCTTGGTGAGCTCTTACCTCACCAACCAGCTAATCAGACGCAGACCCTTCTTTTAGCGACAGCATGTTCAGAGGCCGTCTTTCCTGTCCTTGCCATGCGGCACGGACTGCTCATTCGGTATTAGCACCCCTTTCGAGGTGTTGTCCCCAACTAAAAGGCAGGTTGTCTACGCGTTACTCACCCGTTCGCCACTAAAGTTCCATTGCTGAAACCTCCGTTCGACTTGCATGTGTTAGGCACGCCGCCAGCGTTCGTCCTGAGCCAGGATCAAACTCTCCAATAATGTTTATTGAAGAACCTTGATGGCTCTTTATGAATTAAAGAATTCTTGGTTGTTTTTTGACGGTATTACTCTCGTAATACCTGTCCGCACATCTGGCTTTTCACCTTACATTGTTTAGTTTTCAAAGAACAGCTTTTATAGTTTATCACGTTTCTTTCACCGTGTCAACTATTTTTTTCGTCGCCGTCGTTCTTGTGGAATCAGAAAGTATACCTTTTCGGGTTATTTCTAAATAACGTATTCTTCTCAGACTTCCGAAAAGTAAAATACTTTCTTTCCATTTAAAGACCCTTGGGGTCTTTCTCAGCTGACGGCCGACAAGTTCATATCTTACCAAAGTCACGGCTGTTTGTCAACTGCTTTCGCTTTGGTATTTTTTGCCGCCGTTTTCAGCGGCTTTTATATATTAGCATAAAGACAAACTTTATGTCAATATGAATACGAAGAATATTTTCTGCGAAATTTCACCAAAAGGTACGGGGCATAAACCGTTCCAGAGTCCATACGGGATGTCCCATACAATCCACCGGCCCGATCTCCGGTGCGAGTTCTTTCGTGACAGAAGTGGCCACAACCGGAAGCCCTAATTGTTTTGCTGCCGTAGCAACGCCTCTGGCCCCGTTTTGCACGATTTCCGCAGTCGTCTCTTGGTCCATATGTGTATTATTCAGCAGCGCATCGACCCGGCCCAGGGTCAATACATAGTCCAGTATCCTTTCGACAGAGGCGGTAAAGGGACGGGACATATTAATAACAGCAATAATTTTTAGATATGGATTTTCATCGGCTCCCTCAATCATGTTAAAAATCCGGGCACCGTGAACCCCATAGCCTACGTCCAGAATAATGCTTCCCCGGCGCCGTAATACCCAACGCATGGACCCCTTGATTACATTGCCGGCCTCACCGAGGCCGACCGTATCGCGCGTCTCCCAGGCTACGACATCCATCCCCATTTGCTCCAGTTCTTTCTTAATTGGCCGGATCGTATAACACGGTTCTACCGTATCTAAATCCACCAATGTCACGGGAAACCCCTGCCGCAGCAGATAAACCGCCCGGTTCACCGCATTCTCACTTTTACCGCTGGCATATTCCCCCACATAAGCCTCGACGATCGGATTCATTCTTAGCCGACTCCTTGTCTACTTTCAACGCAGGACAATTTTACTTTAGACCCCACCAATAAATATTTTAAACAAAATCAGCAAAATTACTCCCGGCAATCCCAAAAAACCGGCAACTAAAGCCGTAACCGGATTAATCCCAATGATAAAGCCGAAGTGCCCGCCGATATAGTTCAGGGCCCAAAGCATCAAGCCTCCAATTAAGGCATTATATATCAGGCGAAAAACGATCTTGATCGGCATCAAAAACACCCTGCCAATCAGATAAATAAGTAAAATTCCAAATCCATACGCCAATAAAATATGCCAATCGCCATTAAATCCAGGTAGCATCGACATAACATCTTCCTCCTCCCTATAGTGTAACGGAAACAGTACGTCCGTTATTACGATTCTTTCATAAACTTTGATTCGTATTTTGTTTAAGGAATCCTTCACGCCGGGCAATTTTCCATAGATAAATATATCTTCTTTCCGTGGCCAGAATCAAATAAGCTGCATAGTCCGCCAGTTCCTGACTGCTTGAAACCCGGAAAAGGTCCTGGGCAGAAAGCCAGTCTTTTTTCGCTTCCTCAATGATATCTGTAAGATTAGACTGAAACAAATCCTTACGTCTGTGTTTCGGGCCAATGAACCAATTGCGCCAAAACCACCGCATACATATTCCGCCCCGTTTCCTGGATGAAATCACCTTTTTTAATATGTATATGTGGTATGTCCCAAATTATGCAAGAATGACTAAATTCAATCCGGTGCGCGGAACACATATGTCACAGCGACAATTATACACCGAATCGTACTTAAAAAAAACCGCTATGCGGTCTTTCGGCTCATGGCGCATGGCTCGGGGCGCAGGGAAACCATCTGGAAATCATTTGGGCGAACAATCCAGGCAGAAGGATCGTCTTGTCGTAAGCGGAGGTTAAGTGGCAACGACGAAAAAAAACCAGGGCTATTGCCCTGTTGATGAATATGGAGAATGAGTCACGCCTTCACGGCGGGCTTTTTTTAATAAATATATATATTTTTTTTCAGCGGCCTGCATTAAATAAACTGCATGGTCAACCAGGTCCTGATCCGATACCGTATTATAATAGCTTTGAGCGCTTAGCCACTCCTGCCTGGCCTGTTCCACTACATCCGGCAAATCCGGCAAAGGGGCTGGTTCCGGATTTTCATTTTCCAGCAGGGAAAGCAGCCATTCTTTCCATGAACTCATCACCGTCATCATCCTCCTGTTCCTACTTATGGTAGGTTTCCCAAAAACAGAAGAATTTAAACGGCAAAGGATACTAGCCATTACATATTTCGGCGATTCTCCAACGCTTTGGACAGTGTGACTTCATCGGCATACTCCAAGTCTCCGCCGACCGGTAATCCATGAGCAATGCGGGTCACTGTAATTCCCAACGGTTTTAACAAACGGGCGATATACATGGCCGTTGCCTCGCCTTCCACATTGGGATTGGTTGCCATGATAACTTCCTGAACTGAACCGTGTTGCAGCCGGGCCAGCAACTCTTTCAAACGAATATCGTCCGGGCCAATTCCCTCCAGCGGCGATAGCGCTCCGTGCAATACATGATATAAGCCGCGGTATTCCCGGGTTCTTTCCATAGCCGCCACATCCTGGGGCTGCTCCACCACACAAATAACGCTACCATCCCGTTCCGCCGCCTGGCAAATGCGGCAGGGGTCACAATCGGTAAGATTAAAGCAAACAGAACAATACCCGATTTTTTCTTTGGCTTCCAAGATTGCCTGGGATAGTGCCACGACCTTTTCTTTATCCATTTCTAATATATGATAAGCAAGCCGGGCGGCCATTTTAGGGCCAATTCCCGGCAGCCGGCGAAATTGCTCTATTAGTTTAGCCAGAGGAGCTACATGCTGCATGACGTTTAAAACATTCCGGGTGGTAGATTCAGACCGCCGGTCAGTTTCCCCATTTCTTGGGCCATCATGTCATCTACCTTTTTCAATGCTTCATTGACAGCTGCAGTAACCAAGTCTTCCAGCATTTCTACATCGGCAGGATCTACCGCGCCGGGATCGATTTTCAGCGATTGAATCTGTTTCTCACCGGTAATGACTACTTTGACCACACCGCCGCCGGCCGTCGTTTCCAGCGTACGGGTCTTGAGTTCTTCCTGCAATTTAGCCATATCGGCCTGGAGTTTCTGAACTTTCTTCATCATTCCCGCCATATTGCCCATATTACCAAACATTCTTATGATTCCCCCTTATTTTCTTCCTGTTTCATTACTTTCCCACCAAATACGGCAAGCGCCTTTTTTAAAACAGGATGTTCTTCCTCCGCCGGCGGGCGGGAAGTAGTTGTCGCTTTTGCGGGAGAAGTTCCCGCGGTTAATACGCATTGAAGTCTTACGTGCCTGCCGCAAACCTGCGCTATTAGTTTCTCGATAATCGTCCGATAATCCTCTTTTTCCGTACGTTCTTTAGGAAACGGCGAAGAAAAATGAATAACGGCCTGATCATTATCCAATGATACCAGTTGACCCTGCACGACACAGGCATGCACCGCCCGCTTGCCACCTTCCTGCAGTTCTTTTAAAACACCCTGCCAGAGGTTTTTTAAATCGTCCGGGGTTGAAACCGGCATTGATTCTTGGTCTGCTGCCGGTAATTCAACCGGTTTCCCGGTTTGCTCCTGGGAAGCAAGGCCACTTGCCATCTTTTGCTGGGTCCTTATATCGGGCAATTCCATTTTCGCCCTCACCGGAGTATGCGGCGCCGGACCTGCCATTACCGTATTCAGATCCATTCCCGCCAGCTTGGCTTCCAAAGCTTCTACCCGCTCCGCCAGCCGTTCCACATCCTCCGTATTCTGACGCCGGCAAATGGTTAGTAGTGCCATCTCAACAATAATACGCGGTTCACCGGACCATTTTGCCTCATTAATGGCTTCATTTAATGTCTGCAGCATACGGGAAAGTTCTTCCTGCGTAAAGCACCGGCTTTGACTCGCCAACCTTTCCTGGTCTGCACCATAAAGATCGGTTCCGCCAAAATCGGGAGCCGCTTTATATAATAATAGACTGCGGCCATAAAGCACCAGTTCAACCAGGATTTGCCGAACATCTTTTCCCAGGGAAATCATCTCGTCAATTCCATTAAGCACTGCTCCGGCATCACGGGACGCAAGGCTTTCAACCATCTTCCAAATCCATTCATGGCCGATTAACCCAAGCAAATTGCGGGCATTGGCAACCGTTACTTTGTTCTCGCTCATCATGGCGCATTGGTCTAAAATGCTCAATGCATCTCTCATGCCACCGTCTGCCTGGGATGCAATCAGCAGCAGCGCTTCCGGTTCAAATTCAATTTTTTCACTATCGGCCACCGCCGTCAGCCGGCTTTGGATCTCTTTTACGGCAATACGGTGAAAATCGTATCTTTGACAGCGGGAATGAATCGTTGCCGGAATTTTATGCGGTTCCGTTGTAGCCAAAATAAACACGACGTGGGCCGGCGGTTCCTCCAGGGTTTTTAAAAGAGCGTTAAACGCTTCGGTGGTTAACATGTGTACTTCATCAATAATATATACTTTATACCTACCATCAACAGGCGCAAATTTAACTGTTTCCCTAAGGTCCCGGATTTCATCGATGCCCCGGTTGGAAGCAGCGTCGATTTCCAATACATCCATGGAAGTCCCCGCCGTGACTTTTTCACAGCTTGGACAATGATTACAGGGATTATCCGTAGGACCGTCCACGCAATTAAGGGCCTTGGCCAGAATTTTGGCCGTACTGGTTTTGCCGGTCCCCCGCGGCCCGGAAAATAAGTAGGCATGTGCAATTTTTCCGCTGGTAATTGCATTCTTCAACGTTATGCTAATGTGTTCCTGTCCTATCAAATTGTCAAAATCCTGCGGCCGCCAGGCCCGGTATAACGCCACATAAGCCAACTCACACACCCCCTGTTCCCCAGTCTGTATTCCACATGACCTTAGCTTTTCCTCTTTATCTCTAAAAATTCCCTGGCCGGATACGCCCTCTTAAGCAGTCTCTAAATAGCAAAAAAGCAGCTATGTCATTCATAGCTGCTGCCGTCATCTCTTATCTCTGTTTCCAACGTCGGGCCACGACTATCAAACCAGGCACCCTTACGGCACATACAAGTTATCACTTACCGCTGCTTCCTTCCGGACCTGACGGGGTTCATGAGCTTCTATTGCGCAAGACCCGGCAACAGCCGTGGTCCGACCTTAGAAACAAAAATGGCGGAGAGAGAGGGATTCGAACCCTCGGTACCGTTTTGTCAGTACACACGATTTCCAGTCGTGCTCCTTCAACCACTCGGACATCTCTCCACGTCGTTACCGCTTACTTATTATATATGAAGTTAATTAAAAATGCAACATGGCGGAGAGGGTGGGATTCGAACCCACGAGACCTTTTACAGCCTACTCGATTTCGAGTCGAGCGCCTTCGACCAGCTCAGCCACCTCTCCTTATTTATTTACGACGCTGACGAAAAAACTCCCGCATTAAGTCACTGCATTCCGCAGCCCGTATGCCCGGCGTCACTTCCATTCGATGATTCAGCGCTTCATTTTGCACAATATTAAATATCGACTCAACCGCTCCGGCTTTATAATCGGCACTGCCGTATACCAGCCGGTCGATGCGGCTCATAACCAAAGCCCCTGCACACATAGGACAGGGTTCAATTGTAACATACAATGTAGCCCCCGTCAATCGCCAGCGTTTTAATATCCGGCAAGCCTCACGGATAGCAATGATTTCAGCATGTGCCGTCGCATCCTGCCAGGTCTCTCTCATGTTATGGGCGCAAGCAACGATTTGATGCTCCCACACCAGCACGGCCCCAATCGGCACTTCCCCGACTGCATACGCTTTACGTGCCTCATCCAGAGCTAGTCCCATGTAGTACTCGTCATCCATGCCTCTTCACCATAACGTATTGATCGCTCATTCTATGCGATTCTGCTTCCATTGCGGCACTCTTATTATATGCATAACGCCGATTTTCCAAACACGATTTCGTATTCAGTAAAACCTAAGCGCTAACATCACTATGATAGTATAGCGTATAACCAATCGTTATGCAAGTTTATTTTTCTAGTAAATACTGCCACTCCCGGTTGCATAATCAGTATTTTCTCATTACCGCCGCCAGGCGTTTAATCCCTTCGGCAATTCTTTCTTCCGGCATATTCGAATAGTTGAGTCGGAAAGTATTCTCTACCTGTCCGTTAGGAAAAAACGAGTCGCCCGGAACAAAAGCAACTTCCTGCCGAAGACATTGCTTCAAGAGTTCGACCGCTTTTATATAAGGAGGCATTTTCACCCAGGTAAATAACCCGCCTTGCGGCCGGGTGAATCTTACATCGCCGGCGAAGTTCTCTTGCATTGTATGGATCATAGCATCCCGGCGTCTCCGGTAGACATCGGTAATACTCTTAATATGCGCTTCAAAATCGTATATTTCCATATACCGGGATATTATCCTTTGGCTGATCGAAGAAGTGTGCAGGTCTGCCCCCTGTTTTATAAGAATATACTTTTCAATAAACCGGGCGCCGGCAGCGACCCAGCCGATCCGAAGACCGGGACAAAAGGTCTTGGAAAAAGTACTCACAAATATCACCAGATCTTTGGTGTCCATTGATTTTATGGCCGGTAATATTTCTCCCTCGAAACGCAGTTCTCCGTACGGATTATCTTCGATCGCCGGAATTTCGTACCGGTTTATAAGCTGAATAAACTGCTGCCTCCGTTCTAAGGACCAAGTCCGGCCGGTAGGATTCTGGAAATCCGGAATCAGGTAAATCAGTTTTATATTTTCGTTCGTTTGCAGAATTTTCTCCAACTCAGGGATGATCATTCCGTTATCATCGGTAGGCACTTCGACAAAACGGGGCTGATACGCTTTAAAAGCGCTTATGGCCGCCAAATAAGTAGGACTTTCACATAAAACGACATCGCCCGGATTCAAAAAAAGTTTCCCAGAAAAGTCAAGGGCTTGCTGTGAGCCACAGGTGATTAAAATATTCGTGGCCCCCACATCGGTTTTAAATTTAGCATTCATACGAACGGCAATTTGTTGCCGCAAAGGATCAAAGCCTTCCGTTGTGGAATATTGAAGAGCTTGACTTCCCGACTCTTCCAGGACCTTTACGGCGATGTCCTTCATTTCCTCTACCGGAAATAATTCCGGTGCCGGCAGACCTCCGGCAAACGAAATGACTTCCGGCCGCTGGGTAATTTTCAGTATTTCGCGGATTTCGGAGGCTTTTAAAAGTTCTGTACGTTCAGCGAAGGTCACAGGCATAATATACCCCTCCTATATTTTAATTTTCCTTTATAATTCTTTTCTGTAAAAAAGACGGAAAGTATATATGTTTTCTATCATATATGGATTAAAAACTGCCGTAAATATCCAATACTGATTTTTTAAGAAAAATTGGATATTAATCCTCATATTTCGCAACTTGAACTTATGCGATAATATTTCTTCTAGTCTGCAGCCATAATGATAAACAAAGCGGTTAAACCTTATTATCTAACATCTAACAATGATTTACAGACATGTCTTGATCAATCTGAGGGAAACTATATTTGTATCAATATAAGAAGGGGGGATTCAATGGAAAAATATCATGCAAATGGCGTAACTATTTACCCTACGATCCCTTCGTCTCAGAACACCTCCAGGATTATGTATAACGGCTTACTTTACCAAAATGGTGCTACCGAAGTATATGCCCATATTGGCTATGGCCGCAGATGGGAAAATCAGCAGGATTACAAGATGAGGAAAACACCCCATGGCTTCGAGACTTCGGTTCCGGTCCCATACACCGATACTTTGAATATTTGTTTTAAAGATGCCGCCAACAACTGGGACAACAACGCAGGAGCCAACTACTCCTTTTTTGTCGCTCCCCCGCCCCAACCAGACAATACCTCTTTCGAAGCCGCGGAAGAGGTTGGTGTGTGGAACAACGTAAGGACTCGCTGCCGGGCCGCCTTTTCCCGCTGGTTCGGAGAATAATTTTTTCGCAGGTTCAAATAAGCTCTCATGCAGTTTTCTGTATGAGAGCTTAAAAATTAAATTAATATATTATCACCTCCTGTAAATACTACTAACAGGAGGTGATACTGTGAAAAAATCCAATGATTCGCAGGAACAAGCAAAGGCTAAAAAGCAAAGCCAGACAAAAACAGGCAATTCCATTGACAATAGACATACTGACGGGCCGAACCATCCGTCTACCTAAAAAGCAGCGCAAGCTGCTTTTTTTATGGGGTCTTTCTTACGTATTTGGCAAAACTCTTTTCTTCAATATCTCCTTCGAGTTTTCCATTCCCCGCCGATAGTGGCATTTCGCTCTTTGCATAAGAAAACGCCAGCCTACCTTCTGTCTTGCTACGATAAAAAATACAATAGCCTCGCCGATAGCCCAGGTGAAAGCATAGGCTAAAGCCCCCTTGACTAATAATGTTGTCTTAGCAGGTAACGGAGTAAGAATAATTCCGGCGATTCCCCGGGCAATTTTGGCCAGACCGAATACAAAAACAAATTCTACGATATGCTTAAACTGAATTTTTTCACCTAATAAACCGATCAGTTCAAACATAAGTTTTACCTCATTCACGGTGAGAACAATAAAGTCTGCAAACGATGCCAAGGGCGCCGCAATGGCTTTATGCGGCGGCGGTAAGAAGGTAGGAATTGCTGCAATAAATACCCAAGCCGCATTTTGAACCGCCGTATCCTGTATTTCTATTTTAGCATGCTCAGGCCGGAACACAGGGAAATTATGGGATAATGCAAACCGTATTCCTTCATGATTCGCTAAGATCTGAGCCGCTAATCCCTTATCACCGCGGTCGAAAGGATAAACATCTACGCGCAGCTGCTTCACCTGATTTACCATGCAGGTCTCTACGATACAAAAATCGGCAGTGCTTAATTTTTCCCCGACAAGCTCTTCTCCCGCTGCTACCGGCACTACTATCAGCCGTTTCATAATCTCCCGGTTGCTGCGAACAGTATCATTACTGGGAACAGGCAGTTCTAAATCATGATAAGGAAAACTGGATAACCACTCGATCATATCCTGAATTACAGCCTCAGAACCGACAAGTCCAATCTGAAAATTCCACTGACAAACCCGGTTAATTTTATGCATATTGATCTGACTTAATTCATTCCAGATTCTGTGAAAAATAAAGTTATCTTCGTGTCCCATATCTTTAGCCTCCCGAACTTAGGATTCCCTGCAGACCACAATTCCTATCCCATAATTTTATGGGCTTGTCCGGGAGGACAACGCAGTTGATCTATGTTATTTATCAACGTTTCAACGGAAGCATTGGCATATTCCAGCACCCATATTGCCTGGGAGGCATATTGTCTGACGCCGTCAAAGAAATCCGCCCATTGAATGGTTCCGCTGCCAATTGGCAAATGGCAATCGGCATGGCCGTCATTATCGTGAAGATGGCAAGCTGTTAACCGGGCGCCTAATGCCTTAACGGTTTCCGGTAGATCCCAGCCGTTGACATGGGCGTGTCCCACATCCAGCAAGGCTCCTGCCTGAGGGAAGTCCTGTAAAAGCTGTTGGTATTCCGGCCAGTCAAACAAAAGATTGTTTTTTATACGCAGTCCTACATTCTCCAGCACCACCTGAACATTATACCGCTGAGCTATTTGCATAACCGCAGCCAGGCGGTCATAGACCAGGTTTCTTATCTTGCCGTTAGTTCCCTCATAGTCTTCATTCGTGTGAACAACCACATAGTCGGCCTCCCATCTGGCCGCCTCCTCAAACAATCGGTCGTAATAAAGGTGATAATGAATATGGTTAGGATTCGCTAAGTTGATACCAATACACGGTCCATGAATGCTAAGTCCGCCGGAGCGGTCCCGCCCCCATATGGCAGACATAAATTCTTGCCAATAATAAGGATTGGCAAATTCATAGAATATTTCAATTCCCACATCCGGCGGCAGTTTTCTCAACTCAGTATAGTTAAATCCAATAAAGGATAGATTACTTACGGCTATTTTCACAGCTTCCCCCTCCATCTATATTTTGCCGGGAGCTCAATTAGGCCACACTGGATTCTGCCGCATTGAACCGGCCGATATTCATGCCTGTCCGGCAGTCAAAAAAATTCACATGTTCCCAGTCGAAGGTTACGCCGGTCGTACCTTCAGGGATCGGCCTTTCACCGGCAAACACCGTCAGCAGCCGCTGCCCGTCGCCTAATCTTACATGGGCGCAGCGCCGGCCCCCAAGATTTTCAACCAAATCGACTTTTCCCGTAATCGCGCCTTCAGACGATAAAATGCATTGCTCCGGCCTTATCCCCATATAAACGGAGGATTGAGACGCCAATAACTGCTGCCAGGCAGACGGCACCTCTAGCCTGCTGTCACCAATATGGAGAAGGCCGTTTTGAAAACCGCCCTTGATCAGGTTCATCGGCGGCGCACCAATAAAGGAGGCGACAAAGGTATTGGCGGGATACTTATATATTACATCCGGAGTATCTAATTGCTGCAGAACACCCCGGTTCAGAACGGCAATCCGGTGGCCAATCGTCATTGCCTCCACCTGGTCATGGGTTACATAAATCATTGTCGGTTTAAAAAGATCATGGATTTTGATAAGCTCGGTGCGGGCCTGTTGACGAAGCTGGGCATCCAGATTGGAAAGCGGCTCGTCAAGGAGAAAATAAGGCGCTTGCTTGACAAGGGCCCGCGCCAATGCCACCCGTTGTTTCTGCCCGCCGGAAAGCTCCTTGGGCAGCCGGTGTTCCAAGCCGGTCAAATTGAGAATGGCCAGAGCCCGCTGAGCCCGGTCGTCAACTTCGGCCTCGGGCATGTTTTGCATAACAAGACCAAACGTGATGTTATCCCGCACCGTCATATGCGGATACAAGGCATAGCTCTGAAATACCATGGCAACATTCCGGTCACCAGGCTCAACCTGATTCACAACCTGGCCTCCCATCTCCAATGTGCCGGCAGTAACCGTCTCCAGCCCCGCGATCATCCTTAGGGTTGTGGTTTTCCCGCATCCCGACGGGCCTAATAAAATCAGCCGTTCACCTTGTTGTACCGACATGGTCAGGTTATCTACCACCATCGTCTTTCCATAAGACTTATAAACATTTTTAAATAGGATTCCTCCCATATCAACCTATCCTTTCAAGCCGGACTGCATAAAAGTATTTATAATAAAACGCTGACAAAAAAGGTATAACAGAAACGGCGGTAAACAGGTCAGCGTTGCAACCGCCATGGCAATCCCCCATTCATTGCCGCCTTCGGCGCTGATAAACATCTGCAAGGCCAGCGGCAATGTATAGGCTGCTTTATCCGGCAGCACCATCAGCGGCCAGAAGTATTCATTCCAGGAATTGATAAAAAAGAATATACCCGCCGCAATTACCGAAGGCTTAATCAGCGGCAATATCACCCGGGCCAGGGTCTTCCCGGGACTAATCCGGTCCAGCCGGCAGGCTTCCCAGAGGGGCTTTGGGATATTGCGCATGGTTTGCCGCATCAAGAATATACCCATTCCGTCCGCTATTTGCGGCAATATCACACCGGCGGGATGATTCAGCAAGCCCAGTTTGGCGATTAGTAAGTAGTCGGGCATGAGTATGACCGTAATGGGTATAAAGATGGTAAATAATAAAGCATTAAAGATTTTTTCCTTGTAGCTAAAATCATAATACACAAAGGCAAAAGCGGCTAAAATACTGGTTACCAGTTTTGCGGCCGTAATCGCACCGGCAATAATCAGGGTATTGGCAATGTATCGTACTAACGGAAACGACTGAAGCACATATTGGTAGTTGTCAAATTCAAACGGCAAAGGCAGCGGATTCAAGGTCGAGGTAAATATTTGGTCCAAGGATTTTAAAGAGGTAGAAACCATAAACAAGAGCGGCCAAAGTTGTAAAAATACGGTTATGATAAATACTCCATGCCAGTGCCAGTTACGAAGTTTATGTTTCATAATGTACCTTCTTATCCAGGACTTTTGTTTTGAACACTAAAAAGGCAGCATAAACAAGCATCGTAATCAGGGAAAACGCGGCCGCCTTGCCTGTCTGAAAAAAGGTGAACGCATATTGATAAATGATATATACGATATTAGTACTGCCTTGGTCGGGTCCGCCCTGGGTAATCATATTCACAGGCACCAGCACATACTGCAGGCCAAATACGATGGTAATAACAAAGACGTAAAGCGCCGTGGAAGATGTCATCGGAACAATAATGCGGCGAAAAATATCCCAATTCGAGGCATTCTCCAGCTTGGCCGCTTCAATCAGTTCTTTGGGCACATCCACCATGGCCGCCATCAAAACGATTAAATTGTAGCCAAATACCTTCCAGCCGATGATCAGGCCAATTACAGCCACGACCAGGCCCGGTTCCTTAAACCAGCGCGGCGATTCGGCACCGGCGGCGGATAAAAGGATACACAAGGGTCCGGCCAGAGGATTAAATATCCACAAAAATAAAATACTGGCCACCGCTAAAGAAACGGTGCTGGGGATAAACAATGCCGCCCGGTAGAAAAAACTTCCCCGGGTAATGCAATGAGCTAAAGCAAAGGAACCTATATACGGCAATAAAAAGTTGAGAAAGAGCAGTACGGCAACATACAGCAGCGTATTGCCCAGCACCTTACCCAAATCGGCGCCGGTTATTATGGCCCGGAAATTATCCAGACCGATAAACTTCATGGTCGGACTGACCATATTCCAGGAATAAAAGCTTAGCCATACGTCTTGCAGCAGTGGCAGATAAACAAAAATGAATAATCCGGCAACCGCCGGCGCCAAAAGCAATGCCGGCTGAATTCGGGCGCGTCTCATATCCCGCTCTCTCCCCTCCTGTTTAATGGACTCACACTATTCATTTAAGCATTGCATTAATTTTAGCGGCAGTCTGTTTTAATGCTTCCGCCGCCGGCTCTTTACCGCTTAATATCACGTCGCGTGCATCAATCAGGGCCTGCTCGGCCTGTAGCCCGTTAGCACCGGGGAAGCTTGCCCATTGTACCAGGTCCGGCAACGTAGCCATAGCAGCTTGCATATTTTTATTTTGCGCCAAAAAGTCTTTTAACCCGTTCGGGTCTTCGGCCACTCCTTTGCGCGGCGGCAAATAGCCGGTTCCCTTCGTCCACATAGCCAGCGCCTGAGGGGACTCAAGAAACTTGACAAAGCGCCAGGCCGCTTTTTGTTTTTCAGGGTCCTTCGAAAAAATCATCAATAAGTTGCCGCCGGCGGGTACTTTACGGACCTTTCCCGCAAAACCGGGAAACGGAGCAGCCATCACCGTAAACTTCGCGCTTTTTTCAAAATTTTCCCGTTTGCCGATGGTAGTACAGACCATACCCAGTTTCCCGCTCAAAAAGGCTTGAAATCCCTCGTCGTTGGTCGCATGCAACCCGCTGCCGTCCTCCACCATGTCAGCCAGAAGTTGATAGGCCTGGGCCGCTTCCGGCGTATCAAACAAAGCGGCGGGCCGGCCGTCTTTCTTGCCCAGTACCGTAGCACCGTTAGACTCCATAATTGCCTGCTGCGCCCAGTTATCGGCATATTCTTGCATAAAGAAACCCACTAAGCCGGTTTTTTCTTTAATTGTCCGGGCATATTCTTTTACTTCCTGCCAGGTTTTTGGCGGCTTGTCCGGGTCCAGGCCGGCTTGCCGGAAAATGTCGGGGTTGTAATACAACACGGGTACACTGACTGAATAAGGCAATCCAATCTGTTTGCCGTTATCCGCCCGGGCCAGGGTCAATATGTTGGGAAGGAAATTTTCCTGTAAAAAGTTTTTATCTTCCGGCGCTTGTTTGGCAATGAGTTCATTAATATCCGTATACTTAAAGTTTTCCGCCGCATAATTTAAGTAACTGTAGCCCATTTGCACCACGTCCGGATATTGGCCGGAGGCAATCGCTGCCTGCAAGTTCTGCGTTAATCCCTTATACATATCGGGATTATATTTTTCAACCACTTGAATATCGGGATTCTGGGCATTAAATTCCTTTATTAACTCTTTAACTGTAGATCCACCAAAACTTTCCGCGTTCACATGCCAATATTCAATCACTGTCTTACCGCTTTTCGGCGTATTTGTTGCCGAACTGCCGCAGCCAATAGCAGACATCAGCAATGCTCCCAGACAAAATAGTGCTATTAATCTTTTAACATTCCTCACATCAAATACCTCCGTAAAATACAATATACCGGTTATGCCACTAGTATAATTCATGTCCCAACCAAGCCTGTTAAGGAAAAGTTAAAATTTAGTAAAACATTAATACTTACAAGAAAGAGCCAATGGGTCTTTAAGTGGAAGGAAAGTATTTTACTTTTCGGCTTTCTTAAGAAGAATGTCTTATTTTAAAAATAACCCGAAAAGTTATACTTTCTAATCCCATAAGAAAACTCCGCAGACCGGAAGGTCTACGGAGCATGAACCGGATATTAGCAATATTGGGGCGCCAATTCTTTGATTAGTGTATTTTCAATGACCTCGACCACCCTTTGAAAATTGCCGGTAAGCTTGTCAAAGTCACTGGCGGCAGCTCCGTCAATATGCAAGCCGGCGGTTACATTAACGCGGCAATTTAGCGACGCCGCCAGTTTTAACGCCGCCCACCGGGCCAGTTCATCCTCTTTATGGCCGGTTGCACAAATAACGGAAGCCGTGGCGGAAACTTTTTCTTGATCTTGCAGACTGGGTCTGGGTACCGCCAAGGCCGCCGCGCCGATATGGTGCCTTTCCCCGCCGCCGATACAAACCGCCACATCAGCGCCGCAGACAACCGTAACCGCTTCCACCCGATGGATTCCCTCGCCTATTTTAGTAGGAAAACTATGCATCTGTTTCTCTCCTTTATCCAAGGTCCATTCTCTATTATCCTCTGGATTCAAACAACCACCTATTCTAACCTGATTATTCAACTATAAATTGAAATATCCTTTCCGCTGCGCGTCGGCTCCCAGGTCAACGTTTGCACAAAATTTCCCGGAAATAATTGAACAGAACTCCGATTTTCCCCAGACATTATCTTGTACCATTATAATCTAAGGGACGGTTGATTGGCATCTCTCAGCCAATCAACCGTCCCTTTGCTTTCAAACGCAAAAAATCATTTTTCTATGGCTGCTTGCTATAGATTGCCCAATCGTTATTAAACGTGGTCTGCAACTGCGCAATAATCTGGGGGTCTTGCGTAATGATTCCCATCTCGCGGTTTTTATCCAGGGAAGTCTCCGATGCATTTTCAGAGCCAACGTAGGCTTGTTTACCGTCTACCAGTATCATTTTGGCATGAAGATACACCTTGGGCGGTTTCGCCGAATCTACCAAAATCATTTTGCCATTGCTTGTCGCATTGATAGGGTCCATGGTCTTGGCATTGCTGCTGATTTCTTTGGCGGCAAGCACACGGACATTGACAGTAGCGGCTTTTTCAGCCAATATAGCGACTATACTACGGTCCACTAACTCTTCCATGTACATTTCAATACTTGTTGCGGCACTATTAAGTAAGCCGGCCAGAGCCGAACGCGAGTTGGCCGGACTGACAACCAGCGGGCTTGAATCCGGCAGGGGAGGGGTAATGTTCGTATTTTGGGGGCAATTGTAATTCCAATCTTCGTTGAACACGGCCGCCACATCGCTTACTTGTTGAGAATCGGTAGTAACGATAGCAAAGTCACGGGTACTTGCAAAATAATTCTCACGGTTGTCCTCAATGAGGTTGAAACTCATAATAATCGCTTTAGCAGTCGGGTAGGCGGCGTCCGGAGCCGCAGCGTCAATAATAAAGGTTTTTTGATGCGTGTTGCGAAAAGCCAGACTGGAAGTTTTGTATGGAATCCCCGCTTTTTTCAGAAATACGATCGCTGTTTCTTCATATTTTTCGTCGGCATAATTTGGATCATCGTATTTTTTCGCCGCGCCTGTGAAGTCATTTAAAACAACCCGTATCGAAATTCCCGCTTTTTGTTGAGCTGCCAGCACGTCTTGGACATCTTGGTCATATAATTCGTAGATTACCAGATCAATTGAATGCTGCGCCTTAGTAAGCTCTGTAAGCAAAGCCGCTTTGCCTCCGGGATTAATAATCAGGGATTGAGCCGGCTGCCCTGCAGACCGCCTGGCCGGTTCGGCCATAAATTCATCCTCCTCTCATTCCTTCAAGCAAAAGTTAAAGGATCTTAACTGGAACGGAATTATATTATGACTTATTATATCACGGGATTGGAATTTTTTCCCTCCATTTACAATTCAATCTCCCCGAAGATTAGAACCAGCCTACTATATTTTCAGAAACTATTTTCCTTCTTGATTTAGGATCTTTCCCTGGATATCCAACGGATAGGACCGCCATTAACTGCAAGTCCGCTGCGATGTTTAGTAAATCCCTCACCTTATCTGCATTTTTTAGTATTTCCCCAATCCAGCAAGTGCCTAAACCCAGTCCATGGGCAACCAGCAGCATATTTTGTATGGCGGCGCCAATCGCCTGTACATGTTTTATATAAATGTCCGGTATATTGTTATCCAAAGCCCTGGCATCTAAAAAAACGGCAATTAAACAAGCGGCGTCTTTTACCCAATTCTGATAAACCGTAAGTGATGCCAGGTTTTTGATTAATTCCGCATCCTCCATTATCACGCAAAACTTCCAAGGCTGCAGGTTGTTGCCCGATGGAGCCCAACTTGCCGCAGTTAGCATTGTAAGAATATCATTTCGATCCACTTTCTTTGCCGTATAGGCTCGAACACTCCTCCGATTAACTATGTGAGACATTATCGAATCCATGCTTGTACCCCCCAGCCACTTTAAATACATGCCGGCTTAGATTTTTCCGTGCTAAGCTCTTTCCCCGCGGGGCGACTTGTAATCCCGTGAACCTCCAAAATTACAACCCGAATTACCGCAAGAACCGACACCGCCATAACCATTCCCAAAACGCCGAATAAATGGCCGAAAAAGAGTAACCCGATCATAATTACAACAGGGTGAAGATGAACCGCTTTCCCAATTAATTTAGGTGTAATAATATTGTGATTAATCTTTAGCATCACGATATAAAATATTACAATTTTGACAGCAGCCGCAGTGGAATGAACCAGCCCCAGACTTGCCGCCAGACAGGCAACAATGACTGGTCCGACAACGGGAATCAATTCAGCAAACGCACTAAGCGAGGCAATTACAACCGGAAAAGGAAGCCCCCAGGCAATGAAAAATATAAAACTCGCAAGCCCCGAAAACAGACAGACTGTTAATTGCCCTCGAATATAACCGCTCAATACCTGAGCTGCTGCGGCAGCGATTTTGTTTAATTTAGCCTGTTCTTGGGCCGGAGCAAGGCTGAACAATCCGGAACGTAACATTTCCCCGTCTTTTAAAAAGTAAAAAACGATAAACGGGATACTGATCAGTTCCACGACTCCGGACATGGCATGCAGCAGCGGTAAAACAGCATTCTTCAGGCTTTCCAGCGCAAATCCCGACACTTGATTGAATGCATCGTTCACATATTCTGTAAGTTCGGACGGTAGATTCAGGCGCACCATAAGTAGATTCACTTTGGCTGGATTGATATAGTGGGGAAGCTTCGTTGCAAACTGGGCAAAACTGGGCAGGATAGACCGGATTATTCCAATGAAGAACAGTAGAAAAACACATAAAAACAGTGTCAGTACGAGAATCGATGCCCATCCGGCTCCCATACGCCGCTTAAGCTTATCTGCCAGCGGGCGAAGCAGTAAAGTCAGTAAAAACGCAATAAACAGCACGATGGCCAGCTTCGTCGCAAGCCAAAAGATTAAACCGATACCAGCAACCAGTGTCACCAGGTACGCATAAGTCCAATTCCAGTTAATCATCAGGTAAACCACGCTCCAATCGTTTTCCGGCTTTGAAAACCGGAACTCGTCTTGACAAAAACAATTACCACCTTATTGACAATTCTACAATATGCAAGAATAACCTTTCCACATATTGTTGTTCCAAAAAACATACTACAAACATTTGGTACCGTTTTCCACACGGTGTCAGTTTTGTTTTAGCTTCAAAATGGTATGCATTAAATTTTTATTTTTGGTAAAAATAAGGGTAACAAAACAAAGTTTTGTTACCCTATATAAAGTCTATATAATACATAAATACGATTATTTTCCATGGTTTCCTTTTTTTCGACTTTTATTTTATCTTGAAATCAAAAAGCAGGAGAGACCTTGCGGTTTCTCCTGCTTTTCATAAATTTAAGCTTATATAAATATTATCAAGTTCATCTTTAGTAATCCCTATATAAGCCAATGTAATATTAGGGGAGGAATGGTTAAGCAATTTTTGAATTCTTGTCACATCGATACCTTTTTTATATGCCCAATAACCAAATGTTTTTCGCAAAGTGTGAGTACCGATTGCTTCTTGAATACCTACCGCCCGTGCCGCCTGATTTATAATCCGGTAGGCTTGGATACGGGTAATGGGCCGGTTTCTGTTTTTACTTTTAAACAGCCAGCCCTGCGTATTCTCTATATCCTCCAGATATTCTTGTATCGCCTGCTTACAGGTTTCTGAAAGTGGGAAGTCTTTCGTCTTGCCGGTTTTTCTCTCGCGAAGAACAACCCGGTCTTTCCCCTTTACGTCGTCTAACTTCAGCAATAATAAATCAGATATGCGTAAGCCACTATTAATACCTAGGACAAAAAGCAGATAATCGCGCAAATTGTTTTCTTTCAAATAGCGCTTAATATGTTCAATCTGTTTTTTATTTCGTATCGGCTCGACATATTCCAAACTAGGTCACATCCTTTTTAATGTTCTATTAAAGTATTATATTATGTTACTTTAGACTTTTTAAATACGAATCCCTATTTTAGGGATTTTTTCCTTATTTCAATAGGGTTTAATCCATACGCCAATGTAACAAAACTTTGTTTTGTTACATTGCTTTTTCTGTCAGGTATTTTAACGATTAAGATAAATTTTGAGGGGAGGGTGTCTGCCAATTTCTAGCAGGGAGGCGATCAACGGGTTAAACTCGACTTAATTTAAATTTCAACATAAAAGTAAAATGAAAGGATCGATCAAAAATGGAACTTGTAAATTTAAAATCTCATGCCAATGATATAGAACTTTTAAAAGAGTTCTTTCACATCCTGGTCTATACTTTCGAAGATGGAGCCTGTTTTTTTACTACCGACCTTACTAAAGTCACAGCTAAAATAAATAATAAGTTTGATTTACCAGGTGTAGATATAGGCACTCCCAATAAGCCCAACGGTGCCGCCGAACAAATCATGCAAGCCCGTAAAGTCAGTCTGCTGCGCCTTGACCGGAATGTATACGGGGTTAGAACCCATGCCTACGGCGGACCCATTTGGAACGAAAGTGACACGGAAATTGTCGGCACATGGATATTGATGCTTCCCCGCCAGCACAAACTTGTCAGCAGCTTTGATTTATTTGCCCCAGTATTAGCCGACCTGCTGCCGGAAGGTGGATTTTTTGCGGCTACCGACAAAACATCCTATATTAGACGGCAAGGTTCGCAAAAATTTGATATGCCTGATATCCAATTAAACACTCCGCTACGCGACGGCAGCAGCCCTGCGGAAGCCCTGAAACAAAAAAAACAGATCTTTCAAGACGTCGATGCTTCCGTCTATGGGGTTCCGATTATAACCACATCGTCCCCGTTGATTGATGAAGACAATGGCGATGCGGTCGGTACATTTACTTTAGCGCTTCCCAGACAATTAGCCGTCGACCTTAAAAACATTTCCAATTCACTGGAACACGGGTTAGGTGAAGTGTCCTCGGCTGTTCAGCAAATTTCAGCGGCGGCAAACGAGTCCAGCAATAACCAAAGTCATCTGAATACCGAGATCGAACATGTAAAAGCTCAACTGGAGCAAATTAATAACGTTATGGCATTTATTAAAGATATCGCTGATGAAACGAAAATGCTGGGGCTGAACGCCGCGATTGAGGCCGCAAGAGTCGGGGATGCCGGCAAAGGCTTTGGCGTTGTCGCGGAAGAGATTCGAAAGCTATCGGAAGAATCCAAAAAAACTGTCGTTCAGATCAAAGAACTAACAAAAGAAATTGAAAACTCCATGAATACCACTTCCGCATCCTCCCAATCAACCCTCGCCGGCGTCGAGGAAACTGCCGCGGCGGTTCAGGAAGTTAACGCGACGCTCGAGGAAATAACCACCCTGGCGAATAAGTTGGCCAGTACGGCGGCCAACCTGTAGAAAGGAGCAGCAAATATGGCTCAGGAAAGCTTAAAACTAGTCGTATTCACAATGGAAACAGATAATATGGTCTATGAGTACGGCATTCCAATCGAGCAGGTTTATGAGATTATCCGCCCCGGAAAAACTATGAAACTACCGGGAATGCCGTCATTTATGGAAGGCGTCACGAATCTGCGCGGCAGCATAATTCCGGTCATAGATTTAAAAAAACGTTTTGCTCTTGGCGTTACTGCCCCAAAGGACACAACCCGAATCGTAGTTGTCGAAATAAACCACCAAAAATGCGGTATAATTGTGGATGATGTATTGGAGATTCTGCTCATCCCAACGGCGGATATGGAAAAGACCCCTGCCATCGCAGGCGGAATAAGCCCGAATTACATTATTGGCCTTGGCAAAGTGGATGACCGGCTAGTCATTGCCTTGAGTATGGATAACATTTTAACCGAAAAGGAAGAAACCGTGTTAGCCAGTGTGGTCTAGTTGTTTTACGTCCTAAATGAACGTAGAATATTACCGGACTAGAACTGCTGGAATATTTCTAAAGTCAAAGGGCACTCCCAAGAATCCGTCTTGGAAGTGCCCTTTCGTATAACGCTTTTATTGATCCAACCTATTTACCTTGGCTTCATATATTTTGATAAACCCGCCATGGGCATAAATCCCACTGTCCCATCAATAGTAACCTGGTTGTTGCCAACCATTCGGATGGAATTTCTGATGACCAATTTGTTTCAGACGTTAATTTTCCTGTTAACCGGCTTTATATTCTGTTTTAGCATATCGATTTCTTTAAGTATTCCCTGCACTTTTTGCTGGTCTTGACTTTTTCCTGCATTATCTTCCTGAAAGCTTCTTATTGTTGCGATTAACACCAGGAAAGTTGATAATATCGAGAGGATCAGGGATATCAAAAACAATCTGAAAGTTTCACTGGTCATTATCCTTCCCTCCTTGCTTCCCACAACATATTCTATGCATATTCCGTTTGCAAGGATTATCTAATAAGCTATTTTAAAGCAAGAGGGACATATTCCCTGGAGAAATTACTTTTCACGCAGTCTGCCGGCCTTTCGATAGCAGCAGCATGCCAAGTATAACCATTGCTCCCCCCAACCATTGCTGCCATCCCGGCTGCTCATTTAACAGCAGCACAGACAGGATGAGTGCGGTGAACGGCATCATGCCGGAAAATGCCGCGGCCACCAAAGCATCACAGCGTTTGATCCCCGCATACCAAAAAATAAAGGCCAGCGCCGTCACAAAAAAGCCGTACCAGACAAGAGCTATCCAGCCTTGAATTCCGAGTAAGGCCAGTGATTTTACCGGCTTCTCCAGCAGTGCCGGGCCAAGACAGAGAAACAACGCAATCCATACTACCAAGGTAGTCTGAACCATCGGCTCCCGTATTTTTGATTGATTCAGTGACGCTTTTATACTATTAACCCGGGACGTTATATTAAACAATGCCTCACAGAATGCGGCACAAAGCACTAATAAATTGCCCGTCAGATGTTCCCGTGAGAACTCCACACCCGGTGAAAAGATTCCCTGCAACACCAATATACCCGTAATTGTGCTGCCTATTCCAAAAAGCCGCCGCCAAAACAGCGATTCCTTCAAATAAAACCGCGCAAGCAGCGCCGTTATGGCCGGTGTAGCGCCGGTAAGGATTCCGGCTTCGCCGGCACTGGTGCGCAGCAATCCCTGTAGCAGAAATATCCGGAACAAAAAAATACCGAACAGAGCCTGGATTATCAGTCGAAGCCAATCCTGCGCTGAAATTAGCCAAAGCACCTTGATAAGCCTTCGTCCACAGAACGGCATCAGCCCTGTCAAGGCAAAAAAGAGACTGACCGCCGCTATGGTAAAAATCCCTAAAATTCCGGTCACATAGTGTGCTGCGATTACAGAAGTTCCCGCCAAGGAAAAGGCCCCCGTCAGAAACAGCATACCCGCCAAACGTTGCAGCATTATTATCCCTCCAAAAGATACAATCTTTACCAATCGTCTTGCCGTGGTATAATAGTACCAAACAAACCGGTACCGTTACAGAGCCAATTTAAACCATATTTGAGAGAGCCAGTTGGAGGGTCTATGTGGGGAATTGAATTGCAACGCAAGACCGGCGTAACATTATCACGCCAGATTTATCAAATACTGCGGGATCAAATGACCGAGGGACGGCTTCAACCTGATGAAGTACTGCCATCCACGCGGGAAATGGCTCAGCAATTATCTGTATCGCGCAATACGGTCTATGAAGCATATGAAATGCTATCTGCCGAGGGATACATCATCAGTCGTCCGGGATCGCAAACCCGGGTAGCAAAGGGCCTGTGTCTGGGAAAACCGGCCTCTGTCACCGGAGAATCGGACAAACCGGTTCAGCCTGCTCAAAATTACTTAGCTGATTTTCAAACAGGCCGTCCCGACTTGCGCCAATTTCCCATGCACCTGTGGCTGCAGCTGATGCATAAGGCTGCCGAAGCCCTGCCGGTTAATCAGTGGAGCTATACGGGTCCGGCAGGACTTCCGGTACTACGGGAAGAAATTGCGGCCTGGCTGTTCAGAAGCCGTGGACTTGCCATTCAGCCGCAAGATATTTTCATTACCGCCGGCGCTACGCAGGCATTAAACTTAGTTGCCGATTTACTGTATAGCAAGAGCCGGGAGATTATCGTTGAAGATCCCTGCCATAGCGGTATGCTCCATGTATTACAAAGTAAGGGATTTGGAATCCGCCCGGTACCGGTGGATAATCAGGGAATTCAAACCGGATTTTTGGAAGGCAAAGGAGTATGTGCCATATATGTGACGCCTTCTCATCAGTTTCCCCTGGGGGGCATTCTTCCCGCAGGCCGGCGGGCCGACCTGATCCGCTTTGCCCGGGAATACGGCCTTTATTTAATTGAAGATGATTATGACAGCGAGTTCCGCTATAATGGTTCACCGGTAGCGCCTCTTCGCTCCATGGACGCACAGAGAGTCATTTATATAGGTACATTCAGTAAAATTTTGTTTCCTGCCCTGCGAATCGGTTATGTAATATTGCCTCATCATCTTCATTCCCGGTGGCGCCATCTGCGTACCTATACCGATGTCCAGAATCCTCCCTTTGAGCAGGCTGCTCTTGCCGAATTTTTGCTCACGCGAAAGTTGGACCGGCATGTGCAGAAAATGCGCAGATTATATGGAAATAGGCGGCAAAGGCTGCTTCAGGAGTTGGAAAGAACGTTCGGCAATACCTGGCGAGTTTGGGGAGATGCTTCCGGTTTGCATCTGGCGCTGGAGTTTCCCGGCAGGCGTTTTGACCGGGAATTCGCGCTGTACTGTGAAAAATCCGGAATTCGGTTGACACCGGGCGATTTTCACAGCCTTCGTAAAGGTTTTCATTTAGATAAGCTGCTGTTGGGTTATGGGCATTTGGATGAAGAAGAAATTAGCCGGGGAATTTTATTGTTATATAATGCTTTTAGCTGTTTTAAACCCAATCATCCATGAACTTCCTATACTTTCCGATTCCGGAACATAACAAAAGAGGCGGGCAAATTGCCCGCCTCTTTTGGCGTTCCAATTTATTTCGTCCTCTTTGATCCATCTGGCGCTGCTAAAAACACAAACATAAAAATAACTGCGAACCGGGCAATTATCGTAACATAATGTCTTACCATTCATATAATGTACTGAGAGGTCAATAAAAAGGTTAATAAAAGGAGGTATTTACTTGAGTATATTTTCTGAACTCCGCAATAGTAGACTCATCAGAGAATTGGAACGGGAATTAAATACCGATGTGTTGCTGTTTGGATTCGATGGGTTCGTTTATTTTGGTAATTTACAGTCCGTTGATGAGTTCCGTTTAGCGATTCTTACTCCGGCAAGAGAATCGGATTCCAATGAGGTAGAAATCCTGACTCCCGGCGGAGACGTAATTCATGTGGACTTTGCCCGCATCGATTTATGGCAGTTAGTAGGGAAGGGTACCGGGATCGCTAGTGATCCGATCCAATCGGATGGCTGTTCGTTATCTTCCCGGCCTGATGTTAAAAAGAGTAACCGGCGGGATGAAAGCCATTGTTTAATTCGCCAATTACGGCGCATGATTGGTGACGAAGTAATTATAACAACTCTGGGTGGTTTCCTGTTTGAGGGAATATTGACTGAAGTTCCCGATGAATTAGCAATATTGAGAATACAAGACATATTTGTCCCCGGCACCAGTTCTTCCTTATCCAATTCAAGTGTTAGAGCCGCGGTAATAAACCTTAGAGCCATTACGTCCGCTTCCAGTACAACCTGCTGCTCTTCCTCTACAGACTAATACGCATTGCCTGTCACCGTTTAATCTTAACCCTTTCATAGCCGAAAGTTATTTTTTCCCGGGTTGAGTTTAAAGTTTAAACAAGAAAGACCCAAAGGGTCTTTCAGCAGGAAGAAAGTATTTTACTTTTCGGCATTTCACGAAAAACTGCTTGTATAAAAATATCCCGAAAAGTTATACTTTCTGTAACTGTAAGAAAGATACAAAAGTGAGGTATATTTTGATTAACATAGGAGGCCTGGATTTCTGCCGGGTCTTTTTTACTTTAGACAATAAGTCGGGAGGTTGACCAGATGCTTATTGCTTTGAAATATTTGGGAAAGGTAGGGATTGGTGTTACATTACCGCAATTTTTTCGTGCCGATGATGGAAAAACTTACGTAGTTAAAATGAACTATAACAAAATTAATTCAAAAGTATTGGCCAATGAATTTTTAGCAACGAAGTTTGCCGAATTTATGGACTTACGCTGTTTCCCCCCCTACGATATGATTGAAATCAATGAACAGCTCTTGCAGGAAAATAAGCAACTTATCGAATTGGGAGTCATTGCCGGCCACCATTTTGCCTATCAGTTTCTGGACCACACGAGCTATGTAAGCCGTCACAACTTAGATAAAATCGTCAATACCACTGAAATGGCCGGCGTAATATTATTTGACCATATATTGCAAAACTCAGACCGGAACAGCAATAAAAAAAATCTTTTATTACGCCCGGAGGATGCCGGCTACAGAATCTATGCAATTGACAACTCCCACCTATTTGGCTCCGGCAGGTGGACACTGGACTCTCTTACTAATTTAAGTACAAAAATAAAGATTTTCTCCCGTTTTACCTATGGAAGGTTTCTCCGTAATTATCTTTCTCCCCAGGACTTTATTCCCTACTTAGAAAAAGTAAAGGTACTCAGTAATGAAACGATCGATACCTTTGTGCGGGAAATTCCAACTGAATGGCTGCCAAATACCGAGGAAAGAAAAGTACTGGCAAATCACCTTAAGACAAGAAGAGACTTGGTGGATAAAATATACGAAAAACTCTGCAACCATATTCCCAAAAAACATGGAGGACGCCAATGGTGGCATTGAAACAGTCATTCTGTAGAATTGCGAATGAGCCCCCTTTTTTCCACCGGGCCATTCTTTTCAGGTATTGCAATATAATTTCCCGGCCAAACAGCCGGGTTTATTTTTCGTCTGCATCAACAGCCGAAACTCCCAGCGGTTCGTGGCATCTGAGCACATCCTCCACCTCTTTGCCCTTCTTTTCATCGCAACTGACCACAAGGATCACTTCCGGTGTCCTTCCCATTTTAACAAAGGGTTTACTCCTTTTCGTAAAACCAATATCCGCCAAAAGACCGATGACAAAGCCGGCTAATAGCCCGATAAGTCCCCAGGCTATCGGTCCCCATGGTAAAATGAATCCGTATATAACTCCCAAAATCATCAGTACGGTCCCAAGTGCCGCTGCACCGTCTATGACGCTCTCACCGTCCGACCGGTGCATGGTATCGATTACCGATATGGTTGGCCCTGTCTTGGATAGAGGAACGGCCAGAATGTCTTCTTGTTGAATACCGATACGCTCAAGGTCCGTTATTGCCAGCTCCAGCGCTACAGAATGTTCAAAGGCGGAAAATACATACATATCAGCCATCTCCCCGAACGGACAGCTTTTTCAAGGAAATAAAGAAGTTTGCATGCTGATACTTACTTTTTAAATAACGTGCCTGCTCCGCATCAAAGAAACAATTGTACTCGACAACGCTTACATAGGTACTATATAAGATAAACGCAAACGCCGAAGGAATAAAAAGCAGCCATTGCGGGTCAAGGACCCCCCGCGCTCTAGTAAATTCTCCGGTACACGTATACTGAAGGGCAACGATAAAATGAGACAAGTGCACAAGGGTAACCCACCAAGTTAAGGTCAAAACGGCTGCGACAATATTTCCTGCGTATAAGATACCCATTCCCGGAGCAAAAACGGACCAAAATAAAGCTAACCAAGGATGCCGTTTGTCGCTATAACTTATGCCAAGCGAGGAAACCGCCGATGGCATGACCGGCACATCTTCGGCATCAGCTAAAACGGTATATTTGTTGAGTTCAACCGTTGTCCGGTAACTATCCCAGATGCTAAATACATAGACCCCAGCATACAACATGGCCCAGTTAGGATTGAGAATCTCTTTCGCTTTTTCAAATTCACCGATGAAAGTCAAAATGATTGCCGTATTTAATTGTGCCTTAGTATTTATGAAGATTTCCCATGCAACCAATACAAAGCCCTTAATATATTGTCCTACTAAAATATAACCAAAACCCGGAAATGTCGCCGACCACCATGCCGACACCCAGGGACTTCTAATACATACGATGTTTTCTCCCAGCAACGATATCTTTCCTTTGCGTCGGCGCGGGTATTGACAATGGCTTTGCTTCATAATGGCCTCCATTCCAAAACATCGGGGTAACATTAGGATGGATTTAATTCATCCGGATTATACCATATTTGCCTGATTTAGGTTACCTTTATAGGTCCCACTTTGTCCATCTTACGTTACGAATACCAGGATCCTCTATTTTATTTGTTTTGTTATGATTCTGTAACGATTCTGTGACACTTTACGGCTATACTAAAAACATAAACAGAGGAGGGATATCCTGTGAAAAGTATTGTTAAGAAACTAGTTATCTATTCAATGGCCGGCATTATGCAAATCAGTTTTGGTGCGGGCATAGCATCCGCTTCCCCCATATTTATTGGACCACAGCAAATAGTCCGGTTAGATGAAGGTCCTCATAACCGTGATAATGACAGGCAACGTGAACACGACCGGCGTATGCAAGAAGAAAATGAACGCCACGAACGGGAGATGCAGCGCCGCAGAGGGGAAAGTGACAGGGAATGGCATGAACGGCAAGAGCGGGAAAGACATCGTCATGATGAAGCGCTAAATCAAATTGCCGCCCTTTTGATTGGAATTGCCATCGGCTCGTCGAATAATTAAAAACAAAAATCTCTCATAATTAAGTTTCCACTCCAATAAATATAAAAAAGGCAAAACTCCGTAGACGCACTGTCCACGGAGTTTTATTTGCGTATATATTTCGCTAAAGACGAATAGATCTTGGCGGCATTGCCAGCCTGATTTTCTACTATTATTTTAATTGGTTTTCTGCTGTCGAACTTAACCGGCTGTTTAATTGCGCAATATGCCTATCCATGTCCTGACTCATTTGCTCAAACATGGTCTTAGCATTTTGGTCCTCTGTGGACTGGGCAAATGCGGCATAAGTTCCTTTAGCGGATTCAGCAGCGGCTACCGCTTTGTCCAAATCTTTTTTGACAGTCATAAAGAGACCCCCTTCTTTTTTATTACGACCATAAATATCTTTTACCGGGGATATGAATTTATAAGTGGAAACATTCTCTAGACTTTACAACATCAAGAACAGAGTTCATTGTTGTCACCCTGCCCATGCTTTTTGGTACTATATACCGGTGGGCTGGCAAGCGCAGTGATGTTAGAATGGACTTGATATTCGCACATTTGGGGAGGGATTGGTCATACGAGTTTTGCTGTTATTTGCAATATTCATTTTTTTGGGGTGTGGCGTCGTACAAGCTGCGGAAAATTCAATGGCAATTACTGTACCTGTATTTACAAGGCACTTTCCCCATTCAAACCCTGATTTGAATGAACACAATCGTGGTTTCGGTTTGGAATACACATTGCAGAAAGATGTTGCCGTAACAACTGGATTTTTTAATAATAGCTTGCGAAAAGATACCTTTTATATCGGCGTTCAATATACGCCATATCGTATATTAGGGCTACATTCGGGCGTTGTCGTAGGTCTTGATTTAAGTGGAGGGTATAATTCTGTCAATCCGTTCAAGCCTATAATTGGAGCCTTGCATTTTACTACTGGTAATGAGTCTCTGATTGGCTTCAATATCGATATACTGCCCGGCGGTAGATATACGAATGGTGATGGGGTGTATGGGGCCGTAGCCATCTCCATGAAGTATTCATTCCGATAATCTTGCAAGCAGTCGCCGTAGCATACAAATAGCATACAAAACTACAGAAATGGCTCTAAAAAACACAAAGGCGGCAAGGTTCAGAATCTCTGAAGCCTTGCCGCTCTAATATTTTTACTGGTGCCTCTTAGTTTTTAACGCTATGAGCTATATCGCCGAATCCAGCCGTTTATAATCAATTTACTAATTTCCCTCGAAGGGGGAAGGTTAACGGTATAGTAGCTAAGAGAACAACAGCCACGATAATAACAGTAGTCGTTATACCAGCAAAATCACTTAATGTCCCGTAAATAGCCGGTGATACCGCTCCTGCCCCTAGTGTCATCGTATAAAAAATTGAGAAGGCCGGTCTGTTGTGCCTAAGTCTGTGGCCAATACATTCGTCCAAACGGGACAATTTGTGATTCAGCGGTTACTGGCTTCACCGCCTGAGCGGATCTGCTATAAGATTATACACAAAAATAGTAAGCCGTCAGTAAAAAGAAGCCTTGCTGTTTTGGATCAGTATATGGCTGATTTATTCAAAAAAAAATCAATTTGATTTCTTTTAATTACTCCGGTATTGCTTCCGCCACGGTCACTCAATGTGCATGGAGTAATGATAAAGGCTGTAAAGAAAACACAAGCTCAGACTGATGCGTTTATCAAGAAACAACTTTTCCCATAAATTCTTCATGAACTGCTTTGAGCAATTCCGATATTTTGAGACCTTGAGGGCACTTTTTCTCACATACACCACAAGACACACATTGGTCTGCACCTAGACCGGAAGGAATCACGTTATTCTGATACACAACCTTATCGATTGGATGTGGCTTCACAAGCTGATAATTATTATATAGTTTAAACACCGTTGGAATACTCACTTTTCGCGGACATGGCATACAGTATTGACAGCCTGTACAACCAATGCTATTTTTAGCTTCAAACATTCCTCTTATCGTATCAATCAGTTTCAAATCTTCTGCTGACATAACGTTTGGTACAGCATGGTCAAAAATTCTCAAATTATCTTTCAACTGGTTAAGAGTACTTGTCCCACTTAGAATGACAGAGACTTCCGGCATATTATATAGCCAGCGGAAACACCACTCGACGAACGAGCGTCTTTCCGGGTACTTATGAATCAAGTCAATTACTTCTGGGGGTACATTATTCAGTAAATACCCTCCTCGAAGCGGCTCCATTATGACAACAGGCAATCCTTTGTCGGCAGTATATTTTAGGCCTTCAACACCAACTTGCTGTGATTCACCGAGGATATTCAACTGAATTTGTGCCATCTCCCAATCAAAAGTGCCGACAATTTCCTTGAATGCCCGCAATGTGTTATGAATTGAAAAACCCTTATGACGTATTTTCCCTTTGTCGACCGTCTTATCAAGAAATGTAAGTCCATCAAATTTTTTTATTTTTTCCCAATTGCCATAATTCAGGTTATGAAGGAGATAAATGTCAATATAGTCTGTCCCCAGGCGCTTCAACTCTTCGTCTAAATATTTTTCAAAATCTTCGTGTCTACCAACATTCCAAATTGGACTTTTGGTAGCTAAAACCGTTTTATTTCGGTAGCCCTCTTTTAACGCCTTACCGGTAATAATTTCGCTATCTTTATATATATAAGCTGTGTCAAGATAGTTTATTCCATTGTCAATCGCGTATCGAACCATTTCTATTGCCTCGCTCTCACTTGAAGGAAAGCGCATGCACCCTAGCCCCAACCTTGATACCATCATCCCTGTTTTACCGAAATTAGTATATTCCATTATTTTACTCCTTAATATTAATCTATGCTCAATATAAATATCGTTGTCCTTTTGTTATATGCGAGTTGACATATCTGTCCTTCTTCTTATTAAAATCGGAACGTTACCCCTGTTAACTCCTCGCTTAGTTTCCATAAACGCGTTGCAAGTTCCGGATTAATTGCCCAAGGACGAACTCCATATGGCTCATCGCTATCCGCCGATACCGCCTGTGCAATATTGCAGTCCTCACAATAAACACCGCCAAGATCATTCAAATCGCTGCTGACCGCACACCACACCAAGGTTGATGCTCCCTGTTCTATGGTTTTGAATGCGTCTTCAATCCGTGGATGTCTAAGAATGTTCAGTAATTCGGTTACGTGCAGCCCCCGCATAACTTGGGCAGACAGCCGTATGAGACTGACAACCCACGGGGGTTTGATCCCAACGAGACTTTCTGCGAAAAGGTCTGATGTGGGAATCGGCCCTGGGTGTACAGCAAAAGCTCTAACTTTATCCTTTTTGGCAAGTTCATCTAGTTTAACGGCAAACAAAGCAGTAGCAGATTTAGATTGTGCATAGGCTCTCATCCCGTTATATTCGGTTCTATTAAAATGGACATCATCAAACAGCACGCTGCCAAAGCGATGTCCCCGTGAAGCCACTTCGATTACACGAGCACCATTTGCCATCTTTAGTGCAGGGTATAATCTTGCAGTTAACTGAAAATGGCCCAGGTGATTTGTCGCAAATTGATACTCATACCCTCGTTTATCCCTAGTAAGTGGCGTGTTGATGATTCCCGCACTATTAATCAGGTAATGGACTGGTCTACCGGTTTTTAGAACCTTATCTGCAACGGCATCAATTGTATCTGGTTTTAAAAGATCGAAGTACTCGATTTCGATGTTATTTATCCCGCGAAGGTTTCGTCTTGCCCGCGCCAAATCCCTTGCAAGGACAATCACGCGAGCACCGGCACTAGTTAATGCCTTCGTAGTATAAAGACCAATTCCGGTATATCCGCCTGTTACCACTGCTAGTTTCCCACTCAGGTTCATTCCATTTACGATTTCATTCGCTTTTGTAAAATGTCCATACGGGGATGCAATCGGCTTTTGCAACTTATTTTCATTCACAATGTATCCCTCCAACTTCAAGATGAGGTTATTCTTCTCGGATTACCCGGCGAATTCTACTTAGCGATACAGGCGTAATCCCCAGGTAGGAAGCAATATGGACTTGGTTGACCCTCTTCTCTATATTGGGGTATTGTTTTTTCAAATCCAAATAGCGCTCGGTGGCAGTTTTGGTGACAAGACTTATTTCTCGTAGGATTTTTCCTTTTAGTGCTTCCTCCAGCATATTAATATAGGCCATCTGCCAACCATGGTCGGTTCTGATGTATTCCGCAATAGCGGCAGAATTTAACGGGACAGCCGTGCAATCTTCCAAAGCCTCAAAATTGCAGACATGAGGTTTGTCTGTCGTTAAAAACTGAGAGCCATAAACCATAGTTTCAATGATAAACATATTGGTGACTTCATTTCCATCCATATCCAGATAGTATCCCCGTATGATGCCTGAAAGCAGAAGAAATCCATTATTTTCAGAAAAAATCATATCTCCCTTTTTATAATGAATCAGCCTGTCGAAATCGATAATCCGATTAAGGGTTTCTTCACTGATGTATTTCATTAAATTATTTCGTATTTGTCCTTGTTGTGCTAGAGTTTTAATATCCATAGTATCCCCCCTCTTGGCCTATACCCTGATTATATATTGTTCTAAAAAACGATCATTAACATATGATAAGTGTTCTGCTGCATATTCATACCCGTTGTCTGCTTGGGGTTAATTGCCGGTCAGTTGATATGCACATTCTAAAAGAATTAAAGCCAAAACCACGTTCACTATCCTGAAATGTTTGCTGTAGGGCTTCTGGAATGCTGCTCCAAAAAATATCCACGTTATAGTTGCAATACTTCCTATTGTAGCGATAAACATTTCAAATAATAAGAGCATCCTAAAAGATGCATAGTAGGGAATTATATATCCTGTCAAAACGGTAATTCCAAACAGAAATATTTTTACATTTACAAACTGTAAGATGAAACCAATCCAAAAAGAGGCTTCTTTCTTCTCAGATTGGTCACACGGGTTACTAAGCGCAACATGAAGAGCAAGCCAGGTGATATAGATAATTCCGCCATACTTCAATAAATGCATGACAGGATGTAAGAACTGGTCTAACCCATATACAAAAAATGCGCATAAAGCCTGCACGCAATAATATCCCGCAAAGATTCCGAAGAATAGTCGTTTTCCTTTTTTCCAACCGTAGTTGCTTATGGTATTCAACGCCAAAATATTACCCGGCCCTGGTGTAAAGGCATTAATAAACACAAATACCAGAAATGAAGACATCGAGTGTATTTCCACGTTGCTATTCCCCTCCTGCTCTTATCAGCCGCTTTTCATATCAGATATCCCCACTTAGTCACTGCCGGGAAAAACCTGACAGTTACGATTATATAGCTTTTCTCTGGTATAATATAATACCAAATAAATATAGCCTGATATAGCTAAAATCTATACCAGGCTACTTATCTTATCCTTATTATTAAAGTTCCTTTGCAATTTTCTTTAAGGCATCCAGATAGATTTCTCCCAATTTCGTCATCGTGATATCTTTATGCATAATAATACCGATCTTAATATCTTCCTCGACCTTAAGGGGTACAGCAATAATTTGCTCGCCGTGCAGATATTTTGGGAAAATCCCAGAAGATATCGTATATCCGTTCAGACCAATCATGAAGTTGACTATGGCTGCCCGGTCACTGACTTTAATACTCTTCTTTACACTCCTGGTGCTTAAAATTTCTTCGGAAAAATAGAAAGAATTATATTCTCCCTGCTCAAAAGAAAGGCAAGGATAATCTTCCAATTCTTCTAGCTGAATTAGGTTTTTATGTGCTAATGGATGTGTCTTACTGATAAATACATGCGGTTTTGCCGTGACCAGTTCCGAAAAACTAATATTACTTTCCCTTAGTAATTTCAGGATAACTGTCTCATTATATTTGCTTAAGTAAATAACCCCTAGTTCACTCCGCAAATTCTTTACATCTTCAATAATCTCATAAGTTTTTGTCTCCCGGATAGTAAATTCATATTCCGAGCCTCCAAATTCTTTTACAAGATCGACAAAGGCATTCGCCGTAAAGGTGTAATGTTGGGTTGAGATGCAAAAACGCTGCTTTGCAGGTTCTCCGTTTAGATATTTTTCCTCCAGCATATCCGCTTGCTGTATAACCTGCCTAGCGTATCCAAGAAATTCTGCGCCTTCATTAGAAACAGCTATTCCACGATTACATCTGGTAAATATGGTGATCTGGATTTCTTTTTCCAGCTCTTTAATCGCATTAGATAAACTGGGTTGAGAAATAAATAGGCTTTTGGCCGCTTCACTAATTGATCCTTTCTCTGCAACCCTTAAAACGTATTTCAATTGCTGTAAAGTCAACTTATTCACCCCAACCTAGCTGTTAAATTTGGGACCGTTACTTGCAATGGCAAAAAAGGACCTTCCCCTTACACCTATTTTATGCGATTTCTCTAGTTGTTCGAATTCATACTATTTCGGGAGGACAGGTCACCTGTTTAAAGTATTTATTCCTACCCGTATAAAAAACGCCTTCCGGCAAATCGCCGGAAAGCGTGATTTTTCTATATGGTGCGCCCGGGAGGACTCGAACCACCGGCACGCGGTTTAGGAAACCGCTGCTCTATCCACCTGAGCTACGGGCGCATACATCTAGCTACGCAGCATCGGACCTTCTTACAATACGCTTCTACAAACTATGTCCTCTGCTCTACTCAAAGTATTATAACATTAACATAACTGAGAAGCAATGCTGCCCGGCAGGTATTTTCTAACTTTGGTGATTGCGTAACCCCGGACTAACTGTCATTATCATCCGATTCCCCGGTATAACGTTTGTAGGCAGGCACGGCAACTGCCGAATCCACTTGACGGCTTTCACGGGCAGTAGCATATTTCTCCATTCGTGTTAAGGCTACGGCGGCAACTACGCCCCATATTGCGGATGTAATAAGGTGGGAAAAGGCGTTTGTCGGTGACGATAGATAAAATAACGATAATTTATAGAGCGAGCCTATAGCAAAAACAGTAAACCAAACTACCGCCCCATACGTCGCCCCTTTGAATAAGAGATACTTATTATCAATTACCGGAACAAGAAATGCAAACGTAATCCCGACTAATGCGGCGTGGCCCAATTGTATTACTTGGGCAATACTTTGTCCAAAAACAGTTAAGGGGACGTAACCCCAGATCATAATTGCAACAAGATCGAGATATCTGGCCTCAGATATACCCAGCACAAATAATATATAATCCAGCAATACCATTACTATGCCACCAATAACCCCCGCAATGTAGCCTCTTATAAACCTGTCTTCCAAGTCTTTCCCCCCCATTTTTCACCTGCAGAATACTAATATACCAGTATACCCTTATCTTCCCCGTCAAATTGGCAATTATTCTTCTATGAAATTCCAGCATACAGAAAGGCTCTGAGAATTTATCTCAGAGCCCTCAATCGAAAGATATTGTAACCCGGTCTACAGTTACTACGCCGTTTTCTCTTCTTCTAATTTAAATTTAATGATAAACTGGCTGCCTTTTTCCACCGCCGGCTGTACTTCGATCGTAGCAGAATGCCTGGCCGCAATACTGGCACAGACCGCCAATCCTAATCCTGTCCCGTTCTCCTTGGTAGTAAAAAAGGGCGCAAATATTTTATCTTTAACGTGTTCGGAAATACCACAGCCGGTATCAGCAATCGATAATATAATTTCGTCCCCTTCCCGTCTGGTCGAAAATGCTAAGATTCCTTGTCCGCCTATTGCATCCATGCCATTTCGCGCTAAGTTGAGAACCATCTGCTTTATTTCCGTGGAAGATAAAAAGAGTTCCGGCAATCCTTCTTCCAAATTGAGCTGAATCTCTATGCTTTGCTTCACTGCCTCCGCATGCAGTAAAGGAATAATTTCATTTAATATGTTATTTAAATTACAAAACGATTTTTCGGCACTCTTATCCTTGGCGACCGAAAGAAAACCATTCAATATGGTTTCAACCCGGCCCAGTTCCCGTAATATCAGATCAAACTGGGATTGCATGCCCGGATTCACTTTGGGTCTAAGAAACTGCATATATCCCGAGATCACGGCCAGGGGATTGCGGATTTCGTGAACAATACCGGCCGACAGTTGTCCGATTAAATCCAGTTTATCCAGCCTATATATTTTATTTTGATAGGCTATAATTTCCGTAATATCCTGAAAAATAACAGCTGCGCCAAGAATCTGCCCGTCATTATCCTTCAGAGGGAAACAAGTCAATAATAAATTATAATCTAAAACTTTGCGATGTTCCGCAAAAATCTTCTGCCCCCTCAATGCTTTAAGAAAAACGGAATTATAATATTCTTCTGCATTAAATCCCAGCCGGAAAAAAATTTCCTTAAGAGATAGTCCTGTTGGACCCGGGATACTGCCAGGATAGAGTTTGGCGGCCAGTTCGTTATAAAGCAGGATGTTCTCCTCCCTGTCTATTAAGACAACGCCAAAAGGACTGTATTTTATAAATTCTTTAAACCATCTTGTGTATTTTATCAACTCAGAATGGATAGCAACTTGCATTGTATTCCAGATCGTGCAAATTACTGCGCCAACATCACCCTCGCCGGCATGCAAGGGATTCAATACATATTCGTAATTGTAAAGGTCTTGATTGTTCCGGCAAATAATGATTTTATCCCGCAACGAAACATCCTTGTCAAAAACAGTTTTTATGTTCGTTGTAACCGCTTCCGCCACTTGGGATGAAAATCCTAAGTCACTGAGTTTCTTCCCTTCCATTTCGAAAGGAGTATATCCCCAATGTTTGGCACCCGCTGTGCTGGCATAAACAATTTTCATATCCCGGTTACAAATGTAGCTAAAGGGAATTTGCATTTTAAAATCAGGTTCCAAATTCTGCCGGATCACAAGGATTTTTTCTAATTGTTTTTCCGTCCTTCTTAGCCTTTGTATATAATCCTTAATCGTATCCAACAGCTTCACTTCCTTGCAACGCTTTACATTATTATTCATATTTTGACATCTTTCAACAAATTCCTCTTTTCCCCTTGGAAAAACATAAGTAAACAAATAAGGCTCTGAAAAAATCAGAGCCTTATTTGTTACTTGTTTAGAAATTACCTTTGCATTACCACTTTACAAAAGCTGGCTGGCTAACACACCGATCCCAACTAGCCAGCAATACCAGGAAAATGGACGCATAGCGTTTATCTCATTAGTATGAAACCATTTCATTAGCGCCCAGACACTCAAGTATGCCATAATGCCGGCGACAACTCCACCAATAAGAGAAATTTGCAGCAAACCCGTGGTACTAATATGGAGCAATTTAGGGATCTCAATAATCCCCGCCCCGATAATTATTGGCGTTGCCAGCAACATAGATAACCGTGCGGAAGCCTCATGCCGTAATCCCATCCAAAATCCTGCCGTAATGGTTGCGCCCGACCGCGAAAAACCGGGAATCAGCGCCAATGCCTGGAATACTCCCACAATAGCGGCCTGCCCGTAGGTAAGGTCATTAATTTCTTTGCGGCCATGGCCTTTTAATTTTTCGCCCCAATAAAGAAGAAAGCCGTTAATAATTAAAAAAACTGCGGCGCTGGTCACATTACTAAAAGCATGACGAATCGTTTTTTCCAGGATAAAACCCAATAACGCGGCAGGAAATGTTCCGGCCGCAATTAACCATAACAATTTTCTTGCTTGCCTGTCTTTAGTAAATAGGGAGCGGATAATCCGAATCCATTCCGTACCAAAGAATAAAAGCAGCGCCGTCGCTGTTCCCAGATGCAGCATTACCACAAAAGGTAAAAAATGCTCTTTCAGAAAGCTAGGCGCTAAATTCCAATGGAAAAAATAGGGTGTCAAAACGCCATGTGCTACACTACTAATCGGGAAGAGCTCGGTAATTCCCTGAATCACCGCAAAAACGAGTGATTGAAACAGTGTCATATAAAAGCCTCCAAGTATTTGCTCTAACTATTACAAAAACTTTATCTTCATACACGTCAGCCTAGTAGGTTGTCTGGCCGAAACTTGTCATACTTCAATAATAATCGGTAAAATCATGGGGCGGCGTCCGGTTTTTTCATTAAGATATTTGCCTAAAACCTCACGAATCTGAAGCTTTATAGAAGACCAATCCGTAATCTTGCCGGATTCGCAGCGCTCCAGCGCCACTTTTACTCTGTTCTGAGCCTCATTCATAAGTTCGCCCGAATCCCGGACATAAACAAAGCCGCGTGATACCAAATCGGGGCCCGACAACAAAACGCCCTTCTGTTTATCTAGGGTTACAACGACAATCAAGATGCCTTCTTTGGAAAGCTGCTGTCTGTCGCGAATGACGATATTACCGACATCCCCGACGCCCAGTCCGTCAACAAAGACCTTTCCCACCTTAACTTTTCCGGCAACCCGGCCTGTGTCTTTGGTAAATTCGAAGATATCTCCGTTTTCTCCCACAAAAATATTCTCGCGGGGAACTCCCAACCCCTCGGCAATTTTGCTATGCTGCTTTTGCATACGGTATTCTCCGTGCACCGGGATAAAAAACTTGGGCCTCACCAGATTCAGCATCAGTTTAAGTTCTTCCCGGCTGGCGTGACCGGAAACATGGATACCCGAGATTCTTTCATATACCACCTGGGCCCCTAAACGGAGCAGATTATCGATGGTTTTTGATACGGACGTTTCATTCCCCGGAATGGGTGTCGCCGCAATCAAAACAGTATCCCCCGGACTAATAGACACACTTCGGTGATTGTTGGTAGCCATGCGGCTTAAACCGGACATAGGCTCTCCCTGGCTGCCGGTAGTAAGAATGAGGATTTGCTCATCCCGATACCGCTTCATTTCCTCCGCTTCAATCAGCATTCCTTCGGGCATCTCCAGGTATCCCAGTTCCATGGCAATATTCACAACATTAACCATACTCCGGCCAAGCACCACGACTTTGCGCCTATACTTACAGGCCGAATGAACAGCCTGCTGAATACGGGATACATTCGAAGCGAACGTAGCCATAATAACCCGGCCTTTGGCGTCTTTAAATTCTTCCTCCAACGCCATGGCAACCTCACGCTCCGAACCTGTATATCCGGGCCGTTCGGCATTCGTGCTGTCTGACATTAGCACTAAAACTCCCTGATTTCCCAATTCAGCAAATTTATGAATATCAATTAACTTGCCATCCACCGGCGTTTGGTCAATTTTAAAGTCCCCGGTATGAACGACAGTGCCCACAGGTGTTTTGAAATACAGGCCGCAGGCATCCGGAATGGAATGGCTGCCTTGAATAAAACCGATTTGAAACGCTCCCAGGGTTATTTGGTCTCCCGGCCTGACGGGCATCAATTGGTAACCCGACACCCGGTTTTCTTTTAACCGCTCTTCCGCCAATCCCAATGCCAGTCTTGTACCATAAACAGGCACATTAATCTCTTTCAGGAGATAGGACAAAGACCCGATATGATCCTCATGTCCGTGAGTCAGGACAACGGCCCGTACTTTATCCCGGTTGTCCAATAAATAAGTAATATCCGGTATAACCAGATCAATCCCCAACATCTCGTCTTCCGGAAAGGCAAGCCCGGCATCCAAAATAACGATGTCCTCGCCATACTGAAAAACAGTCATGTTTTTGCCGATTTCGCCCAACCCGCCAAGCGGAA
Source organism: Allolucifera butyrica (assembly GCF_900476375.1). Classification (GTDB taxonomy): domain Bacteria; phylum Bacillota; class Negativicutes; order Sporomusales; family UPPP01; genus Lucifera; species Lucifera butyrica. Next base: position 46,725 of record NZ_UPPP01000069.1, on the reverse strand, counting down.
TAATCAGTAATTTATTATTTTGTTCCAAAAAATAATCCCTCCATTTAATTTGATACCGTCCGCGCAATATTGAATCATCGTGATCACGTTCGCTGATGCAGTCAATCTATTATACATTACATTTAGTTCCAATACAAGTTAGGGTCCCCTCCTGCCGCAGTAACCGTCGTCCACCGTGCAATTATTTTAGGGTATCCTATGTTTTTGTATTTTATCAACAATGATCAGGATAAAGAAAGGCCTCCCACACGTTAACGTGGTGACAGTAAAAAAGACCGCCTGACGCGGTCATCAAACTTAATTTCACTAAAAAAAGGAACTGACGTACTTGATACACGCCAGTCCCGTAAATTTATTTAACAAAATAAAAAGCTTTACATAACCGTAAAACCCTCTTACGGTAGCTATGGCCTGCCCGGGAGGATTCGAACCTCCGGCCTTTTGATTCGTAGTCAAACGCTCTATCCAGCTGAGCTACGGGCAGACGAATAAAAGTCTTCCGTTTTACCGACAAAAAGGATTGTATCATACCCCATAAGTAAAGTCAAGTTCTTGGCTGCTTGAAGTTTTCCCCAGAAACAACCCCAGTTATCCACAGGTTCAATCCCGGTTTTTGTCTATTTTGGGTTGTTACCCTCAATTTCCCCACAAAGTTATCCACATAAACAGACTTTTTGTGTATAATTCTGTGGATAACTCAAGGCACAGGATGACTCCAATCTACATAGACTCCGGTTTTTCCCCACATCCGGGTCAACGCCAGCTTAAGATTGTCCAAACTAGATGTAGGTTCAACCGTCGTTTCCTGAAAATCCAGCAAGGTTTGATCCGCGCTGGGGATAACATAAGTTCCGGCCAAATAGTTTTCCACATCCTGGCGAGCCTTTTCATTCGCTAAAACGACCTGCACCGTCTTGTTGTCCAAATCATAAACAATATATCCATATTCGTCTTTTGCGGTGCGAATACCCACCTTAAACTGATTGCTCATGGTTTTACACACCTTTCTTTTCATAAAATTCGTTTATATAATACGGTCAACATAAGAAAAAATCCTGCCTGTAGAGGGAAAATCCGTAAAAACAATTAAGAAAGACCGCTAAAAACGCGGTCTTTTGCTCGTAGTTCAGAGCTCATCTGTATGGTTGGCACTCCGTGCCTTTGAACTTAGCCTGTGTGTCACAGATACTCTGACACACAAAAGAAGTTAGTTTAATTGATTGGGTTTGTGCCTATCGAGACGGCTTACCAGTAAAATCCGGGAGCTTCCGATGGTTCATAGGGGGTTGAGCAGCCTTCCTCACCGCAAATCAGACGCTCGGCCCGGGTTAAATCATCAACTTTCAGAACAACCCTTGCCTCTTGCTCGGGAGCAGCCGCAAAGGCATACATATATTCAACGCTAATACCGGCGGAGCTTAGCTTTTCAATCTGGCCCAAAAGACTTCCCGGGTGGTCCTCTACCGTAATAGCCAACACCTCGGTTGTTTTAACAGCAAATTTGGCGCCGCGCAACACTCGTTCCACCTTTTCCGGTTCGTTCACAATCAGCCGGAGAATGCCGAAATCGGAAGTATCCGCAACGGACAGCGCCCTCATATTCACACCATGCTCTTTAAGCACAGCCAGTACTTCGGCTAGTGTACCCGGCCTGTTCTCTACAAATACTGAAATCTGCCGAATAATCATGTTGTCTCCCTCCTTATTCTAACTGCCTAAATTTTTCTTTTATCAACTACCCGCTGGGCCTTTCCTTCACTGCGCTCAAGAGCTTTAGCGCTTACAAGGCGGACTTTGGCCGTGATATTCAGTACGGAAGCTAGCTGAGCCGCAATTTTATGCTCCAGTGCCTCCAAGCCTCGTACCTCATCGCTAAACATATTTTCCGTCATCTCCACCAGCACGGTCAAACTGTCCAAATTATCTTCCCGTTCCACAATTAACTGATAATGTGGCGACGTTTCGCCCAGGCTCAAAAGCACCGTTTCCACCTGGGAAGGAAATACGTTGACTCCCCGGATAATCAACATATCATCACTGCGTCCCAGTACCTTGCTCATCCTCACCAATGACCGGCCGCAAGTGCACACGCTATGATTCAGGGTGGTTAAGTCCCGGGTCCGGTAACGGACCAGCGGCATGCCCTCTTTGGTAATCGTTGTAATTACCAATTCTCCTTTTTCGCCGTCAGGCAGGGGATCGCCTGTTAGGGGATTGATGATTTCCGGATAAAAGTGATCTTCGTTGATATGTAGTCCGTCCTGCATCTGGCATTCACACGCCACACCCGGGCCGATGATTTCACTCAGGCCATAAATGTCAATTGCCTTAATATTAAGCTGTGACTCAATTTCCCGCCGCATATTTTCCGACCAGGGTTCTGCCCCAAATATGCCCACTTTTAGCGAGGTGTCAGCCGGGGAAATACCCATTTCCCGCATGGTTTCCGCAATATATAAGGCATAGGACGGTGTACAGGCCAACACCGTGGTACCAAAATCTTTCATTAACATAATCTGACGAGAGGTATTGCCGCTTGATACGGGAATGACAGAAGCGCCAATAAGCTCGGCGCCATAGTGAACGCCCAGTCCGCCGGTAAATAGCCCATAGCCGTAGGCAATCTGAATGTAAGACTGTCTGGTAACCCCGGTTGCGGTTAAGGCTCTGGCCATCGCTTCCGCCCAAATTCCGAGATCCCGTTTAGTATAACCGACCACCGTCGGTTTTCCCGTTGTACCGCTTGAAGCATGAATACGGACAATTTCACTGGGAGGAACGGCAAACAAACCATACGGATAGTTGTCCCGCATATCCTGCTTTATAGTAAACGGCAGTTTCTTAATATCCTCCAGGTTATTTACATCCCCCGGCAATAGGCCGGCGGCCTGCATTTTAGCCCGGTAAAACGGTACCTGACGATAGATGCGGTCTATCATGTCCCGCAACTTGCCACTTTGCAGCTTACTTAATTCTTCCCGCTCCATCGTTTCCATCGGTTGATTCCAATACATTTTGTCCCCTCCTAATATCCCTGCCATTCCGGCGCAAGACAAAAACTCCATAGACATTTCTCTTTTTCCCGCGCACAATGTATACAATTTTGCCAACATTATACCAAGCCGTTTTTTTACGGTCAAGAAAAATAAGAAAAACCGCTGACGCGTTTTTTTCGGTCCATGGCGCAGGGCTAGGAGCGCAGGGAAACTATCTGGAAATTATTTTGGGCGAACAATCCAGGCAGAAGGATCATCTTGTCATAAGCGTAGGCGGAGCAGTGTATCAAAAAAAATCGCCCATGCGGGCGATTCTCTTACTCTTGTTTTCTATACATCGGCTTAAGCATTTGTTCCAATGTAATATCCTGCGGTTTAGCTGCCAGTTGGGCCATCTCGTAAAATAATTCCTGACTGTTTGTTCCCGCTCTTCCCCGCCGGTCTGCCCGGCGGTACGTTCCATCGCTTTTCATAATATGGGCCTTTTGATTGTCTTTTAGCATCAGATCCAGCAATCCTCTAATCCGTTCCGCCTGACGGGGATCTTCCACGGGAAAGAAAAGTTCTACCCGCTCCCGCAAGTTCCGGGTCATCCAATCGGCGCTGGACAGATAAACTTTTTCATCGCCCCCGTTAGCAAAATAGAAAATCCGGCTATGCTCCAAAAAACGGCCTACAATACTGCGTACGGAAACGTTTTCACTAACCTCGGGCAAGCCTGGCCGTAAAATGCAGATCCCTCTTATGATCAAATCAATTTTTACCCCTTTATGGGCTGCTTCATATAACTTTAAAACGATTTCTTTATCCACCAGCGCGTTCATCTTGGCTATAATCCGGCCGGTTTTACCGTTCTCTACATGTTCAATCTCCCGGGCAATCAACTCTTCCAATTTCCGCCGCAAACCCATGGGGGCGACTACAATCTTATTCCATACAGGTGGATCGGAATACCCGGACAGCAAATTGAAAAACGCCGATGCATCGGCTCCCATTTGGTCATTGGCTGTAAAAAGTCCCATATCGGTATAGACACGGGCGGTGGCATCATTATAATTACCGGTCCCCATGTGGACATACCGTTTAATGCCGCTGCTTTCCCGCCTCACCACCAACAAAATTTTGGCATGAGTCTTTAAGCCAACCAAACCATATATCACATGGCAGCCCGCTTCTTCCAACTGCCTGGCCCAAAGAATGTTTCTCTCTTCATCAAAACGGGCTTTCAATTCCACCAGCACCGTCACTTGTTTGCCATTTTCCGCCGCCTGTGCCAACGCACGGACAATCGGCGAATTGCCGCTTACCCGGTACAAGGTCTGCTTAATCGCTAAAACGTCCGGGTCTGCGGCCGCCCGCCGGATCAACTCAACAACCGGTTCAAAGGACTCATAGGGATGATGCAGCAAGATATCCCTCTCCCGGATAGCCGCAAACAAATCATCAACCTCCACAAGATCCGCCGGCACTTGCGGCACAAAAGCAGGATAGCGTAAAAAATCACCTTCCGGCAAATCGACGAATTTCATGAGAAAGGTAAGGTCAATGGGGCCATTGATTTCATAAATATCTTGTCCTTCTATTTTTAGGGCGTCAATCAGAAAGTTTTTCAGATTTTTATTAGCTGTTTTGCTTAGCTCGAGACGAACGCCCTGTCCTCGCTTCCGTTGCCGCAGTGATTTTTCTACCAGAGCCAAAAGGTCCTCCGATTCCTCTTCGTCAATGGATAAATCCGAATTGCGGGTAATACGGAACGCCAAAATGTCCTTGAGTATATACCCATGAAACAGGTGAAAGCAAAAGGACCGGATTAACTCTTCCAGTAAAATAAATTTCTTTTTCTTGCCGCCGCCGGGTATTGGTATAATCCGGGGCAGTACGGCCGGAACTTGAACAACCGCCGTCATGCATTCCCGTTCATGACCCAGCATGACTGCCAGATTCAGGCTGCGATTAGCCAAAAAGGGAAAGGGATGGGACGCATCTACCGCCAAGGGCGTTATGACCGGATAAACGGTGTGTAAGAAATAGTCTTCCGCCCAGGCTTTATTTTTCTCCGACAAGCTTTCCACATCAGTAACCAGGATTTCCTGTTTAATCAATTCCTGCAAGATAGTCCGCAGATAACGGTACTGCGTCTTGACCATGGCATGGACAGCCCGCGATATTTCTTCCAACTGCTGCTTTACGGTCAGACCGGCGGCATCCTGCTTATTAATGCCGCTTTCCAGTTGCTGCTGCAATCCGGCCACCCGGATCATAAAAAACTCATCCAGATTCGAAGCAAAAATAGCAATAAACCGCAGCTGTTCCAGGAGAGGGTTCGCTTTATCATCCGCCTCCTGCAGCACCCGCATGTTAAATTTCAACCAGCTTAGTTCCCGGTTTAAAAAATAACCCGGTTTATCAAATTCTGTCATCTTGATCCCGCCTGTCTCTCAAGAATAGCCCGAATTCCAAATACATCTTCAAAAAAATCAGCCTTATCCACAAATGTCCATTCTTCCAGCGACATATCCTCTTGAGCGGACACACTGATAATCATCTCGTCCCCTTTCAGGACAATATCATGAATGACTGCTTTTTGCCGGTGGCTGCGGTCCAAAGCATCGGCCAGCCGGATTAGAGCGGCCAGTTTAGCTACTGTTACTTTCTGTTCCATGGATAATAGCGAAAAATTACTGTCTGAATCATTCGGTGTACCTTTGGAATGGTAATAGGCCACATTCGCGATAACCTCTTTTTCCCGTTCCGAAAAACCCGGCATATCGGACGAAGCAATCAAGCGGTAAGAATAAAAATAGTGCTTCCGCAAACTGACAAACTTACCGATATCATGCAGTATCGTTGCCACCTTAAGCTGCAGACGTTCCCGTCTTCCCAGACCGTGAACTTTCACTAACCTGTCAAACAATAAAAGCGATGCTTCCTCCACCCGCCCGGCATGCTGAGAATCGTACTGATATTTACGGCCTAATGCCCTGGCAAAGCTGACAACCTGCTCTTCCAGCATGTCCAGCCATTTGTCTTCATACTGCTGAGCGACATGAAGATAAGTAATACCGTCCATTACACTGTCACCCGCTATAACAATCTCATCACTGCTGGCTAGCGATAAAATTTGGCTGTAAAGCAAAATCGTCGGCAGAACCATCTCCGCTTTCGATTCGGATAAATCAAATTTTTTCATCAACTGAGGCAAATTTAACATTCTCACCTGTTCATACAAATGATAAAAATCAGCCAAACTAACAAAGGACAATTGAGCACTTTGCTCTCCGCCCAGCATCTTCTGCAAAAGACGGGTCTCGAATCCCGAGAGCACAAGATACTTGATTTTATATTGCCCCAGCTCTTGTTCCACCAGCTCAATCGTACTGTATATATATTCAGCCAAAGCCTGCTGAAAATATGCCGAATCCCGCTGGGTTTTATCAAAACTTTCCTTAATTCTCAGAGCCCCGATATGAATGTTTTGATGATACTTAATTTTCCGCTCCTGATAAAGGGTAAATCCCAATCCGCCGGAGGAAATATCGACGAAAAGAATACCATCGGCTTCTTTCGTTATCTGCCGCTCCTGTAACGCTTTAAACATCGCCACATATTTGAAAAAAATCTCTTGCGGCATATCGACAACTTCTACTTTGAAACCTGTTTTTACCTTAATTTGATCAATAATATATTGCTGGTTCTTAGCTTCCCGGATGGCGGTTGTGGCAATAAGCCGGTATTCTCCAACGTCATATTCACTCATCATGCGGCGATATCCTTTGAGCAACTCGCAAACTTCACTGATTGAATTAAAGCCGATCCGTCCCGTTTTAAACGTTTCTTCCCCCAGTACAACCTGCCGTTGCGCCCGCTCAACGATTTTAATACTACGGAGGTCTGTATACTCTACAATTTGCATGCCGATCTGCTCTGATCCTACATGAATAGCGGCAAATAGTTCAGGACTTGTCTTGGGCATTTGATTTGATTCCTCCTCCTTTATAGATTATTATTGATGATTCTTACAAATACCTTTCCGGATATGTAAAAATTGTGTTAAAATTCCGCCTATATTTTTTTCTCCATCCGCGCAAGGATTTTGCGTCTGGATGCCAAATTAGAATAAAGATAATATTAATGTTCCGGGTAAGGGGTTGAGTATATAGTGCAACGAATAGCCATTATTGACCTTGGATCCAACTCAGCGCGTCTCATAGTCATGCACATCTACGAAAACGGTGCGTATAATTTGATATACCATCAGAAGGAGGGAGTCCGTCTCAGCGAAGGCACCACCGGTGAAAATACGCTTCGTCCGGAAGCAATCAGCCGGGCGATTTCAGCGCTTAAAACATTTTCCCATATGTGTTCCCTGTTAAAAGTTGACAAAGTGCTCGCCGTTGCCACTGCCGCCGTCCGCAATGCTACGAACGGTCAAGAATTTGTTAAGCTGGCTTTGGAGCAAACTGGCATTCCACTCCGGATTGTCAGTGGCGAAGAAGAGGCAAAACTTGGCTTTATCGGCGTGATCAACTCGGTTGACATCAACGATGCCCTGTTATTTGACCTAGGTGGCGGCAGCACGGAACTGACCCTGATCCGCAACCGGCGAATTGAACAAAGTGTAAGTCTTCCCTTTGGCGCCGTTAATCTGACCGAGAAGTTCAGCACCCAGGACAAAGTCAGTGAAAATCAATTGACGGAGTTAAAAATTTTCATCAATCAGAAACTCGACGCGTATCCCTGGCTGAAGGACATCGGCTTGCCAATTATCGGCATTGGCGGAACGGCACGTAATATTGCAAAAATGGATCAGCGCCGTAAAAACTATCCTTTTCCCAAACTTCATAACTACCGGTTGGGCGTCTATTCACTGGAGGACTTGTGGAAATCTATTGTACGGACTTCCGTGAACCAACGGGGAAAAATTCCTGGTCTCAGCAGTGAACGCGCCGACCTCATCGTAGCCGGCACAACGATTGTAAAGTGCCTGTTTGATGCAACCCGCAGTCCAAACCTGATTATCAGCGGCTGCGGCATCCGGGAAGGCTTATTCCTGGAACAATACCGGAATCAGGAACAGCAAGATGTCGTGATTGATGATATTCTAACCCATAGCGCGCATAACATTCTGTTGTTCTATAACGGCAACAGCCTCCACGCCGAGCATGTGGCGCTCTTAACAACAGCTATGTTTGACGGCTGGCAGGAATTGCATAAAATGGGCCCGCGGGACCGGACTTTGCTGCAAATTGTCTCATTACTGCATGATATCGGTATTACGATTAATTATTACGACCATCCCCGTCACAGCGCCTATTTAATCGAGAATGCCCGTTTGTTCGGCCTGACTCATCGGGAACAAATGCTGCTGGCCGTTGTAGCCGGCTGGCATCATGGACAGTCCGCCAAATATGTTCGCAATAAAATCTACAGCGAATTTCTGGATGAAGCGGACTGGCAAAAAGCCCGGAAAATGGCCTTATTATTAGCGCTGGCGGAAAGCCTGGACACTACCCAAGCCGGTCTGATTGAGCGTCTGGACGCCGGCTTGAAGGATGGTAAGGCTTACCTGGGGTTACTGCCGAATACAATTCCGGTCATCGAAAAACAGGCAGCGGAAAAACATAGCAGGTGGTTTAAAAAAGAATTCGGACAAGAATTAAAGATTGAAATTCCCTGATATAAGAAAGACCGTTGACGCGATCTTTCAGCTCATGGCGCAAGGTCCAAAGCGCGGGAAAGCTCGTGCTTCTAACAAACATAAAAAAGGAACAGGCTCAAAGCGCCTGTTCCCCATTGAACATTTTGACTTCCCGGACAATGCGTCCGGGATTTCTTATTCTAACCCACTTTTCGCAGTTCTCGCATTCAACGGCCGGAAAAACCGGGTTCCGCTTCCTCTTCGGCTGTTTCAGCGGCTTCATCATTCGTCAGTTTGCACAGATCCAGAATCTTAAACGTTACACTGATAATGATCGCGATGACGGTGGCCAGCGACATTCCTTTTAGGCTGATCGATCCCAGCGTCACTTCCACGCCGCTAAGGCCCAGAACCAGCACGGCCGCCGTAAGGATCATATTTCTGGATTTGCTGTAATCAACCTTGCTCTCTACCAACATCCGGATACCCGAAGCGGCAATGACGCCGAAGAGAAGAATGCAGACCCCGCCCATAACCGGGACCGGAATACTCTGAATGAGGGCCGCCATCTTTCCTACGAATGAAAGGATAACTGCAATCACGGCTGCTCCGCCGATAACCCAGGTGCTATATACTTTCGTAATCGCCATGACGCCGATGTTTTCCCCATAAGTAGTATTCGGCGTAGAACCGAAGAAACCGGAAAGGGTATTGGATATGCCGTCGGCAAACAGGGAGCGGTGCAGGCCGGGGTCTTCCACCAGGTCACGGCCGACAATATTGGCTGTAACGATAAGATGTCCTACATGCTCGGCGATGACTACCAGCGACGCCGGAACAATGATCGCAATCGCATTCCAATTCAGCACAGGCCTATAAAAAGTCGGTAAGGCAAACCAGGGGGCTTTGGCCACCATGGACAAATCGACCATGCCCATAGCCAGCGATAAAACATACCCGGCCACGACTCCCACCAGTACCGGAATAACCGAGAGAAAACCGCGGAAAACAACCGAACCCAGAATCGTTACCACAAGGGTGAACAAGGATACGGTAACAACATGCACATCAATCGTTTTAGCGGTCATACCGGCCATTCCTGCCGCTACCGGTGCCAGTTCCAGACCGATAATGGCCACAATGGCGCCCATAGCCGCCGGTGGAAAAATGATATCAATCCATTTTGTACCTGCCTTTTTTACCAGTAAGGACGCCAGCAGAAAGATAATACCGTTGGCAATGAAACCACCCAGCGCCGCTTCATAGCCATATAGGGGAAGGATAGTCAGCACCGGCGAAATAAACGCGAAGCTCGATCCTAAGTAAGCCGGAATTTTTCCTTTACAGAACCATATGTAAAACAGGGTTCCGATGCCGTTGAAAAAAAGAACGGTAGCCGGGTTAATCTTGAATAAAATCGGCACCAATACGGTCGAACCAAACATTGCAAATAAGTGTTGCAAACTGAGGGGAAACGTTTGCGCCAAGGGCAGCCTTTCGTCGACTCGAATGATTCGTCTGCTCACCAATATTCCTCCTTATTTGCCTTTGTGCATAATAAAACCTCTTGCCTAAAAGGACAAGAGGTTAAGGGCATAAGGACGTACATACACCACGTACTATGCACCTTGCCGGCCTCTCTGGACCGCCTTAAAGGCTTTTGTCTTATTGTAACATGGGTACTATTCCGTTGCAAGCAAAATTCCTGATTTCGTGACAAGTTTTTACTGTATTAGATGACAGGCAATATGGCGGGAACCAACCTTACGGAATTCCGGTTCTTCCTCGGCGCAAACGGGCATGCACTCCGGGCAGCGGGTATGAAAGCGGCATCCCTTGGGCGGATTGGCCGGACTAGGCACATCCCCTTCTAAAAGGATACGGCTTTTTTTTGCCCCCGGCTGCGGCACGGGAATGGCGGACAAAAGCGTTTTGGTATAAGGATGAAGCGGCTGGGTAATCAGTTCCTCTCCGTTGGCCAATTCGACCATCTTACCCAGATACATGACCCCGATGCGGTCGGATATATGCTTCACCACATTCAGGCCGTGGGCAATAAACAGATAGGTCAAACCCAGCTCCCGCTGCAATTCCACCAGTAAGTTGAGAATCTGGGATTGAATCGACACATCAAGGGCCGACACCGGTTCGTCACACACAACCAACTTAGGCTGTACGGCCAGCGCTCTGGCAATCCCGATACGCTGCCGTTGCCCGCCGGAAAATTCATGGGGATAGCGGTCGGCGTAATGGGGGCTTAACCCAACCAGCCGCATCAGTTTTTCAACCAGCTTGGTCCGTTCGGCACCAACAGCCAGATTGTGCAGCATCATCGGTTCGGCAATAATATCGCCTACGGCCATACGGGGATTGAGGGAAGCATAGGGGTCTTGAAAGATAATCTGGGCATGCCGGCGAAATTGACGCAACTCTTTACGCTTAAACTTGGTTACATCCCGGCCTTCAAACCAGATTTCCCCCTCCGTCGCCTCCAGTAATCGTAAAATCAGCATTCCCGTCGTAGACTTGCCGCAGCCTGACTCGCCCACAAGCCCCAGGGTCTCTCCCTTCTCAATCTCAAAGGAGACCCCGTCTACCGCCTTCACACTGCCAACCGGGCGCCCCAGCAGTCCGCCGCGGATGGGAAAATACTTACGCAGATTTCTCACGGTCAACAGCATTTCCTCACTCATGCTTCCACCCCTTCCAGCGGATAATGGCAGGCAACCTGCCTGTCCGGCAAGGCCCTTAACTCTGGCCTTTCCTGGCGGCATTTTTCCCTGACGCATTCACAACGGTCGACAAAGCTGCAGCCGGGCGGCAACTGACTTAAATCAGGCACTGCTCCCTCAATAGTATGCAGCTTTTGCTTTTTCTGTCCGTCTAATTTGGGAATCGAATCCATCAACCCTGCCGTATACGGATGACAAGGATGGGCAAAGACATCGGCAACCGTTCCCTGCTCCACAACCCGCCCGGCATACATGACAACCATGTTTTGGGCCATTTCGGCCACAACTCCCAGGTCATGGGTAATAAGAACCAGAGCCGTGTTCAATTCCTGAGCCAGTTTACGTATAAGGTCCAAAATTTGGGCCTGAATGGTAACATCCAGCGCCGTAGTCGGCTCATCAGCCAATAACAGCTTGGGATTGCAGGCTAAAGCCATAGCGATCATGACCCGCTGCCGCATACCACCGCTCATTTGATGCGGATAATCCTTGGCCCGCTGCGCTGCCGCCGGAATACCGACCAGCTCCAGCATTTCCACCGCCCGCGCCCAGGCGGCTTTTTTATCCTTGCGCGCTGCAGAATTATGGACCCGGACGACTTCGGCAATTTGCTCCCCGACGGTATAGGCCGGGTTTAGCGAAGTCATAGGTTCCTGAAAAATCATGGAAATTTCTTTTCCCCGGATATTCTGCACTTCCTGGACCGGCAATTGCAGAATATCCCGTCCTTCAAATAAAATTTGACCCCGGATATGTGCCGGCGGCTCTGGTACCAGCCGCATCACTGACATCGCCGTCACACTTTTTCCGCAGCCCGACTCTCCCACAACCGCCAGCGTCTCACCGGGCTGAACAGAAATATTCACTCCATCCACCGCTTTTACAATCCGTTTGCCCACATGGAAGTGGGTTTGCAAATTTTTTATTTCCAATAATGGTTTCTGCGTCATTAGGCTGCACCTCCTATTTCAATCGCGGGTCAAGCACATCCCGCAGCCCGTCGCCCAGCAGGTTAAAGGCCATAACCGTCAACGTGATGGCAATTCCCGGAAAGGTTACCACATGGGGAGCACTGAAAATAGTCTGACGTCCGGATCCCAGCATAGTTCCCCATTCGGCTGTCGGCGGCTGAACTCCCAAACCAAGAAAGCCCAATGCGGCCGCATCCAGTATCGCCATCGACACCCCGATTGTCGCCCGTACAATAATCGGCGCCAGCACATTCGGTAAAATGTGCTTGAATATCAATCGGCGGTCACTATTGCCGATGGCCTTGGCCGCCATAATATAGACATTTTCCTTTACGGACAAAACACTGCCCCTCACAATCCGGGCATACTGGGGGATAGAGACAATTCCGATGGCAATAACCGCCTTATCCACCCCACGGCCCAGTACGGTCATAAACGCAATGGCCAGCAAGATATCGGGAAAAGACATCATAATATCCATAAATCCCATAATAACGGTATCAATTTTTCCGCCATAATATCCGGCCACTGCTCCCAGGACCACCCCGCATAAAAGGGCCAGCGCCACGGCTTCCACGCCAACCATCAGAGAAATGCGGGCGCCGTAGAGAATGCGGGAAAAAATATCCCGTCCCAGTTCATCCGTACCCATTATATGGGCAGCACCGGGAGCCTGAAGCGCATGCGGCAAATCACTGTTATAGGGATTATACGGAGCCAGAACCGGTGCCAAAACAGCGCACAATACCAGAATTACCAGCATTATTAAGCCAATCATGGCCGAACCGGATTTTGAAAAACGGGCAACAAAATCTTTCAGTTGTTTATGCCGATGCACAGTGTTTACTGGTGCATTCACTACCTTTAAATTCGCTTCCATGATATCACCCGCCCTATGAATGTTGAATCCGGGGATCCAGATAACTGTATAAGACATCAACCACCAAGTTGGCCAGCACATAAACCGTGCCAATTAGTAGGACCGTCCCCTGTACCCTGGGATAGTCGGACGCCATAATGCCGTCCACCACGTAGGAGCCAATGCCTGGCCAGGAAAAAACTGTCTCCGTAAGCACCGCTCCGGCCATCAATTGTCCCAATTGCAGTCCGATAACGGTGACAATGGGAATCAGTGCATTCCGGAGCGCATGTTTAAAAATAACTACGTTTTCCTTTAGTCCTTTGGCCCGGGCTGTGCGGATATAGTCCTGCCGGATGGTCTCCAGCATGGCGGCCCGGGTCATTCTGGCAATAATGGCCATGGAATAAGCGCCCAGAGCAACGGCAGGCAATATAAGATGTTTTAAAGCATCCCAGAAACTGGCCATATTGCCGGTTATTAATGAATCCACCAAATAAAATCCGGTTATATCGGTCGGTTCCATACCGATGCCAATCCGGCCGGCAACCGGCAGCCAGCCCAATGTTACTGAAAATAGAATAATCAACATTAATCCCAGCCAGAATATGGGCATACTAACTCCCAACAGGGCACCCGCCATGGTGCCATAATCCCAAATGGTATTTTGTTTTACCGCCGAAATAACGCCGGCAAAAATCCCAAATACAGAAGCAATAATCATAGCCGCCAAGGATAATTCCACCGTAGCGGGAAACCGTTTCATCAGTTCTTCCGAAATCGAAGTTTTCGTAATGACCGATCTGCCTAAGTCTCCCTTGACCGCATGAGAAAGGTAGTCCCAAAATTGAACGTAAATGGGTTTATTTAAGCCCATCTCTTCGCGGAGAGCCGCTACCCGCTCGGCTGTCGCATGCTGGCCGAGGATAATCTCTGTCGGGTCGGTAGTAAACGCGTGCATAACGACAAACGTTGCCAGTGAAACGCCAAAGAGAATGGGAATTAATAGAAGCAATCGGCGAACAATATAATTTGCCACAACAATCCTCCTTTTTTTGTCTGATTCCAGCTACATCACGGCATTCCTAAAGTAGCGTGAAAAGAAGGTGATTTCTTGAGAAACCACCTTCTCCCAACTTTATTTAACCTCGCCTTTGAGGCGTACCGGAGTTATTCCTTGCTAACGACATCAAGCCAGTGAATTCCGGTCGGATGCAGGGCAAACCCTTTAATATTAGGCCGGGCCGCCGCCATATCCACGCTATGGCTGATAAACACCCAGGGAGCGTCTTCCGCTATAAGTTTCTGCGCCTCATGGTAAATAGTAACCCGTTTTGCCGGATCAAGGGTGGTGCGTCCTTCTTCCAGCAATGCATCATACTTGGGGTTAGCGTATTTTGAAGAATTGAGCGAGTCTTTAATCTCTTTGGAATCCAGCAGCATCAGGAAGTTGTCGGCGTCGCCGTTATCTCCGATCCAGCCGTAGAAATAGGCGTCGCCTTCGCCGTCGAACAGCACTTGTTTATACTCTTTCCACGGGTAGGATTTGATGTTCATTTTTACGCCGATTTTAGCCAATTCGGCCTGAATGGCGGCGGCCAGTTTTTCCCCGTTAACCGGATTATAGGGCCGCGGATTCGAATAGGTAATGGCTGTAAATTCAAAACCGTTCGGATAACCGGCTTCGGCCAGCAGTTTTTTGGCCTCTTCCGGATTGTAATCATAGGTTTTTATATCTTTGGCATAACCGGGAATAAAATCAGGCAGCATACCATTGGCAGCAACCGTTGCATTGCCCTGATACAAATAATCGACCAGGTTCTGACGGTTGATGGCCATACTGATAGCTTTACGCAGCAGCAGATTGTTAAACGGTTTCTTGTAGGTAAAGAAACCCATATAGTTAATGTTCATACCCGGTGATTTGATCATCTTTATGCCTTTGCTTTCGAGTGTCTTAACGTCATTGGCATCCACGCCGTCCATGATGTCCACCGAGCCGGTCATCAGCTCTGAAGCGCGGACGGAATTTTCCTTCACGAACTTATATACTACCTTGCCGACTTTTGGTTTTTCACCCCAATAGCCGTCAAATGCCGTTAATTCAATCTGTTGCCCTTTGTCCCATTTTACAAATTTATACGGACCGGTGCCCACCGGATGTTCAACAAACTTATCCCCGTATTTCTTGACCGCCGCCGGGCTGACGATCGGCGCCGCCAAAGCCATGGCCATGTTAGCCAGGAATGCGGCATTGGGTTTTTCCATAATAATTTTCACCGTATAATCGTCTACAACTTCGACTTTTTTCACACCGTCATAAACAAAGGCGGCATACGGCATATCATCCTTGCGCTGAGGCGGCAACTGACGGTCAATACTGAACTTGACCGCTTGCGCATTAAACGGAGTTCCGTCCTGGAATTTAACATTCTTGCGCAATTTGAACGTCCACTCTTTCCCGTCGGGGCTGACGCTCCATTCGGTTGCCAGCAGTGGTTCAATCTCCGTACTGCCGGGTTTATACCGTACCAATCCTTCATAAATCTGGTTCATTATTTTGGCGGATTCCCCGTCATCCACATAGGCAGGATCCAATCCGCGCGGGTCGGAACCCTGGGCAAACACCAGCACTTTTCCGCCGTTGGCCGTTTTGGCGCTGTTGCCGCCACAGCCAGCCAGGGCAATGCCGGCCACAAACATCAGTACCAGCATCCAGGCAATATTCTTTTTCTTCAACACAGTCCCCTCCTAAATAATTTCTCTCTAAAAAATAGATTTCATGGAAAAATATAATTAGCTATAAATCCCAAAAATCCTGCCAATAAATTCTTCTATGGCAGAATAAAATATGTATACAATGGACAATATGTTATTTTACCAACATCAATTGAGTAACTTTGTAAATGGAGTGAGGTCTTCCTTGACTGCTACCGTAACCGGCCTGGCATTAATCGGGAAATTAGTATACCGGACCTTTCCCGCCGTCAACCACGAATTGAGCCAATGGCGCAAATACGTTCTTTGTCATTCCCGTGGCATACTGCAAGAGCAAGCCCTGGCCAGTCTGCGCGAAAAAAAATTTCACTGCCTCGGCGGCAGTGTCTTCAGTCTGTACCCGGAGGTCGACCCGGCCGGATTCCTCCGGTTAATCGTTGCTTTTCAGACGGTCAGCGACTATTTGGACAACCTTTGTGACCGGACCGGCCTGGCCGACGAGACGGCTTTTTATCAATTGCATTTGGCCATAACCGACGCGTTGAATCCGGAAACGACTCCCGCCGACTACTATCAATTTTATCCTTACAAGGAAGACGGCGGTTATCTGGTTAATTTGGTAACCCTTTGCCGCCAGGAAATTCAAAAACTTCCCTCGTATTCCCTGGTCCAGGGAACGCTTTTACACTGGGCAGACCTATATAGCAGGCTCCAAACCTATAAACATTTAGCGCCTGACTTCCGGGAGGAAAAAATGGTCACCTGGCTCGAAACATTTTCCCGTCTTTATCCGGAAGCAACAATTTGGGAACTGGCTGCCGCTACCGGCTCCACGCTGGGAATGTTCATGCTGTGCGCCGCCGCTGCGAATCCCACCTTAACGAAAACTGAACTGGACCGGATTCGCTGTGCCTACTTTCCCTGGATCAACGGCTTTCACATTTTACTGGATTATTTTATCGACGCGGCTGAGGACAGGCTCCACGGTGACTTGAACTTTGTCTCCTATTATGGAAATGACCGGATCATTCCCACCCGTCTGCTTTATTTTTTTCGCCAGTCCCTCCGGCAGGCCCGACCGCTCTCCCGCCCGGACTTTACTGAAACGGTAATCCACGGCTTGCTTGCTTTCTATTTATCCGATCCCAAAACAAATACCGCAGCAGCCAAAGAAATCAAGCGTCACCTGCTAAACGAGGCGGGATTCCGGTCCTGGCTGCTTTATCAGTTGTGCCTTTGGCTGCGGCGGAAAAAACTATTATAAAACATCGCGCATAGTTTGAGGCGGTTTCGCTCATAATAGCGGCAAAATCACTTAAAGGAGAAGCCGCCATGCCTAAAACAGTTGCCTTGTCACGGCATACTTATTCTCTTTCCCGGCATTTGCGGGACGCAGGCTATCAGGTCATTGACGATGATCATTTGCCGGCCGCCGGTCGCCATCCGGATGTATATCTTTATTCCGGTCACCATCCGGATTTAAACGCCGATATGACTGCCGGCGAAACTGCGGACATCTCCTTGGGCAGCACCGGCGAAGACAATACCGACTATCCTGCAGCCATTTCCTTGAATATTACCGGATTAAAGCCGGCAGAAGTCGTATCCCGGTTAAATCATATCATCCGGCCTAAAAACTGGCATTAAGTAAGAAAGACCGCTAATGCGGTCTTTGCTCATGGCGCAGGGCTCAGGGCACGGGAATTACCAATTACCGAAAAACCGCCTTAAGCGGTTTTTCTTATGCTTCCTGCCGTATAATGTGCACATTAACCGTTCGCTGCCGCGGCCCGTCAAACTCACACAGATAAATTCCCTGCCACACACCCAGTTGTAACCGGCTGTCCAAAACGGGAACAAGAACGGAGCATCCCATCAGGGATGCTTTGACATGCGCCCGGGAATTCCCTTCACTATGACGGTAATTGAACTATTAATTTCCGGTATTGCTGTAAATTTACAGAAGAGTGTTAATTTTCCTGCTTACGTAGTACAACTTGTGTGTCATCCGTGTTAAAATAAGAATAACTGTGTAGTTACTTTCCCCCCAAAATTCGTTGTCACCAACTTTTCCGAAGAGCGAGGTGTCCTTGTGAAGCGTATTGACCGGATTTTGGCAACATTGCAGGAAAAATGCCGGCAAAGCCGTTCCCTATTATCCGTATCCCCTAATTACCGAAAAGGATTTTCTGCCCAGGAAATTGCCGCTTCCCTTCAACTGGACAGGACGAATGTCAGCCGGGACCTAAACCTTTTATATGCACAGGGAAAAGTCGACAAAATTCCGGGTAAGCCTGCTCTTTTCTTCACACGGGAATTGGAGCCGGAAATGGATGTAACGGTTCCGGCCACTGTTGTGGCGGAAGCCATTGCGCCAGACCCACCCGGCCGGATTGATGCAGGCGCTTTTGCCACGCTAATAGGTGCCAACGGTAGTCTGCACAGTCAGGTAAAACAAGCGCAAGCAGCAGTTTTATATCCCCCCCACGGTTTACATACTTTGCTTTTAGGAGAGACGGGCGTAGGAAAAAGCATGTTTGCCGAAATCATGTACCGTTTTGCCGTACGCACCAAACAGTTGTCTGACAAATCTCCTTTTGTCTCTTTTAATTGTGCCGATTACGCTTCCAATCCCCAGCTCCTGCTTGGCCAGTTGTTTGGGGTAGTAAAAGGGGCCTATACCGGTGCCGAAAAAGACCGTTCCGGATTAATTGAGAAAGCCAATGGCGGTATTTTGTTTTTGGATGAAGTTCACCGGCTGCCGCCGGAAGGGCAAGAAATGCTCTTTTATCTTATGGATCGCGGCTTTTTCCGCCGCTTGGGTGAAACGGAAAAACAGCGGCCGGCCAATATTCTGATTCTTGCCGCCACTACGGAAAATCCGACCTGCCTCTTGCATACCTTCTTCCGCCGCATTCCTATGGTCATTCGCATTCCTTCTTTGCTTGAACGTCCCTTCCTGGAACGCCTGAAACTAATTGAGCTTTTTTTTCTGCAAGAATCAACTCGCATTGACATTCCCATCCGTATCACCGCCGATGCCTTACGGGGATTTTGCTCCTACGATTGTCCGGGCAATATCGGACAGCTTCGCAGTGATATTCAATTAAGTTGTGCCGGTGCTTTTCTGGAATGTATCCGGCAAGATGACTCGGAGCTTAGGATTACTCTCAGTGTGGCTCCCCAGCATGTAAAAAACGGTCTATTTAAGGTAAAACGCCCTAAAGTGGAAGTAGATTATTTTTTAAATCAAGAAAATCAGGATCTCATTATCTCCGGCAATACTGATTTTCCCCGCCAAAATAGAATCCCGCCGCTGGCCGGCAGCTTCTATGATCTAATTGAGCAACGCTACCAGGCTTTGCGTCTCGAAGGACTGTCCGATGACGAAATCTACAACGGCGCCTCCTCCCCTGCCGCTGCCCGTGTAGGCATTCTAGTCGTAGCCCATGGTCATTCCGCCGCCCGCGCCATGGCGGAAGTTGCGAATCATTCCCTGGGCGTTGAATATGCGCATGCCATTGATGTTCCCCTTGACCATCAACCGGAGACGATTTTAATTGCCGTTGAGGAGACAATCCGGAAAATCGATACTGGAAAGGGCGTTCTTTTACTGGTGGATATGGGATTTCTGCTGCTGTTTGGTGAAATAATTACCAGCCGCACGGGTATTCCTGTAGCGACAGCAGAAATGGTGAGCACGCCGATGGTGCTGGAGGCCGTTCGCAAAGCCTACTTTGGCCGGGCGGAATTAGCGGAGGTGGCTCAGGCTGTCGTTAACTTGAATCCGTGTATCATCCGGTCCGGCATCGGAAAACCATCGGATAGTAAACGGGTTATCCTTACGGTCTGTCTGACGGGAGAAGGAAGCGGACTGCGGCTGAAAGAGCTTTTGGAAGACTGTCTGCCGGAACTGGCCGAAAACGGCATTGAAGTCCGGCCGGTCAGCTTAATTGCCGGTACGGCCGCACCGGAACCGCTGCAAAACATTGCATCAGAAAAAGAACTCCTGGCAGTAGTCGGCGCATTTAATCCCAACCTGGGCGAAATCCCCTTTTTCTCTACTGAAAGTATAATTGCCGGAACGGGACTGCAACGGCTGCGTCTCCTAATTCATGGTCTGCCTAAAAAAATCACTTTGTCACCGGAAGCAGATGTTTCCCGCCAGACACTGTTAAATAAAATGGAAGCGACCCTGGCCGAAACAATGCGCTTCATTAATCCACACTTATTTCTGAAACATATTTTAACAGTTCTTGCCAGACTGGAAACGCACTTTTCTCTTTTGGACAATGGCCGGCTCACCGGCTTTATTCTACATGCCGGAGCCATACTGGAGCGAAAAATTCAAGAAGATCAGCCGGTGGCACCATTTCCGGCCCGCCGTCTGTTTCTTTCCCGCTATGCCCGGGAATTGGACTGGGTCTCTCAGGCTTGTTCCATTCTTGAAAAAGCCTACAGCATCCGTTTTTGTCAGGATGATTGTTGTTTCCTTTTACAAATCATTATCCAGGAAGACATACCCAATGCCCTGCATTCACAGCAGTCGCTGTAGAAAAAACCAGCTGTCACAACAGCTGGTTTTTTCAATCTTTTCACAAATAAAAAAATTTTAAGAAAATAGAAAAGATTAGCAGGAATCTTTCTGTACTTGTTGAATAAGTTTGTTGCATAGACAAACTAAGTATTATTTTGTAATTCAGAGTCGAACGAAGCTTGTTGCGCTATAAGGAGGCCCTTTGTTATGGCTTATTTAGGAATTGATCTCGGAACGTCTTCGGTAAAAATTATAGCAATGGATGAATCCGGCAAGGTCATCGGCAGCGTTTCCAAGGAATATCCGGTTTACTATCCGCAACCAGGCTGGGCGGAACAAAACCCGGAGGACTGGTGGACGGCTACCCGGGATGGCATCCGGGAATTACTATATAAAACCGGTCTTACCGGCGAAAAGGTGCAAGGCATCGGTTTAAGCGGTCAAATGCACGGCATGGTGCTGCTGGATGAAAATCAGCAGGTTCTCATGCCGGCACTCCTATGGTGTGACCAGCGGACCCAGGCGGAATGCGATCATATCATGAAAACACTGGGCCGGGAACGCCTCTCGGAATATACGGGTAACAAGGCTCTGACCGGTTTTACCGCCCCCAAGGTATTATGGGTCAAAAAGCATCATCCGGATATTCACGCCCGTATTCGTCATATTTTACTTCCTAAAGATTACATCCGTTTAAAACTGACCGGCGAATTTGCCACCGATGTATCGGACGCGTCGGGAACCCTTTTCTTCGATGTGGCTCGCCGGCAATGGTCGGCTGAAATGATCGACTTTCTCACGATCAAACCTTCTTCTTTGCCCGCCTGTTATGAATCCTATGAGCCAACCGGCGGGATTACGTCCCAAGCCGCCGCTGCAACCGGACTTAAAACCGGTACTATGGTTGTCGGCGGTGGTGGTGACCAGGCCGCCGGCGCGGTTGGCACGGGCGCCGTCAACACCGGTACTGTTTCTTTGGCCCTCGGCACATCCGGTGTGGTCTTTGCCTGCCAGGAACAGTATTCCGTCGATCCGGAGAACCGGCTTCACTCCTTCTGCCATGCCAACGGCAAATGGCATGTGATGGGTGTTATGCTGTCCGCCGCATCCTGCCTCAAATGGTGGGTGAAAGAAATTTGCCAGAGCGGTTCCGACGCCGGGTATGACCGGCTGTTGAATGAAGCGGCCAATGTACCTGCTGCCACCGGCGGGTTAGTCTTTCTCCCCTATCTTATGGGAGAAAGAACCCCTCACAGCGACCCCTACGCCCGTGGTTCTTTCGTGGGTTTGAATATGACCCATGGGCGCGGTCATATGACCAGGGCCATTATGGAAGGAGTCGGTTTTGGTCTGAAAGACTCCTTTGAAATCATTCGCGCCCAGGCAATTCCGGTTCAGGCCGTACGGGTGAGCGGCGGCGGTGCCAGAAGCCGTCTATGGCGTCAGATTCTGGCCGACATACTGGGCATGCGCGTCGATTTGATCGGTGCAGTGGAAGGTCCGGCCTATGGCGCGGCTATTTTGGCCGCCGTTGGCGCCAGGCAGTTTGCCAATGTGGAAGAAGCGTGCGCCGCTTTCATCAAGGTAACTGACGGAGTGGATCCCCAGCCGGCCAGTCTCGCCCCGTATCAGGCCATGTACCAAGTGTATCAGGGCTTATATGGCACAATGAAAGAAACATTTAAAACCATTTCAATGTTATAGAATGTGAGCGATGGAATGTTAACAGCAGATCAAGTACTTGTCAAACAAATTAACAAAGCGATCGTTTTGAATACCATACAAAAAAATGAAACGGTCTTCCGGGCGGAAATCGCCAAAAAAACCGGTCTTAACCGCTCCACCGTTTCCGGTCTGGTCGATGAGCTTTTAGCTGACGGACTGATCCTGGAGACCGGCATCGGCATATCCCAGGGAGGCCGCAAACCGGTGATCCTTTCCATCAACCGGAATTATGGCAGCATTATCGGCGTTGACTGCGGCGTTAATTACATATTGATTGTTCTAACTAATTTTGCCGGTGAAATCCTGCTGGAACGCCGTATCCCGGTCAGCGCGGCCGATTTGCCGGAGGAACGGATTGGCCTTCTTAAGCAATTGATTCAGGAAACAATCAACAGTGCCCCTTCCTCCGTAAGCGGCATTATCGGCATTGGCATCTGCGTTCCCGGTATTGTTAATTACGAAGAAGGGCTGATTCTTCAAACCCCCAATCTCAACTGGCATAATGTGCCCCTAAAAAAAATCATTCAGGACCAGTTCCAGATTCCCGTGCTGATTGATAACGACGCCAACGCCGGCGCCATCGGTGAGAAATGGTTCGGCCTGGGTAAAAAAGCAACCGATCTGGTTTATCTGAGTGCCGGTATCGGTATTGGCACCGGTGTACTGATAAAAAACGAACTGTACCGGGGGGCTTCCGGCTTGGCCGGAGAAATGGGGCATGTAACCATTCATATGCACGGTCGCCGCTGCTCTTGCGGCAACATTGGCTGTTGGGAAGAATATGCAGCCGAAAAGGCACTGCTTAATTTTATCAGTGAAAATATCGGTAACTATCCCGCTACCGGCTTTCTTGACAAACATCATATCGGTCAACTGACCGTATTTGAGATCGTACAGGCGGCTAAGGCAGGAGATCCGCTTTCCATTGCCGCCCTAAAACATATTGGCCAACAACTGGGGATCGGTGTGGCTAATATCATTAATACCTTTAATCCGTCCACTGTCATTATTGGCAATACGCTGGCCGTTGCCGAGGAGTTTATTCTGGATGAACTGAAAGCCGAAGTCAAGGCCCGCTGTTTTACTGCCAAATATTATCCCATTACTATTGTCTGTTCGGCTTTGGGAATCTACGCGGGTGCCATGGGAGCCGCCTCTCTGATTCTGTCGAGAGTTTTTGCCGCTCCTGTAACCCAGCAAAAATTATAGATTTATACTTCCTTTTGGCCATGCGTGTTACACACATTTTGGCATACATTATGCAAGATTATTGAGTCACCGGAAATAGATTCCGGATTTATTAGGAGGTGGACGGGTAGGGATAAGTAAAAATCGGGTTTCCATTTGGTTTGTTCGGGTTCTCTAAAAACAAAAAAGGGAGATGTACAAATGAAAAAAGCTTTAAAAGTGTTTTCCCTGGTAGTGGCTTTGGCATTTGCAGTGACTCTGTTCGCCGGCTGCGGCAGCAGCGGCGACAAAAAAGCAGAAGCGCCGAAAGAAAAGAAAATAGTAATCGGTTTATCTTTACCGACTCAACGGGAAGAAAGATGGGTAAGAGATAGAGATGCCATGGTTGCGGAAGCGAAAAAGTTGGGTATTGATCTTGAAGTTCAAATTTCCGACAATGACTCCGCGAAACAGGAATCACAAGCTGAAAACCTGATCACCAAAGGCGTACAAGTTCTGATCGTTGCTCCTAACGACAGCAAAGCGGCCGCCAACATCGTAGAAAAAGCGCACGCCGCTAAAATCCCGGTTATTTCTTATGACCGTCTCATCCTTGGTACGGATGTAGATCTGTATATGTCCTTTGATAATGAGAAAGTTGGCGAACTGCAAGGTAAATGGCTGACTGATCATGTCAAGAAAGGTAATCTTATTGTTCTTTCCGGCGACCCTGGCGACAACAATGCGACTCTTTTCAAAAAAGGCGCTATGCAAATCATTCAGCCGCTGGTTGACAAAGGCGACTTGAAAATCGTTACCGACCAGCCCTGCAAAGATTGGCAGCCTTCTGAAGCTATGAAACATGCGGAAGACGCATTAACCGCTAACCATAACGATATTCAGGGCGTTTTGGCTCCTAACGACAATACCGCCGGCGGCGTTATTCAGGCTCTGGCCGCCCAAGGATTGGCCGGAAAAGTGCCAATCACCGGTCAGGACTCCGACCTTGCCGCTGCTCAACGGATTGTTCAGGGCACTCAGGGCATGACCATCTTCAAGGATACGCGTGAATTGGGTAAAGCCGCCATCGACGCTGCCGTAAAAATGGCCAAAGGGGAAAAGCCTGACGCAAACAACAAAGTAAACAACGGTAAAATGGACGTTCCTTCCATTCTGTTGCCGCCGGTTGCTGTTGACAAGTCGAATATCGACAAGGTTCTCATCGACAGCGGTTACCTCAAGAAGGAAGACGTTTATAAGAAATAGTATTCTGTAAATCCAGTTTCAAAATAATCAGGCTGCCGGCCGGCATATCTTGTCTCCCAGGCACGCTATTTCGGGTACTTTATGTTCGTCCGGCAGCCTCTATAAATTTGAGAAGGCGTTAGAGGAACAGACTATAGCCTGTTCCTCTAAAATTTATTAAGGGTGGAATATATGAGCGATTATATTCTTGAAATGGTCAACATTACCAAAGAGTTCCCTGGCGTTAAAGCTCTTGACAATGTTACATTTAAAGTAAAAAAAGGTGAAATTCACGCTCTTGTTGGTGAGAACGGAGCCGGTAAATCCACATTGATGAAAGTGCTCAGCGGCGTATATCCCACCGGTACTTATACTGGCGATATTGTGTTGAAAGGTCAAACGCAGCATTTCCAGAATATTAAGGAAAGTGAGCATGCCGGCATTGCCATAATTTATCAGGAGCTGGCCCTGGTGAAACAGATGAGCGTCGGTGAAAATATCTTTTTAGGCAATGAATTCCAGGAACGGGGCATTATAGACTGGGACCAGTCCTATATCGAGGCCAAAAAGTATTTGGATGAAGTCCGTCTGGACATCAATCCGGCTACCAAAATTCTGCATCTCGGCATTGGCCAGCAACAGCTGGTGGAAATTGCCAAAGCCATCTCGAAAAAGGCGAATTTGCTGATTCTGGATGAACCGACGGCTGCCTTAACCGAACACGAAACCGATAATCTGCTAAACTTACTGGTCGAACTGAAAGCAAAAGGTGTTACCTGTATCTACATTTCTCATAAATTGAATGAGGTATTCCGGATATGCGACACTGTTACCATCCTGCGGGACGGCAAAACCATCGGCACCTATCCGGCCCAGGAATTAAATGAAGACCGGGTCATTTCTCTTATGGTGGGCCGTGAGCTGACTCAAAGGTTCCCGCGTAAGCCCCATACCCCTGGAGATGTTGTATTGGAAGTAAAGAACTGGACGGTTTATAATCCTGAAATTCCTGACAAAAAGATACTTTCCAATGTAAACTTTACCGCCCGCAAAGGGGAAATTCTAGGCATTGCCGGCCTCATGGGCGCAGGACGCACCGAACTGGCCATGAGCCTTTTTGGCGCCTATGCCGGTAAGCGAACAGGCGAAATGTTTCTGGAAGGCAAACCAGTCGATGTCACTTCTCCCCGGGATGCCATAAATCAGGGCTTATGCTACCTGTCTGAAGATAGAAAACAATATGGCCTTGTGCTGATGATGGACATAAAAAATAATATTTCCATGGCCAATCTTTCCAGCCTGTGCACCAATAATATAATCAATTCCAATGAGGAAGTCCGGGCTGCTGAACGATACACGAACGACTTAAAGATTAAAACACCGTCGATTGAACAAAAAACCGGGAATCTAAGCGGCGGCAACCAGCAAAAAGTCGTTCTAGGCAAATGGCTGATGGCCAGTCCCAAAGTATTGATTCTGGACGAACCGACCCGCGGTATTGACGTGGGGGCCAAGTTTGAAATCTATAATATCATGAATAGCCTGGTAGACCAAGGTGTTTCCATTATTATGATTTCCTCGGAGCTGCCGGAAATATTAGGCATGAGTGACCGGGTCATTGTAATGCATGAAGGTAAATTTAACGGTGAACTTCCCTGGGAAGAAGCCACACAAGAAAAAGTAATTTTTTATGCGACAGGAGGACAGTAATATGGCGTCCAACACCCAAACGAATCTTCCGATCAATCCCACAAATAACACACCTTCAATTAAAAAAATTTTAGTAAGTTCTTTAAAACAGAATATCCGTCAATACACCATGTTGATTGCCCTAATTGGCATCTGGGTCTTCTTCGGCATCATTTCCGACGGTATCTTTGTATCGGCCCGTAACCTTTCTAATTTGTTCCTGCAGGCCGTTACCATTGCCATTTTGGCTACCAGCATGGTTTTAGTCATGGTTGCCGGCCACATTGACTTGTCAGTCGGTTCTCTGGCCGGGTTTTTAGGCGCTGTGGCCGCCGTACTCATGGTTAAAGTAGGATTAGGAACAATTCCTACGATTATACTTACCATGCTGGTAGGTCTCATTGTCGGTATCTGGCACGGTTACTGGGTTGCCTATCGTGGCGTGCCCGCGTTTATCGTTACTCTGGCCAGCATGATGGGGTTTAAAGGAGCGATCATTGGGGTAACGAAAGGTGCTACCATTGCGCCCATGCTGCCGGCCTTTAAAGCCATTGGTCAAGGCTATCTGCCAAAACTCTTTTTACCCCATGCCTCATTTAACGATACCAGCGCGATTATCAGTGTAATTTTTATTCTGTTATTTATCATTTTTGATTGGCGTAAACGGCAGTCCCGCATCAAGTATGGATTTACCGTATTACCTTTATCGCTGCAATTGATCCGGATGGTTGTGATCTGTATCGCCATGGCGGCCGTCTTGTCCATTATGGTTACCTATATGGGAATTCCCTACGCGATTCTGCTGCTTATCGGGTTAGTCGTTCTCTTTAGTTTCATCACGGAAAAAACTACCTTTGGCCGTTATGTTTATGCCATCGGCGGCAACAAAGAAGCGGCCCGGCTGTCCGGCATTAACATCCGTAAGACCAACATGACCATTTTTATGATTATGGGGGTCATGACAGCGATCGCCGGTATGGTATTTACGGCCAGATTAAATGCGGCAACTACGGCTGCCGGCAATCTGTTTGAATTGGATGCTATTGCCGCCGCCATTATCGGCGGTACCAGTACCATGGGCGGTGAAGGTACCGTGGTTGGAGCTATCATTGGCGCCTTGGTTACCTCCAGTCTGGATAACGGCATGAGTTTAATGGACTGGGATATAACCTATCAATACATCGTAAAAGGCCTGGTATTGCTTCTGGCCGTCTGGGTGGATATTGCCACCCGTAAAAAATCCGCTTAAATAATTCCATTCTTTTCTAATCCCCCCCAAGAAAGATCCAAGGTCTTTAAGTGGAAGGAAAGTATTTTACTTTTCGGCTTTCTTTAAGAAGAATGTGTTTATGGAAACAACCCGAAAAGTTATACTTTCCGATCCAGCAAAAGGGCATCTGAGTTTGTCTCAGATGCCCTTTTGCTATGCTACACATATATACTTTTTGCTTCTGGCCCATTTTTCATTTTTTCTCTATTGATCAGCAATGGCCGCTGCGATCGCAGCCCCTACGCCGGAACCGTCTTTTGTCAGTACTACCGTGATCAAGGACGCCTTAGCGGCCAGGTTTTCAGCTAACGCAGCTTTTAGCCGGCTTGCATAGCCGGGCATTTTTTCATAAAGGGAGCCATCAATGGCAATAGTATGCCGTTGTTGCAATTCGGGGTCGATATGGCGGATAACCCCTAAAAAAGTAGCCGCTACCAATCTGGCGGAACGATTAATAACCAACTCAGCGATTTCCCGGATCGCCTGCCGCTCAGCCAGCGTCGAACCACTGGCCCCCCATTGGCCTTCAATCACTTCTTGAACTTGGGTCAAGCCGGGTGTATTATCAGCCACAAGAGCTGCGACCTGTTCTCCTCCCAGGGGCACCAGCCCGGCCGGCTGCTGAAAGCCGGTCCCGAGTAAACCCTTTTTCCCGTATTGGCTGCTGATGATGCTGACCAGCTCGCCAACATACCGCCCGGAAGACATCTTTTCCAGACGCTGTTTACCCGGCTTCTCACTGGCTTGGTCCAATAGCCGGTCATATTCAGTCACTGCTATTTTATCGAAATTTCCTGATTCCATATTGATAATCATGGGCTTTCCCGTCAAGGGCGAACAAGGTTCCAGATAGCAGGTATTATGCCCTGTGCCGCAGATAGAGCCAATATCCGCCCACCGGTCGCTGTAGGCGGCCGCCAGTAAAGTGCCTACCGTATCATTAATAATGGCTTTCGCAACAACATGGGTCATTTGCCGTTGGTCCAACGCCGCTTGTAAAAGAGTACCCACATCCTGCCCCTCTACACCCTGCGTCTTGATTTCCTTGGTCCAAATTATTAATATGGCTTGATTCAACCCTGTCTGGCGGCAGGGAAAAGAAAATGTGTGCCCTAATGAATATCTGCCATGACGGTCAGCCAATTCTTCAATATTGGCAGCAATGAAATCAAACAGTTCGTTGCCGGAAGCGGTATTGGCCGTATAATCATAGCCTTTCTGCCGGTCTTTTAGCGGAAACGACCGGGCCGCCTTAATGGAAAACCGGCCTTGGCCGGATAACTCTACTAAAATAATCCGTACATTGGTGCCGCCAAAATCAATCGCTAAAAAATCTCCCTTTTCTTCCCCATTCGGTTTTGCTAAAAATGATGGCAACATTTTTAGCGTACTTAGCTGTCCTCGCAATCCGGCTATCATTTCCTCCTGAAACCGCAAAGCGATTTCTGCCACCATCGCCGCAGGCACAGCCAGTTCTTGCCGCAGCGCAATGAATGCATCCACCAAATTACCCACGATTCATCATCTCCCTCTGCGCTTCCTATAGCATAAAGCATTAATAAAGTCTATGTTTATTTCCACACAAATACACCTGATTCCTGCAAAAAAAAGCCGTTCTATGCTAATTTTACCAGCATTAGAACGGTTTTTCCCTTATTCTTGCATCATATTGATAAAATACTTGTGAATGCGTTCGTCTTCAGTTAATTCCGGATGAAAAGCGGTAGCTAAAAAATTCCCTTGGCGGGCAATTACTACTTTATCTTTTACCTTTGCCAGAACCTGAACATCCGGGCCCGTCTTTTCTATATAGGGGGCCCGGATAAATACAGCCCGCACCGGGTCTTCGCCAAATTCCGGTACAGCTAAGTCGGCTTCAAAACTTTCCCGCTGACGGCCAAAAGCATTACGCCGCACAGCAATATCCATGAGCCCCAACCGGGGCTGATCGCTGCCGATAATCTCTTTCGCCAATAAAATCATGCCCGCACAAGTACCGTAAATTGCCATTCCCTGGGAGGCCCGAAGCCTTATTTTATCCAATAAGCCCCACTCTACCATGAGCTTGCCGATTGTGGTACTCTCCCCGCCGGGAATAATCAGCCCGGCAACGGCGTCCAGATCTTGCGGCGTCCGTATCTCTGTTGCCACAGCCCCGCAGAGTTCGAGCATCCGGCGATGCTCCCTGAAAGCCCCCTGTAGGGCAAGTACACCAATTTTCATACCTGGTCCTTCTTTCTACGATTACCAGCCACGCTCCTGCATACGCTCATTCGGAGCAATGGTGGAAATTTCAATACCCACCATCGCTTCGCCAAGGTCTTTGGAAACGTCTGCCAATACTTTGGGATCGTTATAATAAGTAGTCGCTGCCACAATGGCTTTGGCCCGTTTCGCCGGATCACCGGATTTAAATATACCGGAACCGACAAAGATACCATCACAGCCGAGCTGCATCATCAAAGCCGCATCCGCCGGTGTGGCAATGCCGCCGGCCGCAAAATTTACAACCGGCAACCGGCCCATCTTTTTCGTTTCCAGCACTAACTCCAGCGGCGCGCCAGTGTTTTTAGCAAAGGCGGCAACTTCGTCGTCTGGTAGATTTAATAATTGGCGAATCTCGCCCATTACCATGCGGATATGTTTGACCGCTTCCACCACATTACCCGTTCCCGGTTCCCCTTTAGTACGGATCATTGCTGCGCCCTCACCAATGCGGCGCAGGGCTTCTCCCAGATTTTTCGCCCCGCATACAAAGGGAATCTTGAATTGGTGTTTATTAATATGAAATTTATCGTCTGCCGGCGTCAGTACTTCACTTTCATCAATATAATCGATACCTAAGGATTCTAAAATTTGCGCTTCCACAAAATGTCCGATACGAGCCTTAGCCATAACCGGAATGGAAACAGCGTCTTGTATCCGCATAACGACGGTCGGATCCGCCATACGGGCCACTCCACCCGCCGCCCGAATATCTGCCGGTACCCTTTCCAGTGCCATTACGGCGCAAGCGCCGGCTTCTTCGGCAATCTTGGCCTGTTCCGGTGTTGTTACATCCATAATAACGCCGCCCTTGAGCATTTCCGCCAAGCCGGCTTTTACCCGAAATGTTCCTTGTTGCATATTCTTTCCTCCTGTATCTAAAGCCTACTATGACGAGGCTAAAACAGCCTCCTGGGAACGAAATATAATTATTATATTATACGACATGATAACCCATTTTCCTGCTATCTCCTATTTTAATTACCATTTGTTTATCCTGGCCCTTATCGCTCTCACAATTTCCCGGGCGAAGGGACCTAAATCATTATCGGCATAAGCCTTGAGTATACCCGCTCCCACCTGACGAATCGCGGTCTGAATTACTACCGGCTCGGTAATACCACGGTAACGCAGGCTTTCCTCCATGCGTACCGCCGCTTCCAGTACGGCTTCTGCTGCCACCGTATTAATATAGGTAACCATATCGGCTTTTCCGACCACAATCGGGCCGATCCCCGCAAAAATTTCCTTCACCAGCGGTACTAAATCGGCCGGCTGGTCGTCGATAATGATAACCGGCTTTTGCCCCAGCACAATCTCACCGGCTTGTCCGACAAATTTTGCGCCAATGCATTTTACATGACCGGCTGCCATTTCCTGCAGTGTATACCGGGCCACATTGGTTGCCGCATTAATTACAACCACCGGCTTTTTAATTTGGTTCAGTTCCTTAAGGCAACTAACAACTTCCCTGTCCGGAACAACTAATATTACAACTCCTGATTCTGCAATTTGCGCTAAATCCTTTGCTATAAAAACAGGATATTTTTCCGCCACTGTCTCCATATTAGCCGGGTCCCGGTCATAAATCCACAATTCAAACTGTTCTGCCAGCCCGGGTATTAAAGCCTTACCCATACGCCCGATTCCAATTAAGCCCACCTGCATACTTTTCACCCCTTACCAGCCATTCTTCATCCTATGCTGTGAGGTACGATTTTATGCCGGTACGAATTAGTATGTCCAATCTGTCTTCCCTACATAAACCAACTACGGATTATCGGCACAATAAACGGCATGTATACCAGTTGCGTCCAGATAAATAAAATAAAACCTACCAGCGCACCAACAACGGAACCGTTAATCCGGATCCATTGTAAATCATCCCCTGCTCTTTCTTCTACAAATTGATTCATTTCTTCTTTGGTCAAAATGACAAGGGCGTCCCGGACCACATCCCCGATTAGCGCGTGTTCTGTTTCAATAACATGCTGCAAAATTTCTTGCAGGTAACTTTCAATCCAGTCCTGCAACGCCTTGTTAGTTTTAAACAGTTGCCAGTATGTGTCAGTTTGCTGCCGGAGCCATGTCCCTATTGTCGATTGCTCTTCCTTACCCTGCAGAGACATCATTACGGCCTGCAATACTTCGACAAACGCTTCCTCCAATTTGGCTTGCCCAATCAGGTTGCTCTTCCATTCTTCCACGGCTTGCACCCACGCCGGATTTTGTTCTAATTCCTGTCCAATGTCGGTCAGCCGGCTGTGAAGCCAACGACGCAAACGATGTTCAGGCTGCTTTAGTTCAATGAGAATCGTTAATAGTTCCTGATGAAGCGCCTTGGCAGCATCATTCAAATTAAACGCATCGAATGCTTCCAGCCCGCTAAAAACAAGCATTCTCCAGGGAGAAGAGCGACGTTCCCACATTGTATACCGCCTGAGAAAATGCCAAACTGTGCTGGTGGCAGCCGGTTTTTGCATGGTCTGAAGCAGTTGGTCCAACAGCATATCAAAAACAACTTCATCTTTTTTTTGCGCCAGCATCCAACGAACAAAGCGGCTGATTGCCGGCGTCAAATGCAATTGGTCCGAATGAGCCCGGAGAACTTTTGCCACCTGGCTCGCCGCTTGATCACTGTCTAAACGGCCGGCGGCAAACTCGAGCAGCGGTGTCAGTGCGTCATCCAGCCAGGCTGCCTTGTGGCCGTCAATCCATTCAATAAAAAAATGGCTCAACCGGACATTTTCCAGACGTTGCCGTATAAAATTCTTGCTTAATAATTCTTGCTGAACGGCAAAAACGAGCGCCTCTACAACCCGGTCCCGGTTACGGGGCAAAATAGCCGTATACCAGGGTATGCCGAGCGGTTTACGGAATAATGCCGTTACGGCAAACCAGTCGGCAATTCCTCCTACCAGAGCAGCCTCCGTTACTGCCAGGAATAGCCGGCCGGCAAAAGTAGTTCCCTGATAATGCCAGTAAACAATAGCCATAATAAATAGCAAAAAAACACCGATCAGTATATTGTTCGCCATTCTTTGCCTGCGCATCGTCTCTTCCACCCTATAACCAGATAATCGCCAGATAAATTAGCATTCCTACTACAGAACCTACGACGGAACCGTTAATCCGTACCATCTGCAGATCGTTTCCTACTTTGTCTTCCATAAAATTCACCAGCATTTCATCGGAGAATTGCTCCAGTTTTTCCCGAACTGTCCGGCCAATCTGGTAATGATAGGCGTCTACGATTCCTGCCAGCTTTTCCTTGGTATATCGGTCAAACCGTTCTTGTTTTCCGTAATCGGAACGAAAATTTTCGATCAGCCGTTCTACCTGATTATCAAAAATCTGCAGCCAGTCGGCAGTCTCACTTGGGCGGCTATTTTGCTGCAGCCGGCTGATAAATTTGCTTATATAATCCTGCCAATCCGTTTGCGATATGGACTGCTCTTTCCATTCCTCTAATTTTGCCTGATAAACAGGATCTTGCCGGAGATATGTCAATAGTAGGATAACCCTGCTTTTAAGAAGGTAGCGTAACGAATGCTCCGGATTATGCAATTGTGTCAGAAAATCCCCAATTTTTCGTTGGGCTAACGCTGCCAGCTTACCGGTAGAATATCCTCCGGAGCGGGCAAGCAACCAATCGACTACCTTGCGGCGGGCCATGTCTTGTTCATATTTGTCCCTTGTTTCCTGCAGCAATGCTTTCAGAATCAGGTATATTTGCGGGTGTTTAGCCAAACGCCCCAGTTCATCCAAAACAAAAAGCACTAATTTATCATCATAACCGTTTCGGATCGACCATTCAATTGCATCGCTAATTGCCGGCACAACCCGAATACTATCCATATACTTCTCCACTACAGGGGCCATCCATTTTCCCGTTTCTTCCGGATCAATTTTTTTTAAAATATCCAGCATTACCCGGTGCAAAACTTTTTTCGTTTTTAGCAAGCCGCCATGCTGTTCCAGATAGTCTAGCAGCAGTTTGGAGGGGCTACGCCGTTGAATCTGGGCTATGATACTTTCTTGGGTTAATAAATCATTTTCAACCAGCTTTACAATCGCCCGGAAAATTTTTTCCCGGTTTCGGGGAATCAAGGCGGTATGAAAGGGAATGCCCAGGGGCTTACGGAATAAAGCCGTCACGGCAAACCAATCCGCCAGTCCGCCAACAACGGCTGCGCCAAAACCGCTGGTCAGCAGCCCGCCAAGCAGCGTCTCATGAAACGGATAGGCAATAAAGTAGCCGGCAATTGATATCCCAAGCGTGATGGTTGCCACGGAGCGAATGCTTCCTGTCATTTGTTTCACTTTCCAATTGCTCCTTTGCCGCTATTTGTTACTCAGTTCCCTTCTTCGCACTGTATTCCCTTCTTTGTTCCGTTCATTTTACGTTATCTTTGTTCGCTAAAAAATCAACGGCAATCTTTATTCCTTTATATAGCCTATGCAAATAAATCATAAATCAAACCGCCCCACATGGCGTTCCTTACCATGCAGAGCGGTTCATTAACCCCGTTCTTTTGCTTTTCTACCCGTTTAACCGGGATTTCCCGTCAACCGCAGCAAATTCTGATCTGCGTGGGGATCGACGCCACCCAAAAAGTCATTAATTCCGCCGACGTGAAATTCAGAATCCCCGTATGACACCTTTTCCGGAACTTTTTTTTCCTGGTTATCCATAAGGCTTCTCCTCCTCTTTCACTATCAACTTTTTTAGTATGCGCGTCAGGTAAAGTCTACATACTCATTTAGCGCCGCTCCCGGTGCAATCATTGGTTGCACCAATTGCTTGCCGGAAATTTTCACCACAATAACCTGCGGCTTGGTTGCCTGAAGAGAGGTAGCAAAGGTCTCAGAAAATTCCTCCCGGGTACATACTGTATTTGCCTCGATACCAAAGGCCCGGGCATACAGCGCAAAATCCATCTTATCCGGCAGAACACAGGCACAATAGTGCCGGTCAAAAAAAACATGCTGCAATTGGCGGATCATTCCCAGCCCCTGGTTATGGATCACAATAACGGTCACCGGCAAGTCATAACAGGAAACCGTATAGAGTTCCCCTCCCGTCATCTTGAAGCCGCCGTCACCGGCAATGAGCACCACCCGTTTATGCGGCACCGCGGCCTGCGCCCCCAGCGCCGCCGGCAAACCAAAACCCATAGCGCCCAATCCGCCTGATGTAAGCCATTCGCGCGGTTTCTCAATCTTTAAGTGCTGTGCCGCCCACATCTGGTGTTGTCCCACATCGGTGACAAAGGTACAGTCGCTATTTTGAGCTAACTCAGCCGTCCGCTTCATAACCCAGGAACCGGTTAATTCTTCGCCTGTTACATTTTCTTTATACTCTTGCCGCCACCGGTCTATGTCCAGCCACCAGTCATCCCGGTCTGACCCTGGAACACAGTCGGTCAACCGTTGCAGCAACAGGCGGATTTCACCCGCTAATCCGATTCCGGCAGCCACATTCTTATCAATTTCCGCCGGATCGACATCAATATGAATAACCACTTTGTTATCGGCATAACTGGCCCGGTTGCCGGTTACCCGGTCGCTGAAACGGCTGCCGACAGCAATAATTACGTCGGCAGCATGAACCACATTATTAGCAAGCTTGTGACCGTGCATACCGGTTAGCCCTAAAAACTGCCGGTGGGAAGCCGGAAAAGCCCCCAGGCCCATGAGCGTGCTTACTACGGGGATGCGGCTCTTTTCTGCCAGTTGTTGTACTTCCTGGTGGGCCTCCCCCGTAATCACCCCGCCGCCGACTATTACAACCGGTTTTTGGGCCGACCGGATTACACCGGCTGCCTCCTTGAGCAGCCGGTCCGTATGAGAAGACGGCTGCCATGGCATCCGGACCGGTGTAGCGGCAGCCTCAAATTCGACCACTGCGGTTTGAACATCACGGGGTATATCAATTAACACCGGCCCCGGCCTGCCGGACCGGGCAATCCGAAAAGCCTGGCGGAGCATTTCCACCAGTTTGGCCGGATTTTTCACCTGAAAATTATGCTTTGTAATCGGCATGGTAATACCGGTAATGTCCACTTCCTGAAATGCGTCCCGTCCGATTAAAGTCGTCGGTACCTGACCGGTAATGGCTATTACCGGTACCGAGTCCATAAAGGCAGCAGCCAGTCCGGTGACCAGGTTAGTCGCCCCCGGTCCGGAAGTAGCAATACAAACTCCTACTTTGCCGCTGGCTCTCGCGTAGCCGTCGGCCGCATGCGCCGCACCCTGTTCATGAACGGTTAGTATGTGGCGGAGTGGAGCATTTTGCAGGGCGTCATACAGCGGCAGAATGGTTCCGCCCGGAAAACCGAACAGGGTATCCACGCCCTGTTCCAGTAAACATTCTACAATAGCGCGGGCGCCAGTCATTTTCATGCCCACTCACCTCACTTTTCAAAGCCGGTCTAAAATCTGCCGGCCCATTTCCATTGTCGAAACCTTGGTAAATCCAGGCCGGTATAAGTCAGCCGTACGATAGCCGTCCTTCAGTACTGCTTCGACCGCTTGTTCCACCCGGCAGGCAGCCTCATCTTCTCCCAGAGAATGGCGCAGCAGCATTGCCGCTGATAACACCGTGCCAATCGGATTGGCAATTCCCCTGCCGGCAATATCCGGAGCGGAACCGTGTATGGGCTCATACAAGCCGGTGCCGTCGCCAATGCTGGCGGAAGGCAGCAGTCCGATAGATCCGGTCAATACGGCGGCTTCATCACTTAAAATATCACCAAATAAATTGCTGGTTACAATGACGTCGAACTGCCGCGGCGCCAGCACCAACTGCATGGCACAATTATCCACATATAAATGGTCGAGGTTAATATCGGTAAATTTGGCCGCCACGGTACCGGCAGTCTGGCGCCACAGGCGGGATGTAGCCAAAACATTGGCCTTGTCAACAGATGTAACTTTTCCCCGGCGTACCTTTGCCGCTTGGCAGGCAACCGCCACGATGCGTTCCACTTCCATTGCGCTATAGACCTCCGTATCCCAGGCCCGGTCCTTCTCGCTGCCTTTTTCACCATAGTAAATGCCGCCGTTCAATTCCCGGACAATAAGAATATCCACGCCTGCCACCAGTTCCGGTTTTAAGGGAGAATAATCAGCCAGCGCCGGCGATACTTTTACCGGCCGCAAGTTGGCGTATAACCCCAGCGCTTTGCGCAATCCCAGAATCGCCCGTTCCGGCCGTAATTCGGGTGCTACCTGGTCCCAAGCCGGTCCGCCCACAGCGCCTAACAATACAGCGTCAGCCTGCCTGGCGGCTGCCAGTGTTTCCTCCGGCAGAGGCACTCCCATTTTATCGATAGCGGTGCCACCGGCCGGTTTTTCTTCAAAGGTTAGGGCGAGTCCGGCTTTCGCCGCTGTTTTTTCGAGAACCTGCCGGGCAACCGCCGTAATCTCTACCCCGATTCCGTCACCGGGAATGATAACAATATGATGACTCAACCCCGGCACCCCCTGACATAGTTCACGAGTCCACCCGCTTTGGCAATTTCCTGAATAAAACCCGGTAATGGCGGCGCCGAGAAGACCTCTCCTGTCGACCGGTTTTCCACCGTTCCGGTGGACAAATCCACCCGCAGGCTGTCGCCACTGCGGATTTGTTTCACGGCGTCGCCTAATTCCAGCAGCGGCAGGCCGATATTAATCGCATTCCGGTAGAAAATGCGGGCAAAGCTCTGAGCAATAACACAGGTAATGCCGCTGGCCTTGATAGCTACCGGAGCATGCTCCCGGGAAGAACCGCAGCCAAAATTTTTTTCCGCCACCATAATGTCCCCGGCCTTGACCTTGCCAACAAAAGACGGATCCAGGTCCTCCATACAATGGGCCGCCAATTCCTTGGGTTCGGCCGTATTCAAATAGCGGGCCGGAATAATGACATCCGTATCCACGTTGTCACCGTATTTCCAAACCGTTCCTTCTAAAATCATGCCACTACCTCCCCGGGAGCCCCGATCCGCCCCAAAATCGCGCTGGCGGCAGCAACAGCCGGGCCGGCCAGATATACCTCACTATCCACATGACCCATGCGGCCGCGGAAATTACGGTTAGTCGTCGCAACAGCCTTCTCACCGGCCGCCAGGATCCCCATATAGCCGCCCAGGCATGGTCCGCATGTCGGCGTGCTGACAACAGCGCCGGAACGGATAAAGGTTTCAATATAGCCCCGCTCCATAGCCTCCAGGTATACGGCTTGACTCCCGGGAATGATAATCGCCCGCACTTTGGGATGAACTTGTCTGCCGGCCATTATTTGAGCCGCCTGTTCCAAATCTTCAATCCGGCCATTGGTGCAGGAACCGATTACTACCTGATCAATCGCAATGGTACCGACTTCACTGACCCTTTTTACATTTTCCGGCAAATGCGGCAGCGCTACGACCGGACTTAATGCACTCAGATCAATATCAATCATTTCGGCATAGTCTGCATCGGCATCCGCCACAACGGCTTCATACGGCTTAGTTGTCCGCCCGTTCAAATAGGACCGGGTAATGTCGTCGACCGGAAAAATCCCGTTTTTGGCGCCCCCTTCAATTGCCATATTGGCAATGGTCAACCGGTCGGTCATCGACAATTCGCTTACCCCGGGCCCGGCGAATTCCAGTGACTGGTAACGGGCGCCATCAACACCGATTCGGCCGATCAGAGTCAAAATAACATCCTTACCGCTAACCCAGGGCGGTAACTTACCTGTCAAATTGACCTTAATGGAGGAAGGCACTTTGAACCAGGTATCACCGGTAGCCATCGCTGTTCCCATATCGGTAGAACCCACACCGGTGGCAAAGGCGCCGACCGCGCCGTAGGTGCAGGTATGAGAATCGGCGCCGATGATTACTTCTCCCGGTACCACCAAGCCTGCTTCCGGCAGCAGTACATGCTCAATGCCCATCCTGCCGACTTCAAAATAATGCGTAATCTCATGCTCCCGGGCAAACTCCCGCATGGTTTTGGTCATTTGCGCCGATTTTATGTCTTTGTTCGGTGCGAAATGATCCGGCACCAAAACAACTTTATTTTTATCGAAGACAGGCCGGCCTATTTTATTGAATTCTTTAATGGCCGGCGGTGCCGTTATATCGTTGCCCAATACCAGGTCGACCCTGCTCTTGATTAACTGTCCCGGCCGGACGGAGTCCAACCCGGCGTGACGGGCGAGAATCTTTTCCGTCATAGTCATTCCCATTAGCCTCTACCTCCTGCTGCCTGATAGTCGGCCGGATAACCGCATGTAGCCAGCATTTTGTTGATGGCGTTCACATACGCTTTCGCACTGGCTTCGATCACATCCGTGCTCAAACCGCGGCCGCTGAAAGTACGACCGTCCTGCTGAACCCAAACGGTAGCCTCGCCCAGAGCATCCTGACCGGCTGTTACTGCTTTCAATTGATAATCTTTCAAATTGACGGCAAAACCAACCGCTTTTTCAATCGCTTTAAAGGTTGCATCGACCGGGCCGTCGCCGCAGCTGGCTTCCTCCAGTATGCCGGCGCTGGTTTCCAGCCGTACGGAAGCCGTCGCTAACGTCTGATTGCCGCTGACCACATTATGATAGACCAGTCGGTACCACTCCGGTTTTACAGCACTTTTCTCCGACAGCAGCGCTTCGATATCGCGGTCGAAGACCATTTTTTTTCGATCGGCCAATGCTTTAAATTCAACAAATAAATTGTTGATTGCCTCCGCTTCCAGCTCATAACCCATCTCCCTCAGCCGCTCTTCAAAGGCATGCCGGCCCGAATGCTTGCCGAGCACGATCGCGTTCCGGCTGATGCCGATCGCTTCCGGGCGCATGATTTCATAGGTCAGGGAGTTATTCAACACCCCGTGCTGATGAATCCCAGACTCATGCGCAAAGGCATTGTCCCCGACAATTGACTTGGTCGGTGCTACCACAACACCGGTCAGAGTACTTACCAAACGGGAGGTACGATAAATCTGGCGGGTATCGATCCCGGTCACAGCTTTAAAATACTCTCTGCGGGTGGTCAGCGCCATAACCAGCTCTTCCATGGCGGCATTGCCGGCCCGTTCACCCAAACCGTTAATAGTGCATTCCACCTGGGTAGCGCCGTTCAGAACGGCTGCCAAGGAATTGGCTACCGCCATTCCCAGATCATCATGACAATGCACGCTGATCGCCGCCTGATCAATATTGGGAACATGGGTCCGGATATATTGAATCAATGTGCCAAACTCGCCGGGAGTCGTATAACCAACCGTATCGGGAATATTAATCACACTGGCACCGGCATCGATGGCCGCCGTAAAAACCTGACAAAGAAAATCCCAGTCCGACCGAGAGGCATCCTCGGCGGAAAATTCCACGTCCGGCACTAATTTCCGCGCATGGCGCACGGCCTCTGCCGCCTGGGCCAACACCTGTTCCCGACTCATTTTAAGCTTATATTCCAGGTGAATGTCACTGGTGGCGATAAAAGTATGAATGCGGGGCCGTTCCGCTTTCGCAAGCGCTTGCCCGGCCATATCAATATCTTTTTGGTTGGCTCTGGCGAGACCGGCAATCACCGGACCTTTCACTTGCGCTGCCACCAGGCTGACCGCTTCAAAGTCACCGGATGAAGCAACAGGGAACCCTGCTTCAATCACATCAACCTTTAATTTGGCCAATGCCTGGGCAATTTCCAGCTTTTCCCCGGCCTCCAAACACACTCCCGGAGTCTGCTCCCCATCCCGCAAGGTAGTATCAAATATTTTAATAGTAGAGACCCCATCGTCCATATAGCGTCACCCTCTTTAATCCTTTACTTTTTTTTGAGCCAGCCCATCATTCCCCGAAGTTCCTTGCCGACGGCTTCGATAGGATGATTGGCTTCTTTCCGTCTGGTCGCTGTAAAGCTCGGCCGGTTGGCCTGATTTTCCAATATCCAATTCCGTGCAAAGGTGCCGTCCTGAATTTCAGCCAAAACTTTTTTCATTTCCGCCTTAGTGGCATCCGTGATAATCCGGGGCCCTGTCACATAGTCACCGTATTCGGCAGTGTCACTGACAGAGTAGCGCATAGCGGCCATACCCCCTTCATACAGCAGGTCTACAATCAATTTCATTTCGTGCATACATTCAAAATAGGCTGATTCCGGCTGATATCCCGCTTCTACCAAGGTTTCAAAACCCGCCTTGATAAGCGCCGTCACCCCACCACACAATACCGCCTGTTCCCCGAACAGGTCGGTTTCCGTTTCTTCCTGAAAAGTCGTTACCAGTACCCCGGCACGGGTTCCCCCGATTCCTCTGGCATACGCCAGCGCCAGTTCGCGGGCCTTACCGGTATAATCCTGTTGAACAGCCATTAGGCAAGGCACTCCGCCGCCTTCGGTGAATACCCGGCGAACCAGATGTCCCGGTCCTTTCGGTGCTACCATAAATACGTCAATATTGGCGGGAGGAATGATTTGGTTAAAGTGAATATTAAAACCGTGTGCAAACGCCAATGCCGCACCGTCTTTCAGGTTAGGGGCAATTTCCTCCCGGTAGACTTTCGCCTGTTTTTCGTCTGGAATAAGAATCATGGTAATGTCGGCAACCGCCACCGCCTGACTTACTGCTGCCACTTTTAGTCCCTGTGCCTCAGCCTTTTCCCGGGATTTACTGCCCTCGTACAGGCCGACAATAACGTTGACTCCGCTTTCCTTTAGATTTAACGCATGAGCATGGCCCTGGCTGCCATAGCCAATGACGGCTACAGTCTTTCCTTGCAGTACATCCCAGTTTACATCTTGGTCATAATACATTTTCTTCATAATTTTCTCTCTCCTCATATTGATAAATTGTATTTTCTCCCCGCGCCAGGCCAATTAGCCCGGTGCGGGTCATCTCCAGCATACCGTAAGGTATTAGGAGCTCAACC
Source organism: Allolucifera butyrica (assembly GCF_900476375.1). Lineage (GTDB taxonomy): Bacteria > Bacillota > Negativicutes > Sporomusales > UPPP01 > Lucifera > Lucifera butyrica. The sequence continues at coordinate 5,008 of NZ_UPPP01000069.1, read as the reverse complement.
AACGCATTTATTTTGTCTTCGTCGCCGGTAACTTCCAATGTCAGGGTATTCTCGGAAATGTCGACCACGCTAGCCCGGAATATTTCCGCCAGTTTCAAAATTTCGCCCCGTCTTTCTCCGGCCGTCACTTTTAGCATGGCCATTCCCCTGCTGACCGAGGCGGATGCCTCCAAAATCTGAACATTAACCACTTCAACCAATTTTTCCAGTTGCTTTACCACCTGATTGACAACTGCCTGGTTCCCGCATATTACGGCGGTAATTCGCGAATATTCCGGTACATGCGTTACCCCCACGGCCAGACTGTCAATATTAAAGCCCCGACGGGAAAACATACTCGTTACCCGCACCAGCACGCCCGGCTGATTTTGTACTAAGACTGACAGAACATGCTTCACACTGCTCCCCCTTCCTTGCGTTTTTAATGAGATTGGATAAAATAAAACGCCCCTATTGACGCATATACGTCAATAGGGGCGAGGCAACTCGCGGTACCACCCTACTTTGGGCTTGTTGCGCCGGTAAATACCGGCTTCCTTATAACGCCAGGCCGCGTCATTACCTACTGTATACTAAAATACAATATACAATCAGTAAGGAAGTTCGTGGGCGACGTAACGGCAACAGCCTCCGTACCGGTTCGCAGCGACCACCGGCTCTCTGCAGCGGATTACGCTGTTGCTTTTATCCCACTCATTACTCTTCTTCGTATTGAACTTTCCCATCCTAAGACATTTAAAAGGTAAAAAAATTCCGCCGAATCGTTCTTACTCAACCAATGGTTTAGTAAGAAACCTTCCGCAGAGTGTTTTATCCTCACGGTGTAATGCAGTATAACCGCATCTGCATCGCTCGGCCCAGACCCGCCCTTGCAGGCAGCGGAACCCTAGATGCACTTTCTTACAACAAATGTAACGTTGTATACATTATGCCAAGACGTATGTTTTTTGTCAAGATATATTTTTAAACTTTTTTCGTTTTAGTAAAAAGGCACACTATTCTATCTTCTATATACCATAATTTTACCTTTTATTGTATAATTTAACCAATTAAAATGAAGAGGCAAAAGGAGTCCCTTTATGAAAAAAATTGAACTTGACAATAATTCCTTACCCATTGTTTTGGAAGAAATTCAGAAGTTTTACCAAACGGAGCGTGAGGAAACAATCAGTGATTTTCAGGCTTCCCTGTTCCTGGATTTTATTCTCGCCAAAATCGGTCCATACATTTATAATCAGGCCATTACCGATGCCCACCAATTCATGACGGATAAGACGGAAGAGCTCTTCACCCTGCAAAAACGGTTTCGATAAAAAAAGACCGCATCCGCGGTCTTTGGCTTTTTTACTATTTATTTTCCTGCCTGTCTCTATGCAGCCATTCAAGCAGCATGTCTTCCCGGGTCCGTTTGATTTTTTCCAATTCTTCCGGCGTCCATTCGTACAAGCCGCTGCCTGTTTTGGCACCCAAGGTTCCCTTGTCTACAGCCGCCTGTAACAGGGGTGATATCCCGGTTGAATTGGAAAGGTCGGCCAATAAATAGCGGGAGATGTTATAAAAAATATCCAGTCCCCCTAAATCGGCGCTTTCCAAGGGACCTGTGGTTGACAGACGGCGGCCAAGACTATATTTGACCGTTGTATCTACTGCCTCTTTACTGGCGATGCCGGACTCTACAATATACAATGCCTCACGTAATAAAGCAAGCTGAAGCCGGTTGCCGATAAAGCCCATTGCTTCCCGTTTCAATGCCACCGGTTTTTTACCGATTTTCTCCATGAGCTGCCAGGTAACATCCACTGTTTCCTGGGTCGTATACTTACCTGGTACAACTTCTACCAGCGGCATCAGATGAGGTGGATTCCAAAAATGGGCAACTACAAATTTGTCTTTGCGGCCCACTGCTTCCGCAATGGTTGTAGGACTCAGCCCCGACGTATTAGTTGCAAAAATCGTATGTCCGGCGCACAGCCCATCCAGCTTGGTAAACACAGCCTGTTTAACGGCAATATCCTCAGCTACGGATTCAATGACAAAATCCGCGTCAATTGCTGCTTCCTCCAGAGTAGTGACGCCTTGAATCCGGCCCATTACGGCCGCGATATCCGGTTGCTGTACCAGCCCATGTTCATAATAAGTTGCTAATGCCGCCTTTATTCCCGCCAGGCCGCGGGTAATACTGGCTTCCGACCGGCCGTACATGCGCACATTATAACCGGCCATAGCAAACATAACGGTTGTGCCAAACCCCATTGTTCCCGTTCCCAGATTACAAATGGTTTTAATATCTTCCACGTTCATCTATATCATCTCCTTTACTTAGTTTATCCTGCGGCCTTGACCGGGGAGAAGCCGGAAATATGACATGTTCCATTATAAAAACTGTTAATACTCCTACTATAAACCCATTGCCAATAATCGGCCGCAGCATTGCGGGAAAATTAGCAACAACAGCAGCGGGTAAAAAGGCAATCATCGTTCCGATTAGAATCGGCGTGGCGATTATAATGCCGGACTCTAACGTGTACGGTCCCGGATCATCCGCTATGATTTGTAAGCCCGATGTCATCTGAGAACACATAATATAGAGTAAAATAGTACCGGTCACAGCCTGAGGAATGCTTCCCAATATGGCAATAACGCCGGGAAATAATGAAATTAGCAGTAATCCCAAACCAGCCGGTGCTAAAACCCAAAAAGAAGCACAACCGGCAACAAGCACAACTCCGGCACTAAATGAATAATTAACCGGACCAATAACCCCCAAAAACCCGGCCAGCAAATTACTTAATCCCGTACAGGCCACACCACGGGTTATGCGCTTTTCCATCAAATCAGGCTGAATCAGACGTTCCATAGCCTGTATGGAACCTAAATCATTAATTAAGAGAGCTAAAAAACAAATAAGGAATGCGGCTACCACCGGTATTTCCAGCGTTACTTGCGATATTCCCATAGATAAATAATCCAGGGATATCTTGAAATGAACCGACGCCGGATTGATTATCCTCATAGGGAAGAGTATACGGTAAAGCAAGGTCCCGCTCATAATTGCCCAAACAACCAGAGTGGACTTCCAGATACCTCGTAAAAAACGCCCGGCAAGCAACATGACAAAGAGCAATAAAAGAGAAAATAATAGATTGTCAATAACCGGAATACCTGCGCTAATCGTTACAATCATCTTCATAATAGTCGGCGCAAGCGTAAAAGCAATTAATAATAAAATAACAGCTACAATTCGCGGTGTAAATAATCCGGTCAATCGCTTAAACAAACCAGTGACACTTGCCCCCAAGAGAAGCAAGCCTCCTAAAGCCATGCTGGAATATATTACATCATAGCTTTTACTTAATGCAGTTACCACTCCCACCAGCAAAATAGCAGCCGGACCGCTCAATACGGGCAAGCGATGTCCATAATAAGCCTGTAGCAAGACAGATAAGCCGGTCACGAAAAACAATCGTTGTAAATACATAACCTGCTTGTCCGCCTCCGAAAAATGAAGCCCGGCTACTACATTGCCGATGATAATAACAAAGGGTACGCAAATAACCAGCCATTGCAGGCTAAAGAGCAGGGCCTTGCCTAGTGGCGGCCGTTCATTTAAAGCATAGCGTAATCGTAAATGAGTCATGGTCTGGAGTTCTCCTATTATGTATAAATAATTAAAGCAACCTTTTAAATCATACCATACTACCCCTTAACTATTCCATGATTCAGGGTTAATTCTATACTAAAATAATAACAAAAAGCGCTTATCAAAATGATAAGCGCTTTTTTAACCGGCAACTTCCTATTCTCCCAGGCCGTTTCCAGCCGATGGAAGACACGCGTGTCTTTGAATAGAGCCTGTGTGTCGCCGATACTCTGCTTTCTATTTCAGTAATCTATACAATATGTTCTATTCGCCGCAAGACGGCTGACTTTCGGCGTTTGTGGGCTTAACTACTGTGTTCGGTATGGGAACAGGTCATCCGTTTTAACGAGAATCACTATCTCAATGTTCCTAGACAAACTATAAACGGATAGTCTGCGACACACAGGATCAAATTCAGAGGATGCGGCAGCATCCTTCCTTCCCACAGCGGTTAGATGTATGTACCAATACAAAAGCACCTGCTAGTGTAGCAGGTGCTTTTCACAATCAGCAGCGTCCTATCCTCCCAGGCCGTTTCCAGCCAATGGAGGACACTCCGTGTCTTTGAATAGAGCCTGTGTGTCACTGATACTCTACTTTCTATTTCATGTAATCTCTATTATTGGTGTCTCTGGCTGTAAGACGGCTGACTTTCGGCGTTTAAGGGCTTAACTACTGTGTTCGATATGGGAACAGGTCATCCGTCTTAACGGGAGCAATATGTAAATACTTTTAAGCAAACTCAAGGCAGTTAGTCTGCGACATACAGGATATTTTCAAAGGATGCGCCAGCATCCATCCTTCCCCGAGTTATCGCCACAGATCCTTATAATACAAAAACGCTTATCAAAATGATAAGCGTTTTTGCGAACCGGCAACTTCCTATCCTTCCAGGCCGTTTCCAGCCAAGTACTTTCGGCGTTTGTGGGCTTAACTACTGTGTTCGGTATGGGAACAGGTGGATCCCCACAGCGATCGCCACCGGATTTTTAAGAGGTGAATCTCCCAAAGGGTATATTCCCTCAAAACTTCACAGAAGAAAGATGAACAAATCATGAAGTCAAGCCCTCGACCGATTAGTACCAGTCAGCTTCATCCCTTACAGGACTTCCACACCTGGCCTATCTACCTTATCATCTCTAAGGGGTCTTACTAGTCTACACTATGAGAGACCTCATCTTAAGGCTGGTTTCACGCTTAGATGCTTTCAGCGTTTATCCGTTCCGGACGTAGCTACCCAGCTGTACCCCTGGCGGGATAACTGGTACACCATTGGTCCGTCCACTCCGGTCCTCTCGTACTAGGAGCAGTTCCCTTCAAGTCTCTTACGCCCGCGATGGATAGGGACCGAACTGTCTCACGACGTTC
>NZ_UPPP01000084.1 GCF_900476375.1 Allolucifera butyrica | reverse complement strand
TGCCCTTTGAGGACATGGGTATCGTCCGGACCATACCCGGCATCACCATCTTAGAACCGGTGGATTCGGTCATGCTGCGGGACCTGATCAAACAGACCGCCGAGGGCTACGGCGTCTACTACATTCGTCTCTTGCGGAAAAATGCCGTGAAAATCTATGAGGACGGTTCGACCTTTCCCATCGGCAAGGGAGTTACCCTGACTGAAGGCAGCGACGTCACCCTCATTGCCAGCGGCATCTTAGTCGACGACGCCTTAACGGCGGCGGCAGAGCTAAAAACCAGAGGCATCTCGGCCAGAGTGGTCAACCTTTTCACCCTCAAGCCCATTGATAAAGAACTGATTATCCGCTGTGCCGCCGAAACCGGCGCGATCGTCACCGTGGAAAACCATAACATCATCAACGGCCTGGGCTCGGCGGTAGCGGAAGTACTGGTGGAAAATCAACCCGTACCGATGGAACGGGTCGGAGTCAATGACCAGTTTGGTGAAGTGGGACCCCAGGATTATCTCAAACAGCGTTTTGGCCTGACGCCGTTGGCCATCGTCAGTAAGGTGGAAACGGTACTGCGGCGGAAAAGATAATGGAAAAACCGGATAACAGACAGGACTCTGTCTGTTATCCGGTTTAAAAGGAGGTCTTTATGGAATATAGTCTCGGTTTTGATAAGAGCACAATGAACGTAACGATTTCCGACCACAATTTGCTGGGCGTATTGCGTGCAAACAAAATGGAAATTGAACTAACGGGAGAAGAAGAAGTGATTCGAGCCTTGAAACGGCCTATCAATGCCCAAAGACTGCGGAAAATTGTAAAGCCTGGCGAAAAAATTGCTATCATAACCAGTGATATAACCCGGCCTATGCCCAGCAAGACTGTTTTGCCGCCGCTTTTGGACGAACTAAGAGAAGCGGGAGTTCAAGACGGAGATATTACCGTCGTATTTGCCCTGGGCAGCCACCGGCGGCATACGGAAGAAGAAAAAAAGTATCTTGTTGGCGATAAAGTATATGAACGGGTTCACTGTGTCGATGGCGGCGTTAACGGGTTCAGGCATTTTGGGCACACTGCGGACGGGACTCCTGTAGATATTTGCAATATAGTGGCCGACGCTGACCGAAGGATATGCCTCGGCAATATAGAGTATCATTATTTTGCCGGCTACAGCGGCGGGGCCAAAGCCATCATGCCGGGCGTGTCTACCAGGGCCGCCATTCAGGCTAACCACAGCAGAATGGTTGACGAACGTTCTCATGCCGGAAATCTAAACACCAATCCGGTGCGGCTGGATATTGACGCTGTGGCAAAATATATATCCATTGATTTTATTCTAAATGTGGTATTGGATGAACAAAAAAAGATTATTAAGGCGGTTGCCGGTCATTATATTGACGCCCACCGCGAAGGATGCCAATTCCTGGACCGGTTTTATAAAATTAAAATTCGCGAAAAAGCGGATGTCGTAATTACCTCATCAGGCGGATTTCCCAAAGACTTAAATCTTTATCAGGCGCAGAAAGCATTAGATAATGCGAAACATGCTGTGAAAAAGGGCGGAATTATTATCTTCGTGGCCTCCTGCAGAGAAGGCTTTGGTGAAAAGACCTTTGAAGAGTGGATCGTCGAGGCGCGAGAGCCGGATGAATTGATTGACAGGATTAAGAAAAATTTCAAACTGGGTGGACATAAAGCAGCGGCCATAGCTATGGTGATGCAAAATCAAAAAGTTTATTTAGTATCTGATTTGGACGATTTTCGAGTCAAAAATATATTTTTTGAGCCATTCCATGATGTCCAAAGCGCATTGAATCATGCGTTAGAGGAACTTGGCAATGAGGCAAAAGTTATTCTCATTCCGCAGGGAGGTTCCATTTTACCGGTAGTAGGGGATCAATAGTTTGTTCAGAGTGACTATTCAACTTAGCGAGATAACCGCCGGGGATAATTGTAAAAAGCAAGATAATGAAAGTCTTGGCTAAGATTCCTTAAAAAAACTGAATATTCTATTGATATCTAAACAAGAAATCTATAGAATATTTAAAATATTTTGGATAAAATGAACCCAAGATCGAAGCAGAGAATTTAGAGTTTATTTCTTTAGGATATGGCGAAGCAACAACTACAATAACAATGAAGTATTTCTTGGTTCGTAAGAATACCCGGTTTAGCTATTATTTTGTATCTGCCAGCAACAGATACAAATAATATAAAAAGTAAGGGGAGGAATATTCCAGTGAAACTCAGTAAGAAAATCTCTGCGCTATTATTGGTTCTGGTAATGCTTGTCTTTATTATCATGGCTGCTGGTTGCGGCAAAGACAGCGGTTCTTCAAACTCATCAGAAAGAAAGGCAGCAAAAGACATCAACCACATCAAAATTGGTGTTTCCATTGGCACTCTTAAACAAGAACGTTGGCAACGTGAAATTGACATGTTTAACGATTATGCAAAGAAGAACGGGTTTCAGCTTTTAGTGCAAGTGGCTGATGATGACCCGCAAAAGCAGGTTTCTCAATGTGAAAATCTGATAAACCAGGGTGTCAATGTTCTGATTGTCCAGTCTATTGATGCAAACGCCTGTGATCCGATTGTCAAGGAAGCTCATGCGGCCCATATTCCTGTTATATCCTATGACCGGTTTATTATGAACTCTGATTTAGATTATTATATTACATTTGACTCCGTAAAAGTGGGGGAAGTAGAAGCGAAATTTATTGTGGATAAGGCGCCAAAGGGCAACTATATCTGGCTAAAAGGCGGCCCTGAAGACAATAATGCTCATTTGGTAGCAGAAGGACAGAAAAAAATACTTCAGCCCTATATTGACAGAGGAGATATAAAAGTAGTTCTGGAACAGTGGTGCAAGGGATGGGATCCTGACCAAGCACTCAAAAATACGGAAAACGGTCTTACTATAGCACAAAACAATATTCAAGGAATTATCGCCTCGAACGATGGTACTGCCGGTGGTGCGATTCAGGCACTTGCTGCCCAGGGACTTGCGGGTAAGGTGCCAATTGCCGGTCAGGACGCCGATCTGGCTGCCTGCCAGAGAATCGTGGAGGGTACTCAGACGGGAACTGTATATAAACCAATTGCTAAACTAAATAGAGCGGCCATAGAACTTGCTGTAGCGCTTGCCCTAGGTAAAGACCCCAAGTCTGCCATAGACCAAGGACTTGGTGAATGGAAAACACTGAATAATAACTTTAAAGATGTTCCTAGCTACTTCGTAGATGTTACCGCAATTGATAAATCTAACTTATATAAGATTCTTATCAAACAGGATAAATTCCAAAAATTGGCAGATGTTTATAAAAATGTACCGCAGGATCAATGGCCGAAAGAATAGTTTGGACTCGTTTATGCCAGGCTGATGATGTATAGAGATGATAATAATTTTTATGCATCATCAGCTACCCCCTTCTTTTTTTATGGAAGATGATCAATATACATCGATTGAGAGGTGTAAGCGTGCAAGAGTATATATTGCAGATGCAAAATATCACAAAGAAGTTTCCGGGAGTCAAAGCTTTAAATAATGTAAATTTTAGTGTTAAAAAGGGTGAGATACATGCTCTGGTTGGTGAAAATGGTGCTGGCAAATCTACATTAATAAAAATTCTATGCGGGGTATATCCCTATGGTACATATGAAGGACAAATAATTTTTAATGGAGAGGAAAAAAGGTTTGCAACGATTAAATGTGTTGAGAATGCAGGTATAGCTTGTATTCACCAGGAGTTGCACCTGGCGCCTGACCTTAGTATCAGCGAGAATATTTTTTTGAACAATAAACCCAACCGATTTGGCATAGTCAATTTTGACGAGATGTATAGAAAAACTATGGAATTACTCGGGAAAATCGGTTTAGATATTAAGTCAAAAAATGGGGTGACTCCGAACGATAAAATTAGAAATCTTGGTATTGGTCAAAGACAATTAGTTGAAATTGCCAAAGCGTTATCTGTAGAAGCCAAGCTGCTGATTTTAGACGAACCGACGGCTGCATTATCGGAAGCCGAGACTGGAATACTTTTAAATATTCTTGATGGTTTAAGGGAAAAAGGCGTTACCTGCATATATATATCGCATAAGCTGGATGAAGTTATGCAAATAGCCGATACAATTACTATTCTGAGAGATGGAGAGACCATTGAAACCCGTGAAAAGAAGAACATGAGTAAAGAGACAATGATAAGGTTAATGGTTGGGCGTGAACTGAAAAATATGTATCCGAGGGTACCCCATAGACGGGGAGCACTCTCTTTCGAACTTAAAAATTACAGTGTCGCCCATCCGGATATTATGGGGAAGATGTTGATAAATAATGTGAACATTAAAGCTTATAAGGGGGAAATTCTGGGGATTATAGGCTTGGTTGGCTCAGGACGGACAGAATTGTTTACATCGGTCTTTGGGGCTTTTAGTGAGCCGGCTAGGGGAGAAGTTTTTATCGAAGGAGAAAAAGTCGATATCAAAAGCCCGATGGATGCGTTGCATAACGGATTCCTTCTGCTAAGCGAGGACAGAAAGAAATTTGGGCTTAATCTTATAATGAGCATTAAGGAGAATATTATTCTGGCTGCTTTGAGAAAAGTGGCTCATTGGGGTGTTATAAATAGCGATAAGGCTGTTTGTGAAACAAATAGATACATCAATGATCTCAAAATTAAAACTCCTAGTTGCGAGGTTTTAGCCAATACATTAAGTGGCGGTAATCAACAAAAAGTTGTTTTTGCGAAATGTTTGATGACAGTACCCAAAATCATAGTTTTGGACGAACCGACACGAGGGATTGATGTTGGTGCAAAGTATGAAATTTATAAGATTATGAATGAACTGGTGGATCAAGGCGTGACAATTATTATGATTTCTTCCGAAATGGAAGAAATATTAGGTATGAGCGATAGAATAATAACTATGAGCAATGGCATCATAACGGGGGAGTTTGAAATTACTGAAGCAACACAGGAAAAATTAATGCATGCATCAGCGAGAAGGGAGAATTAATTATGGGGAAGCCGTCCTTATACAGATCCAAGTTGTTTAATATTGAAAAACTTGATGTGAGAACCTATACAATGTTTGTTGCACTTATTATTATGTGGATTGGATTTACCTATTTTACAAGCAATGGTTTTACGAACTTTGGGGGTTCATTTTTAACCTCAAGAAATTTATCTAATCTTCTTCTGCAAATGGCTATTACTGGTATTTTAGGTACAGGCGCGGTACTGGTTATTGTGTCAGGGGGTATTGACCTTTCGGTAGGGTCGGTCATGGGCTTTATTGGTTGCATGGGAGCGGCTCTTCAAGTATGGTATCACATGAACACGGTTGAGGTAATTCTTATATGCATTACAACTGGTTGCCTCATAGGTCTTTTACAGGGAAGTTTGATCGCTTATACAGGAGTACCGGCCTTTATTATAACACTTGCTGGATTATTTGTGTTTAGAGGTGGTGTTCTTGGGATTACTAAGGGGACTACAATTGCACCGTTGGAACGGTCATTAGTTTATTTCGGACAAGCTTATCTTAGCGATTTTGTTACTATTATTATTGCAATGGTTGCTATACTGTTTTTAGTTGGTAGTGAAATTCGTAGACGCATAGCCAAAGAAAAATATCATAATGTTGTAGAACCTTTAGGCAAGATGGTGCTGCGCTGTATCGGCTACTCTGCGATTATTTTAATCATTGTGGCAATCCTTAACAGTTATCGTGGCCTTCCTGTTCCTGTTTTTATAATGTTGTTTCTCGTGCTGATATTTTCATTTGTTGCTGAAAAAACAATTTTTGGCCGGAAACTATATGCTATTGGTGGTAACATCGAGGCGGCAAGATACTCTGGAATAAATGTTGAGAAGAATATGTCGTTAGTGTATGCTCTGAACGGCTTTATGGCTGCCATTGCCGGTTTAATATTGGCGGGGCGGCTGAATGCGGGGACCCCGGAAGCCGGGCTAAATCTTGAATTAGATGCAATTGCCGCTGCGGTTATAGGCGGAGCAAGCTTGACGACAGGCGGCGTTGGCAGGGTAGCCGGTGCAATTCTGGGTGGTTTAATAATGACAACGATGGACAATGGCATGAGCATGATGAACTTGGATGCATATTGGCAATATATAGTAAAGGGGATAATTTTAGCCGCCGCTGTTTGGTTTGATGTTAAAACAAAAAAAGGAAGAACCAAAGTTAAAGCAAGCGGCAGTACTCTGGAGAATCAAGTAAGTACAGATTTATAAAAGAATTGCCATGGAGGGAGAAAAGATATAAGAGATAAACTGAAAGACCGCCTTAAGCGGTCTTTTTTATGCTACCCGGGATTATTCCTCCAGGAATCAAGCCAATGGGCCAGGGCTAGTAACGGGTGTTTAAATAGTAACCGGGGACCGGAATAGCGCATGACCTGAATGATTTTCTCGCGCATATCCCGGCGGTAACAATGAACCGGGCATTGGCGGCAAGCCGGTTTCTTTTCGCCAAATTTACAATGCTGAAGGTGCTGGAGTGCATATTCCAGCAGGGAATGACAGCCTGGGCACAAGGAATCGCCGATTTTATGACAGCCATAGCAGTAAATGGCAATCATTGTTTTTAAAATTTGTTTTTCCCGGGAAAGCCGACGATTCATAATCCGCCATGGGCCTTTCTTGTCATAATTTTGTTACAAGTTATTGGTAAAATACAAATAAAAGAGTAGAGGCTCTTTCTACTTTTCATAATAGGGGGGAGACCCATGCTATTACTGGGTTTTATTTACGGCCTTATTTTTGTTGCTGTACTGACTGCAGGTTTGATTGTATGTAAGTATTTTGATTTGCTGTAGTTATTATTAATACTATTACGTAGGCACATATTCCTTTTAAAAAACCCTTACATTTGTGGGGGCTTTTTTTCTTATATGTTAAATTTAGCACGTTCTGTAACAAATTTGTCAAAAATAAATTGTATTATATAATTAGCTGGTAATTTTTGTCGGTTATTACAGCAAATTCCTAGGGAGGCATATGATATATGAGTATTAAAATATTGGTTGCTGATGACGAAAGTAATATCTGTCATGTTGTACAACTTTACCTGGAAAAAGAAGGCTTTACCGTGTTTACGGCAGCCGATGGGGAAGAAGCACTGCAGATAGAAACGACGGAACAACCGGATATTCTGATTTTGGATGTGATGTTGCCTAAATGTTCCGGTTGGGACATTTGTCAGTCATTACAAAGAAAGGTTCCAATAATTTTTCTTACTGCCAAACATGCCGAGGATGACAAAATGACCGCGTTTTCGCTGGGAGCAGATGATTATATTACCAAACCGTTTAGCCCCCGTGAATTAGTTGCCAGAGTCAGGGCTGTTCTCCGGCGTTGCGGTCTATTGTACGGAGTCGGCACTACAATTGATTTTCCGGGGTTGAGCATTAGTCCCAGTACACATAGTGTCAAACGCGAGGAAGAAGAAAATATACTCTCGCCCAAAGAACTGGAGCTGTTGCTTTTTTTGGCCCGTCATCCGAAGGTTGCTTTTTCGCGGCAGCAACTGCTGGCCAATGTTTGGGGCTATGATTTTGAAGGGGCTGACCGGACCGTTGACGCCACTATTAACCGGTTAAGGCATAAAATTGATACGTCGGTTTATGCCTACATTCATACTGTGTGGGGGATTGGCTATAAGTTTGAAGTGATTGCCAAATAAGCTTTTGATACATTCCTTTGTGTCTGTCTCGCACTGTGATTCATATTATGTAGTATAACCCTTGTAAAAGGAGGGGGATGCTATCAATGGGAATTTTCACGTTGGCCCTGCTATTCCTGCTAATCGGCGGCGGCTTACTGCTGACTTCCTTTTTGTTTTCATCTATTGGCATTGTATTGCTGGCCGGTCTGATCCTTCTGCTTTTATTAGCGCTCATCGCCTGGTAGCAAGCTAAAGACCGGCTTCGATAAATAATTCAGATGAAATGTCGTTGTCTGTAACTTCTTATTTGCCTCGCGAAAGCGGGGCTTTAATTTTTTCCCCTATTGGGACGAAAAATTCTTCAGCCATAGGATTAAGGCTTTCAGTGTTACCCCAACTAAAATGTATATAGGAAATGAATATATGTATTTCCAGTGAAGTAATTCGTAAATATCAAGCCGAACCAAGAGGGGTTCGCCGAGCAAGGCCAAGATAGCCGACAAAATTACCAGGGCTTTTATAAAAGAATTCCATTTGGGAAAATATTGATAAATAAGCATATAGATTATAGGCAGAATAACGAAGTGGACCCATAAGATATGCGGAAATTGCGAAATAGCATGATATTTATAACGCCATAAACGATACTCATAGCCGAATTCATCTAAAGAAACGCAGGCAATTGCAATCCACGAACCAAAAAGTAATAGTTCGATTATATTTTTTTTATCAACCAATTTTACCCAGATTGCTATGGCAAGCACCGTGACTGCTGTCAAAAGAAGCCAGGGGACTGATAAGAATTCATACTTGGCCCAATGCAGGTAACGATGATAGGCTAAAATGTTTTCTAAATCTCTGACATATTCGGATGAAGGAAAATGATTCATCTTTCTCGCGCTCCCTTGAGTTAACCCATAGTATATTCTTTACACACGGAGATAAATCATACGATTCATAGTCCTGGTTTAGGATGCCTGTTGTCTGATGAATTTATAGAAAATAAATGGGTAAACTACATGGCGATGGATTTTATTTCTTCTTGCAGCAGCCTGGTTTGTCTGCTAAAATTTATAGTCACATGTCTGTCACATTTCATCATTATAATGGGAGACATGAGAAAAGTTGTTGCAGTCGCAACCGGTTTGCAGCGTGCCGTATGAATTCAGTCCCGCCGCGGCGGGATTATTTATAGTAAGGAGATGATAGAATATGCTGGAAACCTTGTTTTATATTCTGTTGACGGTCGGTTTTCTTTTCTATCTATATCGTGTCAATAAATTACTGGATGAATAAAGAAGGTTATATTGAAAATAGCAGTATAAAAGGCTGACCTATTGACAGTAGGTCAGCCTTTTCGCAGGTTGGCGCGTTACTCTTCCGGGTTAGTCGCCGGTCCGGCTGGTAATTGTTTTAATGTGCATGGACATATAGCCTAGTTCGGCTTCGGGAAGAGAAATGCCATATTCTTTTTTTAGATAGAGGCCGATTTTTATGGCGCAGGCAAATTCCCGCTGGTACTTCTGCTGAATGATCATAAAAATGTCCTGATCAATTTCGTGCAGGGTCTGACCACTGTTCAGCCGTTGCAGAGTAAACTGCAGGTGGGTAATCAGGCGGTGATAGGCAATGGTTTGGTCGTCGATACGGATGCGGAAATCCTTTTCAATCAAATCAATAACACCTTTTATGATGGTGGGAATTCTCAGGGAGGAGGAAATTTCACTCTGATTGAGTTTGGCAGAGTGGATATGAAGGGCAATGAATCCGGCTTCATCCTCCGGGATCGACATATGCAGTTTATCTTCGATCCGCTGTTTGGCCCATTGACCGATTGCGTATTCTTCTTTATACAAAATCTTAATTTCCGTCAATAACTTATTATTGATGGGAATGCCTGCCCTGAGCCGTTCAATGGCAAACGCAATGTGGTCGGTTAAAGATATATGAATGTGAATATTGAGTGCGCTCTTTAATATTTCTTCGGCATGGCTGATAATTTCTTCCGACAGTGTAATATATTCTTCCGGAATGGATTTTAAAATTTGCGCAAACTTACTGTAAGTTATTTTGTTTTCAATAATGAACAACTTTTCAATTTGGGCGGAATCAATGCGTTCATTGATGCGCGACTGAAAGCCAAGGCCTTTCCCGATAGCAATCTTCTCCGTATCATTCTGTTCATCATAGATTACGATGGCGTTATTGTTCAACCTTTGTTTTACACGCATGAGAATTTCCTCCGGGTGAGATCTTTAATAGCGTATTTAAGTATAGCGCAGAAATGAAAATGTCACCAGCAAAAAAATTGAAAAAGTTTAATAATTTTGTATTGAGTTTACAATAAGACTATGCTATATTAATTACATAGGAATAAGAAAATTGAATAATTTTGTTATCCAGAGCGTGTTACTGATTCGATCAGGCATGAGCAATGGTTAATAGAAAATACCTTTTTCCGGTTCGCGTCGATAGGACGATGAACATGAAAAATGTTATTTTATATTAATCATGCTCATGCCTTTTGTGTTTTGGTAACATCCCCATTTTACAAAGGAGGAATGAGTCGTGTTTAAGAAATCATTTGGTACGTTGCAGAAAATTGGTAAGGCACTCATGCTGCCGGTGGCAATTTTGCCTGCGGCCGGTCTCTTGTTGGCCTTTGGCAACGCGTTTCAGAATCCGCAGTTGCTGCACTTTTTGCCTGTACTTGGTGCGGATGGGTTTCAGGGACTTTCGCGCATCATGGAACAGGCAGGTAATGTTATTTTTTCCAACCTGGCGTTGCTGTTTACAGTAGGCGTATCCGTAGGGCTGGCCGGTGGGGAAGGCGTTGCCGGGCTGGCGGCGATTGTCGGTTTTTTAATTCTGAATATTACCATGGGGCAGATGGCCGGTGTTACCAGCGCCGTGCTGAAAAATCCCATGTACACCATGGTATTGGGGATTCCTACCTTACAAACCGGTGTGTTTGGCGGTATTATGGTCGGCGTTTTGGCCGCGCAGGTATACAAGCGGTATTATACGATTGAACTTCCTTCTTATTTGGGTTTCTTCGCCGGCAAGCGGTTTGTGCCGATTGTTGCCGCTGTATATTCGCTGATTTTGGGAATTGCTTTAACCTTTGTCTGGCCGCCGATCCAGCATGGTTTGTTTTATCTTTCCCATAATATGATTGATACCAATAAAACATTAGCCGCATTTATTTTCGGTGTTGTCGAGCGGTCCCTGATTCCTTTCGGTCTGCACCATATCTGGTATAATCCGTTCTGGTACCAATTTGGCGAATATGTTACCAAATCGGGACAAATTGTAAATGGCGACCAACGGATTTTCTTTGCACAATTAAAGGATGGGGTTCCTTTTACGGCAGGTACATTCATGGCCGGCAAGTTTCCCTTTATGATGTTCGGTCTGCCGGCAGCCGCTTTGGCCATGTATCATGAAGCCAAGCCGGAGAAGAAAGCGCTGGTTGCCGGGATTTTTGCCTCGGCTGCGCTGACTTCTTTCTTAACGGGGATTACGGAACCGATTGAATTCAGTTTCTTATTTGTAGCGCCTCTCCTGTTTGCGATTCATTGTGTTTTTGCCGGCTTGTCATTTATGATCATGCAGCTTCTTAATGTAAAAATCGGTATGACCTTTTCCGGCGGGGTTATTGACTATTTGTTATTCGGCGTATTGCCGAACCGGACACAGTGGTGGCTGGTAATTCCTGTCGGATTGGTTTTCGCTGTGATTTACTACTTTGGTTTCCGGTTTGCCATTCGCAAATGGGACCTTAAAACTCCCGGACGGGAAGACGACAGTGAAACCGAGGACGGTGCGGAGGTTGTATCGGGAGGATCCCTGGCTGCTGATGTGTTGACGGCGTTAGGCGGAAAAAGCAATATTGCGAATCTTGATGCCTGCATTACCCGGCTGCGTATCAGTGTAAAAGATATCAAGCAGGTTAAGAAAGGCGAATTGAAACGGCTGGGTGCGGCCGGCGTAATGGTAGTGGGAAATAACATTCAGGCTATTTTCGGCACCAAATCGGATCAGCTCAAAACGCAGATGCAGCAGGTCATGAGCGGTATGATGCCTGAACCGGATGCCGGCATAGCGGCGTCGATGGAGACCGCCAAGGTTGATAAGACGGCTTTCGCTAAAAACTTTGTGATTCCTGTGGATGGAAAACTACTGCCCTTATCGGCAGTTCCGGACAAGGTCTTTTCGCAAAAAATACTGGGCGATGGTTTTGCCATTGACCCGGCTAACGGGGAAGTCGTTTCTCCTGTGGATGGAACGGTTACTACCTTTTTCCCCACGAAGCATGCCATTGGCATCACGACAGAGGACGGCATGGAAGTATTGGTTCACTTCGGGATTAATACGGTGGAACTGGCCGGTGACGGCTTCACGGCTCTGGTGGAACAGGATGCGAAAGTAAAAGCCGGGCAGCCTCTGTTGAAGGTAAACCTGGAAGAAGTACAGGGAAAGGTCCCGTCGGTAATCACTCCGGTAATTTTTGTGAATTTAGCGGCAGGAAACCAGGTGATTTTTGAAGAAGGGCGTAATGTAAAACGCGGTCAAAAACAAGTGGTTCGGATCGGTTAAGCCGGTTAGAATAAACAGGGTGTCGCGGAGTTTTCCGCGGCGCCTTGTTTTTTTATGGGCACTGAGCCCTGCGCTATGGACCGATTTTTTCTTATGGGGTCTGACTTTAAAATAAAATTTCCTGCTGTCAGACACAATAAAAGAGGGAGGTGATAGCGTGAATACGTATCTGATTTATTTAAGATATTATGAGGAAAATTTTGTTGTCGGTGCGTTTGCTTCCCGGGAGCTTGCGGAAGAATATGTGGCAAGATTTCCGGGGAAAAGTTACAGTATCCGGGAAACACCGCTGCGGACATCAATCCCGCAGGAAGAAATTGAGCCGATTTCCAGTTGAAAAGGACATAGTTGCAGGCTGAAAATGAAAAGCGTATCATGTTTCCGAATCCCATGATACGCTGTAATTATTTATAGATTTAGCCATTCTTTTAGTCCGGGTCATTGTTTTGACGGTGATCCGGATCTTGATTTTGCCGGTTCTTCCTGCTCCCAGGGCTCGTCGGCAGAAGGCTCTGGGGGGGATACGGTAAAATCGGCAGCCATTTCGGCATCATTTTTAGCCCGCAACAGGTCTTGAATAAAACCGCCTGTCGCCGGCGTGACGTAGTTGACAACCTGGGAACGGGATACATTACGGTTGAATTCGGGCTGCATTTTTGACCCTGAATCATTGGATGGTCCCATGGGTATGACCTCCCCGCTCATTTTTGGTCTGGTTATCTTGCGTAGCATCGGTGGCGCCATAAATATATTCTTCTGCTGAATGAAGCGCATCCTCATTGGGTAACAATCCCGATTCCTTGTATTCCGGCGGTTCGGGATTGTTAGCGCTATAACCGGGATTTATTTTGTTTTTTGGCATTTAAATTCACCTCCAGCTGTATTTTTCCCCGAAATGTGCATTGCATGACAGTAAGCCGCCATTATTTCATGGGATTATAAAGGGAATCGCTGGGACTTTGCCGAAAATAAATAAATATAAAATACGCGAAATGGAAGGTTGGGGCAGTGGGAAATACTTTTGTATTGCCACAGGCGGCTGTGGAATTTGTGAATCCTCTCCCGGAAAAACAGGTTCTGTTAGTAGCGGGAGGGCGCAGTCCCGACGGTTTGTGGCTGACTGAACTGGCTGCTGCCCATCCGGCTATATGGTGCGCCGACCGGGGAATTGACGTTTGTTATCAATACGGTCTTTTGCCGGAACGCTTGATCGGCGACGGGGACAGTGCTTCGTCCGAAGCCTGGAATTGGGCCCGGCGGCAGGCTGTTTTCGTTGAACAGTATCCCGTTGACAAGGATCTGACTGATTTACAGTTGCTGCTACAGCGCGTCGGGGATGTATACGGTGAGAGTACTGTTGTGGCTACCGGCTGCTGGGGCGGACGGTTTGATCATTTATGGAGTAATGTAATTTCTCTGACCGGCGGTCCGGACCATGGCATTCATGCTTGCTGCCTCGCCGACGAAAAAGAACTGTTGGTTTTGCTGCACGGTAAAAATGGCGTTAAAATCGGGCTAAAGAAAGAGGTAACGGCGATTTCCCTGCTGGCCTTCACTCCCGTCTGTCAGGGAGTGAGCATTAAACAGGTTAAATGGCCGCTGACGGCGGTAACGCTGCGCTATGCAATGCCCTACGCCGTTAGTAACTTACCGGCGGCAGGGGGGACAAGTTTCCAGGTTGCGGTTGATTCGGGTTGCCTGGGTGTTTATTGTTGTTTTAAGACTTGAATTTAAAATGGAAAAATGTTACAATCAAGAAAAAGAAATTGTGCTAGGGGTGCCGGTGCCGGCTGAGAAATGAGTAATCATTAACCCTCACACCTGATCTGGATAATACCAGCGTAGGAAAGCGACGGAAGAAAAAAGCCGTAATCCGATTCTGGATTACGGTTTTTTTAGCGCGCTCCGGCACAGAGGAGGTATTGGGGATGAACCATAGGAAGTTTGACACAAAATTAGTAGCTCAGATTGGCGTTATGCTGGCGTTGGCAACGGTTTTAAAACTATTTAAAATTTATCAGATGCCCCAGGGCGGCAGTGTGACCATGGGGAGCATGGTGCCTATTTTGGTCATGGCCTATCTGCATGGTCCACGGGTTGGCATGATTACAGGATTTCTGTTCGGTATGGTCACCATGGTGCAGGAGCCGTATTTTTTGCATCCCGTACAGATTTTGCTGGATTATCCTTTGCCGTTTATGGCCTTAGGACTGGCCGGTTATTTTCCGAACCGGATCTTATTGGGGACTGTAGTGGCGATCGGTGGCCGCTTTTTCTGTCACTTTTTATCTGGGGTGGTCTTTTTTGCCAGTTACGCGCCGCAGGGAATGTCACCTTATGTCTATTCCTTTCTTTTTAACGCCAGTTATTTAGGACCGGAGCTGATTATCAGCGTAGTTTTGCTGAAGCTGCTGCCGTTAGCCCGTCTGAAAGCCAAACTGTCGATTCCGGCTTGAGAAAGATTTTTCACTCCAGATAATAACGGAGGGCGGCCTCAATTAACTGCTCCGTTGGCGGACAGGCAGGGGAAACAGGATGCCCGCAATAGGCGGCAGCCATCCGGTGTCTGCTGCAGGGCAGTTGATCGTGACACTGCCGGCAATCGGCCCGCTGCCGGGCATTTTGCTGCTGCCAATTTTTAAAAGCCGGGCCGTTCCAGGTAAGCTGGGGATAGAAAGAACCCAGCTTACCTTCTTTTTGTCCGTTTACATTAGTGGCCGGCCAGGCATGAATCGTTCCCTGCTGGTCGCCAAGCCAGACCGGGTCAGCGGGATCCCAAAGAGGATTTTTGCCTTCCGGTTCTAAGCTGTGACGGATAAATTCGAAGTCCACAGGCCGGACCTTTTTCATTAGCGGGTGTTGTTTACTGAGTACAGCCAATTGCTGCCAAAATTTTAGGCGCTCCGGAGCGGGGATGCCGGTTTCGTCAAAGGGAAGTTCTAACAGAATGGCAAATTGTTTTGGGTCAAGGGATAATAAATTCTGGCTTTCTAAAGCTGTTATTAGGGGAACCATATTGTCAAGTTCGCGGTTAACCAGTATATGAAGCAAGATGGGGACTTCATGCCGGATTAGCGGAACGAGAGCAGCTGCTATGGCCGTAAAACAGGGAGAGGGATCCGCTTGATTCCGGGAAGCGGTACCGGATACAGGAGCGGGCTGGAAAACAATGTGTACTTTTTGTGCCGGCAAGGTAACTAGCGTAGTAGCATAGCCGGCCAGTTCATGACTGTCAATCACCAGGGAAAAGGGATAATTATAGCGTAAACACTGGCTGCTGAAATAGCGCAGCAGGGTGTTTTGCCTGTCAGGCTGTCGGGACCGGCTAATCATGAAGAGGAGCGAAGGCGGCATTGCGTGTTTCTCAAAATGCGTCGCAAAATTAAAAAATGCATTCATAACTTCATACGCGGCGCTCGCCGGGGAATGTGGATCTTCACCGGCAATGGATGGGTGGGTAAATAAGACGGGACTGCTTGCAGCAGTTAGACAAAGCCGGATGGGAGCATTTTGTAAATGCTGTTGTATCCGGCCGTATTCCGCCGCTGCCCGCTGCGACTCTTCCTCCTGGGCGGCAAATAAATATCCCTGCCGTGTTAAAGCATTGATAAACTGACGGTCAACATCCTGTATATCCGCAGACAGCTGTATAGTTTGCAACTGGCTGTGCTGAAATTCATCCAATAAATCGAGACCATTTGTAAGTGAATTATATAAAACATAGCGTTTACTTTCTGCCGAGCGGAGTTTAACAATGGTATTATATTGACTGTAATACATCGTTAGCACCTCCGATGCGTATGCTTACAATAAATGTAACACTGCTGAGCGCTTATCACAAGTAGTTTTCGGTTTTGGTGTTTACTTTGTTCTTTCGTAGTGTACTTGTGGGAAGGCGACGAAACAAGTTTAAAATAATAAATTACAGTTGACATTCTGCATACTAATAGATATAATAGATAAGTAAGTTGAATTTGACTCCGTAGCTCAGCTGGATAGAGCGTTTGACTACGAATCAAAAGGCCGCAGGTTCGAATCCTGCCGGGGTCGCCATAGATATCTCAAAGGTTTTACGATACTTTCGTAAAGCCTTTTTTGTCGTTTTTATAGCAATTTGACAACAACACAGCCGCGGTAGGAAAATAAAAAAGCTAAGGTTTGCGGTTATTTTCTTAATAATCTAAAACTGAGGCTAACCGTTTCCGGTTAGACAACCTATGGGGCTGGCGTGCTAGCAACACGTCAGCCCCATAGGTTGTAAAATATGTAACTGAAAAGGCCTACAATCGGTCGAGAAGAAATTCTGTCTGCGAGGCTTTAGTTTACCAGCAGTCTCGTTCCTATTGTCAAAGAGATGTGATACAATACCCGTATAAATTGTAAAGCTGGGCCACTGTAGTTTGAGCGGCAAGATTTATGATACAGTGAGGCAGTCTAACGGGAATTAGGCAGGTAAGAGTGTATGAACCATAAGTGGAAGATTGGCGAAATGGCGAAACTGTTCGATATATCAACCGATACGCTGCGCTATTATGAGAAGGCCGGACTGCTTTCGTCCGACAGGCATTGCGATAATGGTTACCGGTATTATTCCTATGATGATCTTGTGATTCTTATGGATATTTTGCTTTTCCGTAACATGGAGGTAGCTGTTAAGGATATTCGACCAATGATAACAAGGATGGACCTTGGCGATATTAAACAGGTATTGATACAAAATGACAAGCTTGTTGAGGAGCGAATCGAAGCTTTGGTAAGGCAGCGGACATTGCTCGGGCAAATTATTGCTCAGTATGAACTATGTGAACAACAGCTTGGCAAATTTTCACTTGTGCCGGCACCTGATTTTAAATATAAATTCTGGGGCGCGCAGGAGGAGGATCTGCTTCAGATTATTCGCCATTATAAAAAGCCGGATCGGAGCTGGATGCATAGTGCTCGCTATACCTTGTTGTTGCCGCCGGACGAACTGTTCAATAATCGGAGTTTTGATTCGGCGCAGATTGGCATCAGCTTTGATAAGGAGACCCTGAGTAAGCTTGATTTATCTGAGCAGCAAGAGTTTTCTTCTTTACCGGAAAAGGATTGTCTGTATACGGTATTGGGTACGGATTATTCCCGGCAGGAAAATGAAGTCCTGGTTAAAGCGTTGGCTTGGCTGAAAGAGAAAGGCAGGCAAGTTGAGGGGCCCTTGCTCGGGCGATACCTGGCAAGTACCCATAAAGACGGTTACGATTACTACGAAATTTGGATTGTGCTACATTCTGCTTGACCTTGGAGTTGCTCCAAGGTTTATTCTTTTGTATGGGGTGAGATATATGAGAGAAAATATTTTGGGCACAGAGCGCATTGGCAAGCTATTTTTACAGTATAGTATTCCGACTATTGCGGCTATGCTGTTTCTAGGACTGAATACGATTGTGGACGGATTATTTGTAGGCCGCTATATCGGTACAGATGGGTTGGCTTGTGTTAATATTGCGATGCCTTTCAGCAGTTTCTTGTTTGCATTTAGTGTGGTTATTGGCATTGGAGCGCAAAGTTTGATCGGCAGAAAACTGGGGGAGGGGAATGTCATGGCGGCCAATACCGCTTTTAGAACAGCGGGGCTGCTCGCCGGGGGAGTTTCGCTGTTATTTATGGCCGCCGCTATGAATTTTCCTGTCCAGATTGCGTATTTTTTGGGAGCCAATGAACATTTAATGCCGCAGGTTGCCGC
This sequence comes from Allolucifera butyrica, assembly GCF_900476375.1. Lineage (GTDB taxonomy): Bacteria > Bacillota > Negativicutes > Sporomusales > UPPP01 > Lucifera > Lucifera butyrica. The sequence goes on along the minus strand of NZ_UPPP01000084.1, from coordinate 26,902 downwards.
ATATATTGGTTATTTAGGGTTGTTTTTACCTTTCCTTGCGCTTATGATGGTACTGGATTATGCGTTAAAAACGATAGCTATGCCGGTCTATGCCATGCTGGCCCTGGTGGTTGCCGTCGGGAGCCATATGTTATTTAATTGGCTGCTGATTGCAAAACTTGCATTGGGCATGAAAGGGGCGGCCTTCGCTACCGGGATTGGTTTCCTGATTGCATTTGGGATGGCGGCACTGCCTTTTTTTACTAAAAAGGCAGTGTTAAGACCTTTTGCCGGCAGTTTCAGTAAACATGCGGCCGGACAGATTCTTTACAGCGGTTTATCTGAGGGATTGAGCGAGATAGGGACAGGGATTACTACTTTTTTGTTTAATATTACGCTGATGCGTTATGTGGGTGAAATGGGCGTGGCTGTTTTTACTGTCATTAGTTATTTGGCGTTTATTGGCAATAATATTCTGATCGGATTGTCCGATGGCGTGGGGGCGATCATCAGCTACAATTATGGAAGCCGTCAGATGGATCGGGTAAAAAAGGCATTGCAGCTGGTTTCTGCTACTGGTTTTGTGATCGGTGTGGGAATTTTTATTGCAATTTTTGTTTTTAGCAAAGAAGTCATTGCATTATTTTTAAATGAAGGAAATGAACAGGTGCTTGTTTTTGCTGTGGAGGGTGCGAAGCTGTATGCATTTGCTTTTCTGGTTAATGGTTTAAATATTGTTACAGCCGGTTATTTTACAGCCATTGGCAGTCCCAGGAAGGCGGTATTCATTGCATTGAGCAAAGGAATCGTATGGATTGCAGCCGGCATTGCCGTGTTGCCGGTTTTGTTTGGCATTCAGGGCATCTGGCTGGCGGTTCCTATTGCAGAATTTATTACGGTTGTGTTGTCTGGATGCTTATTGTATCGGCACTTCAAATATCCAATTCGCTTGTGTCAATAATGAGGAACAGGTTGATAGCGTTAGCCGTATTTTTTTATTACCTCAATCACTCCGATTCCCGACAGTTTCCCCTGGCCATTCGACGGGTTTTGGGGCTGGTGAATATTGAACAGAAAGCCATCCTGTCCATAACGCGCATAGGCATTCTCGCCGAGCTTTTCGTCCAGGGCAATGGCTTGTACCTTGCCGATGACCAGAGCGGACGTTCCTTGCTGGGATAGATCTTTTTCCATTACGAGGCTGCATTCCAGAGTTAAAAAGCTTTCTTTGATCCGCGGGACACGAACGGTTTTGGCCGGTTCGGGCGTGAAACCGCCGGCTGCGAATTCGTCGGTTTCGAAATCATTGCTGACAATGGTACGTTGGCATTGTTCGAAGTAATCATGGCTGAGAAAATTCACACAGAACTCTTTGGTTCGCAGAATGTTTTGATAAGTATGCGTCCGGCGGAGCAGTCCCGGCATGATTGCATAAAAGCCGCCGCCGTCGCCGGAGAAGGAACTCCAGGAATGCAGGCAGGCGTTAGGCTGTCCATTTTCTTTATACGTCGAAATCATAAACAACGGATGGGGAATGCCGCACACAAATTCAAACCAATGAAATACTTCATATTGTCCGGGCCATTCTTCCTGAAAATACACCGGTTTTTGTTCCGTTACTTCAAGTTTCACAGAGGGGCCTCCTTTGTTCGTTTTTTCTTCACTTTACCACAACAACCGGCGGCTGTATTGTAAAAAAACGACAGGCTAACTCCGGGCATACTGCAAGGCTGTCAATGGTGTCTGTCCCGCAAACTTCTTGAAATTGTTGATAAAATGCGATTGATCGGAAAACTGGTAGCGATAGGCAAGATCGCTAAAATTGCGGCTGCGGGCGCAAAGCATGTCCTGCCAGATCATTTGAAAGCGGATAATGTCGGCAATTTTTTTGGGGGAAGCCCCTGTAAACTCTGCAAAGAGACGTTCCAGCTGTCTTGGGCTGACCGCTAAAGTGGCGCACAGGTCCGGCACACAAACCAAGCCTTTGCTTTTTAAGATAAGATGGAACGCATTCAGGACATTGGGGTTTGCAGGATGCGAATTTTTAAGGCGGTGTAACAAATAGTTTTCCGCCGCCGCTGCCCGGCCGGTTATGGTTTGTCTTTCCAGCAGCGCACCGGTTAATTTTTCCCGGAAGTCGCGAAAATAATGGTCCACATCCGTAAATGTGTTTAATGCTTCCTTCATGCCGGTGTCGGCAAACAGAGCGACAGCCCAGAAGTAAAAGCGGATGGCAAAGGTTGACGTTAAGGCCGTCCGGTTATCAGCCGCAGCAGAAAAGGGAACGTCGTTGATACCGCAAAAAGCGGCGTTTATTTTTCCCGAACTGTGATTGATGGTAACGATAATGTCCATGCAGGCATCCGGAATGACGAGGGTAGGCGATTCTGCCTTTTCTGCTTCCGGGAAGGGTGGCTGGGGGCAAGCTGATCCCCAGAAACAGCGTATATAGGGCCTTAACAGATTGCTTGGGGGGATTTCCATGTATTGCAGTGTATGTTTGGGCCTGGCAATAAGGGGATAAAACAGGTCTGACAAGGCGTGCATTCAGTTCACCTCCGGTACCGGGTTACTGCTTGTCTTGTTATTTCGTCATTTACATTATAGCATTGCCAAGGGAGTAGCAAGAAGCAGTTTGTATTTTATGTTGTTTTCTGTTTATCGGGTCGGCCACGGCAGCCAAACCGTGCCGCCGCGCCCCGTGTGACGGGCCTGCCGGAAAGGGAGTCGGGAAATGTGCAGCGGGGAAATAAAAAGGCCGCTCTCGTGTTGAGAAGGCGGTGCAAAACCGGGAACAAAAACTTCCTTTTTTACCACTGGGAAAATATGTTATACTAAGCGTAACAGGTTGTTGGGGACGGTTAGCCACACCCTTTTGAAAGGGGGTGGTGCTTTATGACTACATATGAGACGTTGTCATTTGCGGTCGCATTTGCTATGTTAATCGTATTGATCATAAAAAAGAAATAACCGCCCCATGCCAGGGTTCGCGGTTATTTCTTAAATAATCCCAACTCAGGCTAACCGTTTCCGGTTAGACAACCTGTGGGGCTGGCGTGCGACAACACGTCAGTCCTTTTCTTATATTATACCCATAGAATGTAAAATATGCAACCGGTCAGAGAAAATGGGGCCGGCCGGTATGAATTTTTGAGCGAGATACAGAGGGTCCTGGAATTAATTCATCGTTAAACTTTATACCAGGCAGCATACATAACCGGCAGTACCAGCAGTGTCAATACTGTGGCGGCAAACAAGCCGGATCCGATAGCGACCGCCATTGGCCCCCAAAATATGTTGGAAACTAAAGGAATCATCGCTAAGATAGCAGCTGCTGCCGTCAGCAAAATGGGGCGTAAGCGGGTTACTGCAGCATTAATGATGGAATCCCGTACGTTTTCGCCGACAGCGAGATGCTGGTCAATTTGGTCTATTAAAATCACTGAGTTGCGCATAATGATCCCGGATAGGGCTAATATACCGAGCTGTACGACAAACCCGACCGGCTTTCCCGTTAAAAAGAGACCGACGGCGACACCGATGATACCCAGCGGCGCCGTCAATAAAGTTAATATCATTTTAGGGATATTTTGCAGTTGAAGCATCAGGAGAATCATGATGATGATCATCATGGCCGGTACAGGGGCCATGAGCAGCCGGGTTTCCTTGATGCTTTCTTCGGTTGAACCGTCATATTGGATCGTATAGCCGGGCGGCAGACCGGCGCGCAGCTCATGGAGGCTTTCATATACTTGACGGGTCACATCATCCCCGGTGACGCCCGGTTTGATTTCCGCCTGCACGAGGATCGCCGGTTTTAAATCGCGGCGATAAATTAATCCGTCTTCCGCTTCAAAGCTGATTTTGGCAATCTGCGCAAGCGGTATATAGTTGCCACTTCCGATAGGGATGGAAAGGTCCTTGACACGGGCAGGGTCATTTCTGGAATGAGCATCAAAACGCAAGATGACCGGGATGGTTCTGTCGGCTTGCCGGAATTCGGCAATGTTTATTCCGGATAAATCAGTTTGGAGCGCGGCGGCCAAAGACTCGGAAGTGATACCCAGGTTGCGGGCTTTGTCCTGGTCAATGGATAAATGCATAATTTTACTTTTTTCATACCAGTTCATATTAACATTTTTGGTGTTGGGATTAGCGGCCATGACCGTTTGGACCTTTTTAGCGATGGCCCGGACTTTGTCATGGTCATAACCCTCTACGCGCAGCATAACAGGATAGTCGGCAGAGGTTCCGTTGCTGATTACTTTCATATGGACCTGAACGCTGGGAAACTCTTCCGCTAACAATCTGTTGATTTTGGTATGCAATTGGTTACGGGCATCCGTATTTTTAGCAACAATAACAAATTCGGCAAAATTGGTTCGATTAAAAGTAGGGTCGAAAGTAAGAACAAAACGGGGCGCTCCTTCCCCCACATGATAGGTATAGTAAGCAATCAGGGGATCGCCATTCAGTTTCCGGGCCAACTGACCGGCTACTGCTGCCGTGTTTTTCAGGGAAGCTCCGTCCTGCAATTTTAGCTGGACAATCAGTTCCGGCCGGGTGGATGCGGGAAAGAATTCTTCTTTCACCAAGGTTAGTAAGCCGACGGAGGCGATAAACAAAACCAAAGTAGCGGTTAACACGATTTTACGATGGGTCAGACACCAACTGAGCATTTGTTTAAACAACCGGTAAGGCCTGGAATCATATACAGGGTTCTCTTTTTTGTTTTTTGCCGTGGCTGCGGGCTGGATAAAGAGGTATCCCAGGAGTGGCGTTACGGTAGCGGCGACAATCCAGGATATGATTAGCGCAATGTTGATCACCGAAAAAATGGACGAGCAGTATTCGGAGGCGCTGCCTTGGGCAAACCCGACCGGGATAAAACCGGCGCAGGTAACAAGGGTTCCCGTCAGCATGGGAAAAGCGGTGGCGCTATAGGCGAAGGCGGCGGCGTTCAGCCGTTCCCAGCCCTGCTCCAATTTCACGGCCATCATTTCGATGACAATCATCGCATCGTCGACAAGCAGCCCCAGAGCGATGATGAGCGCTCCCAGAGAGATCCGCTGCAGGTCAATATTCTTTAAATACATGATGGTAAAGACAACGGCAAGGACAAAAGGAATGCAGAGGGCGACGACGAAGCCCGGGCGCATGCCGAGGCTGGCAAAGCTAACAATAAAAATAATGAGTATTGCTTCGGCCAGCGATTTTACAAATTCGTTAATGGAATTTTCTACAATTTTCGGTTGATTTACGGTCTGATGGATTTCCAGTCCGGCAGGCAATTCCTGCTGAATCCTGGCAATGGTTGTTTCCAGACGCTTTCCCAGGGTGAGAATGTTTCCCCCGGATTCCATGGAGACGGCAATCCCTATGGCAGGCTGGCCATTGTAAAAAAACTCGGGATCCGCCGGCTCGGCATAAGCGCGGGTTACTTTGGCGATATCCCCCAGGCGGAAAGTGCGTCCGCCGGCTGTAATGGGAAGGGTCCGGATGTCCTCTACCCGTTCAAACATACCCGTTAGGCGCAGATATACATTATCGGTCGACGTTTCAAGCATTCCGGCGGCCGTCATGGAATTTTGCGCCTGAATCGTGCCGGTAATCAGCGCAGGATCGATTCCCAACCGGGCCATTTTACTATTTTCTATATTGATGTAGATACTTTCGGTTTGTGTGCCCAGCAGTTCAACTTTTTTTACACTCGGTACGTCCCGGAGGATGCGGCGGATTTTTTCCGCCTTTTCCCGCAGTTCTTCATAGGTATAGCCATCCCCGGTAAGAGCATAAATAATCCCGTATACGTCATCAAAGCGGTCGTTAAACTGCGGGGGCTGAACGCCGGTGGGCAAAGTGGCCGCCATGTCATTAACCATGTTGCGGACTTCCAGCCATTTGGCGCGAACGTCTTTCTTCGGCACCGTATCTTTCAAATTGACGTAAATAATAGTTTGTCCCGGCCTCGAATCACTTTGTAAATAATCCAGGCCCGGTAAATCCTGCAGCTTTTTTTCCACTTTGTCCGTCACCTGTTCTTCCATTTGACGGGCAGTGGCTCCCGGCCAGGCTACGCTAACTACCATTTGTTTGATTGTAAAATCGGGGTCTTCCATACGTCCTAGATTTATATAGGAAAACAAGCCAGTGGTAAAAAAGAGGGCCATGAAAAAATAAATAAATTGCTTGTGCTTAAGAGCCCATTCTGCCAGGTTGGAATTTTTCATAAGGAATCACCGCCTGATCTTGCCTTTTGCCCCTCTCTGAGCTTATGGACTCCGGCAGTTACAATGCAGTCGCCTTGTTTGAGGCCGCTTAGCACTTGAATCGTTCCGTTGCCGAATTGACCGGTTGTAATTGGCTGTAGGGCGAGCACATTATCCTTTACTACCCAAACGGCAGGTGTATTCCCAGTTTGATAAACGGCCGCCAAAGGAATATTTATAGTTTGTTGCGCACGGCTGTCAGCCACATGAACCGTTGCTGTCATGCCGAGCTCTATTGCCGGCGGCGGATTGATTAAACGAATCCGTGCTTTAAAAGTACGGGTAATGGGATCGGCCATCGGGGCAATTTCTCTTATTTTCCCCGCTACAGTCACCTTGGGAAGAGCCCAAAAGGTTACTTTAATTTGTCCTGCATTACACAGTTTTTCCATTCGATTTTCCGGAACACTGATCTCCACCTCGCGTTCGCCATCCTGTACTATAGTAATAACCGTTTGGCCGGCACCGACTACTTGCCCCGCTTCGGCGGCGATATTAGACACAATACCCGGTTTATCGGCCCGTAGGCGACTGTAAGCCAGTTGATTGGCGCTTTGTACATATTGGGAAGAAGCCTGCTGTTCCCCGGCAGCGGCAACATTATAGGCATTGACATATTGTTCATACAGGGCCTGACTAATCGCTCCATCAGCGAAAAGTTTTTTATAGCGGTTCAGATTGCTTTCAGCCAGCCGCAACTGTGATTCGGCAGAAGCTACCTGGGCTGAACTGCTAGTTACCATTTGCTGAATGTCTTGGGCATCAATCCGCATTAATATATCACCGGCCTTGACTTTACTGCCCAGTTCTACATTTCGCTTAATGATCTTTCCGCCGACTTGAAACGCCAGATGGCTTTCATACCAGCCGCGCACTTCACCGGCATAGGTGTATTCTTGTGTGTCTTCTGCAGTGTGAATCGTAATTGTACGTACAGTAACAGTCTCTTCAGCCGGAATCTTCGTTTCGCTATTCTGACTCAGGATAACACTCGCGGCAATACAGAGTCCTGCTGCCGCAGCTAAACCATAATGTAATTGTTTTTTAGGAAGTTTAGTTAGCCAATGGAATCGTTTCATGAATGGACTCCTTTTCATAATTATTTTTTATAGAGGGTGATCTGAAATTTTATTAATTGAACTATATTCAATTAATTTGTCTAAAAAAACCGCTTATCCAAAACCGGTTTGGATAGCGGGATTTTTCGTAATTATTTTTTTACTGGCGATCACAGTAAGATATGAATTGTTTTTTCCTGTGCGCCCAATGCTTTTTCAATAAGGGCTTCCGCCATGCTTAAGCGAAAGGACAAAATATCGGCAGACGTTTTTTGATAAAGCGCTTCACTTAAAAAATCCGTAATAACCAGGATATAATCCACGGCGGTGGGGGGGTGAGACACACAGAAATCCTGATTGCCAATTCCCTCTTCCAAAATTTTTAGCAGCCAGGGAGAGAGCGCCAATTCGAGTTGATGAAATAATTGGACCTTAAGATGCAAATTTTGCGCAGCATACAGCATATTGAGCAGTAATCCGTCTTTATAAGCGGCCTTATGTAACACCGTCGATACGATTAAAGCGATTTTTTCCGCTGGAGAGCTGTTAAGACAGATTACATTTTTGATCTCTGAAATCAGGAAAGCGGCGTGCCGCTCCAGCAGGGTTTCCAATACTTCCTCTTTGGATTTAAAGTAATAATAAAGCATTCCCTGGGCAACCCCCATTTTTTTGGCGATGTCCCGGATCGTTGTTGCCTGGTAGCCCTGGGTGAAAAATAGAAGATCGGCGGTGTCTAAGATTTCATTGATACGGATTTGGGGATCTTGCGGCGTTCTGGCCATGGCTATCTACCTCGATAATTTGAATTATATTCAAATTATAAAGCTTGTTAGAAAATAATGTCAAGAATAATTTTTTTAAAATAATTTAAAAGTTCTTTAAAGGGAATTAAAGCGATAACCCGTGCCCCATAACGTCTCAATGAACTCCGGATTGGCCGGGTCCTTTTCCAGCTTTTTGCGCAGCTTTTGGATATGAACCGCTACGGTGGCTACTTCGCCAAAGTTATCATTACCCCAAATCACATCAAAAATATGTTCTTTACTAAAAACGATATTGGGATTGGAAGCCATAAAGAGTAAAAGGTCATATTCCTTGGTGGTCAGTTGAATTTCGCTGCCATTTACAAAAACCTTATGCGATGCCGTATTAATTTCCAGACCTTTATATTGAATTATATCCTGCGCCGGCCCCGGACCTTTTAATCGTTGGTACCGTTTGAGATGAGCCTTGATTCTTGCCACCAATTCCGCCGGACTAAACGGTTTAGTTAAATAATCATCGGCGCCGAAATCAAGACCGCGGATTTTATCGATATCTTCTGTTTTGGCCGATACGACAATGACCGGGATTTCCTGATTCCTGCGGATTTCTTTAATGATCTCAAAGCCGTCTTTATCGGGCAGCATCAAATCGACAACAACAGCGTCATAGGCAGCGGAAGCCGCCCTTTTCAAACCTGTCAGTCCGTTTTGGACAATTTCCGCTTTATAACCATTTAATTGCAAATAATCGCGTTCGAGTTCGGCAATATCAAGGTCGTCTTCAATGATCAGGATGCGTTTCATTGTAAGCCTCGCTTTCCTCGTTCAAAATTGGGAGCCGGACCGTAAAGCAACTCCCCTCGTTTACGGTGCTGGAAACGGTGATTTTTCCGCAGTGGGCTTCAATGAGTTCTTTAGCAATGGCCAGTCCCAAACCCGTCCCGGTGATTTCTTTCGGGCGTTCCGAATGAATGCGGTAAAACCGGTCAAAAATAAAAGGCAGTTTTTCGTCAGAAATACCGGGTCCGTTATCCTTGATATCGATAGAAACAAAGTCATTTTGGCGATATAATGTTATCGAGAGCAGTAAGCCCTCCGCCGGACCGTGCAGGATGGCGTTATTTATGATATTATTGACCGCTTGCCGGAACCGTTTGCCATCAAGTTGTACTAAAACATTTTCCAGGGAATCGGCGTGGTAGTGAAATTCAATATTCCGTTCACTAAAATCAAAGCGGTATTCTTCCATCAAGTCATCCATAAAGGCCCGGATTTTTGTGTTCTGATATTGAAACTCCAATTTTTGCATGTCCAGTTTGGCAAATAAAAAGAGATCGTCAATTAGCTTATTCACGTAAACGGTGTTATGATAAATGGTCTGTAAATATTTGTATCTATTTTCCGCCGAGCCGGGTGCGTTCTCCAAAAGAGCTTCCACGTAGCCTTGAATGGAGGTTATGGGCGTTTTCAGATCATGGGAGATATTGGCAATTAGTGCTTTGCGGTTTTCTTCATATTCGGATTTGATTTTTTCACTTTCATAAAGTTTCGCCGTCATTTCATTAAACGAGTCGATGACGATGGCAATGTCATTAGGCATACCATAGTCAATTTTTACGTTATAATTTCCTTTAGCAACTTCGTCCAGACCCTGTTTAATCTTTATCATGGGCTTGATTGTTTTCCGGTCAAAGCGCAATAAGAAAAAGAAGTGAAGTATTTCTTTAATAATAATTACTGAACCGAAAAAAATTACCAGTCCTTTATTATTGGCCCAGATAAATAATAAATAGAATATAGTCAGGTTAAATAAGATAGTGACAGGACGAAGAAAACGGAAATATTTATAATGCCGCAGGAAATGATCCCGGTGATACTTTCGCCGTAAATACGGGGGAATATTTTTTTGATGCGGGTGATGGCAATGGTCCATGGATTTCACCTTTCACTTATTTATGTTCCTTATTATAATGGATAACAATCCAGGGCGCAAAGAGAGTATTTGCGCCCCGGACTTCAATAAATGCAGCAATTTTTTCCCAGGTATAATAGGGGCAGCGGGAAGGATGCTGCCGGTTAGGATGCTTTTACCACACCAGGGAGAGTTCCGCGCTTGCCGTTAGAGCGGCTTGTTGAGTTTGAGAATCGGAGCGATTCCCGGCGGCAGTAATTACTATTTTTTCTACTTCTGAGTTTTTGTTGACAAGCGCAATCAATCCGAAATCGAGCGGATCTCCGGACTGGAAATCTTGAAGCAGGCTGCAACCCAGAGGATGCCGCAAGGCGACATGAGCCACTTTTTCCCGAACCAGCTGCTTTGCATCAGCCGGAAGATCGGTCGCTTTTAGCGATAATTCAATTGTTTGGTTATCCTTTTCTTCCATTTGTAACGCGTTTAAAATACTTAAGGCCAAGGCCCATTTGGCAAATTTCCGCTTTAGTCCCTCTCGCCCGTGGCAATGGGAGTGATGTGGCGGTAGAAATTCGTGGTGCCCTCTATCCGGCGGACAATGCGGGAACCGGTCATAATATTCGTGGCCCTCTGTCCTTGCCTCATAATTTGCTTCCGCATTCATTTTTACTCTGGTTTGACCGGTTGATAGATTCTTTGCAAAGTCCTTCTGAATGGTAAATACCTTCACCTGGTCTTTTTCAATTTCCGCCCTTAACACCCCGGTTACGGCTTCTTTGCTTTTAAATGTTTGGAAGACATCGTACAAAAGTTTAATTTTGTTCATGAAAAAATAACCTCCTTAGTTGTTATGAGGTCATTATAAACAAAAAGTATAAACAGGCTTTAAAGTATTTTTAAAGATTTTATAAAAAAGGCTAAAATAATTATAAAGAATTTTCACCTAGCAAGAGCCGCCGTCCACGGTAGTATAACTCGTGCCGCCGGAAGAGAATAAAAAAGCGGCGTCCTTTTTGGATATAGTTTTTATCTGGTAAATTATGTTATACTAACTATATCAGGTTGTCGGGGACGGTTAGCCACCCTTCTGGAAAGGGGGTGGTGCTTTATGACTGTATATGAGGCGTTGTCATTTGCGGTCGCATTTGCTACGTTAATCGTATTAATCATAAAAAAGAAATAACCGCCCCTGCTCAAAGACGGCGGTTATTCTTAACCCTGTAACATGAGCTAACCGTTCCCGGTTAGACAGCCTGTGGGGCTGGCGTGTTTGCGCACGTCAGTCCTTTTCTTATATTATACCCAAGGAATAGAAAATATGCAACGGATGGGAAAAGTCCATTTCCGGATAAATAGAAGTTTGAAGACCTTTTGGCAGCGCAAAAAAACAAGGTACTGCTTTTCGGCTGGAGTATACTATTGAAACTAACTGCAGAAAAATAATGAGGCAGGTACTTACTATGCTTTATTAAATGAGAGGTGAACTATGCAATGAGCCGGTATGTACTATTTTTCAACCAAATTGACCACGCAAGCCTTGCCGAGGTTGGCGGCAAGGGCGCAAACTTAGGGGAAATGACGCAGGCCGGTTTTCCTGTGCCCGGCGGGTTTTGCGTTACAACCCATGCCTATAAAGACTTTATTGCCACCAGCCGGGAAATGGACCGTTTTTTCGCCGAGCTTGCCGCAATAGACCCCGCCAATTTGACCCAGCTGCGGGAATTGGGGGAACGGATCCGTACCCATTTGCAGCAATTACCGCTGCCTGTTCCAATCAGGGATGCAATTATTCAGGCCTGGACTAAACAGGGAACTGAGTATTCATATGCCATCCGTTCCAGTGCGACAGCCGAAGATTTGCCCAATGCCTCTTTTGCCGGTCAGCAGGATACCTATTTAAATATCAAGGGCCGGGAGGAAATTTTACAGCAGGTTCGTAACTGCTGGGCATCTTTATTTACCGACCGGGCCATTGCTTACCGGGCCAAAAACGGCTTCGATCACCGGGAAGTTTATTTATCCATTGTTGTGCAGCAAATGGTTATTCCGGATGTCTCCGGGATTTTGTTTACCGCCGATCCGGTAAACGGCAACCGTACGGTCGTTTCCATAGACGCCAGTTTTGGATTGGGAGAGGCATTGGTGTCCGGCTTAGTATCGGCCGACTTGTACAAAGTAAAAAACAATACCCTGATTAGTAAGAAGATATCACAAAAAAAATTGGCCATTTATTCCTTGCCGGAAGGTGGGACAGTCAGTAAAGAACTGCCGGCGGCACAACAGCAAAAGCAAGTCTTAACGGACCGGCAGTTAATTGAGCTGGCCGCGTTAGGGAAAAAAATCGAACAGCACTATGGCAAACCGCAGGACATCGAGTTTTGTCTGGCAAAGGGGGAGTTTTTTATTGTTCAGAGCCGCCCGGTCACTACGCTGTACCCGCTGCCGGACATTCCGCAGCGGCCAATCCGGGTGTTGTTATCATTCGGCCATGTGCAAATGATGACGGACGCAATGAAGCCATTAGGGCTATCGGTGTTGAAAACCATATTTCCTGCCAATTTCTTTAAGGAGGCGGGGGGCAGAATCTTTATCGATATTACGGATCTGCTTCATTATAAAGTAGCGCGTATCGTTTTTCCGAAACTATTAACGAATGCCGATGAGGCGATGAGCCGTGCCGTGGAGACAATCGTTAAACGTCCGGAGTTTCTTAAAAGTCAAGAATCAACCAATGCCCCGGGTCTCACCGCTGCCCGGAAAGTTCTGGGACCCATTTTTAAAAAAGCGTGGACCAACCTTCGTAGCGGTGATCCGCAAATTGGCAAGTCGCAAGTTGAAACCTTCATGCAGCAAAGAATTGCCCAGACCAGACAAGCGCTCAGCGGGGGGCAGGGTGTTGAACGCATACGGGCGGTGCAGCAGGAATTAGATAGCCTGGTTTCGGATATTTTCAAGGTTGTTATACCGTATCTTCTGCCCGGAATGATTGCCAATCTGCTGCTGAAAAAAATAATGATCCGTAAGTTTAAAGACCCGGCAGAGCTGAATAAGCTGAATAAGTCTCTTCCCGGTAATGTTACCAGTGAAATGGGACTGGAGCTTGGCGATCTGGCAGACCGGCTGCGGGAATTACCCGAGGTTCAGGCATATCTAAAAACGGCCGTTGACCAAACCTTTTCTGCCGGTCTTGAACGGGTTCCCGGCGGTAAACCCTTTGGACATGCTTGGAAAACCTTTATCGATAAATACGGCATGCGATGCCCGGGGGAAATTGACCTGACCAATCCTCGCTGGTATGAAGCGCCGACCCGATTGGTAGGGGCGCTTTTTAGCCACATACGAAGTCTGCAACCCGGTGAACACAGGCTGCGTTTTGCCGAGGGCGAGAAAGAAGCGGCCGCGGCCGCCGAACGGATTTTACAGGCGGTAGAGGGAAATTATTTTAAAACCAGGATTATTACCCGGCTAATTACCGTGTTTCGTCATCTGGGCGGCCTGCGGGAACACCACAAATTTTTAATAATCACTGTAATGGGGTTGTGTAAGCAGGCAATTATGGCGGAAGCGAATGAACTGGTCCACCAAGGGGTATTGGAACAGGCGGAGGATGTCTATTACCTGAGTTTGGAGGAATTAAGCCAATTAATAGCAGGAAAACCGGCGGAAAACGTTTCCGGATTGATCACTCGCCGCAAGGAACAGTATGAATGGCATCAAAGTTTGAAACCGCCTCGGGTAATGACCAGTGAGGGGGAATTTGTAGTGGTGCCGGCGCACCGGGGCGCTATTCCCGAAGGGACACTGATTGGCAGTCCGGTTTCCGCCGGAGTCGCCGAGGGGATCGCCCGCATCATCCTCAGACCGGAGGATGCCATTTTAAATGAAGGGGAGATTCTGGTTGCACCGCACACCGACCCTGGCTGGACTCCCTTGTTTCAATCGGCCATTGCCATCATTACGGAGGTGGGAGGATTAATGACTCACGGGGCGGTTGTAGCCCGTGAATACGGTATTCCGGCAGTAGTAGGGGTGGATGATGCGACGACGCTGATTAAAGATGGGCAACATATCCGCGTAGACGGAACGCAAGGCTATGTGGTGATATTAGACGGTGCGGCCCAAAAAAGATAGAGGAAATAAATGGCGAAATTAGTATATTTGAGACAGTAACAGCAGTTTTTATTTTGATTATTAATATGTAAAGGTTGGTGGTACAGTGAAACTGTGCATTGTCTATACTGGAATAGTTGAATAAAGAATAAAAATTCGGGAGGATTTTTTATGACTATTCCAGAGAAAAAGATATATCCGCGAAGCAATGATTTTGCCACGGTGTATTTGCAGAATGTAATTGCCAATCCCAACATTATCGTTGGCGATTACACTATATACAATGATTTTGTTAACGATCCGGCGCAATTTGAAAAGAATAATGTTCTATACCATTACCCGGTCAATAAAGACCGATTGATTATTGGCAAGTATTGCTCCATCGCTTGTGGGGCCAAGTTTCTTTTTACCAGTGCGAATCACACCCTGCAATCCCTTTCGACTTATCCGTTTCCCATATTCTTTGAAGAATGGAATTTGGAGCGAAAGGATATTGCCGCTGCGTGGGAAAATAGAGGGGACATCGTGATTGGCAATGATGTCTGGATCGGCTATGAAGCGGTGATCTTAGCGGGGGTTCATATTGGTGATGGCGCCATCGTCGGAGCAAGAGCCGTTGTAACCAAGGATATTCCGCCTTATTCGATTGCCGGCGGTGTCCCGGCCAAGGAAATTAAAAAACGGTTTGACCAAGAAACAATTAACAGGTTACAGCAGATACAATGGTGGAATTGGTCCCGGGATCAGATCCAACAATGGCTACCCTATATTATGAAGGGGGAAGTAGATAAGCTGAAGCATTCCTTGATTTGAATTATAAATTGAAGCAGCGGGCCGGTTCCGGCCCGCTGCTGGTTTTCTGGCAATTCATTTTTCTTTTTCCAATTGGCAGAATATGTTATAAAAGCAAGTAACCGCTCCTGGCCAAAGGTAAGCGGTTACTTTTTGTAACTAGCCATTTTGGGCTAACCGTTTCCGGTTAGACAACCTGTTGGGCTGGCGTTAGAGCACGTCAGTTCTTTTCTTATATTATATCCATAAGCAGAAAAATATGCAAGGTTTTGAAATGCCTGGCAGGCTGAGAGTTATCTTCGAACCGGTTCCCAGGTTAAGGACTGCATAATAAACCGGATGCCGTCCGAGAATCCCTGATTATAGAAGACTTCTCCGGCAATCGTTTCCTGGAGCGTAAAGGATTCATGCAGTTTGCTCAATTGCTTACAAGTATTTTCCGGCAGAGCGGCAGATAATTCGTTTTCTAACTTTTCAATTTCTTGTTCCGCCCAATAGTAATACCCCGATACTTTTCAAGTTCATCAAATTTGTGCGGTTCTCAACTGTCAGCCTGGTGATATTATGGAATATATTCTCGAGCAGAAAGACGAATGAGGAAATACAACCACCTGTCCAATCCTAATTGGCAGGTGGTTGTATTTTTTTGTTGGCAGTCTGCGGGAGGGGACGGGTAAACCTCGCAATTCATATCACAGATTATAGCTACAGGGAAAATTGTACTAATATTCAAAATGCTATCATCTGTGTTATAGTTTGTGATGAAAAGGGCTGTTCCGGCTTTGTAGAATCAGCAATTGCGAGGATTGATAAAAGGAATAAAACAGTTTGGCATAAGATTTGCAATATAAATAAACAGCGTGGGGGGTTTAGCTTGATAAAACAACTGCGTTCCTTAATTGAAGGGGAAGACAAAAAAAATCCGCTCACCGACGAAGAGTTGGCACAGCGCTTAGGGGTGGGGCGGGAAAAGATCAATGAGCTGAGGCAGGCTGCCGATATTCCCAATTATCTGAGCCGGCGGGAGGATGTTTTGCTAAAAGCGATTGCGCAGCTGCTGCGGGAAAATCGGGATCTTTCCTATCGCAAACTGGTCATTGCGCTAAATAAACAGGGCTTCCAAATCTCTTCATTTGGTCTTACTAAATATAGAAAGGATATGGAAGCGATTCGGGCGGGAAACACCGGTAAGGCTACACCGGATATTGCCAAGCCGCCGCAGCGTATTTTATCTAACGCAGAAGTAGAAAAGAATGAGGCATTTTCCAGTGTCGTCGGTTACAATGGCAGTCTTGCCCCCGTGATCAAATTAGCCAAAGCAGCCATCCTCTATCCGCAATACGGCCTGCATACCATGATTTCCGGCAGCACCGGAGTCGGCAAAAGCCAGCTTGTGGAAG
Source organism: Allolucifera butyrica (assembly GCF_900476375.1). Classification (GTDB taxonomy): domain Bacteria; phylum Bacillota; class Negativicutes; order Sporomusales; family UPPP01; genus Lucifera; species Lucifera butyrica. The sequence continues at coordinate 10,615 of NZ_UPPP01000084.1, read as the reverse complement.
AGATGCATCGTTTTGCGCAGCAGGTCCGCAGCCGGAAAATTCCGCTGGTTGTATTTAATTGCGCGGATTACGGCGACAATCCCCAACTGCTGGTAGCCCAGTTGTTCGGCTATGGAAAAGGCAGCTTTACCGGGGCGGAGGCGGATAAGGCCGGTTTAGTGGAAAAAGCCAACGGCGGTATTTTGTTTTTGGATGAAATTCACCGGCTGCCGCCCAAAGGCCAGGAAATTCTTTTCCGCATTATGGACAAAGGCGAATTTTCCCGCCTCGGCGAGACGGAACGGGTTCGCAAAGTAAACCTTATGATCATCGGAGCGACGACGGAAGGCATTGAGTCCAGTCTTTTAAACACCTTCCGCCGCCGCATACCTGTCACGATTCAGATTCCACCGCTGGAAGGGAGGCCCAATTCGGAACGGCTGCAGTTAATCCGGATTTTTCTGGGCAGGGAAGCAGCCCGGATTAATAAAGTAATCCAAGTACCCAAAGAAATCATGAAGTTATTGCTGCTGTATCAATGTTCGGGCAATATCGGACAATTAAAGTCGGATATCCAGGTTATTTGCGCGAAGGCATTCCTGAATTCCCTGTCCGGCGGCAGCGAGATCATGAAGATTAGCCTGACGGATTTGCCTTTGCATGTAAAGAATCAACCGGCGAATCTGGTATTACAAAAGACGGAACTGGATCTTATCGGTGCCGGTGAATTGGAAATTGCCCCCAATAGCAAACCGGGGATCACGGCTATGGTTAGTAAAGACATACCGGAATATAATATTTACCAATTAATGGAGAAAAGAATGGATGAACTGCTGCGTGACCATAAGTCAGCGGCGGAGGCCAAACAGATCCTGGACAATGAACTGGAAGACAAAATCAGGGTAACCACCCTGAGTATTGAAAACAAATATGCGGGGATATCAACCACGTTATTGCAAGATATTGTCGGTGAGGAACTGATCCGGGTGATGGATGATATCAAACGGATTTTGGTATCCGAAATGGGGGTTCGTGACTTTGGGATTATTAACGTTCTCTGTTTGCATCTTAGCGCTGCCTGGGAGCGGCTGCGAACCGGCAAGCCAATCGTAAACCCCCATTGGGAAAGTGTCAGGAATCATTACAAAAGAGAATTCAAAATTGCCCTGAAAATTACCAGAATGCTCAAACTGAAACTGGGTCTGGAATTTCCGGAAGAGGAAGCCGGGTTTATCGCTTTATATCTCAATCACTTTTCGGCAAAAGAAAGAGCCGGCAATTTTGCCGGCAATGTAGGACTGATTGTTGTTACCCATGGAGAAGTGGCGAAAGCACTGATTGATATTGCTCAGGCGATTGTCGGGATTCAGCATGGTGTAGCCATAACGATGGGAATGGATGAAAAGGTGGAAGCCGTACTGGAACGGGTTCGAGCCGCCGCCAAGGCGGTAAATCAGGGCCGGGGCGTGCTGCTGCTGGTAGATATGGGATCACTGATTACGTTTGGCGAACTGATAACGGAAGAGCTGGGAATCCCAACGCGGGTTATTGCCCGGGTAGACACGCTTTTGGTTATGGAAGCAATCAGAAAGTCCGTATTGCCCTCGGCAACATTGTATACGGTTTACGATTCGCTGGTCGAACTCGGCGAGTTGTTTCCCCGGTTGATTGCCAAACCAAGAACCGGCCCCAAGACGGATTGGCAGAAAACGATTGTTACGACTTGCTTTACGGGCAAAGGCACCGCATTAAAAATAAAGTATATTATTGAAGAAAAACTACGGCAATTAAAAAGCGACATGGAGGTAATTCCTCTGGGACTGATGGGAAGCCAGTCGGATATTGCGGCAGAGATTGCTTGTTTACAACAGGCCAGCCGGGAAATCGTACTGATTACCGGTATGATCAATCCCCATTATCAAGAGATTCCTTTTTTGCCAATGGAAGAAGTTCTCAATGGGGAAAAACTGGAAACTCTGATTGCCAATATTAAATTACGGGACGAACTGGTTGAAAAGAATGCTCTCCAGGAAGAGTGTATTCCAGCCGGACTGAAAGATTTGTTTCACGCAGGGCTGGTCCGGGTATTTCATTCACTCGCTTCGAAAGAAGAAATCCTGAATATTATGGCCGGCGTAATGTGCGCAGCCGGCTATGTTGGGGAGAATTTTTATAACGACGTGATGGAAAGAGAAAGCTGGGGCAGTTCTTATATCGGCAATGGGGTAGCGATTCCCCATACCGGAAAGACGGCCAACATTTATAAACCGGGAATCGGCATTGCCGTCATTAAAAATCCGGCAGCCTGGGATGAGGATGAGGTTAGTATGGTATTTATGCTGGCCTTAAAAGCAGAACATAAAGATTTGTTTTTAAGCTTTTACAGTTTGCTTAAAGAAACGGATATGGTAGAGCAGTTAGGCAATTTATCCGATGCCGGACTCATTGTAACGGAGGTTTTAAACTATGTTGGAAAAACAGGCTGTGTCTAAGATTGATGAAAATTTAATCAAAATTGGTGTTAAAGCCTCGAAACGGGAAGAAGTAATCCGCGCTATGGGGGCCATGCTGGTGGAACAGGGCTATGTGAAGGAGTCGTATGTCCAGGCGTTACTGGACAGGGAGAAAGAATTCCCTACCGGAATTATGGCTGCCGGATTGGGCGTGGCCATTCCGCATGCTGCTGCCGGTCATGTGAATCAAACAACGGCCGCGGTTTGGGTATTGGAGCATAGTATACCGTTTCAGGTTATGGGAGGGAGTGATGCGGACGTTGTCGACGTAAATGCCGTATTTATGCTGGCAGTAACGAAGCCGCAAGAGCATTTATTGTTTCTGCAAAAGTTAATGGGACTTTTTCAAAATGAGGCGGTAATGTTAAAAATCAAGAATGCCATGGATCCCAAAGCAGTTGCGGAAATTATAAATCAAGAAATATAAGGAAGGAGGTGAAAAGGATGAAGAAGAGAGTTATTGTTGCCTGTGGGGGAGCCGTTGCCACTTCAACGGTTGCTGCCAACAAAATTGTGGAGTTAAGTAAAAAAGAAGGGATTGATGTTGAAATTGTCCAATGCCGGGTTTCGGAGATTGGGGCGAATTGCCGGAATGCCGATTTAATCGTGACCACGGCCCGGGTGACCAAAGACTATGGAATTCCCCTGGAGAGCGGTATGCCTTTTGTCTCCGGCATCGGGGCGGGGGAAGCCTGGCAGAAGATTCGTGCTCACTTGATAAAGAAATGAGCAGTAAGTATGACTGGTATAAAAATAAAAAAGGCTCCCGGTTGTCTTGGAACGCACCCGGAGCAAAGCACTGACAATATATGAGTAAATAGTTAAACTACTACGAGCATACACCAAAAGGTCTTCAAAGTCCAGCGTTTTGAGCAAAACCTGCCGCTGAAGACCAAATGGCGCAGTATGCGATCATTCAACCTGAGATAACCTTAATTTTTATAAGGGGGTATTCATCATGGCGTTTATTCAATATATACTGGCGCTTGGTCCATCGGTTATGCTGCCGGTCGTCATCTTTATTTTTGCGATATTGCTGGGGCAAAAACCAAGCCGTGCATTCCGGTCCGGCATCATGATCGGCATTGGTTTTATCGGCATTGGTTTGGTCATCGGGCTTATGCTGAATAATCTGGGACCGGCGGCAAAACTGATGGCGGAGCGCTTTGGCGTACAGCTTACCGTTGTGGATGTGGGCTGGCCGGGTTCCTCTCCCATGACCTGGGCGTCCCATGCAGGGAGTCTGGCGATTCCGGTGGCAGTGGCCGTCAATGTGGTGATGCTGGTTTTGGGGTTAACCAGAGTTGTGAATGTGGACATTTGGAATATCTGGCACATGGCTTTTACGGGAGCTTTGCTGCATATTGCCACAGGCAGTCTCACCATTGGGTTGATCGGCGTAGCAATTCATGCCGCCTTTGTCTTTAAGCTGGGCGACTGGTTTGCCCCCGTAATCGAAAATTATTATGATTTGAAAGGCGTAGCCATTCCCCACGGCACTTCCGCTTATTGCGGACCCATTGCCGTTCCGGTTGAGATGCTGATTGAGAGGATACCCGGTCTGAGAAACATTAATTTTAATTCGGCAATTATTGAAGAGAAATTCGGCGTTATCGGCGAGCCGATGATAATTGGTTTGATCCTGGGGGCAATTATTGGCGCGATGGCCGGTTATGAAGCCAAACTGATTCTGCAATTAGGCATGCAAATGGCGGCCGTAATGGTACTAATGCCTAAGGTTGTTAAATGCATCATGGAAGGATTGCTGCCGGTGGCGGAAGCGGCCCGCGACATGCTGGAAAAACGGTTCGCCGGCAAAAAGTTTACGATTGGACTGGACCCGGCATTATTATTGGGAGACTCGCAAGTTGTTGCGGCGAGCCTGCTGTTTGTTCCCCTGACGCTGATTATTGCCGCCATTGTTCCCGGCAATAAAGTTCTTCCGTTTGGTGATTTGGCCACCATCGGTTTCTTTGTGGCGATGGCGGTCGGCATCCATCGCGGCAATTTATTCCGGACGCTTATTTCCGGCTTTGTGATTATGGCCGGCACGTTATGGATTTCTACCCAAACAATTCCCTATCACACGATCCTCGCGCAGCAGGCAGGCACCAAGCTGGCCGCAGGCGTTACCCAGGTAGCGTCCATGGACCAGGGCGGCAGTCCGATTACCTATATTTTACTGCAGCTCTTTAAGCCGGATAATTTGCCGGGACTGGTCATTATTGGCGTGATTTATATCGCCTCCGTAATTGCCACTATAAAATTCTACAAGGATGAAAGCAAGAGGATCGCCGCGGCGGATAAAACCACTCCTGCCTGATAACCGGGAGCTAGAGTATTTACGGCAGCTAAAACGATTCAGTGAACGCAAGGAGTGAGGTTATGAAGAGGAAACATCCGTTAAAAGAGCTGGTAGATAAACATAAAAACGGCATTCCCTGTGGGATTTATTCAGCCTGCAGTGCGAATGAATACGTAATTGAAGCGGTGATGCACAGGGCGCTAGAGGATAATCAGTATGCTCTGATCGAGGCAACCGCCAATCAGGTCAATCAGTTTGGCGGGTATACCGGCATGAACCCGGCTGATTTTAAAAATTTCGTGTATACGATTGCCGGGAAAGTAGGTTTTCCGCTGGATAAGGTACTGCTTGGCGGCGACCATCTCGGGCCGTTAACCTGGCAGGAGGAACCGGCCGGCGCGGCCATGAGCAAAGCGCTGGAACTAATAAGGCAGTATGTTCTGGCCGGGTTTACCAAGATTCACATCGACACGAGCATGCGTCTGGGCGATGACCGGAAGGATTTGCCTCTCGATACCGGGGTAATCGCCGCCAGAGGCGCCGTTCTGGCCAAAGAAGCGGAAGATTCTTTCACGGTCCGGGCAGCGGCCGGGCCGGCTGCGATTCGACCGGTATATATTGTGGGCAGCGAGGTTCCGGTTCCGGGCGGCAGCCGGGAAGAAGAGGCGGGGATTCAAGTCACCAGGGCGGCGGATTTTGAAAATACCGTGGCTGCTTTTAAACAGGCGTTTTTAGAACATGGGTTAGCGAATGCCTGGAATAATGTGATTGCGGTAGTCGTGCAGCCCGGGGTGGAATTTGGCGATGAGACGATTCATGAATATAACCGGGATGCTGCCCGGGAGCTGTCGCAGGCGCTGAAAAAATATCCCGGCCTTGTCTTTGAAGGGCATTCTACGGATTATCAAACGCCGCGGGCGCTAAAAGAAATGGTGGAAGACGGCATCGCTATTTTGAAAGTCGGGCCGGCTTTGACTTTTGCCATGCGGGAAGGACTGTTTGCTTTAAGTTATATGGAAACCGAGCTGTTCCGGTTTAGTCCGGAGGTGGAACTGTCGAATTTTATGGAAGTGCTGGACGGTGTTATGGGGCAGAATCCGGCGAACTGGCTAAAACACTACCATGGTAAGCCAGCTCGAATAAGGTATGCCAGAAAATACAGTTTTTCCGACCGGTGCCGGTATTATTTACCTGTTTCGGCGGTTCAAACAGCGATTGACCGGTTAATGAAAAATCTTGGCTCGGTAGAAATTCCTCTGACCTTAATAAACCAGTTTATGCCCGTACAGTACCAAAAAATCCGGAACGGACTGTTGAGAAATGCCCCCGGGGAGTTATTAAAAGATAGAATTATTAATTGTATCGATGATTATCTTTTTGCCACCACAGCGAACACCGGACAAAAGGCTATTTAAAATGTGATCGGGGAGAGAGACTTATGGAGAAGATGAAAGCGCTGCTGGTTTACGGACCAGGAGATTTGCGCTGCGAAAGGATTGATATTCCGGCGTACCGGGAAGATGAGGTATTAATCAGGGTGCAGGCTTGCGGGATTTGCGGTTCGGACCTGCCGCGCGCCCTCGATGGAGCGGTCCATTATTTTCCTAATATACTGGGACATGAGTTTTCCGGCTCGATTGCAGCAGCCGGGCGGCTGGTGAACGGGTTTAAAAGCGGTGACCGGGTAACCGCCGCGCCGCTTTTGCCTTGTGGAAAATGCGGTTATTGCCAAATTGGACGGCCGGCCCTGTGTGAAGCTTACAGTTTCATCGGTTCGCGTAAGCAGGGGGCGATGGCTGAATATGTGGCGGTCAAAGCGGCCAATGTACTCAAACTGGACGACGAAGTGGAGTATGCGGCCGGAGCGATGCTGGAACCGCTTACGGTAGCATTGCACGGCATCGACCGGATCGCTTTTAAAGCGGGAGCGGCAGCCGCTGTCTTTGGCGCCGGTACAATCGGCCTGCTAACGCTGCAATGCTTGAAAGCCAGAGGAGCCGGTCGGGTCTATGTAATCGACATTGTGCCGGAAAAATTGGAATTGGCTAAGAAACTAGGGGCGGATATTGTGATCAATTCCCGGGAAAACGATCCGGTAGAATTTATGGCGGGGGCAGGGAAACCGCAGATAGTTATCGAAACAGCCGGAACAAGCATAACGCAAAGACAGAGCATTGAAGCAGCGGCAAAACTGGGCCAGGTTGTTTTTATCGGTACGGCTACGAAAGATTTAACTTTATCGCCGGCTGGTTTTGAACAAATACTGAGAGGGGAGTTGGAAATAACCGGTTCGTGGATGTCCTACAGTGCCCCGTTTCCTGGCTATGAATGGACGGCAGCCGCTGATACCATTAAAACCGGCAGGATAAAAACGGCCCCGCTGATTACACATACTTTTAAATTAGAAGATGGGATAGAGGCTTTCCAGGTCATGCGGGATAAAAAGGCTAATGCTATAAAGGTTATGTTTAATATATAAAACAAGCAACGATTCCTTCCCTCTTCGCCAAGTTCCAATTACCGAAAGGCCGCCCTGAGCGGCCTTTCTCTGTTGAGGTTTCCTGGATCTTGTTAAAATTGCAAATTTTTATGGAAATTATGACTTGTTTTGTCGTATAATGTAAATTGGCATTAAAATTTGCTATGCGGAGGAGAAGGTATTGTCGAAATTACGAACTCTTAAGGTTAAGCTAATTGTTTTATTTGTCTTATTTTCCCTTGTTCCAGCCAGCATATTGGGCATTGTCAGCGCCTATATGAATATGTCTGCGGCTGAAGAAAGCACGGCTCAGGCCAATATGAATACGGCCCATCAAATGGCAAGTGAAATCGACCGGCTGCTGGGTGATGCCCAGGGTTTAGTAGAAACGCTGGCGGGAGCGCCTTCGGCACAGGCCATGGATAAAGCGGCCATAAGGAATATGATTCTGGTGGCGCAGCAAAAAAATCCCCAGTTTGAACTGATTTATGTTATGGACGCCAGCGGCATGCAAATTGCCAGAACGTCGGGAGATCTGGCCAACCGGAAGGACAGGCCCTATTTTCAGGCGGCAATGCAGGGTAAAAACTATATTTCCGATTCCTATATTTCGGCGTTTACGAATGCACCCTGCGTGACAATCTCGGCGCCGATTCACAGGCCCGACGGTTCGATTGCCGGCGTTATGGCGGCGGATATTAGCCTGAAATCGCTTTGGAACATTGCCGACCAGGTGAAGGTCGGCAAAAGTGGTTACATTGATATTGTAGATAATAAGGGAACGATCGTTGCGCATCCTGATAAAAAGAGAGTCTTAAAGAAGGAGAGTTTTGCTTCTTTACCATATATAAGCCAGGTAATTGGCGGACAAAGCAACTTTGTAAAAGCAAAATCCAGCCGCGGTGAGAATTCCTTAATCGTTTTTACCCCGGTGGAAAAATATCATTGGGGTGTCGTTGCCTATGAGCCGGTGACGGAAATTTTCGCGTCCGTAATCCGTTCGGCCGTGATCGCGGCGGCGATTATCCTGCTGATTCTTTTATTCGCCATTGCCATCGCCTATTATACGGCGCAGAGTATTGCCAAGCCCGTGCAGGAACTGGCTAATGTATCCGAACAGGTGGCAGCCGGTAATTTGGCTAATTCGGTAAATGTTTACGGCGCTTTGGAAGTGAAACGGTTGTCGGCAGGATTTAACCGGATGATTGATTCATTACGCGCCATTATTACCCGCGCGTCGGCGACGGCCGTGTCCGTGGCCGACTCTTCCCAGGAACTGGCGGCAGCGGCCGGGCAATTGGGAAAAGCCTCGGATGAAGTGATTGCCTCGGTTCAATATGTTGTAGAAGGAACGGGACAGCAAGTTACTTTGTCGGAACAGTCTTTTCAGGTGATTGAGGCGATGAGCGGGGCGATCGCCGATACAACGCAGGCTGCCCATAGTGTGGCTACAACTTCGGAAAAAAGTGAACAGGCGGCTGCCTTGGGAGCGGATCAAGCGGAACAGGCCGTAGTCAAAATGAATCAGATCCGGGCGGATGTCGGCCAAGCCACTCAGATTATTCATAATTTGGGTGAAAAATCAAGGCAAATTGGAGAAATCATGGGTGTGATTGCTGAAATCGCCGGGCAGACCAACTTGCTTGCTTTAAATGCCGCTATTGAAGCGGCCCGCGCCGGTGAGCAGGGCCGGGGTTTTGCCGTGGTGGCCGAAGAAGTGCGCAGACTGGCCGAACAATCGGAGACTGCGGCTAAGGAGATTTTTGAAATTGTAAATTCAATTCAGATGGAGACGGGTGAGGCCGTACAGGCGATGGACAAAGGCAGCCAAGAGGTTCAGGATGGGGCGGAAGTCGTTGAAGCCTCAGGCCGGGCTTTCCGGGAAATCTATCAAGCCATCAAAGCAATCCGCCAGGACATTAATCATATTGTGGAGTTAACTGAACGGCAGCAAACCGCCGGTGTCGAGGTCGAACGCACAGTTCGTCTGATTGCGGATGCGGCCAGACTGAATGCCGACCGGTCCGGCAATATGGCGGCTGCCAGTGAAGAACAAAATGCCTCAGTGGCCGAAATGGCTGCTTCCGCCGCTGCTTTGGCGAAAATGGCGGCTGACTTGCAAGAGGTAGTTAAGCGGTTTAAGGTATAATGCAAGGGCCAGTTATTTTACAATAATTACAAGTGGAAATGTTTAAATATTTTATTGACATAAGTATTACAGAATGATAAAATATAATTCGTCGCCGGGCTAATGTCCGGGGGCGAATACTATGGTGGCTGTGGTGAAGTGGTCAACACGGCGGATTGTGGCTCCGTTACTCGTGGGTTCGAGTCCCACCAGTCACCCCACTAAATATTTAATTTCATAGCTTTGGGGCGTAGCCAAGTCGGTAAGGCACGGGACTTTGACTCCCGCATGCGTTGGTTCGAGTCCAGCCGCCCCAGCCATCTGATCCACTAGCTCAGTCGGTAGAGCACCTGACTTTTAATCAGGGTGTCCCGCGTTCGAGTCGCGGGTGGATCACCATCTGTTTTCTGGAACTTTTAGAGTGCAACTCTGGAAGTTCTTTTTGTTTTTAGCTTTAACTTTGAATATTGGCAAGCTGGTTGAGTTTCCTAAAAGATGACATAAAAATTTTTGCGGCAGTTATTTTTAAGCCTAGGTGGGGAATACTATTTTTGCGCAAGAAATAAATAATAGTTTTGGAGGTTAAAATTATGGCGCAAGGAACTGTTAAATGGTTTAATTCAGAGAAGGGCTTTGGCTTTATTTCACAAAGCAATGGCGAAGATGTCTTCGTTCACTATAGTGAAATACAAGGCGAAGGGTTTAAAAATTTAAATGAAGGGGAGAAGGTCGAGTTTGACGTTCGTAAAGGGGAAAGGGGATTGCAAGCAGCGAATGTTCAGAAGCTAAGTTGAAAATATTACGGGGCAGATGAAAACCATCTGCCTTTTTATATTATCTTTCTGCGCCCTGAGCCCTGCGCCGCGGGCCGCAAAACCGGGTCAGCGTTTTTCTTAATTTGCCGGGACTATTACCATGTCAATAACTTGTGAAAATGTCACCCCCAAATAGGGATAATTATCGTGAGAAAATGTCACCTCGTAGTTAAGCATATTTGCATAGGAAAATGGATTCCAGCATTGCTAGAATGTCCTTGTCGGTATCTTCGAAGGAGACTTTATTAATCAAGGTATGGCCGTATTTGTAATAATGACTATCAGGCGGCCTCCATGTTGATTTTTGTTTGGACGAAGGGGCAACAGGCTCTTTTTTGACAGGCTTGATATACGGCAACACCGGATACAACTGCAGTTTCCATTCAACGGCAATGC
>NZ_UPPP01000077.1 GCF_900476375.1 Allolucifera butyrica | reverse complement strand
CTGCTTAAGTCGGCGGGAATTATATTGCCCAAGGCTTGGACGGCAGTTCCGGCGGATGGGGGAATTATTAATTTACCCGCCATTTTGATAGTTTCTTTCCTGACTTTTTTACTTGTATTGGGAACGAAAGAGAGTGCAACGTTAAATAGAATTTTGGTATTCATCAAACTTGGTGCCGTAGCGGTATTCTTATTCTTGGCAACGCCTCATGTACATGCTCTGAACTGGCATCCGTTCCTCCCCTATGGCCTAAGCGGGGTGGCTACCGGTGCCGCCATCGTATTCTTTGCCTATATCGGGTTTGACGCCGTATCGACGGCGGCGGAAGAATGTAAAAATCCCAACAGGGACATTCCGATCGGCATCGTCGGGTCTCTGGTAGTCTGTACGGTGCTGTATATTGCCGTGGCAGCCGTTCTTACCGGCGTTGTTCCTTATACGTCTTTGAACAACAGTGAGCCTGTTGCTTTTGCTCTCCGGGCGATCGGCATGAATTTCGGTAGCGCATTGGTTGCGCTTGGCGCGATTTGCGGGATTACAACCGTTCTTCTGGTCATGATATACGGTCAGACTCGCGTGTTTTTGGCAATGTCTCGCGATGGGATGATCCCCCGGAAGCTGGTGAAGATTCATCCCCAATATGGTACGCCCCATGTAATCACTGTCATTACCGGAATTATTGTGTGCGTGCTGAGCGGACTACTGCCCATCAACATTATTGCGGAACTCTGCAACATGGGAACGTTATTCGCGTTTTGCGTAGTATCGATCGGGGTTTGGGTACTCAGAAAGACACAACCGAATGTTCATCGGCCTTTCCGTTGCCCGGCCTACAAGATTGTGCTACCGCTTGCTGTTCTTTTCTGCGGGTATCTGATTGCCAATCTGCCGATAGAAACGTTTATCTTCTTTGGAAGCTGGTTTGCCATCGGTATGGTGGTCTATTTCAGTTACAGCCGTCATAACAGCGAACTGGCGGTAAAACCTACAGAAATATCTCTCCGTCAATAGAATATATAAAATGAATAAATCTCCCTTCACACTGTGGGCGCGGCTAAATGGCCTGCGCCTCCTTTTTTTGAGGCTGTTAGCAGGATGCTGCATACCACCACGTAGAAATTAGCATGGAGGGAAGGCGCTGAATGTGCAGAGTATGGGGGAATTTGATATGGCGAAAGTACGCAGTCTAATCACGAAGACTGAGTGGAATATCAGCAGCCGAGAAATGCGGGATATTTTGAATTCGACGCACGACGCCATAGTGGCTGTAAATGAAAAGGGAGTGATCGTTCTCTTCAATACTGCGGCGGAGAGACTCTTGGGCGTATCATCGTGGCAGGCGTACGGTGAGTACGCACAGGATATTATTCCTGGTTCGCGCTTGCACTGCGTACTGGAGAGCGGGATGCCGGAACTTAATCAGCGGCAGGAAATTGGGGGTACCTGTATCATCACCAATCGCGTACCGGTTAAGGACGAAGACAACCGGACAGTCGGTGCGGTGGCAGTATTTCGGGATATGACCGAAATTAGTCACTTGGCGGAAGAAATTACCTGTATGAAAGAGGTGAAGGAATTACTGGAATCGATTATTAACACCACACAGGACGTAATTTCCGTCGTGGACGATAAAGGGAAAATTATTATGGTAAATCCGGCATATACGCGGCTGATTGGCATGCGTAAGGAAGAGGTGCTGGGCAGGCCGCCGACAGTAGACATTCGCCAGGGAGAAAGCGTTCATCTGGAAGTTATGAAGACCCTTGAGCCGGTTCGGGGGGTACCACTAAGAGTGGGACCGGCTAATCGTGAAGTAATCATTAATGCGGCACCGATAATCGTTAACGGCCGTTTGCGCGGCAGTGTGGCGGTAGCTCACGACATTTCGGAAATCAAGCATCTTACCGAAGAGCTTGCCCGGGTAAAATCTTTGATGAATCAGGGGCAGGCCCGCTATACCTTTGAAAATATTATAGCAAACAGCCCGCTCATGCAGGTGGTGGTGGAGAACGCCCGCCGCGCTGCTGTTACACCTGCTACGGTATTGTTGACCGGTGAGAGCGGAACAGGAAAAGAGCTACTCGCCCATGCTATACACAATATAAGCCAGCGAAAATCTAGGCGGCTTGTTCGGGTGAATTGTGCTGCCATACCGGAAACGTTGCTGGAAAGCGAGCTCTTTGGGTATGAAGCAGGGGCTTTTAGTGGAGCTCTTAAAGGCGGGAAAAAGGGTCTTTTTGAAGAAGCTAATGGTGGTACGCTGTTTCTTGACGAGATTGGTGAAATCCCTCCTCCTATCCAGGTGAAATTATTACGGGTGTTACAGGAAAGAGAAATTACGCGGGTCGGCGGGGTAAAACCTATAAATATAGACGTAAGGATTATCGCTGCCACCAATCAAAACTTAGAAGAATCTATAAAAAACGGAACGTTTCGCGAAGACCTCTATTATCGCATTAATGTTTTCCCGATTACAATCCCGCCGTTACGCCATCGCGTGGAGGAGTTACCGCAATTGGTGAGACATATGTTGACAAAATTAAACCGGGAATATGGCCGCAGCGTGCAGGGAATTACCAATGACGCAATTGCCATACTATCCGAATACCACTGGCCGGGCAACGTTAGAGAACTTGAGAATGTCCTCGGCCGCGCCCTTATTAATATGCGATTTAATGAAGATACAATAATGGCCAACCATTTGCCGCTTCTTAATGAAATGAGCAGGGCGAATAGTGGGCAGGAACCTTTGAAAAATGCCGCGTTGTCTCGCCGGACTTTAGTGGAAATAGTGGAGGACGCAGAGCGGAGAGCCGTGGCGCTTGCCCTTGCCGAGTATGACGGTAATAGAGCGGAGGCCGCGATGCATCTTAATATCTCTTTGCGCGGCCTGTATTATAAACTTGAGAAGTATGGCCTAAAATAAACAGAAGCATGATATAAACTGCAAAATAATTCACTGCAAAACTTTGCGATAGTGCAAAACTTTGCAGTGAATTATTTTTATGGGATCGGAAAGTATAACTTTTCGGGTTGTTTCTAAATAATACATTCTTCTTAAAAATACCGAAAAGTAAAATACTTTCCTTCCACTCAAAGACCCTTTGGGTCTTTCTTGTCTGATCGCATTTTAGGGAAATTCAAGTATGGCATATATATTGCATTTTGAAACAGTAGTAATCTGCGCAATATTTTAAACTAGGGAGGATATTTTATGGAAATCTTCAAGCACCTGGAAAGGTATGGTTACGAACAACTGGTTATTTGCCATGATCAGGCATCCGGATTGAAGGCCATCATATGCATCCATGATACCACACTCGGTCCGGCACTGGGCGGTACCCGCATGTGGAAATACGCGAGCGAAGACGAAGCTATTTGGGATGCTCTACGTCTTGCCAGGGGTATGAGCTACAAAAACGCTGCCGCCGGTCTTAACCTGGGCGGGGCAAAAGCAGTGATTATCGGGGACTCTAAAACGGACAAGAGTGAAGCCCTCTTCAGAGCCTTCGGCCGTTTTGTCCAAAGCTTGAATGGCCGGTACATCACTGCGGAAGACGTGGGAACTTGTATGGAAGACATGGACTATATTCGTATGGAGACCAATTATGTAGCAGGTCTCGGGTCGGTTGCCGGCTCCAGTGGTGATCCTTCTCCTATTACCGCCTACGGAACTTGGAAAGGCATTAAAGCATGTGCTAAGGAAGTGTGGGGAACCGACTCTCTCGAGGGGAAAAGCGTGGCGGTACAAGGGCTTGGCCATGTGGGCTACACTCTGTGCAAACATCTCCATGAGGAAGGTGCCAACCTCATTGTTACCGACATCAATGCAGAAAATGTCAGCCGCGTGGTTAAGGATTTCGGCGCCACTGCCGTGAAACTCAACGAAATCTACGGTGTGAACTGCGATATCTTCACACCCTGCGCCTTAGGTGCCATTATTAATGATGAAACAATTCCTCAGTTCAAGTGCCGCATCATCGCTGGTGCCGCGAATAACCAGCTAAAGGAGGAGCGCCATGGGGATATACTTACTAGCAAAGGCATTCTATATGCTCCTGATTTTATCATTAATGCCGGTGGTGTTATCAATGTGGCGGACGAATTGCAGGAAGGTGGGTACAATCGTAATCGGGCAATGCACAAAGTGGAGACCGTTTACGATAATATTGAAAAGGTGATCGCCATCTCTAAGCGGGACAACATTCCCACGTATAAGGCGGCGGATATTCTGGCCGAAGAGCGAATTGAAGTTATCCGAAAAGTCAAGAAAACTCTTCTGCCGTGCGGTTAGGTTTAGAACAATTTGGAGCGGGCTTTTCTGCGGGTATCTGATTGACAATTTGCCTAAAGAAACTACGAAAAGCCAAATACTAGGTTTTGGGCGCCAACTTGGCGCTCCTTTTATGGGAGCGGAAAGTATAACTTTTCGGGTTGTTTCTGAATAACGCGATCTTCTTTTAAAATACCGAAAAGTAAAATACTTTCCTTCCACTTAAAGACCCTTTGGGTCTTTCTTGTCTGGAGGATAATGCTGTAGTAATTTCTGCAGCATTACTCTACTTGATCTTTAGCATGACCACTATTTTATAACCCCATTTTCTGTAGTAACGGCGGCGAAAACCTCTTTTTGTCAATTTAAAAGAAGGAGGCATACAGATGCCAAAACCTGTGTTCAATCAGGAAAGATGTAAAGGTTGTGAACTGTGTACCTTAGTTTGTCCGAAAAAGATTGTTGTCATATCCAGCCGCATTAACAGTAAGGGATATCGGCCGGCAATGTGTACCGACGAATCCCTATGTATTGGTTGCATGTTGTGTGCGAGAGCATGCCCGGATGTGGTAATTGAAATTCATAAATAGACGGGAGGGACTATTATGGCCGAGAAGATTCTCATGAAAGGCAATGAAGCAATCGGTGAAGCGGCTATTGTCGCCGGATGCCAATATTATTTCGGATATCCGATTACGCCGCAGAGTGAACTGATCGAGTACATGGCCCGCCGCATGCCCCAGGTTAACGGAGTATTCCTGCAAGCTGAGAGTGAAGTTGCGGCCATCAACATGGTTTATGGCGCCGCCGGCGCCGGAGCCAGGGTCATGACCTCTTCATCCAGTCCGGGGATTAGTTTAAAACAGGAGGGTATTTCGTACATCGCCGGAGCTGAACTACCCTGCGTTATAGTAAATATTATGCGCGGCGGTCCCGGTCTGGGGAGTATCCAGCCTGGGCAGTGCGACTATTTCCAGGCTACCAAGGGCGGTGGTCACGGAGACTACCATAACATCGTCCTGGCACCGAATTCAGTGCAGGAAATGGTGGATATGACCATCAGGGCTTTTGATCTTGCCGATAAATACCGCAATCCGGTCATGCTGTTGGGTGACGGCGCCATTGGCCAGATGATGGAACCGGTGGAATTAGAACCCAGCAATATTTCTCCGGCGGCGAAACCTTGGGCTATAACCGGAATGAGGGGACGTAGCGAGCCCAACATTGTGAATTCGTTGTACCTGCAGCCTGACGCGCTGGAACGGCATAATATTCGCCTTCAAGCGAAGTATAAGATGATTAAAGAGAATGAAACGCTCTATGCAGCGACCAATACTGAAGACGCCGAACTGATTTTAGTTGCTTATGGTATTACTTCGCGCATTGCCCAAACGGTGATGGCGAGAGCACGGGCGGAAGGTATGAAGATTGGGCTGGTTCGGCCGGTCACTCTCTGGCCGTTCCCGGTCGAGCCCTTTGCCCGGCTTGCCCATGAGGCCAGTGGATTCTTAGTGCTGGAACTGAGTGCTGGACAAATGGTGGAAGACGTCCGGCTGGCGGTAAACGGCGTTAAGCCGGTTGAACATTATGGCCGCTTGGGTGGCATGATACCCAGTCCGAAGGAGATTCTGGCGGTAGTCAAAAAGATCATGGAAGGCAAGGGAGGAAAGGAAAATGGCTGATAAAATATTTGCCAGACCGCAGTCTCTACGAGATATGCCGTTTCACTATTGTCCCGGTTGCCATCACGGAATCATTCACCGTTTGGTGGCAGAGGTAATTGATGAACTTGGCGTCCGGGACAGGGCTGTTGGCGTTGTGCCGGTCGGATGTTCCGTTCTAGCCTATGAATATTTCAACTTTGATACCGTGCAGGCCGCCCATGGACGTGCTCCGGCCGCTGCCACCGGGGTCAAGCGCGTGCACCCTGATGCCGTTGTATTTACTTATCAGGGTGACGGTGATCTTGCCGCCATCGGTTGTGCAGAAATTGTGCATGCTGCGGCCCGGGGCGAAAAAATTACCACAATCTTTGTTAACAATGCGATATATGGCATGACAGGGGGGCAGATGGCGCCCACGACCCTTGTGGACCAGGTCACTACAACTTCACCTTATGGTCGCAAACAGGATTCGGCGGGATCACCGATCCGTGTTTCTGAAATGCTGGCAACCCTCGATGGCGCCAAATTTATCGCCCGGGTTGCGGTTAATAATCCGGCTAATATGGTCAAAGCTAAAGCAGCCGTCAAGAAGGCCTTTGAGTTACAGCTTGGCGGTGAGGGGTTCGGCATTGTGGAAGTGCTTTCTACCTGTCCTACCAATTTGGGAATGACCCCGGTTGAGGCAACTTCGTGGTTGGAGAAAAACATGGTTCCGCTATACCCGCTGGGGGTCGTAAAAACTGCTGAGGGGGTGGCAAAATGACCAATGAAATGATTATGGCCGGGTTTGGCGGTCAAGGTGTCATGCTTATCGGCCAACTTATGACTTACGCTGGTATGCTGGAAAAGAAACATGTTTCATGGATACCGTCCTACGGTCCGGAAATGCGAGGGGGGACCGCCAATTGTTCGGTGATTATTTCCGACGAGCCGGTAGGAGCACCGATAGTAACCGCGCCGACCACCGTGATGGCTATGAATCTGCCGTCGCTGGATAAGTTTGAACCAATGTTACGCCCCGGCGGAATTCTAATTATAAATAGTTCGTTGATTGAGCGCGGAGCCAAGCGATCCGACGTCAAGACGTACCAGATTCCTTCCAATGATATTGCCAATGAGCTGGGAAATCTCAAAGTGGCCAACATGGTCATATTGGGGGCATTGGTTGCTGCTACTGGGGCAGTGAGCCATGAATCAATTATGAAGGCTTTCGCGAAAATGTTTGCCAAGAAACCGGAATTACTGGCAATAAACAGGAAAGCCATCGAGCTTGGTGCCCGTCGCGTAAATCCCCAATAACCACACTAGTAAACTTAATGGTTAGGCAGGAGGAAGCTACTGTGTTTCGGAATTTGGCTGAAATTTTGACTAAGGCTCAAACATTAGGGAGAATTACCGTTAGTGTGGCGGTTGCCCAGGACCGGGATGTACTGGAAGCGTTAAAGGCTGCGCAGGACGTCGGTCTGGCCAGGGCAATTCTGGTTGGTGATGCTGCGGCAATTCGTCCAATTTTAGTTTCAGTGGGCTTGCCGGCAGATACGCCGATTGTCGATGAACCGGATATCCCTAAGGCGGCTTTGGCTGCTGTTTCCATAGTACGACAGGGAAAAGCCCAGGTAGTAATGAAAGGAAAAGTCAACAGCAGCGATTTTTTGCGGGCGGTGTTAAACCGTAAAGAGGGGCTGAGAACCGGCCGGTTACTTAGCCACCTGGCGGTCTATGAAATTCCGGGAGAAGAAAGGCTGTTATTTTTAACCGACGGCGGGATGAATATCGCTCCTTCTTTGCCGGAAAAGAAAGATATTCTGGTGAATGCCATGTTGGCTCTGAATAGCCTGGGCATAAAAATCCCTAATGTAGCCCTCTTGACCGCTAATGAACTGGTCAATCCTAAGATGCCGGCCACCATTGACGCCCAGGCGCTGGCGGATATGAGTGCGGCCGGCAAGTTGCCGCCCGGCATAGTCGAAGGACCCATTGCCATGGATGTGGCAGTCAATCCAGAGGCAGCAAAACATAAGGGGCTGACAAGTAAGGTATCCGGGCGAGTGGATCTCTTTCTTGCGCCGAATATTGAAACCGGGAATGCCCTTGGTAAAACGTTAATCCATTACGGCAAAGCCAAGATGGCCGGAATCGTGCTTGGCGCAACTCATCCGGTGATCATGACATCCCGGGCGGAAACAGCCGAAGGAAAACTAAACTCGATTGCTCTGGCCTGTCTGGTGGCAGCCGGCACGGGGAAAGGCGATGACTAAATGGCTAAAGTGGTAGTTTTGAACGAATATTGTAAAAGCTGCGGGCTGTGTATCAATATTTGTCCGCAGAGGGCTCTGACAATTGGCGATAAGGCTAATCAAAAAGGGTATTGCCATTCCGGCCGGTGATATCGCCAATGATCTCGGTAATCCAGCCATGGCCAATATGGTCTGTCTGGGCGCGCTTTTACCCAAACTGACAATGGTGAACATGACCAGCGTGGAAAAGGCGATGGATGCCTTGACCGGCAAGAAGAAGCCGGAGCTTTGGCGAATAGGGGTTGTCTCAAAATAGGTTTTTAAACCTGTTTGAGGCACCCCTTTTTGATATTTGGCTAATCAAAATATATCAAGTTTACTCTTCCAAGTACCACTCGTTTTACGGGTGGTCATGACTATGATATGGTAAAATAAGACAATTCGTCTACCTGAGTGAGCTGCAAGATGTATCGGTGAGAATCATTGCCGGGCGGATTTTCTGCGCCCCGCGCCTTGCGCCATGAGCCGAAAAAACGCACTAAGCGTTTTTTTCTATAAATGTGTTTTATATCACATTAGACGCTGCCGAAACAGGGTATGATATAAATAAGAAGGAGGGAGAACCATATGTTACCGAAAGGAGCCAATCTGCAAAAAATCCGGGACGGGAAAAAGACCTATGCTGTAACGCCCCATATACCCGGAGGATTTATAAAACCGGACATGATACGGAAATATGCCGATGTAGCGGAAAAATACGGTGGTATTCTCAAACTGACGTCGGCCCAGCGGATTATGATTACCGCTTTGAGAGCGGAAGATATTGACAAGGTTTGGGACGACCTGGGCATGCAGCCGGCGATCGGTTTTGCCAATTGCGTGCGGAGCATCAAGGTTTGTCCGGGAAATTCGTTTTGTAAACGGGGCAAACAGGACAGTGTCAAGTTGGGACTGGAACTGGATAAGCTGTATCATAAAAAGGAAATGCCTTCCCGGATGAAACTGGGGGTGGCGGGGTGCCCGAATTCTTGCTCGGAAGTCTATATTAAGGATATTGGGGTAATGGGCACCGATAAAGGCTGGGATGTATATGTAGGCGGCAGCGCCGGCTCGCATCCCCGTCTGGCCGACTTGTTAATGCAGGATGTAACCTATGAGGAAGTATTGCGTCTGGTGGACATTATCATTCGTTATTATCAAAAAAATGCCGATATTGAGCGTATGGGACAATTTATCGACCGGGTCGGCTTTAAAAAATTTAAAGCCGATGTATTGGCTGAATTCTATCAGAATGTAAGCGCACAAACGCCGCCTAAAATTGAGCAGTCGGCAGCGGGAGCAAAGATTGCCCCGGTTGCAGGCGGACTTACGGAAGGGTCCTTAGTGTTTGGCGATCCAATTACGGCAGATAGCGTAATCAGTGATATTATCCGTGTTTATCCGCAAACCGTCCCGGTGTTCCGTTCTCTTGGCATGGGATGTCTGGGTTGTCCGTCGGCTACCGGTGAAGCCGTGAAAAAGGCGGCGGAAATTCACGGTTTGAATTTGACGGAAGTATTGGCGGCATTAAATAAGGTGATTGCTGAAAAATAGAGGAGGCAGGAAAATGAGCGCATTTTTGGGACAAATCCATTACTGGCTGTATGGTAAAATCAGGCGGGTTATTGAACGGGAAGAATTAATCTGTGAAAAGGCGGCTGCCATGTGCAGGCCTACGGCGGAAGAATTGCGGGAACAGGTGTGGCAGACTTACGGCAGTCCGCTGCCGGATGCCGAACTGGCCGGATTGATCGACCATGATAATATTCACGGCTGGCTGCAGCGGCAGATTAATATTGCCGAAACGCGGGAAGCGGCGTTCATTAAAGAACTGCTGGATATGTGCGGCGAAGCGGCCCGGGAAAATGTCGGCCAGGCTTTTACCGAGCACGGGATATTATGCGGCCGTCACGCCAGAGAACAAAGCAGCGGTGAAATTGCCGGCGCCGATGCCATCTACAAGGTACTGAATGATTATTATTTGAACGGTATGCCCTGTGACCAGGCGGACATGGTGGTATCAAGCAATTCCGATTCCGTTGCCTGGGAAAATGAAAGCTGTTTGCAGGCGAAAAACTGGTCGCGGGCCAGAGTCGGTGAAACCGACATGAAAGAGTTCTATCAACGTTGGCTTGCAGGCTTCGTCCAAGGCGCAAATCCGGCTTATGAGTATAAACAGATTGCCGATACCGCGAAAGGGGACCGGGTAAACCGGTACGAGGTACGGAGACGGGGATGATTGGAATTTTGGTAATTGGGGATTGGAAATTGGACGGGCACGGAGTTCCAACCCCCAATACCCAACGTCCAACATCCAATATCCAAAATTTTATACAAACCTCTTGCATGTTTAGCCAAGATTCGGTATTATATTAGTAGAATATGTTGTTTCGCAGATGCATAAAATATAGTGAACTGTGAGACATTTTTTTATTCTTAGATTGGGACGCGATATGTTCCAGTGGGGGCATGTGATGTCCCAAAGGAGAGCCTGTGGAAAAAGTTGTTCAGCTGCATCATAAGATTGCACCGGAGTTAATTTCCGTAATTGAAGAGCGTTACAATATTCTCCGCCATATTCAATATGCGCAGCCACTGGGACGGCGGGCTTTGGCAGGCATGCTGGAGACCGGCGAACGGGTGGTCCGGACCCAGGTTGATTTTCTTAAAAGCGCAGGCTTGGTTGATTTCTCTCCCTTAGGTATGACTGTTACCCGGGAAGGGGAAGAAATCCTGGCCGATCTGGCGGAATACATACGGCTCTTGCGCGGTTTGACCAGCTTGGAAGAGGAAATCGCCCAGAAACTCAGTGTGAAGCAGGTAATTATCATTCCCGGCGACAGCGGCGTGGATGATACGGTTCAGAGAGAGATGGGCCGGGCCGCCGCAAGTTTGGTTTATAAACACTTGGGACAGAATATGACTATTGCTGTCAGTGGTGGTTCCACAACGGCCATGATGGCGGAAGCAATCAATTTTACGGAGCCGACGACAACCGTTGTGCCGGCCCGCGGCGGACTTGGCGAACGGGTGGAATACCAGGCCAATACGATCGCGGCGGTAATTGCCACCAAGCTGGGGGGACGGTACCGTTTGCTTCATGTTAAGGACGCGATCAGTGAAGAGGTGCTGGAATTTATTCTGGCCGGGGATGCGGCGATTTTAGAACTCTCCAATATTATCAAGCATGCCGACATTTTGGTGCATGGTATCGGCCAGGCGGCGAAAATGGCTGCCAGCCGCGGCTTAGACGAAAGCGTGGTGGCGGAAATTGCCGGCAAGGGGGCTGTGGGCGAAGCATTAGGACAATACTGCGACTTGCAGGGGAAAATTGTCTATTCAACCAGCAGCGTTGGCGTACGGCTGGATGGCCTGGAAGATATCGGTGTGGTCATTGCCGTGGCCGGAGGCAGGAAAAAGGCTGAAGCTCTTGTGGCAGTAGCGAATGCCGGTGGTCAGGATATTCTGATTACCGACGAAGCGGCTGCCCGGGAAGTTCAGACTATTATAAATATAAAACATAAATAAAAAGTAGGGGGTATTTTAAATGGCAACAAAAGTAGGTATTAATGGTTTTGGCCGGATTGGCCGTAATGTATTCCGGGCGGCTCTGAAGAATCCCGCCGTGGACATCGTCGCAGTAAACGACCTTACCGATGCGAAAACACTGGCTCATCTTCTGAAGTATGATTCGGTTCACGGTATTCTGGACGCCGATGTAAAAGCAGTAGACGGCAATATCGTCGTTAACGGCAAAACTATCAAAGTGTTGGCGGAAAAAGATCCCGCCAGCCTGCCCTGGAAAGCTCTGGGTGTAGAAGTTGTTGTTGAATCCACCGGCCGTTTCACGGAAGGTGCGAAAGCAGCCGCTCATTTGACGGCCGGCGCAAAAAAAGTCATTATTTCGGCTCCTGCCAAAGGCGAAGACATCACCATCGTTATGGGCGTTAACGAAGACAAATATGATGCTGCAAAACATAATGTTATTTCCAATGCATCCTGCACGACGAACTGTCTGGCTCCTTTCGCCAAAGTGCTGCATGAAACCTTCGGCATTAAAAAAGGTTTAATGACTACCGTTCACTCCTATACTAACGACCAGCAGATTCTTGACCTGCCCCATAAAGACCTGCGCCGGGCCCGTGCCGCCGGTATGTCGATTATTCCGACCACGACCGGTGCTGCGAAAGCCGTTGCGCTGGTTCTGCCGGAACTGAAAGGCAAACTGAACGGTTTTGCTATGCGGGTTCCTACCCCGAATGTTTCCGTAACCGACTTGGTTGCCGAACTGGAAAAACCGGCTACGGCGGAAGAAATCAATGCTGCCCTGAAAAAAGCGGCGGAAGGCCAGTTGAAGGGCATTATGGCTTATTGCGAAGAGCCGCTGGTTTCCAAAGACTTCAACGGCAACTCCCATTCCTCTATTGTTGATTCCCTTTCCACCATGGTTGTCGGCGATAACCTGGCGAAAGTCGTTTCCTGGTACGACAACGAATGGGGCTACTCCAACCGGGTTGTTGACCTTGTGTCTTACATCGCTAAAAAGGGACTGTAAAATATAACATAAATCCATTAACAACAAAGGGCCACTGGTGTGGCCCTTTTTGGGAGGTAAGATACTATGAAAAAAAACATCCGCGATATTGACGTGGCCGGTAAAAAGCTTTTTGTGCGCGTCGACTATAATGTGCCGATGGATAAAAACGGCAATATTACCGATGAAACCCGCATCCGGGCTACATTGCCCACTTTAAATTACCTCTTGGACAAGGGGGCAGCCCTCATTCTGGCCAGCCACCTGGGGCGGCCCAAAGGGGCACCGGTACCCGAGTTTTCCCTGGCGCCCGTAGCCAAACGCCTCTCGGAACTGCTCAACAAAGAAGTGACCCTGGCGCCGGACTGCATCGGTGAAACGGTGGAAGCCATGGCGAAAGCTTTGAAACCGGGACAGATTCTGTTGTTGGAAAACCTGCGTTATCATAAAGAAGAAGAAAAGAATGAGCCGGAGTTTTGCCGCAAGCTGGCTGGTCTGGCCGAATTGGCCGTCAATGACGCTTTTGGTGTTTCCCACCGCGCCCATGCTTCGGTGGAAGGAATTACGAAATTCATTCCCGCGGTTGCCGGTTTCCTTATGGAAAAGGAAATCGCTTTCCTGGGCCAGGCCGTAGCGAATCCGGTCCGTCCTTTTGTAGCCATTATCGGTGGGGCGAAAGTGTCCGATAAGATCGGCGTAATTGAAAATCTGCTGCAAAAAGTAGACAGTTTAATGATTGGCGGCGGCATGGCCAACACGTTTATTGCCGCCCAGGGATATGCCACCGGCAAGTCACTGGTGGAAGAAGACAAACTGGAACTGGCTAAAAGCCTGATTACCAAGGCACGGGAACAAGGCGTCAATCTCTTATTGCCGGTTGATGTGGTTATTGCCGACAAATTTGCTGCCGATGCGGCAACGAAAGTGGTTGGTATTGACGCCATTACCGACGGCTGGATGGCCCTGGATATCGGACCGGTGAGCCGGGACGCTTTTGCCAAAGCCTTAGCCAGTGCCAAAACGGTTGTTTGGAACGGGCCGATGGGCGTGTTTGAAATGGACGCTTTTGCCAAAGGAACCGAGGCCGTGGCCAAAGCTGTGGCTGCTTCCGGTGCGACCAGCATCGTTGGCGGCGGTGATTCGATTGCCGCTTTGGAAAAAACGGGACTGGCCGGCAAGATCAGCCATATTTCCACCGGCGGTGGCGCATCGCTGGAATACCTCGAAGGAAAAGTTCTGCCCGGTATCGCCGCACTGCAAGATAAATAACCGGGTATTTCCAGTAAAATTTGTCAAAAAAATTTCCGGCTGCGGGTATGAATCCCGCAGCCGGACAAAAAATAAAGGAAGTGGAACTTGTGCGTAAACCGATTATTGCCGGCAACTGGAAAATGCATAAAACCATTGCGGAAGCGGTAGCGTTAGTGGAAGATTTGTCTAAGCTTACCCAAGACGTTCAAAATACGGAGGTCGTAGTTTGTCCGACGTTCACGGCGCTGTATGCCGTGAAGGAAGCATTGAAAGGCTCTGTCATTCAACTGGGCGCTCAAGATATGTTCTGGGAAAAACAAGGTGCGTTTACCGGGGAAATTGCGCCGGCAATGCTTAAGGATGCCGGCTGCCGGTATGTCATTATCGGCCATTCCGAACGCCGCCAGTATTTTGGCGAGACCGACGCTACGGTTAATAAAAAGCTGAAAGCGGCTCTGGACAACGGTTTAACGCCGATCGTGTGTGTTGGTGAGATGCTGGCCGAGCGGGAAGCCGGTTCGACGGAAACCGTAGTCGGCACCCAGGTGAAAAACGGGTTGGCCGGTCTTACGCCGGAACAGGCGGCTTCTCTTGTAATTGCTTATGAACCGGTTTGGGCCATCGGTACGGGCAAGACGGCATCCTCCGACGATGCCAATGCCGTATGCGCGTTTATCCGCCGGACTTTGGCAGCAATGTTCGGCCAGTCCGTGGCCGATTCCATCCGGATTCAATACGGCGGCAGCGTAAAACCGGACAACGTTGCGGAATTGATGGCCAAGAGCGATATTGACGGAGCCTTGGTCGGCGGTGCCAGTCTGGATGCAGCCGGTTTCAGCAAAATTGTTAAATTCTAATTTATAGGAGATAGCAGATGAGCAAGTTAAAAACTCCGGTCGCGCTGATTGTCATGGATGGATGGGGCCTCGGTGCCGCCAACGGTCCGTATAATGCCGTTGCCCGGGCTGAGACACCGCACATGACGCTTTACACAGAAATGTACCCCTATACAACGCTGCAATGTTCCGGTGAGGCCGTTGGCCTGCCGGAGGGCCAAATGGGCAATTCGGAAGTGGGCCATCTTAATATCGGCGCCGGCCGGGTCGTTTATCAGGAACTGACCCGGATTACGAAAGCGATTCGGGAAGGGGATTTCTTCACCAATCCTATACTGTGCCAGACCATTGACCGGACGAAAGCGGACGGCGGAGCCCTGCACTTGATGGGCCTGTTGTCGGACGGTGGTGTACATAGCCATATTACCCACCTCTATGCGCTTTTGGAATTGGCGAAACGGCACGGCCTGACCAAGGTATATGTGCATGCGTACCTTGACGGGCGGGATGTGCCGCCCGCTAACGCTCAGGAGTATATTACGGCGCTGGAAGCCAAAATGACCGAATTGGGGATTGGCCGGATTGCCAGCATTGGTGGCCGCTATTATGCCATGGACCGTGACAAGCGCTGGGAGCGGGTGGAAAAAGCATATGCTGCTTTAGTCTACCGGGAAGGGGAACATGCCCCCACGGCCACGGCTGCCCTGGAGGCCGCTTACCAGAGAGGCGAAACGGATGAATTTGTTTTACCCACTGTAATTGATTCTTGTGGCAGTTGCAGCATCAAAGCAGGCGACGGAGTGATCTTCTTCAATTTCCGGCCCGACCGGGGCCGGGAATTGACGCGGGCCTTTGTCGATAAAGACTTTACCGGCTTTAACCGCCGGGATGGTTATTTTCCATTACACTTTGCGACTATGACGCAGTATGACGAGACCCTTGATGTGGAGGTAGCCTATAAGCCTCAGTATCTGAAAAACACCTTGGGCGAAATCATCAGTCAGGCAGGCCTGACCCAATTGCGCATTGCCGAAACGGAAAAATATGCTCACGTCACGTTCTTCTTTAACGGCGGGGAAGAAAAACCTTCGGCCGGCGAAGACCGCATCCTGATTCCTTCGCCTAAAGTTGCCACCTATGATTTGCAGCCGGAAATGAGCGCTGTGGAAGTTACCGACAGGGTTGTGGAAGTGATAAAATCAGGCAAATATGATTTTATTATTCTCAATTACGCCAACGGCGATATGGTAGGCCATACCGGCGTAATGGAAGCGGCGGTAAAGGCAGTGACTGTGGTGGACCAATGCGTGGGACGTTTTGTGGACGCCATGCGTTCTATGGGAGGCATTACCTGTATTACCGCCGATCATGGCAACGCGGAAGTGATGGTAGATCCGGAAACGGGGGAACCGTTTACGGCGCATACTACGAATCCGGTGCCGTTCGTACTGGTATCCGAAGCTCACCGCGGACAGAAATTGCGCAATGACGGCATTCTGGCCGACATCGCGCCGACTATGCTTAAATTAGCGGGACTTCCCGTGCCGGCGGAGATGACCGGTAAAACACTGATTCAAAAGTAAATAAATCGCCCGCGCCAGGCGCGGGACCCAATAACAAGGAGGACATATCATGACGACAATTACCGATATTTTTGCCCGTGAAATTATGGATTCCCGGGGTAACCCCACGGTAGAAGTAGATGTAGTGCTGGAAGACGGTACTCTGGGCCGCGCTGCTGTTCCCTCCGGTGCTTCGACCGGTATGTATGAAGCGGTGGAATTGCGGGACGGCGACAAAGGCCGTTATATGGGCAAGGGTGTTTTGAAAGCCGTTGAAAATGTAAACAATATCATCGCTCCTGAAATCGTGGGTATGGATGCTCTCGACCAAGTGGGTGTCGACCAGGCCATGATTGAACTGGACGGTACTCCTAACAAGGCCAAACTGGGAGCCAATGCCATTCTGGGCGTGTCCATGGCTGTTGCCAAAGCAGCCGCCAACGCTCTTGGATTATCCCTGTATCAGTATTTGGGCGGCTTCAATGCCAAACAACTGCCGATTCCCATGATGAACATCCTGAATGGCGGTAAACATGCCGATAATAACGTTGACATTCAGGAATTCATGGTTATGCCCGTTGGCGCTAAATCCTTTGCCGAAGCTCTGAGAATGTGTGCGGAAGTTTATCACAATCTCAAAAGTGTATTGAAAGGCATGGGCTTGAATACCGCCATTGGCGACGAAGGCGGTTTTGCGCCGAATCTGAAATCCAATGAACAAGCTATTGAAGTGATTATCGAAGCCATTAAGAAAGCCGGATATAAACCGGGTGAAGAAATATTCATCGCCTTAGATCCTGCTTCCTCCGAGTTCTTTGAGAATGGTAAATACAATCTGGCGGGAGAAGGCGTTGTCAAGACTCCGGCGGAAATGGTTGAATTCTATGCCAACTTAGTGGAAAAATATCCGATTATTTCCATTGAAGACGGAATGGCGGAAGATGACTGGGAAGGCTGGAAGCTTCTGACCGACCGTATCGGCAATAAGGTTCAGATCGTCGGCGACGATTTGTTTGTGACCAATACCCAGCGCCTGAGCAGAGGAATTAAGTCCGCTACCGCCAACTCCATCCTGATCAAAGTTAACCAAATCGGTTCTCTAACCGAAACTTTTGATACTATTGAAATGGCCAAGCGGGCCGGCTATACCTGCGTTATTTCCCACCGTTCCGGTGAAACCGAGGATGCTACCATTGCCGATATTGCCGTTGCCGTGAATGCCGGCCAAATCAAAACCGGTGCTCCTACCCGTACCGACAGGGTGGCAAAATACAACCAATTGCTTCGCATTGAGGAAGAATTGTCCAATCTGGCTCAGTTCAAAGGCCGCGAAGTATTTTATAACCTGAAGAAATAAATAAAGCATAAAATAAAAAGTAGGCAAAACCATCTGGGGTTGCCTACTTTTATTTTATTCTGAAAAACCGCGTTAAGCGATTTTTTCCAATACCGTTACCAAGACCTTATCAATCCGGGTCCGGTCCATATCCATGATTTCCAGGCGCAGGTCACCCCATTCGACAACATCGGCAACCTGGGGTATGTCATTTAAATAAGAAGTAATAAAGCCGCCGAGCGTCTGATAATGTTCCCGGTCCTCACCGGGAAGTTCGGCCAGCGAAAAGTGATCCTTAAAATCATCGACAGCCACCAGGCCGTCAATAAGCCAGGAGCCATCCGCCCTCTGGACCATATCCGGCGCATCGGCCTCGTCTTCCTGGGCTATTTCGCCAACTAACTTTTCCAGTATATCGTAAATCGTTACTAATCCGGTCATGCCGCCGAATTCGTCAATTACTACGGCGATATGATTGCCGGTTTGCTGAAATAATTCCAGGAGGCGGACGGCGCGCATGCTCTTTGGTATCATTAACGGTTCTTCAATATAGCTTTCCCAATTTAGCTTCTGACCGGCCAAAGAATGTTTCAAGACATCCGCGGTATGGATAACGCCTGTCAGATTATCCAGGTTCTCTCTGGCCACAGGCAGACGGGAATGACGGCTGTTGATTAAAACATTTAAATTGTAATCAGCCGGATCTTCCAAATCGAGCCACTCAACCTGGGTCCGTGGCGTCATAAGCGAACCGACGCCCATATCACCAAAGCGGAACACCCGCTCGACCAAATCTTTTTCTGCCGGCTCAACGGTTCCGTATTCTGCGCCTTCGGCAATCAGCAGCTTGATTTCTTCTTCTGTGATCGGAGCTTCCCCGGATTCTTTAATGTGCAGAAGCCTTAGTAGAATTTCGGTAGAGAAGCTTAGCAGCTTTACCACGGGGAAACAGAACCGGGAAAAGAAGCGCATCGGCATGGCAATGGCAACCGCGATCGCTTCCGGGGTATTTAACGCGATTCGTTTCGGAACCAGTTCGCCGATAATAAGAGACAGGTACGTAATGGAAACAATTACGACCGCCAAACTGACCGGCTCACTATAAGGCTCGAACCAGGGAATTGTTTTAAAATATGCCGCCAGTGGCTTAGCCAGAGTAGCGCCGCCGTAGGCGCCGGTGACAATGCCGATAAGCGTAATCCCCACCTGAACGGTTGATAACAATTGAGTCGGTTCGTTGGCCAGTTCGAGGGCGGTTTTCGCTTTGGCGCTGCCTTCCGCTGCCAATCGCTCAAGCCTTGCTTTACGGGAAGAGACAATAGCGATTTCGGACATGGCAAATAATCCATTGGCAAGAATAAGGATAAGAAGCATCACCAATTCCTTAGTAATTGACGCTGGGTCACTATCCAACTTTGGACCACACTCCCTTTACATATTTCATTATTTAATTATATCATATTATGCTGGAATCCGCTTTCCTGCAGAAACAAGGATTTACTTTTGCAGGCATAAAGCAGGAAAAGATGCGATATAGTAGAATGTAATGCAATACGGGGAAGGAGGAACCCTATGGAGCGAATTATACGTATGTCGGTAACCGGACTGCTTTTGGCAAGCCTGGTTTTGTTTACGAACCCCCAGGTGAATGCCCAGCCTGCACCCGCATCACCGGTGGTTACTATTGTAAAGCCGCTGGAAGTTCCTGGAGTTGGCACCTTGCTTTTACCGGCGTGGATGGAGGTTAACGATGCGGTTCTGAGCGACGGGACAACCAGGCAGCCGGTTCAATATGATTTAAGCGGGAAGGCCGACGGAGTTTGGCATTATGCCCGCTTAATGGTATACCATAATAGTTCGAATATCGTACCCATGGCAGACATGCTGCTGACTACGGATGTACAACCGGAAATTTTGCAGGCCTTATCCGGTGAGCTGAAAGACACGTTAGCGGCAAATCTGGCGAAGACCGGCGCCCGGATACTGGACTGGTATCCTCTGGAAAAAGTGACAATCGGTAACCGCCGGCTGTTGGCGGGGTCGTGTCTTTTGGTTTATGATAAATTACCGCTTCCCATGTTTACGCAGATTTATTTTTTTACCAACAAGAATCAATTGGTCGGGCTGGCCTTGATTGGCCCCGACAGTGACAAAAAATTTATGACTCCTTTGTATACTCAATTGATCAGCAAGTTATAGACGCATATTTTTTTGTTTTTTCTTATAAAATATATAAACAACTAAAAGTAGGCGTTGTCAAGCCGGCAGCGCTTGTGCTAAAATGTAATGGTACAAGAAGTAGGGGGTGTTTAGGACAGTGATAACGGGGCTGATGATTTTAGACGCCATTCTCTCTATTGCTTTAATTGCCGTTGTTGTATTGCAGTCCGGTAAGGCGGCCGGGTTGTCCGGATCCATTGGCGGCGGCGCGGAAACAATATTTGGCGGTAAGAAAAAAGGTATTGACGAGTTGTTGTCTAGGGCCACTATGGTATTAGGAGCCTTGATGGCCGTGGTGACCATGATACTGGTAAAATTAATGCAATAGGGTTTCTGTACCTCAATGGCATCATTTCCATTGAGGTATTTTCGGCCCCAAAAATGACGGGACTGATTTTGTCCCGCATTTCTACGAAACGTCCCAATACTGAAAAACTTTGGAGGAGAAAAAATGGAACTGTTATATCTTGCCCCATTGGCCGGAGTGACGGCGCTGGTTTTTGCCGCCTACTTCATGGCCAGCGTACTGCGGGAAAGTGCCGGAAACGCTAAAATGCAAGAACTGTCACAGGATATCTTTGACGGAGCAATGGCTTATTTAAACCGTCAGTATAAAACGTTGATTCCTTTTGCGCTGATTGTTTTTGTGATCCTGTTTTATGTGGATGGGTATAAGCTGGCTGTTTCCTTTCTGGTAGGCGCCGTTTGTTCCGCCATTGCCGGCTATGCAGGCATGACTTCTACGACCAAAGCCAACGCCAGAACCACCGAGGCGGCCCGGACCAGCCTGAATAAAGCGCTCAGTGTTTCTTTCCGGGCGGGGGCGGTTATGGGCTTGTCGGTTGCCGGTTTAGGACTGCTGGGGGTTTCCCTGTTGTATCTCATTTTTGACCGGGATCCGGTAGTTATTAACAGTTTTGCTTTTGGTGCCAGTGCGATTGCCTTTTTTGCCCGGATTGGCGGCGGGATTTATACTAAGGCCGCCGACGTGGGGGCCGACCTGGTAGGGAAAGTGGAAGCGGGCATACCGGAGGATGATCCTCGCAATCCGGCTGTTATCGCCGATAATGTGGGCGACAATGTGGGCGATACGGCCGGTATGGGGGCGGACCTGTTTGAGTCCTATGGCGCTACCGCGATTGCGGCTATGCTGATTGGGAATACGCTGTACCCGCAGAACGGGGCAGGCGCAATTTTTCCCCTCTTGCTCGGCGCTGCCGGAATTTTAGCCGCTATTATCAGTATTTTCCTGGTTCGCGTTGGCAAGGAAGGGGACCCGCAGGCCGCCTTAAACCGGGGACTGTGGGGAACGAATATAATTACCGCCTTTTTAGCCTATATTCTTGCAGACAAGATGTTCGGACGGCAGGGAATCGGTATTTTCATTGCTATTTTAGCCGGTTTGGTTGTGAATGTTCTGGTGGGAATGATTACGGAGTATTATACGTCCCATGCCAAAAAGCCAACCCGGAAAATATCCGACGCGTCCCGGACCGGCGCGGCAACCAATATCATATCCGGTGTAGCAACCGGCTTGAAGAGTACGGCCTATCCGATGATTGTGTTTGCCATCGCAATTTGGGTGGCTTACAATCAGGCAGGTATTTACGGAATTGCTATGGCGGCCATGGGAATGCTTTGTACTGCCGGAATGGTGGTAGCGGTTGATTCGTTTGGTCCGGTTGCCGATAATGCCGGCGGTATTGCCGAAATGGCTGAATTGGAGCCGGAAGTGCGTAAGACTACAGATCAGCTCGATTCGGTGGGCAACACAACGGCCGCCATCGCCAAGGGTTTTGCAATCGGTTCGGCGGCGTTGACCGCACTAGCCCTATTTACTGCTTTTAGCGAAGAAGTAGCGAAAAATCCTAAATTGGCGGGCCTGTTGCAAAATGGTCATTTAGTGGTGAATCTGACCGAGCCGACCGTAATTATCGGCGTTTTTTTAGGTGCGACGCTGCCGTTTTTGGTGTGCGCTTTGACTATGGAAGCCGTAGGTAAGGCGGCCTTCGAGATGATTGCCGAGGTGCGCCGCCAATTCCGGGAAATTCCCGGAATTATGGAAGGAACGGGACGGCCGGATTATGCCCGCTGCGTGGATATCAGTACGCAGGCCGCGATCCGGGAGATGGTTTTACCCGGGTTATTTGCTGTCGGCTCTCCTGTTTTTGTTGGGTTTGTCCTTGGCGCCAAGGCGTTAGCCGGGTTTTTGGCAGGGGTGACCGCAGCCGGCGTTCTCTTGGCGATCTTCATGTCCAATGCCGGCGGCGCGTGGGATAATGCCAAGAAATACATTGAATCCGGCCAATGCGGCGGTAAAGGGACTGCGGCCCATGCGGCCGCGGTTATTGGCGACACAGTGGGTGACCCTTTTAAAGACACATCCGGCCCGGCCATGAATCCGCTGATAAAAGTAGCGGGCACCATATCACTGCTTATTGCCCCCATGTTATTTTTCTAGGTTTTTTGAATTTTAGACGCGCGGGGATATCCGAAGCAATTTTGCGGCGGATATCCCTTTTGCATTAGAAGGAATCCGGCATCGCATAGAGAAGAAAAAATTAGCAAATATAATTTAAAGAATCCCATATTTAAGAGGAAGGGAAGATGACAAGCAGATGAAACTTAAATGGTTTGGACACTCCTGTTTTTTGCTGACCGGAGACAGCGGAGTGCGCATTGTTATGGACCCGTTTAATGAAAAGGTGGGTTATAAGGTACCGTCGCCGGAAGCCGATATTGTTACGACCAGTCATGACCATTATGACCATAATTACATCGAAACGGTTCGCGGCCGGTTTACCCGCATTAATACCTCCGGCGTCCACAATAGCCACGGTGTCAGTATTCAGGGGGTGCCTGTCTATCATGATGAGGCCGGTGGCACCAAACGGGGCAATAATATTATTTTTACCTTCCGGGTTGACGGATTAATCGTTTGCCACTGCGGGGACCTGGGCCATGCTCTCAGTGCGGCCCAAGTGGAAGCGGTCGGCCCGGTTGATGTTTTGCTGGTGCCGGTGGGCGGGTTTTATACAATTGATTATCAAACGGCAGCTAAGACCGTGGAAGCATTGAAACCGGCCGTTACGATTCCGATGCATTTTAAAACGGCTGCCATTGACATGCCGATTGCCGAAGTAGATCCCTTTTTGGCGGCCATGGGCGGGGGTACCCGGCTGGGACGGCAGGAAGTCGAGCTGAATAAGCAGAATATCGGTGAGTATAGCGGTGTTTTAGTACTAAATTATGAATAAAGTATAATTTCCGGCTGTTTATAAAGGACTTGGCATATGCCAAGTCCTTTATATCAGTTCAGACAGGCTTTCCCGCGCCTTGAGCCACGGGCCTGTTGGTGGTTAGCCGTTAACGGCAGAAGAATCGCCTTATCAACGCTGCGCCGTTGCCACTTAACCTCCGCTTATGACAAGACGATCCTTCTGCCTGGATGCAGCCCAAACTGGTTTCCAGATGGTTTCCCCGCGCCCCTGAGTCCCACGCCAAGAGCCAAAAAACCGCGTTAGCGGTTTTTCTTATAATTGAAGGGAATTAGTGGTTGCTGTAGAATTATAGGATAAATCTTTTGGGGTTGCAAAGACCGGTAAGGAGGAGTTTCAGTGTATGAAGACCTGCTGCTGTTATGCGGGGAACAGTCGCTTATAGCATTGGAAGCTTATAAAGAAATTGATGGTGATTTATTTCCGCTGGAAAAACGGGCAGCCAGAAAATTTATTGAATATATTGACGATGCTATTACATTAGTTGATTATATTTGGGAACTGGACTCTCTTTCCGGGCAGGTGGAAAGCGGACAGGACCGGGAATTATTACTGCGGGCCCGTAATAACCGGATCGGAGAATTTAGAAAGACGATGGATAACCGGATGAATTGGATTCAGGAAGAGTGCGCGTTATCTCAGTCCGAACAACTGAAAATTCAGGGGGAGCGGTTGCTTGATTTTCTAGGCCATCTAAAGAGCAGCGTAAGTCAGTCGGCTTGAGGGCAAAAAAAGACTGTCCTGTTAGGGCAGTCTCCCAAAGGGGTAATAGAGGGGCTGAAATTTACTTGTTTTGGCAGCAGTTTTTGCATTGCCAGGAATCGCCAGGGGTAAGGCATTTATAGACAAGTTTTGCATCAATCGGAGAATTTTGCCGGGAAAACCACTGCAAACTGGATTGGCGGGCATAATCCCTTTTTAACCGGGAACAATGAGTAGTTTTTACCTTGGTTATTATCTCCGTCACAAAAACCACTCCCTTCTTAATTTGAATCCTTCGACAATAAATTAGGAATTCCTTTGAAATAATAGTTGATTTTATATATTTTTTGTAAAATTTTTAGAATTTTTGTAAATTAATTTAAGTAAGTATAAAGAAAGGAAAGTTCGCATAAAATAAAGAAGTTTATATATTAACAGAGCCTGCTTAAAAAGATGCAGATACTAGGCGCGGCGAGCATTCGAACGAAGGCGTACTTAGGCGTACGTTGAGTGAGAACACACAGCTGCAACAACGTTAGGTCCCACATTTCGCACTCTGAAATAAAGACGGAGGACTGCGAAAAATGGGATTGGTGCGCTTTTTAAGCAGGCTCAACGAAGGGAAGTATATCGGGAAGGAATTAAGTATGCGCAACTCCTTAATGCTGCGGGTGATTATTTTAATAATCGTATTAACCGGTATATGCTTATTAGTGCAAGGTATACCGGACGGCGGGGGAAAGAATCCCGTTCCGGCCAGGCAGAAAGCCGATACGCCGGCCGATACCCGGTCAGTCGCCCCGGTTGAGAAGCAGCCGGTTCATTCGGGTTTTCCGGCCGGAACCGGCGAGAATCGTACGGGTACGCTGCGCTTGGTACCGGAGCCTCAAACGGTTGTGTCGCCATCCCGGCCCACAGCAGACATTTCCTATTCAATTAGAAAAGAGAAGAAGCAGGATTATCCTATAATGCCCGGTGTAACCTTTGAACCGGGGGAAGGACTTAATATTAAAACGGCTGATGCTGCGGATGGGATTCAGGTCCGGCGCGAGGGGATTAATATCAAACTGAGTAATGATCCGGATGCGGCAAGTATTCAAATTAACAGGGACCATCAGATTTTATGGCAGAAGAAATTTTAGGGTTATCCCAGTTTTCGCAATCCTCTGTCATTCGTTAACAATTTTCCTATAAGACCTTGACAATTTTTAAATTCGTTGTATAATGTAGAAGATTAATTGCCATATAGATAGTAAGTAATTTTGGGGGCGTATAAATAATCCAGGTTTCGTCTTCGAGTCTTATAGGTGTTGGTAATGGTCAGAAGGTAATTGCGCGGCTGAGTGATGCAGAATCGCATCATTAATTACCAATCAATTTATAGAACGGAGGAGAAACATGGAGCAACGGGTAAGACGGCTATGGAGACGTTTGTTGTTCCTCGGATATTGCACCTTTGAAATTCGGCGTATTGTACAAGAAGCAATTGGTGACAGCAATTTTGACTTGGCCGATTTAGGGCAGTGCACTTTGGCTGTTAGTGCTTTGGAAAAGTATGAGAAGCTGGGTTCGGAATATCTGGGGCTATATAGTAAATAAATAGATACGGGACTGCCTAAAGGATTGGTTTTTAGGCGGTTCCTTTCTTTTTGATCCACTTTTGAGCAGGAAATAACTACCAGTAGGACGAATGAAATAATTTGTTGGCTTACTATGCATAATCGCCTGGCATTTGTAAAGCTTATAAAAACCTGTTTATTTATTTGAGGAGGGAATGAATACTTATGAACTTTACCTTCGCGCATAATAACCTGAATGTATTGAATTTGGAAAAGAGTCTGGCCTTTTATAAACAGGCCTTACAGCTTGAGGAAACGCGCCGCTTGGAAAAAACAGATTTTACACTGGTCTTTCTTGGTGACGGTAAAACGCATCATAAGCTGGAACTGACTTGGCTAAAGAACCGAAAGGAACCTTATAATCTGGGGGATAATGAAATTCACCTGGCTTTCACGGTCGACAATTTTGAACAGGCGTACGGGCTGCATAAAGAAATGGGTTGTATTTGCTACGAGAACAAGGACATGGGGATTTATTTCATAGCCGATCCGGACGGATATTGGCTGGAGATTATACCGGAGCGGCGCTAAATTAAGCCGTTAATAAAAAAAGGGGATTACTGCCTTGTAAGCAGTAATCCCCTTTTTTATTGAATCGCCTTATCAACGCTCCGCCGTTAACACTTAACCTCCGCTTATGACAAGGCGATCCTTCTGCCTGGATTGTTGCCTAAAATGATTTCCAGATGGTTTCTCTGCGCCATGAACCAAAAGATTGCATAGCGGTTTTTCAAAACAGTATTGTCTGACCCTCCCGGGTAATTTCCACAGTCGAAATAGAAGGGCCTACTTTTTGGGCAAAAGCCCGGCTGGCGCCGAAATCACTGCCGAAATGCATCGGCACCAGTAGTTTGGGCTGTAACTTGGATGCGAAGTACTCGGCTCCCAGGGAATAGAATTCTTCCAGGCGGCGGTCGACCGGGAAAAAGGCAATGTCAATCACCTCACCGGCAATCTTATCAATTTCCGCTTTGAAAATAGTTTCGGCATGGCGCTGTTCTTTATGGCTTTCCCCTTTCCAATGCCACCAGTTCAAATCGCCGGCATGAAAGATAGACAGGTGGTCAACCTTCACGAGAAAGGATACGCCAAGGTCGGTAGAGCCGAAGGCATTGACAGTTAACCCTCCCTGACTGAATGTTTCATAGGGGGACAGGAACCGGCAGGAAGCCGTACCCATGGCCGGATGGATATCACTGCTTAAAACGTAGGTGATATCCGGGTTGGCCTGCGACCATTTCAGGATGGCCGGATCAAAATGGTCGGCGTGGCTGTGAGAAACAAATACAAACACATTGGACTTGGGTTTCAGAAAGTCGGCAGTAATAACCCCCTCGGTCAACCCGTCTTTTTTTGGCGGATGAGGACGATAATAGTCAAAAATCAAAAAATGCGTTGCGGTTTTTACCGCATAACCGCTGTGAAATAAATACGTGATTTCTGCCTGAAGTGAATTCATGCAAAACGCCTCACTTTTCCTCCGGATACGGAGGTCTATTACTTATATTATGACATACATCAAACTGGAGGAACAAGACCTGCTGTAATTAAAGGATAGTAGACATAAAATGAAAAGCGGCTTCGGCGCAACAGCAGGCCACGAAAAGGAAAAATGTGTTTTCTTTTTTGCAGGAAACCCCTTGACTGTTTGTGAAAAGATGATATATTGTATACAATATATCGATTTTATTATACCTTTTGTATTCTGACGGTGGAACATAAATGGACGATGCAATATAGTTTTGTATACGGAATATAGGGATACCGTTTTACTGCGGCGGCTGCCGGGCGCAAAGAGGCGCGATAGGATTCCCAGCGAGGGTGACGGGAACTGCGTTGATGCTTGCGACTTGGCAAAAGCCAGGTCTTTATTTTTGGGAATTTTACGGACCATGGGCCGAAAGACCGCGTCTGCGGTATTTCTCATAAAGGGAGGACGATGAGGTTGAAAATGTTGGGAGCGGAGGCAATAATTGAATGCCTGAAACAAGAAGGGGTAGACGTAGTGTTCGGCTATCCCGGCGGGTCGGTCCTGACGCTGTATGACGCGCTATACAAAGCGAATTTTCCGCATATATTAACCCGGCATGAACAAGGAGCCGTACATGCTGCCGACGGGTATGCCCGGGCCACGGGTAAAGTGGGGGTTTGTCTGGCTACTTCCGGTCCGGGGGCCACGAATTTGATTACCGGTATTGCCACCGCGTTTATGGATTCGGTGCCGCTGGTGGCGATTACCGGACAGGTTGGCGTATCGCTGATCGGCAAGGATTCGTTTCAGGAAGCGGATATTTGCGGTATTACGACACCGGTTTCGAAACATAATTATCTCGTTAAGCGGGTGCAGGATTTACCGCGGGTACTGAAAGAAGCGTTTTATATCGCCCGTACGGAGCGTCCCGGTCCGGTGGTGGTTGATATATCCAAAGACGTATTTGCTGCGGAACTGGATTTCGTGTATCCGGAGACCGTCCGGCTGCGGGGATATCATCCTATTTTTGACGGCGATGCAAGCGCAGTGGAGCAGGTTGTCCGGGAAATGCGGGAAGCGAAACGGCCTCTTTTATTTGTCGGCGGCGGCGTTACTTTATCCGGTATGGATGAAGAACTGAAAGAGCTGGTTTCCTTTACCGGTTTTCCGGTTACCTCCAGTCTTATGGGGCTGGGCTGTATTGCCGGGAACGACGAGCGTCATCTGGGCATGGTTGGCATGCACGGCACCTATGCCGCCAATATGGCTACGGCCGAATGTGACCTGCTGATCGGACTGGGGGTGCGGTTTGATGACCGGGTTACCGGTTCGGTGAAAGATTTTGCCCCCAAGGCCAAAGTAATCCATTTCGATATTGACCCGGCGGAAATTAATAAAAATATCCGGGCTGATTGGCGGGTTGTAGGGGATTTGCGCTGGTCCCTGCCGCTGCTGTGTGAAAAAATTGCCGTCTGGACAGCGGACGAATGGCGTGGCCGGGTGAAGGAATGGAACCGGCAGGTGCAGACATGGAAAAAAGAAAAACCGCTGTCCTATCAGACAGACGGTCCGGTTATAATGCCGCAGGCAGTGGTGGACACCGTGAGTGATCTTACGCAGGGAGAAGCGATGATCGTTACCGATGTCGGCCAACATCAAATGTGGACGGCTCAATTTTATAATTTCCGGCACGCCCGCTCCTTCCTGACTTCCGGCGGACTGGGTACCATGGGGTATGGGCTCCCGGCAGCGGTAGGAGCCCAAATCGGCCTGCCGGCGAAACAGATCATATTGTTTACCGGTGACGGCAGTATCATGATGAATTGTCAGGAACTGGCGACGGCGGCTAATTTGGAACTGCCGATTAAAATCATCGTTATGAATAATCAGGTACTGGGGATGGTCACCCAATGGCAGCGCATGTTCTATGGGCAGCGGTATTCTCATACCAGTCTGAAAGGGCGCACTGATTTTGTAAAACTGGCGGAAGCTATGGGCATGACGGGCATGCGGGTGACCAAGCCGGAAAAATTAAGGCAGACTCTGGAAGAAGCGTTTCGCACGGCGGGGCCGGTATTGGTTGATGTTTTGCTGCCGGAGACGGAGGACGTTTTACCTATGGTTCCGGCCGGAGGACGTCTGGACCAAATGATATTGGGGGGATGACCGATGAAACATACATTGGCTGTTCTGGTTGAAAACCGGCCGGGTGTGCTGACCCATATATCCGGGTTGATCAGCCGCCGGGCATTTAATATTGAAAGTATTGCCGCCGGACATACGGAAGATGAGGCGACAACGCGCATTACCATTGATGTGGAAGTGGATGACCAAATTGCCTTAGAGCAGGTTGTCAATCAATTGTCCAAATTGATTGACGTGATAAAAATTGTAAACCTTACCCACGTTGATTCCATTCACCGGGAATTGGCGCTGATTAAGGTGAAGGCCAGTAAAGTAAACCGCTCCGATCTGGTTGATATCGTCGAGATTTTCCGGGCAAAAATCGTTGATGTCAACCGGGAGACCATGGTCATTGAGCTAACGGGAGAAGAAACAAAAATTGACGCCTTTTGCGAAGTACTAATGGACTTTGGCATCATTGAAATTGTCCGTACCGGCAAGATTGCCCTTTCCCGGGGGCCGGTAGCGGCGAAAGAAATGTAGTCAAATTATAATAAACCGTCTTGTTTGGCTTCAAAAGTCAAACGTTCACGAAAAGCGGGATGGCTGATGGCAAGCAGGGCCTGGGCGCGTTGGCGCAGGCTTTTGCCCCTGAGATCGGCAATCCCGTATTCTGTTATTATGTAGTGCACCTCACTGCGGGCTGTTGAAACAGCGGCGCCATGATCCAGTACGCTGCAAATGCGGGATATTTTGCCACCTGCGGCAGTGGAAGGAAGAGCAATAATCGATTTGCCGCCCCAGGACCGGCTGGCTCCCCGGATAAAATCCACCTGGCCGCCAATGCCGCTAAATTGTTTCGTGCCAATCATTTCCGCATTGACCTGTCCCATCAGGTCCACCTGCAATGCCGAATTAATGGATATCATCTGTTCGTGCTGGCCAATAATATAAGGGTCATTGATATAATCAACGGGATATAATTCAACATCCGGATTGTTGTCGACAAAATCATATAGCTTTTGTGTGCCCATCAGAAAGGTAGCCAGATATTTTCCGGCATGGAGTGTTTTTTTGCGATTGGTAATTACGCCGGCTTCCGCCAGATAAACAACTCCGTCGGAGAACATCTCCGAATGAATCCCCAAGTCCTTTTTGTCTTTCATAAATAACAGCGCCGCGTCTGGAATGGCACCAATGCCCAATTGCAATGTCGCCCCGTCCGGGACCAGACCGGCGATATTCTCACCGATTTTTTTTTCCACATCGCCGATTAGCGGCGGGGTTAGTTCAAATAGCGGTTCATCCTGCTCAACGATAAAATTGATTGCATCCAGGGCTATTTTGGCGCCGCCTGTCCGCGGCATGCAGCGGTTCATCTGGGCGATGACGGTCCGGGCGCATTCGGCACCCGCCACAGTGTAATCGGCCGATACGCCATAGCTGCAAAACCCTTGCTCATCGGGCGGAGTAACCTGAAGCAGCATTACATCAACCGGTAAAATCCTATTTTTAAATAACCGGGGAATCTCGGAAAAGAAGCAAGGCGTATAATCCGCCCGTTTTTCGGCCACCGCATTCCGGGACGGACCATTGACGAAGAGAGAGTTATGACGAAAACTTTTTTCCATATTTGGTTCCGTATATTTGGCCGGTTTCATTGCCAGCATGTGAACGATTTCCACGGATTGCAGTTCCGGCTCCCTGCCAACCAGCGCGTCCACCAGGGCGGACGGTCCGCCGCAGGCGTTGCCGATTACAACTCTGTCACCGGAACGGACGCAGCGCAAAGCCTCTGTGGCGGAAACAAGTTTGTGACCATAGGTTTTTTTCCAATTGTCCAAAATAATCCCTCACTTTTCATCGATCCCACTTTTCACAGTTCAATGTTATTATTATCGCTATAAGTTCAAGGTGTGAAATGTAGGATTCATGTATTTGCCTTGCCGTTAAAGTGAATTTTTTCACGTTGTGCATAATAGTATTCTACCGCAAAAGTTAATTTATGGCAAAACAATTATAGCTCTATAAGACCGCATATTAGTGCATATAAGTGCAGAAAATTGGAATAAAGCTGAATTGCATCAATTTTGCCGGTGCAATCATTGGCGCACCGGCCGTCAAAAGCAAAAAAGGTCTTTTATTTAGGGTTTTGCCTTCAGATACTTGTAAACCGAAGGTAAAGTTATGTATAATAAATTAGTTGTGTAGGGGCGGATTTCCGGTAAATATGTTTAGGAGGTATTTTTTATTTGAATCAGAATGAACTTTTAATTATTCCTTTGGGAGGACTTGGTGAGATCGGCAAGAACATGACCATATTCCGTTATGGTGACGATATGATTATCCTGGATTGTGGTCTGGCATTTCCCGAAGAAGATATGCTGGGCATTGATCTGGTAATACCGGATATGACTTATGTATTCGAAAACCGGGACAAAATCCGGGCGGTGGTTTTGACCCACGGTCATGAGGATCATATTGGCTCTTTATTTTATCTTTTACGGCAGGTTGATGTGCCCGTATATGGTTCGAGACTGACCCTGGGCCTGGTAGAAGGAAGACTCAAGGAATACAATGTATCGGCCGAAAAATTAATCCCCGTTGCCCCGGGCGATACGGTCAAGGCGGGGCTGTTTGATATCGGCTTTATCCGGGTTAATCACTCCATAGCCGACGCGCTGGCGGTGTATTTAAAAACGCCGGTGGGAGTGGTTGTGCATACGGGTGACTTTAAAATTGATCAGACCCCTGTGGATGGACAAATGATTGATATTCACAAGTTTGCCGAATTGGGGGACAAGGGAGTCTTAGTGTTGCTTTCGGACAGCACCAATGCCGAACGTCCCGGTTACACCAAGTCGGAACGAA
Organism: Allolucifera butyrica; assembly: GCF_900476375.1. Lineage (GTDB taxonomy): Bacteria > Bacillota > Negativicutes > Sporomusales > UPPP01 > Lucifera > Lucifera butyrica. The sequence goes on along the minus strand of NZ_UPPP01000077.1, from coordinate 25,956 downwards.
CGGTCAGCGAGGCTTTGGATGAGAAGTTTGCGGCCGTAAAAGGACGGATCATTCTCACCACCTTTGCTTCCAATGTGTCCAGACTGCAACAGGCAATTAATGCGGGAGATAAATATGGCCGTAAGGTTGCCGTACTGGGCCGCAGCATGGCTACGGTAGTCGCCAAGGCCATGGAATTGGGGTATATGACCGTTCCGGAAGGAGTAGTCATCGATATTGATGAAATAAACCGCTATCCTGATAATCAAATTCTTATTCTGACGACCGGCAGCCAGGGAGAACCGATGGCGGCTTTGAGCCGGCTCGCTTCCAGGAATCACCGGAGCGTGGAATTGAGCTATGGCGATACGGTTATTATATCGGCTACGCCCATCCCGGGGAATGAGCAGTCCGTAGCCAGAATTATTGACGGCCTGATGCGTTTGGGTGTCGACGTGATCTACGAGCGTTCGTCCGGCATCCATGTTTCCGGCCACGGCAGCCAGGAGGAAATGAAACTGATCCTGAATCTGGTGCGGCCTAAATTCCTGATTCCTGTACACGGCGAATACCGTATGCTCAAATGCCAGGAGAAATTGGCGGAAAAAGTGGGATTGGCCAAAGAAAATATATTTATCGGGGAAAATGGCCATGTTTTCGCTTTTACCGCCACGAGCGGACGGTTTGCCGGCAAGGTTGCCGCCGGCAAGGTTTTTGTTGACGGCCTGGGAATTGGCGATGTTGGCAATATTGTTATCCGGGACAGGCATCAATTGTCGCAGGACGGTGTCTTCATCGTCGTGCTTACCCTGGATAAGCAGCGGGGCTGTATTGTGTCCGGTCCCGATGTGGTTTCCCGCGGCTTCGTATATGTGCGGGACGCGGAAATACTGATGAATGAGGCCCGACAGATCGTAAAAGAAGTGCTGGAAGGAATGACGAACGGGCCGGTAACGCAGTGGGCGCCAATTAAAAACAGTATACGCGAAGCTCTGAATCGCTATTTGTTTGCCAAGACGGGCCGCAAACCGATGATTTTGCCCATTATTATGGATGTATAAAGAAAAAACGCTGTGCGGTCTTTCGGTCCATGGCGCAGGGAAGCCATCTGGAATCATTTCGGGCGAACAATCCAGGCAGAAGGATCGTCTTGTTATAAGCGGAGGTTAAGTGGCAACGGCGGAGCGTTGATAAGGCGATTCTTCTGCCGTTAACGGCTCTATTTAGTCCCCAAAACTTATATTTATAAAAAAACGGTTTTAGCACAGTTAGGATGTGTTAAAATCGTTTTTTTCTCCGTGGGAGGGCGAGCGCTTTCAGCACAGGTTCCCCGCGCTCTGGGCCTTGCGCTACGAGCCGAAAACCGCTCCGGCGGTTTTCTTAGAGTCCGCTGCTGCCCAGCATTTTCTGGCGGTAGTTCATGGCCGCCACATCGACGATAGCGGCTAAATTCCTTCCCGGCAGAACCGGAATAATAAATTTGGGCAGGGAGATTCCCAAAATTTCTTCTTTTTCTTCGTCCAGTCCCCAGCGATCGTAGTATTTGTCTTTTTGCCACGCATCCAGCTGAATGACAATATCAATTTTGAGCGATAAAAGAACAGAACCCGCACCGAACAGTTTTTTTACATCCATAATTCCTAAGCCCCGTACCTCGATCAAGTAGCGTACCAGGTCGGGCGACGTGCCGATCAGTACGTGGTCGCCGCGTTTCGTGACGTCGACTACGTCATCGGCTACCAGCCGGTGACGGCGGTAAAGCAGTTCCAGTACGGTTTCACTTTTGCCGATACCGCTTTCACCGGTAATCAGCACGCCGACACCATGCACGTCGATTAAGTCGCCATGCACGGTAGTACAGGGAGCCAGACGATTTTCCAGATAATCGGTGAGCTGGCTGATAAAACGGGTGGTTGGCAAATGAGTTCGCAATACCGGCACTTGTTCCGCCTCGGCCCAGCGCAGCCATTGATGGGGAAAATCCAGCCCCCGGGTAACAATCAGGCAGGGAAATTTGGTGGCGAAAAGGGCTTGCCAACGGCTTTGCAGCAAGTCCGGCGAAAGAGAACTGAGAAAGGCCAGTTCGGTCATGCCGGTTACCTGAATCCGCAGATTGTCGAAATGTTCCAGATAGCCTGCCAGACCTAGTCCGGGCCGGTTTAAATCGGCCACCGATACGGTCCGTTGAAGATATTTTTGTCCGCACAGCACTTCCAACTGGCAGGGGTCGATAAGTTGTTGAATTGTTGCATAAGCCATGGGTTCCTCCTGTTGGGATCAAATGATTTCCTGTTAATCTTTCGCGCCGGGAGGCCGTTTTCCTCTCTTTTTTTACCAGGCGGCTTCTGACAGGGAGTTTTTTTAATATTCCAAACAAAATTACAAAATTACAAAGAAATTACAATATAAGCAATGACTGCTTACGGTATATTTTATATAGAGTTTAGTGTTCTGTAAACCCTAACTCTATAGTGTTCTTGCGAGATACTTTCCGCCCTGCTTTGTTGTCGTCGGCTTACATATTCTCGATATGCGCGTCTCCTCCGCCGTGCAGGACGAAAAATCTCTCACAATTCATCCTACAGATTTAGGGTTAACAGAGCACTAGTTGCAATTTGAATGATTTGAGAATTTTGATTTAACTTTATAGTCAGCTTATTGTAAAAAACGATTACCTTTTTTTGCAAGCGGTTGCAAAGGGAAAGGTTATCGCTATAAAAAATGATCAACATGAGATGAGAGAGGAGTAATTTACATGGTAAAAGTAGGAGTTGTGGGCTACGGCGTCATTGGCCAGCGATTGGCGGACGGAGTAGCCCGGCAGAAAGACATGGAACTGGTGGGGGTGGCCGATGTGGCGCCGACCCTGGCGATCCGGGCGTTAAAAGAAAAAGGCATGCCCTATGCCTTCTACCTGGGCATGGCGGAAAACCGGCCTCAATTCGACGCGCTGTCGATCCCCGTAGCGGGCACGCTGGAAGAACTGGTGCAGAAAGTGGATGTCGTGCTCGACGCCACCAGCGCCGGCATTGGCGCTAAAAATAAAGAACTTTATGCCAAATACAATAAAAAAGCCATCTTCCAGGGCGGCGAAAAGAACTCCGTAGCCGACGTTTTCTTCCACGGCTATGCCAACTATGAAAAAGGCTTGGGCAAACAATTCCTCAAACTGACTTCCTGCAACACCACGGGACTCATCCGTTCCGTCGACTGCCTGGACCGGGCGTATGGCGTGGAAAAAGTGGCCATCACCATTATCCGGCGGGTTGCCGACCCGGGAGACTATCACCGGGGCCTCACGAATGCCCTGCAAATCGATAAGGCGCCGAGCCACCAGGCTTTCGCCTGTGTTTGACGCCAAGCCCGTATTCACGGCGGCGGAATGGGAGAAGCTGGCCCGGGGTCTGGAGAATCTGGGCCGGCTGGCGGCGGAGAAGGGCATGAAAATCGTTTATCACCATCATATGGGCACCGGCGTGCAGACGACGGGCGAAATGGAGCGGCTCATGACCCTGACCGACCCGGATCTCGTTTCCTTGCTGTTTGACACGGGCCATCTGGTTTTCTCGGGGGAAGACCCGGAATACATTCTCCGGAAATATGCCGCCCGGATCCGGCACGTCCATCTTAAGGACGTCCGGCGGGATGTCCTGGCCCGGGTCAAAGCGGAAAAAATGAGTTTCTTACAAGCCGTCAAAGCCGGCGCCTTCACCGTACCCGGCGACGGGATGATCGACTATGGACCGCTCTTTAAGGTGCTGGCGGAAGGCGGCTATGAAGGCTGGTTCGTCGTTGAGGCCGAACAGGACCCGGCGGTGGCCAATCCTCTGGAATACGCCATCAAGGCCCGGCAATACATCAAGGAAAAGACAGGACTATAGGAGGGCAGGGTAAAATAACTTGCGAAACAGATAGGGCAAACATTGTTGCTTTTATGTAAAAATGGAGAATATAATTTTTGTGGATGTAAGAAATGAGATAACAGCTTCAAAATTTAACCCAAATTTTATCTTACAAAAAGTAAGCAATCGGGAGGCGGAATTGTTGAATAAAAGTGGAAATGTACAAAAACTGTCCCCAAAATTATTTTTACGCTTAGTAATGTTTATATCTACATTCGGTGGTTTACTATTTGGTTATGATACAGGCGTTATCAATGGTGCCTTACCCTATATGGCCAAACCGGACCAGTTGAATCTAACGCCGTTGACGGAAGGCCTTGTAGCAAGTTCTTTGCTATTTGGAGCAGCTTTAGGATCATTAACTAGTGGACGACTTTCCGACCATATCGGCCGCAGAAAAAATATTCTTAATTTAGCAGCACTTTTCTTTATTGCAGCAATGGGATGCACCTTTGCCCCCAGTGTAAATGTTATGGTTTTTTTCCGGTTCATACTTGGTCTCGCTGTAGGGGGCGCTTCGGTTACTGTACCTACCTATCTGGCGGAAATGTCTCCGGCAGAAAATAGAGGCCGGATGGTCACACAGAATGAATTTATGATCGTCTTGGGACAGTTTTTAGCCTTTGTTTTTAATGCTGTTCTCGGTGTTACTTTAGGAGAGTCCGGTCATGTATGGCGGTATATGCTGGCCATCTGCTCATTACCGGCAGTTGTATTATGGCTGGGAATGCTGGCGATGCCGGAAAGTCCCCGCTGGCTGGTTTCTAAAGGAAGAGTTCAGGAAGCAATGACGGTATTACGCAAAGCCCGTACGGAGGCAAGAGCCGAAAATGAACTGAAAGAGATTCAAGGTATGTTGACTGCAGAAGCCCATATGAAAAAAGCTACGCTCAAAGATTTTAAAATCCCCTGGGTTCGCAGAATTCTTCTTATTGGAATCGGCCTGGCCGTAGTACAGCAACTTACAGGCATTAATACAATTATGTATTATGGAACGCAGATCTTGGAAAAATCAGGATTTAGCGCCCAAACCGCATTATTGGCCAATACGGTAAATGGATTGACCTCCGTTCTGGCTGTTGTTGTAAGCATTTGGCTGATGGGTAAGGTAAGACGAATTCCCATGCTGCTGGTTGGCTTGGCAGGAACAACTACTTCTTTATTTTTGATTGCTATGGCATCAAGACTGCTGGAGGGATCACCGCAGCTTCCTTATGTGGTGCTTTCGTTAACTGTAATGTTTCTGGCTTTTATGCAAGGAACCGCCGGACCGATCGTATGGCTGTTACTCGCCGAAATTTTTCCGCTTAGAGTTAGAGGACTTGGGATGGGTCTGGCGGTGCTGTGTTTGTGGCTGACTAATTTCCTGATTGGTTTAACTTTCCCGGTACTGTTGGCTGATGTTGGATTGTTCTCGACATTCATGGTATTTGTTGTGCTTGGTATTTGTTCCATGATTTTCGTAAAAGTTTATGCACCGGAAACCAAGGATTATTCCCTGGAAGAACTGGAAGAAAGTTTTCGCAATCATGGAAATTGCGAGATAATGGAAAATGAACCCGTCGATATAAAGAATCCCAAATTAAACTAGGATAACTTATCACGAAAAGAGGACTGCCTAAAGACAGTCCTCTTGCTATTTTATTGTGAGCCTGCTTAAAAAGCGCATCAATCCCATTTTTCGCAGTCCTCTGTCATTATTTTCAGAGTATCTGCATCTTTTTAAGCAGGCTCTATTGTGGGGGAAAACGGATTTATTCTTCAGTGAACAGCATCGCATCGATAAAAAAGTCGTTAAATTCCCGGCAGGACGATAATTCGATGTATTTAATTTTTTGTTTAATTTTTTCTGCTTGGTGCAGCGAACGCCGGGAAAGCAGGATCTCAACAGCGCCGGCGCCGGCGGCATTGCCGATGGCCTCCAGGCGTCCGCTCAATTCTAAGGGAATTAAGCCAATATGGATGGCACTGGCGGCTTTGATATAACTGCCGAAACCGCCGGCCAGGTAAGTTTTTTCAATATCCTGCAGCCGGATTCCCGCTGTTGCGGCTAAAACTTGTATCCCGGCGGCGATAGCGGCCTTGGCATTCTGGAGTTCTCTGATATCCTTCTGGGTAATATAAACTTCCTGATGGTGGGCACTTTCGTCGGCGGACGCAATGAGGAAGGCCGCCATTCCGTCAATTACGGCGAGCCGGTCTTTGAGTGACTGCGGCAGATTGGGCAAGCCGGTCCCGGTTGCCATCCTTCCCGTTGCGTCGATAATACCGGCTTTATAGAGTCCGGCAGCGATATCAATCAAGCCGGTGCCACAAATTCCTACCGGCTTTTCACCGCCGATGGTCGTATATTTCAGTTCTTTTTCAATTAGAAAACTGTCGATGGCGCCGGGAATGCTTCCCACGCCGTTATGGATATTAGCTCCCTCGAAAGCAGGGCCGGCTGCGGCCGAGCAGGCCAGCAGCCATTCGCTGTTGCCAAGAACGATTTCACCGTTGGTGCCAAAGTCGATGAGCAGGGAAACCGGTTTACGGGTGCTCATCCCACTGGCCAAAGCCGCCGCCACCGTATCGGCGCCAATATAGGCCGCCACGGCAGGAACCAGGACGACGATGGCATTTTGATTGATCGTAATGCCGGCTTCCGCCGCCTGCAGGATGAAGGTCTGCGTCGTTACCGGAATGAAAGGGGAGGCCGCCATATTTTTGGCCGCAAGGTTTAGTAAAAAGTGCAGCATTGTCGTATTGCCGACCAGGACAATTTCGTAAACGTCCGTGGGCTGCAAGCCGGCAGCAGCGGTCAATTGCCTGACTGCCTGATTAATGCCCTCCAGGATGGCCGCCTGCATCTCGGCAAGCCCATTGGGTTTTTCCAGAGTATGGCTAATTCTAGCGATGACATCGGCGCCGAATTTCTTCTGGGGATTTAAGCCCGAATAAGTAGCTAACTGGTCACCGGTATTCAAGTTCAAAAGGTACGCCGCGAGCGTGGTTGTGCCGATATCCACGGCAATGCCGAAAAGCTTGGCAGTGGTATTGCCGGCTTCTAAACCGGCCAGTCTGGTCCGGTTAAAGAGCAAAGTGGTTTCAAAATTGGCGGCCCGTAAGGTTGCCGGTAATTGTCTAAGTAAAGACAGGGAAGCCGTTTCTTGTTTTAAGCCCAGAGTATCGGCCAGGCGCCGGCTGTCGGAACGCTGGTCCTCAAGGTCAGGTGGGGTCAGGGTAATAAAGCGTTTGGAAACAGCCGGGGACAGCCTGACCTTTCGCCGGCGGCCTTCCGTTACCACTTTGGCTTTTAGAAAATCGGTATCGTCAAGCCGGATGTCCAGGTCACTGTTTATCGTTGTCCGGCAGGCCAGCCGGTAGCCGGCTGTGATTTCTTCTGTGCTAAGAATTGTATGGCCTTTACTGGTTGGTTCGGGGCCGGCCGGATCAATCAGCCTGATCTTGCACTTGCCGCAGGTCCCGTTTCCGTTGCAGGGAGCATACATGTCATAATTATGCTGCAATAACGTCTGGAGAAGGTTGCTGCCTTCTTCCGCCTGCAGTTCTTCGATTTGAGACTGACGATGTATTCTTATCTTATAAAGCATAAATTTCCTCCGGTTAGTTATGGAATCATTCAAAAGTTATAATGCTGTCATCATAACTGGGGATTACTTTTTTTTCCGGCGGTACCACCAGGACTTCCGAGTCATTGAAGACTCCATTGAGTACTCTTTGCAGCAAGCCCTGTTTACCCTGGATCTCCAGATAATTCCAGGCAAGATATTTGGCCGTATCCTGGGTAAATTTACGATAATATTCGCTGTTGTTCAGAATATCCCAGCAGATATAGGCCGCCTGCCGGTAATCCTTCATCCAGTGTTGTTCCATGGTCATTAGATATTCGGCATTTTCTTCGCCATACTTGCGGCTATATTCTTCATATAACACCTTATATTTCAATTCACTGGGCTGCCAGCCCCGCTCAATCCAGCCGGCGGAAAACCAATAGGTGCCGGGATGATCCTGAAAACAGCAGCGGTAGGTTTCCTTAGAACCTAATAAAAGAGTGATACAGTCATGCCCCCGGGGAATAACCAAAGGGATCCGGCGGCTGCTGATTCCCGCAATTCCGTTACTGCAGAGGCCATAACCCACAAGAATGTAATCGTAATCAGGAACGGTATTGTAATAGTTATAAGGAAAGCCGGAATTAGCTTTGTCAATTTCCTGCTGGAGAAGCACTCGAAGCTTTTCGGGAGTATCGTGCAGTCCCTGATGGAGAAACGTCACGTCAACGTAGCAGCGGGATTGGCTGCTCAGCAGGGAAATTTCCCGGTTTAATACGTCACAGGCAATTACTTTTAGTCGCAGCATTGTTTCACCTTCCCACTGTTCGCAGTTCTCTGTCACCCGAGAATAATTGTTGTCATAAGTTCAGGGGCGAAATGCGGGACCCTTATGAAACCGGCTTGATTTGTATTGCCGCATCCTTAGGCAAGGCCAGACCGCAGGCTGCTTCGATTCCCTTGATAATTCCGCAGGGAACCGGACAGGCAGGGTGCTTGCAATATTTGGCGGCCAGTTTGTACACGCCGGATTCACCAATTTTGGCGAAACATTCTTTGAAGCTGTCGGCTGTCTTTAATTCCGCCGTTAAAGGCTTGAGATTGGGGCAGTCGGTTTCAATTTCCAGTGAAGCGTTTTGCATATCTTCCGAGTCGGCCCTGATCACGGTGCGGAAGCCGCAAATGCCGGAATTTACCTGTACTTCAATCATTTTTTGTATCCTCCCTTACTGATTTAGTACTATTTTAAGCGGACTGGCCTCTGGATTCTCTAAATTTACCGGGTGTTACCCCGGTTGTTTTTTTGAAAACTTTAGTGAAGTAGCTTTGATCTTCAAACCCAATCAGATTGGAAACATCGGTCAGCGGGATGGATATATCCAGTAATAGATTTTTACTGGCATTGATCCGGATTTTATTGACATACGATACAAAGGTGCATTTCATTTCGCTCTTAAAGATTTTGCTGAAATAGGAGGAATTAAGATATACGTGATTGGCTACTTCCTCCAGGGTAATACGCTTCATGTAGTTTTTCTTGATGAAATCCACCGCCTTATAAATCGTGTCCTTATGGCGCACGGCGGCTAAGTTAAAAACGCAGTCGGTAAACCGGGCCATGATCCGGGAACACCAGAAGGTGATTTCCTCTACTGTTTTGAAGTTTTGAATTTCGGAGAGATATTCATAATTGAGACCGAAAATTTCCGTGGAATCGGCGCCGCCCTCGACTGCGGCCCGGGATAGGAGAACGACAAGCTCCATTACTCTTGCTTTGATTACTTCCAGGTCTTTGCCGGAAGCAAACAGAACGTAGCCCAATATCTCATTTAAAATTTTTTGGGAAGCCGCTTTATCGCCCAGTGATATTTTCGCTAATAATTCCTTTTCTTTGTCAAAAGGATATGTTACGGGTTCTTTTTCATTATCCTCTAATAATTTAATATGATGGATGGTTTCTGAAATACGGGCCTGGATTTTATGATACTGTCTTTGTGCTTCATGGGGAGATGTTTTGTGGTCCGAGAGACCGGTCGCCACTAAAAAGAGCAATTCCGACAGACTGTCAACAATATCGGGCGGAATAACAGGTACATTTTGCACATACTTGTCGAACTTTTCCAGCTGAGTGTCATCAATCCCATTCTTTTTGATGAGGTCCCCCAGCAGGAATTGGTCCGGTTCCAACATTAATACCGGGCCGCCGACCAAAGCTCCCTGAATGGTGCCGTTATGGATTAAGGGGGAGGCCCAGTGCACCATGCCGATGGGACAAAAATAAATATATTTGCCGCCAAACCGTTCCGCCTGGTAACTGCCGTAGAGGTGCACGCTGGCGCAACTGGGGCGATGGAGCATGACGGACTGAATATTATTACAGAATTGACACAAATTTCCGCTCAAACAGGATTCATAAAGGAAGTTTCCTTTTGCATCGACGATATAACTTTCAACACCCGTTGACCGGCTGTAGGCCTGCAGGCTTTTTTGCACCCGTTTCAGGTCGAAGCCGGCTTCATTCCTCAATTCCATACATATCACTCTTCTTATTCAGATTAAAATTTGAGCGAACCGTAAATGGATAATTCCGTCTTATTATAATTTTACAACAACTGATTCAGATTGAATTGTAAAATAAATCATATTATTTGTAATATTTTTAGAATGATCTCTTTAAAACAAAAAATGTCGTATAAAGAAAAAATAATTCATAGAAAGAAAAACGGGATTTCGTTACAATAAGAACAAATTTAACGCGAAGGAGAGATTGGACGATGAAGCGGAATATGGTTCAGTGGCTGGATACGATAGTGAAGGAAAGGGCGGCACTGCCTATCATGACGTATCCAGGATTAAACCTAGTCAATAAGAGTGTAATGGATGTGATTACGGACGGACAAAACCAATTTTTATGCATTGAAGCGCTTTCCCGGAAATATCCTATGGCGGCGACAGTGACCATCATGGATTTGTCGGTGGAAGCAGAAGTCTTTGGCAGCCAAATCAGATATTCGGAACAGGAAGTGCCTACGGTTATCGGGAAGATCGTTTCCGGGTTGGAAGATGCTGAAAAGCTGCAAGTCCCTCCAGTTGGCGACGGCAGGACCCAGGCGTATCTGGATGCGGCCAGGATTGCGGCGGCTCAGATCAAGGACCGTCCGGTTCTGGCGGGGCAGATCGGACCGTTTTCTTTGGCCGGGCGTCTCATGGACATGACGGAAATTATGATTACCATGATGGAAGACCCGGAAATTGTGCATTTAGTACTGGAAAAATGTACGTGCTTTCTTGTCGAGTATTGTAAGGCCTTTAAAGCGGGCGGCGCCAACGGAGTAATTATTGCCGAGCCGGCGGCAGGGTTGTTGTCGCCGGCCAAATGCGACGAATTTTCCTCACAATATGTTAAACGAATTGTCGATGCGGTGCAGGATGAAACTTTTGCAGTTATTCTGCATAACTGCGGCAATACGGTAAAGCAGGTATCTTCCATGGTTTCAACCGGCGCCAAGGGTTTGCATTTCGGTAATGCCGTAAAGATGACCGATATTTTACCGCAAGTACCTGCGGACCGGATTGCTTTCGGCAATATCGACCCGGCCGGTGTTTTTAAAGGCGGTACCAGGGAAGAGGTAAAAATGAAGACAAAAGAATTGCTTTCGGCAATGCAGCCATTTTCTAATTTTGTTTTGTCGTCGGGCTGCGACATACCTCCCGGAACTTCCCTCGATAATATAGATGCTTTTTTTCAGGCGCTTAATGAATACAACTCGAATTTAGAAAAATAAATATATTTATAATAATTCAAAATATTATGATGAAATCTGTTGACTGCCGTTATGCTGCATGCTACTATAAAGTTAGTTGCGTGCCCGAGCACGAATAGGAGAGAGAAAAATGGCGGCAACGATACGGTCTATTGCGGCAGCAGCCAATGTATCCAGAGGAACGGTTGATAAAGTTTTAAACGACCGGCCGGGTGTGAGCCGGGAGGTCCGGGAACGGGTGCAGAAGATTGCCGCCGAGATGGGCTATAAACCTAATTTGGCCGGCAAGTCTCTGGCGTTACAAAAAAAGCCTCTACGAATTGGGGTCATTATTTTGGATAAGAATGACCCCTTCTTTCAAGACGTTTATGCCGGCGTGAAAAAGGCGGCGCAGGAACTGAAAGGCTTTGGAATGGTTGTGGAATGCTGTGTTATGGATCATGTCAGTGTTCCGGAGCAATTACGATGCATTCGTGAATTATATAGTAAAAATATAGTTGCGTTGGTCTTATCGCCCCTGGATGAAGCAGTGATACGAACGGAACTGAATCAGCTTGCGGCGGAAAATATAAAAATTGTGACCTGCAATACGGATATAGCCGGTGTGGAACGCTTATGCTTTATCGGGCAGGATTTAAAAAAGAGCGGCCGGGTTGCCGGCGATCTGATTGGCAAGCTGCTGCCGGACGGCGGCAATGTATTGATCATTACGGGACCGGAAAAAATTAATGCTTTACAAGAGCGGATCGCCGGTTTTGAGGAGATTATAGCCGGGAAATATCCCGAAATAAAAGTAGCGGCAATTCTCAAAAACATAAATGACAACGCAACTTCTTACCGGCAGACCAGGGAGGCTTTGCAAAGATTGGACTCCTGCAATGCCGTCTATATCACGGGCCGGGGTATCGGCGGTGCCGGCAAAGCGGTTCGCGATATTGGCGCCGGACGGATAAAATTTGTATGTTTTGATAAAATTCCTGAAACGGTGGAACTAATCAAAATGGGTATCGTTGATTTTACAATCACCCAGGAACCGTTTATGCAAGGATATTTACCGCTTAAAATTCTGTTTGATTACCTTTTTCTTGACAAACTGCCCGCTAAGAAACAAATATATACCAGACTGGAAATCAGAACCAAAGAAAATATTGCGGATTAAAGAGTTACCTTGCGGGAGAGAATGGTTGGTTTAATTTTTTTTGCGCTTTACGTGCCCGGGCACGTAAATAGAATATGGGAGGTAAGACGTATGTTTGAACAATTGAATTTTCGAGTTAATTTCAACGGCGCGGACTACTCAGACCTTTATTTTTCTAATGAGGACAAAACCATTCTTAAGGAACTGGGCAAAAAGGTGGCAGAAATCGCAGCCAGGCTGGTCATGGAGGAACGGAAGCAGCTGTGGATCCGGCATAATAAACTGGAACGGACCCGGCCTGTTTTATTGTGCGACCCGGAAAACGGCTGGAATGAACTGATACCGGAAAGCCAAATACAATGTAAAAACAGCATTGCCAGACACTGGGAAGACCATTTGCGAAAACAGATCTATTGGGGCAATGAAATGAATGACGATTATGTCGTTGAACCGTATTTCAATTTACCTTATGTGTACAAAGAGAAACCGTGGGGGGTGGCCGGTTCCGCCAAAGTGCAAACGGAGAAGAAGACGGCGGAGCAGGGAAAAGCGTATCATATCGAAACGGTTTTGGAAGACTTCAGCCAAATAAAGGATATTACCAAAGCCGAACTGCATATAAACCGGGAAGCGACGCAAAGCCTGCTGGCGACGGCTCATGAAATTTTTGACGGAATACTAACGGTCAGACTGAATACAGTCTGGTTCTGGTCGTTCGGCCTTACGGATGATCTGGTATTTTTACGGGGCATGGAAAAACTCATGTATGATTTCTATGATGCGCCGGAGAGCCTGCATGCGGTCATGAAATTATTATTTGACGGCACAATGGAAAAGCTGGATTTTTTGGAAAGCAATGATTTGTTGTGTCTTAATAATGACGGTACCTTTGTCGGTTCCGGAGGAATGGGATTCATTGATACACTGCCGGCGGCGGACTTTAACGGCAGGGTAAGGACCCAAGATATGTGGGGACTGGCCGAAAGTCAGGTAACGGTTGGAATTTCACCGGATATGTTTGCCGAATTTATTTTTCCTTATCAGCAAAAGATCATGGAACGGTTTGGCCTCACGTGCTATGGGTGCTGTGAACCCATGGACAACCGGTTTGACATTGTAAAAACGGTGCCGAATTTACGGCGGATATCCGTATCTCCCTGGGCCAATAAAGAGCTTATGGCCGCGAAGCTGAAACGGGATTATATTTATTCGCTGAAACCTTCTCCCTCTCATTTGGCGGTGCCGAAAATGGACGAAGCGGTTGTTAGAAAAGAACTGAGGGAAGCATTGAAAATAACCAGAGACAACTGTCTGGAACTGATCATGAAAGACAACCACACTCTTGGCAATAACCCGGGAAATCTCAAAAATTGGGTGAAGATTGCCCGGGAAGAAATTGCATCGTTATAAGGGTTATAGATGGGCCGGGAAAGTATGCGATAGGAATGAGGTAGCAGGATGGGTGAGGTATCCTATCTGTTCGACCGGAATTCTGTTGATAAGGATGTAATTGCCGAAAGCGTAAAAGCGTACTATGTTTCTACCGGGATCACGGTAGCGGCAATTGACAGGCATGGTAACCTGGTGTATTCTTGTGGAAAATGCCCGGAATTTTGTGAATTTTTTCAGAAATGTACTCAAGTCGTACATACTTGCCATCAGGAGCATTTAAAGGGCAGTAAAATAGCTAAACGGTTGGGGGACGATTATGTTTTCACCTGTTCGGCCGGGTTAGTTCACTTTACATCACCGATTGTGGCCGGTAAAGCCTTCTGTGGGGCTCTGATTGCCGGCCCTATCCTGATGACGGAGCCCGATGATTTTGCAGTAGACGGAATTTTAGCCAAAAATAAAATTCCCGTGGTAAACAAGGCGGAACTGTGGAACCATTTAAACGCGGTGCCTGTCATTCCACCGGCCAGAGTAAGGTATTTAAGCAAACTTCTATTTATAACCGCTTGCAGTTTGATGCCGGAAGAAAAATTTGCGCTCCGCGAGTCTAGAGAGCGGGTAAAACAGCAGGCGGAAAATATATATATTCCGGATTCGAAAAACAGTGAACTGATTAAACTCGCCTTAAATTATATTAATGATAATTATAACCAGCGAATAACCCTTGATTCTGTCGCCAGTTTTGTCCATCTAAACGCGTCCTATTTTTGCGGTTTATTAAAGAAAGAGATCGGCATCGGCTTTTCCGATTATTTAAATAAGGTCAGGATTGAGAAAAGCAAGCAACTTTTGCTGGATATCAAACATTCCATTTCCGAAGTTGCTTTTCTGGTTGGTTTTGAAAACCAAAGCTATTATTCAAAAGTATTTAAAAAGGTTACTGGCAATACACCAAGGGAGTTTAGAGAATGTCACTTATGTAAAGGCTAATGCCTAACCAAAAACGGATAGGCGTGTTTTAGATAATAAATGCTAACGGGATATTCGCTCTTAAACGAGGCGAATATCCCGCTATTTTTTTAACCGGCTAAGGACTGGGTACATACCTTGACGGCGGCGTCGGCAGCCGTTGCCGCATCCGGCGCATAAATATCGGCTCCTATTTTTTTAGCGAAGGTGTCGGTAACAGGCGCTCCGCCAATCAGAAAAGTTACTTTATGCCGCATACTTGCTTTGACTGCGGCATTAATAACATTTTGAATTTCACCCATGGTTGTAGTTAATAAGGCGGAACAACCGATGATCTGGGCATTTTCCTTAATGGCTGTATCGATAAATTTTTCGGCAGGTACATCGACACCGAGATCGATTACTTCCAGGCCCTTTCCTTCCATCATCATTCGTACCAGGTTTTTGCCAATGTCATGCAGGTCGCCGGCGACGGTTCCCAATACGACTTTGCCGGTAGCGGTAACCCCGCTTGCTGCAAGCAAGGGTTTAAGCAGTTCCGAGCCGGCGTTCATTGCTCTGGCAGCGATCAGCACATCCGGTACATAAACCTCATCTTTCTTGAATTTTTCGCCGATGATACCCATTCCGTGGAGCAGGCCTTCTTTTAAAATCATTTCTGCTGTTATTCCTTCATCAATCGCTTTTTGAACCAGTTCTTTTACGACTTTTGCCTTGCCATTTTGAAGATTCTGTGAAATTTCCTTTAAAATACTCATTGCCGATTCCTCCATTTTATAAGTCTGCAGTAACATTACTTGCTTTAATTTTAGCGTGAATTTTTTTTGTTGTATTGAAAATATTTCAGTTTTTTGGTACTTTTTATTATTTATATCCCACTTTTCGCAGTCCTATTATTCGACAAAAAATAAAAAAAATACCAAAAAAGACAAAACGTTGCTATATTTTTCAGAAAATTTCCTCTATGATCATGATGAAAAAATAGAGATGAATCCCGTTTTGATTTAACCGATAATAAGGAGGGACGAAATGAGAAAAGTAAGTTTAGCTGCGTTGACAATCGGGCAAAAGATTTATCTCATCCTAACGCTGGTTTCCTTCGTGGCGATCGTGGTTGGAACGGTTGGATTAATTGGCATCGGCAAGTCGAATGAATCCCTGCATATTGTCTATAAGGAGCGGGTAGTCCCTTTAAAGCAACTAAAAATGGTTTCCGATATGTATAGTATCAATATCGTGAATACCTGCCAGAAAGTAAAAAACGGATATCTTTCCTGGGCGGAAGGAATAAAAAACATTAAGGAAGCAAGGAAAGTCATTAAGCTGCAATGGGATAACTACAAGAGCATCCATTTAAGTCCACAGGAGAAAGCCATTGTTATTGAAGCCGAGCCTTGGCTGAAAAGAGCCGATTTATCGGCGGCCAAAGTTCTGGAATTAATGCAGGCGCGGGATAGGAAAGAGCTGGAGAATTATACTATTACCGAATTATATCCTACGGTTGACCCAATTGCCGGCAAAATAGAAAAGTTGGTGGATTTGCAGCTTGAAGGCGCTAAACAGGAATATGATACAGCCCAAAAAAACTATTTTCTATTTCGCAATCTTTTTATGGTTCTCTTGGGGGGCGGAATCAGTCTGGCTCTGTTTATCGCATTTTTTATTATTGGAACAATTACCACCCCGCTGCAAAGGATGCTGGATAATGCCCAGGCGGTAGCCGCCGGTAATTTAGCCATTCAGAGCATTCATGTGAAATCCCAGGATGAAGTGAGCCGGCTCGGAGCCGCGTTTAACAGCATGACCGGCAATCTGCGTCAACTGGTAACAGAGGTAGCTCTGTCGGCAGGACGGGTAGCCGCGTCTTCCGAACAATTGACAGCGAATGCCGAACAGTCGGCGCAAGCAGCCGGCCAGGTGGCCGGAAGCATCTCCGGGGTTGCTGCCGGGACAGAGAAACAACTGAATTCGGTAGATACGGCCATGACAGTGGTTGAACAGATGTCGGTCCAAATTCAGACAATTGCCGCCAATGCAGCCGTTGTCTCCGATGCGTCCGCCCAAACGGCCAAAGCAGCGAAGGATGGCGGCAAAATCGTTGATATGGTCAGCGGCAAAATGTCGGAGATTGAAGCAACGGTTAATCAATCAACGGCAATTGTAACGGAACTGAAAGAATATTCACGGGATATCGGTCGGATTGTTGAGACAATTACAGGAATTGCCGGTCAGACCAATTTATTGGCTCTTAATGCCGCTATTGAGGCGGCCCGGGCCGGGAAAGAAGGACGGGGGTTTGCCGTGGTGGCGGAAGAGGTGCGCCTATTGGCGGAACAATCGCAACTTGCGGCCAAACAAATTGTTGCTCTCATCGCTACGATTCAGGGAAATATTGATAAAGCGGTTGCGGCTATGGCGGAAGGAACCTGTAAAGTAAAGAGCGGGACCGAAACAGTTACTATTGCCGGGCAAGCTTTTACCGAGGTCGTCCGGCATATTGAGCAAGTATCGGACCAAGTGAAGGATATTGCCGCTTCCATTCAGCAAATAGCAGGGGGCAGCCGGCAAATTGTCGGATCGGTACAAGAAATTGACCAGATTAGCCGGGCAACGGCGGCGGAAACGCAGGCAGTGTCGGCGGCAACGGAAGAACAGGCGGCGGCTATGGAAGAAATTGCTTCTGCCAGTGACGCTTTGGCAAAAATGGCGCAAAAATTGCAGCAGGCTGTTAACCGTTTTAGCGTATAGATACCAGCTATTTACAGGACCTGGGACCTAAGATCCAGGACAAAAGTCTTGACAAAATAACGAGGATATTGTAAGTTTATATCAAGAAGTGTATTATTTTGGCAAACTTACCGAAAGGTGAGGACGCAAAGCTATGGGTCTAAGGATGAAGAGTCTATGACTGCCAGGTTGCATTTACTTGATGAAAAACCAGGCGAAAGCCTGGTTTTTTTTTATCGAGACTGCTTAATTTAAGAAGTAAAAATTGTAAATTTCTTAGAAGTTTGTCGAAAAAGTGTAGGAATTTAGTATTTTGTATCGAATTATGGAAACGTGAATAGTAAACTCTAGTTTGCAGACGAAAAGGGAGGGTACGAATACGAATATGAAGGTACTGATTGTTGATGATGCCGCCTTTATCCGGGTAACACTTAAAATGATGCTGGAGAAGAATGGTTATGAGGTAATTGGCGATGCGGCCAATGGTTCAGAGGCAATTTTAAAATATAATCAACATAAACCAGACTTGGTTACCATGGATATTACTATGCCGGTTATGGACGGGATCAGCGCGTTAAAGGCGATAAAAAAGATGAATCCCGCCGCGAAAGTAGTAATGATATCGGCTATGGGACAGGAAAATCACGTGCGGGAAGCCGTGATGGCCGGCGCCAACGGGTTTATTGTAAAGCCGTTTGTGGAAGACCAGGTTATTCGCGGCCTCAGCAAATTGCAGTAATACGGCAGGGCCGTTAAAAAACACAATTGCATTCCGGTATTTGCAGTACATAGGTGAAGGTGGTTTTAAATTGAACGACCAATATAGCAAAGCCCCAATGCTGGACCTCTTTGTGTTTGAAACCAATCAGCTGCTGGAACAACTTGAGCATATTATTTTGGATAGTGAAAAATCCGGCGGCTTGGAATCATTTATCGACGAAGTCTTTCGTATCATGCATACCATAAAAGGGTCGGCAGCGATGATGCTGTTCGATGATATCTCATCCCTTGCCCATTCGGCGGAGGACGTTTTCTTTTATCTGCGCGAGGTTAAGCCGGCGGAGGTCAATTATTCCGAACTGGCCGACCTGATTTTGAATGTTGTTGATTATATCAAAGGTGAAGTGGCACAAGTAGAAAATGGGGGAAGCCCCGTAACGGATTGCTCGGAGTTGAATGAATTAATCCGAGCTTTTTTGTCTGCTTTAAAGGCGTCTGGTCCCGGGACGGATGACCGTGCCGGCAGTGCTGCCAAGAGCCCGGCGGAATGCCAATACTATATTGGCCCGCGGCGAAGCCCCGGGGGGGATGGTAAAAGCGTATATGAAGCCCTGGTCTATTTTGACGAGGACTGCGGCATGGAAAATATAAGAGCCTTTACCCTGGCGCATGAACTCAGCCAAATTGCCGCCGATATCGACTATTCACCGGCCGATATTCTGGAAAATGACAGCACGGCGGAGAGCATCCGGCGAGAAGGTTTTAAAATAGTGTTTGCCAGCGAAAATACGCTGGAAACAATCCAGGCGTTTTTTGATAAAGCCATGTTTCTGAAAGAAGTCAGAATCAATCCGGTTAACAGGGCTGAGCCCGTTAAGCCGAAGGATAAGAAAACGATTAGCCTGGATGGTCCGGTTCCTAACGCAGCACCGCCCTGCGGACCAGCGGCGGATACTAGGCCGCCGGCGGCGGAACAAAAGGGGGAGCAGCGGGGAGAGAAACGGAGTTTCATCAGTGTCGATGTAGCTAAAATGGACATGCTCATGGATTTAGTCGGGGAACTGGTCATTGCCGAGGCTATGGTAACCCAGAATCCGGAACTCCAGGGGCTGCCTCTGGACAAATTTTTCAAATCGGCCCGGCAGCTAACCAAAATCACCGGTGAATTGCAGGATATTGTCATGTCAATCCGGATGGTTCCGTTGGCGGCGACATTTCACAAGATGAACCGTATCGTAAGGGATATGGTCCGGAAGCTTAACAAACAGGCGGAACTTGAGATTATCGGCGATGAGACCGAAGTAGACAAGAATATTATTGAGCATATTTCCGACCCGCTCATGCATTTAATTCGCAATGCGGTGGACCACGGAATTGAATCGCCGGAGGAGAGAGCGGCCAAAGGAAAGCCGGCCGCCGGTAAAATCCGGTTGGAAGCCAAAAACGCCGGTGGGGATGTATGGATCCTTGTTCAGGATGACGGCGGCGGGCTTAACCGGGAAAAAATCCTGAAAAAGGCATTGGAACGGGGCTTGATTACACGGGAAGATAGTTCGTTAACGGATAAACAGGTGTATTCCTTCATTTTACAGCCCGGGTTTTCCACCAAAGATACGGTAACAGAGTTTTCCGGGCGAGGCGTCGGCATGGATGTCGTGGCGAAGAACATTGAAAAGGTTGGCGGAACCATCAGTGTTGACAGTGTAGAAGGAAGCGGCACAACGATGTCTGTTAGGATTCCGCTTACACTGGCGATTGTGGAGGGAATGACTGTAAAAGTCGGCCAGGCTGTTTATACAATCCCAATTGTAGCCATTAAGGAGTCGTTCCGGCTGAAAGAGCAAAACTTGATAAAAGACACCGACGGCAACGAAATGATTATGATACGCGGCCAATGTTACCCGGTTTTACGCCTGAGTGAACGGTTCCGGTCACAGGGAGCGGTAACCGATTTATACGAAGGCATTATGATCATGGTTGAGACGGACGGAAAAAGCCTCTGCCTGTTTGCCGACGCCTTACTGGGGCAGCAGCAAGTGGTGGTGAAAGCCCTGCCGCGTTATATTAAAAAGACTAAAGATATAGCCGGCTGCACTTTGCTCGGCGACGGCAGCGTGAGTTTAATTCTGGATGTCGCCGGGTTAGTTCGTACATAGTGTTTGAATGAAAGTTGAGCGAATTTCATCGTTGTCTGAAGCATTATCTGATTGGCGGGAAACCGGAGCAATTATAAGGAGGAATTGGAATGACCTGGTTTTATAATTGGAAAATAGCCAAAAAGTTGCTTACCGGCTTTGTTTTGGTTGCTGCCATTGCCGGGATTGTGGGTGCTTTCGGAATTTATAACCTTTATACGCTTACCAACGAAGACAAGCAATTATATGAACTCAGTACCGTTCCCCTGGGTGACGTGATGGATATGCTGGAAAGCTATTATATTACGCGGGTTCAGGTTAGAAACATGATGCTGTCGAAAGACCCGGCGGAACGGGAGAATTTAGCCGCTCAGTCCAGACAGGAAGTACAGAAGTTTAAAAAATCAATCGAAAAATACGCAACTACGGTGCATACCGACGCGGGAAGGCAGAATTTGGCCGCTTTGCAGGCCGGCATTGCCGCCTATGAACCGTTAATGGAAAAGGCAATCGGTCAGGTTCAAAGCGGTCAAATGGCAGCAGCGGCGCAACTGTCCCAAACCGAAGGCATACGGGTGGGGAAAATGGTCGAGGACGCACTGCGGGCGGCGAAAGACCTGAAAATAAAAGAAGCGGAAGCTAAAGCGGCGAGCAATCAAGTGGCGGCTCACCAGGCAATGATTGTCGTGAACGGTATTGTCGTATTGGCAGTGCTGGTAGCTATACTTCTGGGATTCTTCCTGTCCCGTATTATCAGTAATCCGATCAACCGGCTGGTGGCAGCGGCGGAACGCCTTGCCGTAGGCGATGTGAACGTAAATATAGAAGCCTCGACTTCCGACGAGGTCGGCATTTTAATGCGATCGTTTGGGAAAATGGTGGATAGTATACGGGAGCAAGCCCTGGCGGTGGAAAAAATAGCTGCCGGTGATTTGACGGTTCAAGTTAAGGTAAGATCGGAAAATGACCTGTTAGGTAAGAAACTAAGTGAAATGATTGAGACCAATAACCAAATTCTGGGCAGTGTCAGTTACGCCGCCGAGCAGGTGGCCGCCGGCTCCCAGCAGATTGCCGCCTCCGGCCAGGCCCTGTCGCAGGGTTCTACCGAACAGGCCAGTTCCATTGAGGAAATTACGGCGTCCATGACCCAGGTTGCCGCCCAGACCAAGCAAAATGCCGTGAATGCCAACCAGGCCAATGAATTGGCTGCTATGGCCAGGGAACAAGCCACGGAAGGTAACATCCAGATGCAGGGAATGGTTAAGGCCATGGCGGAAATCAACGAATCCTCCACCAATATTTCCCGGATCATTAAAGTGATTGATGAGATTGCTTTCCAGACCAACATACTGGCGCTGAATGCGGCGGTGGAAGCGGCCCGGGCGGGACAGCACGGCAAAGGGTTTGCCGTAGTGGCGGAAGAGGTAAGAAACCTGGCCGCCCGCAGCGCCAACGCCGCCAAGGAAACCACGGCGATGATCGAGGGTTCGATCAAGAAGGTGGATGCCGGGACTAAAATCGCCAATCAAACAGCGGAGGCGCTGAACGGCATCGTAGACGGCGTGGCAAAAGCCGCCGCCCTGGTCGGTGAAATTGCCGCCGCTTCCAACGAACAGGCCACGGCCATTTCGCAGGTCAATCAGGCCATTACCCAGGTATCGCAAGTAGTGCAGACCAATTCGGCAACGGCGGAGGAAAGTGCCGCTGCCAGCGAGGAACTGTCGGGTCAGGCCGAAATTATGAAAGAAAATGTGCGGCGGTTTAAACTGAAAAAAATCAGCCGGGGGGTAAAAAACGGGGGAGAAACAGCTTTGAGTCCGGAGGTTTTGCAAGCGATTGAGTCCATGCTGGAAAAAAGGAAGCAGACCGAACCGGCCGGTGACGGACGATGCCAGCCGGCCCTGACGGCGAAAGCGAAAATAGTGCTTGACGATAACGAGTTCGGTAAATATTAGCCGGAGAGAAAATCTTACATTGCATGAAAGGAGCCGGGGTTATGTCCGAAAGCATGGAAAATGATTGGGAACTTGAGGAAGATACACAAAAAGGCAAATTTCTTACCTTTCCTTTGGGTTCGGAGGTCTATGGCATTGAAATCAAATATGTTACCGAGATTATCGGTCTGCAGTCCATTACGGAAGTTCCTGATCTTCCTACGTACGTAAAGGGAATTATCAATCTCCGGGGAAAAATTATTCCGGTGATTGATGTAAGATTGCGCTTTAAAAAGCCCTTCCGGGAATACAACGACCGGACCTGTGTAATTGTTATAGACATAAGAGAACTTGCCGTAGGATTGATTGTTGACACCGTGTCGGAGGTTTTATCCATCGCCGAACAGGATATCGTTCTGCCGCCGCAAGTGAACGATCATTATCACCAGCGGTACATCAAAGGGATTGGCAAGGTGGGCAGCGAGGTAAAACTGATCCTGGATTGTGACCGGCTGTTAACGGATGACGAAGTGGCAGGTCTGGAAGAACTCGAGCGATAAAGACACGGTTAAAAAGGGAGGGGCTTTGTGTGACTTGGTTTGAAAATCTGAAAATAGCCAACAAATTGATTATCAGCTTTCTGATGATAGCCATTATCGGCGCCGTTGTCGGTACGGTGGGGGTATTTAATCTCTACAATTTAACGGCGGAAGACGGAAGATTGTATGACTACTATACGGTTCCGCTGCCCCAAATCAGTTCCGTCGCGGAATCCTATTATAAAATCCGGGTAAATGCCCAGGAAATGATGCTGGATAAAGATGTGAACAACCGGGCCGCCTATATCGCCAAGACGGATGCGGAATTAAAAAGCATGAAGGATCAAATTGCCATATTTACCAATACTTTGGTAAGCGACGCCGGGCGCCAGGAAACGAGAGAATTGGGCAAAGCGGTCGACGGCCTGGAGTCTTATCTTAAAAAGTTTTACAGCCTGATTGAGGCGGGGCAGAATGATCAGGCTTATCAATTGATGCGCACGGAAGGGGTGGAACGGGAAGCTGCCATCCAGAAATCCATTGATAATTTGATCGGCATGAAAATTAACCTGGCTCAAGGTCAGGCGAACCGCAACAAAGCGGATGCCCACCGGGCAATTTACATCATGATTGCTTTTGTCATAATGGGGGCGATGGCTGCCTTGGCATTAGGCGTTTTTATTGCCCGGAGAATGTCGCAGCCGGTCAGGGAATTAGTCACAGTCGCCGACAAAGTGGCAGGCGGGGATCTGAATGTGGCCATTCAGGTAAGATCCCGGGACGAAATTGGCCTGCTGTCCCAATCCTTTTCTTCCATGGCCGAAAATATCAACCGGGCCATGTGCAGCATTGACGAAGCGGCCGAGCAAGTGGCCGCCGGAGCGCAGCAGATTGCCGCTTCCGGCCAGGCCCTGTCGCAGGGTTCTACCGAACAGGCCAGTTCCATTGAAGAAATTACGGCGTCCATGACTCAGGTTGCCGCCCAGACCAAGCAGAATGCTGTCAGCGCCAATCAGGCCAACGAACTGGCCGCTATGGCCAAGGAACAGGCCATGGAAGGCAACATCCAGATGCAGGGAATGGTTAAAGCCATGGCGGAAATCAACGAATCGTCAACCAATATTTCCCGGATTATTAAAGTGATTGATGAAATTGCTTTCCAGACCAACATACTGGCGCTGAATGCAGCAGTGGAAGCAGCCCGGGCCGGACAGCACGGCAAAGGCTTTGCCGTGGTGGCGGAAGAGGTAAGAAACCTGGCCGCCCGCAGCGCCAACGCCGCCAAGGAAACCACGGCGATGATCGAGGGTTCCATTAAAAAGGTAGACGCCGGGACCCAAATTGCCAATCAAACAGCGGAGGCGCTGAACGGCATTGTGGACGGAGTGGCAAAAGCCGCCGCCCTGGTCGGTGATATCGCCGCGGCTTCCAATGAACAGGCCACGGCCATTTCGCAGGTTAATCAGGCTATCGCCCAAGTATCGCAAGTGGTGCAAACCAATTCGGCGACAGCGGAAGAAAGCGCTGCCGCCAGCGAGGAATTGTCGGGCCAGGCTGAAATCATGAAAGAAAATGTGCGGAAATTTAAATTGAAGCCAATTGGCCGGGGTCTGAAGGGCGGTGCGGGAACGACCGTAAGTCCGGAAGTTTTACAGGCAATTGAGTCGATGCTGGAAAAGAAGAAACAGACCGAACCGGCAGGCAGCGGACCGCATCAACCGTCCCTGACGCCGAAAGCAAGGATATTGCTTGATGATAACGAGTTTGGCAAGTACTAGCAGTTTCAGAGAAAGAGAGTTCTTGCCGGCTCTCTTTCTCTGATTTTAAGGACGGGAAAAACATGGAAGCCATAACCGAACGCGAATTTACTGAACTTGTCTGTTATATTAAACAAAATTACGGCATCAATTTAACGCAAAAGAAGACGCTCATACTGGGCCGTTTGCACAATTATATTATTCAGAATGGTTTTGACAGCTTCTCCGAGTATTTCCAGCATGTGGTCAGTGACCACACGGGAAAAGCCGGCACGATTCTGATTAACAAGCTGACTACCAATCATACTTATTTTTGGCGGGAGCCCAAACATTTTGAATTTTTGGCGAAAGTAGCACTGCCGTGTCTCATCCGGAATGCCGGGGACAGAGATCTCAGAATATGGAGCGCCGGCTGTTCCACCGGGGAAGAGCCCTATACCCTGGCGATGGTGATTGATTCTTATTTGGGGAGTGAAAAAGCGCAGTGGGATACTAAAATTTTAGCTACCGATATTTCCACTGCCGCTTTGGAGCGGGCCGAAAAAGCCGTTTATTCCACCAGCCAGTTGGAAATGCTGTCCAGCCAGTGGCGGGGCCAATATTGCCGGAGAGTCGATGCGGAGAACAGTATTCTTACGGACCCAATCCGGCGTGAAGTCATTTTCCGGCGTTTTAATTTAATGAATGAAGTTTTTCCCTTTAAGAAAAAATTTCATCTGATCTTTTGCCGCAACGTGATGATTTACTTCGATGCCGAAACCAGAAGGGAACTGGTGAACCGGTTTTATGACCATACGGAGCCCGGCGGTTATTTATTTATCGGACATTCCGAATCGATCAACCGCTATGAAAGCAAATATAAATTTGTAGCACCGGCTGTTTATAGAAAGGAATCGCAATGATGACAACTGTTAAAAGGAGGATTCGGGTTCTGATTGTGGACGATTCGCTGGTTTTCCGGGAGACTTTGGCGAGAGAGATTGTCCGGGATCCCTCCATCGAAGTGGTGGCTACGGCATCGGATCCCTATGTGGCCAGGGATAAAATATTGGAGTTCGAACCGGATGTTATGACGCTGGACGTTGAGATGCCCCGTATGAGCGGTATTGAGTTTTTAAGAAGGCTTATGCCGCAGTACCCAATACCGGTTGTGGTAGTCAGTGCGGTCAGTGAGAGTGTTTTGGACGCTTTGGACGCCGGGGCGGTGGACTTTGTCGCCAAGCCGGATTTTAGGGGCGGACGCAGGGTCGAAGCCCTGGTCAATGAGTTGATTGTTAAAATAAAGATTGCATCGACCGCCAAAGTAGCCAGGCATAGAGCGAATGATCCGGTTTTAGGAGCGACCGGGGGACCGGGTACAGTTAAGCGAAATTGTCTTATCGCCATCGGTGCGTCTACCGGCGGGACTGAGGCGATAGATACCTTGCTCAAGGCATTTCCCGCCGA
>NZ_UPPP01000015.1 GCF_900476375.1 Allolucifera butyrica | reverse complement strand
AAAGACAAAGATTATCGAATTCGGACGCTTCGCCGAGGAACGACGGAATAAACGAGGGGAAGGCAAGCCGGAGACATTCGACTTTCTCGGATTCACGCACTACTGTAGCAAAAGCCAGAACGGAAAGTTCCGCGTCAAGAGGACAACCAGCCGGAAGAAATTTAGAGCGAAGTTGAAATACTTTGCTGAATGGCTCTATCAAAATATGCACACTGAGATAGGAGACTTAATCAAG
>NZ_UPPP01000071.1 GCF_900476375.1 Allolucifera butyrica | reverse complement strand
CACTACTGTAGCAAAAGCCAGAACGGAAAGTTCCGCGTCAAGAGGACAACCAGCCGGAAGAAATTTAGAGCGAAGTTGAAATACTTTGCTGAATGGCTCTATCAAAATATGCACACTGAGATAGGAGACTTAATCAAGCAGATAAATGCCAAGCTGGCTGGGCACTACCGCTACTATGGGGTGACCGACAACAGCAACGGAATTCATGCGTTTGGATACCGCATACGGCGCAAGATACTTGAAGTGCTCAATCGTAGAAGCCAAAAGAACAGCCTGACTTGGGAAGGATTTGCAAAACTCGAGGAGAGATTCCCGCTAGTTAACGCGAGAATCTATGTAAATATCTATGGCTAGACGTAAGTAAATGCTGCTATGAAGAGCCGGATGCCTTAATAGGGCAAGTCCGGTTCTGTGAGGGTTGCGCGTCGCAAGGCGCGTTTCTACTCGACCCGACTCGTTCTAATCGACCTTGACACTTAGCTGATTCGATTTATAAGGCTTTTGCAGATTCGGATTATTTCCGAATTAGAATCTAAATAAGCAAATCCTTGGGGGGGCCTGAAACCTGGAATAATTTGACGAAGCTCTTCTAACGAAAGCGGGTTAGGCAATGCCCATTTTTTTGATATAAAAATACCATAAGCTTTATTGGTATTATGGAAATAGGAAAAGAAATTTTTTTCAGAAATTCCGGAAACATTTCTAGTTGTTTCCCATAGTATAGAAGGAGTCGATGTAATTACTTTCTCAACTTGCAACATTCCATATAAGGCTTTAAGGGGTGACGTGGCATAAACTACGACCCAATCGCCTGTTTGAATTTTGGGACGTGTGCGACGTAATTCAATTGCTTTTGTTCCGTTAAATATTTTATATACATATTCAGGGTGAATGGAAAGTAGTAAGCATTTTTCAGACATAATCTATATTCTCCCATTTAAATTTGATATAATTAAATTAAGTATAGCATTATTCGTCAATTCCTTTAAAGGGATTTACAAACTATTAAGGAATACAATAGTATAATATAGAGTTAGATTAGGAGATATTATGCTGGAAACTCGGTCTTTTGCTATTTGCGTAAAACAAAAGGAAAAGAAAGATCAGGTTAGTATAAAAAAAGCACATATTAATTTATGGCTTTTTTTACAAAAAAAGATTATTGTTGATGTTGGTTTTCAGCTTGATATAAAAAAATCTTTACTAAATGAACCTTTAGAATTAATCTTTTATACTCCTTTTTTAATTGATGAGCAAGTTGCTTTTGAAGATTTATATACAAAATTAAACAATAAATTAACTATGCAGATAATCTTTAACGATTCTGTTTTACAGTATTGTTCACTAGATGAAAATAGTGACACAGATGAAGCGTCTTTAATAAAATTTGCTAATAAGAATCCTTTAATTCTAATAAAACCTAAAATCAATAGAGTAAATGAAAGTTGTATTAGTATTGTTATAGATCCGACTTTTGTACGCAAGGAAGAAATCCCAGAAGATTCAAATTGGTATATCCGATTTAGATATGAAAGTAATCGATATTGCAATATCTTTGTTTCTGATAATGGTGGAGTAAACGATAAAATCTATTTTGATTTTCGTTTTAATGAACCTCGCCAATTACCCAGGGATATAATAAGATCAATTCAAGCTAGCATGTTGGAAGTGGAAAAGCTTTTTGTGTTTATGATGCAAGATTTAGATTTTAAACTAACACTCAATGAGAAAGGAATGGAATATATACGATTTTTAGAAGTTGATGGGTTTCTTGAGTACATGCCGGAACTTAAAAACTTGAAAAAGCAGTTATTAGTATATTTTTGGAAGATGAAATTGGATGAATCTAATCCTACTGCAAACATGGTTATTGCTTTCGAGAGAGAAAAAGAATCAATCAAGCAATTTAGATCTGGCGTGTTTGTGAATGTATTTTCATCAGCTATTCTACTTGGTAGTGATGGTTTAAACAAAATAAATGCTATTTATTCTATGGAATGGATAAAGGTCATTATCAATGTTATACATTATATTTTTATTGTACTATTTATTTCAAGCCTAATTTATAGTATCATTGCTCTTATAAGATTTTCACCGTATTTTTTTCGGAATATTTTCAAGCGATATTGGGGAGGTGGAAAAGATGGATAAATTCAGAATATATAAAATCGATAAAGATAATTTTGGGAGCAAAATTAATTTATTAGAAGAACAGTATGAATTTATGTTTCCTATCTTTGGCCCACAGTACCCTTGTTTTAAGAAGTGGTATTTTTCAAAAGTAATTCCTGAAGTTAAAAATGGACAAAGGATTTCATATGTAATACAAAAGGGGGGATTAAATAATATTTATGGAGTTTCTATCTTAAAAATCTCGGATAATCCTTACAAACACAATAAAATTTGTAGTTTTTATTTGAGTCCAGAGATAAGATCACAAGGAATTGGGTCTGAGCTAATAAGTAGTGTTATAAAAGATGTTGGCGATTTATCAATAACCTTAAAAACGTCAATTACTATAGCTGAAGATACGTTACTTAAGGTGGAGAATAAAAAATTCCAATCTTTTTTAGCTAAATTTGGTTTGCATATGCACGGGGCCATTAAAAGCTGTTATCGTACCGGATATTCTGAAAACATTTATGCAGGAAACATAGTATATCCGTCACTTCTTGGAAACTATGTTAATTAAAAATACGCAAAGATATTTATTTATAAATATTTTTGCGTATTTTATTTGGATAGAAACGTGGGGCGGAATAGCCAGTAAAAAACAATAGAATTTATAGAGGTGATAAAATAATGGGTACTGTCAAGATTGGTAACGTCAAGATAGTTTCGCAAATTTGTTTGCAATCCGATAGTAAGCTATGTTAGTCAGTATTAAAATCCGACTCAAGGTCGGTATTTTCTAAGGGTTTCATGTTCATATACTTTTTGCTTCCCCATTGGGTTCCGGCAAAGGTGTAATCTTTAAGATAAGAGAACCGTTGTCGCGTCTTTTTTGCGTATACAAGAAGCTATTGACCCAGGATTAATCTAAAAATTGTAGAATACTACAGTAATATTACGATGCAAGTGGCTCATACAAACGCTTTTCCAGCCTTCGCCTTTTTTTTGCACTAGCATTGTTACAAGAACCACGGCTACCCCTTGCTCTGAAGGAGGCCGTTTTATTGGAACCGCTGCTTATTACTCAGGATTCATTCCAAAATGCCTGGCTGAGAGCCATCCAACATTTGCGAGGTAAGGCCTGGGAAATGTTTAATTTGATAGTCCACATTACGAATCCGGCCTTGCTTGATGAAAACTTACATGGCAAGGTAACGGACTTGCAATCTTCCTTGGGATTGTTCACTCCTAAGGAAGTTGCTTATACCATCTTTCCGCATAAGCTCTATGCTAGACACAACAATGCGATTGATTTATTCGAAGCTTACAATAAGCCGAAGGGTATGTACGATAAACTTGACCCAGCCGCTAGTCATCGCTGGGGTACATATTTCCGAAGAATGACACATTACGACATTGGTTCAAAACCGGTTAATCAGTTGCTCAATATCATCAATTCTATAAATAGTAGTCCTGCAAGGCGTTACAAGGCAGCCTATCACATAATAATTCATAAGCCAGGAGGGGAAACCAAAAAGCCCCTTGGACAGCCCTGCCTTGCTAGTATTAAAGTTCAACTAGAGCCAGCAGAAGATTCGCACAAGTTGCACTTGCTATGTACTTATCGTAACCATGACTTTCTCCATCGGGCTTATGGAAATTATTGGGGGCTTTGCAATTTGCTCAGGTTCTTGGCCAATGAAACCCACCTTACGCCAGGAACACTTACGTGCGTGTCATCGCACGCCTATGTTGATAAGCATAAGGTCTCACTAAAAGAATTCTTAGGAGAACTTACATGATTTATCTGCCTGGCGAATTACGTTTGGACGAATTAAAAATAGAAGTTTCTCATCGTTGCCCTCTAGAATGCATACATTGTTCTGGGGATGCTGGGGAATCATGCGTCCGAGAAATGACCTTGAATGATTGTGAAAGGATTATTCGTGAAGCCCATGGACTGGGCGTCTCGAAACTTGTTCTTTCAGGTGGGGAACCTCTTTTTTGGGAAAGTCTCGAAACAGTTGTCGAACAGGCTAGCCACTTTGGTATGTATACTTCTATTTATTCATCAGGGTTTGTCCCCAATATTCGCAAAAAGCTTTCTGTACTAGCTGAACTAGGATTAAACCGTATAATTTTTAGCCTTCATGGGGCTGGGGCAACTGTCCATGAATGGGTTACCCGGAAAAAAGGTAGTTTCGATTCGACTTTGGAGGCTTCAAAAGAAGCCATCTCGCAAGGTTTAGAAACCGAGTTTCATTTTGTCCCTTTAAAGCATAATTACATGGAGCTTCAAGCAATTTGCGAGCTTGCTGCGACGCTTGGGGTAAAAAAGGTCAGCGTATTACGTTTCGTTCCTCAGGGTCGAGGTTCAAACCTACGTAGGCATATGCTGAATCAGCTTCAGAATATCGAACTTCGTAATTTAATTTTGACATTACGCAAAAGCGGATACGAAGTACGGACTGGCTCTCCGTATAATTTCTTACGGCTAAGTAATGATCCGCATTGTTATTCAGGGCAGGATAGACTGATTGTTCTTCCTGACCTGCGAATTCATCCTTGTGACGCATTTAAGCAAGTTCAAGCCGAAGAAATTGTCGGAACCTCAGAATATTCCTGTCTTGATAAATTTTCGTTGAAAGATTGCTGGGAGAAGTCACCTTTTCTAAACGCCGTTAGAAATCATGTAAGGGAGTCTTTTAACGAACCTTGTATTTCCTGTGGTTATTTGCCATGCTGTGGGTCTGGATGTGTTGCCCAAAAAGTGATTGAATATGGCAAACTGGTCCACGTTCCCGACCCTATGTGTTTGCAAGATACAGGAGGTATATTATGATTGACTTTAATTCTTTTAATAAAGACCGAAGAATGCAAGAATTATGGCGAAGCGTTCAAAGTTGTACCCTCTGTGAAAGGTTAAATTGTCGAAACAAGGTGTTGTCCGAATTTAATGGTAATATTAGTGCAAAGGTCATGTTTATAGCGGAAGCTCCTGGGCGGTTAGGTGCTGACCGTACCTTAATTCCGCTTTATGGCGATAAAACAGGGAGTAACTTCGAAAAGCTACTGGGCAATATCGGATGGAACAGAAATGACGTATTTATTACTAATGCGGTACTTTGCAATCCAAGAAATGAGGATGGGAATAACGGGACCCCCACACGCGAAGAACTTTTCAATTGCAGCGCATACCTAGAAATGACCATTGATATTGTTAATCCTGAAGTAATTGTGACGCTCGGCAAAACTGCATTAGATGCGCTGAAATTAATAACACCACATGCATATGGACTTAAAGATTCCGTGGGACGTCTATTGCCGTGGAATAACCGGGTACTTGTTCCTCTCTATCATCCCGGCCCACGTGCTATGGTCCATCGCGCTTTTCCCAAACAAACTGCAGATTTTATTCGACTTGACAAGATTGTTAAAAAAGTTAGAGTGTTAGCCTCTAAGCAAAACACGCGAAACATCCGCAATGTTTTGTCTTCAGCTAAAATGACAAAACTAAAACCATTACATTATGTGGTGTCTTCCTTACTTGACTATCTTGGGGAAGTATCATATTTTAAGCTAACTAAACTCGTCTTCCTTATTGATTACACGGCCATTCAGCGTTATGGTCAATCCATCACAGGGGAAACCTATTTACGCCTTCAGGATGGCCCTTGGCCGCCTCAATTACCTAGAGCTATAAAAGACCTACATGGAAAGGAAATATATCAGCATTTTAAGAGCGGCACTTCACAGATTCAAAAAGGCCCGTCCCCTCGCTTCAAGCCCGAACTAGGGGAAAAAGAGCTAGAAGTTATTTGGGAAGTGTTAAATAGATATAAAGCTTATAATAATGCAGAAATAAAGACTGCAGTTTACCGCACTACGCCTATGAAGAATATTCTTCGAGAGGAAGCAAAAGGGAAAAAGACCATCAATATACCTATAATACACAAAAACACTTTTTTTGTTCCCAACAATTTAGGACATGAGTAAGTTCCTAGAATACACCGTCTGAATAGTATTTTAGGATTATGAGGCCACACGTCCTCTTTTTTGTATCCCAAATTATGTATTTCGAGCGCAACGCTAACGAAAAGAATAACATCGGGAGTATAAAAAAACAGACGAAAAAAATCATTTGTGATTTTTTTCGTCTGTTTTTTGTTTTGTATCCCAAAATATAATTTTAAGTGATGCCTTGATTTTGGCTTTATCTTCTTCGGTCAAAAGTATACCGCTAAACCGAGCATCAGGTAGTTTAAGAAATTCCAGTAAATCGTTGGGAATCTTTTCTTCTTTAGTTACGAAGAGTGAGGTATCGCGGCCAACAAGATAGTCAAGAGTTACATTAAAGAAATCTGCGAGTTGTTTTAAAGTTTGTAAATCCGGCTCACGCTTATCTGTTTCATATAAAGATAGGCGGGAGCGAGATATTTCTGTAAGTTGTGCTAATTCAACTTGAGTAAGGTCCTTGCTCTCGCGTAAAGCGGCGAGCCGTTCACCAAGAGACATAAAATCAACTCCTGCCTATAATTATATGCTACATACAGTAGCAATAAAATAATTTGCTTCTAAATGTTGCAAAATTGATTGACAGCTACATAATGAAGCATTATAATGTGAATATGAAATTGCTTCAAAAAGAAGCAAAAAAGGAGGTGTTAAAATGAGGAAAGAGTTGGCTATAGCACGTGAGAATGTTGGACTCACACAAGTTGAAATTGCAAGAATACTAGGGATATCACGAAGCTTTTATGGATTAATTGAAAATGGGGTAAGAAATCCTGATTACGGGTTAGCTAAACGAATAGCTAAAACCCTTAAAGTATCTCCAGAAAGTATTTTTTTTGATCTTGATGGCTTCAATATGAAGCAAATAAAACAAAGGGATTCTCCTTGATAAAACTTTGATTAGCAGTCCATTTTTAAGAACAAAGGGGGAGTTGAATGCCTTTGAGTCCTAGCTGGATATATCCTGTGAGAGATCCTCTTATGTAGATTATACCAATAGTTATTACTATGATCTTCTTCATAATTACGACAAAAAAGTACAGTGATAATCCTTGTCCAGAAATTCTTTGCCGGGAATGAATCCTCGAAGCTTTACTGAGGGAGAGAGTCCCAACGAAAGGATGGATACCTATGGAGAATGCAATACGCAAACCAGAGGCAGCGGAAGACTGCCTGCATGTTACCTCGGAGATTGGCCGGCTGCGGTCGGTGCTGCTGCACCGGCCCGGGCCGGAAGTGGAAAACCTGACGCCGGACCTGTTGGCGCGGCTCTTATTCGACGACATCCCTTATCTGGAAGTGGCCCAAACCGAACACGACTACTTCGCTTCGGTCTTGCAAGGGAACGGGGTGGAAGTGCTGTACCTGGAACAACTGGCCGCGGAGGCGCTGACCGACGAGCGGGTTAAGCACGAATTTATTGCGCAGTTCATCGCTGAGGCGGGGATTGAGAATGACCGCCTGCGATGTGCTTTAGCAGACTATTTCACCGGCTTCGATAACCCCTCGCTAATCACTAAGATGATGGCCGGGGTCCGGCGGGACGAGCTATCCAGCTATCAGGAAAGCACCCTGTCCGACCGGGTTCACGACGGCTATCCCTTTGTTTGTGATCCCATGCCCAACCTGTATTTTACCCGGGACCCCTTTGCCACCATCGGCAACGGCATTACGTTGAACCACATGCGGACCCAGACCCGCAACCGGGAGACGCTGTTTGCCCAAACGATTTTTGCTCATCATCCCCGCTTTCAGGGGGCCCATATTCCCTGCTGGTTCCAGCGGGAAGAGAGTACGTCCCTGGAGGGCGGCGATGAGCTGATCTTAAATGACAAAGTCTTGGCTATCGGCATTTCCCAGCGGACTGACGCGGCGTCGGTGGAGAAAGTGTGCCAGCGGCTGTTCGCCGACCAGGCCAGCTTTGAAACGGTTTTGGCCTTTCATATCCCCGCGTCGCGGGCCTTCATGCATCTGGACACGGTGTTTACCATGGTGGATTACGACAAGTTCACCATCCATGCCGGAATTGAAGGGCCGCTGACGGTGTATGCCATGACGCCCTGGCGGGACCGCACCGGCGCGGTGCGGCTCAAAATCGAACCGCTGCACCAAAAACTGGAGAACATTCTGGAACGGTATTTAGATCGGAAAGTTATGCTCATTCGCTGCGGCCAGGGCGACCCCATCCACGCCGCCCGGGAACAATGGAACGACGGGGCCAACACGTTGGCCATTGCGCCGGGGGAAGTGGTCGTCTATTCCCGTAACCATGTGACCAATAAAATTCTGGAGAGTTACGGCATCCGGCTCCACGTCATTCCCTCGTCGGAACTGTCTAGGGGCCGGGGCGGTCCGCGCTGCATGAGCATGCCTCTGGTGCGGGACGACGCGTGAAATTCGGGAATTGGATGTTGGATATTGGAATTTGGAAAGTGGAGATTGGAAAGGGAGAAGGAGAGATAAAACATGGCTTTTAACTTGCGCAACCGCAATTTTTTAACGCTCCTGGATTTTTCCGCTAAGGAAATTCATTACTTATTAGAGTTGGCGGCGGAACTGAAGCGGGCTAAATATGCCGGGACGGAACAGCCCCGGCTTAGTAAGAAGAATATCGTCATTTTGTTTGAGAAAGATTCTACCCGGACAAGGTGTTCCTTCGAAGTGGCGGCCCTCGATCAGGGGGCGCATGTTACCTATCTGGGGCCGACGGGCAGCCAGATGGGGAAGAAGGAATCCATCGCCGACACTGCCCGGGTATTGGGGCGAATCTATGACGGCATCGAATACCGGGGCTTTGACCAGAAAGTGGTGGAAGACCTGGCGGCCTATTCGGGCGTGCCGGTCTGGAACGGCCTGACCGACGCCGACCATCCCACCCAGGTACTGGCCGACTTTTTAACCGCCCAGGAACACCTCCATAAGCCCTACAACCAAATGGTCTTTGTCTATGTCGGCGACGGACGCAACAACGTGGCCAACGCTTTAATGATCGGTGCGGCTAAACTGGGAATGGACTTCCGG
This sequence comes from Allolucifera butyrica, assembly GCF_900476375.1. Lineage (GTDB taxonomy): Bacteria > Bacillota > Negativicutes > Sporomusales > UPPP01 > Lucifera > Lucifera butyrica. Next base: position 75,346 of record NZ_UPPP01000071.1, on the reverse strand, counting down.
ATCGTTTCCCCCGAAGGGTTGTTCCCCTCGGACTGCCTGGTCGAACAGTGCCGCCAGCTTGCGGAAGGGAGCGGCGCGAAAATCACCATCACCCCGGACATTGCCGCCGGGGTGGTGAATGCCGATGTGCTCTACACGGACGTCTGGGTGTCCATGGGCGAGCCGGACGCGGTCTGGGAGCAGCGGATCAACTTATTGCAGCTTTATCAGGTCAACCGCCGCATGCTGGCCCTGACCTACAACCAGAATGTCATTTTTGAACACTGTCTGCCCGCCTTTCATGATCTGAACACCCAAGTTGGGAAAGAGATCCACCGCAAATTTGGCTTAACGGCTATGGAAGTGACGGACGAAGTCTTCGAAGGCGTCCATTCGGTCGTCTTTGACGAAGCGGAAAACCGGCTGCACACCATTAAGGCCGTCCTGGTAGCCACTCTGGGGAACTAAGAATACGCTAAAAGGAGAGGATTTACTTTGGCAGAGGATAAAAAGCTGGGTCTTGTTGCGTTAATCGGTCTCGTGACCGGGTCCATGATCGGCGGCGGCGTCTTTTCCCTGCCCGCCGACATGGCCCGCGGCGCGGGCGCGGGAGCCATTCTTATCGGCTGGTTGATCACCGGTGTCGGCATGATTGCTCTGGCATTGGTCTATCAGAATCTGGCGGTCCGCAAGCCGGAACTTAACGGCGGCGTGTATAGCTACGCCAAGGCGGGTTTCGGCGACTACATCGGTTTTAACGCCGCCTGGGGCTACTGGCTAAGCGCCTTGCTCGGCAACGTATCCTATGCAGTCATGCTTTTCGGGGCGCTCGGTTATTTCTTCCCCGTTTTCGGTACGGGGAACAACGCCGTATCCATTGTCTGCGCCTCGGTCCTGGTCTGGACGCTGCAGGCATTAATCCTGCGGGGGGTGAAAGAGGCCGCGCTGGTGAATGTCCTTACCACCATTGCAAAACTAGTGCCCATCTTCCTGTTCCTGCTTGTCCTGGTGGTTGCTTTTAACCTGAAAACCTTTACTTTCGATCTTTGGGGACAAGCCAACACTTCTTTAGGGAGTGTGCTGGACCAGGTCAAGAGCACCATGCTGGTTACCTTATGGGTCTTTATCGGCATTGAAGGAGCGGTGGTCATTTCCGGCCGGGCGAAAGACCGGCGGGACGTCGGCAAAGCCACCGTCATGGGGCTAGTGGGTACGTTAGTCATTTATGTACTGGTATCGGTCCTGTCTTTGGGGGCCATGGAACAGGCAAAATTAGCCCAATTGGAAACCCCGTCCACGGCGTATGTCCTGGAAGCGGTGGTCGGCCCCTGGGGAGCCGTGGTCATTAACGCGGGGCTGGTGGTTTCCTTGTTCGGAGCGCTGTTGGGCTGGTCCATCCTGGCGGCGGAGATTCCCTTCGTGGCGGCCCGGGACGGCATTTTGCCGAAAATTTTCCGCAAGGAGAATCAAAACGGTTCGCCCGTCAACTCGCTGATCTTAACTAATACCTTAGTCCAGATTGCGCTGGTTCTCACGCTGGTTTCTAGCAGTACCTATCAGGCCCTGTATTCCATCGCCAGTTCGGCCATTCTGATTCCCTATTTGTTCAGCGGCCTGTACGCCTGGAAGCTGGCGGCTACGGGGGAGACCTATGAGGAAAAACCGGCAGGGAGGAACAAGGACCTAATGACGGCGGTCCTGTCCAGTGTCTATGCGGCCTGGCTGATCTACGCGGCGGGACTGAAATATATTTTGCTGGTGACGATCCTGTACGCGGTGGGCATCTTCGTATTCCGGCAGGTGAAACGGGAAAACCAGCAGCCAGTCTTTGCCGGTTATGAAAAGGTGATTGCCCTGTTGTTCGCCGTGGCCGGAACAGTGGCCCTGGGCCTATTGGCGACAGGCGGGTTGAGTTAGATGATGAGGAAGAGGAGAGTTCGTAGATGAAACTGATAGTGGCTTTAGGCGGCAACGCCTTGCAGACGGAGGGCCAGCCCGCTACCGCGGCGGCGCAGCTGGCCGTGGTGAAAGAGACCGTGGTCTATCTGGCGGACCTGATTGCCGGCGGCAGCCAGCTCGTCCTCGTCCACGGCAACGGACCCCAGGTGGGACGGCTGGTCTTGCAAAACGAATACGCCCGGAGCGTGACCCCGGCGATGCCGCTGGATGTCTGCGGCGCCATGAGCCAGGGATTGATCGGCTATCACCTGCAGCAGGCCCTGCGGGAGGAACTGAGAAAGAGACAGATCGAAAAGCCCGTGGTTACGCTGTTGACGCAGGTAGTGGTGGACCGGAACGACGCGGGATTTCAGAATCCCACCAAACCGATCGGGCCGTTTTACACTAAGGAAGAAGCGGCAGTCCTGCAAAAGGAACAGGGCTACGTGATGGTGAACGACGCGGGCCGGGGCTACCGGCGGGTAGTGGCGTCACCGGAACCGCAGCAGATCGTGGAACTGGAAACCATCAAGGAGTTAGTTGACGCGGGTGAAGTGGTAGTCACTGTGGGTGGCGGCGGCATTCCCGTAGTGGAAGAAGCCGGGAGGCTGGAGGGAGTGGCCGCGGTGATTGATAAGGACTTGGCCGCGGCCCGGCTGGCGGCGGATCTGGACGCCGACGGGCTGGTGATTTTAACCGCCGTGGACCGGGTGGCGGTCCATTTCGGCCAGCCGGACCAACAGAATCTGGCGCAAATGAGTCTGCAAGAAGCCGAAAAGTATATTGCCGAGGGGCAGTTCGCCCCCGGCAGCATGCTGCCGAAGGTGAAAGCGGCCATGCAGTTTGTGGCCTCCAAACCGGGGCGGCAGGCGCTGATTGCTTCTCTGGCCAAGGCGAAGGACGCGTTGGAGGGACGGAGCGGCACCCGGATTGTGCCTTAACACGTGAATTCAGAGCGGACCCAATGAAAGGAACCCGTCTATGCCTAGACGGGTTCTCTCTTTTCTAAACGATGGAAAAAGTAGGGGAGGGAACGGGGATGAAAACAAAACGGCAGGCCCTGATTGAACAGATTGTTATGCGCCAGCGGATCGGGACGCAGGAGGAACTGCTGGCGGCGCTGCGGCGGGAGGGGATGGACGCGACCCAGGCGACGCTGTCGCGGGATTTGCGGGAACTGCGGCTGAGTAAGGTGGCGATGGCGGACGGCGGCTACGGGTATGCCGTTCCGGGACGGCAGGACTCTGGCCCGACGCCCCGGGAGCGGCAGGTGATATCGAAGGCGGTTTTGTCGCTGGCTGCCAGCGGTTCCTTACTCGTGATTCACGTGCTGCCGGGCATGGCCCGGGCGGTTGCCCGGTGGATTGACGCGCTGCCGCTGCCGGACGTATTAGGTTCCGTGGCGGGGACCGACACGGTTTTGCTGGTGGTCAAAGCGCCGGACGGGGCGGAGCGGGCCGCCGCGCAGCTTCGCCGCCGGCTGGCGGAGGAAAGGAATTTATCTTCTATCCACCTCTTTGGTGGACATTAAGGAAACCAATTGATCATATTGATTTTGATTGACCATGATTTTGCTATGGGCTAAGGTAATATAGCCGCTTTGGTCCAGCCTTTTTATACAGCGGTTTACTGTTTTGGTGCAGAAGCCGATTTCGTCGGCAATTTGCTGGCGGGTGGAGGTTAAGTGAAGTACCGAATTGACACTGCGTTTTTCATACGCCGTGATCAGATGCACGATAAGCCGGTCGATGGAGTCTAAAAATAGAAAGCTGCGGTCGGCTTTTAGCTGTTTGAACAGTTTTTGCGTGACCAGCCGGCAGATGGCGAAGGAAGTGTCGGAACACTGCCGCAGCCAGTCCAAAAAGACTTCCTTGGGCATGCAGAGGGCCTTGCAATTGGTGATGGCTTTTACGGTAACGGCGTATTGCAGGTCGCCGGTGATCGCTTCCAGCTCGCCGATCATGTCAAAGGGCGTAAATTCGGTAAAGGAGTAGTTAATTCCCGTCGGAAATTCAGCCAAAGCCCCCATCCGGCCGCTCAGTATCAAATAAACATTGGCGCTGGGGTCTTTCGCCTTGACAACGACGGAATTTTTCCGCAGGGTTACCAGGGTGCAGGCGTTGCGGACGCTTTCCGGCATGGTGCTCAATAACTGATTGATTTGATCGGGCAGGGACAAATTACCGTACGCAGTATGGTCGTTTAGTACCGGCATGGGCAAGTCTCCTTTCCTGGTTTACGGGACAGATTCAAGCGGACACTAATAGCTACTATTCGGGTTCTTTTGTCGGGAAACTAGACATGTGTCCTATCTTTGGGGTATTATTTAATAATAAAATTTTACTGAATAATGAATCATATATCAACGGAAAAACAGAGGTGAGATTATGCAGGACTCGGAACTTTTAAAACAGGCGGCCCAGGCAAGCAAGGCTTCCTACTCCCCTTATTCGGGCTATAAAGTGGGTGCGGCCTTGCTGTGTGAAGACGGGAGCATATATACGGGCTGCAATGTGGAAAATATATCATATGGCGGCACCATCTGCGCCGAGCGCACAGCCGTGGTCAAAGCCGTCAGCGAGGGGAAAACCCGGTTTGTCAAAATTGCCGTTTCCGTCTCGGGGAAGGAGTACGGCATCCCCTGCGGGTTATGCCTTCAGTTTCTGAGTGAGTTTGTGGCGGCGGACTTTGAGGTGATTTGCGGCAATTGCGAAGGAGATTTTGTCAAATATTCCTTTGATAAAATCATGCCGGCGGTTTTCAAGTCCGCTTCCGTTAAGCATATATAATTAAGGAAGGAGTATGAAAAATGAGTATTCATATTGAAGCCAATCCCGGCGATATCGCCGAAAGTATCCTGCTTCCCGGCGATCCGCTCAGAGCCCAGTATATCGCGGAAAACTTCCTGACTGACGCAGTCTGCTATAATAAAGTACGCGGCATGTACGGCTATACGGGGCTGTATAAGGGGAAGCGCGTTTCGGTTCAGGGCACCGGCATGGGCATGCCGTCCGCTTCCATTTATATTCATGAACTGATCAATGAGTATCACGTGAAACGGCTGATCCGGGTGGGGACGTGCGGCTCCATATCGCCCAGCCTGCACAACCGGGATACGATTCTGGCGATGGGTTCCAGCACCAACTCCGGCATGAGCGCCCTGCGCTTCGGTCCGATTACTTACTCGGCAACCGCTGATTTCGAGCTTTTACATAAAGCCTATACCCAGGCGGCGGAGCTGGGAATCAATGTCGTAGTGGGCAATGTTTTCGCCGACGATTTATTTTATAACGACCGGTTGATGGAGCAGGTCAAGCTGCTGTCCGGCTACGGTGTGCTGGCGATTGATATGGAATCCTATGAATTGTTTGTCGTCGCGGCGAAGCTGGGGGTCAAAGCGTTAACGATCCTTACGGTCAGCGATGAAATTTTAACCGGGGCCAAAACCACTGCCTTAGAGCGGCAGACCAGTTTTCAGGATATGATCCGGCTGGCCCTGGAAACGATTTAACAACGGGAGAGTGGAAAATATGACGGCAATGGCTGAAAAAATTGATCATACCCTTTTAAAACCGCAGGCGACGCGGGAACAAATTACGAAACTTTGCAATGAAGCGATAGAATATAAATTCAAGGCGGTGTGCGTAAATCCCTGCCAGGTTCCGGCGGCGGCCGGCCTTTTGCAGGGAACGGGCGTGACGGTGTGCACGGTGATCGGTTTTCCCCTTGGGGCCAACACTACGAAGATCAAGTGCGCCGAGGCGGCCCAAGCCGTGGCGGACGGGGCCGGGGAAGTGGACATGGTCATTAATATCGGGGCCGTGAAAGACGGAAACTGGGAATATGTCCAAAGCGATATTGCCGCCGTGGTACAGACCGTGAAGGGAAAAGCCCTGGTCAAAGTAATACTGGAAACCTGCCTGCTGACGGACGAGGAAAAGCGGCAAGCCTGCCGGGCCTGTGTGGCGGCCCAGGCCGATTTTGTTAAAACGTCCACCGGTTTTGCCGGCGGGGGAGCTACGGTAGAAGATGTGCGGCTAATGCGGGAGTGCGTGGGCCAGGCAATCCGCATCAAGGCTTCCGGCGGGATCGGCAGCTATGAGACGGCGGCGGCTATGGTGAAAGCCGGCGCCGACAGGCTGGGCACCAGTTCCGGCGTTGCCATTATGCGGGGAATGACCTCCGACAGCCAATATTAATCCGGCTCGCAGGTTTTGTTTGTGAATTTATGGGAAAAAAGCAGGAGGAGATCATTCATATGGAAGAACTATATCACATTGGCTTAACACCGGACCAGGGAGCGAAATATGCGATCCTGCCGGGTGATCCGGGGCGGGTGGAAAAGATCGCCCGGTTTTTGGAAAATCCCGTGTTTGTCAAGAGTAACCGGGAATACACTACTTACGCCGGAACGCTGAACGGGGAGCGGGTACTGGTAACGTCCACGGGCATCGGCGGCCCTTCGGCGGCGATCGCCGTGGAGGAACTGTATATGACCGGCGTGCGCACCTTTATCCGGGTCGGCACCTGCGGCGGCATGCAGCATCAGGTTATGGGCGGCGATGTGGTCGTAGCGACCGCCGCCATCCGGATGGAAGGGACTTCGAAAGAATACGCGCCCATTGAGTATCCGGCGGTTGCCGATTTCGATACGGCCTGCGCCCTGGTGAACGCCGCCAAGAAGTTAGGCAAGCGGTTTCACGCGGGGGTTGTGCAGTGTAAAGATTCTTTCTACGGGCAGCATAATCCCAACCGGATGCCGGTCGGCCCCGAACTGAATTACAAATGGGAGGCTTGGATCCGGTCGGGCTGTCTCGCTTCGGAAATGGAATCGGCGGCGCTGTATACGGTGGCCGGCGTCCTGCGGGCCCGGGCGGGCTGCGTCTTATCGACCGTATGGAACCAGGAGCGGGAAAAGGCGGGACTCTCTAACCCGCATGTTCATGACACGACGGAAGCAATCGAAGTCGCCATTGAGGCGGTCCGGCTGCTGATCCAGCAGGACCAGGCAGGAAACTAAAAACGGAGGGACCGAGATGTCTTTTATGCAGGAATACGAACGCTGGCTGAATTCAGCGGCGCTGAGTGAAGCAGAGCGGGAGGAACTGGCGGCGATTCAAGGGGACGTAAAAGAGATTGAAAGCCGGTTTTACGCGCCGCTGGAATTTGGTACGGCCGGACTGCGCGGTATTTTAGGGACCGGCTTAAACCGGATGAATATTCATACGGTCCGCCAGGCAACGCAGGGCATTGCCAGCCTGATTACCGGACTGGGCCCGGAGGCCTGCCGGCGGGGTGTGGCTGTTTGCATGGACTGCCGCATCAAGAGCGACGTTTTTTCGCAGGAAGTGGCTTGTGTGCTGGCGGCCAACGGCATTCAGGTGTACCTGTTCGACGCCTTGCGGCCAACGCCGGAGTTGTCCTTTGCGGTCCGGTACCTGAACTGTATCGCCGGGGTCAATATTACGGCCAGCCATAATCCGAAAGAATACAACGGGTATAAGGTATATTGGGAAGACGGGGCGCAGATTCCCCCCAGCCATGCGGCGACGGTGGTCAAAGCCATTGAGGACACCGACATTTTTACCGGGATCCAGCGGACCGCATTTCCGGAGGCCCTGGCCGGCGGCGGGGTCCGCCTGATCGGTGCGGAGATTGACGAGGCGTTTTTGGGCCGCGTTTTAGAGCTGATGGTCAACAAAGAGGTTGTGGCCCAGGCTGCGGGGGATTTCAAACTGGTGTATACCCCTTTCCACGGTACGGGGTACAAACTGATCCCCGAAGCGCTGCGCCGGCTGGGGATGAAAGAAATCCTGTGCGTGCCGGAGCAAATGGTGATTGACGGTACCTTTCCCACGGTAAAAAGTCCGAACCCGGAAAATGAAGAGGGCTTTGCCCTGGCCATTGCCCTGGCTCAAAAAGAAAATGTGGATTTGATTATCGGCACAGACCCCGACGCCGACCGCATCGGCATCATGCTTAAAGACAAAAGCGGCCGGTATGTGCGGCTGTCCGGCAATCAGGTCGGCGTTCTGCTGCTGGATTATATTATTGCTTCCCGGCGGGAAAAGGGGCTGCTGCCGGCAAAACCGGTGGCGATCAAAACCATTGTCACGACGGAGATGGCCCGCAAGGTGGGAGAGAGCAACGGAATCCCGGTTGTGGATACGTTTACGGGCTTTAAATTTATGGCCGAGAAGATCAAGCAGCTGGCGGAGGATGGGAATTATCAGTATCTGCTGGCCTATGAGGAGTCTTACGGCTACCTTATGGGGGATTATTGCCGCGACAAGGATGCCGTTACGGCCACTCTGATGGTAACGGAAATGGCGGCGTATTATCACCGGCGGGGTATGACGCTGTACGACGCAATGGCGGCTTTGTACGAAAAATACGGCCATTACGGCGAGTACACGGAAAATCTGGTTATGCCCGGGTTGGACGGGCTGGCGCAAATGCAGGCCCTTATGAAGCGTCTGCGGGAAACTCCGCCCGCGAAAATCGCCGGGACCGCGGTGACGCGGATCCGGGATTATCTCACGGGAGAAACGGTGGATGCGGGGACCCGGGAAAAAAGCAAAATGGAACTGTCCGGTTCCAATGTCTTATATTTTGAACTGGCCGATGCGACGCGGTTTATTGTGCGTCCTTCCGGGACCGAACCGAAAATCAAGGTTTATATTTTAGCCCAGGGTGAGACTGCGGCCGAGTGCCAAGACCGGGTGGACCGCTATTCCCGGGCAATCCGGGGCGTCGTGGGGGTCGAAGGCGCATAAAAGCAGGGAGAATGCCCTGAAGTTCCCAATAAATTCTTTTCGGCAAAGTGGACATGTGTCCTTTTTCCGGGACGGGTTTGATAATAAAATTTAAATGAATTTACCGAATCGAAAAAAAACTAGGGGGAATTGGGAATGAGCAAGAAAAGTGTGCCATGGTTATTGCTAGTCCTCATGATAGCCGTTATTTTCACCGGCTGCGGTTCTCAGGACGCCAAAGCGCCGGCGGCCAATAAACTGATGGTCGGGATGGTGACCGATTCCGGCACGATCGACGACCGGTCCTTTAATCAGGGAACCTGGGAAGGGCTGGTCAAAGCCGGAAAAGACTTCGGGTTTTCGCCGAAATACTTAAGGCCCGCCGGTACGACGCAAGCGGACTACGATAAAGAAATTACCAACTTGCATGATGCGGGCTATACGCTGATTGTAACTCCTGGTTTTAAGTTTGAAAATTCAATCTATACCGCCCAGGAACGATATGCGGACACCAAATTTGTTTTAATTGACGGTGTGCCTCATCCGGGCAGCGACTATTCCAAGATCAAAGTGGGTAAAAACACGGTCTCCATTAACTTTGCCGAGCACGAAGCCGGTTTTCTCGCCGGCGTAGCCGCCGCTCTTCAGATTAAGCACGGCGATTTCGGTTTTATCGGCGGCATGGAAATTCCCGCTGTGCAAAGATATAACTGGGGCTTCCAGCAAGGTGTCAAGTATGCGAATGCCAATTTAGGCACTTCGATTAGCCTTAAAGCGGAAAATGTGATTTATCAGGGTACGTTCAACGATGTGGCTGCGGGACAGCAAATCGCCGCCCAGATGTATGACCGGGGCGTTACGGTGATCTTTGCCGCCGCCGGCGGGGTTGGCGTAGGGGTTATCAACGAAGCCGTTTCCCGCACCAAGGCCGGTAAGCAGGTCTGGGTAGTGGGCGTGGACGTGGACCAATATGCGCAAGGGTATTATGATTCCGCCAAGACGAAGTCCGTTATTCTTACGTCGGCGATGAAGTATGTCGACCAAGCTTCGTATGATATGGTCAAAAGCGTTAAGGAAGGCAATTTCCCGGGCGGTCAAACCCTTACCTTTAACGCCAAAAACAACGGGATCGGGATTCCGGCCAAGAACCCCAACCTTTCCGACGACGTAGCCGCCAAGGTTGCGGAAGTGTTCAAAAAATTGCAGAGCGGAGCCATCCAGGTGTCGGATAAAGGCGACGGCCTTATTAAGTAATTGGAATTGCCCGTTAGGCAGGCTGGATGTCTGCGCAGAATGGGTTCGAAAGGAAGAGAACTCATCGTATTACGAGTCACTCTTCGCTTCGGACCCATTTTGTATATGTTGAAATTTTAGCTGGATGCTGACGAACCGGATTTTAGAATAGGAAGGAGAAAGGGCATGGAGTATGTCGTGGAGATGCGAGGCATACGCAAGGAGTTTGTGGGGATTGTCGCCAATGACGACATTACGCTGAACGTAAGGCAAGGCGAAATACACGCTCTCCTGGGAGAAAACGGCGCCGGCAAGTCGACACTGATGAGTATTCTGTTCGGACTGTATCAGCCGGACAAGGGCGTAATCCGCGTGCGGGACCGGGAGGTCCAGATCAGTAATCCGAATGTTGCCAATGACCTGGGGATCGGGATGGTGCATCAGCATTTCCAACTGGTCCATAACTTTACCATTACGGAAAATATTGTTCTGGGGCAGGAACCGAACCGGTTCGGTGTCGTGAATACGGTTAACGCCGCCAAACGGATCCGGGAGCTCTCCGAACGCTACGGCCTGAATGTGGACCCTGACGCGAAAATTGAGGATGTATCCGTCGGCATGCAGCAGCGGGTGGAAATTTTAAAGATGCTGTATCGCGATGCGGAGGTTCTGATTTTTGACGAACCGACCGCCGTGCTTACGCCGCAGGAAATCACCGAATTGATGAAGATCATGAAAGGCCTGGTGGCGGAAGGCAAATCGATCATCCTCATTACGCATAAGCTAAAAGAGATTAAGGCGGTGGCCGACCGCTGCACCGTCATCCGGCGCGGCAAGTATATCGGGACGGTGGACGTTGCCGCCACCAGTGAAAAACAGATGGCCGAAATGATGGTAGGCCGCCAGGTGTCCTTTAAGGTAGCCAAGGAAGACCGGGCGCCGGGGGATGTGCTTCTCAAGGTGGACAATCTCACGGTCATCAACAACCGCAAGGTGGAAGCGCTAAAAAACTTTTCGCTGGAAGTGCGGGCCGGAGAAATTGTAGGCCTGGCCGGTGTTGACGGCAATGGGCAGACCGAGCTGGTGGAGGCGATTACCGGTCTGCGCAAGGTGGAAAAAGGGCATATCTGGCTGAACGGGGCGGATATAACCCATCGGTCGATTAAGGAACGTATTAACGCCGGGTTGGCTCATGTGCCGGAAGACCGGCAGAAACGGGGACTGGTTCTCGATTATACGGTGGAAGACAATCTGGTGCTGGAGGTTTACGACCGGGAGCCATTTTCCAAAGGCGGTCTGTTAAACCGGGAAGCCATACGGGACTATAGCCGGCGCATCATGGAGAATTTTGACGTGCGGGCGGCGCAAGGTTCGATCACCAAGGCCCGGTCCCTGTCGGGCGGCAATCAGCAAAAGGCGATTGTTGGCCGGGAAATCAATTTAGCGCCCCGGGTGCTGATTGCGGTGCAGCCGACGCGGGGGCTGGATGTGGGATCGATCGAATACATCCATAAGCGGCTGGTAGAGCAGCGGGATGCGGGGTACGCCGTCTTTTTGATATCTTTGGAACTGGACGAAATCTTAAATCTTTCCGACCGCATCGCCATCATTAGTCATGGCGAACTCATCGGCAGTGTAAATGCCGCCGAAACCGATGAAAATGAAATCGGTTTGATGATGGCCGGCATCCGAAAGGAGGAAAAAGCGTGAAGTTACGGTTTAAGCTGGAAGTGAAAAAGGAAGCCGTCGTGTTACTGCTTGCCATTCTCTTAGGATTGATTGCCGGGGCGGTGTTTATGGCCCTTACCGGCAGCAGTCCCATCACGGGTTATGAATTTTTGTTCAAGGGCGGGCTGATGAATCTGGAACGGATCGGCAACACGCTGGCCACCGCGACGCCGCTTATTTTTACCGGCTTATCGGTTGCGTTTGCCTTTCGGACAGGACTTTTCAATATTGGTGCGGCGGGGCAAATGTTGATCGGCGGATTTTGCGCCACCGCCGTGGGCCTGACCCTGAATTTGCCCAAGCCGATGCTGCTGACACTCATGGTGCTGGCGGCAACCGTCTCCGGCGCTCTGTGGGCCACGTTACCCGGTTATTTTAAAGCCCGTTTCAATGTGCATGAAGTGGTATCCACCATTATGTTCAACTGGATTGCCTACTGGGTGGTATATTATGCGGTGCCGGCTTATTTTAAAGGGGCTTTCGAGACCGAATCCCGCTATATTCCCAACGATGCTTCGCTGCGGGTGGACTGGATGGCCAAACTGTTTGACGGCTCCTATATTAATCTGGGAATTTTTCTGGCGTTGGCAGCTGTCATTCTGATTGCTTTTATCTTAAATAAAACGACGCTGGGTTACGAATTAAAAGCCGTCGGCTTTAACCGCTTTGCCGCCGAATATGCCGGTATTAACGCCAACCGCGGGATTGTGCTTTCCATGATGATCGCCGGCGCGCTGGCAGGTTTAGGCGGAATGACCCTGTATTGCGGCTACGCCACCAGCATCCAGATCGGTATTCTGCCTTCCCAGGGCATTGACGGGATCGCCGTGGCCCTGTTGGGCGCCAACTCTCCCTGGGGAGTATTTGCCGCGGCCCTGTTTTTCGGCACCCTGTATTCCGGCAAGGGGTTTATGAATGCCATGACCAACATCCCGCCGGAAATCGCCGATACCATTATCGCCACGATTATTTATTTTGCCGCAACCAGTGTGCTGATTGAGAAATTCGTGGATAAAATGAAACGGCGGCTGAAGGGGGCGAATTCGTCATGTGGCTGATTTTTCAACAGATTTCACCCTATGCCGTGGCGTATACGATTCCGCTTTTAATTACCGCTTTGGGCGGCTTGTATTCGGAACGCAGCGGCGTTGTCAATATCGGCCTGGAAGGGTTGATGGTAGTTGGGTCCTTTGCCGGCGCATTTACCATATCTATTTTACAGCCGACCCTGCACTCGAATGCTCTCTGGTTTGGCCTTTTGGCCGCTATTCTGGCAGGGGCGCTTTTTTCCCTGCTTCATGCCTTTGCCAGCATCAGTCTGAATGCGGACCAGGTCATCAGCGGTACGGCCATTAACATGATTGCCGGCGCCTTAACGGTATTTATCGCCCGGCATTTGACCGGCAGCGGCAATATTGAGATCGAAGGCTTTACCCGGTTTAATGTGCCGTTCTTGGACCGGATTCCGGTTATCGGCGCGTTGTTTTTTACCAATACGTACGCTACGACCTGGCTCGTTTTGGCGATTTTGGCTGTTTCTTATTTTATTTTGTACAAGACCGTTTTTGGCTTGCGCCTGCGGGCCTGCGGCGAATATCCTCAGGCCGCCGATTCAGCCGGTATCAATGTTTACCGTATCCGCTACATTGCGGTGACCATATCCGGCGCTTTCGCCGGGCTGGGCGGAGCCATCGTGCTTGTAACCTACTCGGGCGAGTTTAACGGCACCGTCTTTGGACTGGGGTTTCTTGCTCTCGCCGCGCTCATCTTCGGACAGTGGAAACCCCTTGGCATCCTGGGCGCCACGCTGTTTTTCGGTTTTGCCAGCACGATTGCCAACGTTTCCCAGGCTACTCCTATCTTTGCGAGTATACCCGATGTGGTGCTTAAGACCTTTCCTTACGTGATCACTCTGTTTGTCCTGGTGCTCTTCTCCAAAACTTCTCAGGCTCCCCGGGCATCCGGCCAGCCGTTTGAACACGGCAAGCGTTAACGCCGTTAGCAAAGCGGCGCGGCAATCTTTCAAGAAGCGACTTTGTCTACAGTCTAAGCCGGGCGCAAAACGCCTGGCTTTTCCATTATAAAAATAAGTGTCAACAGGATTCATTTTTGCTTTTCCACTTCCTCGGCAGTGGTATAATGGAAAGAGCATCTAAGTATGCATGAAAGGCCGCATGATGGCAGATACTAGCTAATGGCCGATTCGCGGCCTGCTGCACTTAGTTTTTCTGCGAAATAAGTTCTGCGTTTTTCTTGGAGGAGGTTATTTTATGGCCGGCTTATCGCCGAAACAGACGCTGATTTTGCTTGCGGTTGCCTTACTTATCATGATCGGTATTATTCATTTTCGCAATAATAATCCCGTAATCGAGGCAAAACCGACAACCCCTGCCATTACTTTACCGGGGCAGTTTGCCGTTACTTTTCCGGATCAGGGGGAATCCGCCATAGGGACCGAAAATTTCGGGGTGATTGCTTCTTCGCCCAACCAGACGCCGGTTCCTATCGCCAGCGTAACGAAGATCATGACGGCTTATTTGGTCTTAAAGGAACACCCTTTGCAGCCGGGAGAGGAAGGGCCCACGTTAACCATGACGGCCAAGGATGTTGCCGATTACGAGAGTGGGGTAGCCAATGACTACTCGGTTGTAAAGGTTGTGGAAGGGGAAAAATTAACCGAGAAACAACTGCTGGAAGGTTTGATGCTGCCGTCGGGGGATAATATTGCGACTACGTTAGGCCGTTGGGTTGCCGGATCGGAGGATGCTTTTGTCGCCAAAATGAATGAGACGGCTCAGGTTCTGGGCATGACTCAAACCCATTATGCGGATTTAAGCGGTGTCAGTCCGGCCACGGTCAGCAACGCCGCAGACCAAGTAAAAATTGCCCAGGCTGCTATGCAAGATCCGATTTTCCGCGAAGTCGTCGCCATGCCGCAGGCTATGCTGCCCGTGGCCGGACTGGTATACAACGTGAACAGTATGCTGGGGTCCCATGGAATTGTGGGGATCAAAACCGGCTCCACCCTGGCGGCCGGCGGTTGCTTTGTGTCGGCAACCCCCGTGATTGTCGGGACGGAAACTCATTATATTATTGCAGCGGTGCTAGGTCAAAAGACGGTGCAATCCCTGCAGAGCGCCCTGGATGCGAATGCAAAAATGTTAGACGAAGTCCGGTCCGAGTTTAAATTGTATCCCTTAAGTCCTCCGCCAAACGGTTTCGGACAGACAGTCAATCCGTGGAACAGTAATAGTGCTTTAGTTGCTGCTAAACCGGTGGAAATTTGGGGCTTTCCCGGGATGACGGCTACTCTTTCGATCCACCTGTTAAAGACCCAATACCCCATTCCGGGCGGTGAAAATATGGCAAACCTAAAGGTTCAAGCGGGTCAGTCCGTTCAGGAGTTTCCCCTGCAAAATTCGGAGCCAATCAATCCGCCAGGCGTTTTATGGCGAATTTTCCGGAATTGGATATAATGCTTTTAAAAGAGCCGGCAAGGCTCTTTTTCCTTTCTGAGTCATGCAGGCAGCCGTTAACGGCAGAAGAATCGCCTTATCAACGCTGCGCCGTTGCCACTTAACCTCCGCTTATGACAAGACGATCCTTCTGCCTGGACGAGTGCCTAAAAGATTATGCCGATGAGAACCCCGTTTCAGACCGGTTCTTCCGCGCCCTGAGCCCTGCGCTATGAGCCGAAAGACCGCGCAGCGGTCTTTCTTAGCAACATAATATGACACCCGGAATATAATACATTGTAAAATAGCAAGGGAGTTGATGTTATGTATCCTCAATATCCCTATTTTGGTGAGGAGTGTCAATGCAAGGAACAGCCGCTTACGTTTCCGCCGCAGCATCAGGACCGGCAGCCCGGTCTGGAATATCTGCTGAGACCGAGACCGATCGCGGAAAATCCGGAATATCAGGGAAGCGGCAAGCTGCGGGGAAAGACCGCGATTATTACCGGCGGCGACAGCGGTATCGGGCGGGCTGTGGCGATTGCGTTTGCCAAAGAAGGAGCGGACGTTACGATTGTCTATTTGTATGAAGACCGGGATGCAATGGAGACCCGGGAGCGAATTGAAGAAATAGGACAGCGGTGTTTGCTCATCCGCGGGGATTTACGGGAGGAGCGCCTCGCTTACGAGACGGTCGAAAAAACGCTTGCTTCTTTTGAGAAAATCGACGTGCTGGTAAACAACCAGGCAGTCCAATTTCCGCAGGAAAGTATTCTCGGCATTTCGCGGGAACAACTGATTGCCACCTTTGAAACCAACGTTTTTCCCCACTTTTATCTGACGAAAGCGGCACTGCCTTATTTGAAGCGGGGCAGTTCCATTATTAACACGGCCTCGATTACCGCCTATGAAGGCAATCCCTATTTGATCGATTATTCCGCAACCAAAGGAGCCCTTGTGGCCTTTACCCGCTCCTTGTCCCTGTCGCTGGTTGATTGTGGCATCCGGGTAAACGCCGTTGCGCCGGGGCCCATTTGGACGCCCTTAAATCCTGCCAGTTTTCCGGCCTGTTATATTAAGACCTTTGGCGCGGATACACCGATGAAACGGGCGGGACAGCCTTTCGAACTGGCGCCGGCTTATGTGTACCTGGCTTCGGATGATTCCGGCTATGTTTCCGGGCAGGTCATCCATGTGAATGGCGGTGTGATTACCGGTTCCTGAATCAAAAGCCGCAGAGAGCAAATTTGTGTGGCGGAGCTTCTTTTTTTATAAACTGCAAAAATGTGTTACAATAACAGAATAGATGCAATCTAATCAATAAACCGGATTGTGTTATCACAGTATTGCGAGGTTGTTAGGATGAATAAAGCGTTAGTTTTAGCGGAAAAGCCTTCCGTCGCCAGGGATCTGGCCCGGGTTCTCCGCTGCGGCAAAAAGGGCAACGGCTGTTTCGAAGGGGACAGCTATATCGTGACCTGGGCTTTGGGGCATTTGGTCACGCTGGCGGAGCCGGAAGACTATGCCGAAAAATATAAGGCCTGGCGTATCGAAGATTTGCCGATGCTGCCGGAAGAACTGAAACTGGTGATAATCAAACAGACGGGCAAGCAGTTCCAGGCAGTGAAGACACAGCTGGTCCGGCCCGACGTCGCCGAAATCATTATTGCCACCGATGCCGGGCGGGAAGGGGAACTGGTTGCCCGCTGGATTATCGAGAAGGCGAAGGTGAGAAAGCCCGTAAAACGGTTGTGGATTTCGTCCGTGACCGATAAGGCGATTCAAGAAGGGTTCCGGAAACTGAAGCCGGGCAAAGACTATGAAAATTTGTATTTTTCGGCCGTAGCGCGGGCTGAGGCGGACTGGCTGGTGGGTATCAACGCCACGCGGGCGCTGACCTGCAAATATAATGCGCAGTTGTCCTGCGGCCGGGTACAGACGCCAACGCTGGCCATCATTGCCCAGCGGGAAGCGGAAATCCAAAACTTCGTTCCCCGGCCTTTCTTCGGGATTACGGCTATTGCGGACCGGCTGAAACTAATCTGGCAGGATGGACAGACAAAGGATACCAAGACCTTTGACCCGGAAAAGTGTACAAGACTGATTACCGGCTTGGCCGGGCGGCAGGCCAAGGTTACGGCCGTGGAAAAGACGCACAAAAAGACCTATTGTCCGGCCCTGTATGATTTGACGGAATTGCAGCGGGACGCCAACAAGCGATACGGTTTTTCCGCGAAGGAAACCCTGTCAATTATGCAGGGACTGTATGAAAATCACAAAATTCTGACCTACCCCAGAACCGATTCCCGCTATCTTTCGAGCGACATCGTCGATACGCTGAAAGACCGGCTAAGTGCCTGTGGCACAGGACCTTACGCCAAACTGGCCTTCCGGGTTGCGAAACAGCACATCAAGGCCAATGCCTCTTTTGTGGACAATAGCAAAGTGTCCGACCACCATGCCATTATTCCTACGGAGCAATACGTGAATTTAGGCGCCTTAAACGACCGGGAGCGGAAGATTTATGATTTAGTGGTCCGGCGTTTCCTGGCGGTATTTTATCCGCCCTGTGAATACGAACAAATTGTGGTCAAAGCGGACATTGGCGGGGAAACTTTTCTTGCCCGGGGCAAAACGATCCTTTCCCCGGGGTGGCGGGAGGTTTACGGTCAGGATGTGGATGACGCCGAGGACGGGGAGACGGCGGAGGAGCAGGACGAACAACTGTTACCGCCCATCAATCAGGGTGACATACTGCCGGTTAAAAATTTTATTCTAACCAGGGGAGCGACGAAACCGCCGGCGCCTCTCAATGAAGCCACTTTGCTGTCGGCGATGGAAAACCCGGTAAAATATATGAGCCAGGAAAGCGCCGAACTGAAAAAGACCATCGGTGCGGCCGGCGGGCTGGGAACGGTGGCCACACGTGCGGATATTATTGAGAAGCTTTTTAATTCGTTTTTGTTGGAAAAACGGGGCAAAGACATCTTTATTACCGGCAAGGGCAAACAACTGCTGGATTTGGTGCCGTCCGAACTGAGATCCCCCGCTTTAACGGCGCAGTGGGAACAAAAGCTGGCGGCGATTGCCCGGGGAAATTTAAAAAAGCAGGCATTTACCGATGAAATGCGAAGCTATGCCGCCGCGGTGGTGCGGGATATAAAGAACAGCGAGGAGCATTTCAAGCACGATAATTTGACCCGGACGAAATGCCCTGAGTGTGGCAAATATTTATTGGAAGTGAACGGGAAGAAAGGCAAAATGCTGGTTTGCCAGGACCGGG
This sequence comes from Allolucifera butyrica, assembly GCF_900476375.1. Lineage (GTDB taxonomy): Bacteria > Bacillota > Negativicutes > Sporomusales > UPPP01 > Lucifera > Lucifera butyrica. The sequence goes on along the minus strand of NZ_UPPP01000071.1, from coordinate 56,975 downwards.
AATGCGGCTATCGCAAGGGTGTTGCCAGAGTGACCAATGCCAGATGCCCCAATTGTCACAAAAAGCTGGAGTTACGCGGTGAAGGGGAGGGACAAATTTTTGTCTGTCCTTGCGGTTACCGGGAGAAATTATCGGCTTTTCAGGAACGGCGCAAGCAGGATGGCAGCCAACTTTCCAAAAGAGACGTGTCCCAGTATTTGCGGCAGCAGGACAAAGCAGGGGAAAAACCAATCAATACGGCCTTGGCCGATGCATTGGCCAAGCTTAAACTGAAGTAAGAGAATGACAGGCGCACCTTTTCCAGGGTGCGCCCATTTTGTGTTGGAATAAAATGGATTAACCAAATTTTAACATCGACATAACAATTGCCTCCAGCAAGAACAGTATAATGAAGTTGTTTGGAAATTATTTCATACTGGAGGGGAAAATATGTACAGAAAATGGTTGACGTTTATGACAGGAGCAGTGCTGATGATTGCCTTGGCGGCGGCGCCGTTGGCTTCGGCGGCAGCAAGGACGTATGACCAAACGGCAATCGACATTCATTTAAACGCCACAACCATGCCGGAGCATGTGGCGCTTACGTGGTCGGCCGACCCGGAGACAACCATGACCGTTACCTGGCGGACCAGCACGGCGGTAAATGACTGCAAAATCGAGTATAAAGAAGAAAATGGCGCAGTAAATACGATGACAATAAAACCGCACTTATTTCAGACGGCCGCAACGGACCTGAATTATGGCCGGATGAATTTATTTACGGTTACCTTACATAATCTGAAACCGGGAACCAAGTATTTATACCGGATTGGTAATGACCAAAACGAATGGACCGGCTATTCTTCCTTTACGACCGAAGATACGGCAACGGTTACGGACAATCAATTCAAGTTCCTGGTATTTGGCGACAGCCAAAGCGGTAATTATGAGGTTCCCAATTACAATCCCTGGCATGTTACCCTGGAAAATGCCTATAAGGCCAATCCTGACGCAAAGTTCTTTATCAATGTGGGCGACCTGGTAGAAAAAGGCCAGTATTATCAGCATTGGAATAATTGGTTTGCTGCCGCTCAGGGGGTTGTTGACAGAATTCCGGCTATGGTCGTACAAGGCAACCATGAGACCTATGACGCAGCCGACTGGAATAGTACCAAGCCTCAATATTTTGTGCAGCAGTTTCCGGTGTTTCAAAACGGACCGGACGGCTTAAAAGGGCAAACCTACTCCTACAATTACGGTAAAGTGCATTTTGTAGTCCTGGACAGCCAAGGGGAAGAGGAAAGTGAAGATGCGCAGGGAAATGTCGATCAGGCCAAGGAAGAAGCGATGTTTTTAAAACAGGCGGATTGGCTGCGCAATGACCTTGAACAAAATAAGGATGCTGTCTTTACGTTTGTCCTATTCCATAAAACCCCGTATTATAATAAGGGAACCCGTTCCAACATTTTGCTAAAAAAGATATTTACGCCGATTTTCGATCAATATCATGTTGATGTTGTATTTAACGGCCATGATCATGGAACGTCCCGGACCTATCCGATTTATCATGACGAGTTTATGCAAAGTCCGTCCCAGGGAACTGTATACTACGTAACCGGCCGCAGCGGCGCCAAATATTATCCCGATTTAACGCAAAAGGTGTGGGATGCGAAATTTTATGATCCCCAGGATCAGCCCGATTATCAGACGGTGGACGTGGACGGCAGAAAAGTTACCATAAAAGCCTTTAAACAGGACGGAACACTGGTTGACACGTATGTGATTGATAAGGCCCACCCGGAGAATAGCACCAGCAATCACGAAATTCTGCCTTCCCGCTATAATACCAAACAAGAGGTTCCGGCCATCGGTGACAGCGTAAAGCTTGTTATCTTTGGCAATATGGCCTATGGAAGTTCAAGCAAGGCCACGATTCAAAACGGCAAAGCCTATGCCGATATTCAAACCATAGCGGCCTATACCGGCGGAAGTTATGATGCGGCAGGTAAAACGCTCCGGATTGGACACAAAAAGTATCAGTTTACCGACAATATGCTGACCGACAAGGGGACCAAAGTGGATATTGATGCTCTGAATGCCATGGGCTGGTCCAATCATTATGACAAAAAGTTCAATATGGTTTTTGTAGATCTTCAATTATAAGATTTAAACAGCAAACTAGTTGCCTCCAATAAAAAGGAGCCGTTTCTATAAGAGACGGCTCCCTTTTTCCTGCGCCCTGAGCTCTGCGCCACGAGCCTTATTTATTGGGCAATGGGCAATTTGACAGTAAAGGTCGTGCCTTCTCCCAAGACACTCTGAACTGTAATGTCGCCGTGATGTTTATTTACAATAATATCATAAGAGATGCTCAGGCCCAGGCCGGTTCCCTGGCCTACCGGCTTGGTTGTAAAGAAGGGGTTGAATATTTTATTCAGGTGGTCTGCGGGAATGCCGGCGCCGGAATCTTCGATTTCACAATAAACATAAGCAGTGTCGTGATAGGTTTTGACCCGGATCCGTCCCATGCCGGATTGCTGTTTGGCTTTAATGGCCTGGGCGGCATTGACCAGGATATTTAAGAGAACCTGGTTGACCGAACCGCCTACAGCCTGAATTAGCGGCAGATTGCCCAGTTCCTTGACGACTTCCGCGTTGTATTTAATTTCGTTGCGGGCCATCAGCAAAGTGCTTTCCAGACCGCCGTTCAAATCGTAAGCGTCGAAATTGTTTTGCTGGTCGACGCGGGAAAATGCGCGCAGTTCTTTAACAATATTTCCTACCCGCTCTAACCCGTCGTTGGATTCTTTAATGAGTTCGGGCATGTCCGCCAAAATTACACCAAGCTTTTTCGCCTGCTCCAGGTCTTCCAATTTGCGGATCCATTGCTGGATTTCCGGGTCCTGGGATTGACTCATAAAGGTTTTGCATTCGTGATAGGAGGTTAAAACATCGCCGATGCGGTCCAGATATTTCATTAACGTGGCAAAGTTGCTCAGGACGAAGCCCAGGGGATTATTGATTTCATGGGCTACTCCGGCGGCTAAATGTCCGATGCCGGCCAGTTTTTCCTGTTGGACCAGCCGTACTTGGGTGCGTTCGAGCTCAGCCAGGGCCTCTTCTAATCTTTTGTTTTTTATGGTTAACTCTTCTTCCATTTGTTTACGGAGGGTAATGTCTTCCTGAATGGAAACGTAATGTGTAATTTCATTTTCATTATTACGAATGGGGGAGGCGGAAATCGACACCCAGTACGATTCGCCGTTTTTCTTGCGGTTGTGCAATTCACCGTGCCATTCGTTTCCTGCTATGATAGCCGGCCTGATGGATTGATATACGGCGGCGGGAGTCAGTTCGGAACGCAATATGCTAACTTTTTTGCCGGTTATTTCACTGGGAGTGTAACCGGTAATCTGGCTGAATGTTTTATTTACATATTCAATGCAGTTATCGGTATCGACAATAATTACACTGCTGGAGGTTTGTTCCACCGCCCGGGAAAGTTTGAGCAGCTGTTCTTCAGTTTTCCGTCTCTCCGTAATGTCTTCCACCATTTCGATGACTTCGCCGACAAATCCGTTTTTATGTATGACCGGCCAGGCGACGATGCGGAAAAACCTTGTTTGTCCGCCGACCAGCATGGTATGGATTTTTTCATTAATACTACCGGTTTCAAAGGTTTTGGTTACGGGACAATTGTCGCAAATGGTTGCGGCGTTGGCAAACATTCGGTAGCATTTGGGCCGCAGCTGCGCTTCAATATGGGGGAGCCATTTTTGCAATTGTTTATTTACCGAAGTCATTTCCATGTCGCGGTTAATTAGCGTGATGCCCACGCCGATATTATCCACCAGGGTTTTATAGCGTTCCTCCGAAACCTGGAAGGCTGCCTCCACCCATTTGCGCACCATCAGTTCTTTTTCTACCATGGAATAATGATAGGAATTATCCAGGGCAATCGAAGCCAAACGGCTCAGATGTTCCAGCCAATCCAGACCGGGGGCCGGCTGACTGCTTTCGCCGGGTAATTCGACTCCCAATACGCCGATGATTTTTTGGTTTGCCGCTAAGGGAACGGCGATTACCAAAGGCGGCTCATTATTGGCAGCGATTGTGTTTGATCGGACGGCGCAGGCAGCACCCGTCCGGTAGACTTCGCCGCTGGCTCCCTGCGTAAAATTCCGGGTAGTGCCGATCAACTGCTGATATTTTCCCGTGCCAAAGCGGGTAATCAAAGCCTCTTTTTCTTCATCCAGCAAATCGATAAAGCCGTCCCGGGCATTGTAGGCACTGGCTGCGTGTTCCATGACAGCCGGCAGCAAGTCGTCAATATTCATTCGGTTCATAATGGCCAGGGCCGCGTGATACAGCATGACAAAGTGCTCTTTGGGTCCGGGCGCCGTTGCTTCCGGGTGGTTGTGCATGGCCGGCATAGAGAACCCTCCTATGACTTTAAAACTTCCATATCATACATGACTAACAAGCCGTAGTCCGTCTCCTGATGGCGGCAACGGCTTTCATAAGCGGCGCACAGTTTGGACAGGAACTCAAAACAGCCGGCGAAATTGGCCAGTACGGCTGCTTTCGTGTCCGGCAGGTGAATTTGAAAAGCAATGACCAGACGGTTTTGTTCCGGATTAATTTCAAAGGTAAGAATAATTTCCTTCGCCATAGCCTGCATTTTAGCGGCGAAAAACTCAATAAATAAGAGCATTATTTTAGGATAAACAGGAAGTTTACAAGCCGCCGGGTCGGGACCGGCAAAAATGGGAGTGGCGGTTATGTCATGGCTGTTGGACCATTTCTCGAACATTTTTAATAGTTTGTCGGCATTCAAATCTGCTTTACTTACCGGCAAGGCTTCGATAAATTGATAAAATACGTCCTGAAGCAGCGAAGCCTGTTCCGTTGTTGCCGGCTGAAACTGTTTTTTCCATAAGGTCAGCTCCTGCAGCAATTCGGTACTCTGCTTATAAGAAGACACGGTATCTTCCATTTTATGCAGAACCTTCTGATAGGCGGCATTGCGGTTTTCCAGCATGTCCCTGAAGGTAGCCCGTTCCTGCTGCATATTATAGTAGTCAACTGCCTGCCGGACGGAACGCAGCAGGTCATCCTCCATATTCCACGGCTTGGTTATGAATTTAAACACGTCGGCCTGATTGACCGTAGCCAGAATTTGCGGCAATACTGTGTAACCCGATAAAACCATACGCACGACAGCGGGATATTTTTCTTTGACGATTTTAAGAAAAGTCAGTCCGTCCATTTCCGGCATCCGCATGTCGGTCACAATAACCGAGACGGGTTCTTGCTCCAAAATAGGCAAGGCTTTGGCGGCGCTGCCGGCAAACATTGCTTTATACTCTTCATCAATTACGGCGCGGCGGATGGAATTGAGGATATTGGCCTCATCATCAACAAATAAAACGATATTTCTTTGCATCGATTCAACTCCTCAGCTTTCTTCGCGAGTCAGCAGCGACAATTCCGCTTCATCGCGTATTTGCAGAAATTGGAGCGCGTATTCATCCAAATGCCGGGGATTTTGCCGGTGCACGGCTTTCCAGGCCAGATAATCGGCAAGATGTACGGCGCATACCAGCTCTTTATTGATAATGGGGGCCATTGCCGGCGTATGGTGAAACAAAGCGGCTTCCACAATCGGATAGGGCAGTTCCCACCAATTCAGCAGATATCCGCCAAGCTCCTGATGCGATATTCCCAAGACGCTGTGTTCTTTTTCAATTAAGTGGCTGACCTTATCGGCCGTTAGTTCGGTAAGAATATTCAAATATTCCTGGGGATACTGGCTGAGCAGAAATACTTTGCCGATGTCATGCAGCAAACCGGCAGACGCACAGGAGTCGGGGATTTTTTTATTCAGCGCTTTCATATAGAGCATGTTCAGGTATTTATTGGTCAAAGCGGCATGTTTCCAAAGCATCAGGCGGGTGGTATTCAAACTTTCCTTCGGCGCCGTTTCCAGAACACTGATGGTAAAAACAACATCTCTAATGATTTCCAGACCCAAATACACTATAGCCTGATGTACCGAGCCGGTCCGGCTGCCGATGAACGCCGAATTGGCAAGACTCAGTACCCGGGCGGCGATGACCGGGTCACTTTCGATTAAATCGGCAATTTCTTTTACGCCGGCTTCCGATTCGATCAGCGCCTTGAGGCGGTTATAGATTTTTCCCAGCGTGGCGAGCCCTTCTATTTTGTTTACGATGGGCAATAGCCGGGTTTTTTCCAATATGGTCTGAATATCAAACATATGATTGACAATTTGCAATAAGGTTTCATTGTCCCAGGGTTTTAGCAGATACAGCTTCGACGAGCCGTCGAGGAGGGAGGCAAAAATTTTATTTTCATCCGCATAACCGCTTAAGATAATACGCATCGTAGCGGGATAGAGCTGTTTAACCTGTTTTAGCAGGGCATGGCCGTCCATGTTGGGCATACGCATATCGCTGATAATGAGATCAATCTTGGATTCCGCCAAAATGGCTAAAGCGTCACTGCCGGTATTGGCCGTAAAAACCTGGTAATCAGTTTCCAGAAAGACCCGCTCCAAGGAGCGCAAAATCTGTTTTTCATCATCAACCAGGAGAATACTTTTACTCATCCGTCATCTCTCCCCAGGAAATGCATTTATTGCTAATATTCCATAAACAAGGCCCTTTTCCTTTTGAAGCGAGGCATTATTCCGACAGTTTTTGCACTTTTATGAAAAGGTAAAAATTTGTTGGCTGCTTTGAACAATCACGCTACAGCCGTATATAATAAAATAACACTTACATAGGCGAGGAGATGACGGGAGTGTTTTTTCGACTAACTCCTATGGCAGTTGCTGTGATTGCCGCTATCATTGGCCTTTCTTTTGCACTTCCCTTAACCGTCGATGAACAAAACGTTTTCGGCAATGTTTTGCTGGCGGCAGGATATGTCATTCTTATCATTTCCGCTCAGAGGACGCTGCTTAGCGACGTGGAAAAAGCGGAACAGGCGCAGGCGTCTACGCAAAACATGCAGCGGCAAATAGATAATTTACAGAAAATACTGGCTGAGATGCCTGAATTGCCGGAATGACCCGGGCAACCAAAGCGACAAGGAGGATTGTTTATGGATTTTGATTTTTTTCGCGATACTCATTTCCGCTTTTTCTTTCATCCCCTTCTGGAGGGAGTAATTCTGGGAATCATCATCATCCTCTTTTTTCCCCTGGAGCCCCGCTCCTGGTTTATTGTGAAACCAGAGAAACCGGCGACTCCTGCCACGCAAGCGCCATCGGCTGCTAAAAAACCGACAACCGCTACCACCCCGCAGGCTACTACCAAATCGTCAACCGCTGCAGTCTCGTCGGCTACTGCCAACCCGCCGGCCACTACACAATTGCCAACTGCCAAAACTACAGCGACTCCTCAAACCGCGTCAGTTACTGCCAAACCGTCAACCACTGTAGTGGCTGCCAAAACCGCCAATACTTGTGTACCCGTGGTGCCTGGCCAATACCGGCCGCAATTTTACGCGCGGGAATTTCCAAAATGACTCCCAAAAGTATACTGCGCAAAATGGTGAAGGGAGTGGAAGGATATGTTTTTTAACCTGACTCCTATGGCGGTCGTTATACTAGGCGCAATCATTGGCATTGCTTTTGCACTGCCGCTGACGGTTGATAAGGAAAATGTTTTTGCCAATGTTTTGGATCTGGCGGCGGAAATGATTTTCATTATCGCCGCGCAGCGGGTATTACTTAAAAATACGGAGACGGCAGCGCAAACAGCCGCGCAAAATCAGGCGGCGGCCAATCATCTCCAAAGACAGATTGATGAATTGACGGAAAAGATAGCGAAAAGGCGGGTCCGGCTCATTGAAATAAGAAAGACCTAAAGGGTCTTTAAGCAGGAAGAAAGGATTCGGCTTGGAATAAAGGCGAATTTTTTGGAGTGTCCAAACTGAAAAAAGGAGGATACTTATGGCTTGGAATCCATTTCGGTTTTTCTGTTCCTCTTCCAGTTATAGTGACTATAGCTACGAATGTGGCTGTGGCTGTGGTATTCGATGCACTTGGGTTATCGCCATCTTGATCATCATTCTTTTTTTCGTAGGCAGCGAGTTTTCAACTTCCTAACGCCTAGTGGAATATAATTTGGGAAGGAAGGAATTTTATGTTTTTCGGTTTTGACGGTGGCATTTGGATCATTGTTGCAATCATCCTTTTAATCCTGTTACTTAGTTGTTTAGCCGCAAATTGCTGTTATTTCTCGAGTTTCTCTTCCAGTTATTAAGCCCCGCACTACGAGCCGAAAGACCGCACAGCGGTCTTTCTTATTGCGTTTTTTCCCCGGAAAGTCCTTTTTTTCGGGGGTGCGCCGGGGGAAAGTCCGGTTTGTTTTCGGCCGGGATAGAAGTATTCCGGGGCTCTTCTTCTCGCTTAACCCGTTCTACGGCAAGCGCCGCCAGACCGACCCAGGCTTCGATAAGGCGCCGCTGTTCAGGGGTAACTTTTTTCGCCGTCACTTGGACGCCAAATATACCAAGCACTGTTCCGTGTATTTTGAGCGGAATATATAGAAAGTTGGCCCCGGACATAGTTTCTGTGGAACGGCCGGTACTTTGTCCGTGTTGATAGGCCCAGGTGGCGACGGCGGCTTCGGCGGGATTGGAGAGCGTCTGACCGGTTGCATTGTTTGTCTGCCGCTTTCGTGGATTGTGCCGACCCCAAAGGATGAGTTTCTTTTCCTTGTCAGGCAGCAGGATAACCACTTCCTGCTCCAGTGTTTCCGCCGCCTGCCTGGCCATACCGGCGGCAATCGCCTTTAAATCGCTGACAGCGGCAATGCTGCGGCTAAATTCATATAAGGCCCGGGTGCTTTTTTCCCGTTGTCTGGCTTCCCATGCTTCATGCCGGAGAAGTTCCGTGCGTCCCCCGATAATGAAAGCAACGATGAGAAACGTAACAAAGCTTCCCAGATAACGGATGTTTCCCATCATCAAATGCCAGGTTGGGGTTATAAAAAGAAAATTAAAGGTGAGAATGCCGGCGAGGGCAGTGAAATAGGATGGCCAGCGCCCCCACCAATACGCGCTGAGGATTACCGGCAGCTGGTACAGCAACAGGATATTGACAAGTCCCAGCCATTTCCTGACCAGCAGGCCCAGAGCCGTTATCAGAACTATCATAGCAGGCCCCCCGGCATAGTACGGCCAAGGCAGACGCTGGACAGGCGGGGCAGTCTGGATGGCCGGTACCGGTTCTGCTTCCGCCGTTCCCCGAATGACATAAATATTAATGCCGCCGCTTTGACGAACCAGCTTGTCAAAGACCGAACCATGCCAGATTTCCCGGAGACGGCTGTGATGCGGTTTGCCGATGACAATGGCCGTCACATTGTGAGCACGGGCCACATCCAGAATTTCCTGAGTGAGATGAGCGCCGACAACGGTTAGCGTCTTTGCTCCGAGTTCTTCCGCCAGTCTCATATTCCGGCCTATCCGGTCCTGTTCTTTATCGCCCATAGGAAAGCGCCGTTTCATTTCTTCAATATGTACTGCCAGCCAGTCGGCATGAAGTCCTCCCGCCAGCCGGTGCGCCGCCCGGATGAGCTGGGCGGAAAAAGGACTGCCGCTGACGCAGACCATGACCCGTTCGGCGACAGGCCACGGCCCTTCAATATGATGGATCTGCATATATTCTTTTAGATCCTTGTCTACCCGGCCGGCGGTAAAGCGTAAGGCCAGTTCCCGCAGAGCGCTGATGTTGGCCGGCTGAAAAAACTGCTGCAGGGCTTTTTCGGCCTGTTCCGGCATATAGACTTTTCCGGCCTTTAAACGCGTAATCAGATCCTGCGGCGGAATATCGATCAGCCGAACCGTGTCGGCTTGTTCGATGATATAGTCGGGCACCGTTTCCCGGACAATAACGCCGGTTATTTGGGTAACGACATCGTTCAGGCTTTCAATATGCTGGATATTGATGGTGGTGTAAACATCGATACCGGCCGCCAGCAACTCTTTCACATCCTGAAAACGCCGTTTATGGCGCGAACCCGGCACATTGGTATGGGCCAGTTCATCCACCAGCGCCAGTTGCGGCCGGCGGGCCAAAACGGCGTCAATATCCATTTCGGTCAATTGTTTTTCCCGGTAATGGATTACCTGCGGCGAAATACGCGGCAGCCCGGCAAGCATTTTTTCCGTGTCCCGGCGTCCATGCGTTTCAATCCAGCCAATAACGACGTCAACACCTTCTTTCAGTCGCTGCTGAGCCACATCAAGCATGCTATACGTTTTACCCACACCGGCCGCCGCACCTAAAAAGATTGTCAGTTTGCCCCGGGATTCTTTGATAAGCTGTGCGAGCAATTTGTCCGGGTCAGGCCGCATTTTCCCCTTTATTTCCGGCATATTTTTCACCCTTTCTTTGCTTAGTTTCTCCTGATTTATGGCAAATACTTGGTCTTATAACCCTTTTTTATGTTTTTTTTACAGCCCCGCCAATAATCTTTACCCCTTTTTTATACGGCGGGTGATATTGTATAACCAGCTTATATTTTTTTCTTGATTCTTACATCCTAAGGATAGAAAAATAAAGTCGGAAAAAATGCAGCCTAGTCCGTAATTCAGTGAAGGAGGAGAAAGAATGGTTGATTATTGGGCCGGTGGCATTGTCACCGTGATTTTACTGGGTTATCTGCTTTATGCATTATTGAAACCGGAGGAATTTTAAATGATTAACGATGTAATGCTGTTTGTTGTTTACCTGATTGTCCTGATTTTGCTGGCGTTACCGTTAGGCAAATACATGTTTCATGTATTCGAAAACAAGAAAACTTTTTTAGATCCTCTCTTAGTGCCGGCTGAGCGGCTCATTTACCGGCTGTGCGGTATTGACGCCGGCCAGGAGATGAACTGGAAACAATATGCCTGGGCGCTTATTCTGTTTCATTTGTTCAGTTTTCTGGCGGTATTTTTTACCGAGCTGCTGCAAGGCATTTTGCCCTTTAATCCCCAGCACCAGATCGGGGTTCCCTGGGATCTGGCTTTTAACACGGCTGTCAGCTTTATTACCAATACCAACTGGCAGAATTATGGCGGCGAAACGACCATGAGCTATTTCACCCAGATGGCCGCCCTCGCCGTGCATAACTTCTTGTCGGCGGCAACGGGCCTTGCGGTTGCGGTAGCTCTGATCCGCGGCCTAACGCGCAAAACCACGGCAGATATTGGCAACTACTGGGTTGATATGGTACGGAGTGTTCTCTGGGTTTTTCTGCCGATATGTATTGTGTTAACCCTACTGTTTGTACAGCAGGGAGTAATCCAAAATTTCTCATCCTACGTGTCGGCTACAACGCTGGAAGGGGCGAAACAGACCATTGCCATGGGGCCGGTGGCTTCCCAGGAAGCGATTAAAATGCTTGGCACCAACGGGGGCGGCTTTTTCAATGTCAATTCAGCCCATCCTTTTGAGAATCCGACGCCGCTCACCAATTTTATTCAGGTCTTAGCTATTTTTCTGATTCCTGTCGCGCTGGTCTTTACCTTTGGCCATATGGTCCGGGACAAGCGGCAGGGCTACGCCGTACTGGCCGCTATGCTGCTGCTGTTCATTCTGTTTTTAGGCACTCTGTATAGCAGCGAACTGTTCGGCAATCCGAATCTGGCGGCCATGGGAATTAGCAGCCCCAATGCGATGGAAGGTAAGGAAGTGCGGTTTGGCATCGGCGGTTCGGCTTTATTCAGTACCGTAACAACGGCGGCTTCCTGCGGGGCGGTAAACTCCATGCTGGATAGCTATACCCCGCTCGGCGGACTGGTGCCCATGCTCCAGATCATGGTGGGGGAAGTGGTTGTCGGCGGAGTTGGCGCCGGTTTCTACGGTATGTTGGTTTTTGTGATCCTAACGGTATTTATTGTTGGCTTAATGGTGGGCCGCACTCCGGAGTATCTGGGCAAGAAAATTGAATCCTTTGAAATGAAAATGGCGGTGATTGCCGTACTGGTACCGGCTGTAACCATTTTGACCGGCAGCGCCATTGCCTCCGTAACCGGAGCCGGGACCAGCGCCATCAATAACCCGGGACCCCATGGCCTCAGTGAGATTATTTACGCCTACACCTCCAGTGCGGGCAACAACGGCAGCGCGTTTGCCGGATTGAACGGCAACAGCCTGTTCTATAATTTGACGCTGGGTATCGCCATGATATTGGGCCGCTTCGGGGTTATTCTGCCGGTATTGGCCATTGCCGGCAGCTTGGCGGAAAAAAGAATATCGCCCCCCGGCGCCGGCACTTTTCCGACCGATGGCTGGCTGTTCGTAATATTATTGGCGGCAATCGTCATTGTTGTCGGGGCATTGACCTTTTTGCCGGCCCTGGCCCTCGGCCCAATTGTCGAACATCTGTCGATGCTGCACGGCCAGTTCTTTTAAGGAGGAGCAGTTATGAGTAAAAAAGTTGGTTTTGATAAAAAGATGATCTGGTCGGCTGCCGGTCAGGCCTTTGTAAAACTTGATCCCCGGGTCCAATTCCGCAATCCGGTCATGTTTATTGTTCTTATCGGCTCCCTGATGACTACCGTTATGATGCTGCGCGACTTCCTAAACGGCAGCGGGGCCAGCGTCGTATTTGAACTGCAGATTGCTCTTTGGCTGTGGTTTACGGTGTTATTCGCCAATTTTGCCGAAGCCTTGGCCGAAGGGAGAGGGAAGGCTCAGGCCCAGGCTTTGCGCAAGACACGGACAGAAACGAAGGCCAAAAAGCTAAGCGGCGAAAAAACCACGCTGGTAGATGCGGCCAGTTTGAAAAAAGGTGATCTGGTCCTCATTGAACAGGGTGATGTTATTCCCAGCGACGGGGAAGTGATTGAAGGAATCGCCTCGGTTGATGAAAGCGCCGTTACCGGCGAATCGGCGCCGGTTATCCGGGAATCCGGCGGCGATAAGTCTTCGGTCACCGGCGGCACCCGGGTGCTTTCGGACTGGCTTAAAGTCAGAATTACCGCCAATCCGGGCGAGACGTTTCTTGACCGTATGATAAATCTGGTAGAGGGGGCCAAACGGCAGAAAACCCCCAATGAAATTGCCCTCACCATTTTGCTCATCGGTCTGACGATTATCTTCTTGATTGTCGTAGCGACCATTGAGCCGTACGCTATCTATTCCGGCACTACCATTTCCGTAACAGTACTGATCGCTTTGCTCGTTTGTCTGATCCCAACGACGATTGGCGGTCTGTTAAGCGCCATCGGCATTGCGGGCATGGACCGGCTGCTGAAGCGGAATGTCCTGGCCATGTCGGGCCGGGCTGTTGAGGCGGCGGGTGATATTGACGCCCTGTTGCTGGATAAAACCGGGACCATAACCTTAGGCAACCGGATGGCGGCGGAATTTATTCCGGCGCCGGGAGTTACGGCGGAAGAACTGGCCGACGCGGCCCAGCTTTCTTCCCTGGCCGATGAAACACCGGAAGGCCGCAGTATTGTCGTATTGGCCAAGCAGCAGTATAACTTGCGCGAACGGGATATTGCCACGCTGGATGTGGAGTTTGTGCCTTTTACGGCCCAGACCCGCATGAGCGGGGTGAATATGAAAGGCCGGCAAATCCGGAAAGGGGCTATGGACGCCGTTCGCAAATTTATTGATGCGCAAGGGGGGATGGTCCCCCGCCAGGTTCACGCACAGTGTGAGCAGATTGCCAAGGGCGGCGGTACGCCCCTGGTCGTTACGGATGGTCCCCGCGCTTTGGGCACGATTTACTTAAAAGACGTGGTTAAGGGCGGAATTAAAGAGCGGTTCAAGGAATTGCGCCGCATGGGAATTAAGACGGTAATGATTACCGGCGACAATCCTCTGACGGCGGCGGCGATTGCCGCGGAAGCCGGGGTTGATGATTTTCTGGCGGAAGCCACGCCGGAGGCCAAATTGAAATTAATCCGGGAATATCAGGATAAGGGAATGCTGGTGGCCATGACCGGCGACGGCACCAATGACGCGCCGGCGCTGGCTCAGGCCGATGTGGGCGTCGCCATGAACAGCGGTACCCAGGCGGCCAAAGAGGCCGGTAATATGGTGGATCTGGACAGCAATCCGACCAAGCTGATCGAAGTGGTCGAGATCGGCAAGCAATTGCTGATGACCCGCGGCGCTCTTACTACTTTCAGTATCGCCAACGACGTAGCCAAATACTTTGCCATTATTCCGGCCATGTTCTCCACCGCCTATCCGGCTTTGAACACCTTTAACATTATGCGGCTGGCCACACCGGAAAGCGCTATCCTGAGCGCCGTGATCTTTAATGCGCTGATTATTATTGCCTTGATTCCGCTGGCCCTGCGGGGAGTTAAATATCAGCCCCTGGGGGCGGCCCTGATTCTCAGGCGCAACCTGATCATTTACGGCCTTGGCGGCTTGATTGCTCCCTTTATCGGCATTAAGCTGATTGATATGATTTTGGTTGCCCTGGGATTAGTTTAACATGCAGGCGAAAGGATGCTGAAAACAATGCTCAGACAAAGTATAAATGGGCTGTTGTTATTAATTATATTTACCCTATTGACCGGTGTTGTTTATCCGCTGGCGATGACCGGCCTGGCGCAGGTTATTTTTCCCGCCCAGGCCAACGGCTCGCTCATTCAGCGGGACGGTAAAATTGTCGGTTCGGCGCTATTAGGTCAGAATTTTAGTCAGGCAGGTTACTTCCATGGCCGTCCCTCGGCAGCCGGGCAGGATGGTTATGATGCAGCCGGCTCCGCCGCCACTAATCTGGGCCCGACCAATGCCAAGCTGATGCAGGCCATTAAGGAGAAACTCACCCTGGTAAGACGGGAAAATAACTTGCCTGCCGACGCGGTAGTTCCCGCTGACATGGTAACATCGTCCGCCAGCGGGCTGGACCCGGATATTTCTCTGGAAGGAGCCTATCTGCAGGTCGAGCGGGTTGCTCAGGCGCGGGGAATATCCGCCGGCCAGGTGCGGGATCTGGTCGACAGGTATGCTAAAAGTTCTCAATTCGGAATTTTAGGCGAACAACGGGTCAATGTATTGAAACTAAATTTAGCGCTTGATAAACAATAGCCCGTTTGCGGTATAATGAAAGTAAATAAATGGTGAAGTCTGTAGTTCGGATTGCCCATAGCCAGGCTGTATGCTATGGGCAATATTCCCATTGGGAGAGGGGATGGGTTTTTTGAGTATTAATGAGCCGCAGCGCCGTAATCCGGATCTATTGTTAAAGAAAGCATCCAAAGAGGGCCGCGGCAAACTGACCATATTTTTGGGGGCCGCCGCCGGCGTAGGCAAGACGTTTGCCATGCTGGAAAATGCTCACGAGCGTCAGGCGGAAGGTATGAACGTTCTGATCGGCTGGGTGGAAACGCACGGCCGCAGGGAAACGGAGGAACTGGTGGCAGGATTGCCGCGGCTGGCGCCAAAACTGCTCGAATATCGCAGTAAGCAGTTGACGGAAATGGATTTGGACGCGATTATTGCCCAGCACCCTGAACTGGTACTGGTGGATGAACTGGCTCACACCAATGTGGCGGGATCCTGCTATGTAAGACGTTTTCAGGACGTGGAAGAAATATTGAATGCGGGGATTAACGTTTATACCACCCTGAATATTCAACATGTCGAAAGCTTAAATGATATTGTGGAACAAATTACGGGCATAAAAGTGCGGGAAACTGTGCCGGACTCCATTATTGAACAGGCGGACCAGGTGCAGCTCATCGATATACCGCCGGAAGACCTGATCAAACGGTTAAAAGAAGGCAAGGTCTATGTGCCCGGCCAGGTCGAGCGGGCCCTAAGAAATTTTTTCCGTCCCGGCAATATTAATGCCCTGCGGGAAATGGCGCTCCGGTTTACCGCGCATCGTGTAGACCAGCAGCTTAATGAATATATGCATGATCATGCCATCGAAGGTCCCTGGCCGGCGGCTGAGAGAATCATGGTGTGCGTCAGTGCCAGTCCTTTTTCCGCTCATTTAATCCGTGTAGCCAGGCGGCTGGCGCAAGCCATGAAAGCGGAATGGTATGCCGTTCATATAGCAACACCCCGCAGTACGCCGCTGACGGAAAAAGAACGGGAACGTCTGGCTCGCAATCTGCACTTGGCGGAGGATTTGGGAGGCAAGGTCCGCTCGCTGTCGGGACATGACCCGGCGGAAGAGTTGCTGACTATGGCGCATGCGGAAAATATCACTCATATTGTAATTGGCAAACCGCAGCAAAACCGGGTTTGGGAGTGGCTGCGCGGTGAGGCGCTGGTAGATAAGCTGATTCGCAAAAGCGGTGGAATTCATATTCATATTGTCCGGGGCAAAAAGGATCAGGAATATGCGCCCCGTGTAAAAACCGCGGTAAATCCGCCGCAAATATTCTGGTCCCATTATGCCGGCGGACTGGCGATGATGGGAGCGGTCACCTTTCTTAGCTGGTTTTTACACCGGGAACTGGAACTGGTCAATATTGCCATGCTGTACTTATTGCCGGTGCTGGTAAGCGCTACCCGGTGGGGCCGCGGCCCCTCCTACGCAACGGCAATCGCCACGGTCGTGGTGTTTGATTTTTTGTTTGTCCCGCCGCGACTGAGTTTTACAGTGTCGGATATTCGTTATCTCTGGAGTTTTATCATTTTTTTACTGGTCGCTTTTGTTGCCGGCGGAAAGGCCGAACGGCTGCGGCATGAGGCGCGCTTTGCTCAGCGGCGGGAAAAAAGCACGTGGTCTTTATACGAATTTAGCAGGGAGGTTGCCGCCCAGGTTGATTTGGACGCCGTTATTAACGGATTGGCCCAAAGAGCCTATCAGGCCCTGGACTGGGCAGTGGTCGTCCTGCTTCCCAACCAGTATGACAAGCTGGAAATTAAAGCTTTTGCAGGACCGGACGGAAGCGGCAGGACAGTGGTCAGCGAGCCCAGTGAGTGCGCTGTTGCCATGTGGGCTTATGAGCATGGGGAAGTGGCCGGACGGGCGACGGAAACACTGCCTGCCGCCCAGTATTTGTATTTGCCGTTAAAAGTTCATGGCCGGGTGATCGGGATTTTCGGCATGCATATGGTTGAAAAAAAGCTTACAACCGAGCAATGGCGCCTGATTGATGCCTGGACGAGTATGGCGGCGATTGCGGTTGAAAGAATTCAATTGGCGCAAAAGGCCAGTCAGGCCGTTTTGATGACCGAATCGGAACGGCTGCGCACGGCGTTATTCAACTCCATTTCCCATGAGATCCGTACCCCCCTGGCCACGATTATCGGTTCCATCGACGCCTTGCTTGACCGTACGATTGAACTGCCGCGCACCGGACAATATGAATTGATGGCGAACATCAAGGACGGAGCTATCCGTATGGAACGGGTGGTGAACAACCTGCTGGATACGGCCCGCTGGGAAAGCGGGGCGATTCAAGTCAAAAAAGACTGGTGCGACATTGGCGACATTGTGGGCGCTTCTCTCCACCGGCTGAAAGACAGCCTGGACGGACGGAAGGTGAGAACAGATATCCCGGAAAGCATTCCGATGATCAAAGGAGACTGTGTATTGTTGGAACAGGTACTGGTGAATCTGGTGGATAATGCGTTGAAATATTCAGGAGAGAATAGTATCATTGATGTTAGTGCCCTGAAAGAAGAGGAAAAGGTAATTGTCTCGGTAGCCGACCGGGGTATCGGCATACCGGATAAAGAACTGTCAAACATTTTTCAAAAATTTTACCGGGCGGATAATGCCAAAGCCAAGAGCGGTACCGGCTTGGGTCTTTCCATCTGCAAAGAAATTGTTGAAGCCCATGGCGGCGTAATCTGGGCGATAAACCGGCCCAACGGCGGCGTGCGGATCAGCTTTTCCCTGCCGGTTGAAGCGGATAAAAAACCGGCAGACAGTAAGTAGAGAGGTGACTGGCTTTGGACCAACAATTAAAAGTACTGGTAATTGATGATGAACTGCAATTACGCCGTTTGTTAAAAGTTTCGCTGGAAGGTCAGGGTTATAAGCTCAGTGAAGCGGTCAACGGGCAGGACGGGCTTCTTGCCGCCGCCGCTTATAAGCCGGATATCGTACTTCTCGATCTAGGATTGCCGGATATGGATGGCAAAGAAGTTGTGCGCCGTATCCGGGAGTGGTCGCGGGTTCCGATTCTAATTTTGTCGGCCCGGGACCAGGAGCAGGAAAAAGTGGAGGCCTTGGACGCCGGCGCCGACGATTATCTTACCAAACCTTTCGGCATAAGCGAATTAATGGCTAGAATCCGGGTTTCCCTGCGTCACGCCAGTCCCGGCAGCGATGATTCCCGTCTGGAATGCGGGGATTTGATCATTGATTTAACCAAACGGGAAGTGACTCTGAGTGGCAAGGAGGTCAAGCTTACACCGACGGAATATGACCTGTTGAAAGTGCTTGCCCAGAATGCGGGAAAGGTTCTTACTCACCGGCAGCTGCTAAAACTGGTTTGGGGCGTGGAGAGTGACGATAACCAATATATCCGGGTGTATATTGGCCAATTGCGGCGCAAGATTGAAGAAAATCCGGCCCAGCCGCGCTATATTACCACGGAATCCGGCATTGGTTACCGGATGATGCACAAATAAGAGTTTCTTTACTTAATGAACTTCTATATATTATAATAAAAAAGAATATCCTGTATCTTCCAGGATGTGCAATGATTGCTAAGCGGCTGACAATTTGTTGGCCGTTTTATCTTGGAGCCGGAAGACCTGTGGGTCTGACGATCCTTTTGCCGGGGTGGCCGCCCAAGACGGGTTTTTCCGCGCCCTGAGCCCTGTGCCATGAGCCGAAAGATCGGAGTAGGATGATTGCGAAGATGAAAAAAAGCGAAGCGGCGATCCTGGAGTATTTAAAAAAAGTATGCACCGAACAAAAGGCCCAAGGCCGCGACGACGTTACCGGCTGCTGCGCCGGCGATATAGCCGGCGGTATGGGGCTGCAGCGGACCAATGTCAGTGCGGTGCTGAACCAGCTTTATGATGCCGGAAAGGTAATAAAAATCAAAGGAAAACCGGTATTATACGCCGTGGATTTAAACAGCGGCAAACAGCCGCAATACCACGAGCGAAACAATTTCGACATGCTGATTGGCGGTTCCCATAGTTTGCAAAAGTGTATTCAGCGGGCCAAAGCGGCTATTTTGTATCCGCCCCACGGCCTCCATACCCTGATTCTGGGCCCCACCGGGGTCGGCAAAACCATGTTTGCTGAGATGATGTACAATTTTGCCGTGGAAAATGGAGTTTACTCGCCCTCTGCACCCTTTGTTTCCTTTAATTGCGCCGACTATGCGAATAATCCGCAATTGCTGCTGGCCCATTTATTCGGCTGCAAAAAGGGAACTTTTACCGGGGCCGATAAGGACCGTCCCGGTATTGTTGAAAGGGCGGACGGAGGGGTTCTGTTTCTGGATGAAGTGCACAGACTGCCGCCGGAAGGGCAGGAAATGCTGTTTTACCTGATTGACAAGGGGATATACAGTCCGTTAGGCGACGTGGATAACAAAAAGAAAAGTGAAGTTTTAATAATCTGTGCGACTACGGAGGAAATAGACAGTTCCCTGTTAATAACCTTTACCCGCCGGATTCCCATGAATATATCCCTGCCGGCCCTGAAGGACCGGACCATGGAAGAACGTTTCGAACTGGTATGCGAATTCTTCAAAATTGAATCGCGACGGGTCGGAAAGGAAATTATTGTATCCACCAATACCTTGCGCTGCCTGGTTCTGTATCATTGCAGCGGCAATGTGGGGCAATTGAAAAGTGATATTCAGCTTGGCTGCGCCAATGCTTTTTTAAAGTGCGTATCCCGGGGAAAAAAGAGTATTGAAGTCCATAATACCGACTTTGCCAACCATGTCCGGCAGGGACTGCTTTTGTATAAAAACCGCGCCGAACTGGTAGACCGCCTGTTAAAGGGGGATGCCAAGCTTTGCTTTAAGCCGAACCGGGCGGAAGAAGTAGTTGAGCCGGATGATGATTCCCTCCCCCAAAACTTTTACGAGAATATTGAAAAACGGATTCAGGAGTTGCAGGAACAGGGGATCGACGAACAGGACATTCGGTTTATCATGTCCTTTGATATCGAAAACTATTTTAAAAAATTCATTCATAATTTTGAACAAGGGGTTAATAAGGACGAACTTTCGAAAGTAGTGGATAACGACATTATCCTGATCGTGGAGAACCTGCTGAAATTCGCCGGCGAAAAGCTGAGAAAATTATTTCCGGCCAAAGTATTTTACGGTTTGTGCCTTCATATCCAGTCAAGCATTGAACGCATCAAACAAGGCAAGAAGATTATCAATCACAACATTAAAGACATTATTGAAAAGCAGCCTGAGGAATATGCGGTGGCCCTGCATTTCGCCGAAATGATCGAATATAAATACGATATTCGGGTGCCGGCCGATGAGGCGGGGTTTATTGCCATGTTTCTGGCGGTGGACGAAACCGCCGCAGAGATTCTTCAACGCAAGCCGATTATTGTTGTGGCTACCCATGGCAAAAGCACAGCCTCATCCATGGTCGAAGTAGCGCTAAAATTAGCGGGGAGCGATAATTTATTCGCCTATGATATGCCCCTGGACAAAAATCCCAAAGTTGCCTATGAAGAAATCAAGGATATCCTTGTGAAAAATCACCAGGGGGCCGGAGCCTTGCTGCTTGTCGACATGGGGGCGCTGAATCTGTTTGGTGAACTGATCAGCGAAGAAACCGGCATTGACATTCAGGTGCTGGATATGGTTTCCACTCTGATTGTCATTGAGTGTGCCCGCAAAGCCTTTACCGGCTCCACCGTTTATGAGATTTGTGAGGACATAAAAAATAACCAATCCCTGTTTGCCAACTACGCTGCCAGTATAACGCGCACCCTGGTTCCCGAGAAGGACCATATTATTATCTCCCTCTGTACAACCGGGGAGGGAAGCGCCATGAAAATCAAAACGCGGCTCGAGGATAAATTAAATCTGACGGATAAAAACATCCAGGTAGTGCCGATGTCCGTTAATAATAAAAAACAATTTTTAGCTAAAATTAATAAACTATCCAAGGAAAAAAAGATTATTGCCTTAGTAGGAACCTTTAATCCTGACATTTATGACATACCCTTTATACCGGTTTCGGCCCTGTTCGAGGATGAAAATTTGCAGCAGTTGCAGGGAGCGGTGGAAAAAGCGGAGTTGGAGGACGTTTACGGTCAGGTATTTGCCGCGATGAAAAGCGAGCTGAAAGAGATTGATATTGAAGTATACCGGCAGTTGTTCGGCGATTTTATCAAGGCAATTCAGGAAAATCTGCAAATTACCTTTAAGCCGGAAGCGGTTGTCGGATTGATTATGCATTTAGCGTGTGCTATTAACAGAACCAGACAGCATGGGTTATGTCCGCCTTGTTTCAGTAAAGCGGAATTAAAGCAAAAGTATACGTACGAATTTTTCTGTATAAAAAAGTCCATAAAAAAAATCGAGGATTTTTACGAAATTGATTTTGCGGAAGACGAGATCTGGTATATTTTCCGGATTATTATGAGTATATGATGTGTATAGTTAGCCGGGTGCTCCCGGCGATGAGTATAAAATAAAGCCGGTAAAGACGGCGAAAATGAACTTGTGTATAAAAAGAGTATAAAGACGCCGGTCCGGGTCAAGATGCCATGCCTGTCACTAACCATTTTTTCTTATGCGTTAGTTTTGGCATGGCATTTGCGTATTTTAAAAGGCAATAGTACTAAAGGAGGAGGCAACAGCATGAATATTTTATTAGTCTGCGCCGCCGGCATGTCAACGAGTTTAGTTGTGGAAAAAATGAAAAAAGCGCTAAAGCCTGAGGAAGCGGACAGCGTTCTGGTCGCCATTCCGGCTGAGGAGTTTGAGGCGGCAGTCGATAACTACGACATCGTTTTACTGGGACCACAGCTGCGGTTTAAGAAAAAGGAATTTGAGAAAATTACCCAGCCCAAGGGCATACCTCTGGATGTAATCAATATGGTTGACTATGGCACGCTGCGGGGGGATAAAATTATGGAGTTTGCCCGGCAACTTTACCAGCAAAAAAGCAAATAAAAGGAGGGGGCTAGTTTATGAGCAATCAGGCATCGTTTTTTGATAAGTTCAGCCGGCTGTTGGAGGAAAAACTGGGGCCCGTAGCTGATTTTGTTGCTAATCAAAAGCATATTTTGGCAATGCGCAACGGAGTGATTGCTTCCATTCCGTTATCCATTGTCGGCGGAATTTGTTTAATCCTGGCCTTCCCGCCCATTGATCCGCAGCGGGTTACGGGCACTAATTTTTTTACCCGCTTCTTACTGGACTGGTACGCCTGGGCTTCGGCCCATATGGCGGCGATTTTAACCCCCTTTGCCATGACAATGGGAATTATGGCTTTATTTATTGCCATGGCCGTAGGATACAGTTTGTCCGTTTCCTATAAAATGAACCCGCTTTCCGGTTCTATTTTGGCGGCAACCTCTTTTTTGCTGGTTGCGGCGCCGTCGCAAAGCGCCGTCTTGCTTTCCCGGATACAGGACGGCATGGACGCCAAAGGGATCGCTAAATTGGGGCAGGGTGTCATTCCGGCGAATTTTTTGGATGCCAAAGGGATTTTTACGGCCATTATTGTTGGTCTGCTGGCCGTGGAAGTTGCCCGGTTTATGAAAGCAAAGGGCATTACCATTAAGATGCCTGACGGAGTGCCGCCGGCAGTGGCGGCGACGTTTGAATCGCTGTTTCCGATGATTGCCAATGTTTTTATATTCTACATGGTGAGCTTATTTTTCCAAAGCCAGTTTGCGATGCTGGTGCCGGAAGCGATTATGAAAGCCATATCACCGGTCGTCAGCGCGGTTGACAGTGCGCCGGGAGTGTTTTTTCTCACTGTTTTGGCTCAATTGCTGTGGTTTATGGGACTCCATGGGGCTGCGATTGTCGGCGGGGTGGCGCAGCCTTTCTGGGATGCCAATACTTTGGCCAACGCGGCGGCTAAAGTTGCCGGCCAGCCTATGGAACATATTTTCACAACACCCCTCTGGAGCTTCTTTATTTGTCTCGGCGGTTCCGGCGCCACCTTGGCGGTGATTATCATGCTGCTGGTAAGCAAGTCAAGGCAGTTAAAGTCGACGGGGCAGATTGCTTTGCTGCCGGGGTTGTTCAATATTAACGAGCCAATAACCTTTGGCTTGCCGATGGTGTTTAATCCGATTCTGGCCATACCGTTCATATTTATTGAAGGGATCAACGGGGTGATTGCGTTCTATCTTACCAAGTTTGGAATTATATCACCGGCATTTATTATTGCGCCATGGACTACGCCGGCCCCCGTCGGCGCCTTTCTGGCCACACTGGACTGGAAAGCGGGGGCCTTGGTTCTGATCTTTATTGCTTTGGATTTTGTGCTGTACTATCCGTTTTTCAAACTGTACGAAAAGCAGTGTCTGAGGCAGGAACATCACGAGACGGTCAATACCGGCAAGGTTATTCAGGCTTAACTATTTTGGTCCGTTAGGGAGGTTGGTATATATGGAACGGGAGGAAGAAATTGTATTTCAACTGATAACGCACTCGGGAGCGGCCAGGAGCGATATCTTCGAGGCGTTTCAAGCTTGCAGAAACGGGCACTATGAAGAAGCCCAAAAGCTGATGGATTCCGCCAAAGAAAATTTACACGCGGCTCACCGGGTTCAGACCGGTTTGATCCAGCAGGAAGCCGGCGGGGATTCCATAATCGTAAAGTTACTGATGGTGCATGCCCAGGATCATTTGATGACCGGCATTCTGGCGAAAGATATCATGGCCAATATGATCGACATGCAAAAAGAAATCAGGGAAATTAAGTCTCAGCTAAATCGTTAATACGGTCCGGCGACAGCCTCGCTGCCTGATTCAGGCGGCGGGGTTCGTTGCATAATTGCAGGAGTCCTGTGAAGAAGGTCAAATTAGACGTAGTAGGTGAGGCGGAAAGCGGGAGGATACTATGTCTAAGCTGTATCAGATTAAAAAGGACGTTCAGCAGGTCGCGGCGGCAATTGCCAGCGTTTTAGGGGTAGAAGTGACAATCACCGATGATGCTTTATACCGGGTGGCCGGTACCGGCTGTTATGCCGGAAATATGGGTAACGCGCCGATTAAGGCATCCCTGTTTGTTCAGGTCTTGCAGACCGGAGCGGGTGTAATCATCGACGATCCGGGTGAAAACAGCGTGTGCCTTCGCTGCGAATCCCGCCAGTATTGTACGGAACTGGCGCAGGTATGCTGCCCGATTCAAAGCGGCGAGGCGACCATTGGTGTAATTGCCCTGGTGGCGTTTACACCGGAGCAAAAACAGGCGCTGCTAGCGCGGCGGCATGATTTATTGGATTTCCTCGGCCGGATGGCGGATCTTCTGGCCAGCAAAGTCGTTGAACAGGAGCGTATGGCGGAACTAAAAGGGATGAAGAATCAACTGGAAACCCTCTTGAATACCGTTCAGGAAGGCATTATTGCTATGGATACGGCCGGCCGGATTATCGATACGAATACGGCGGCGGCCAAAATGATTGGGGTAGCGGCGGACAAGTTGATTGGCACGAACATTGTCCGGGTATTTGCCGGTCTGACAATCGAGGATTTGCTTGAGCGCAGCCGAAAAAGCGGCACCGGTGAGATTCCCTGCTGGCTGCAGGGACGCCGTCTGCATTGTATCATGAAGTTCAATACCTGGTCGGATGCGGCGGAAGTAAAAGGAATTGTGGCCACGCTGCAGGAAATGGAGACGGTCAAAAAAATAGTATCCCGGTATGGCTGGGAAATTGACTGCCGTGCGGACGAGATCTTGGGCGGCAGTACGGCGATGGAAAACGTAAAACAAGCGGTCAGTATGGCGGCGCGTACCAATACTGCCGTGCTGATCCGGGGCGAGAGCGGAACCGGGAAGGAATTGCTGGCCCGGGTGCTCCATTGCAGCAGTGAACGGCGGTATAAACCGTTCATCGCGATCAATTGCGCGGCAATCCCGGACACCTTATTGGAAACGGAGTTATTTGGTTATGAGGAAGGTGCATTTACCGGAGCCCGCCGTGGCGGTAAACCGGGAAAATTTGAACTGGCCGATGGCGGTACGCTCTTTCTTGACGAAATCGGCGATATGCCCTTGCCGCTGCAGGCCAAGCTCCTCCGGGTACTGCAGGAAAAGCAGATTGAACGGATTGGCGGGACCCAGCCTGTACCGGTGGATGTGCGTATTATTTCGGCTACCCACAAAGATATCGAAGCGATGATAAAAGCGGGGCAATTCCGGCAGGATCTTTACTACCGGATTAACGTGTTTCCTGTGGTTGTTCCGCCGCTGCGCCAGCGGCGGGAGGATTTGCCGGTATTGATCAGCCACTTCTTGGAAAAATACCAGACAGCCTATGCCAAAAGACTGGCCGGCATGGATACGGGCGCATACAATCTGCTGCTGCAGTACGAGTGGCCGGGTAATGTGCGGGAATTAGAAAATATAATCGAGTATCTGGTGAGTATTGAAACGGGCAGCAGGATTTCCCTGCCGCACGTTATGGACAGAATTCAGCGCAGCGGGGAAGCAGCTCCGGGAGACATGATGTCCATAGCGGCTGCCGAACGGCAGCTGATTCTGGCGGCAATGGCGAAGTTCGGCCCGGCTCTGGAAGGAAAGGAAAAGGCGGCGGCCGCACTGGGAATTAGCAAGGCGACGCTGTATCGAAAGCTAAAAGAATATGCCCGGGATTGATTGTGAAGGGTTGCAAAGGGCTGGTATTTTACGGCTTCTCAATATGAGAAGCCGTTTCTCTTTTTGCGAAACTGTTTTAGCTGGTGCATTGGATAAAGTTAGCGCTTTTGTTGTTTCGCAAATTGAGAAATAGTGCCGCTTACATGCCGGGAAATCTCTCTAAATAGCTGGTTTTTTGAGTTGGTATTAAAATTGCATAACATGATCAGGAGTCTCAC
This sequence comes from Allolucifera butyrica, assembly GCF_900476375.1. GTDB lineage: Bacteria > Bacillota > Negativicutes > Sporomusales > UPPP01 > Lucifera > Lucifera butyrica. The sequence continues at coordinate 31,037 of NZ_UPPP01000071.1, read as the reverse complement.
GAAGAGAGTTTTTGGCGTATTTTTATTATTAAGAAGAGGAGAAAGGTATGAGCCGGACTGATTTTATAGTGCCTTTGGCACTGGAAGAAGAGAAATTCCTGAAACTTTTGGATAAAGAGCTACTGGTGGCGCTTGGCTGCACGGAACCGGCGGCCATTGCCTACGCGGCGGCTTTGGCGAAACAATACGTCCGGGCCGGGGCCGTAAGCAAGGTTGAGATCTTTGCCAGCGGCAATGTCATCAAAAATGCCATGGCGGTTAGAATCCCCGGCACGGGGCAGAGCGGTATGGATTTGGCGGCTGCACTGGGGGTAATTGCCGGCGAGCCGGAGCAAAAGCTGGAAGTCCTGTCAAAAATGGCCGCAAGCCATTTGAAGCAGGCGAAGGATATGGTGGCGAGCGGCAGGGTTACCGTCTCTGCAGCGGTTAGCACCAAGAAATTATACATTGAAGCGGTGGTCCGTTCGTCAAATCATTATGCCAGGGTTGTGATCGAGGATCAGCATACTCAAGTGGTTTTGGTGGAAGCGGACGGGCAAGTGCTCAGTAGAAATGATTGCAGCGAAGCGGCCGGCGGCGATTGTTCGTTTTTAAATCTGGCGACAGCGTGGCAGTTTATTAGGAAAGTTGACCTGAATCAATTGGGACTTGTCAAAGAAAGTATGGCCATAAACCGGCAGATGGCTTGGGAAGGGCTGCAGAATGATTATGGGCTGCAGGTGGGAAAAACCATTCGGGACAGTGTGAACAGAGGGTTACTGCAGGATGATCTCTCCACCTGGGCGATGACAATGACTGCCGCCGGTTCCGATGCCCGGATGGCTGGTTGTCCACTGCCGGTCATGAGTAACTCCGGCAGCGGTAATCAGGGGTTGTGTGCTACGCTGCCGGTAATGGCCGTTGGCGAAAGAGTAAAGGCTGACGAGGGGGAAATCGTACGGGCTGTAACGCTGAGTCATTTGGTAACGATTTATATTAAATTAAAGTTCGGCCGGCTGTCCGCTTTATGCGGCGCGGCCATCGCCGGCATGGGCGCCAGCTGCGGCATTGTTTATTTGCTGGGCGGCGGTTTGACTCATATTAAATATGCTGTGCAAAACATGCTGGGAAATGTAACGGGTATGCTATGCGACGGCGCCAAAGCGGGGTGTGCTATGAAAGTGGCCACTTGCACCAGTGCCGCCGTGCAATCGGCCATTATGGCTGTGGAAAATCGTTCCATCCAGGCGACGGACGGAATTATTGAAACCGACGCCGAGTCGTCCCTTGATAATTTCTGCCGTTTGGGTAATCAGGGGACACTGGCGGCAGACCATATTATTCTGGATATTATACTGAATAAGAAACCCGGATAACCGGCTGTTGCGAGTCAGATCGTTTTGGTATTGTTGCTTATTTCTATTTTAATTTGGATTGTGCTATAATCACTTTACAAGTGTCTTGGTGGAAAGGGCTGCACATGAAAACGAAACAGATGACGAGCCGCAAACTGCAGGCGGCGGCAACGCGCAATAAAATATACAATACGGCTATGAAACTCATACGCAAAAAAGGATTTGCCAATATTTCGGTCAGCGACATTTGTCAGGCCGCCGGTGTGTCCGTGGGAACCTATTATCATTACTTTCAGTCCAAAAATGATATCTTATTCGAGATATATAACAAGGGTGACAATTATTTCGACCAACAAATTAAAACGAACCTTAAATCAGCCGATTCGTTGGGGAAAATCAGGGAATATTTAAATGCTTATATTGAGTTTGTGACCACGAACGGTTTTGACATGGTAAAACACCTCTACACTTCGGAGAATAAACTGTTTGTAGCCCAAGGGCGGGCTATGCAGACAATTCTCCGGGATTTGATCCAGGAAGGGCAGGCCAAACAGGAATTGTCGGCGGAGATGCCGCCCGGGGAAGCTGTCGATTTTATCTTTGTCATCCTGCGGGGAATTGTGTTTGATTGGTGTTTAAAGGAAGGCCGGTATGATTTAAAGTCTTATTCGGAACGGTTTATCCAGTGTATTTGCTCCTATCTGGCGAAAAAAGCTCTTTGATCCGGCAAGCGGATTAAGGGGCTTTTTTCGTAATAAGTAATGGCAGCCGTTAACGGCAGAAGAATCGCCTTATCAACGCTGCGCCGTTGCCACTTAACCTCCGCTTATGACAAGACGATCCTTCTGCCTGGATTATTCACCCGAAATGATTTCCAAGATGGTTTCCCCGCGCCCCGAGCCCTGCGCCATGAGCTGAAAGACCGCGTCAGCGGTTTTTCTCATATTGACATTGGCTGATTTCAAGTGATAAACTGAACTTGTTCGGTGAATTCATTCGGTGAAATTAAATAATTAAAAGCAAAGGGGAGGAAAAGACCGTGGGGAGAAAATATGCTAATTTATTTGAGTCTGTAAAAATTGCCAATTGTCAAATAAAGAACCGGTTTGCCATGGCTCCTATGGGACCGGGCGGGTTATGCGATGCCGAGGGCGGCTGGAATCAGCGGGGTATCCAGTATTACACGGAGCGGGCCAAGGGCGGGACCGGACTGATCATCACCGGAGTCACGTTTGTGGAGAATAAGGTGGAATTCCATCCGATGCCGTCCGTGGGCTGTCCTACCCATAATCCGATTCACTTTACCAGAACTTCCAAAGAGTTAACGGAACGGGTACATGCTTATAACGCTAAAATTTTTCTCCAGCTTTCCGGCGGTTTCGGCCGGGTGACCATTCCCACCAACATTGGTGATGCGCCGCCGGTAGCGCCGTCGGCTATACCGCACCGCTGGCTGGATCATGTGATTTGCCGTGAACTGACCGTAGAGGAAATCAAATATATTGTTCAGAAATTCGGAGAATCAGCCGCTATCGCGAAAAGAGCCGGGTTTGACGGCATCGAAATTCATGCCGTGCATGAAGGGTATTTGATTGACCAGTTTGCGATTGCCCTGTTTAATCACCGTACCGATGAATATGGCGGCAGCCTCAAAAACCGGCTGCGGTTCGCCGTTGAAATTCTGGAGGAGATCAAAAGAACCTGCGGCGCCGACTATCCGGTAATTCTTCGCTACTCACCGAAGAGCTTCATTAAGGACCTGCGGGCCGGGGGCTTGCCGGGCGAGGTTTTTGAGGAAAAGGGCCGTGACCTGGCAGAAGGAGTGGAAGCCATTAAAATTTTGGAAGCAGCCGGTTATGATGCTTTTGATATAGACGTCGGCTCCTATGATGCCTGGTATTGGAGCCATCCACCCATGTATCAGGAGAAAGGGCTCTATTTGCCCTATGCGGAGATATGCAAACAGAATGTGAAAGTACCGGTTATTACCGCCGGCCGGATGGATAATCCCGAGTTGGCCAGCACCGCTGTGGCGGCGGGCAAGACAGACATGGTCAGTCTGGGCAGGCCCCTGCTGGCGGACCCCTTCCTTGTAAATAAAATAGCCGCCAACCAAACGGCCAAAATTCGTCCCTGTCTTTCCTGCCAGGAAGGCTGCATGGGGCGGCTGCAGGAATATTGTGCGTTGGGCTGCGCTGTAAATCCGGCGTGCTGCCGGGAAAATGAAATGGCAATTATTCCGGCAACTGTTAAAAAGAACATGGTGGTGATTGGCGGCGGGATAGCCGGTTGTGAGGCGGCCCGGGTCCTGGCGGAAAGAGGCCATAAGGTAACCCTGTTTGAAAAGAGCCGGGAACTTGGCGGTAATCTGATTCCCGGCGGCGCTCCCGACTTTAAGGAAGATGATCATGCCTTAGTGGCGTGGTACAAACAGGAACTGGAAGCGTTGGCCGTCGATATCCGTTATAATACGGAAATAACTGCCGGCATGGCGATGAGTTTTCAGGCCGACGCCGTGATCGTGGCAACGGGATCCGTCCCCAAGATAATGAACCTGGGTAATCAGGAGCTTATCTGTGCGGCGGAGGATGTGCTGCTCGGCAAACGGGACCCGGGAGCCAGAGCCGTTGTGGTCGGCGGCGGGCTGGTAGGCTGCGAGACGGCTTTGATGCTGGCGCGGCAAGGGAAGAAAGTTGTAATTGTAGAAGCTTTGCCCCGGATTTTGAATAACGGCGCACCGCTTTGTCACGCCAACAGTAGTATGCTGGAAGACCTTATGCCGTTCAACGGGATTGAGGTGCGGACGTCGACAAAAGTTGTCCGGACAACCACTAAAGGCATTATTGTGGCTAAAGACGGTGTAGAAACAGAAATACCGGCGGATTCCGTGATTCTTTCCATTGGCTATCATTCCAACAATACCTTGTATGAACAGATTAAAGACAGCGTTGACAATGTATACCTGCTGGGCGATGCCAGACAGGTGGCCAATATTATGTATGCGATCTGGGATGCTTTTGAATTAAGCCGGACCTTTTAAATAACATTTCGAATTACCGAAAAAACCGCACTAGCGGTTTTTTTTTTTGAGATCGTGGCCGCCCCGAAATGATTTCCGGATGGTTTCTCTGCGTTCCGAGCGGTCTTTTTTGCCAATATTGTATACAAAGTGCAAGGAAATTTGTTGTAAAGTTAACATTTTATCCGTATTTGATGTTTATTGCATAAATACTATTGTTTTTAAAAGTTGTCACGCTTCAGGAAATTGTTTATGATAAAAACACGCTTTGATGCTTAAACTTATACGGTAAGGGGTAGAAATATGAATTCAGTGTCGCTCATTATCATTGCAGTGTGTTTTTTTCTTTTAGCGTATCGTTATTATTCGGCTTTTATCACGGCCAAGGTGCTGATGCTCAATGATGCCAATACGACACCGGCCATTTACTATGAAGACGGCCGGGATTTTGTACCTACCAACAAATGGATTGTGTTTGGGCACCATTTCGCTGCGATTGCCGGACCCGGTCCGCTGGTCGGTCCTATTTTAGCTGCTCAATACGGCTGGGGTCCCGCCTTTATGTGGATTTTACTAGGGTCGGTTTTTGCCGGGGCAGTGCATGATCTGGTTATTTTGTTTGCTTCCGTCCGCCACCGGGGCGAATCACTGGTAGTGATTGCCAAACGGGAAATCGGTCCGGTTGCGGGGGTAACGACTTCGTTGGCCGTACTGTTTATTGTTGTTGTCGCCCTGGCCGGACTGGGCATTGTCGTGGCCAATGCACTTTTAAACAATCCATGGGGAACCTATACCTTATCTATGACCATTCCTATTGCCTTAGTGATCGGGATATATATGTTCCGGCTGTTTCCCGGTGCTATCCGTTCCGGCTCGCTGGCCGGCTTTCTGCTTGTGTTATTGGCAGTTTTTTCGGGCAGCTACATTGCCGGTTCCCCTTTGGCCGGTTTGTTTACCCTAACGAAACATCAGCTTGCCATTGCTTTGCCGGTATATGGATTTATTGCCTCCGTGCTGCCGGTTTGGTTATTGCTTGCACCACGGGATTATCTGAGCACCTACATGAAGATTGGCACGATTCTGGCGCTCGCGCTCGGCATTTTTATCGTTCATCCCGATGTTACAATGCCTTTTACCACATCATTCATTTACGGCGGCGGTCCGGTCATTCCCGGTCCGGTCTGGCCTTATGTATTTATTACGATTGCCTGTGGCGCTGTTTCCGGCGCCCATGCGCTGATTTGTTCCGGTACCACTCCTAAAATGCTGGAACTGGAGACACAAGCCCGTCCCATTGCTTTTGGCGGAATGCTGGTAGAAGCGGTTGTTGCCGTCATGGCGCTGATTGCTGCAGTGGTGTTGACACCCGGTGATTATTTCGCGATTAACACGCCTGCGGCCGTATTCAGCAAATTGAATATGCCGGCAGTGGAAATCAAGCAATTATCGGCCCTGGTTGGGATTGATGTGGCTCACAGGCCGGGTGGGGCCGTGTCTCTGGCCGTGGGAATGGCGCACATTTTTTCCAGCATTGGAGGCATGAAGCACTTAATGAGTTATTGGTACCAATTCGCTATTATGTTCGAGGCCCTGTTTATTTTGACAACCATTGATGCGTTCAGCCGGGTTGGACGTTACATTTTGCAAGATGTGTTGGGGACTTATGTCTATACTCCTTTCAAGCAGGCTCACTGGTGGCCGGGCGTCATCCTGACCAGTGCGGCAATTTGTTTTTCCTGGGGCTATCTGCTTTATAGCGGTGATGTGGCTTCCATTTGGCCGCTATTTGGGGTTGCCAACCAGTTATTGGCAGTGGTCGCTCTGGCAATCGGGACTACGGTTGTTTTAAAGGTGGCACCGAAAAAAATCTATGCGGCAGTTACTGCTGTTCCTGCGGCTTTTTTGGCAGTGACTGTATTTGCCGCCGGCTATCTGAATATAAATTTGTTTTTTAAACGGCATGATTTGCTGGGCCTGATTAACGGAATTCTTTCGGTTGTGCTGCTTACTTTAGTTGCTGCGATTTTAATTGATGCATGCCGCAGCTGGATTAAGCTGCTGAAACGGGAAAAACCGGCGGGTTTGTCCGTACCGGCCGCCAGAGAGGCTGGTTCCGCAAAATAAAGATTCGACTTGATTAAGAAAAAGGTGCCGGGAAATGTTAAAGGGAGATGAGATAATGAACATAAATTTAAAGTGGGGTGACCGTTCTTTTAATGCTACATTGGAACCCGCCCAGGTAGCCCAGGTGATCGAAAGTAACCCTTATACGGTTGATAAGACGGAAGAGGAAATGATTCAGGCAGCACTGGCCCGGCCGCTGGCCAGCGCCAGACTGCGGGAACTGGTTCATCCGGGGGAGACGGTTTGCGTAGTTATACCGGATTCCACGCGGGCCTGGCAGAAGGTAGCCGCCTATTTGCCGCATGTAATAAAGGAACTGAATGACGGGGGAATTAAAGACACGGATATTACCATTATCAGTGCCACGGGTACGCATCGTACGCAGACCCGGGAGGAGCACGCCATGCTGTTGGGACCGGAACTGGCCGGGCGCTTCCAGGTTATTGACCATGAAAGCCAGGATGAGGCGAACCTGGTTTACATGGGGATGACAACCTGGGGTACGCCTGTATGGCTGAATAAAAAGGCCATGGTCTGTGACCACCTGGTACTGACGGGGGGGATTGTCTACCATTTCCTGGCCGGATGGGGTGGCGGACCTAAATATGTGTTGCCTGGAATCGCCGGCTATGAAACCGTAATGAAAAATCATGCCTGGTCTTTGAGCCCGGAAATAGGAGCCGGCACGGATCCCCGCATCCGGTCAGGCTATGTACGGAATAATCCGATTCACTTGGATATGATGGAGGCCGCCAGTTTTGCCAAACCCAGTTTTATGTTTAATGTAATCATGGGACCGGACGGCAATATTGCGGGGGCTGTGGCCGGTAATCTGGTCGCCGCTCATGCCGCCGGCCGGGAGCTTGTAGATGAAATTGACGGGGTTGTCATCCGGGAAAAAGCAGATCTGGTGGTGGCTTCAGCCGGCGGATTTCCTAAAGATATTAATCTTTATCAGTCTATAAAAACAGTAATCAATGCCAGGGAAGCGGCTAAGCCCGGTGGGGTTATCATTATTCTGGCCGAATGCCGGGAAGGAATCGGCGGTACTTCGGATGTACAGGATATTATCCTCCATTACGATACGCTTCTGGCACGGGAACAGGAATTGAGAGCCAATTACAGCATTTCCAAATTTGTCGGCTACTACATGTGTGAAACCGCAGCCAAATACACTCTGATTTACGTTACCACTTTAGATCCGGCTTTGCTGAAAAAGGCTAATATGGTAGCCGTCCGCACCCTGGAAGAAGCGCTGACGATCGCGTACGGAAAAATAAAAGGCGACGCCCGGATTCACGTTATGCCGCACGGTGCCAATACACTGCCCAAACTGGATTAATATGTTTTTCCCGGCAAAATAAAAATACCGTCTGCGAAAGTGCAGGCGGTATTTTTACATTTTTCTTGGGAGTATTTGGCTTCCTGGAGTTCCTGGAGTATAATAAGAATAATTATTTGAATTGGAAAGGAAATAAACAGATATGGCGGACGTGTATTACAGCGGCATTGTGTCTGCCGGTTTTGTGCGGCGCTGCAATCGTTTCGTTGTTGAATGCGATCTTCAGGGCAAACGGATTCAGGCACATCTGCCCAATCCGGGGCGGATGTGGGAACTCTTGTTCCCGGGACGGCTTTTGTATTTAACCCCCAGTGCGGGGGCGGAAAAAAAGACCCAATATAAGGTAGTCGGGGTCGAACGGAACGGAACGCCAATTCTGCTGGATACCCAGCTTAGCAACCTTGTTGCCGCGCAATTGATCCGGCAAAACCGGATTCCGGCATTTAGCGGCTGGGATGTAATGAAACGGGAGGTTACTTTCGGCGACAGCCGGTTCGACTTACTGCTGGGCCGGGGTGAGGAACGGTTTATTGTGGAGATTAAATCCTGCACGTTGTTTGGCCGGACCCTGGCCATGTTTCCGGATGCACCTACGGAACGGGGGCGAAAGCACTTGCGGGAACTGGCGGAACTGACCAAGGCCGGCTACCGGACGGGTGTGTTATTTCTGGTTCAATGGCGTCACGCACAGTATTTCTTGCCTGATTATCATACGGATTTGGCGTTCAGCCGGACTTTATACGAACTACGCCGGAAAATTGAGGTTGTGCCTGTGGCGGTGGAATGGCTGCCCGGGCTGATTCTGGGAAAGGAGAACCGGGTTTTGCCGGTTCCCTGGGAGATTATTGGCCGGGAAGCACAAGACGGCGGCTGTTATATTTTTGTTTTGCGGCTGCCGGTGGACAGCTCCCTGCCTGTCGGCACGAAAGGGATTATGCATTTTCCCCGGGGCTATTATCTTTATGTGGGGTCAGCCAAACAAAATTTAACCGCCCGGTTGGAACGCCACCGCCGCAAACGGAAAAAATTCCACTGGCACATTGATTACTTGCGGCAAATCTGCGAACCCCATGCGGCGATACCGATCCGGACTACCGCGCCGCTGGAACATGAAATTGCCGCGGCGGTAAGCAAAATCGCCGATTGGCGGATACCGGGCTTTGGCGCTTCCGATTGTGATTGTAACACTCATTTATTCGGCATGCGGGAGGATCCGGTTCACTCGCCGGCTTTTATCGAACTGCTGCAATACTTTCGCATGGACCGGCTGGATGATTTAAGGGACAAGATATAGAGAATGGAAAGCAGGAAAATGGCGGCCATTGCCATAAGTATTAATTAATACCATCCGGCAGGGTTGAAATTTGGCCGGAATTGGTATTCTATATAGTAAGTTACAGTGGAAAGGAAATGAAAGATACAATGGGAATCGGTTTTTTTGACTCGGGTGTCGGCGGAATTACCGTACTTCATAAGGCGCTTAAGCTGCTGCCCGGGGAAGATTACATTTATTATGCCGACACATTTCATGTGCCCTATGGCGAAAAGCCGCTGGCGGAAGTCAGAAAATATATTTTTGAGGCCGTTGAATTTATTGCCCAACAGCAAGTCAAGGCTTTAGTAATTGCCTGCAATGCGGCAACCAGCGCGGCAGTCAGGGATTTACGGGAGCGGTATCCGTTTCCGATTATGGGGATTGAGCCCGCAGTGAAACCGGCCATTCAGCAATGTCAGGGAAATGGGAAACGGGTTCTGGTGTTGGCTACCAGGCTGACTCTGCGGGAAGAAAAGTTTCAAAATCTGGTGGCGCGGCTGGATGACGAGCATATTGTGGACGGTTTGGCCCTGCCCGGTCTTGTCGAGTTTGCCGAAAAATTTCAATTTGATGAGCAGACAGTGCGGCCGTATTTGGAAAAGGCTCTGGCTCCTTATGACCTGAACCGGTATGGAACGGTGGTGCTTGGCTGTACGCATTTTCCTTTGTTTAAGGATACGATGCGAAAGATCTTTCCGGCTCAAACGGCAATTATTGACGGGGCTCAGGGGACGGTTATGAATTTGAAACGGAACCTGGAAAATCAGGACCGGCTGGGAGGGGGCTCCGGGGCTATTACTTATTATACTTCCGGTATTCGGGTGGACGAAAAAGAAAAGCTGGCTCAGTTTCAGACTTTATTGGCGAAGATGGATGAGATTGAGAGGACTGAGTGGAAATAAAAGGAATTTATGGAAAGCAACGAGAATAGCTTATTAATGGAAACATATTCTCTTTGCTTGCGGCCCGCCTGCCGGGATAAAGGCAGGCTATCATATGATATGTTCAGCCGATAAATAGCTGATTTAATTGGGAGAATCATGTGAGGAGGTTTTATATGGAAGTCAGTCCGGCTCTGGAGGTTGACCTGGATAAATTACAGCAAAACGCCGCCCGGGTGGTGGAAAAATGTCATCAACAGGGTATTGAAGTGCTGGGAGTCACCAAGGGTTTCAGTGCCATTCCCGAAATCGTTGCGGCCTTGGTGGCCGGCGGTGTGGACGGTTTGGCCGATTCCCGCATGGAGAATATCCTGGAATTGCATAAAGGCGCCTTTAATTTACCCATTACTTTATTACGGATTCCCCGGTTGAGCAACGTGGATAGCGTTGTCCAGGATACCGATATCAGCGTGAATTCCGAGATTACCGTAATTAAAGCGTTATCCGAGGCTGCGCTCAAAAGAAACAGGGTGCACAAGGTTTTATTGATGGTGGACGTAGGAGATTTGCGGGAAGGAATCCTGACGGAAAATGTCTTGTGCGCGGTCAAAGATATTGTCAAACTGAAAGGGGTCCGGCTGGTTGGCCTGGGGACTAACATGGGCTGTTTCGGCGGTGTATTACCCAGCTCGAATAATTTAGGTACATTGGTCAAGCTGGTCGAGGCGGTGGAACGATGTTACGGCATTCAGCTTGAGGTTGTTTCCGGCGGTGGAACGTCCAGTTTATTACTGGTGGAAAAACAACTGATTCCAGCCGGGGTGAATCAGTTGCGGATCGGTGAAGGAATCCTTCTGGGTACGGATACGACCAATAGCCGGAAAATTCCCTGGCTCCATCAGGATGCGTTCCGGCTGCTGGGGGAGGTTATTGAGGTCAAGTCCAAGCCTTCCGTACCTATCGGCCGTGTGGGGAGAGATGCTTTCGGCAATATTCCCCAGTTCGTTGACCGGGGCATACGGAAGCGGGCGATACTGGCCTTGGGCAAACAAGATATTTATATTGAGGGGATTACACCGGTTGATGAAAATATAACAATCATGGGTGCCAGCAGTGACCATTTGATTGTGGATATTACGGAAGCCCGGCAGAAGGTCAGGGTTGGTGATGAAATGGAATTCTTCCTGACTTATGCCGGTCTGCTTTCCGTATGCAATTCCAGGTATGTGGGGAAGATATATATAGGAGGCGGCCATGATTGAATTAGTGCGCACGATCGAACCCAGACTGATTCAGCGGCTGGTGCAGCTGGAAACAGAAGCCTTTGGAGCCGGTGGTATGAATGAGTGGCATCTGGTGCCGCTGATCCGGCACGGCCGCGTTTATGTAATCCGCGAGAATCATGAGGTGGTCGGCGCCGTTCAATATATGCTGGATTGGGATTTTCCGCAGCGGGCCTATATGGTCGGGGTATCGATTTCCCGGGAAGTCCGGGGCAGGGGGCTGGGCACCAAACTGCTCCGGGAGAGCATCCTGGCGTTGGCGCAGGATCACATTGAACAAGTGGAATTAACGGTGGATCCGGATAATGCGGCCGCGATTGCGGTCTATGAAAAAAAGCTGGGTTTCCAGGCTGTTGAGCTTCGCCTGGATGAATACGGCAGCGGCGAGAACCGGCTGGTTATGCATTTGCCGGTTGCCGCTTTTCCGGTGCGGCCGGAGAAAAAATAAAAAAAGAGCGTTATCCTTTTAGCCAAGGATAACGCTTTTTATTGTTTGGTACTACCACCACCAGCCGGGCCAGCCCCAGTGATGCCAGTGATGCCAGTGATGCCAAGAATGCCAGGGGCAGCAGCCCCACCAGCCCCCGCCCCAGCCCCAGCCAGGACGCCAGCGGCGCGTCGGGTAGCCGTTATAACGGTAATAGCTCATGATATGCCTCCTTCCGTCCTTGGTATTACATAATATGTAATACCAAAACGAGAGGTGCCGTTTTGCGGACGGAGGTTATTGCATGATTTTAGTACCGGAGACGAATACTATAATGTGGAAGGAGGGAGGAAGAATGAATGCCGACAGGGCGGAGGAAATTTTAAAATCACCGGATAGTATCGGAGTTCAATACCGTAACAACTATGTTTGGATTGAAGATATTGACAAGGGGCGTAATACCGCACATGTTACCTATTTGGAAAAGCATAATACGATTCACGTTGACATTGACCGGTTGGTGGAAACGGGGCCGATGCCTGATCTGACAGAATAATTATGGGTATTTTAGTTTGATTTGCAAAGGGAATCGCATAAAAGGGACTGGAGAGGCATGGCGCGTGCATTCCGGTCTTTTTTTATACTAGTGGTCTGTAAACCCTAATTCTATAGTGTTCTTACGAGAAGTTTTCCGCCCTGCTTTGTTTTCGTCGGCTTACATATTTCCGATATGCGCGCCTCCTCCGCCTCACAGGACGAAAAACCTCTCGCAATTCATCCTGTAGCTTTAGAGTTTACAGACCACTAGATACGTGATATTTTACCCATAACACCGGCAGGATGATTTGTCTGTATGTGGAATATGTCGTAAAGGAACGCATAGCATAAAATGTAACATAGTGAGGATTTCAGCATGGGAGATAAAAGCAGTGGTAGATAAAAAACATTTATCATTTGATTCCATTCTCGGCGGTACTAAGCCGATTACTGTTATTAATTCCGGTGATATATGTCCTTTCTGCCATCGGGACCAGTTGGAAGGAATTCTGGCGGAGGAAGGCCCCATTCTATTTTTGGTAAATAAGTATCCTGTCTTACAGGATACTTATCAGACGGTGCTAATTGAAACCTATGATTGTGATGCGGAACTGTCGACCTACTCCCGGGAGCATCTTCATAAGGTTATCCGGTTTGGTGTGGAAAAATGGCAGGAAATGATGCAGAGCGGTCAGTTTGCATCGGTCCTGTTTTATAAGAATCATGGCCCTTATTCCGGTGGTACGATTCGGCATCCGCACATGCAGATCGTCGGATTAAAAAACATTGATTATACACCTAATATTTCGCGGCAAAGCTTGCATGGTGAAATTATTGACTGCGATACCGGCGTGGAATTGAACCTGACCAGGGAGCCGCAAGTCGGTTTCTATGAGTTTAACGTCCGGTTGGAGAATTTGCAATATATCGACCGCATGGCCGATTATATCCAGATTGTAACACATTATTTACTGCATTACTTTAATAAACATTGTAAAAGTTATAATCTGTTTTTTTATCAGATCGACGGCATAATTACCGTTAAAATTATGCCGCGGTTTATTACTTCGCCGTTGTTTATCGGGTACGGTATCCCTCAGGTTTCCTGTCAGGCCCGTCAGGTTGTAAAAGAAATACAGAAAATTTACTTATAAATCCACTTTCCGCAGTCCTCTGTCAAGGATTTTTACTGACGGAGAAATAGCAAAAATACGGCCCGCTGCATAGGATAAAGTAGCCTTTACAAAATATGAATTGTTTAAAGGGAGGAATTAACATGGGTTTTGGTTGTGGTGGCGGCCGTGGAAGTTGGTGGATCATCATCATTATTATTATTCTACTGTTATTCTGCTGCTTCGGTGAAGAAGAATCGTTCAGCAGCAGTTCGACCATCTGTTAACAAATAAAAAGAACCACCGCCTTTCCGGCGGTGGTTCTTTTCCCATTAAAGACCCTTTGGGTCTTTCTTGTTTAGACCTGGGAGGCAGGATCGTTGAAACGGTCCCGGATTTCCAGAAATTCGGGGAGATTGGCAAAAAAAATATCTACCAGGACCGGGTCGAAATGCTGACCTTTTTCTTTTTCAAAATAGGCCAGGATTTGATCTAACGGCCAGGCTTTTTTATATACCCTGTCGCTGCCCAGGGCATCAAAAACATCAGCAATGGCGGTTATCCGGCCGTAAACATGAATCGCTTCCCCTTTAAGGCCCTGCGGATAGCCTTCCCCGTTGTATTTTTCATGATGTTGCAGTGCGATGACTGCGCCGGCCTGCATAATGGTCCGGTTGGAATTTTTTAAGATTTCATACCCGAGCATACCATGTGATTTAATAATTTCGAATTCATCGGCCGTAAGGCGGCCGGGCTTGTTCAGAATGTTGTCGGTAATACCCAGTTTTCCAACGTCGTGCATAGGCGTGGCAATCCGGATAATTTCGGCTTCTTCTTCCGGCAGTCCGTACTTGAGAGCCAGCAGACGGGAATATTCGGCAACCCGCTTGACATGATAGCTGGTTTCCCGCGAGCGGGCTTCGGAAAACTCACCAAGGGTAAAAATAATTTCCTTCTGAGTTTCTTCGATTTCTTTATTTAGATAGATATTATCGATGGCGGCGAGGACATTAAGCATTAAGATCTCCATAAACTTGGTTTCCCAGTCGTCTATGAGTCCGACTCCTTCAAGATAAATAAACGTTTCGTGACCGTGCTTGCTGCAAAAAAATTTATGGTATTCAGTAGAAGACGTATGGCCTTTGCGGAACATTTCCAGCGAGCAGGCTGAGAATACCTGGTTAATTGATTGTCCGACAATATTCCCGTAATTATCGGTAGCAGTCATTACGTAAAAGTCGCCATTGGTATCTTTTGTGGCAATCAGGCCGGAAAGAGTGCCGCGGTTCCGGGTTGTGTTCAATTTTAGAATGTCCGTCAGTTCATTTAGCACCCGGCCGGCCAGTTTATGCATGGATTGTGATTCCAGCAGGGAGGAAGAAGAGGCCAGAATGCGCTCAAGGGCCCGCTTGTTATTCTCAATAAGCATGATGTCCCTGTACGCCCTGAGAGAAGCCGTCAGTATGGTATACAATTTACGGGCCGTCATTTCCGTTTTTTCCCGGTAATCATTAATATCGTATTCCCGGATGACGACCTCTTCCGGTGCTTCCTGCGGCTGGCCTGTCCGTAAAATAATGCGGACAAAGAAATTCTTGAGTTCATCCCGGATATAAGATACAACATCCAAACCGGCTTTTTCACCATTGAGCATAACGTCCAAAAGAATGACGGCAGCATCGGGGTGACGGAAAATTGCCTGTTTAGCCTCTTCCCTGGTATAGGCACTGACAAACCGCAGGTGCTTGCCTTCAAAAGAAAAGCCGCTTAAGGCTTTTCGGGTGGCGGCGTGAATTGTTTTTTCATCGTCGACAATGATGACTTTCCATGTGGTATGGGGGGAATTTTCCACTGCGAACTGAAACAGTTCCTCGTCGGGAGATTCCGGTTTCCAAAGCAGGTATTCTTCGTCAAGCACTGGCAGTTAGCTCCTCTCAGTCGGGATTTTAATCAAAAAGCAGGTGTATTGTCCCGGAACACTGTCACATTCAATGGTTCCTCCCAGGCGGCGGGTAACCAGGGAATGGACGACAAACAGACCCAGACCCGTGTTTGCGGGCGAGGAATTCGTGGTAGCATAGGGTTCAAAAATTTTGTCAAGTAAGTCACCGGCGATTCCTTGACCGTCATCGGTGTATTTGATTGTTATCATGCCCGGTGTTGCGGTAACAGCAAGGGTTAAATGCCCCCGCTTACCGGACGGATAAGCATGAATCAGGGAGTTCATGATCAGATTGGTCACAATTTGTGATAATGCAGCCGGGTAGCCGGAAACAGAAAGTTCTTCCGGACAGGTGAAGGTCAGTTCATGTCCGGATTGTTTAATACGGGGTTTAAGGCCGGTCAATACCGACTGCAGGCAGGTGTTAATATTAAAATATACCTTGCTTTGCCGGCCATTGGCAGCAGCCTCTTCCCGGAACGCCCGGACAACATCGGCTGCGGTCTGCAAATTAGCGGCAATAATTTCAGCCGATTCTTTATATGACAGCAAGTATTTTTCCAGTTCCGATTTCTTCAATTCCCCTGTACTGAAGAGAGTATACAGTTCATTAATTTCTTCCGTCAGCCGGCTGGCCGCCAAGATGCCGGTGCCCAACGGTGTATTGACATCATGTGCGAAGCCGGCCACTTCGATTTGCCAGGAAGCCCCTTTTTTTACCGGCGGCGACAGGTGGGTGGTCGGTGCATAATAAGCGGAAAAACCGGCGTCGGCGCCGGAAGCCGGTTTTGTCGTTTTTTCCGGCAGTGACGGGGACAATTTAAGGGAAAATAAAATACTGAGCAATAGGAGCAGTCCGCCCCAAGCCGGCAGATAGCTAAGCGGCAAAGTAACGGAAACAGCTTCACTAACCGGTCCGGCAAGACTTATAAGCAAGAAGGCCGCCAAACCGGCCAAAACAATTTCCGCATCCCGGCGGCCGGTCCGGATGACTCGGATAAGCAGTAAAAATAGTGTCGAAAAAGTAATCATAGTCAAAACTAAAAATAATTTCAATGCTGTTATGGCGGTGAAGAGATTGGCAGCCACGCCGATAAGAGCTGCCAGAGCAAAGAGTAGATGAGTCTTTTGCCAAAAAGAAAGATGAAATAAGGCCGATTCTGCTGGAAAAGCCTGTACCGGATATAAACAAAAAGCAGGCGGTAAGAGAAAGAGAAAGCATAAAGCCAGATAAGGCCATAAGACGGATGTGCTCAATAAGGACACGCCGAGGCCGGATGACGCTACAATATAAATTCCGGCGGCCAGCGCGGTAGCCCCAAGCGGCAGATAGCGGCTGTCCCTTAAATTGGTAAGAAAGAGACAAAGTGGCAAGGCGATACTTAAAGATAAGAAAAATAATGCCAGCAGGGCACCCTCGGACAAATGAGTAGCGGTTATCAGGAAAGGGGAACTCCCGTCCCCCCGTGGCTGAGCACAGCTAAGACCCTGCCAAGCAGTTAACCAGGAAAATAACAGCAGGGAAAATATTCGTTTGGCAATCCATGGCAGGCTGAGGCAGTTCCTCATAATAAATCCCTACTCTGACATGTATTTTTTCATTTTTTCTATTCGATTCGAAAACCGATAATCCTTCAGACGGATGTCCGGTATTCATGTAAGCAAGGCTGCATTATTTTTTACTGTCGGCTTTTTGCAAAAATTTGACCAGATCAATTATATATCGTTGATGCGTGCCTTCTCCGATTTGTTCTTTTTCATCATACGCACGGACTTGGAAGGTAAGACGTTTACCGTCAATTCCTGCCAGCTCAGCTGTTGCGCGAACCCTCATGCCAATCGGCGTGGCCGCCATATGCTTTATTTCCAGAGCCGTTCCGACTGTTGTCATTCCTGACGGCAGGTGGGAATCTACTGCGGCCAGGCTGGCGCCCTCCATGAGGCTGACCATAGCCGGCGTGGCATAGACAGCTACACCGCCGCTGCCAAATTTTAGGGCGGTATTATTTTCACTTACAAGTTCCGATTTTTCAGCAGACATGCCAATCTTAAGGTTAAATTCCATGAAAACACCTCATTTTTTTGTTATTGTATCCTAATCTATTATAATCTACAGCATAACAAAATTTTTGCCAAAGACGCAAGGAATAATGAATATTTGTGAAAATAATCTCAAAAAAGAAGAGAAAAGATAAATGGGCGAGCTGAACCGGCCTAAACAGTCACAGACGTTATTTTTTTCACAAGAAGGGCTTTGTCTTTATACCTTACTCTGGATACAATAAAGTTGTATAGAGTTCGAGAGAATCGTCATTTATAAACTAGCATAAAGGGGTGGAGAATCCTATGTGGGAAAAACAGATCAATCTTAATCAGGTAGTTGAAATCCGAAGCAAAACCACGGTATATTTCGGTGTGGGAGCCATAAATAAGATGGAGGATATTGCCGGCAGCCTGGCAAAACGGGGTATCCGTAAAATAGTGGTCGTTACCGGACGCTCCTCGCATGTGAAGACCGGTGCCTGGGCTGTTACCCAAAAAGCACTGGATGAAAAAGGGATTACCTACATATTGTATAGCAAAATTACGCCCAACCCTACCGTCGATCAAGTGGATGAGGCCGCCAAACTGGCAAGTGATTTTGGGGCGCAGGCTGTCCTGGCTATCGGCGGCGGCAGCCCGATTGATGCCGCCAAAAGTGTTGCCGTTTTGCTGGCATATCCGGATCAAACGGCCAGAAATCTGTGTGAGTTTAAATTTACGCCGGAAAAAGCGGCGCCAATTATAGCTATTAATCTGACACACGGTACCGGTACGGAGGCCGACCGTTTTGCAGTGGTCAGCATTCCGGAAAAAGAATATAAGCCGGCTCTCGCCTATGATTGCCTTTATCCCTTATATTCCATTAATGACCCGGCGCTGATGACCATGTTACCGCCGGAGCAAACGGTATACGTATCGGTGGATGCGATCAATCATGTTGTTGAAGCGGCTACGACAATCAACGCCAATCCTTTGGCGATCACTCTGGCGCAAGAGACCGTCGGGCTGGTTGCCAGATATCTGCCGCTGGCCAAAGCCGAGCCGGACAATTTGACAGCGCGGTATTTTCTGCTGTATGCCTCGATGATTGCCGGTGTGGCTTTTGATAACGGCTTACTTCATTTTACACACGCACTGGAACATCCGCTTAGCGGCGTGAAGCCGGAATTGACTCATGGCCTGGGCCTGGGCATTTTATTGCCCGCTGTTGTCAAACAAATCTACGCCGCCAAGTCGGAAATTCTGGCTCATATTCTTGCGCCCATTGTACCGGGGCTGACCGGTTCGCCATCGGAGGCGGACAAGGCCTATGCCGGGCTGAAGAAGTGGCTGAAAGAAATTGGTATTAAGGAACATCTTGCCGAAGAAGGCTTTACGCAAGCCGACGTGGAAAAGTTGACGCAACTGGCATTTGAAACTCCCAGTCTGGAATTGTTGCTAAGTTTGGCGCCCGTTCCGGCAACCCGTGAAACAGTCCGGGCTATTTACCAGGATTCGTTATAAAAAGCAGATATTCTTATCGCCGCGCCAAGAACTTACTTGGTGCGGTTTTCTTTATAGGACTGAAAAGTATAAGTTTATAGCCGATAACGGCAGAAGAATCGCCTTATCAACGATGCGCCGTTGCCACTTAACCTCCGCTTATGACAAGACGATCCTTCTGCCTGGATTGTTCGCCCAAAATGATTTCCAGATGGTTTTCCTGCGCCTCGAGCCCTGCGCCATGGACCGAAAAACCGCGTTAGCGGTTTTTCTTATGGGATTGGTGGGATTTGGCTTGGGCTTCTGGACGGGCGGAAAGAGGATTTTGGCCCGTCCGCCAGGAATTTAAATGTTAGTTGCAACTCAATGATTATGGAGGTTCACCGATGGAGAGGCAGCTTTCAAAAAGACAAAAAGGATTTATTATAATGCTGGCTTTACTGGGAGTATTGTCCGGCGCCTGGTTTTCGTTTTCCGCTAAGGCGGGTAAAATGCTGCAGGATAACCTGATCCGTCAGATAAGCCAGCATCTGAATGGGAGGCTGCAGGTAGGAGACATCGGTTTGACGGTGTCAGGCTGGATCGCAGTAAAAGATGTGGCTCTTTATGATGCCGGCGGAAATATCCTGCTTCGTGTTCCTATATTGAAACTGAATTATCGCTGGTCCGACCTTACTCATGGGAATGTAGGCCTGCAAAGTATAGAAAGTGTCAGGCTGGAAGGAGCCGAAATCTGGCTGCAGGAGAAAAACAGCCGGTGGAATTGGGAAGGTCTGCTAAAAGATAGCGGTAAAGAAACAACGGGATATCATGGAAATCTTGAATTGGCCGATGGAAAAATTCATGTGGCGACCGGTTTGTTTAACCAATTGATGGAGAATGTAAGCGGCTCACTCGGCTTTCAGGCGTATCCCGACGTAGCTGTTAATTTACAGGGAAAAACAGGAGGAAAGGACCTGAGCATTTCCGGCCATTGGGGTGAGGAACGTCCCGGTGAAATGGCAATTCGGCTGGCTGAATTGGATTTAGCCCCTTTAGCCAAGTCGTTTACGACTGAACAGGCGGTGCATTTAACGGGCGGAAAGCTGGAGCAACTGACCATTACGGCTAAGCGCCAGACTAACGGGGCGATTACATACAGGCTGGACAGTAGTTTTTCCGGGCTGGCTCTCGACGGGAAGGTTAAGATCCGGGAGGGAAGCGGCAAAATCAGCAGTGATGGTAAAAAAGTGCAGTTTACCGACCTTTCGTTGCAGATTGGCGGGCAGCAGGCAACAGGTAAAGGGACCGTTTCCTGGCAGAATAGCAACAGTTCTCTGGAATTTTCCCTCGCCCTGCCTGATGTTGATCCGGCAGCTTTCTTAAATGGCTTGGAAATACAGCGGCCGCTGGCGATTCAACTGCAGGTGGATGGATCATTGACCCAGCCCCGCATCCGGGGAAGCTTCAGTGCACCGCAGTTTCGTATGGCAGGTATGGCGGTGGACAATATCAGCGGATCTTTTCGTTACAATGCTCCGCAACTGGTGCTGGAAGAGGCCCACGGCGAACTTTATCAAGGTACACTGGCCGCTGCCGGTACGATTGATGCGGAAACTCAAAACTATGAGCTGGATGTCTCCGGGCAAAACATGGAAAGTTCCCGTCTTACCGATAAGGATGTGCACGGACCGCTGGCTTTTACCGGCCATACAAGCGGACACAGCAGTGATGCAGTAACAAAGGGGACGTTTACTATTCAGGATGGTAAGGCCTATGGCATTGCTTTTCGCACGATGACCGGTTCGTTTGTAAAGCAGGGTACGGCTACGGAGATTTCCGACCTTGCCGTAAACACGTCCTTAGGAACCTTTTATCCCGAACAATTAAGTAAAGAAGCGATGGAAAGACTAAAAAGCCGGCAGGTTCCCACAACCCGGGCCGAATTACAACAGGCTGTAGCCAACAAGCTTGTACAGAGTCTCTTCCATTGACAACAAAAATAGTCATGCCCTTTTATAAAGGGCACGACTATTTTTATTTTGATAAATGTTAAGTTCCGGTCAGGGAGAGAGACTGGGGGTCCGACGGGGTCGCCTGGAATTCTACACCGGGATTCCGTTCTCTCAGCCAGTTGAGCTGCCATTCATTACTAATGAGTATCAGCGGACGCTCTTTAATATCCTGAACGACCATGCCGTTATCCAACCCTTTAAGGGCTTTCAGATTTAAATTTTCACCTTCCAGCCAGCGGGCCACACCGTACGGCAGGGTGTTCATCAGGATATCCACGCCGTATTCCTGTTTGAGGCGGTATTGCAATACGTCAAACTGCAGGCTGCCCACAGCGCCGATGATGAACGATTCGACCATGTCCGGCTGGCGGAAGACCTGAACGGCGCCTTCCTGGGTTATTTGGGTCATTCCCTTGAGAAACTGCTTGCGTTTCATCGTATCTTTGGCTTGCACCCGGGCGAATTGTTCCGGCGGAAATACAGGAAACCCCTGAAAGCGGAAATCACGGCCAACCTGGCATAACGTGTCGCCGATACCGAACATGCCGGGATCAAAGACGCCGATGATATCTCCCGGAAAGGCTTCTTCCACAATGGTACGGTCTTGCGCCAGAAACTGCTGCGGCTGGCTAAGCCTTACCTGTTTAGCGGATTGAACATGATATACCGTCATTCCCCGCTCAAACTTACCGGAGCAAATCCGCATGAAAACAATACGGTCCCGGTGGGCGGGATTCATATTGGCCTGTATTTTAAAGATGAAAGCCGAAAAATCAGCGCTGTCCGGACGAATGGGGCCGGCTGATGAAATCCGGGGCGCCGGGGGAGGCGCTAATTCCAGGAAGGACTCCAGAAACGGCTGGACGCCGAAATTGGTCATGGCACTACCGAAAAACATAGGTGTAAGCTCACCATGAGCCACTTTTTCCGGGTCAAATTGGTCGCCAGCCATATCCAAAAGCGCAATGTCGTCGCACAGACTTTGATGGATTTCTTCCCCCAACAGTTGGCGAAAAACCGGATCATCAACGCTGCCGGCGGTGGAAGCAACCATTTTCTGGCCATGGGAACTGTCCTTGTCAAAAAGTTCCACCCGGGCTTGCCGGCGGTTATAAATGCCTTTGTAATTTCCGTCGACACCAACGGGCCAATTCATGGGATAGGCGCGGATTCCGAGTGTTTTTTCAATTTCTTCCATCAGGTCAAAAGGATTACGGCCAAAATGGTCCAATTTGTTGACAAAGGTAAAAATCGGAATTCCCCGCTGTTTGCAGACGCGAAACAATTTCTTGGTTTGTTCTTCCACCCCTTTGGCAACGTCAATCAGCATGACGGCGCTGTCGGCGGCCATAAGCGTCCGGTAGGTATCTTCGCTAAAGTCCTGGTGGCCCGGAGTATCGAGAATATTGACCCGGTAACCCTGATAATCGAATTGCAGGACACTGGAGGTTACGGAGATACCCCTTTGTTTTTCGATTTCCATCCAGTCGGACACGGCATGTTTTTGTGCTTTGCGGGCTTTGACAGACCCGGCCAGATGTATGGCTCCGCCGTATAGAAGGAGTTTTTCGGTTAGCGTTGTTTTGCCGGCATCGGGGTGAGATATGATCGCGAAGGTACGTCGTTGGGAAGCTGTACTCATAGTGTCTTGCATAATTCCTCCGATTGATTTTCTTTTGGGACCGGAAAGCTAAATACTTTCCTTCCATATTAAAGACCCTTAGGCCTTTCTTGTGGGATCAGAAAGTATAACTTTTCGGGTTATTTCTAAACATAACACATTCTTCTTAAGAAAGCCGAAAAGTAAAATACTTTCTTTCCATTTAAAGACCCATTGGGTCTTTCTTACATTGTGTTGATAATCTGAGTTAATAGAACGTAAAGTTTAGAAACAATCGTAAAAATTATACCTTTTTTTTGGCTGGACAGCAAGATTTTCTATGATACTGCTGAACCCCACATTTCGCACCCTGAACTTATAGCGACAATGAAAAGGAATGGGACATAAAGCTTTTTCAAAAGAAACGCAGAACTGCCTGAAGTGCCGTCCTGCGTTTCTTACCTATTTTACCGGGGATTTTCTGCAGGGTCCGGATTAACCGGGCTTTTCAGCCAAATGTCACTACTTTCTTGCGGAATACCGGCAGCAGGAAGGCCATTTTCCAGAAATTCCCCGACCTCTTTGGGGTACGTGCGCCGGGCAGTTTCGGAATCAGATAAAATGCGAATTGTCATGCATGCCATCTCCTGCTTTATTTTGCCACATTACAAGAAAATGAAATCCGGTAAATTTTTCATGGGATCGGAAAATATAACTTTTCGGGCTATCTCCCCAAAACGCATGTTTTTGCTTAGAATGCCGAAAAGTAAAATACTTTCCTTCCATTTAAAGACCCTTTGGGTCTTTCTTATGCAAATAGGAGATAATGAATCACTACCTGTTAATACGGTTCAGTACCGGACTATAGAGGATACCAGGCAAGTGAAAGGGAATTGCGTATTTTGTCCTGCAGGTATACCCTGTAAGCAATGGTAAATACGGAATTTGTACGATATTTTCATTTTGCGGGGGAAGGCGTTATGAACAGTTATATCATTTATGACTGGAACGGCCGGATGAAATGGGCGGAAGTTTTTGGGTGCTTTTTGGTCGATCCACTTTATATTAATGAGTTTTTGCAGGCTAAAGGGGATGCCAGAAAATTGCCGTTAAATACTACTATTTATTGAGGGCCACCGTATCTGAAACGGTGGTAATGGAGAGGAGCGGGGAACGAATGAAGAATGCTGTGGTAAATCCCGAAACGTTAGAGGCGATATATCATGATTTGGAAGTAAAAGCAGCAGTGGATGTGGCCGCGGCTGTCAGACTGACGGAACTTGTGGCCACCGAACTAAAAGGCAAGCCTTCTGCCGCCGCAGCTTGTCCTGAGACGGCTTTACCGGGCAGGCCGGCGGCAATGCTTCTCCAGGCTGCCAGGGATATTTACCGGTTTTCACAGCCGGGAAGCATTCCCATTGAAAAAATTATTGAATTGCGGGATTCTTTGTATCGGTTTCAGTCTCTTTGAACCTGCCAAAGTTTTTAAAATATTTTAAAAAAACCTTTCCCAGAGAGCAGGAGAATATAAGCTGAAAAAGAATATATCTTATTAAGCTGAATTTGAAGAGGGTTTGATTTATAAAAGTACGTGCATTTTTTAACAAACTACGTACTGCTGTAAAATAAGCTACAAAAAACTTACTGCTTTTTTTCCGGGGTTATTTTTTGACAAAGTACGTGCATTTTTTAACAAATAAAAAATCAAATTTAACAGGATAAGAATCCTTGCCTTTATGAAGCAGTAACCGAAAAAAATAACAACTTAGCGGTGTTGCAAGTATCAAACCCCGCAAAACAAAGCACATTAAAAGGGAGTCTTTTCATACAAATACGCGTATGCGTAAGCCGTCATTTTAATAACCCACATTTCGCACCCAGCTTTGTCGACAGTATTTCTCCTAATTTATAGCCCTAATAAAATAAAGGGGTCATAGTCCTTTAAAAATTCACCAAGTTTATCTTCCCCGGGAGAAACAGTGTCAAATAATAGAGGCCTGCGAAAAGTGAGTCAATAAATAAAAAGGAAGGTGTATTTGTCTATGAAAGAAGTAGTAATCGCCAGTGCCGTACGTACGGCTGTCGGCAACTTTAACGGGTCGTTGGCATCGCTGTCCGCCACGGAAATGGGGGCTCTTGTTGTGCAGGAAGCCTTGAAGCGGGCCGGCGTCGCGCCGGAAAAGGTCGATGAGGTCATTCTGGGCAATGTTCTCCAGGCCGGTCTTGGTCAGAATCCGGCTCGCCAGGCCGCCGTGAAAGCGGGATTGCCTTATGAAGTTCCGTCTTTTACCGTCAACAAAGTGTGCGGTTCCGGTCTGAAAGCCGTTAATCTGGCGGCGCAGGCTATTTTGACCGGGGATGCGGATATTATTGTTGCCGGCGGTATGGAGAGTATGACTAATGCGCCCTATCTTTTGGAAAACAAGGCACGGTGGGGATACCGCATGGGTAACGGCAAGGTAGTTGATGAGATGATCCAGGACGGGCTATGGTGCGCCTTCAATGATTATCACATGGGAATTACCGCGGAGAATGTGTCGGAAAAATTTGGTATTACCCGGGAGGCGCAGGACCAGCTGGCTCTTGCGTCGCAGGAAAAAGCATTAAAGGCAATTGAAAACGGCGCTTTTAAAGAGGAAATTTTACCGGTTACGATCAAAACGAAAAAAGGCGATGTTGTTTTTGATACGGACGAGTATCCCCGCCCCGGCAGCAACAGCCAGGCCTTATGCGGCCTGCGGCCGGCTTTTAAAAAGGATGGTACGGTTACGGCCGGCAATGCATCGGGGATTAATGACGGAGCCGCTGCCTTAGTGGTTATGTCTGGCGATAAGGCCAAAGCGATGGGTATTAAACCGCTGGCGCGGATTCTTGCTTATGGCGTGGGCGGCGTGGATCCGGCGATTATGGGGATGGGACCGGTGCCGGCTACCCGTAAAGCGTTGGCTAAGGGCAATCTGTCCATCAGCGACATGGATTTAATTGAAGCCAATGAGGCTTTTGCCGCTCAGTTTTTGGCAGTCGGCAAAGAACTGGGCTTTCCGCAGGAAAAGGTCAATGTCAATGGCGGCGCCATTGCCCTGGGTCATCCCATTGGCGCCAGCGGCGCAAGAATTCTCGTGACCCTTCTCTATGCCATGAAACATCGCGGCGCCAAACGGGGTCTGGCTACGCTGTGCATTGGCGGCGGCCAGGGCTGTGCAACCATTGTGGAAAGCTTGTAGCCGGCGGTAAGCCGCGTTAAAAAAATGAGGAGGGATTTTCATGCAGTTTGAATTCAATGAAGAACAAAAAATGATGCAAAAAATGGTGCGCGAATTTGCGGAAAAAGAATTGGCGCCCACGGTGGCGGAGCGGGATGAAAAAAGTGAATTTTCCCGTGAGCTTTATAATTCCATGGGTGAAATGGGACTGACCGGTATTTGCTTCCCGGAAAAGTATGGCGGCGCCGATGGCGATGTTTTAAGCTATATTTTAGCGGTGGAAGAATTGTCCCGCGTGGATGACGGCATAGGGATTACGCTGTCGGCATCCGTTTCCTTATGCTCCTGGCCTATTTTTGCCTACGGAACGGAAGAACAGAAACAGAAGTATTTAGTGCCGCTGGTAGAAGGAACTAAGTTGGGCGCGTTTGGTCTGACCGAACCCAACGCCGGGACGGATGCGGCTTCCCAACAGACGGTTGCTGTTGCCGATGGCGACCATTATGTCTTAAACGGCAGCAAAATTTTTATTACTAACGCGGGGGAAGCCGATACCTATGTCGTGTTTGCCATGACGGACAAATCCAAAGGAGTAAAGGGAATTTCCGCTTTTATTCTGGAAAAGGGCATGCCCGGTTTTACTTTTGGCAAGCAGGAGCATAAGATGGGCATCCACACCTCCCTGACGATGGAACTGGTATTCCAGGATGTAAAAGTGCCGAAAGCTAACTTGCTGGGCAAGGAAGGCGACGGGTTTAAAATTGCCATGAGCACTCTGGACGGCGGCCGGATCGGTGTTGCCGCGCAGGCGCTGGGCATTGCGCAGGGAGCATTGGAACATGCCGTGAAATATTCTAAAGAACGGGTTCAATTCGGTAAACCCATTGCCGCCAATCAGGCCATTGCCTTTATGCTGGCTGATATGGCTACTTCGGTTGACGCCGCCCGTTTGCTTGTTTACCGGGCCGCTTATCTGAAAGGAAAAGGCCTGCCTTATTCCAAAGAGGCGGCCATGGCGAAGATGTTCGCATCCGATGCCGCTATGTCGGTTACTACCGACGCCGTTCAGATCTTCGGCGGTTATGGCTATAGCCGGGAATACCCCGTGGAACGTTTGATGCGGAACGCTAAAATCACTCAAATCTATGAAGGAACTAACCAGGTACAGCGCATGGTTGTTTCCGGTTCCATTCTGCGCTGATATTCGGCAAGGAAGTCCGCGGGCCTGCTGTTCCGACCTTTAAGGCTTTCCACCAGGAGGCAAGATCATGGATATTATTGTTTGTGTCAAACAAGTGCCGGATACGACGGAAGTAAAGATTGATCCGGCGACCAACACGCTGATCCGGCAAGGGGTGCCAAGCATTGTCAATCCCTTTGACAAAAATGCGCTGGAAGCAGCACTGCAATTAAGAGAAAAGCACGGCGGCAAGGTGACTGTCATTTCTATGGGGCCGCCGCAGGCCAAAGACGCGTTAAAGGAATGCGTGGCTATGGGCGCCGACGAGGCGCTGCTCATAAGCGACCGGGCCTTTGGCGGCGCCGACACGCTGGCGACCAGTTATACTCTGGCGGCTGCCATTCGTAAAGTTGCCAAATTTGATATTATTTTGTGCGGCAAGCAGGCCATTGACGGCGATACGGCTCAGGTAGGGCCGGAAATAGCCGAACACCTGGGTATTTCCCAGTTAACCTATGTTGCCAAGATCGGCGTGAATGGCGAGGTCGTTACGGTCGAACGGGAACATGAGGACGGCTATGAAGTAATTGAGACGAAGCTGCCCGTATTGCTCACGGTTGTAAAATCGATTAATGAACCGCGGTTTCCTACGGTTAGAGGAACTATGAAAGCCAACCGGAAGGAAATACCGGTCTGGACGGCAGCAGACCTGGTTGTACAGGAACAAAGACTCGGCCTCAAGGGGTCACCCACCCAAGTACGCAAAATCTTTACGCCGAAACAGCGCACGCAGGGAGTGATTATCCAGCGGGATACGGCACGGGAATCGGTCGCCGAACTGATGCAAAAACTGACCGATGCCAAGATTGTGTAACGGGAGGAAAGACCAATGGCTGTTAAAGTAACGAAAGAACAATGTATCGCCTGCGGCGCTTGTGTAAATACATGTCCGTTTGGCGCCATTACCACCGAGGAGGATGACAAGGCTCTGATTACCGAAGCCTGTACGGCCTGTGGCGCCTGTATTGATGTTTGTCCGGTCGGAGCCATTATCCGGGAGGAAGAAGCGAAAACGGCAGGCATTGATAAAAGTGCTTACCGGGATGTATGGGTTTATATTGAAATGAATGAAGGACAGCTCCGCAATGTCGGCCTGGAACTTTTGGGTGAAGGGCGTAAACTGGCGGAGGCCATGGGACAAAGACTGTGCGGTGTATTGATTGGCGATAACGTTGAGCCGGTCGCCAAAGAGGCTTTTGCTGCGGGAGCGGATGCCGTCTATCTGGTTGAGGGACCGGAGTACGCGCATTACAGTCCGGATGCATTTACCATTGCCTGCACCGATCTCATAAAAACCTATAAACCATCCGTTTTCTTACTGGGGGCTACCAATGACGGCCGGGATTTGGGGCCGCGCGTGGCCTGCCGGGTGGAAACGGGTTTAACGGCCGATTGTACCGGATTGGGTATTGACGAACAGACGGGGCTGGTGGCCTGGACCCGTCCGGCTTTTGGCGGCAATATTATGGCTACCATCTTGTGTCCGGAGCATCGCCCGCAAATGGGAACGGTACGGCCCAAGGTATTCAAGAAGCCGCAGCCTGATTACAGCCGCAGCGGTGAATTAATCCGGGTTGCCAGTAAAGTCCGGCCAACGGATATTCGCACCAAACTGGTCGATGTGATCAAAGTCTGTACGGCCAGTTGTAACCTGGAAGAAGCCGAAATCATTGTGTCCGGTGGCCGCGGGATGTGCAAACCGGAGAACTTTGTATTGATTGAAGAACTGGCGGATGCGCTTGGCGGGGCGGTCGGCGCTTCCCGGGCAGCGGTGGATGCGGGCTGGAAGCCGGCGTTGCACCAGGTCGGCCAGACCGGAAAGACGGTGGGACCAAAAATTTATTTTGCCTGCGGCATTTCCGGCGCAATCCAGCATTTGGCCGGTATGTCCTCGTCCGACATTGTCATTGCTATCAATAAAGATGCGGATGCTCCCATTTTTAAAGTCGCCGATTATGGCATTGTGGGCGATGTGATGGAAGTTCTCCCCATACTCACAGAGGAATTTCGCAAGTTGCGCGGAAATTGAAAAGGGAAATCGAAAACCAAGAAACCATACATAAAGGGGTGTTTTTATGGAATTCAAACGCGTGTTAATTATTGGGGCCGGGCAAATGGGCAGCGGCATTGCCCAGGTTATGGCCCAGAACGGTATTGAAGTGGTTTTGCGGGACATAAAAAAGGAATTTGTTGACAAGGGAATCAACGGCATTACCAAAAATTTGAACAAAAGTGTGGAAAAGGGCAAAATAACGGCGGCCGAAAAGGATGCGGCCCTGGCTAAAATCTCCGGCGTGGTCGATTTGGACGAAGCTGCGTGTAAAGTAGATTTGGCGCTGGAAGCCGCTGTGGAAAATATGGAAATAAAGAAAGATATTTTTCTGACCCTGGATAAATTCTGTCCGGCTCATACCATTTTGGCCAGCAATACGTCTTCCCTGCCTATTACGGCTTTGGCGGCGCTGACCAAACGGCCCGCTCAGTTTGTCGGCATGCACTTCTTCAATCCGGCGCCGGTTATGAAGCTGGTAGAAGTGATTACCGGCCTGGCAACCAGTGAAGAAACGTTTACAGCCGTAAAAGAATTGGCGGAAAAGTTGGGGAAAACACCGGTTAAAGTGGCCGACTATCCCGGTTTTGTCGGCAACCGGGTCATGATTCCCATGATTAATGAAGCGGTCTATGCCCTCATGGAAGGTGTGGCCAGTGCGGAAGATATTGATAATGTGGCTAAGCTTGGTTTCAATCATCCCATGGGTCCCCTGGCGTTGTCCGATTTGATCGGCAATGATACCGTTTTGTATATTATGGAAGTCCTGTACAATGGTTATGGCGATCCCAAATATCGTCCCTGCCCGCTTCTGAAAAAGATGGTGCAGGCCGGTTATTTAGGCCGTAAGACCGGTAAAGGGTTTTATGATTACGCCAAATAAAATAGGGGGAGAGGGATCATGATGGGGCAATTTGAAAATCTGTTGTTTGAGAAGGACAACGGCATCGGGATGATCACCATTAACCGGCCGAAAGCGCTGAATGCGCTGAACGGCGCTACCCTTAGCGAATTGGATGCTTTGTGCGATCAATTGGCCAAAGACAATTCGGTTAAAGTCGTGATTGTGACCGGCAGCGGTGAAAAAGCCTTTATAGCCGGCGCCGATATTACGGAAATGCAGCCTATGTCCGCCGTAGAAGGCCGCAATTGGGGGAAATTCGGCCAGGCCGTGTTTAATAAACTGGAGAATCTGCCGCAGCCGGTGATTGCTGCCGTCAATGGGTTTGCCCTGGGGGGCGGCTGTGAACTGGCTATGGCTTGCGACATTCGCATTGCGTCGGAGAAGGCTAAATTTGGCCAGCCTGAGGTTACTCTGGGCATTACGCCTGGTTTTGGCGGCACGCAGCGGCTGCCCCGTCTGGTTGGAAAAGGACGGGCCAAAGAACTGTTGTATACCGGCGATATGATTGATGCCGCAGAGGCTTATCGAATTGGTCTGGTCAATAAAGTAGTGCCGCCGGAAGAACTGCTGACGGTGGCGAAAGGAATGGCGGCTAAAATCCTGTCCCGGGCGGCGGTTGCCGTTCAGCTTTGTAAGGCTGCCGTCAACGAGGGGATGGATATGGACCTCGATTCCGGTGTGGCTTATGAGGCGGAAGTATTCGGATTGTGTTTCGCTACAGCCGACCAAAAAGAAGGTATGACTGCTTTTACGGAAAAAAGAAAAGCTAACTTTACCGGTAAATAAAGTTTGAAAATCCGGGCCGCCATTGCGGAGGCCACTGAAAAAGTCCCTATGATGCTAAAAAAGGTATAGTCTCTCAATAAAACTGAAGAGGCTGTACCTTTTTTCCTGTATAATTAAGGTATCAAAGGGAGCAGGTGAGTCAAATGATACAACAACAACAAGCCATGGTTTTAAGTCCCTATATAGAGCTCTATAACTTGATTATTCCCAAGGATAATATGCTGCGACAAATCAGCGAACTTGTTGATTTCTCCTTTGTGTATGAGGAATTGAAAGAGCGCTATTGTCTGGATAATGGCAGAAATGCGATTGACCCGATTCGGATGTTTAAATATTTGCTGCTCAAAACGATCTTCGAACTGTCTGACGTGGACATCGTCGAGCGATCCAAATATGATATGTCGTTTAAGTATTTTCTT